>NZ_CP096034.1:0-1200000 GCF_023115465.1 Gottfriedia acidiceleris | reverse complement strand
AGAGCAGCTACTATACTATCAACGCCAGCACTTGCGATTGGTCCTACCGGTAACCCTTTAACATAATAAGTATTATAAGGAGATTTAACTTCTAAATCTTTATATAAAACACGTTCTTTATGTTTACCCAGTGCATACAAAACTGTTGGATCCGTTTGTAATGGCATTCCTATTTTTAGTCGATTATAAAATACACTTGAAATTAACTTTCGATCGGTTGTACCGGTTGCTTCTTCCTCAATTAACGAGGCCATTGTTAATGTCTGATGAGGCGTAAGTTTTTTGTTACTCATTTCTGCTTTATATTGATCTAAAATTTTCACTGTTTCATTTAGCATCGGTGTAATAATTTCCTCTAAGCTCGGAGTAAAATCCCCATACATATAAGTTGATGGATATAAGTACCCTTCTAACGGATAGCGTATTCCAGGTTTAAAAACATCATTCGTTATTAATTGAGGAAACTTTTTTTGTAGCCCCTGAATAAATGCTTTATCATTCAACTGTTTTAGTACAGCTGCTTGATCTAATTTAAATTCTTTTGCAATAGTCGCTGCGATTTCGTTAATTTGAGAACCTTCAGGAATCATTAAATCCTTTACAGCAACCTGATATTTACCACCTACTTGTAAGTGGTTTACAATTGTAGCAACCCCTTGGTTTTCGCTAAAATGATAATTCCCTGATTTTAGACTAGCTTTGTTATGCAACTTCACATATAGTTTAAAAATTGATGTATTTTTTATTAAGTTTTTCTTTTTAAAAATTGCTGCAATATTATCAACAGAGCTTCCTTCAGGAATTGTTACTAATTTAATTTGTTTATTTGCTGAATTAACAGGTTTTAACATATATTGATAAGTTGCAAACCCCGCTCCAACTACGACAATACAAGCAATCATAAAATATGTAAAAATAAGCATACCTTTGCTTTTTTTATTTGTATTCTTGTATCCATTTTTATCAAAATCATTAAATGACAAACTTATCTACCTCCTTTTCCACGTTATAGTATACTACAAATATGTGCTAAATCGGCAATTTTCAACATAAAAAAATGCTAAACACTTTTATAAGTGCTTAGCATTTTTAATACAGAGATATTATTCTGCTTCTTCTTCGTCAAAGAAAGTGTTTAATACTTCTTCAACCATTTCCCACTCTTCGTCTGATTCGATTGGATATAACTCTCCATCTTCACCATCTTCTGCAGGAATGAAGCTAGATGCATGGTAGATTGGGTCTCCATCTTCATCAAACTCTTGTCCAACTGGACTATAAATTACATATGATTTACCGTAATCATCTGATTCGAAAGTCATGATAATATTACAAAGAATCTCATTACCTTCCTCATCGATGATTGTAATTTGTCTGTCTTCACCGTGTTCCATTTATATCACCTCAATTATTTTAATCCTTATATGTATAAGTGAATAGTTGGAGGGGCCGCCTAATAAGATCTACTGTAAATACTCTTATTGTCGACCAATCTCCAATCTTCTTTATCACTTTATACTATCTAAGTAGTTTTGTAAAATAACTACTGCTGCCATTTTATCGATTACTTGTTTTCTTTTCTTACGACTTACGTCAGCAGAGATTAGAAAACGTTCGGCAGCCATTGTTGAAAGTCTTTCATCCCATAGTATAACCGGAAGTTTGAATTCTTCTTCAAGCATTTTTCCAAAACGCGTACAAGCTTCTCCGCGTTCTCCAATACTTCCGTTCATATTTTTAGGTAAGCCTACAACTATTTTTTCGATTTCGTAGCTGTCGATGATTTCTTTTAGTCGGTCTAGTCCAAATTTCTGACGTTCTTCATCAATTTTGACTGTCTCAAGACCTTGAGCTGTCCAACCAAGAGCATCACTTACAGCTACACCAATTGTTTTAGTACCTACATCTAGCCCAAGTGCTCTCATTAATTATTCTCCACGATGTTGTTGTAAGTAAGATTTAACTAATTCCTCAATGATTTCATCACGTTCTAATTTTTTCATCATACTTCTTGCGTCATTGTGACGAGGAATGTATGCAGGATCACCTGATAATAAGTATCCTACTATTTGATTGATTGGATTATAGCCTTTTTCTTGTAACGCGTCATGAACCTTTAACAAAACTTCATTAACTCGTATATCTTGACCTTCATCTTGCAAACTAAACTTCATCGTTTTATCAAATGAATCCATACAAAGCACCCCACTTATCCGTATATTTTTAGCTAATTACATTGTACCATTTTTATTACACAGTTACGAATCAGCTAAAAATTTTATTTCTGTTATTGTACACGATTTTGGTATTATTTTGAAATCGTATTCATCCATTTTTCAACAAAAGCAACAGCCTCGTCTAATTTCGAAGGATCTTTACCGCCAGCTTGAGCCATATCAGGACGGCCTCCGCCTCCTCCGCCACAAATTGTAGCAGCTTCTTTTATTAGATTACCTGCATGATATCCTTGACCGACTAAATCTTTTGTAACACCAGCAATTAAGTTTACTTTACCTTCATTAGCAGAACCAAGTAATACAACAACAGAACCAATTTTATTTTTAAGGTCATCAACCATTGTGCGAAGACTATTCATATCTGCTCCATTTACTTTAGCAGCAACGAATTTTACTCCATTTACTTCTTTTACGTTATTACTAATATTTCCTGCTTCAATATTACTTAATTTTGAAGAAAGTGATTCATTCTCTTTTTGTACCTGTTTTAAATCTGATTGTAAAGTTTCAATACGAGCAACAACGTCTTTCGTATTTGATTTTAATAGGCTAGCTGCCTCTTTTAATTGACCAATTTGTTCTTGCATATATTCGTAAGCTGCTTTGCCAGTTACTGCTTCAATACGGCGCGTACCAGCTCCAATTCCTGACTCAGAAATTATTTTAAATGTACCGATTGATGCTGTGTTATCAACATGACATCCACCACATAGCTCAAGACTATAATCTCCAACTTGTACTACTCGTACTACATCACCATATTTTTCACCGAATAATGCCATTGCTCCCATTGCTTTTGCTTCAGCAATTGCTTTTTCAGAAATTTGAACTGGAATACTTTCCCAAATTTTTTCATTCACAATTTTTTCAATTATTTCAAGTTCTTCAGACGTTACTTGACCGAAATGTGAGAAGTCAAAACGTAAGCGTTCTTGATTTACTAATGAACCAGCTTGATTTACATGAGTTCCAAGTACATCCTTTAATGCTTGGTGTAATAAGTGAGTAGCTGTGTGGTTCTTTACAATACTTGAACGGTTAGCTTTATTAATTGTTGATTCAACCTTAGCACCTACTGATAACGCACCTTCAACAACTTTCACTCGATGTAAATTTTGTCCGTTTGGAGCTTTTTGAACATCAAGCACTTCTACCTTTAAACCAGGAGCAGTTAACGTTCCACGGTCTGCAATTTGACCTCCACTTTCAGCGTAGAAAGGAGTTACATCAAGAATTAAATGAGCTTCTTCTCCATTTGCTACATCTTCAACTTTTTCTCCGTCTTGTACAAGAACAAGAATTGTAGATTCAACCGAACCTTGGCTATAACCTACAAAAGCTGAAGTTTCCTTGATTTCACGAAGTGCTTCACTTTGTACCTGCATTGAGTCAACATCTTGTCTTGCAGAACGAGCACGCTCACGTTGTTTTTCCATTTCAACTTCGAAACCGTCATGATCAACTGTTAATCCTTCTTCTTCTGCGTATTCTTCTGTTAATTCAATCGGGAATCCATAAGTGTCATAAAGACGGAAAACATCTTCACCTTTAATTACAGTACTTCCTTTAGCTTTTGCATCCTTCATTACATTTGTAAGAAGTGATAATCCTTCATGTAATGTTTCATGGAAACGCTCTTCCTCATTTTTAATTACTTTTTGAATGAACGGTACTTTTTCTTTTACATTTGGATAGTAGCTTTCCATGATTTCTGCAACCACTGGAACAAGTTCAAACATAAATGGACGTTCAATACCTAGTTTTTTAGCAAAACGAACTGCACGACGGATTAATCGACGTAATACATATCCGCGACCTTCATTTGAAGGAAGAGCCCCATCTGCAACAGCAAAAGATACTGTACGTATATGGTCAGCAATTACTTTAAAAGCAGTATCTTGATCTAATTGTCCATTTCGATATTTTTGACCAGAAATTGTTTCAACAACATTGATAATTGGCATAAATAAATCAGTGTCAAAGTTTGTGTCTACTTCTTGTAGGACACTTGCCATACGTTCTAAGCCCATACCAGTATCAATGTTTTTATTTGGTAATTCAGGGTATTCTTTGCGGTCTAAACCATCTTTTGAATTAAATTGAGAGAATACAATATTCCAAATTTCTAAATATCGATCATTTTCTAAATCCTCTTTTAATAATTTAATTCCAATGTTTTCTGGATCATATTTCAATCCACGATCATAGAAAATCTCTGTACATGGTCCACATGGTCCTTCACCAATTTCCCAGAAGTTACCTTCTAAAAGGATAATATGCTCAGGATCTAATCCTAATTTAATCCATAAATCATACGTTTCTTTATCTTCAGGATAAACAGTAACGTATAATTTTTCTTTTTCAAAACCAAACCATTCAGATGAAGTTAAAAGCTCCCAACCCCATGTTACAGCTTCTTCACGGAAATAATCTCCGATTGAGAAATTACCTAGCATTTCAAAAAATGTATGGTGACGAGCTGTTTTCCCAACATTCTCAATATCATTTGTTCGAATTGATTTTTGTGAATTTGTTATCCTTGGATTCTCTGGAATTACTCGACCATCAAAATATTTTTTTAATGTTGCCACACCACTATTAATCCATAATAAAGTTGGATCTTCTACTGGTACTAAAGATGCGCTTGGCTCAATAGAGTGACCTTTTTCTTTAAAGAAATCTAAGTACATTTGGCGAATTTGAGCAGCAGTTAGCTTTTTCATTATATTAACCTCCATTTAGTAATTTTATAATGTTTTAAAAACAAAAAAATCCCGTCCCTAAAACAGGGACGAGATGTACTCGCGATACCACCCTGATTATGAATAGAAAGCTAGTTGCTTAGGCAAGATGCCTCGAAGTCTATTCATCACCTCAAGAGACCGTAACGTGGTCTGACGCGTCAGTGATTAGCTGCATTCAGGAGTAGCTTTTCTGTCACCCTTCATTAAAGTTTCTTTCAGCCTAGGAAACTTCTCTCTTTTGCATAAGCTTAAATGGTTTAGTGACATACTTGTTCCTTCAAAATTTTGCAAATATAAATTGTATGAAAAAATAGTATCATTGACAAAAATGAAAGTCAAGTTGAGAGACGTTCTTTTCTATTACTGTAATAGTGAATAACAGAAATAATGACAACTAATAATGGAACCGCAATTAACAAACCAATAAAACCAGCTATTTCACCTGCAACTAATAATGAAAACATAATAATAACTGGATGAGTATGAATTGATTTTCCAATTATGAGCGGAGAAAGGACGTTACCTTCAATTAATTGTAAAATAATTAAAGTAATACCTACTCTAATTAATAAACTTGTCCCTTCCGAAGCCGCTAGAAACAAGGTTGGTATAGCTCCAATAACCGGTCCGAAATACGGAATGATATCTGTTATTCCTATGATCACTCCTAATACTAGAGCATATTTCATCCGAACAATCCATAGAAATATTGTTGCTAATCCAAACAGTAATAAACAAACTAAAATTTGACCACGAATATATTTTCCAAATGTATTATTAAGTTCTTTTGCTAATCCTTTTGCTTCATATCGCCATTTGTAAGGGATAATTTTCCAAAACATATTCGATAAGACCTTATAATCTTTTAAAAAGTAAAAAACGATAAATGGAATGATAAAGAGTGAAATAATATTATTTACTAATTGCTTCATCCATTCACCAGATTTATTTAATAATGATAATCCCGATTTTTCAGCACCATTAATCATTAAATCAATACGATTATGAAGAAAAATTGGCATTCTCGAAGTCTTTCGTTCGATTTTTGATAAAAAATTATCATATAAAGCCATTACTTTAGGAAAAGCTCTTAAAATATCTTGCCACTGTTGTTTAAAGATAGGGAGTAATAAATAAAGCCCTAGTACACACCCTCCAAAAAATAATAAATAAATCAATAAAATCGCAATTACTCGTTTTATCCCTTTATTATGAATATATTCAATTGCTGGATGTAACAAATAGGCAATGATTAAACCAATCAAAAATGGAACCATCGATTTTAAAACACCAATTACAATATGTAAATAAACCGGTTTTAAATAATAAAAAACGATTCCAACTAAACCAATTAGCAAAATTAAACATAATCGATATATCCATTTTAACTTTAAACCGTCCATAAAAAACCTCCATACTGATAATAGTATGGAGAATTTCAAATAAATTATGTGACTCGTTAAAAATTTTGCGAAGTCTTCTCTCTTAACAACATTCAATACACATTTGGTCTCTACACCAATTTTCATGTAAGCTAATTTCTCTTGTGCACGCCTTAACCTGTATTTGACACTTTTGCTCCAGCAAAAACAAAGTCCTTTTTCAACTCATAAAAAGCAATTTTTAAAATTTCAACTTTAGAAGTGTAACTACTTCCAAATGAATACATTTTCACAAACATCACTTCATAATTATAAAACCACAATAGCAAATAAGGTATGTTTAAAATATTATGACGTTTTTACGAATTTATATATATTTACATCAACTGTTGAAAGTTGGAGCGAATGTTGCTCGACTCCAAAGGATATGGGGAAGTCTTGAGACCCCGTAGTGCTTGATGGAAAGCGAGCACTCTGTAGTGAAAATGACCTCACTCGACTCCTTTTACAAAAAACTGAATATTACCCTTTTTCGGTAGTAAAAAAGCACATGTCTCTATAGACATGTGCTAAAAAAATTAAAGCATTTTTTTCAATGACTTTTTCATCCGTTTCATATTCTTTGAAGTAAGCCATTTGTTATCGTACATTAACTTCATCGCAAGTGCACCTGCACCTAAACCTAAACCTAATAAAGAGCTTTTTCTAGCCATCAATTACCCACTCCTACATACTAAGTTTTCGATCCTCTTCGTCAAATAAATCATCTAACGAACTTAACGTACCATCTTCTTCAACTTGGTGGGTATAAATCATACCTTTATTGATTGTAAGTTCAATATAACATCCCCAACAATAATATTGATTTACACCTATTTTCCCTAAGTCTTTACTGTGACAATTTGGACAATTCACAACGCTCGCTCCCTTAGCCTAAAAAAGGCAATGTTTCTAAGCATTGTGACCAAATTTTCATAATTATATACGTTATTACAGGAATCGTCTTGCACTATATATTCTTAGTCATTTACATGAAATCATAAGGTGAAAGATTTGGTAATTCGTCTGAAAGCTGAAATGGTAAATCTTCGTTTAGTTGTACTTCACCATTTTCAATCCCTTTTAGTTTCATACATAGAGTAGTTTGTCTTTGACCATCATCTGTTCTTCCAATGCCTTGAATAAATGCATCTTGTTCTCCGCACATGATTAAGAACTTCTTACTTCTTGTCACTGCAGTGTAAATTAAATTTCTTCGAAGCATCCGATAATAACTTTTGACAATCGGAAGCACAATAATATCAAATTCACTACCTTGAGACTTATGTATTGAACAACAGTAAGCAAGAGTTAATTGAGAAAAATCTGGTCTAGTATACGTCACTTCATTTCCATCAAATGAAACGATCATAATATCTTGTTGCTCTACATTTTCTTTGGCGAAAAAAATATTGACAATTTCACCCATATCTCCATTAAAAACATTATTCTCAGGAACGTTTACGAGTTGGAGAACTTTATCACCTGTACGAAAAGTTGTATCACCAAAATTCATTTCACGTTGCTTTTCTTTTTTAGGGTTAAACACCTCTTGTAGCCCTTCATTTAGGGCATCAATTCCTGCTGGACCACGATACATCGGAGCTAAAACTTGAATATCTCTTACAGGAAAACCTTTTTTATTGGCGTTTTCACACACTTTTTTGACGACTTCAACAACTTGTTGACTTGAACAACCGATGAATGAACGATCTTTTCTTTGTTCAAATAAATCCTCGGATATTGTTCCATCTTTTATATAATGTGCAAGCGTGATGATCGATGAATCTTCTGATTGACGGTAAATGTCTTTTAATCGTACTGTTGGAACTGTACCAGAGTTTAATAAATCCTTTAAGACCTGACCTGGGCCAACAGAAGGTAATTGATCCTCATCCCCTACAAAAATGACTTGGCAGCCTTCTGGAATGCTTTTGAGTAATTGATTCCCTAACCAAACATCAACCATTGAAAACTCATCAATGATTAGCAACTTTCCATTTAAAGGATTTTCCTCGTGATGGCTAAACTCCCCTTCTCTTGTCCAACCGAGTAAGCGATGGATTGTCACTGCCGGTAAGCCAGTTGCTTCACTCATTCTTTTTGCCGCTCTACCTGTAGGTGCTGCAAGCAAATAAGGGAATGGATCATCTTTTGGGTAAGAATGCTGATCTAATGATAAATCATGGATAGTTGAAAACAGATTAACAATTCCTTTAATAACTGTCGTTTTACCTGTCCCTGGTCCACCTGTAAGGACCATCATAGCTGACTCCATTGCCTTTTTGATTGCTTGGGCTTGTGAAGGGGCATATTTTACATTCATTTTTGATTCGAGATCTTCTAGCTCTTTTGAAAATCTAGTTTCAGTCATTTCTCCTAAATCTGGAGCACTGCTTAATAATTTTTGGATTGCATTTACAATGCCTTTCTCAGCATAATAAAGCGCAGCTAAATAGATTCTCTCATCTTCCATTACTAGCTTTCCGTCTGCTACCAATCGTTTCATTTCCCGAGAAATGTCGACTGCTTCGACAAGCTCTTTATCCTGTTTCATTAATAATTGTCTAGTTTCATCAATAAACTGATCTTGCGTTATATACACATGGCCTTCTTGCATCGATAAATGTTCTAAAATATAAATACAACCCGCACGTATACGATCCGGATGATTTCCCGTAATACCGATTGCTCGACCAATTTCATCTGCTCTTCCAAACCCAATCCCATCTACATCTTCAATTAACTTAAATGGATTTGTTCTGATAACATCTAGAGTTGATTCATTATAAGTCTTATAAATTTTAATGGATAAACCTGTTCCAATGCCGTAGCTACTTAAAAAGCTGATTACTTTTTCAAGACCTTGATGAGATAGAATTGTTTCATAAATTTCTTTAGCTTTTGATTTTGCCAGCCCGGGAACACCTTCTAAGCTATCAGCATTATCTAAAATTTTATTAATTGCACCTTCACCTAAATGATCAACGATTTTTTCAGCTGTTTTCTTTCCTATTCCTTTAAACAAATCTGAGGATAAATATTGAATAACACCTTTTTTGGTAGATGGAAGCTCTTTTTCAAATGAAGAAATTTGAAATTGTTTACCATACCTCGGATGGTCTTTTACAATCCCCTTAAATGTATATGTTTCATCTTCATTCATCCTTGGAATATTCCCAGTAATGGTCATTTCCTGTTCACAATTTGATAAATTTGTATCAACCACTTTTACCTTCGCAACAGTATAAAAATTTTCTGCATTATAAAAGATGATTGTTGTGATATGCCCTTTAATATAGGGCGTCTCATCAACAAACAATTCCATTTCACTTTGGGTTTGCATTTCTCCACCTCCCCGATCTTACACAACTAAACTGGCTTCATTCTACTTCTTTATTTTCAATTACTTTTATAGCATGCATAGCAAGCATATGATCATCTTGACTTTCAATCGCTTTATTAAAATGGTCTTTCGCAGTTGTAACTTGATCATTAAACATCGCAATTATGCCTAGATTATAATGTGCATCAGCATGAAGTTCATCTAATTGTAAAACTTTTTCTAAATTAATTTTTGCTTCATCTAACATTTCTAATTTAGCTAAAGTAAGGCCATATTGGAATAATGCGTCTACATCTTTATCATCTAGCTCAATCGCTCGTTGAAAAAATGGAAGTGCAAAACGATCTTCTCCACTATTAACACAGCATAGACCAATCATAAAATAGACATCACTATCATTCATGCCAAGTTTCACACAATGTTGAAAATGTTTTTTTGCTAATTCAAATTTTCCATCTTCAAAATACACTGTTCCAACTGCATAATGCGCTGCTGCCAATTCCGGATCAATTTCTAAAGCTTTTTCAAAAAAACGACAAGCTCGTTCGACATCTCCCATTGATAGTAAAAGCTGACCAAAATTAACATACGCTAATGAATTAGTAGGATTTTCTTCAATTTCCTTTGTCAAAAAATTAGCTGCATCCTCTAAGTTACCCTCTTGCAGGGCTGCTACTCCACGTTCAAAATTATTCATGTATGACACCTCTATGTATTTTCTTTCAATTAGTTTGGATAGACTCCATTTTCTATAACACTATCACACCATAGTATACATTTCAAAGGAACGTTTCTTCAAAATTTCTATGATAAATTAAGTATTTCCATTCAAAAAAACAACCCCAACCATTATGATTGGGGTAAATAGATTTATCTTAAATAAGTTAATTCATTACCATCGATAAATGCACGATCAATTGTTCCTCCACCTAGACAGTCTGTCCCGTCATAAAATACAACGGCTTGTCCTGGAGTGATTGCACGAATTTTTTCATGGCAAAGAATTCTTACTGAGTTATCATCTAATATATGAACTGTTACTTCATTATCTTCAGAACGATAACGGAATTTAGCAGTACATGTAAATGAACCTTCTTTTGGTTTATTTGATGTCCAACTAATATCAGAAGCAAGTACTTCATTACTATAAAGTAACTCATTATGAAAACCTTGTTCAACTAATAATATATTATTTTTCAAGTCTTTTCCTACAACGAACCAAGGGTCTCCATTTCCACCGATTCCAAGTCCATGACGTTGACCAATTGTATAATACATAAGTCCATCATGTTTACCTTTTACTTCCCCGTTCATTGTTCTCATTTCACCAGGTTGTGCAGGTAAATAATTACTTAAAAATTCTTTAAAGTTACGTTCACCTATGAAGCAAATTCCAGTACTGTCTTTTTTCTTAGCTGTCGCTAAATCTGCCTCTTCAGCAATTTTACGGATTTCTGGCTTTAAATAGCCTCCAAGTGGAAACATAACTTTCGATAGTTGTTCTTGACCAAGTTGATTTAAGAAATAAGTTTGGTCTTTATTGCTATCAATTCCTCGTAACATTTTAAATTCTCCGTCACGGAACTCAACTCCAGCATAATGACCTGTCGCTACATAATCTGCTCCAAGCTCCATTGCATGTTCAAGAAATGCTTTAAACTTAATTTCTTTATTACACATTACGTCTGGGTTTGGTGTTCTACCTTTTTTATATTCATCTAAGAAATAGGTAAACACTTTATCCCAATATTGCTTTTCAAAATTCACTGCATAATACGGAATTCCTATTTGATTACAAACTGCAATTACATCTTCATAATCCTCAGTTGCTGTACATACTCCAAATTCATCTGTGTCATCCCAGTTTTTCATAAAAATACCGATGACATCATATCCTTGTTGTTTCAATAAATATGCTGTAACAGATGAATCTACACCACCTGACATTCCAACTACTACGCGAGTGTCTTTTGGATCTTTTTTATTCATAAATAATATCCCCTCGCACTTTTAAAATTTATATTTTAACTAATCGTTTTACAATTGAAGATACACGTTCTCCAAGTATCCGGATTTGTTCGTCTGTATTTCCATAACCAAAACTGAATCGCACCGAAGAGCGTATTTTTGGTGAATCTATTCCAAACATCTCAACTAACACATGTGATGGATCTATACTTCCAGCTGTACAAGCAGACCCACTTGAAGCTGCTATGCCTGATAAATCAAGGTTTACTAAAAATGATTCAATTGAAATATCCTCAAATGATAAGTTTAACACATGTGGTGCAAAAAACGAGTCGTTTCCATTTTTTTCAAAACGAATTCCATTTTCTTTTAGGACGCTCAGTAAAATTTCATGGAAACGCAAGTAGCTTTTTACACGATCATCTCTTTCGATGTGAACTACTTCTACCGCTTTAGCTAATCCAACAATACCAGGAACATTTTCTGTACCTGCACGACGTTTACGCTCTTGCTGTCCGCCATATTGTAATTGTGTAAAAATTGCATTTTCACTTACATAAAGAAAACCTACACCTTTAGGTCCATTAATTTTATGTGAGGAAATGGATAAAAAGTCGACTCCAAGTTCTTCAACATCAATTGGAATTAAGCCGTAAGCTTGTACTGCATCTGTATGGAAATGAGCTTTATGGTCACTAAGAAGTTCACCAATTTCTTTAATTGGTTGGACTGTTCCGATTTCATTGTTAACCATCATAATTGACACTAAAATTGTATCATCACGCAGTGCAGCCTTTACATCCTTTACATTCACACGACCTGTATGATCAACAGGTAAATACGTAACCTCAAAGCCTTCCTTTTCAAGAGCCTGGCATGTATGTAATATAGCATGATGCTCGATGCTAGAGGTAATAATGTGCTTACCATATTTTTGATTCGCATAAGCAGCGCCTAAAACAGCAAGATTATCACTTTCCGTTCCACCGCTAGTAAAAATAATTTCATTAACTTTTGATCCTATACTATTAGCACAAATCATGCGTGCTGTATCAATCTTTTGACGAGCTTGTCGGCCAAATGAATGAATACTAGATGGATTTCCAAAAGTCTCTTGCATTTCAACAACCATCTTTTCAATTACTTCTGGATGCATTGGAGAAGTCGCAGCATGATCTACATAAATACGTTCCATTTTTATTAAACCCTTTCTTTATAAAGCATTCAACTATCTTTGAACGCAGTAAAATTAAATATAAAACATATATCCATTTAAATCATCAGATTCTAATTTTGCTAAATCCTCAAGACTTGTATGGTCTAACACTTCATTAATCGCTTTTTGAACACGAGTCCACAACTCTCTTTGTGCAGGGTTTTCATCTTCAAGATTTTCGATTGGGGATAGTGATCCTTCAAGTGCAGTTATCACTTCACCTGCAGAAATTTCATTCGGTTCCTTTGTTAAAATATACCCACCATATGCTCCTCGAATACTCTTAACTAATCCTGCATTACGTAATAATGAAATAATTTGTTCTAAATAATGCTCAGAAAGATTTTGTGCTTTCGCAATACTCTTGAGTGAAATTGGTTTATCACAATATCTTTTAGCTAATTCAATCATAACTGTCAGTCCGTATCTTCCCTTAGTTGAAATCTTCATTAATTCACTCCGTTCAATAAACTGTATCTCTTATTTTTATCAGATTTATCCTATTTTTAAACTGTAGTAATACAATTATTGTACACTATTTATCCTATAAATTCACATACCAGGAAAAAAATGCACTAAACCAATTGGAAAAGTGCATTATCCATCTAAAAAACAGTAACTAAGATTTTTTAGTTATACTAGTCTAACTTTTTAACCAACCATAGTTTGAACGCCTTTAGTCTTACTCCTCCATGTTTAGCCACGGATTAAAGAACGGTAAAGAAATGAGCTTTTCGCTAAATTACTTAAATAAATATTTTGTTACTATATTTTTTTCCCGTAAATGACTTACCTTCTGTATTTCGTGGCGAATACGACGTGATACTTAAAATTCCATGTTGTATGTGCTAAACCATTACTTTCTTTTAACATAAAAATCCCTCCGAATGCAGCTATTTTGGTTGGCGAACCAAAACTAGTTTAGCACCTCGGGGGATTTTTTTTAATACCACGCTATACGCTTTTTAGAAGCCTAGGCTTTTCGTATCACAATAAAGAACTGGAACTCCATTTTGAGTTCCAGTTTTTAGTTACTGAATATAGACCATTAAATGCTTGCTTAACTTTTCAATTTACCAGCACGTACAAATTGAGCAGCTGCTGCTTTTTCATCGAAATCTTCAACATTTTTTCTAGATTCTTTTATGTTGTTTAAAAAGCTTATGACTTGGAATTCGATACTTTTAATTTCGTATTCAGTATCAGCATTTAATAAATCCTCTAATAAATCTAAATAAATAGCTTTCTCTTCGGGTGTTAGCACTAGCCTCATTACAAGCCTCCTTCATCTTTTGCCAAGTAAATTATTGAAAATACTACACAATTTGCTTAGAAATATTATGCAGTGAACTTACCCTTTCCCGTTCAGTGTTAAGTGCCCTGCTTAAAAGAAAGCTTTGAGATGAGAGTCCAGCTAATATACAGTACCCGATTACCATACGCATATCTTTTAACATGTTTTCTGGTATAAATAAAGAAACAAATAATGTCGCGGCTGTTGCTCCAAATAAAATATCTGCAAGAAAACCTAAATAAAAACCTTTCTTTCGTCTCACCGGGAGCATAATCGTACCTTTGTTAAACAGGATGTGAAAAATAAATCCGGTCACTCCACCAATGACAACCGCCAGGACATAGAGCTTAACCATGTTCATCCTCCGTTCTTATATTTAGGTACAAAAAAAATTCCTACTTTCGTTTCGAGAATAAGTTAATCGAAATGATCGCTAGGATTGGACAAGTTCTATATAAAATATGAACAGCTTGTTCTTATTATTATAAAAGCTTAAAAGTAAATTATCAAAACAATTTGTAAAATTTATCCAATTGTGACAAAAAATAAGGTAAAAGACCTGTATTTTTATTTAAACAAATACACTACAAGACTATTTAACTATTTCTCATTACCCTTATTATGATATATTGGAATTAAAAAGAAGCTAGAGGAGGTTTTAAGTTGGCTGTACAAAGAAAATTCAAAAAAATAGTAAATCAATTACGCCACCAAGATTTATATCAGCGCGCAAAAGGCATAGACCAACTTAGAAAGTCTCTTCAATCAGGTGCTTCTATTGAATCATTAATTTATTTATTAGAAGAAGCGGGAAGTAATTTCCCGAAATCAATAGAAGATTGGGATGATGGAAGCTATCACTTAGTTGGATTTTGTTCAGAGTTTGCACTCCAAGAATTAATAACTCCAATCGAAAAGAATTTTGAAGCCTATAGTGAACGAGCAAAACTTCAAGCTCTTTATTTATTAATAAGTTTGAAATCAGAGTTAGCTAGGGATGCTTATATACGAATCATTGAAAAAAATAGTAAACGATACTCGCTCGATATCGATGTTCAATTCATTTTCGAAGAGACAAATTGGGCTCCAGAACTTGTAAAAAAACTATTACATTTAATCGAAAATGAAGAAACTGCAGTTTCTATTTTCCATCTGATTCTATTGTGTAAAAGAAATTCAATTCCTTTACCTTTTTCATCCGCTGAGAACGATTATATAATCGAACAAATTAAAGTTCTATATAAGATTAAACGAGAATCATATTTAAATTATGATCAAGATTACAACTTAAAATATGTATACCAGGCTTGGAAGGAATCTTACCTAACCGTTCGAACTGAAATGGGTATTTGCCTTCAATTAATGCAATATTATTTTGACGATCGCATGCATGAATATTTAAAAGAAGCACTTGAGTATAAAGATCCTTACCTAAAGGTGGATGCTGTTATATCACTGATGGAACATGGCGTACAAATTGAAAAAGAAATACTTGATTACTGTGCTCATAATATTGAATCTGCGGTATGGTTTTATACAAAATTAAATGAATTTTCAAAGAAAGATAACTACACCTTTACGGAAGAGCATCAACATAGTTTTGTGAAAAACAGACTGTTTCTTTATTTAATTACTCATGAAGATTTTGGTGTGATTCCAGACGAGATTGAAATTATAAAGCGTTATGATACTTCAAACTATTATGAACAAGAAGTAACTTATTATTTAACTAAATTTCGTAGTCATCAAGAAAATTGGGAAGAAAATGATTGGATGGCCGCATATGTAGGGGCTTATATTTCTGACCAAATTCCTAGTCCACGATTTTATGATGAAACAATTACGGCATTTACAAAATGGGATAAATATACTGAGGATGAGCATAAAGCCCAACTTGAATTATTAAATAAAGAAGAAAACGATAAATTAGGTCAAGAAGTCATTTTGGAATCAAAGCCAAGCTGGCATTTTGGTACTTATTTTCTCGGTTTTCTAACTGCTGTTAGAACAGGTACTGCTTTTGGAAATCACGATCCAATTTATTTTTTATTACTAGCTTTACTATGGATTATTTTCTTATATAAAGTGTATGCAACAATTCAACTTCGAAAAGAATCAAAATTAATTTTAACAAGTAGACAACTAACCTTAAAAAAAGGTAATGAATTGAAGTCGATCGAGCTTCATAAGATAAATCGGATGACAATTGAACTCCGAAAATGGGGTAAAAACGAAGGTAAAATGGCAGCATATCAACGAAAAGTAAATTATATTGTTTTCTACGATAAAAATGACAAAGAGATTTTATCAATCCCTTCAACTTTTATTAAACCGGATCTACTTTTCCTCGAGATTAAATTATTAACTAGTCATTTAGTTGATTCTCCAACTATTGAAGTTTTTGAAAATGATATTAGTGCTTAAATTTAAAAGTCGAGACTAAAATCTCGACTTTTTCAGAGTGTTGAAATATAAAGACGTCAATAGGGAAAACGGACTTTAAATGAACATTTAATAATGATAAAAAATTAGCATTTTTTGAATGATTTTTTAATGATTTTAAATGTTAATATGTTTGAGCAATTTCATTATTTCAATAACAATAGAAATGATTTTTTTAGACGTTAAAAATATTATAAGCTTTTTTTAGAAAACAAATTCGATTGTTTAGTTTAATAAATGTTCAATTAATAAATGTTCAAATTAATTGATCTACAATCTGATTAAAGTTAGATTACTCTAAGGAAAGGCTATTTGATTAGGGTTTATTGCAGACATTTTTAGATGAATAAGTTGATTGGAATGGAGGGATGCTCGACTCCTATGGGATAAGCGGGAAGGCTGAGACCCCACAGGCTTGCCGAGGAGGCTCAGGTCTCGCCCCATGGAAAGCGAGCATCCTGTAATGGAAATCAACATCACTCTACTCCTTTCACGAAAATTTGATAATTAATTGACAAGGTAATTTTTCAACAGCATGTAAAAGTCGAGACTAAAATCTCGACTTTTTTATTCATGTTCCGTTCATATTAGGTTGTTATGATAGTACTTAAAGATTTTTACACTTCATATTAATATTATCAATCTAACTATCGGGGGACAGGTTTATTTATGAATTCTAGAAAAAGTTGGTGGATTTTATTTATTATTTCGCTTTGTGTCATTGTTCCATTTATGGCTCCATATTTTCTGATAGATCCTGAGAAAAGTCGTATCCAAATTAGTTCAACTTCAATTCAATATCCTGCTTTAATTACCCATATCTTTTTTGCATTTATTGCTTTAATTGTTGGATTTTTACAGTTTAAAAAAAAGGTTAGATCTCGTAACACGAGAATCCATCGAATGATCGGAACTATTTACTATACTAGCGTTTTTATAAGCGGAATTTTGTCATTGATCGTAATATTTTATATTGAAAATTTTTCAAAAGTAATGTCTTTTCTTGTTTTAGCTATACTTTGGATTTTCACTACCATTAAAGGTATTCATAGCGCTAAGAAGAAAAATTATATAGCTCACCAAATCTGGATGACTCGAAGTTTTGGAATCACTTTAGTAGCAGTAAGTGGTCGAGTTTTAGTGCCATTTATATTATTAGCTTACTTTTTGCTGAATGGATTGGATATACCTGGTGGAAGAGAACGAATGGTTGAGGAAGCCCTAAATGTTAATATATGGGTAGGTTTATTAATAAACTTAATCATAACTGAATGGATCATATTAAAAAGGAAGGTAGATTAAGCGAACAATATCGCTTTAAATCTACCTTCTCTTTTATTCATGACTTACTTATGATTTTGCTTAAACTGCTGTAGTTTTTCAAAAATAGCCCCGTAACGTTTTTCATTACCTGCTTCTTTTGGTTTATAGTAAACTTGATTTACTAGCCGATCTGGAAGATATTGTTGATTTACCCAACCGCCAAAATTACCTAAAGGATGATCATGCGGATAAATATAACCAATCCCATGCCCCATATCCTTTGCTCCAGCATAATGAGCATCTTTTAAATGTGCTGGGATATCATCATGTAGCCCACTTCTTACATCATTTAATGCTCGATCAATTGATGTGACACTAGAATTAGATTTGGATGACAAGCAGAGCTCGATTACTACATTTGAAAGAATAATTCTTGCTTCAGGAAATCCAACTTGCTTTGCGGCTTCACAAGCCAGGACAACCTTCCATGGATCGCCAGCTAATCCGATATCCTCATAAGCAATCACTAATAATCTTCGAATAATGCTAGTTAAATCACCCGCCTCAATGAGCCTCGCTAAATAATAAAGTGCTGCATTTACATCACTTCCACGAATACTCTTTTGGAAACCAGACAATGTGTCATAATGAAAGTCTCCATTTTTATCATGATTAAAACCTTTTGAACGAAGAAATTCATCAATAATTTCATCTTGGACTACAATCGTTCCGTCTGACTCTTTTGTTGAACCGTATACGATTGATTCCAAAATATTTAATGATGATCTTGCATCCCCGTTTACTCCATGAGCAATTTTTAAAATTTGTTCCTCTGAAATTTGGATTTGCAAGTTTCCTAATCCTCTTTCCTCATCTCTCAAGGCTTTATCTAATAATTTATAAATATGTTTTGGTAATAGCGGTTCTAATTTTAAAATGTGGTTACAGCGAGAGCGTATTGCACTGTTAACATCGTGGTATGGATTCTCAGTTGTTGCCCCAATTAACGTGATAAATCCGCTTTCTACATATGATAATAAATAATCCTGTTGCAGCTTTGACCAACGATGGATTTCATCTGCAAAAAGAATGATCTCACCGAACATTTTCGCCTCATGAACGATATCCTCAAGTTCTTTTTTACCAGAAGTAGTCGCATTTACAGTTACAAACCGTTTATCAACCGTACCAGCAATTGCATGGGCAAACGATGTCTTACCTATTCCAGGTTCCCCGTGTATTAACATTGAAGGAACTCGTCCGTTATGTATTAATCGATATAACGCTGATTCTTTTCCGATAATTTTTTCCTGACCAATTAATTCATCAATCGTTCTTGGTCTCATACGGTATGCTAGAGGTTCATGACTCATTTTTCTCCCTCCTTTATAACTCTTTTTACTATTGTAATTGAATTGGAAACATTTTTCATCTGCACCAAGCAAATATTTCTTTTTACTAACAATTTATTTGGTGAAGATAATAATAGTTGAAATAAAGAGGTGAAAAAATGAATGCTCCTAAAACAAAATGGTCACTTGAAGATGAAAACACATTAATTGAACTAGTTGAAAAATATGAAAGTAAAGGTAAATCGAAGCAAGAAGCATTTGAAATGGTAGCAAATATTATTAATCGGACAAAGACAGCATGTGCTTCTAGATACAGAAAACTATCAAAAGATCAATTTAGAGAAATGAACAAACCTAAAGATGTTACAAAATTAAATAAACCTATAAATCCTCCTTCACTAAATATTGAACTAGTCATCCAATTCTTAATGAACTTTGAACAAAAGCATCCAGCAATGGAGGAAATTATGAAGTTAAAAGAAAGAGTAGCTAAATTAAAAATTGATAATGAAAATTTAAACAGACAAATTGTTAATCTAAAAACATTAATCCAGAAGAAACAAAATGTATTGATCAATCTAACAGAATAAATTTGGACAAAATAATGTAAAACATTCACAGTATATTATCACTTGTACTATTGTATAATGAAGTATCAAAATGCAAGCAATAGTAAGGAGTATAATAAAATGAATTGGAAAAAAGGCGGTTTATGGATTATTATATTTTTTATTATTAAAGGTACGTTATCTACACTTTTAATTGTTACAGGTGCTAAATACTTTAACTTATCATATCTTCAAATTCTACTTCTTGTAGTTGGACTATTAGTTATTTCTCTAATTGGACGTCAATTTGGGAGAAGACGTAAGAATAGTGCTAAAAATGAGAAGGATTTAAATATGTAATATCCTTTTACCTATACCGTAATGTATTTAAGCAGACTGAAACCCCCAATAATTTGGGGGTCTTTTTTATTTATTAGGCTTACGTTTATTCATTTCAATCGATTCCATATCGTTAACGACGCCATCTTTCCCAACCTTACCATTTTTCTCGACAACATTATTTTTCTTTTTATACTTAACATTAATCCGATTGGATAAATTATCTACATGATGCTGTTTTGAATCTTTTTCCACGTCACTTGTACTATTACAAGCAGTTAATATTGATAATGATAATCCGAAAGTACAAAATACTTTGAAAGCTCTATTCAACATCAAACACCTCCTATTGAAGGTAGTTTTTACATTAATAAATAAAAAAACTGTAGGAAATTAATTCCTACAGTGAGCAATATTTAATCATTGGTTATTCTTTACCTACACGCATAATTTCAATATCTTTAATTAATTCACGTACTGCATGACTAGCTGCTATTAAGCCAGCAACCGAAGGTACAAAAGCGTTTGAAGATGGTGGCATTTTCGCTTTTCGAATCTTTGTATTTTCATCTGGTACGATTTCTTTACGTACATCTTCACGAATAACAATAGGACTTTCATCTGAATAGACAACTGTTACTCCTTTTTGAATACCTTCTTTGCGAAGTTTAGTTCGAATAACCTTTGCAATAGGATCGTGAGTTGTTTTTGATATATCAGCAATTTTAAATCGAGTCGGATCCATCTTATTAGCAGCACCCATACTTGAAATAAGTGGAATTCCACGGCGACGACATTCTTTAATTAAGTGAATTTTATATGTAATTGTATCAGAAGCATCAATTACATAATCTAATGGAATTTCGAAAAACTTTTCGAATGTTTCTTCTGTATAAAACATTCTATGTGTAATTACTTCGCATTCAGGATTAATCTCAAGAATACGTTGCTTCATCATTTCTACTTTAGGCTCTCCAACTGTTGATAATAAAGCATGAATTTGTCTATTCACGTTTGTAATATCAATTACATCTTTATCCACTAGTATTAAACGTCCAACTCCAGAACGCGCTAAAGCTTCTGCAGAAAATGAGCCAACGCCTCCAATACCTAAAATAGCTACCGTACTGTTTTGTAATCGCTCTAAACCTGCTTTACCAAAAGCAAGTTCATTACGAGAAAATTGGTGTAACATTTATTCAACTCCCACTATCTTAATCAGATTACAATGATTTAAATATACATGATACAAGCTAATTACATCAAGCTTGAATTAAAAAAAACAGAATTTTACTTAATCCTTCAACAATAAAAAGGAAAGGATTAAGAAAATTAATTCCTTCACCCTTCCTTTTTATTTTACTCTTCTACAGTTGTTTTTAACGCTAATTCTTCTAATTGTGCAGAAGAAACTGGACTTGGTGCATTTGTTAATAAGCAACTTGCTGATGCTGTTTTAGGGAATGCAATTGTGTCACGTAAATTTGTGCGACCTGCAAGTAACATAACAATACGGTCTAAACCTAGCGCAATTCCGCCGTGTGGTGGAGTTCCGTATTCAAATGCTTCCATTAAGAAACCAAACTGTGCTTGTGCTTCTTCTTCAGAAAAACCTAAGCATTTGAACATTTTTTCTTGTATATCTCTTTCGTAAATTCGAACTGATCCTCCACCAAGCTCGTAACCATTTAGTACTAAGTCATAAGCTTGAGCTTTTACGCTACCTGGATCAGTATCTAATTTATCAATATCTTCACGAACAGGTGAAGTGAATGGATGATGAGCAGCAAAATAACGATTTAAATCTGCATCATACTCAAGTAATGGCCAGTCAGTAACCCATAAGAAATTGAATTTAGATTGATCAATTAAATCTAAGTCTTTACCTAGTTTTAATCGAAGTGCGCCTAAGCTATTTGCAACTACTGAAGCATCTGAAGCTACGAATAATATTAAGTCTCCTGCTTGGGCTTCTACAGCTAATTTTAATGTAGCAAATTCTTCTTCACTAAAGAATTTAGCGATTGGACCTTTGAAACCATCTTCTTCAAGTTTTAACCAGGCAAGACCTTTTGCTCCATAACGACCGGCATATTCTTGAAGACCATCGATGTCTTTTCGAGAATAATTTGCTGCTTGACCTTTTACATTTAAACATTTCACTTGGCCACCGTTTTCAACAGCTGAAGTAAATACTTTAAATCCACTTTCTTTAGCGAAAGAAGAAACATCAATTAACTCTAATCCGAAACGTGTATCAGGCTTATCTGAACCGTAACGATTCATCGCTTCATCATAGCTCATACGAGGAAGCGGTGTAACTAGTTCAACACCTTTTGTTTCCTTCATCATTTTAACCATCATTCTTTCAGACATTTCCATTATTTCCTCTTGAGAAAGGAAGCTAGTTTCAATGTCTATTTGAGTAAATTCTGGTTGACGATCAGCACGTAAATCTTCGTCACGGAAGCATCGTGCAATTTGGAAATAGCGTTCAAATCCTGAAACCATTAATAATTGTTTAAAAATTTGAGGTGATTGTGGTAATGCATAAAACTCACCAGGGTGTACACGGCTAGGTACTAAATAGTCACGAGCTCCTTCTGGTGTACTCTTCGTTAAAATTGGCGTTTCAACTTCTAAGAAGTCTTCACCATCTAAGAAATCACGAATTGATTTTGTAATTTTTGAACGTAATTTAAATGTGTCATACATAACTGGACGACGTAGATCTAAATAACGATATTTTAAACGAAGGTCTTCTGCTACCTCCGTTTTATTTTCAATTGCAAATGGAGGATTCTTAGCTTTATTAATAATCTCAAGCTTTTCAACAGAAACTTCAATTGCTCCCGTTTCAAGATTTGTATTAGCAGTACCTTCACCACGAGATACTACTTTCCCGTGAACGTGAAGAATAAACTCATTACGTACAGTTTCAGCTAGAGCTAAAGCTTCACCTGAAGTTTCAGGATTAAAAACGATTTGTACAAGTCCAGAACGGTCACGTAAATCAATAAAAATTAATCCACCTAAATCACGTCTTTTTTGTACCCATCCTTTAAGTGTTACACTTTGACCAATATGTGATTCCCTTAGTTCTCCACATAAATGCGTTCGTTGTTCCATTTTCAATTCCCCCATTTGTTTATTTAGAGCTTACGTATTTTACAAAGATGTCTAATGCAACTTCTTCTTGTACACCTGTCTCTTGGTCTTTTAAATTAATGACACCTCGAGATAATTCTTCTTCACCTAGAACCGCTACATATTTTGCTTTATAACGTTCCGCTGCTTTAAATTGCGCTTTTATTTTACGATCTTGGTAATCTTTTTCACAAACAAGACCAGCTTTACGCAATTGATATAAAATAGCAGTCGCTTCTTTTTTCACTTCTTCTCCAAGTCCAATTAGGAATACATCCATTTCTTGTTGAATAGGAAGTTCAATTCCTTCTGTTTCAAGAGCTAGTATTAAACGCTCGATACTTAATGCGAAACCAATACCAGGTGTATTAGGGCCACCGATTTCTTCAACTAATCCGTTATAGCGACCGCCGCCACTTAAAGTTGAAATTGTTCCAAATCCTTTACCTTCTAACATGATTTCAAAAACAGTGTGATTATAATAATCTAAACCACGTACTAAATTTGCATCAATCTCAAACGGAATTTTCATAGCTGTTAAGTAAGATTGAACAGCTTTGAAATAGTTCATAGATTCTTCATTTAAATATTCTAAAATCGACGGTGCTGTCTTCATTGAAGGGTGATCGTGATCCTTTTTACAATCTAAAACACGTAATGGATTAGTTTCTAAACGATTATTACAATCACTACACAACTCATGTGCTACCGGTTTAAAATGATTCACAAGCGCTTCACGGTGTGCTTTACGGCTTTCTAAGTCACCTAAACTATTAAGAACTAACTTAACATTTTTCAATCCAAGACCACGATATAAATCCATTGATAGAGCTAATACTTCTGCATCGATAGATGGATCATTACTACCTAAAGCTTCGATACCGAATTGTACGAACTGACGATAGCGACCAGCCTGTGGACGTTCATAACGGAACATAGGACCGATATAATACAATTTATTAGGTTGATTGCTATTGCCGTACATTTTATTTTCAACATAAGAACGAGCAATTGAAGCAGTACCTTCTGGACGTAATGTTAATTGACGATCTCCACGATCAGTAAATGTGTACATTTCTTTTTGAACAATATCCGTTGTATCTCCAACACCACGTTGGAATAATTCTGTATGTTCAAAGATTGGTGTACGAATTTCGTTATAGTTATATCGTTTGCATAAGTCTCGTGCAAACTTTTCAATATACTGCCATTTTTCAATCGTACCAGGTAAAAGATCCTGAGTACCTCTTGGGATATTAATCGACATTGTAAATCCTCCTAATAATAAACCTTTATAAATACAAAAAACCCTCGTGCCTACTGAAATAAAAACAGTAGGGACGAGAGTTATAAGCCCGTGGTGCCACCCTAATTGAAGAACAATAAACTGTTCTCCCACTTTCATCGTTAACGCCGATTACGTTTATCCTTACTAGAAATCGTTCAGGATAAAGCCTCAGGAGTGTCTTTCAAATAGTCTACTTGTGGAAATGCTCTCAGCCACGGCATTTCCTCTCTCTACAAGAGATTCTATCTTACTTTTCTCCGTCTATGGAATGTTACTATGTATCAATATGTTATTTAATATCTTACGTTCGGATACAACAAATGTCAAGAACAGTTAAAAATTTTTTACGAACGCTCCAACTGTCTTTTTAAATCACGCACTTCTCTTAAAGTTAAACCAAACTCACTTGCCATCTCTAATGAATTGGATTCTTGTCCCCTATTTTGAAACTCATGAAAATCCATATTCAAGACACCTTTTCTACCTGATCCTAGACTATTACGATTATTTATTCTCATGCTGCAGTCTCCTTCCAAGTATGTTGTTATATAGGATGTCCAAATAATTAATGGATTAAACAAAATACTGTTGTGAACTTAGGAATGTTTTTTGGGGAATTAAGTCATTTAGTCTAGTTCTATGGATTCAGTCAAAAGGTGGAAATTGATTAAATTTAAGTAGTTTTTGTGTGATCTTTATTGAAAGTAGATTTTAATTCGTAGTTTAATGGTGAATATCAGTTTTTATTTTCCATTTCTGATTTTTAATTGCGATTCCACATTTTATAATTTGCCATTCCCAAGTTATTATTTACTACATCCTGACATTCTCATTTCCTCAAAAAAAACCATGGTACACACCATGGTCTAATGAAATATTCTTAAACTAGACTGAATGCTTTCAACTGATCCGTCAATGAAATACATTAATCCGTAATAAACTAGGATGATTAAAATAACAAATAAAAGTGCTTTAAAGAAACTTTTGAGGATTGTAAACAAAATTACACCAGCGATAAGGATTAACACAATTGTAATTATGTCCATATAGCGACCTCCTCTAAATTCTTTGTAAGAACCCGTGTACTTAAGTATATTCGCTAAATGAAGTTATTATTTTAATAATTAATTCTATCAAAAAAAATGCCTCCTTTATGGAAAAGGAGGTAAAAGATTAGCTTATTTACTTTCAATCATAATCGTAATTGGTCCCCAGTTTGTAAAGGTTACATCCATATCTGCACCAAAAATGCCTGTTTGTACTTCGTAACCTTGTTCACGTAGATATGAATTAAAATATTCGTATAATTCATTTGCGATTTCTGGCCTAGCTGCATCTGTGAAGCTTGGACGTCTACCTTTTCTCGTATCGCCATATAAAGTGAATTGAGAAACGGATAGAATCTGGCCTCCAACATCATTTAATGATAAATTCATTTTTCCGAGTTCATCTTCAAAAATTCTTAGGTTAACTGCTTTGTCCGCACAATATTTAACATCCTCTAAAGTATCTTCATGCGTTATTCCGACTAATAATAATAACCCTTTAGGTATTTGACCTACTACTTGTCCGTCAACTACGACTTTTGCTTCTTTTGTGCGCTGTAATAATACTTTCATAAGTGGCACCTCCTATTAGTGGAAAATACGTCTCACAGAGTAAATGTCTGGAATTTGTTTAACTTTATCCACTACTTTTTGCAGGTGGTTTATATTACGAATAGACAAGCTCATTGTAATAGTTGCCATCTTATTTCGATCATTTTTTCCTGTTACTGAAGAGATATTCGTTTTTGTTTCATTTACTACTGAAAGAACTTCATTTAAAAGACCGCGACGATCGTAACCGAAAATTTCTATATCAACGTTATAATCACGTTCAAACGTAGGGCTTTCTTCCCAATCAACTTCAATAAAGCGATCTTCTTCACTATCATTTAACATGTTTACACAATCGCTTCTATGAACTGAGATTCCTCTGCCTTTTGTGATATAGCCAACAATATCATCACCAGGTACAGGATTACAGCATTTAGATAAACGGATTAATAAATTATCTACACCTTTTACAGAAATACCAGCATCTTTACGACGTGATGGAGCTTTTTTAAGATCCGAAGAAAGTTCTTTTAATCGGTCTTCTAGCTCAATTTCAGTACGTTTACGGAATTTATCTGTTAAACGGTGAGCAATCTGTGTTGCAGTAATTCCATTGTATCCGACGGCTGCATACATATCTTCTGCATTTGAAAAATTAAATTTCTCTGCGACGCGTTTTAAATTTTCAGACGTTAATACTTCTTTCAAATCACATTCTAGCGCTTTAATTTCTTTTTCAACTAATTCCTTGCCTTTTTCAACATTCTCTTCTCTTCTTTGCTTTTTAAAATATTGACGTATTTTATTTTTAGCATGTGAAGACTGAGCGACCTTTAACCAATCTTGGCTAGGTCCATACGAATGCTTAGATGTCATAATCTCAACGATATCACCGGTTTTAAGTTTATAATCTAGTGGTACCATTTTTCCATTTACTTTTGAACCAATTGTCTTATTTCCGATTTCAGAGTGAATTCGGTAAGCAAAATCGATTGGAACAGACCCTAGTGGTAATTCAAAAACATCACCTTTTGGAGTAAATACAAAAACCATATCAGAGAATAAGTCCATTTTTACTGATTCCATAAACTCTTCTGCATTTGTAGAATTATCTTGCCATTCGATAATTTCACGGAACCAACTTAATTTATTTTCTAATGTTTTTTGTGAAGTAAGATTTGCATTATCTTCTTTATATGCCCAGTGTGCTGCAACACCATATTCAGCAATTTGATGCATTTCTTGTGTACGAATTTGTACTTCTAGTGGTTCACCTTTTGGACCGATAACAGTCGTATGAAGAGATTGATACAGATTTGCCTTAGGCATAGCAATATAATCTTTAAAACGACCTGGCATTGGTTTCCAGCAAGTATGAATAACGCCTAAAACAGCGTAGCAATCTTTAATACTATTAACAATGACACGTACGGCTAATAAGTCGTAGATCTCGTTAAATTGTTTATTCTGCTTAGCCATTTTATGATAAATGCTATAAATATGCTTAGGACGTCCAGAAATTTCTGTTTTAATTTCTACATCTTCAAGCTGAGTTGAGATTTCGTTTATAACCTCTTCTAAATATTGCTCACGCTCTGCTCTTTTTCGCTTCATTAAGTTAACAATTCGATAGTATTGTTGTGGATTTAAATAGCGCAATGCTGTATCTTCAAGCTCCCACTTTACTTTACTAATCCCTAGTCGATGAGCTAGCGGTGCAAATATTTCTAACGTTTCATTCGCAATTCGCATACGTTTTTCTTGAGGTAAGTGTTTTAACGTTCTCATATTGTGAAGGCGATCGGCTAATTTAATTAATATTACTCTCAAGTCCTGTGCCATCGCTACAAACATTTTGCGATGATTTTCAGCTTGCTGTTCTTCCTTCGATTTAAACTTGATTTTACCTAACTTTGTTACACCATCTACAAGCATAGATACTTCTTTGCCAAAATGGTTCTCTAAGTCCTCTTTAGATACTTCAGTATCCTCTACTACATCATGAAGAAACCCAGCACTAATGGTTGTCGCATCCATCTCTAAACCAACAAGGATACCTGCTACTTGAACCGGGTGTATAATATATGGTTCACCTGACTTACGAAATTGCTCACTATGTGCGTCACGAGCATATTCATAAGCACGTTTAATAAACGCCACATCATCTTCTTTTAAATAATGGGTCGCTTGCTCTAAAACCTGTTCTGCTGTCAAAACTTGCTCAGTAGCCATCTAATCACCTTAAATCATTATTTCTTCTATTATCATGAAAATTTCGTTTTTTGTAAAGCAGGAGTCGTCAAAATTCATTTTTTTTTGCAGATCTTTGATAGAAAAAGAGCACTCTGACTAATCAGAGTACCCTGTTTGGATAACATTATCATATGTTAAAAATTAATAAGTCATTAGTGTAAATATATCATAGCCTTCTAATTTTTTACGACCTTCTAAGTAAGATAGCTCAATTAAGAAAGCAATACCTACTACAATTCCACCTAATTCTTCAACTAGTTTAATTGTAGCTTCAATCGTACCACCAGTAGCTAATAAATCATCAGTGATCAGAACACGTTGACCTGGTTTAATAGCATCTTTATGCATTGTTAACGTATTTGTACCATATTCTAAATCGTAGTTGTAGCTAATAACTTCACGAGGTAATTTACCTGGCTTACGAACAGGTGCAAAACCTATTTCTAAAGCATAAGAAATTGGACAACCAACGATGAATCCACGAGCTTCTGGTCCAACTACTAAATCAACATCTTTTTGTTTCGCATAAGCTACGATTTGATCAGTTGCTTCTTTATAAGCTTTTCCATCATTCATTAGTGATGAAATATCTTTAAACTGAACACCTTCTTTTGGCCAGTCCGGTACAATCGTTATATAATCTTTTAAATTCATTAAATAAGTGCCTCCCCATTTTCGGAAAAATGACTTTTCATATTTTGAAAAAATGTAGTTAATTCATCACATTTTGAGTACAGAAACAAACGTTCTAGTTCAATACTAGCTAATTTTCTTGCATACGTATTAGATAAAGAGAGATCTTTCTTCTCAGTTTGTGGCAACAAACGAATTTTTCCATCCTCTATTGTAACAAATTCTAAATCAAAAAACACCTTTGTCATAAAATCGACTTGTTCTTTTTTCCATCCCATCTTACGACATAATGCCACTTCATACATGTTCATGTCAAATGGATTGGTATTTGCTAAGATTGAATAAAATTTTTTAAAACTTTCTCTACTCGGGATTGGTGAGAAGAAATGTAATTCTTCTTGATTAAAAATTAAGTAGATTCGTTCTGATAATCCTTTTCGAAAAACTTCTTTTAAAACATTTTCAGAACTAGGTAAATCAAGTAAGATCACATAGTTATTTTGTATATTAAGATCTAAGTTTAGGATATCTTCATATGCAACAAACGTAGAAATAGGATATTTAGTCTTTAAATTTTCATATTCATTTGATGATTGATGTAAAAATATGAATTTTTCTTCGGTATGAGGTAAAGTTAATCGATGTGGCTCTTGACCTCTTAAATCAAATAACTGCCAATGATTTACTTTAATATCATGAATCATTAACTGTGGCTTTCGTTTCCCATTCCATTCGTTAATGGAAGCCATCCCTAAGCAGGATATTTTTGATCCAGTTGCAATTTCATTCGCAACATGTCCAAATCCAAACCCTACAGCATCAAGGAATGTAACGTCATCTTTAAGTTGTACTTTAAGATGTGCACCTTCATTACCGATTTGTTTAATATTTAGAGCATCAACCTCGTTTATTTCTAAAACAGGTTTTGGATTATGCATACCAAATGGTGCCAGCATATTTAATTCATTAATGAATGAGATTGAAACTTCACTAGCCTGACATTTTAAATCGACTTCTTTTAATGGGATAAAATCTTCATCTGTCATAATTTGATCTGCATATTCATTTAAACGATGTCTTAATAGCTCGACATCTTCAATTGCCAACGTCATACCAGCAGCAAGTGTATGGCCTCCAAAATGAGGTAAAATATCTTTACATTTTGTTAAGTTTTCAAATAAAGAAAAACCTTCAATGCTTCTTGCTGAACCTTTTGCTATTCCCTTTTCATGATCAATACTTAGAACAATTACTGGTTTGTAAAAGCGATCAACTAATTTCGAAGCAACGATTCCAACTACTCCTGCATTCCAGCCTTCTTTTGCGACAATAATTACTTTATTTGAACAAGATGAATCAAGTTCGTTAACTTGCTTAATTGCCTCTTCGGTCATGCGTGAAACTAATTCTTGTCGTTCCTTATTTAGGATTTCAATTTGCTCTGCTCTTTTTTTAGCAAGTGCTCTATCATTTTCCAAAACTAAGTCTACTGCAGGCTTAGCATCACCCAGTCTACCAACTGCGTTAATTCTAGGACCAATTGCAAATCCAATTGTTTCTTCCGTAATTGAATCTGTTGTAGTTCCACTAATTTCTAAAAGAGCTCTTAGTCCTTCACGCTGAGTTTGCTTCAGTTGCCTTACACCTTTTTTTACAATTAAACGATTTTCATCAACTAAAGGTACTAGATCAGCAACCGTCCCAATCGAAACTAGTTCCAAATATTCCTCAGGCTCCCTACCTAATAATGCGGAAGCGAATTTAAACACAACTCCTACACCTGCTAATTCTTTAAAAGGATAGCTAGGACTTAGCTTTGGATGAATAATTGCAATAGCGTTTGGTAGTTCTTCTGGTGGTTCATGATGATCGGTAATAATTACATCCATGCCTAGTTCATTTGCAAAATTAACTTCCTCAGCTGCTGAAATACCTGTATCTACAGTAATGATTAAAGAATAACCTTGTTCGTTCGCCCATTTAAATGCATTCTTATTTGGACCATACCCTTCAGTAAAACGATTTGGTATATAATAATCTACTTTTGCTTCTAGTTCGATTAATGTTAAATACAATACTGAAGTACTGCTAACTCCATCTGCATCATAATCGCCAAAAATTAATATTTTTTCATTTTCTTCAATCGCTTGAAATACTCTGTCAATTGCAATATCCATACCCTCTAATAAAAACGGGTCATGAAAGCTCATTTGATCTTCATATAAAAACTTACTTGCTGCATCTACTGTATTAAATCCACGAGTAACAAGTAGCTTAGCTAATAGAGGGGAAATCTGTAATTCTTTACTTAATAATTGCTCTTCTTGGTGATTTGATAGTTTCGGTTTCCAACGTGCTTTTGATTTTAACATTACTCTCACCCCTAACTGTACTATTATACTAAAGTAAACTTATTGGATGAAAGAGTTATTTTTATCATTATATGGATTAATATGGACAAAAACATTTTCCACATCTTTTTGTTCCATCAACTTTGCTTTAACATTTTTACCGATCTTATGTCCTTCTTCAACCGTTATATATGGATCTACTGAGACTTTTATATCAATTATGACATAATAGCCGTGTTCCCTTGCATAGAGCGAATTTATTTCTTTAACTCCTTCTACGTTCCTAACGACTTCTTTATATGGTTCAATCTCTTCTTCATGAAGGACATGATCCATTGTTGTATGTATTGATTCCGCTCCTATATCCCATGCCATTTTTAAAATCATAATTGCTACGATAAGCCCAGCAGCTGGGTCTGCGTATAAAAGTACTGGCATATTAAATTTAGTACCTAAAATTGCAATACCAATACCAATCATAGCTGCAGCAGATGAGTATACATCAGAGCGATGTTCATATGCATTAGCGATGATTGCGTCACTATTTAACCTTTTCCCTAAAGCATATTTATAGCGAAACATCCATTCTTTTAAAAATATAGATATAAAAGCTGCTAATAAAGCGATTAACTCTGGTGGATGAACTGGTTTAAAAAACGCAGTTATAGATGATTTCGTTATTTCAATTCCAACAATAAATAAAAGTACGGCAACAATAATTGCAGCAATTGATTCAGCTTTACCATGGCCATAAGGATGATCCTCGTCCGGTGGCATTTTCGCAGCTCTTAAACCAAATAAAACCGCTATCGAACCGACCACATCTGACGCTGAATGTACTGCATCAGCCATTAACGCTTTACTATTTCCAATATATCCGATAATTGCCTTAACAATTGCTAGAAGTAAATTTCCATATATTCCGATATAAGCCCCTTTCTTGGCTTCCTTATAACGCTCTTCTTGTTCCATATACTTTACCTACTTCCCTTTTTCTAACTCCTCTAAAAAAACACTTATCATTATTAACACATTATATTAGTATCTTCAAATCATAATGAATTTAATACAAAAAAAGAGTATAAGCATGAGCCTATACTCTTTTTAATTTATTTAGCTTCTTCAACATCAATTACTTGGTTTTTATCAAGTTGGCGACCTTTAATAAATAACCAAATTTGTGAAGCAATAAAGATTGAAGAATATGTTCCAACAACTAAACCTATTAATAAAGCAAGTGAGAAGTTAAGAATTGCATGACTTCCGAATAAAAGCAATGCAAGTACTGCTAGTAGTACAGTAAGAACTGTTTTAACAGATCGTCCTAAAGTTTGACGAATTGATTCATTTACAACTTGTTTCAATTCTTCTCTAGAACGAATTTTCTTCTTAAGCTTCATATTTTCACGAACTCGGTCAAATGTAACGATCGAGTCATTTATCGAATAACCAACAATCGTTAGAACCGCTGCGATGAAAGTGATATCTACTTCTAATCTAAAAATACTAAATACTACAACAATGAAGAATGCATCATGTAGTAGTGCAATTACTGAAGCAATGGCATATGAGAATTGGAAACGTAATGATACGTATAGAATAATACCAGCTGATGCGATAATTAATGCTTTAATAGCATTAGCTGCTAATTCTCTACCAACAACTGGATCAACAGTACTTACATTTGGTTCTACCCCAAATTTAGTTGTAAAATCCTTTTTCAAATCATTAATCTGATCTTTTGTTAATACACCTTTAAATACGATTGAACCTGTTTTTGCATCATTTGTAGAAATAGTAATACTTTCCGGCTTCAAGTTCATTTTTGAAATTTCATCATTAACAACTTGTTTGGTAACTGCTGATTTTGATTCAAATGTTACACGTGTACCACTTGCAAAATCAATTCCTAAATTTAATCGGAAAATAGAAAGTATAATTACCCCGACAACTACTGTAGCGATTGAAAAATAAACAAATTTTCGACCAACGCTTACAAAATCGACTTTATCATATTTTGTAGGAGGATGTGCTAAGTTATGATTTAAACCAAGAATTTCACTTTGTTTAACACCAAACCATGTTTTCTTATTATTTAAATAACGACTTTGAACTAATAAAGAAAGTAATAAACGAGTACCGAATACTGCAGTTAAAAAGCTTACTAAAATACTAACAATTAAACTTGTTGCAAATCCTTTTACTGAGCTTGTACCGAATGAGAACAATACCACTGCAGCAAGTAAAGTTGTAATATTAGCATCAAAAATCGTTCCAAATGAACGCTGATTACCTGCACGATATGCAGATGCAACTGATTTTCCTAGTTTAAGCTCGTCCTTCAATCTCTCAAAAGTAATAATGTTGTTATCAACCGCAATACCAACACCAAGTATTAATGCCGCAATACCTGGAAGTGTTAATACCGCATTCATGCCGTCAAATACAAGTAACGTTACGTAAGTATAAGCCATTAACATGATGCTTGCGATTAAACCTGGTAAGCGGTAGAAATAAAGCATAAATAAGAAAATAACTGATACACCAATAATTCCAGCGAAGATTGTTTCATGCAGAGCATCTGTACCAAATTTTGCACCGATTGATGTTGAATACATTTCTTCAAGGTGTACTGGAAGAGCCCCTGCATTTAATAAATCTGAAAGTTCTTTTGCACTTTCAACTGTAAATGTAGAACCAACAATAGAAAGTGAATCGTCGGTAAATACTTGATTTACACTAGCTGCAGATAAGAATTTAGGCTTTGCTTTTGCAGATTCCTTTTTGAAAGAGTCTTCTCCTTCTTTGAAATCTAACCAAATAACCATCATATTATTTGGAGCACCCATTTTTAATACTTTACTTGTAACATCTTTAACCTTATTAGCATCCTTAAATGTGATTGATACACTAGGTTTACCCATTTGGTCAAATGTTTGCTTTGAAGCGCCTTCTTTTAAATCCGCTCCAGTCATTAGAACCTTATCATTTACGTCACGAATGGTTAAGTTCGCTTCAGTAGAAAGAATATCACGTGCTTTAGCTTGATCTTTTACACCAGCTAATTGTACACGAATACGATCTTTCCCTTCGATCTGAATGTTTGGTTCACTTACTCCTAAAACGTTTACACGTTTTTCAAGAGCTTTTGCTGTACTTACTAAAACATTTTTGTTAATTTTGTCGCCCTTCTTAATCGGCTTAACTTTGTAAAGCACCTCAAACCCGCCCTGTAAATCCAGACCAAGCTTAATATTTTTCGCGGTACCAAATACAGTTGTGCCGATTACTGCTGCTAATACAGCAATAATTAAGAAGAAGGCAACAATTCTATTACGCTTCACCATGTTGTGGTTTTCCTCCTCTAACTAGTTCAAGTTCTAGTACGAAATTGGTATGTTTTCATTCTTATATTATACAAATGCAATTTTTTTATTGTCAATTAATGGTTAAACTGACTCCCCAAACTGCCAAGTAGGTGATTTAAATGCTTCGATTCGAATATAATTCATATAATCGTTTACAGTTAAAGAGAGTATGTCTTCTACCAGTTGAAAAAGCTTTGGTTCGTCCTCTTTCTTTCGCCATAAAGTTCTTTCGAGGCATTCCCATAAGTCATCCTCACTGACAGTATCGAATCCAAGCATTCTAAATTCATCCAGTTTACTTTCAATTACTACCTGTAGCTGTGGTTTAAATTCTGCAGCTTGTTGATGAAAAGTCGACATACTCTTCCCCCCTAATTTTCTGTATTTTTAGAAAAATGATTTTAGATCTTCACATTCATTTCCTAGATGTTGAACTAACTTGTCATGCTTGCCTACATTTCTAGCATATATATAATTGTAAATCATTCTAGGCTGTTTGAGAAGGTGGTAAAAGTAATGACAAAGCAAACGTTTTTAAGAGGAACGTTTTTTTTACTTATTGCAGGGCTCATCACAAGAATATTAGGATTTTTTAATCGTATTGTTGTTGCAAGAATAATGGGTGAAGAAGGCGTAGGATTATTTATGATGGCAGTCCCGACACTATTTTTGGTCATGACGCTTACACAGCTCGGCCTTCCGATTGCCATCTCAAAATTAATTGCAGAAGCAGTTGCACAAAATAGACAAGATCGGATAAAAAAGATTTTAGCTGTTTCGATGTCAATAACTGGCATATTAAGTATTATTTTTACAACAGCAATGATCTTTTTATCCCCTTTCATCGCTAAAAACTTATTGACGGATGCAAGGACTATGTACCCATTAATTGCCATCGCTCCAGTTGTTCCAATTATCGCAATCTCATCAGTTTTACGAGGATATTTTCAAGGCGTACAGAATATGCGCCCTTCATCCTTTTCCCAAGTTATTGAACAAGTTGTTCGTATAGTACTAGTTGCAGTTTGTACTAAAACTTTTTTACCATATGGAGTTGAATTTGCCGCTAGTGGCGCCATTATCTCTTCTGTATTAGGAGAATTAGCTTCATTAATTTATATGCTTTATGTTTTTAAGAAAGAAAAAAATGCAAAGTTCATTTCTGGATTTAAGAACAATATTAAAGATGGAAGAAAGACGCTTAGTGATCTATTAAGTATCGCATTACCAACAACTGGAAGTCGCTTAATTGGTTCAATTTCAATGTTTTTAGAACCAATCGTTGTTTCACAAAGTTTAGCGATTGCAGGGGTAACAGCAGCAGTTGCAACTAAGCAATATGGTTTACTTGCAGGATACGCTTTACCTCTATTACTTTTACCAGCGTTTATTACTTATGCACTATCTACTTCACTTGTGCCAGCGATTAGTGAAGCAATGGCCAAAAAAGATCGTATAACTGTTGAAAGAAGATTGCAGCAAGCACTTCGGTACTCAATGATTGCTGGTGGTTGGTCTGTTGTCATTTTATACGTCTTTGCCTCACCGATTTTAACACTAATGTACAAAAGTGACCAAGCTACAAATTTTATATTACTTTTAGCACCTTGCTTTATTTTTTACTATTTCCAAGGACCACTACAAGCTGTATTGCAGGCACTTAATCTTGCAAATTCAGCTATGATTAATAGCTTTGTCGGTTCAGTCGTTAAAATCGCTAGTATTTTATTACTAGCTACAAATCCAAAGTTCGGTATTAACGGTGTTGCTTTAGCTATGAATATTAGTATTGTAACAATAACAGTCCTTCACTATTTCACTGTATTAAAGGCTATCAACTTTTCAATTTTTGTTAAGGATTATGTTTATTGTCTAATCATTTTAGGAATTTGTATTTATGTCGGAAAATTCATCAAAGAATATGTAGTTTTTTCATCTTCATTATTAGTACAAACCCTAGCAAGTATTTCTGTTGTTACATTAATGTATATTTTATTAATTCTATTATTTAACCTAGTTAAGAAAGATGAGATCATCCGAATCCCATTCTTTAAAAAGCTAATTACAAGATAATTGACAATAGAATAGACCATAACAAAACCACAAAGTAATTAATGTACTCTGTGGTTTAATTATTTGCTTCTCTATCTATGTTAGTTTATTTCCACTGCAGGGTACTGATTTCTCTAGATACTGCAATTACTCGTCTTTCTTATCGAAAAATATTTCTTCGCCTCGTAAGCTACAATAAGATACTTGTTTAAATTCATCATAACCATGTTTTTTTAACTGTTCTAATAACCATTTTTTATCTTTATGATACTGATTTAAATTATCTTCTTGTACGATACCATCTAATATTAATGGAAATGTGAGCGAACTATAATTTATATCACCGTTTATTTCCTTTTTAAATATTGATAATTTTCCTGTAGGCTCTAGTAGTGCATAATCAACATCCCTTACATCCCCAATATCCTTCTCTCTTAGTTGGAGTAATAGGTCGTCAAACGTATATCTCTGTTTTTTCATCTCTTTCTCTAAGACTTTACCTTTACTAATGATTAATACAGGATGTCCATCTAATATTTTTCTAAATTTAACACTTTTTAGCGAAATTAGAGAAAAAATTATTTGGATAACTACAATTAAAAACATTGGATAAATCACTTTTATGATCGGATCATCATGGTTTTCGATACCGATGGCTGCAATCTCAGTTAATAATATGTAAACGACTAAATCTAATAAACTTAACTCTCCTATTTCTCTCTTACCCATTAAACGAAAGAAAAATGCAATAATTAAATAGATTAAAATGGTACGAATCGTCATAGAACCTAATTCCATTTTACTTACCCTCACATCCAAAACTTGTTGATTATAAAAAACATGTTCTTAAGCTAGCACTTAATACCTGTAAATATAAGTCCAAATCCAACTAATTATCCATAAAGAAAATAATGGTAGAATTTTGTTCATAATTTTACTATTTGTAATTGCCCTATAAGTATTCTAAAAATTCATCTCATGAATATGCTTGTATTAAAAGAGTGTACAAGGGGGAATATGAATGAAAAAAACAGCTGTAGCTGTCTCTTTTGGCTTTTTAACTATTCTATTATTAGTATTGTCAATTAGTTTGATTTTATCATTATTACTTAAACTAACTTCACTTACAGAAGCAAGTGTCACAACTACAACTCTGATCCTATCATTTATCGTTATGTTAATTGGCGGTTTTGTAACAGGAGCGAAAGGGAAAGAAAAGGGTTGGATTCTTGGATTATTAACGAGTGGAGCGTATTCTATTTTTGTATTTTTTGTACAGTTTCTTGGTTATGACAGAACTTTTTCACAGGAACAAATAATGTATCATGGTATTTTCTTAGGTGTTTGTATGTTAGGGTCAATTTTTGGAGTGAATGCTGCAAGTAATAAATCTTATAATAAATAATTAGTCTGATCATCAACTTATTTTGAGTTTTTCCACTTAAGACTTAATTTAAATTTCTTGCAAAATAAACAAAACGCTAGTTTCCAAATTGGAACTAGCGTTTCTTAAGATACAATAAATTAAAAATTAAGCTTGTGTTCTTGTTTCACGAATTGCGCTTTTTTCAAATACCATACGTGATCCATCAGTAGTTTTTAATGTAATTGTATTATTTTCTTCGTTAACAGCATCAACTATACCGTGTAATCCACCGATTGTTACAACCATATCGCCTTTGCTAATTCCAGCTTGCATAGTAGCTGTTTGCTTTTGACGCTTTTGTTGTGGACGGATTAGTAAGAAGTAGAAAACTATGAACATTAATATTAGAGGTAAAATCCCCATTAAACCATTACCCATCTTAATCTTCCTTTCAATATGTAAATTTTAGAAGTTCCTAGCGTTCGGCTTATTAAAACCGTATTGTTCAAAAAACTCTTCTCGGAAATCACCTAAACGGTCTTCGCGGATTGCTTGGCGAACTTGTTCCATTAATTGTAACAGAAAATGTAAGTTATGGTAAGTAGTCAAACGCATTCCAAACGTCTCTTCGCATCGGATTAAATGACGGATATATGCTCGTGTATAGTTTTTACATGCATAACAGTCACAATTAGGATCAAGTGGAGAATAGTCCTCTGCATATTTTGCATTCTTAATTACTAATCGCCCTTCACTAGTCATACATGTACCATTTCGAGCGATACGAGTTGGAAGTACGCAGTCAAACATATCCACTCCTCGAATAGCGCCATCAATTAATGAATCAGGAGAACCTACACCCATTAAATATCTTGGTTTATCCGTTGGTAGTAAAGGTGTCGTAAATTCTAAAACTCTATTCATTACATCCTTAGGTTCACCAACTGATAATCCGCCAATTGCATAGCCTGGGAAATCTAAAGAAACTAAATCTCTTGCGGATTGTTTACGAAGTTCTTCGTATTCTCCACCTTGTACAATGCCAAATAATCCTTGATCCTCTGGTCTTTGGTGTGAATTTAAACAACGCTCTGCCCATCTGCTAGTTCTCTCAACTGAACGTTTCATATATTCATACTCAGCAGGATATGGTGGACACTCATCAAACGCCATCATGATATCAGAACCTAATGCATTTTGAATTTCCATCGCCTTTTCTGGTGAAAGGAATAATTTATCGCCATTTAAGTGATTTCTGAAATGTACGCCTTCTTCTTCAATTTTTCGGAATTGACTTAAGCTAAATACTTGGAATCCTCCTGAATCTGTTAAGATTGCACGATCCCAGTTCATAAATTTATGTAAGCCACCAGCTTTTTTAATAATCTCATGACCAGGTCTTAACCATAAATGGTAAGTATTACTTAAAATAATCCCAGATCCCATTGCTTTTAAATCTTCTGGAGCCATTGTTTTAACAGTAGCCAAAGTTCCGACAGGCATAAATGCTGGAGTTTCAAATGAACCATGTGGAGTATGGACAATCCCTAATCTCGCACCTGTTTGTTTACAAGTTTTAATATGTTCATAACGAATTGCTGTCATTTTTCGATTCCTTTCAATTCTTAAAGTATTAACATTGCATCGCCAAAGCTAAAGAAGCGATATTTTTGATTTACTGCTTCTTTATAAGCAGATAAAACTGGTTCTCTTCCAGCTAAAGCACTAATTAGCATAATTAGTGTTGATTTAGGTAAATGGAAATTCGTAATCATCCCGTCAATTCCCATAAATTTATATCCTGGGAAAATGAAGATAGACGTCCAACCACTAGCCCCTTCAAACTTACCGTTATTAGCTGTAGCAATCGTTTCAACTGTTCGTGTAGAAGTTGTTCCAACAGTAATGATTCTACCACCGTTTGCTTTCGTTTCATTTAACAGTTTAGCCGTTTCATCAGACATATAGTAGTATTCCGAGTGCATATCATGTTCTTCAATAGACTCAACACTTACCGGTCTAAAAGTACCTAAACCTACATGCAAAGTAATAAATGCCAACTTTACACCTTTTTCTTGAACTTTAGCTAAGAGTTCTTTTGTAAAATGTAAACCTGCCGTAGGAGCCGCCGCTGAACCAATTTCTTTTGCGAATACAGTCTGATAACGATCTTTATCTTCTAATTTTTCTTTAATATATGGAGGAAGTGGCATTTCGCCTAGTTGGTCTAAGATCTCATAAAAAATCCCATCGTATTGGAATTTTAATTTTCTTCCACCTTGATCACTAGAACCTACACATTCTGCCTTTAGTCTGCCATCTCCAAATAAAATGATTGTACCTTCTTTTACTCTTTTAGCAGGCTTAACTAATGTTTCCCATACATCCTGCTCTTCTTGTTGAAGTAATAATACTTCAATTTGGGCACCTGTATCTTCTTTCACACCAAATAATCTAGCAGGCATAACTTTTGTTTCATTTAAAACTAAACAATCGCCCTCTTGTAAATAATCTAACACATCTGGAAACTGTTTATGCTCTACATTGCCAGACTCTTTATGTAATACCATAAGTCTCGATGCTTCTCGGTCCAACAAAGGAGTCTGAGCAATCAATTCTTCAGGTAAATCAAAATCAAATAAATTTACATCCATCTCTTTACACCTCATAAATTTCAGGAGTAAGGACAAAGGGAGGTTATCCAATATTCCCTTTTCCAAACTCTATTTATTCCTACTCATTTATTTTCTCCCAAATAGTGAAAAAATAAGTGAAAGTAAAATACTTATGATAATACATGTTACAATCGGAAAGTAAAACGATACATTTCCTTTTTTTATAAAAATATCGCCTGGAAGTTTCCCTACAAATCGAATAAACAACCCAACAACTAATAAGATAATTCCTACCGTTATTAAAATTTTTGACAAATCAATCATTGCTCCGGCACCTGCAACCCGAAATGTTTGTATGTTAAATCAGTAACAATTCGTCCCCTTGGAGTCCGCTGAAGAAATCCAATTTGAAGTAAGTATGGCTCATATACATCTTCAATTGTTTGTGACTCTTCACCGATCGAAGCTGCAATTGTATCAACCCCAACAGGTCCGCCTTTAAATCGCTCAATAATAGCTAGTAACAATTTATGGTCGATATGGTCTAGACCTGCTTCATCTACCTGCATTTGAATTAAAGAGTCTTTAGCAATGGCAAAAGTAATGATTTCACTTCCTTGAACTTGTGCAAAATCTCTAACTCTTCGTAATAATCGGTTTGCAATTCGAGGTGTACCTCGAGACCTTCTAGCTACTTCTAAAGCAGCGTCATTTTCGATTTCCATTCCAAATAACTCTGCTGTTCTTTTAACGATCAATGCCAGCTGTTCAACTGTATAAAATTCTAAGCGATTTAATACTCCAAAACGATCTCTAAGTGGTGAAGAAAGGAGACCTGCTCTAGTTGTTGCACCTATTAATGTAAATGGTGGTAAATCTATTCTTACCGACCTAGCAGTTGCATCCTTGCCAATTACGATATCAAAGAAAAAGTCTTCCATTGCTGGGTAAAGTACTTCCTCCACTGTTCGAGGCAGCCGGTGAATTTCATCAATAAATAATACATCACCTGGTTGAAGTGAAGTCAAAATAGCTGCTAAATCTCCAGGGCGTTCAATCGCTGGTCCTGAAGTTGTTTTGAATCCAACACCTAGTTCATTCGCAATAATCGCTGCTAAAGTGGTTTTACCTAAACCAGGAGGACCGTATAATAGAACATGATCTAAAGACTCATTTCGCATTTTTGCAGCTTCAATAAAAACTTGCAAATTCTTTTTAACTTTATCTTGCCCTATATATTCCCTTAATGATTGAGGCCTTAGTGAAAGCTCTTGATCAAATTCCTCGCCACTACTTTCACTTGATAAAATTCGGTCATCCATTTTCATCACCTCTTAGCTTGCAATAGTAATTGAAGTGCTTTTTTAATATATTCATCAGTTGAAAGTTTTTCATTCTTCAATAACGGTACGATCTTTTTAACTTCTTTTTCTGCATAGCCTAATGCTTTTAAAGCTTCAATTGCATCATCTAATGAAGATGCTGCACTTTCTTTCTCTTCAATAGCATCTAGGTCAGTAAATAAATCGACTTGAACTGCTCCAAAGACTTTTTCAAGTTTACCTTTCAAATCAAGGATCATCTGTCTTGCTGTCTTTTTACCAACACCAGGAAATTTTGTTAAAAATACTTCGTCCTCTTCTTCTATCGCATGAACAATTTGATTTGGCTCTCCAGTCGCAACAATTGCCAAGGCACCTTTAGGACCGATTCCTGACACACTTAACAATTTTTGAAATAAAGTACGTTCATCTAGTGTTTTAAAACCATATAACATCATAACATCTTCTCTTACATAATGATGAGTATAAACTTTTAAGATTTCATTTGAAGGTCTAAAAACATACGGATTAGGTGTAAATAATTGATAGCCCATTCCGTTATGATCAATTACAATATATTCTGGTCCAACCCATTCTATCTTTCCAATTATGTATTCGTACATGGTTTTCTCCCCTTTTTACATGTATTCCATTGTACCATAGAAAGAAGAAGGAAAAAAATAGTCGGCTGTCGAAAATAAAAATTTTATACATACAATTTAATTAAAAAGTTCATATAAAAATGGCTAAATAATTTAGCAAAATTTAAAAAGCTCGATACATAAGAAAATCCAAAGGGAGGCTATTCAATTTGGACATGTTTCCAATTCTAACTACAGAAAGACTTTATTTAAGAGAAATTAAAGTCACTGATCTTAATCGAATGTTCAATATTTTATCAAGAGAAGATGTCACCAAATATTATGGACTCGATGCACTAAAAAATAGTAGTGAAGTATTGGACTTAATTCATTATTTTAGAGAAATGTATGAGACGCACAACGGCATCCGTTGGGGAATGATTGATAATGAAACAAACAAATTAATCGGAACATGTGGATTTAATGCCTACCAACAACGAAACAAAAGAGCCGAAGTTGGCTATGAGCTACACCCAGACTATTGGAGAAAAGGTTTTGCGTCAGAGGCTTTAAAAGCATTATTATCATATGGATTTGATATTCTTCAACTAAATCGAATTGGAGCAATCGTTTATCCAGAAAATCTCCCTTCTCAAAAACTTCTTGAAAAAATAGGATTTACAAATGAAGGTCTACTACGCCAGTATTTAATACAAGGAAGTACTGCCCATGATACTTATGTTTATTCAATTTTGCGAAGTGAATGGGAAAGGGCCCCGGAAAAGGAGATTCTAAATAGAAAAAATAACTTGAACCATAACAATACAAAAAATCCACAATGAAAATAAATCACCATTGTGGATTTTTTTAAAATTTTAGATAGTCGTTACCAATTTAAATTCAATTTACAATTCTTTCATACTCTTTTAAGTAATGTAATAGATAATCGTAATGATATTTAGTGGAAATTTTAATCCCTTTCTCAAGTTGCTTTTGTTTATTTACTTCTAGTTTATTCGTATCTATTTGAAAAAAAGATTCAATAATATTATTACCACTTGGCGCTCCAATATATAAATTCAAAACTCCATTTGAATTTATTCCTAAATATCCTTTCGACTTTAAAGTAGGTGAAAGATCATTTATTTTTTTCATTAATACGATTTGATCATCATTTTCTTCTATGACTTTCCAACCCTTAAATTCTTTTTTGACTTGACCTAGGGTTTTATGTTGATTAATATAAATTTCCTCAATCACTTCACCGTTTATATATACTTTATGTAAAATGATTGTAATCCCCTTTTTGTTCGAACTATGATGAATATCATTATGAGCTGCCAATGTTTCAGTTTGTGCCGGTATTAATAAAGCTAGTAAACAAACAAATATTAAAATGAACTTTTTCACAAACATCCACTCCTTTAGACACAATTATACAAGCTTTTTTAGTTTGACCATTCCTTTTATCTTTATCCAGCTGTTTAAAATTTTTATATGTAAATGGGCATTAATCTTTTAAACAAAAAAACCTAAAGAGTTGTCTTTAGGAAAGGGGGAAGAAAGCTTTTGATCCTCATTTTTTTACATTTTTATTTTATCTTTAATGGTCAGATGTATTTTCAAATAGAGATATAAAAAAATTAGGTGCCACTTCAATTTTCCTATAAAATTTAAAACCAGAAGTTTTATATAAGTTAATGGCTGGTAGGTTATTTGAACCTGTTGAAACAATTACCTTTTTCTTTTTGGCAATTTCATTTAAAAAATAATTTACTAATTTTCTTCCTATCCCCCGCTTAAAGCAACTAGGATGTACTACCAATCTACATATTTGATATTCGTTATCGTCTTCTGAATAGGCCAAAAATCCTTTTAAATCATTATTAATCACATAACCAATAAAAATTTCTTTGGAATCTCTAATACTTTCAACATTGTCCTTTAATTGTGGTATTCCTTCAAAGTTGATTAACTTTGCCTCTACCTTATATGCTGGTAACTGTACATTTAAAATTGAATTTGCCATTTTTTTGTCTTTATTGTCTAATTTAAAAATCAACATTTCTCCCTCCTAATCCCTTGACCCTTAATCCTGCCCTTTTGATAAACCATTTAGGATATAAAAGTTAAATAACTCTGTAATTTTTTTAGGACTTAGTGCTTCATGCTCTTTCTCCCAATCGATTTTAAGTGTTGTATAAAGTCGAAACATTACCAAAGCAGTTATTTCGGGATCACATTCAACAATTTCTTTCTTTACGATTGCCTCTTCAATTTTTTTCTGTATGTATAGAATGATTGAATGATTCAATCGTTTTAAAGCATCGTGTACTATAGTCGTTCCAATTTCTTTTTGTTCCTGAAGCAACTTTATTGTTAATTCATGTTCATTATGAAAGTCAATAAAAACTTCAATTCCTTTATGTGCTTTTTCGATGAATGAATCTTCATCACGAATAGATTGTTCTGCTAAAAATTTCATTTCATTAATCAAATTATTGATGATTTCATCAAACAACTCTTCTTTATTTTTGAAGAAAGTATAGATTGTTCCCTTTCCAACATTTGCCTGTTTTGCGATTTGACTCATTGTAGTTGCTTTATAGCCAAAAATAGTAAATGACTTTGTGGCAGCTTGTAAAATTTTTTGCTTTTTCAAAGAACTCACCTCAAATTCTATTATTAACCAATTGACCACTTCGAACTTTTGGTCAATATAAAAATCACTTTACCATATTGTATAAGCCTCATCAAACGAATTATTTAACTATTCTAAGAACTAAAAGTACCTAAATTTGTAGAAATCCGTCCCTAAAACTGAACACTCTGAAAAGGAAGAAGCAAGAGCTTCTTCCTTTTCAGAGTGTTGAAATATAAAGACGTCAATAGGGAAAACGGACTTTAAATGAACATTTAATAATGATAAAATTAGCATTTTTTGAATGATTTTTTAATGATTTTAAATGTTAATATGTTTGAGCAATTTCATTATTTCAATAACAATAGAAATGATTTTTTTAGACGTTAAAAATATTATAAGCTTTTTTTAGAAAACAAATTCGATTGTTTAGTTTAATAAATGTTCAATATTAATTGATCTACAATCTGATTAAAGTTAGATTACTCTAAGGAAAGGCTATTTGATTAGGGTTTATTGCAGACATTTTTAGATGAATAAGTTGATTGGAATGGAGGGATGCTCGACTCCTATGGGATAAGCGGGAAGGCTGAGACCCCACAGGCTTGCCGAGGAGGCTAAAGAATCTCGCCCCATGGAAAGCGAGCATCCTGTAATGGAAATCAACATCACTCTACTCCTTTCACGAAAATTTGATAATTAATTGACAAGGTAGTTTTTCAACAGCATGAAAAGGAAGAAGCAAGAGCTTCTTCCTTTTTAATGTAAAAATTGATATTTATCGGTTTGGATTAGTTGCATCCTTAACATCATTTTTTACATTTCGATACATATGTTTAACATTTTCTTTTGTATCGTATAATACATTTTTAGTGGCATTTGGAACATTATTTGTAATGTTATTTAAATTATTTCTAATCGTTCCATCAAATGTTACATATACTTTTTTACCACTCGTGTATGGTGATAAAGCGTCTTTGATTTTAGATCTAAATGCGCTTTCATCAACATTTTTATTTACTAAATCTACTGCAACAAGAACCTGATCACCAACAGCTACCGTGTTTGCCTTGGCTACATTTGACATTTGTTCTACTCGTTTAGAAATTTGGTCAGCAAACTTTCGTTCACCAGCATTCATATTAGTATTTGTACTAATATTTGTATATGGTACAAGAGGAGCTGTATTTAAATCATTATTATAACGAACTTGATCCATCGTGTAGTTTCTATTCATATTGTTGACATTTCTTCCATATGTTCCGTCATGGATAACGCCATCATTAGAATACTCACTACTCAAACCTTCATTTATACGATCATTTCCGTAGTGATTATTTTTCTTTGCGAAATAATCTTGGTTATTAGGATAGTTTACGTTTTCATAACGATCATTAACAGCATAAGGGTTTGTCGGTCTATTGAAGTTTACTTTTTCATAACCAACATTTCTTTTATGGTCATTCATAGCATTATTGTTTGTTCCACAAGCAGATAATGTTAAAACTGTTAGCACCGTACCTGTAGCAACGATAAGACCTTTTTTATTCAATATAAAACCCTCCCTTTAATTACTGCGAATTGTAATACTAAAGATGTATTACAAAGTTAGGTTGGCCTTTTTAGGTGGATTTTAAATTGTTAATTGATGGTTTGAAACTCAATTTTAAGTAAAAAACTAGCCTTTAAAGGCTGTTACATGTGAAATAAATTTCTACACCAATTATTTCCTGTATGAAAAAGTTAAAATAAAAAAAAGACGATTAGAAAATAATCGCCTTTTTAAATAAGATTCTTTATTGTTCATCTTCCTCGAAATATGGCACTCCATATGAAGACTGATTTTGTGCATAAGGAGTAAATAATTGCGAATTTGGATCAAAATAAGGTTCTGATGCATCACGATACATCGGTGTCGGTCCAGTAGCATACGGTGAAACAACTGGTCCGCCTTGGAACTTTGGATAATCCATAGCTGGCAATGTCTGTGGGAAATTTTCATTTGGTCCCATATACGCCGGCAATGTTTGTGGGAAGTTTGCGTTTGGTCCCATATATGCTGGCATTGTTGCTGGGAAGTTTGCGTTTGGTCCCATATATGCTGGCAATGTTTGTGGGAAGTTTGCGTTTGGTCCCATATATGCTGGTAATGTTGCTGGGAAGTTTGCGTTTGGCCCCATATATGCTGGTAGTGTTGCTGGGAAGTTTTCATTTGGCCCCATATATGCTGGTAATGTTGCTGGGAAGTTTGCGTTTGGTCCCATATATGCTGGTAATGTTGCTGGGAAGTTTTCATTTGGTCCCATATATGCTGGTAATGTTGCTGGGAAGTTTTCATTTGGTCCCATATATGCCGGCATTGTTGCTGGGAAGTTTTCATTTGGTCCCATATATGCTGGTAATGTTTGTGGGAAGTTTCCGTTCGGTCCCATGTATGCCGGTAATGTTTGAGCTACATTTGGATTCGGTCCCATATATGACGGTAATGTTTGGCCTGTATTTGGATTCGGTCCCATATATGACGGTAATGTTTGGCCTGTATTTGGATTCGGTCCCATATACGATGGCATTGTTTGCCCAGTATTTCCTGGCATTGGTGCTGGTAATGGAGTTGGCATCGCAGTTGGCGGAACTGGTGCTCCTCCAGTCGCTCCTGGTGCTTCTCCAGTTAATCCTGGCAACATCGGCATAGCTCCAAAACTCGGTAATGTTGGTAATGCTCCTCCTTCTCCTCGTGGATAGTATGGGTAACCAGCATTTGGTCCCATATATGCTGGTAATGTTTGTGGGAAGTTTGCGTTTGGTCCCATATATGCTGGCATTGTTTGTGGGAAGTTTGCGTTTGGTCCCATATATGCCGGCATTGTTTGTGGGTAGTTTTCATTTGGTCCCATATATGCTGGTAATGTTTGGGCTGCATTTGGATTTGGTCCCATATATGCTGGTAGCGTTTGGGCTGCGTTTGGATTTGGTCCCATATATGCTGGTAGCGTTTGTGGGTAGTTTTCATTTGGTCCCATATATGCTGGTAATGTTTGGGCTGCGTTTGGATTTGGTCCCATATACGCTGGTAATGTTTGCGGTACATTCGGTCCTGAGTATGCTGGAAGTGTTTGTGGTGCATTTGGTCCCATATATGCTGGCAATGTTTGTGGTGCATTTGGTCCCATATATGCTGGTAATGTTTGAGCTTTATTTGTAGCTACTGGTGATACTTGTGCATTTGGTTTTCCTGTTTCCGCTGGCGATACTTGCATATTTGGTTTTCCTGTTGATACCGGTGACACTTGCATATTTGGTTTTCCTGTTGATACTGGTGACACTTGCATATTTGGTTTCCCTGTTGATATTGGTGATACTTGCATATTCGGCTTTCCTGTTGATACTGGTGATACTTGCATATTTGGTTTTCCTGTTGATATCGGTGATACTTGCATATTTGGTTTTCCTGTTGCTACTGGTAAGACTTGCTCTTTCCCTTTTCCAGTTGAAACTGGGGATACTTGCACATTTGGTTTTCCAGTTGATACTGGTGATACTTGCATATTTGGTTTTCCTGTTGATATCGGTGATACTTGTTGATTTGGTTTTCCTGTTGATACTGGCGATACTTGTTGATTTGGTTTTCCTGTTTCCGCTGGAGATACTTGCGGATTTGGTGTTGACGGAGAAACTAATGATCCTGGGAAGTAGTTCTTTTTCTCTGACATGCTTTGTCCTCCCTTGGTGTTCACATTTGATTTATTATCATTTATCGGATTTTTAACTGCCACTGGCGAAACAACTTGCGGTATGTTCGCATTTGGTTTTCCAGTTTGAACAGGAGATACTTGTTGATTCGCATTATTTGTCGCAGGTGATACAGTCGGTTTCGCAGGTGGAATAGGTACCTGAATTACAGGTTTTACTGTCGGTGTAACCTCTACATTAATATTCAAATTATTATCAACTGGCTTTGTATTCGGTAAGACAGTAGGTTGTGTCTGAGCTACAGGTTGAACATTTCCTTCTTCTACCTCCAAAGCAACACTTGGCTTAGGTTCTTTAGGTAGCTGTACCTCCTTTTTAGAACCTAATGGGGCTGGTTTTTCTCCCCTTTCTGGCACTTTTATTTTCATGCCAGGATAGATCATATCTGGATTACTTAGTTGGGCATTTAATTTAACTATCTCTTCATAGTCGATGTTATATTTTTGAGCAATGCTCTTAAGGGTATCGCCCTTTATTACTATGTGAATTCTCACCTTTTCCCCTCCTGACCAATTGCCTCTACGTTGGATTGTACATTAGTACCTCACAACAATGTATGTCTGAATATTTGTATTTATGATAGAAGGTATTTTAATTTATGACGAGTAAGCTTGTATAAGTATTTACTTTTTTCTTGTTTTTTCTATAAAAAAATCATTTAGCTCAGATTCCAACTAAATGATTTTAATTTTTTGCTATTTAATTTTTAAGCAAGCTCAAGCATTTTATCTAATGCCTTAACTGCATCTTTTGCAGTTTGTTTATCAACTGAAATAATATTTTGGATGTTACCTTTTTCTATATTTTCTAAAGACCATAATAAATGTGGTAAATCGATACGATTCATCGTTAAGCAAGGACACATAAATGGATTTAATGAAATGATCTCCTTATCTGGATGATTTTTAATAATTCTTTGAACTAAATTCATCTCAGTTCCAATTGCCCACTTACTTCCTGCAGGAGCAGCTTCAATTTGGTCAATAATATATTTAGTAGATCCATTGTCATCACTTGCAGCGACAACTTCTCTAGAACATTCTGGATGCACAATAATTCTCATATCTGGATGATTTTTTCGTACATTCTCGATATTTTTCACTGTAAAATTCTCATGAACAGAGCAGTGACCTTTCCAAAGTATTACTTTGATGTTATTTAGCTCGCCCTCATATTCTAAGGTGTCCGTTATTGGGTTCCAAATCGCCATATGCTCTAACGGTATCCCTAATTCAAATGCTGTGTTTCTACCTAAATGTTGATCAGGTAGGAACAATATACGTTCTTTTTGTGTGAAAGCCCACGAAACAACTTTTTTAGCATTAGATGATGTTACGGTTGCACCATCATTTCTACCGACAAACGCTTTAATAGCAGCAGTTGAATTAACATATGTTAACGGTAAAATTGTGTCTCCGAAAAGCTTCTGTAACTCTACCCACGCACGATCAGTTTGATGGTGATCTGCCATATCAGCCATTGAACAGCCCGCTCTCATATCAGGTAAAATAACAATCTGCTCTTCTTCCGTTAAAATATCTGCTGTCTCTGCCATAAAATGCACACCACAGAATACAATATATTTTGCTTTTTTATTATTAGCAGCAACTTGAGCAAGTTGTAGAGAATCTCCAGTCGAATCTGAAAAAACTACAACTTCTTCCTTTTGATAATGATGACCTGGAATGAAAAGAGCATCACCTAATCTCTCTTTTATATCTTTTACTCTTTTTTCCATTTCCTCAGTTGATAATGTATAGTACTCATCAGGAATTTGATATCCTTCATTTTTTTGTATCATATCTAAAACGTTCATTGTCCCCACTCCAATCCCACTTTATTACAAATAGAAGCTTATATCTAATGCTTTTGCTGAATGTGTTAAACAGCCTAAAGAAATAACATTTACACCACAGTTTTGAAAATTTGCTAAATTATCTAAAGTAATTCCACCAGAAGCTTCCGTTACAATTGTTTCTGGAACAAGCTTAACGAATTCTTTTATTTCATCTGGAGTACGATTATCAAACATAATGACATCCGCACCAGCTTCAATAGCTTGAAGAACTTGATCTTTGTTTTCAGTCTCGACCTCAATTTTGACCATATGTCCTAATTTATTTCGTAATGAATCAACTGCATTTTTAATTGAACCTGCGTAAGCAATATGATTATCTTTCAGCATCACTGCATCATATAAACCGAAACGATGGTTCGCTCCTCCGCCACAAGTAACTGCATACTTATCAAACAAACGTAAACCTGGTATCGTTTTTCTTGTATCGACAAGTTTGATTTTCTCGTCATTTAATGTTTCAACTGCTTTTGATGTAAGCGTTGCAATCCCACTCATTCGTTGTAAAAGATTAAGCATCACTCTTTCACCTGATAATAATACTTGAACTGGTCCTTCTACTTCTGCAAGTAGCTGCCCTGCCTGAACAGATTCACCATCTTTGACATATAGTGTTACTTTTATATCTTCATGAAGTAATTTATAAGTTATTTCGATTAAATCAGTACCCGCAATTACTCCATCTGCTTTTGCAAGTACTTTTCCAGTTGTTCTTTCATGCATTGGAAAAATATGAATTGAGGATAGATCCCCTTCCCCAATATCTTCTAGTAAAAATTGCTCAATCATTTTTTTAGCTTTTAATGTATTCATGAATTTCTCTCCTCAAATATTAGCTGGATGATCTATATATTCTAGAAAATGTGAGCCGATGCTTTCTTTTCTTCTTATTGCAGCTTCTGCAATTAGTTTCCCAGTAATTAACATATTGTATCTTTCTATTTCCTCTTTGTTCATTGGGCGTAAATCATCTGTTTTAGACTCTAAGAAGTAAGAAAAATAGGTAATTGCTTTATTTAAATCGTCTTCATTTCTTACAATACCGATATACTTCATCATTATTTCTTTAATTTCATCTTTTGTAGGTAACGATCTATATCTTGGTATCATGTATTTAGGTGGATTGTCATTTATTTTACCTAAAGGAAGGTCAGCAATAAATTTCGCAACCTTTTTTCCAAACACAATCCCTTCCAATAAAGAATTACTAGCAAGTCGATTTGCACCATGTACACCTGTACAAGCAACCTCTCCTACTGCATACAATCCTGGAATTGTCGTTTCTCCGTTTGCAGATGTTTTTACTCCACCCATGTGGAAATGTGCGCCTGGAACAACAGGAATCAATCCTTTTTGTAGATCTATTCCATTATTAATAAGATTGGCTGTAATTGTTGGAAAACGTCGTTCAAATCCATCAATCATTTCGATCGATAAATAGATTTCTTCCCCGTTTAGCATTTCATTAAAAATCGCCCTACTAACAACATCTCTTGGTGCTAAATCTTCAAAAGGATGAATTCCTTTCATAATCCGACGTCCAGTTTTCGTTACTAAAAAAGCTCCTTCACCTCTAACAGCTTCAGATATCAGACCTTTACATGCCCCATTAATATAAAGCATGGTAGGATGAAATTGAATAAATTCCAAATCAGCCATCTCACAACCCGCTCGATATGCCATAGCAATTCCATCTCCGGTTATGGCCTTATTATTCGAACTAAATTGATACATTGCCCCAATACCGCCCGTTGCCAGAAGTGTTGTGTTTGCAAAACAGGATTCTAATTCCCCATTTTCATTAAGTATATAAACACCCTTACATATTCCATCTTGTATGATTAAATCAATTACCATTTCATTTTCAATTATGGTTATTTTATCTTTTATCCGTGCATAAACGGTTTCAACTAAATGCTTTCCAGTGGCATCTCCGCCAGAATGTAAAATTCTATTTTTCTGATGCGCCCCTTCTCTACCAAGATGAAACTGACCTAATTCATTTTTATCAAACTCCATGCCTATAGAAACTAGATCTTTCATAGACTTTGTTCCGTTCTTTACTAGTTCTTCTACTGCTTCTATATTATTTACATTACAACCCGCTTCGAGCGTATCTTGTTTATGAAGTTCCCAAGAATCATCATCAGACATTACAGCTGCAATTCCACCTTGTGCAAGCATCGAATTGCTGTCCCAAACTTTCTTCTTTGTGAATAGAATCACATTTTTAGACTGACAAATTTCCTCAGCAGCCATTAAAGCAGCAATCCCACTGCCAATAATGACAACGTCTGCAGTTCGCATAGTTGCCCCCTCCATTTACAGTACATCTATTTAAATTTTATCTTATAGATAAAAAAGCTGTCTTGACACCTATATTTACATATATTTAAACTAATGACAAGAAATTTTTTTTTAATGCGTAAAAAAGGAGACTTTAATTTGATTTATTTAGACTATGCTGCAACAACTCCAATGAGTGAAGAAGCCATTGAGACATTTGTCACTGCCTCTAAAAATTACTTTGGAAATGAGCGAAGTTTACATGATATTGGCTCAAAGGCATCACTGTTACTTGAAGCATGCCGCAAGCAATTAGCAGGATTTATAAATGCTAGCCCCGCTTCAATTTACTTTACAAGTGGAGGAACTGAATCAAATTTAGTTGCTATTAAAACCCTCTTGAAGAGTACAAAAAAAGTCGGAAAACACATATTAACCACAACATTAGAGCATTCTTCAATAAGTAATTATTTAAAGGTATTGGAAGAACAAGGATATGAAGTATCTTATTTACCAGTTACAAAAAGCGGGATTATCTCATTAGAAGTGATTAAAAATGCAATTCGTGAAGATACTGTATTAGGAATTTTTCAACATGTAAATTCTGAAATTGGAGCTATTCAACCGATTAACGAGATTGCAAATTTATTTTATTCTTCAAATATTTTACTTCACTGCGATTGTGTACAATCATTTGGAAAAATAGCAATAGATGTTTCAAAATATGAAATTTCAAGTCTTAGTATTTCAGGTCATAAATTATATGGACCAAAAGGTATTGGTGCCCTCTATTTAAATCCTAAATTAACTTGTCAACCAATCTATCCCGGTACATCTCATGAAAGTGGGATTCGTCCCGGTACTGTAAATGTGCCAGCAATTGCATCATTCGTTACGGCAGCTGGGCATATAATAAAAAATCAAGACGAAGAGCAAAAGAGATATCACTATTTAAAAAATGTTTTAATATCACAATTACAAGATGTTCAACAACTTGTAAAATTTGAAGGTTCTGATGAAGAATGTATTCCAAATATAATTGGTATAAGGATCATTGGACTTGAAGGTCAGTTTGTCATGCTTGAATGTAATCGACATCAATTTGCCATTTCAACGGGAAGTGCTTGTGCAATTGGCATGCAAAAACCTTCAGAAACAATGTTAGCAATCGGAAGAGATCCTCATGAGGCAAAACAATTCTTCAGAGTCTCAATTGGGAAGCATACAACAGAAGAAGACTTAATCAAATTTTCGTCTGTGTTAAAATTAATCATTAATCAAAATTTTTAATCGAGGAAATTTATATGAATAAAAAACTTTTAGGGGAAGAAAGAAGAAAGAAAGTTTTACAATGGTTAAAGGAGTCTGAATCGCCCTTATCAGGCAATTCCTTAGCTAAAAGAGCAAATGTTAGTCGACAAGTTGTTGTAGGTGATATAACACTTTTAAAAGCGAAAAATGAGCCTATTCTAGCAACTGCACAAGGTTATATTTATATACATCCTAATAAGAAAACGGACAAAATTAGAAAAGTAATCATTTGTCACCATACAGCTGAAGAAACTCAAAAAGAACTAGAAATATTAGTCGATCACGGTGTTACAGTTAGAGATGTAATGGTTGAACATCCCGTCTATGGATATATCACAGCCCAATTACAAATTGCGAACCGTTATGATATAACCTTATTCCTCCAAAAAATGGGAGAAACGAGCTCTGTCCCTCTGTCTAATTTAACAAATGGAACACATCTTCATACGATAGAGGCAGATCGTGAACAGCAGCTAGAAAGTGCAATCTTACAATTAAAAAAAGAAGGTTTTTTGGTAGACATGCCATAAGTGAAGGTTTAAAAGATTGAAAAAGGTGATAGTAGATTTCTTTGATTAACCAATAAGGGGTTGTCTCATGTGGTAAGGGACATATGGGCATCCTTTTTTTATGTAGAACAGGGGTATCTAGAACAGGGGTATCTCAGTCAGACTTTAAATTGTAGTTGATGTTTTCAATCTTGTTATGATCATTTCAGCAAGCTTTCATCAATTCTCAAGTCGAATTAGGAATAAAATTGCTCCTTTCCCATTTAAAGGATCTTATTTTTGTACAATGTGAAGTCATAATACCTTTACTAGTATGGGTAAAACTTTATCTCATTTGCGATTCTTGGAAATTTATTTGTAGTTTTGTTAAGTTTAATTGCCATTCTCGAATTTTAATTGCAATTTTGACAATTTCAATTGTGATTTTCCGAATAAATAAAAAAGAGGGTGCCCAGGACCCTCTTTTTATACAGAAATTATTAATCAATAAATTCGAATTCATATTCAGAAATTTTAACGATATCACCGTTTTTCGCGCCACGTTGACGAAGCGCTTCATCAATCCCCATTCCACGCATTTGACGTGCAAATCGACGAATTGACTCTTCACGTTCAAAATTAGTCATTTTGAATAGTTTTTCAAGCTCTTCACCTTTAACGACGAACGTTCCATCACTTTCACGAGTAATCTCAAAAGTAGGTTCTTCTTTTTGATATTTATAAAGAACTCGTAATGGTTTGTCTTCCTCTTCATCATGAAGTGGGAATTCTGGAGTTGTTTCAACTAAATCTGCAACTGTAAATAATAAATCACGTAAACCTTGACGTGTTACTGCAGAAATTGGGAAAATTTGAACTTCATCTCCAACTTGTTCTTTAAACTTAATTAAGTTTTCTTCAGATTCTGGGATATCCATTTTATTCGCAACGACTACTTGAGGTCGTTCAGTTAAACGTAAATTATATTCTTTTAGCTCTTGATTAATTGTTAAGTAATCATCATATGGGTCTCTACCTTCAAGACCTGACATATCAATTACATGAACAATTACACGTGTTCTTTCAATATGACGTAGGAATTGATGCCCAAGTCCAACACCTTGATGTGCCCCTTCAATTAACCCTGGTAAATCGGCCATTACAAAACTACGATTATCTTCAGTTTCTACAACTCCTAAATTAGGAACAATTGTTGTAAAATGATATTCAGCGATTTTTGGTCTGGCAGAACTTACAACAGATAATAATGTTGATTTACCAACACTTGGGAAACCAACTAGTCCAACATCAGCTAAAACTTTAAGTTCTAGTTTAATGTTTCTTTCCTTACCTGGCTCACCATTTTCAGCTATTTCTGGAGCCGGATTTGCAGGCGATGCAAATCGACTATTTCCACGGCCTCCACGGCCTCCTCTTGCAATAATAGCTGTTTGACCATCCATTGTAAGGTCAGCTATTAATTCACCTGAATCTGCATCTGTTACAATCGTCCCAGGAGGTACTTTTACAATCATATCTTCTGCATTTTTACCATGTTGATTTTTAGACATACCATGTTGACCACGATCTGCTTTAAAATGACGTTTATAACGGAAATCCATTAATGTTCTTAAACCTTCATCTACTATAAATACAACATTAGCTCCCCTACCACCGTCTCCACCAGCAGGGCCACCTTTTGGAACATATTTTTCACGACGGAAGGCTACCATACCATTTCCACCGTCTCCACCTTTTACATATATCTTGACTTGATCAATAAACATATATCCACCACTCTTTTATTTTTCCATTTTAAATTCGATACTGCACTCTTCTGTCTCACAAAAATATGACATCATTCTAATTTTTGAGCTGTCATTTGATGATGAAACAATCCACTTCAACATATCTTCTTTCTTTGTTAGTTTACCTCTGAAGTCAAAAAAGAAACTAACTGTTTTATCATTTATTTCAATTGTTAAACTAACAAAATTCTCCTCATAAATATGTACCCAAGATTCTAGTTTTTCTAAAAAATTTTGAATCCATCCTGTCATCACTTCGTCTAAATTTTTAAGCGAACAAGGTTCCCCTAAAATTTCATAATCTAGTACAATTGTACGAGGCTTCCAGTTATAGGTAATGATAAATTCTGCAAACTCTGGAATTTGTAACGAACAAATTTTAGCTTCATTTAAAGAATCAGCTACAATTTTCGTAATCGTTTCTTCTAGTTGGTCGGATTGACCTGTGGCCATGTATCCTTTTATTAATTGAATTCGATTTAACCAATCATGACGTGAATGTCTTAATACCTCTAGAACGTCCCATTTCTCCTGCATTGTATTCTCCTATAGGTTTTTTGGTATTATTTATGAAGGTAATAAAAAAGTTAGACTCGGCATTTTGATTGATCATTTTGATAGTCTCAAACTAGTGTGTAGCTTGTAAAATGCCGAGTCTTTGGAGCATATTGTTTGAGAGGTTGCTCTTACAACACCTTTTTCTATGTTGAAAAGCAATTATTATTAAATAAAAATGTCTTAAGTACAGAAAAACTCTAACCTAAAAGGTTAGAGTTTCTAAGTTAGTTTCTTAAGCTTCTTGAGCTACAGGGTATACACTTACTTGTTTGCGGTCACGGCCTAAACGTTCGAATTTAACTACGCCATCAACCTTCGCAAATAATGTATCATCTCCACCACGACCAACGTTTACACCTGGATAAATCTTAGTGCCGCGTTGACGGTAAAGAATTGAACCACCAGTTACGAATTGTCCATCAGCACGTTTAGCGCCAAGACGTTTTGACATTGAGTCACGACCGTTTTTTGTAGAACCTACTCCCTTTTTAGAAGCAAATAACTGAAGATTTAATTTTAACATGGTTACACCTCCTGTTTTACTCGTTTATAGTGACATAGTCACCGTAACTTGCAGCGATAGTTTGTAAAGATACGATCATCGCTTCAAGGATAAGTTGCGCTTTTTGCATATTATCTTCATTTAAATCAATCGGTAATTGATACTTCAAGAAACCTTTCTTTTCATCAATCACTGTATTTAATTCCGAATCTATACGGCAAATTGCTTCCAAAGCATTTACAGTTCCTACTGAAACTGCTGATATACCGGCACAAACAATGTCAGTCCCAGCATCAGAAAAAAATGCATGTCCACTTATTTTAAAGGAACCTATACGTCCATCTTTTAAACGTTCAATTGTTATTTTAGTCATTACTTAAAATTAAGCGTTGATTTTTTCGATAACAACTTTAGTGTAAGGTTGACGATGACCTTGCTTACGACGGTAGTTCTTTTTAGATTTGTATTTGAATACAAGAATCTTTTTAGCTTTACCGTTCTTTTCAACTTTTGCAGTTACAGTAGCTCCTTCAACAGTTGGGCTACCAACTTTGATGTTTTCGCCACCTACGAATAAAACTTTGTCGAATGTTACAGTTTCACCTGCGTTAGTATCAAGTTTTTCGATGTAGATTGCTTGACCTTCTTCAACTTTGATTTGTTTACCACCAGTTTCAATAATTGCGTACATAATTGCACCTCCTCAATAGTCTAAGACTCGCCACCAATAGGCATGCTAAAAATAGCAATTTAATACCTATTATGCGCGGTTGTAGCACGGGTGCGCTACAAACAATAACATTATGATGTTACCATGACGCATGTCGAATGTCAACAACTACTTCAGTTAATGATTGTTTCTAAATAGCTTGTTATTTCCTTGATCGTACCAGTTCTAACTATATTATAAAATGGTGTTTTTGAAGATATACTTTTTAAACCGATTTTTATAAACATTGCTTTTTCTAGTCTTTGTACATGATTATTTTGCTCACCATTTAACGCTTTTGCGACATCCTCACTACATTCAACAAGTAAAGCTTCAATATCACGACTTGTAGAGAGCTCCCAAAGCGCTCTTTCTAGCTCAAAAACTGTCTGAACTGTGTTTTTTACAAGCCCACTACCATTACACACAGGGCACTTTTGATGTGTTGCTTCAATATGTGAATGAGCTGTTCTTTTGCGTGTAAGTTCAAATAAACCAAGGTCTGAAAATCCAAATAGCTTTGTATATGCTCGGTCATTTTTAAAGGCTTCCTTTAATTGATCGCCTATACTTTTTTGCTGTTCAACAGACTTCATATTTATAAAATCTATAATAATCATTCCACCAATATCACGAAGCCTTAATTGGCGAACAATCTCAATTGCAGCTAATTGATTTGTAAAATAAACAGTTTCTTCACGATTATTTTTCCCGCTAAATTTACCCGTATTTACATCGATCACTGTCATAGCTTCAGTTTGCTCGATTAATAGAAATGAACCATTTTTTAACCATACAATTTGTTTAAAGGATTTCTCTATTTGTTCTTCAATATTAAATGCCACAAAAATATTTTCATTTCCTCTATAACTACTTATTTGAAGATCTTCAGGTAAATAATTTTTATAAGCAGCTAAATCGTCAATGATTAATTCACTGATTGTATCTCTAGGATGTAATTTAAAAAACTTATTAAACAAGGAATTTGCTTCCCATACACAAGTAATTTTTTTAAAACTTTCATTTTTTAATGACTCATAAAATGTTTGAAAGCCTTTTAACTCATTTAAAATCACATCTGATTCAGCATTTTCACATGAAGATCTGAAAATTAACCCCTCATTCTCACTAGTGTAATCTCGGCCTAATGAGTATAATTTATTTCGTTTCGATTCTTTTTTTATTTTATTTGAAACAGCAACTTGTTTTGTAAGAGGGAAATATACAACGTAATCACCAGAGAACTCAAGATTATTTGTAAGCTTAGGACCTTTCTCATCAAACGCATCCTTTATGACTTGAACTAAAATATATTGTCCCTTTTGGAACTTTTTTCTTATTAATTCGTCTTTATTGATATCAGATTCTTTACCCTCGATTGTATCTTCGAATCTCATGAAGCCATTTTTATTTAAACCAATATTTACAAAAATTGCATTTAATTTTGGCATTACTTCTTGGATTTGTCCTACGTATATATTCCCTACATATGTATTTTGGTCTGCAGAAGAAAACCATTCAACTAGCTGGTCATTTTCAGTTACAGCAATTCTTTTCTCTGAATGTTTTACATTCATAATAACTTTCTTCAAATTCATCTTCCTAACTATGTATAGTATCTATCACATTTTATTCATTTAAATAGAAAAAAGCTAGTTAATACAAACTAATTAGTTTGTCTACTCACATGAATATTAGAAATTGAATATTATATTAAGATTTCTCTTACGTTCTTCTTTACTGAAACGTTTTTTTACCCTTTCTTTTACTTAATTCTGATTTAGATAGGAGCGATTATATGGATATAATTCTATCAATTCTTATTCCAAGTGTCCCCGAAAGAATGGGGTATTTAAATCGTATTATTAATGAATTAGATAAACAGAGTCAAACATATCCTGTTGAAATATTAGTACTTTTGGAAAATAAAAAAAGAAGCATTGGTGAAAAAAGAAATGTTCTAATTGAGCAAGCAAAAGGAGATTATGTAGTATTTATAGATGACGATGATCGGATAGAACCAAATTATATCGAATTATTGTGCTCAGCTATCAATGAAACACCAAATGTTGACTGTATTGTATTTGACGTTTTAGTAAATTTTAATAACCAATATTCTAAGGTTTGTAAATATGGGAAAGAGTTTGCACATGGGGAAGATGAAAATTATTATTATCGAAAACCAAATCATTTGATGTGCTATTCAAAAAAGATTGCCTCGACACATAAATTTCTTAACATCAGTTTTGGAGAAGACGATGAATGGGGCAGACGAGTTTCAAACGATATAAAAATTCAAAAGAGGATCCCTTCTATATTGTATTATTATGACTATATTCCAAAAGACTCCTCGTGGTATGTATAGTAAGAATTGAATAAAATTAATTAAAAAATGGCCTCACAGAGTGTTAAAATATAAAATCGTCTAGGGATAACGGACTTTAATTGAACATTAGATAATGATAAAATTAGCATTTTTTTATAATCCTTTTAATGGTTTTAACTGTTAGTATGTTTGACCAATTTCATTATTTCAATAGAAATGATTTTTTTAGAAGTTAAAAATATTATGAGCTTTTTTTAGAAAACAAATTCGATTGTTTAATTTAATAAATGTTCAATATTAATTGATCTACAATCTGATTAAACTTATATTACTCTAAGTAAAGGCTTTTTGATTAGGGTTTATCTCAGACATTTTTTGATGAATAAGTTGATTGGAATGGAGGGATGCTCGACTCCTATGGGATAAGCGGGAAGGCTGAGACCCCGCAGGCTTGCCGAGGAGGCTAAAGAATCTCGCCCCATGGAAAGCGAGCATCCTGTAATGGAAATCAACATCACTCTACTCCTTTTACGAAAATTTGATAATTAATTGACAAGGTAATTTTTCAACAGCATGTAAAAAATGGCCTCACGTTGAGACCATTTTTTTGTGCAAACTATATCATTTTTCAAGGGGTTAAGTTCCCCATAAGCGATAAAATTTTGAAAGCAAGCATTTAACTAACTAATTAGTTCTTCAAGCGAATAGGTTGCTTTCTTCTCAGTAAAGTACGCATGTAATAATTCATTTTCATCTAACATTTGTTGGTTTTTTTTATCAAGAGAAAAAACGACGTTGTATTTATATCCTTTTTGAAAGTTAGAAAAAACTTGAAATAATTTTGTTTCTTTATTCAAGGAGATCGATTTGATTTTTTGGATATATTGTTTGTTTCCATAAAACCGTTCCATTAAAAATCGTATAACAACAAAATGCCTATTTTTCCATTCTCCCCATAATGAAACGATTAAAAATAATAGACAAACCCAAATTGTAATATTCATAGGCTGTATTATGATCGTAAGTAATGAGGATAATAATAAAAATACAAATGATGAGTACAGGCTATATATATGAGCTCTAACAAACGGAAAAATCAATGAAAATAACTGATAGATTAATTTCCCACCGTCTAATGGCCATATTGGTAATAAATTAAAACAAAGAATACTAAGATTGTAATTGATAAAAAGTGTATAAAGGTTTTCAGGCATTAAATTCATTTGTAATAGGAAGTTAGCGATTATATATAAAGTTAAATGTTGAATGGGGCCAGAGATTGTAACAATAAACTCCTCGTAAGTTGGTCGATTTCCATGTTCATCAAGATCCACAACTCCCCCAAATGGAAGTAGTGTAATTTTATTTATTCTCCAATTAAACGAAGTAGCAGCAATGGCGTGACCTAATTCGTGGCAGAAAATAATAATTGATACAAACAATACTGACCAAAAATTAGCTGTCATAATACCTATACAAGCGATTAATAAATATAGTGGATGAACAGAAATTTTGGAAGGAAGAATTAGCCATTTATTCAAATGAAATCACCTGTTTCGGATCAATAAATTTTTCCCCCATTTTAATTGCAAAATAATACGTACCTAGATTCCCTTCATCATTGGATGATACCGTTCCGATAACCTTTTTACTATCCACTTCGTCATAAATTTTTACGTTAGTTGTTCCTAATTTTCCGTACCAAGATTCTGAACCATCGGCGTGTTGAATAATGACTGTATTTCCTAAATTATCTTTCTTTCCTACAAAAAGTACTCGCCCTTTTTTGATTGACTCTACTTTTTGGTTAGCTTCAGTTTGAATCAATATCCCTTGGCCGTCCGTTTTAAAACTTTGCAGTACTTTACCACTTGCAGGAACAGCATAATTATCATTTCCAACATTCTGTTTTTGATCATTTAATTGCGGTAAAAAAGCAATTGGACTTCCAAACCGATCTTCATACCATTTTTGTAATGAAGCAAATTGAAATTCACTTTCATAAACTTGTGATAGACCATGCCGAACTTGAGATGCCATAGGTGAGTTACTTTTTAAGATGATAGCTAAAGCTAGTACAATAATTGCGCATAATAAACTTCTAAACATAAAGTTAGAGTTATTCATTATTTTCTTACCTTGCTCTTCGACTAAATCATCATAAGTATAAGTGTATCCGCCCTCAGTATTTTGCACTTCTTTTACCGGAAATTTGCTCATCAATTGATTCGGATTTCCCCATTTTTCTTCTTGTTCACGCCGTTTAGCGATCCGCTTTCTAATATCATCTACGCGCTTACTCAAAGTGTCACCTCTCCTCGCAAACTAGTTAATTAATTTATATGAATGGGTAGGACAACTTATGTGTAGATAATTTGAAAAGTGGACAAAGGATTAGGATTTTGGAAGTGATTAAAGAGGACATTCGAAAGATCGAAAAAAAGAAAAACACTTCGTATTTTACGAAGTGTTATCGGATACCAAATAATTTTTTCACTTTAAAGAAAATACTCTTTTCAGTTTCTAATGATTGTAATGGTACAGATTCCCCGAGCACTCTTCTAGCAATATTTCTATATGCAATAGAAGCTTTTGAATTTGGATTCATTGCTACAGGTTCACCACTATTGGTTGCCTTAATAACGCTTTCATCATCTTGGACAATACCAATTAAATCTACAGCTAACATTGAAGTAATTTCATCAACATCTAAGCTATCTCTATTTTCCATCATATGACTTCTAATACGATTGATTACTAGTTTAGGAGGCTCAATATCCTCTTGATCCAATAATCCAATAATACGATCTGCATCACGAATTGAAGAAACTTCAGGAGTTGTGACAACGATCGCTTTATCTGCACCTGCTACTGCATTTTTATATCCTTGCTCAATACCAGCAGGGCAGTCTATTAATATATAATCATAGTCTTTTTTTAATTCATCAACAAGCTCTCTCATTTGTTCAGGAGAAACAGCAGTTTTATCGCTTGTTTGTGCAGCAGGTAATAAATATAAGCATTCAAAACGCTTATCCTTTATTAATGCCTGATGCGTTTTACAGCGACCTTCAACAACGTCCACTAAATCATAGACGATGCGGTTTTCTAATCCCATGACAACGTCTAAGTTACGTAGGCCGATATCAGTGTCAATTAAGCACACTTTTTTTCCAAACATCGCTAATGCTGTTCCTAAATTTGCTGATGTAGTTGTTTTACCAACTCCACCTTTACCAGATGTAATTACTATAGCCTCTCCCACAGTTACATCATGCCCCTTTCTAACCTTGTCAAACTAGGTCTAAGATGAGTCAGAAATTGTATGCGATCGACAATGATTTGGCTGTCTTCGTTTATATACGCGCATTCCATCTCATTGCCTTCATCACCATAATGATCCGGTGCTCTGTTCATTATGCTGCAAATTCTCAACTGCATTGGTCTCATTATTGATGCCGCAATAACTGCCTCCTTATTACCATTAAAACCGGCATGAGCAGTACCTCTTAGTGCACCCATAATAAAGATATTTCCACCCGCAATAACAGTTCCACCTGGGTTAACATCACCGATTAACAGTAAATCACCTTTCACTTGGAGAATCTGACCGGATCTTACCATTCTACAAATAGGTACAATTTCCTCCCTTTTCATCCATTCAATAGCTTCTTGCTTCGAAATCACATTACTTTCGATTGTTTCAACCACAAGATTATTCTTTTTGCGAACAATTGAACGAATAATTTCATCTTGTTCGGGAGATAAAAAACGATTTCCTATTTTTAAACGAACTGCAAGTAAAGGACGATCATTGCTCTCAAACAAGTGGGTAGACAGTCTTTCTTCAATTTCATCTACTAAAATTTGAAAAGAACATGTATCATCGAGGTGCAGTGTTAGACCATCTTTCGTTCCTTTTATTGTAACATATTGTTGCCTCTGTTCCATGATAAGTGTTCACCCCGATTGTATAATTCGACATGCACCCGAAAAATCCTTTATTTTTCCTCATTATTTTCACTAATCGTTCTTAATAATGATGAGAAAGGATATGCAAAAATTAATATAAATAGTGCATTCAGTAATAATGTCGGAAATAATCGATGATTCAAAAAGTATGTATTATTCATATTAGTAAATCCGAACAACGCATTTAATCCGTATACTAAATATTCTAAGGCTGCTGTCCAAATTAAAACAAGAATACTTCGAACGAATAAATTCGCGTAAAGTATTTTAATTGCTTGACTTATTAAAAAGATAAATAACGGAAACGCAGCTAAATATATACCTATAATCTCTGTATAAACAATATCATAAATGAATCCAAAGATAACACCATAAATAAGTGCCTTCTTCGGATTGTAATATAATGTAATAAATAATAAACCAAAAAATAAAAAATGTGGAACAATTATCGCATTGTGACCAAGAATGTTTGGCGATACAGTTGAAACATAAATATTTTCTAAAATAAACAGAAATGTTAAAAGGAGAGGTAAACCATACTTACTCATTTACTAATTACTCTCCTTTCTGTGGCTGATCAATTGAACGCTTAACAGCTAGTACGTGATTTATGTCATTAAAATCTGCTTGCGGTTTAATATAAGCTGTTTGAGTTAGCCCGTGGTCGTCTGGAACAACTTCCTCAACTTTTCCTATCACTAGATTAGCTGGAAAAACACCACCAAGACCTGAAGTCACGACTGTTTGTCCTTTTTTTACTTTTGCATTTGAAGGAATTCGTTTGAATAATAAAGCTTGTTTTTCAACATCATAACCTTCTATCAAGCCAAAAACCGTATCTTTTTGCTGAATTTTAGCAGAAATTCGATTTGTACGATCTGAAGAACTTAATAATTGTACAGTTGATGAAAATTTAGAAACATTTTTAACTTTACCAATTAAGCCTTTAGAAGTGATAACTGCCATTTCTTTTTCGATTCCACTTATTGATCCCTTATCTATGGTAATGATTTGTTGCCATTTATCCGGATCTCTTATTGTTACGGTAGCTTGAAATGTATCATAATCACTTAAGCTTTTTTTGATTCCAATCATGTCCTTTAATTCTTTATTTTCTTTTTCTAATGCTTTCTCACGTACTGATAACTCAACATATTTATCTAGCTTACTTTTCAAAACCTGATTTTCATCATATGTATCTTTTAAGTCCGCTATATTATTAAATAAACCCGCAATAAGTTGTGCGGGCTTATTAAATACTTTTTCAGTCAAACTTACTGTATCTTTAATAAACTGCTCAGGAATTGAAAGGTTTCTATTACTTCTTAAAGAATAACCTAGAAGTGCCACTAGTAAGATAATAGCAGCTAAGACAATCATTAAACGTTTATTTTGAAAAAATTGTGGCATTCTTACACCCTCTTATAACAATTCAACTTTTTTGTTCTAACGATTTCATGAATGTAATCCTCACTAATTGTAGTGAGGATTACAAATTTTAACTAATCTTCTTATTAAAGAACTTATTTAGTAGTTCATCCTTTTAGAAAACTAGCCAAATTTTTAATTACCAATCAACTTTTATCGATATGAAGAACTTGAAGAAGAATAATTCTTTTTGAAAATATCGATATTATCTAATGCTTTACCTGTACCCATTGCAACACAGTCAAGAGGGTCTTCCGCAACTATTACAGGCATATTTGTTTCTTGAGCAATAACTTTGTCAATATTACGAAGAAGTGCTCCACCACCAGTAAGAACGATTCCACGATCAATAATGTCCGCTGCTAATTCAGGTGGTGTTTTCTCTAAGGTATTTTTTACAGATTCAACAATTGCCGCAACTGTATCACTTAATGCTGTTGCAATTTCTTCTCCATGGATTGTAATTGTTTTAGGTAAACCTGAAATTAAATCACGACCGCGAATATCCATTTGTTCATCTGATTCAGTTTTAATAGCTGAACCAATTTCAAGCTTTAACTGTTCGGCAGTACGTTCACCAATTGATAAGTTATAGTTCTTTTTAATATATTGAATAATCGCTTCGTCCATATCATCACCAGCAGTACGAATAGATTGGCTAGTAACGATTCCACCTAATGAGATAATTGCAACTTCAGTTGTTCCTCCACCAATATCAACAACCATACTTCCAGTTGGTTCCATAACCGGTAAATTAGCACCAATTGCTGCGGCAAATGGTTCTTCAATTAAGAATGCATCACGTGCACCCGCTTGTCTTGTAGCATCAATAACAGCTCTTTTTTCAACAGCAGTAATGCCTGATGGCACACAAACCATTACATAAGGTTTACGTGAGAAAAATCCGTTACTCTTTTGAGCTTGATCAATATAATGTTTCATCATTGTTGCTGTTGTTTCGAAGTCAGCAATAACCCCATCCTTCATTGGTCTAGTTGCAACAACATTCCCCGGAGTACGTCCAATCATAAGTTTTGCTGAATTCCCTACAGCAACAATTTGTTTCGTATCCGTTTTTAAAGCGACAACAGAAGGTTCTCTAACTACTATTCCTTTTCCTTTTACAAAGACTAAAGTATTAGCAGTACCTAAGTCTATTCCTAAATCACGAGTAAATCCACCTAATCCAAACATATGTATCTTCCTTTCTAAAACGTACAACTTAAATTCATATTTAAAGTATCTATACTATATTCTCTTATCGTTAGTAAATAACAGGTTTTTATCCATAACTTACATTATAAAACAATTAGCTACTAATGAACACCCTTAAACGTAACCTTTTTCTTTTAAACTGACATACTTATGTTCACCAATAATAATATGGTCTAGTAATTCAATTCCAATTATTTTTCCACATTCAACTAATCGTTTTGTTACTTCGATATCTTCTCTACTTGGAGTTGGATCCCCACTTGGATGATTGTGTAAACAAATAATCGAGCTTGCAGATCTACGAAAAGCTTCTTTAAAAACTTCACGAGGATGGACGATTGAAGCATTTAAACTACCTTTAAAAATAGTTTCACGGACAATAACTTGATTTTTCGTATTTAAGTATAAACATACAAAATGCTCTTGTTCAAGAAATCGCATTTCATCCATCATAAATTTAGCACAATCATCTGGACTTTTAATAATAAATCTTTCGTCATATTGAAGACGGTTAATCCTTTTTCCTAATTCAAAGGCAGCAATTAACTGTACAGCTTTCGCTTCACCGATCCCTTTAATATTTGATATTTCTTCAACAGACGCACTCATTAATAATCTTAGTCCATCAAATTTCGATAAAAGTTCGTTTGAAACTTTTAAAACCGATTCATTTTTTGTCCCAGTCCGTAATAAGATCGCAAGTAAATCCTGATTAGACAAACTACCGGGACCAAATTTTAACAATCGCTCTCTCGGCCTTTCATCTTTCGGAAAATCTTTAATGAGAAGCGAATTTGACAAAGTATCACCTCAAATCAAAAGTTAAAAATTTAGTTCTCTTAGTTTTTTCTTAACTTTATTGATCGGAAGTCCAACAACAGAATAATAGTCGCCGTCAATTTTCTCTACAAATGTTCCGCCATATCCTTGTATGCCGTAAGAACCTGCTTTATCCATCGGTTCATTAGTATTGATATAATCAATTATTTCTTGATCACTTAGTTCACTAAAGGTAATTTTTGTACATTGATAAAAGCTACTACTTTTACCTTCATTAATAATAGAAACTCCAGTAAAAACCTCGTGTGTTTTTCCAGATAGCATTTTTAACATTGTAAATGCATCTTCTTTTGAGGTAGGCTTACCTAGTTTTTTATCATTATAAGTAACGATCGTATCAGCACCGATTACTACTGCATTTGGAAATTTATTAGATACATCAATAGCCTTTTCTTCCGCCAATTTCATTACAATCTCAGAAGACTGCAAGTTCTGCTCCATTACTTCTTCAACATCACTAGTTTCAATGATAAAAGGGATATTTAACATGCTAAGAAGTTCTTTTCTTCGAGGAGATGCTGAGGCTAATATAAGTTTTTTCATTTCATTCACCTATTATTTTTATTTAAAAGGAAGGATACATGACTATCCTACCCAAGTAATCACTATAACACAAATTAGTAAAAAACACTTTTCGTTGCCTATTCGTTATTAAAATGTAATAAAAATGAAAGTTTTGTTAAGTATTAAAATACCCTAATAATAAAATTTCATTTTTAAATATTTTATGTCTAAACCCAGTCTTTTCGGAGTAAAATTTGCTTAAAATTTGAATAGATATAAATTTCAATAAGAAGTTTTTAATGATAAATATTAATTTCTTTCATTCAATTTGTAATAAAAAATACACTAATAAAAATAATTTACCAATGAATTCACGTAGTAAAAAAATAATTTCGTCAATTTATTATGAGGTTGTTTTTCAACAACGTAAATACACCAACATAGTTTAGTTTGTTAGTGTATTTACGTTGTTGAAATATAAAGACGTCAATAGGGAAAACGGACTTTAAATGAACATTTATAATGATAAAATTAGCATTCTTTGAATGATTTTAAATGTTAATATGTTTGAGCAATTTTATTATTTCAATAACAATAGAATTGATTTTTTTAGAAGTTAAAAATATTATGAGCTATTTTTAGGAAAACAAATTCGATTGTTTAGTTTAATAACTGGTTCTATATTAATTGATCTACAATCTGATTAAAGTTAGATTAATCTAAGTAAAGGCTATTTGATTAGGGTTTATCGCAGACATTTTTTGATGAATAAGTTGATTGGAATGGAGGGATGCTCGACTCCTATGGGATTAGCGGGAAGGCTGAGACCCCGCAGGCTTGCTGAGGAGGCTAAAGAATCTCGCCCCATGGAAAGCGAGCATCCTGTAATGGAAATCAACATCACTCTACTCCTTTTACGAAAATTTGATAATTAATTGACAAGGTTGTTTTTCAACAACGTAAATACACCAACAAAGTTTAATTTGTTAGTGTATTTTTTTGTTCTTTTAATATTTTAAATAAGGATAACATGTCATATTGGACTGATTGGGTTACTTTATTTAGACTTTGCTTACTGCTTGAGGACATTACTTTTTCGATATTTTGTAAATGCTTAAGTCCGCTTAGTAATTGCTTATTTTTAATATAATCTTTTTGTTTACTCAGAATTAACATCGTTGAGCTTATTTGTTCAAGTTGTTTTTCATTATTAAAGTTTTCATCAGTTAAATACGATAACATAAAATTAAATATTTCAACTTCAGCTTTATACATATCTACTGATTGTTTTGGGCCTTTGTATACTTGCCCACCAACTGTTTCTTCTTTTAAATAAGTACTTTTAAATTTTTTCTTAACTTCATCTGCTAGAAATGTGCTATCTTTCCCACTCAAAGCAATAACGACGAAAAAATTATTATTTTTTTCATAAATGACAGGGGTAAAGCCGTTTGTAGATACTTCTTTTACATTTTTCTTAGCTGATTCCATACTTTTATACATTCCAACTTGTGCCAGATCAAACTTCACTGCTGGAATCTGCATTTGTACTAGATTCGATGCTGTACCAGAAACCGATACACTATTTTTAGTTGGGTTAAGTGCATCTGGCTTTGATTGTTTAAATATCCCTAAAAATACAAACCCAAAACATAGTCCTATTAAACTTGCACCTATAATCGAAATAATAATACTTTTCGAAGGTGACTTCTTTGCGAAAAAAGAAATCTTCTTTTTCTCCTTCACCTTTTGCTCCGGCTTAATCTTCTTCTTCTTTTTAACATCATCTAAAACGATTACTTTTTTCCCTAATCCATCAGGAGTCGGTAAAACCCATCCAAATTCCCCGTCCTTCTCCTCTACTTGATTTTGAGAAGTCACGGCACCTTCTTCAAACGCTTTTTCCTCGCCATTAATTTTAATTGATATCTTTGAGGACTTGTCCATATGAATCCTCCTACTACTTTATTTTAAAACGTAAAAAAATACTAACATATAATTCCAGAAAAACACGCCGACATTTGTCGATGGCAATCAGGTATCGTGCAACAAAAAATTACAAAAACTTGCCCATTTTTTATCTACATAAATAACCACTGTAGGAATCCCGGTGGTTATTTGCTGTACATTGCCACTTTATTTCTTCCAGCATTTTTTGCCTTTGAATACATAGCTCTGTCTGCACATCGAATTAAGTCTGACGGTTCTCTCGCCACAAATGGTGCAACTGCTGCTCCTATACTTGCTGTTACTGTTAAGTTAATCTGTTGATCTTCGTTAGTCATATGATTTGTAATGTAAAATGGAATAATTTCAAGCGATTTTCTAATTTCTTCTGCTAAATCATATGTTTCTCTTTCACTATGATTTACAAGAAGTACTGAAAATTCTTCTCCACCAAAGCGAGCAACTAAACCACTTTGCTTCACTACCATTTTAATCCGTCTAGCAACTTCAAATAATACTTCATTACCTGCTTGATGACCGTATTGGTCATTCACTCTTTTAAAATAATCTAAATCAATTAGAAGTAATGAAATTGTCTTTATCTTGAATGTTTTCAATTGTTCAAATTCATCTTTAATTTTGGATTCGAGATATTCAAAATTATATAAGCCGGTTAAAGAATCCGTTTCACTTCTGATTTTTGTTTGTAAGTAAAACCTTGCATTTTCTACTGCAATTGCTAGATATAATGCAAGGATTTCAATCAGAACTATTTGGTATTTTTTAAAAGCATTTTTTTGTTCTGATGCAATTGTGAGTACACCAACTACTTCGTGATTTTTTATAATTGGGATTGATAATAAGCTTTCTGCTACTGAAAAATTTAAATGATCATTTGTGTACCATTGTGAACGTCTGTTAAAATTATATCTTCTTTTTTCAAAAAATACTTTTTTAGAAATTGAGCCTTCAAGCGTATCAAGGTGAGGACAACTAAATATCTGTTCATCACATTTATTTTGAAAATATCTTTTTAATTTAAGCGATTTATCTTCAACTATAAATAAATTTCCATATGAAACTGGAATCAAAGTAGATAATTGTTCAAAAAACTCATCGATTACTTTCTCTTCTTCCATTCTTTGAGACAGTTTTTGACTTATTTCCATCGTTTTTTTCAAATATTTGTTCATATTTAAAGCAGAGGATAAAGAGTTTAAAATAATCATTAAAATAATATAGTATATAGTTATGTAAATAATCGTAATATATCCATTTGTCTCTAACATTAAATAAAGACTTATTCCGATTGGATACATTAATAAATAAATAAACAAATCCCACTTAAATTCCCTATTAATCAATTTTATTTCTTTTTTATACAAGTAAATCGTAATAAAATAAATAACGATTTGATTAATCCAAAAAGATGCAAGTGTGTAAATGAGAATCGGAAGTAAGCTGTTCAATATTGCTTTAGTCCCAATAGGTTCAATCTTTCCCCCGACTAAATAATACAGTAGCGCACTACCAATCGAACATAATGCAAACATTAGCGAATTAAGCGGCATTCGGTAGAGAGTTTTTTTTGTAATACTCAACCTTATAAACAGAATTGAATAGGCTAATTGACTTATTAAAAGTTCTGCAACTAAACCATACGATAAAAAAACCAATATCGAGATTCCGAAAATAAAAGAAAATGTAGCATCATTAATTTTAATAGGCATATTCGCTACAATTAGAAATAACGCGATTATAATCAAAAAATTTGAACGATCTATATGTCTAAGAGGGCTAACCATATTAGCATAATAAAAAATGATAGGCATTAAAACAATCCATGCGATCCAAATCAACCTATTACTATTTTTACTAATCAAAATTATGGGCCCTCCTTTACATTTCTAAGCAAATTTTTTTAGCAAATATCTTCTCACTACTGAGATAAAATATAAAGACCCGGTTATCAACAATATCTCGTTTTCCTGTATATCCTTTATATTCTTATCTATTGCAATAGAAAAATCACTTTCATATTTTATATTAAGTGTATTAGCATTCGAAATTAATTCGTCTTTAGTCATCGCTCTAGGAAAATCAAAAGTTGTCATTACAATATTATTTGTTATTTCTCGTAATTCTTTTAACATCTCTCGGGCATTTTTATCTTTCAAGGCAGAAAACAAAATCTTAATTTCCTTATCAAGAAAACGGTTATTCATCGTCTCCACTAAACTTTTAATCCCTTCAACATTATGTGCGCCATCAATATAAATGACAGGATTAGAAGCTATTCGTTCTAATCTACCTGCTTTTTGAGCAATTTTTAATCCTCTTTTGATATGATCTTCATTAAACTTCATTCCATATTTATTTTGTAATAATTGAACAACACAGATTGCGCAAGAAGCATTCCTAATTTGATGGTGCCCAAGCATGGATAGCTCAATATTTTCAATTAACCTGTCATTGCCTTTGTAATTAAACTTTTCAAAAAGTGAATCTTTCAAAAGAGAAGCAAAAAAATGCTTTCCATATTCAAAATAATCAGCTTCATTTTTGATTGCGGCATTTTGAATAATGGATAAAGCTTTTTCTTTCAATTCTGCTGTAACAATTGGAATTCCCTTTTTAATAATTCCTGCCTTATGGTTAGTGATTTCTTCTATTGTTTCACCAAGAATTTGTTGATGATCATGGCCAATACTCGTAATAATACTAATTAAAGGTGTCATTACATTTGTGCAATCCTCTAACCCACCTAAACCAGCTTCTACTAAAAATATGTCATGTTCTTTTATTTTACCGAAAAAGTAAAAAGCCATTGATGTAATGATTTCAAATTCAGTTGGAGCACCACATGGTAACTGTTCAACTTCTTCGACAACTGGAATCATACAGTTTACTAGTTGAATAAATTCTTGTTCACTAATCATTTCACCGCAGAACATGATTTGTTCACGATAATCTAATATATATGGTGATGTAAAAGTTCCTACAGTATACCCTGCATCTAATAAAATACTTTGAAGGAAAGTAATTGTAGAGCCTTTTCCATTCGTTCCTGCGACATGAATTGCATTGACACTTAGCTGAGGATTTCCTAGTCTAACTAGCATTTCTTCCATTCTTTGTAGTCCAGGTACAATGCCAAATTTTGTTCTGTTATACATCCATTTCAGTGCTTCCTCATATGTATTAACCATCTTAACCCTACCTTTATAGTAAAAAACGACGAATCATTAACTCAATTCGTCGTTTTTATTTTACAAACTTTTATTGCAGTCAATTAGATTTGCTGCTTAAACTAACTTATTTACTTAGTTCTGCAATTCGAGCTCTTACAGATTCTTGTTTTTCAAGATAATCTTTTTCTTTACGACGCTCTTCTTCAATAACTGCTGCAGGAGCTTTCGCTACAAATCCTTGGTTACTTAATTTCTTTTGAACTCGTTCAACTTCACTAGTCCATTTTTCTAATTCTTTCTCTAAACGTTTTTTCTCTTCTTCAAGATTAATTAAACCTTCTAGAGGAAGATAAAGCTCAGCCCCACTAATTACTGCTGACATCGATTTTTCCGGTGCAGTTAAGTTAGTAGAAATTGTCAATTCTTCTGGATTACAGAAGCGCTCAATATATGAACGATTTTCTTCTAATGCAGCTGCAATCGTTTCATCCTTTGCAGAGATCATTAGTTGAACTTTTTTGCTCATAGGTGTATTTACTTCTGCACGAATATTACGAACTGAACGAATTAACTCAACTAATATTTTCATCGTTTCAGAAGCTTCTTTATTTGTTAATTCCTCTCTAACTGTCGGCCAAGCAGAAACTGTAATAGACTGCCCTTGGTGTGGTAGAGATTGCCAAATTTCTTCAGTAACGAAAGGCATAAATGGATGTAAAAGCTTCATTGTACTTTCTAATACGTGTGCAAGAACAGAACGAGTCATATTTTTTGCATCTTCATTGTCACCGTATAAAGGAATCTTTGCCATTTCAATATACCAGTCACAAACATCGTCCCAAATGAAGTTATAAAGTACACGGCCAACTTCACCAAATTCATAACGATCAATTAAAGCTGTTACACTTTCAATTGTTTCATTTAAGCGAGTTAAAATCCATTCATCAGCAACAGATTTTTCTTTCGTTAAATCGATATTTTCATATGTGAAGCCTTCCATATTCATTAACGCAAAACGAGAAGCATTCCAAATTTTGTTTACAAAGTTCCAAGTAGCTTCAACTTTCTCAATACTGAAACGTAAATCTTGGCCTGGTGAACTTCCTGTTGTTAAGAAGTAACGTAATGAATCTGCTCCATATTTCTCAATAACATCCATTGGGTCAACACCATTACCAAGTGATTTACTCATTTTACGTCCTTGCTCGTCACGTACTAAGCCATGAATTAAAACATCGTTAAATGGACGTTTACCAGTAAATTCAATTCCTTGGAAAATCATTCGTGATACCCAGAAGAAAATAATATCATAACCAGTTACTAATACATTTGTTGGGAAGTAAGCTTGGAAATCCTTACTTTCTTCATTTGGCCAACCTAAAGTTGAGAATGGCCATAATGCTGAACTGAACCATGTATCTAATACATCGTTATCTTGATTCCAATTTTCAATATCAGCTGGTGGCTCTTGATTTACATAAATCTCACCAGTTTCTTTATGGTACCAAGCCGGAATTCGATGTCCCCACCATAATTGGCGTGAAATACACCAGTCACGAATATTTTCCATCCAACGTAGATATGTTTTTTCAAAACGATCCGGTACAAATTTTACGCTATCATCAGAATTTTGTAATGCTACAGCAGCATCAGCTAGTGGTTGCATTTTAACAAACCATTGAGTTGATAAATATGGCTCAACAACCGCTCCGCTACGTTCACTATGGCCTACAGAATGCATATGTTCTTCGATTTCAACTAAAACACCCATCTCTTGTAAATCTTTAACGATTTGTTTACGGCATTCAAAGCGATCCATACCATTGTATTTTCCTGCTTTTTCATTCATCGTACCATCTTCATTCATTACAAGAATGCGAGGTAAGTCATGACGGTTTCCAACTTCAAAATCATTAGGGTCATGGGCAGGAGTAATTTTTACAACTCCAGTACCAAATTCCATATCAACATAATCGTCTGCAATAATTGGAATTTCACGATTAACGATAGGAAGTGTAACTGTTTTACCAACCATTGATTTATATCTTTCGTCTTCTGGGTGAACCGCAATTGCAGTATCACCAAGCATTGTTTCAGGACGAGTAGTTGCAATTTGAATTTTTCCTGTTCCGTCTGTTAATGGATATTGCATATGGTAGAAGGCACCTTGAACATCCTTATAAATAACTTCGATATCTGATAAAGCTGTTTTCGTTGCCGGATCCCAGTTGATGATATATTCACCACGATAGATTAACCCTTTTTTGTAGAGCTTTACGAATACTTCTTTTACTGCATCAGATAGACCCTCATCTAAAGTGAATCGTTCACGAGTGTAATCTAAACCTAAACCGATTTTTTCCCATTGGGAACGGATGTGAGAAGCATATTCTTCTTTCCACTCCCAAGCTTTTTCTAGGAATTTTTCTCGTCCTAAATCATATCTTGATAAGCCTTCTTCTCTTAATTTCGCTTCAACTTTTGCTTGTGTAGCAATACCAGCATGGTCCATACCAGGTAAATAAAGTACATCATAACCTTGCATTCGTTTAGTACGAGTTAAGATATCTTGTAATGTTGTATCCCAAGCATGACCTAAGTGTAATTTTCCAGTTACGTTTGGTGGAGGAATTACAATTGTATATTTCGGCTTTTCTGATTCCACTTGTGCTTCAAAGAATTTCCCATCTAACCAAAATTGGTAACGATCTTTTTCAACTAAATTCGGATCATATTTTGTTGGTAATGATTTTTTTGTAGTTTCCATTCGGATTCATCTCCTCAAATAATTATTGAAAAATAAAAAAACTCCACTCATCCTTGAAAAGGACGAATGGAGTTGAATTCGCGGTACCACCTTTTTTTGTCAGAAAAAACTTGTGTTTTATCCTGACACACTTAAAAAAGATAACGGATCATCCGGTAACTTCTAATCACCAAAAGCTTTGCTTTCAAAGTCACTGCTCAAGGGCGACATTCCAACTCTATTTTCTAGAAACCTCCCACCAAATGGTTTCCTCTCTGAAGAACTAGTTCGTTGTACTCTTCCCTATCATTGCATTTCATTATGAATATATGTAATAGTCTACAAAATTTACTTAAGCTTAGTCAACATTATTTCTAATTTCTTTCTAGATTATTCAATATGTGTCAATATAGTACCACATTTTTTAATACATAAAAAAAATACGACAAATAATTGTAATGATTATTTAACATTCTGGTATACTAGTACTTATTTAATTATGCGATAATTATATAATATGTAGATATAATTTTTTAGGGGGATATTCATGGGTTTATTTAAAAATACATTAGCTCGTGTTCTCGGAATCGGTGGAACGAGAATCGATACAAAGCTTGAAAAAAAAGAATATCAAGCTGGAGAACGAGTAAAAGGTGAATTATATATAAAAGGTGGTCGAGTTAAACAAGAACTAGATTCCGTCTTTTTACATGTAATGACTGAATATCAAGTTGAATCAAATGATAAGATTATTAATAAGAATGGTACTTTACAAAAATTTATCGTATCAGTTGATCGTATTATAAATGCAAATGAAGAAGTTATTATTCCTTTCTTTTTCACTTTATCTGAAAATACACCAGTATCACTTCACAAATCCCATATTTGGATTAAAACTCATTTAGAAATAGAAAAAGCTGTTGACCAATATGATGCTGATGGAGTTCAGGTAGTTCCTTCAGTCGGCTTAAAAACGGTAATTCAGGCACTTCAAGAAGAAGGATTTGTCTTAAGAGATAGTGAAAATAAAAAGAAATATGGGAAAATTATTCAAGAATTTGAATTTTACCCAATGAATGGCGAATTCCGTGGAAAATTAGAGGAGGTTGAAGTTAACTATTTAAGCTTTGACAAAACAGTCGACTTAATCCTTCAACTAAATCAAAAACAAAAAGAAACAAATAGTAAGTTTTCTAAGTTATTTGGAACTGATGAAAATAATGTTCGAATCTCTTTTTCAAAGGATCATATTACGGACAAGGATTTTGTACGTAAAAGTGTAGTAAATGCTATTAAACGTCATGTAAAATAATAAACATAAAAAACATCTATCCATGTTGCTATCATTAATGCGGTGATACATTTTTTGGATAGATGTTTTTATTTTCTCTCTTAATGATGCAGTCAGAAACGCGTTAACTATCTATCGATTTCTCTGCTTCAATATCCTCTTGTATTTTAGAAACAAAATATTCAATATTAATCATATGCCAGTATGCATTTAATAAATCTCTTACATTGTCTTTTTCATTATTAACCCCGGATCGCTTTAAATATTTAGAAATTTTGGAAGAAAACTGTGTTGGATATGCCATATAGCTTAAAAATAACATTCTTTCCTCTTCTCTTAATGAAAAATTCTTTTCATACATTTTAAGCCAATTATTACGATCGGGTTGCTGAATAGGATATGTTTTAAAAGAATTCTTATAATAGTTCGTTAAATCTTGAATTGGTGTAGTTTCTTGTGCATTTTCTAGATTGATAAAGACACCTTCACCTCTTTTATTTACAAGAAAGTGAGAAATTGATAAATTTCCATGGTTCATGACAACTCTAGTATTTTCAGTTTCTTTCATTTTTTTAAACCATTCATCTAACTGTCCCTTAGCAAATTGATGTGCACTTAATATTTTATGGAAATACGTACAATAGCTTAATTCATAAGGTGACATATACCAATTTCCTTCTGCAACTTCAATGAAATTTTCCAATACTTCTTTATCTTTACTCCACCTTTTTGTTAACGTATCATAATGGGTTTGTAATTGATCTTTATCTACCTTTTTCTCTTTTTGTGTACTGTTGTGCATCTTACCTAGTGAAGTAAACATTCGTTGAAAATGTAAATTCTCATCTGCCTTTTCATCAACACTTTCAATCCACGGCATTAAATAGTAATGCTTCGTATTAAATTCAACAATATAATCTCCACTCTGGGTATGATATATTGGTACAACATTTCGAAAGCCTTTATCTTGTAAAGAACGCACATTTTCAATCAAATTATTTCTATATACACGATTCACATTCGCCTCTTTTAGTGCGAATACACCTTGATTTGTATAAATCTTAACTACCTTACCAACAGTTTCAAAATAATTTGGTACAATATGATACTGTGCTAAAATGACGCTTATTTCATCTTTAGGTTTTCTATACAAGATGCGTCACTCTCACTTTCTAAATGCGTAAAAGCCTTGTATTAGTAGACAAGTGTCTTAAATAATACAAAGCTCTCACCATATTGTTATTGTTTTATAGCAGTTACAGGAATATAAATGATCTGGCCTTCCGATAAAAATTCATCAGTCAAGTTATTAACTCGATTCAACTGCTGAGTTTGTAAGTTATATTTCTTAGCTACAGATTCAATTGTATCTCCATTTTGAGCTAAATATAATTTTAATTTAGTATAAGAATCTTCTCTTCCTTCGCCAGTAAACAAACTTGATAGTAGATTGTCACTTTTAACACTTCTTGCTTCGCTTACTTCTTCTTTTACTTCCTTTTTACTAACTGGATCAGCTTTTATTTCTACTTTTGGTAATTCAGGTGGTGGTGCTTCTTGCTGCTCCACTTGAGCTTGATAATAATCCGCATAATATGGTGGTGTTTGACGAACATCATTTGGATTGGCGAAATTATTTTCTTGATTTACTTGCGGGAATGGATTTTGATAGAATTGTTGTTCCTGATTTTGATTATAAGCAAATGGTGCTTGCTGATATTGTTGGTTAACATATGGTTGATAGTTTTGCTCTAAAGTTCGATTATATAGTTCTTCATATTTTTCTATTTCTTTTTGAGCATTATTTTCATTATTAACATTTTGCAAAGTGCTAAAATCATTATCTAAGAAGCTAGGTCTACTATTTAATGAATTGTTTAAATAACTGTGTACATTAAAATCATTATTCAAGAAACTAGGTCGCTCATTATACGTATTATTTACATTGTTAGATTCCTGTTCATCATTTTCACTTTGACTAGCTTCTGCATTATTATTATTCATTAAGAAGCTCGGGGTTGTATCCACTGCTTGTGGTTCCATTGCTTGTGGCTCTATTGCTTCAGCTGATATATTAAAGCCTCTAAATACTTCTTCATATTCTTCTTCCTCTTGAGACTCTAATTGTTCTTCTAACTGTTCTGTCTGCTCTGACTGGGCCATAATTTCAACATTAAATTGTTCTCCTACTTGTTGTTCCTCTTCATAACTTTGTTCATCGCTTTCTTCTAACTCATAATAATGTTCCACTTCATTTTCAACTGCTTCAACTCGATCTTCAACTACTTCTTCAGGCTGAAATACCTCTAAGTAAGTAGGTTGCCCAGGATATGTGTCTTGTTCTTCTTGCTCATCATTCTCTTCAAGGGATTGAATCCAATCACTTCCGTAAAGATTATCTTGTTCACTTGTTTCCTGTTCTGAAGTTGGTTGATGAAAGAATTGGAATTGTTCCTCTTGCTCTCTTTCTTCTTGATACTTATATCCTTCATTTCCTTCATTACTTGAGCGATATTCATTTTCGTATGCATAGCTATTATACTGCTCATACCCTCTTTGTTCTTGATAAGTTTCTACTGCTCTATTATGGTCATGTAAACCAGAAATACATAAATCAGCAGCAATTTGAATACTACCTTTTTCAGCTATTTGATAATCAAATGTCTCTACAGAAACACATAGATTTTCAAGATCAGTAATCCTAGTTAATGGTATTGAAATATCTACAGGGAACTGATGATTCATTTCACAACTTCCATCTTCAAGAACGACTACATTTTCGATCATTCTTGAAGGTGCTAATTCCCTTAATGAGTAATATTCACCTTGATTCGTCAAATCAGGTGTGTAATTACCTCCTAGGGTTAAGACACCCTTCACTTGAACATATTCTTCAAATTGCTGTATAGTAATGTCTGGATTTAACGAGAGTGACCTTACCTCTTTAACTTCCTGTCCTTTTTGGAACCAGACAGTTTCTTTCAATGAAAAGCGAATATTTGTTTGATTTTCTGAAGACACGTTAATGTCCTCCTCTCATCGTCCAATTTGGTCTATGACATTACATTTTTATGAAAGAAACGAAAAATTTATGAAGAAAAGATTGTTATTTTATATTAAGAAAGGTTTAATAATTGCTGGAATAAAGAAAAACATGATAAGGGAATAGGAAAAAAAAAATTAAAAGCGGCATTTATGAAGCACTGGACGAATAGTATCAGAAAAAGCTGAAGAAAAAAATGGGCAACTATGTCCTTGAAATTTTTTATAATTAGGAGATGGGGAACTAAAGGGTGTTTTTCATTCGCTCGATCAGATTTATAGATTTTTCTTCGGTTTTTAGGTCAATATCCCTTAACTGGTATGGGTAAAATTTACAAGTTAATTTCATCTATTTTTACATAGACTAGCATCTTATTTGCAGGTTCCCCTCTCTATCTATTTGTAGCTTGAACTTCTCTATTTTTCTCTACAGTCGTTCTACTGAAGCTTTACCAACTCTATTTTCTATAACAAAAAATGGTGCCCTAAAAATAGGACACCACTTTAATTTAAACTAATTGCGAAAATGCGTATTCAGCAGCTGCAATCGTTTTTTGAATATCTTCGTCTGTATGTGAAGTTGATAGGAATAGACCTTCAAATTGTGATGGTGGTAAGAAGACACCTTGTTCAGCCATTAGTTGATAGTATTTAGCAAACATTTCTAAATTAGAAGTTTTTGCTGTTTCGTAATTTTCAACTTTTTCGTTTGTGAAAAAGAATCCAACCATTGAACCTGCACGATTAATACAATGTGGAATATTGTATTTTTCAGCAGCAGCTTTATAACCAGCTTCTAGTAAATCAGCTTTTCGGTTAAATTCTACATAATCTTCTTTAGATAGCTGACTTAATGTTTCGTAACCAGCCGTCATCGCTAAAGGATTTCCTGAAAGAGTTCCAGCTTGATAAATTGGACCACTTGGAGCAATTTGATTCATGATTTCAGCTTTACCACCATATGCACCTACTGGTAAACCTCCACCGATCACTTTTCCTAAGCAAGTGATATCGGGTGTTACACCAAAATGACCTTGTGCACAATTATATCCTACACGGAAGCCCGTCATAACTTCATCAAAAATCAATAATGTACCATATTGAGTCGTAATTTCTCTTAAGCCTTCTAAGAAACCTTCAACTGGTGGAACAACACCCATATTACCTGCAACTGGCTCAACAATTACCGCTGCTAGGTCATCTCCAAATTGTTCAAAAGCATATTTTATACTTTCTAAATCATTATAAGGAACAGTGATTGTATTAGATGCAACACCTTCAGGTACACCAGGACTATCTGGTAATCCAAGTGTAGCTACACCAGAACCTGCTTTAATTAATAAGGAATCACCATGTCCGTGGTAGCATCCTTCAAATTTCAAGATTTTGTTTCGACCAGTATATCCGCGAGCAAGACGTAAAGCACTCATTGTCGCTTCTGTTCCTGAGTTAACCATTCGAACAACTTCAATTGAAGGCACTCTTTCGATTACAAGTTTAGCTAATTCTGTTTCTTTTAATGTTGGTGCCCCAAAGCTAGTTCCAGTTTCTGCTGTTTTCTTTAAACCTTCAACTACACGATCATTTGAGTGACCTAAAATTAGAGGTCCCCATGATAATACATAATCTATATACTCATTTCCGTCTATATCATATATTTTAGAACCTTTTCCATGACTCATAAAAATTGGTGACATATTAACACTTTTAAATGCACGTACCGGACTATTTACTCCACCAGGAAGTACTTGTTTTGCCTCTTCAAAAGCTTCAATTGACTTGTTATATGATCTCATTTATTATTACTTCCCTTCTGATAACCATCTGCAAGCATCTTTAGCATGATAAGTCATAATCATATCTGCACCAGCACGTTTCATACTAATTAACTTTTCCATTACAACCTTTTCTTCTTCAATCCAACCATTCAAAGCAGCAGCTTTAACCATTGCATATTCTCCACTAACATTATAAGCAACGATTGGTTGGTGATAGTTATTTCTAATATCACGAATGATATCTAAATATGAAAGAGCTGGTTTAATGATTAAGAAATCTGCACCTTCAACTGTATCTGATTCTGCTTCACGGAACGCTTCTAAACGATTTGCAGGGTCCATTTGATATGCCTTACGATCACCTTGTCCTGGAGCACTTTGAGCTGCCTCACGGAATGGTCCATAAAATGCTGAAGCATATTTTACTGCATAAGACATAATTGGAATATTATCAAATCCAGCTTCATCTAAAGCATGGCGAATTGTTGCTACGAAACCATCCATCATATTTGAAGGAGCAATAATATCTGCGCCGGCTTGTGCTTGACTTACTGCTGTTTTTGCTAATAGTATTAACGATTCATCATTATTAACATACCCATCTTCTAAAACCCCACAATGTCCATGATCTGTATACTCACATAAACATGTATCTGCAATAACAATCATTTCAGGATATTGTTGTTTCGTCTGTGAAATCGCACGTTGAACGATTCCAGTTGCACAGTACGCTTCAGAACCTACTGAGTCTTTTACATCAGGAATACCAAAGAATATGACAGATTTTATACCTAATGATACAATTTCATCCATTTCTTTTTTTAATTCATCTAACGAAAATTGAAATACACCCGGCATTGAACTAATAGGATTTTTTACTCCTTGTCCTTCAACAACAAAAAGAGGATAAATAAAATCTTCTTTATGTAAATGAGTCTCTCTAACCATAGAACGTAATGCTTGTGTACTTCTTAAACGACGGTGACGATCAAACGGAATAGAATAAGTCATTTTTTTCTCCTTCTTCTTAAAGACGATCTGATTAATCAATATCATCTACTATTTTTTTAATTAAAGCCTCTGTTGTAAATTTACTAGGAACAATAATATTATTCAAACCTTTTTCTCTAGCTTTTTGTGCGGTTACTTCACCGATGCAAGCAATTTGAATATTTTTTAAATCTTCCATACTAATTGCATTTCCAATCAAAAAACAAAACTGTTCTACACTAAATGGATTCAAAAATGTAATCACATCTAGTTTTTTATTAATTAATAAATTTAACAGTTCATTTTTAATACCAAGATTTGCAATGGTCTCATAAACAGTTAATAAATTAACTATATGGCCATGTTCTCCTAGTATTTTTGGTACGTTATCACTCGCTAAAGAGCCCCGCAAAAATAAAAATTTTGTTCCTTTTTCTACTATGTAACTTAACTCAGAAGCAAATGTTTTACCAGTAAATTGACTTGGAAGGAAAGCTACTTCAAATCCTTCTTCAACTAATCGGTTCTTTGTTTTTTCTCCGACAGCACCAATTTTTTTTTGAAGAATTTTTTGTTTAAGATCCTTTGTAATGTTTTGTACAAAGTAATTTACTGAATTAACACTTGTGAATAAAATCCATTCTGAATCAATAACTAATTTTTCCAATTCATTAATTGAAATATCACTTTTTACTATTTTTTGAAGTGGAAGATTAATAGGACATCCACCAAACTGATGAATTAATTGATTGAATTCATCAGCTTGTTGCTCTGCCCTTGTCACTAATATTTTCATTCCATTTAAGGAATTATTCATCCGCTGCCTCTTTTACAGAATCAATAATATCCTTTGCTCCACGTTCAATTAATAGATTTGCAGCTTTTTCGCCAATTTCAGTTGGATCAGTACCTTTAACAGTTTCTTTTAAGATGATTGTTCCATCTGGTTTAGCTACTAATGCAGTTAACGAGATTTCATCTTTATCATCGATCGTTGCAAATCCAGCAATAGGAACTTGGCAACCACCTTCCATTTTATGAAGAAATACACGTTCAGCTTCTACAGTTGTATATGTTGTTTCATCATTTAGTTTATTTAGTAATTCACGGATTTCCGTATCATTTTCACGACATTCGATTGCAAGTGAACCTTGACCTACTGCTGGTACACAGATTGTTTCGTCAATATATTCAGTTATGCTTTCTTCAGCCCAACCCATTCTTGTTAAACCAGCAGCTGCTAGAATAATCGCATCGTATTCATTATCCTTTAGCTTTTGAATACGTGTATCGATATTTCCACGAATCCATTTAATTTGTAGATCTGGACGAACTGCTTTAATTTGAGCACTTCTTCTTAAACTACTTGTACCGACAACTGAACCTTCTTCAAGTTCCATTAATCCTTTTCCACTATTTGAAAGTAGGGCATCTCTAGGATCAACGCGTTTTGGAGTACAGCCAATCATTAAACCTTCAGGTAATATAGCTGGCATATCCTTCATACTATGTACAGCTAAATCAATTTCACTCGTTAGCATTGCATGTTCAATTTCTTTAACGAATAAACCTTTTCCTCCAACCTTTGAAAGTGTTACATCAAGTATAACATCACCTTTTGTAACGATTTCCTTTAACTCAAATTCATAATCGGGTGCTACTTCTTTTAGTTTCTCTACAAACCATTTCGTTTGTGTTAATGCTAGTTTACTTCTTCTTGTGCCAACTATAATTTTACGCATTGTTACATCTCCTTACGTACTCCATAAATGAAACTTTGAATATAGATTTGAAACAACATAATTTCCGAACAAAACTAAGAAGCAACAGATGTTAAATATGCAAAGAGATTTGCCATAGAAACGGTTGCTTACCTTTAAATACATAAATGTACTATACATGATTAAAACGAAAAAAGAGCCTATTACTTTCATGTCATACCAAACAAATGTGTGTAATCGAATACTTGCCCAAATAACACCTAAAATAAGGGAAGTTAGCATTAGTGGAACTCCAAATAAGTTAAATGTAATAAACATTTTTTCCAACTTACCTAAACTCCCCAACTTCTTTAAATGTGTAGACCATTTCTTCTTTTTTAGTAAAACATATTGAAAAATGTACATAACCGAAAAAATAAAGGACAGGGTAAATGCACCGTATGCTAAGAAAGCAAGTCCAATATGGATATATAATAACTCCGATTTTAACTGATCAACTAATGTAGCTGTTTTACCCGCTTTCGGAATTAAAATTGATAATGAAAATACTAAAAATGATACAACATTTGTAAAGAAAACTAAGTACTCTAGTTTAACTACCCAATTAATAAACAATGATAGTGATATGATAATCCATACATAAATATATAGCCCTTCTCTAGAAGTAATAAAGGAATATAAACTGTATTGGCTAATGGTGTAAATCATTAAAACAGAAGAAAACACCCAAACAATCGCTAGCAAATAAAATGCTACTCGACTTGCCATCCTATTTGTATCTATAAAATCTATAAAAGAAAAAACGATACTCCATGCAAACAATAAGATTAATAAGTGATAGATAAAACTACTTTCCAAAAGCGCCACTAACTAAACCTCATAAAAAACCTAAGTTTTGTTTTAAAGAAATAGTCTCTTTTTCTTGATTCGTTTGCATGTGTTTTTCATCTTTAGATTCTTGTAAAATTTCATCTAGACTAAATATTTCTTTAAAAAGGGCAATTTGTGCTTCTGAGTGTTTTGATGTACCCATTTCTTTTGCTTTCATAATTGGATCTCGTAAAAGTTGATTTACGATACTTTTTGTGTGCTTTTGGATAATTTTTAAATCTCTTTCAGATAAATGAGGAAGTTTTCTCTCTAAACTACTCATTGTATCTGCTTGAATATCTAAAGCTTTTTCACGTAATGCAGAGATTACTGGAACAACACCTAGCATTGATAACCAAGATTGAAATAGATCAATTTCTTCAGTTATTGCCTTCTTTATTTTTACTGCCTCACGTTCACGTTCTGCTAAATTCTCTGCAACAATTCCTTGAAGATCATCAATATCATACAAGAATGCACTATCAATATGATGAATTGATGGTTCAATATCTCTTGGAACAGCGATATCAACTAAGAATAATGGATTACCTTTTCTTGATTTTTCAATTCGACGAATCATTTTTTCCGTAATCACGTATTCTTTTGATCCAGTTGAACTAATTACGATATCTGCTTCTTTTAAAGCATTTTCAAGTGATTCTAACCCTTTTCCGATTCCATTAAATTGGTCTGCAAGTCTAACAGCATTTTCAACAGTTCGGTTAATAACTGTAACTTTTCCTACTCCTTGTGAATACAGGTTTTGTAAAGCTAAGTTACTCATTTTTCCTGCTCCAACAATTAGTACATTGCAGCCTTTTAAATTGCTAAAAATCTTTTTTGATAACTCTACAGCAGCATAACTTACAGATACAGCATTTTCACCGATTCCAGTTTCTGAGTGAACTTTTTTTGCAAATGTAATTGCTTGCTTAAATAATTGATTAAAAATCGTACCAATCACATTATTCTCTTGAGCAAGTAAATAACTATCTTTTACTTGTCCAAGAATCTGAGTCTCACCAATTACCATTGAATCTAAACCACTTGCTACAGTGAATAAATGGTTGATTGCATCATTTCCAGTTTTAATGATTAAATATGGTGATAATTCCTCGTCTTTTAAGCCAAAACGTTGTAATAAAAAGCGTTTCATATAATATTGACCAGTATGAACTTGATCGACAACTGCATAAATCTCCGTACGATTACAAGTAGAAACAATAATGTTTTCTAAAATGCTTTTTTCTTTTTTTAATAAGTTCATTGCGTCCTGTAGTTCATTTGGAGCAAACGCTACCCTTTCTCGCACTTCAACTGGGGCAGTTTTATAATTAATCCCTATTGTAATGATGTGCATGCCCTAAAGCCCCCCTAAAAAACTTTATACAAACTTGTGTTTTATATCTATCATTGCTTAGCAAAATATCATATCTATGTTCTACATCAATATGCTATCATAAATGTAATATTTTGTAGAATTTTTTTTAATCCGATTTATACTATTAAATGTACACAAATTTTATTATACAATAATTTTAAAATAAAAGTGATTACAAATAATGTTAAACAGGAGTTGCTATGAAAAAAAATCGATTATTTATTGGAATCTTATTAATTGGCTTTGGCATTTATTATCTTATTTCAAAATGGCAAGTCCCAGCTTTACATATTTTCACATTTTGGACGACTCCGATCTTGATAACTGGTATTGCACTTCTCGTTCAAGCTTTTAAAGGAAGAGAAATTCATTATGTATTCCCGGGAATTGTCGTTCTTGGATTTGGGATTCATTTTTATGCCATCGAACATTTTCAAAATTGGCCAAACCATTGGTCCGTTCTAACACTCATCATATCAATCGGAATGTTACTACAATCTCGAAAAGGAAAAGGTGAGCTATTACCTGGTTTACTATTATTTATTATGTCTTTATTTTTCCTTTTTAATGAAAAGCTTGCGACAATGCTTAGTTCACTCCAATCACAAGTCTCTTATTTCCAGAACTATTGGCCAATATTAATTGCTGTTATCGGTTTATATCTTCTATTTTCTAAAAAATAAACATATTTTTTTATACATAACTAGCAGTTTTAAAAGGAGGAACATCTTTGTTAACTTCCTTGCACTATGGAAAAAATTTGTATCATTCAATTATGTTTCAATTTTAATTCTATCTATTCTAATTGTTTCTTTCGGTTCAATAACTATACATATATTAGAACCACAAACCTTTCCAACTTTATTTGATGGTTTGTGGTGGACAATGACTACCTTGACAACAGTAGGCTACGGTGATTTCTTTCCAAAAACTGTTGCAGGGAAATGCTTAGGAATGTTTTTATTTATATTTGGGGTCGGTATTATAGGCTTACTAGTATCTAAAACTGTTGATTCCTTTTCAAAATATCATCGTTTAAAGTTGGAGGGAAGAATTGTGTATAAGGAACATGATCACTTTATTTATATTGGTTGGTCTAAAAAAACAAGAGATGCTATAGAGGAACTATTCGATTCTTCACCGAATGCAAAAATTGTATTAATTGAAAATCTAGAAACATCACCTTACGAGCATCCTCAAGTTCATTTTATTCAAGGAGACCCTTCAATCGAAAACACCTTACTAAATGCAAATATATTTGGGGCAAAACGGGTATGTATATTTGCTGATTCTACAATAGAAGATAGTGTTCTAAAGGATGGAAAAACGCTATTAATCGCCTCTGCAGTCGAATCACTGTCATCTATGAAAAAAATGCCGATCCATACAATTGTCGAAATATCCAAAGAAAGCCATATCGTTAATTTTAAGCATGTAAATGTCGATGATTTTGTATTATCATATGAATCTGTTTCCCGTCTAATCGCTAAGACAACTTTGCATCCTGGAACTTCAACAATTTTTAGACATTTTTTAAATACAAAGTTTGATGGAAGCAATATACATGTGATAGAGCCTAATAAAGAATGGAAAACTTATGAAGATGCCTTTCTACAATTATTTGAAAAAGGAGCAACTTTGTTAGCGATCAATGAACAATTAAATATTCCAAAACTAAGAGAATGTAAATTGAATTCTACTGATCGTTTGTATATTTATTGCGAAGAAAGTTTATTAAAAAAGATAACTAAAAAAGCTTTATAAATATAATAAAACAGGAATGTTCGCTTTTCGTGTGACGAGACCTGAACAAAAAAATGCTGGTGGCTTTTAGCCACCAGCATTTTTTATTTACACATACGATCAATTACTGACCATGCTTTTTCTTTACCCATACCAGTTTCAGATGAGAATAAAATTAATTCGTCCCCTTCTTCAATCTGTAACGTTTCACGAACTACTTTTGCATGTTTATCCCATTTTCCTTTAGGGATTTTATCTGCTTTTGTTGCTACTATAATGACTGGGATTTGGTAATGCTTTAAGAAATCATACATCATTACATCATCTTCTGTTGGTGAATGACGTAGATCCACTAATAAAATAACAGCTCTTAATTGCTCACGTGTTGTAATATATGTTTCGATCATTTTACCCCATGCTTCTCGTTCCTTTTTGGAAACTTTAGCATAACCATAACCTGGTACGTCAACGTAGAAAAGCTGTTCATTAATTAAAAAGAAATTTAATGTTTGCGTTTTTCCTGGTTTTGATGATGTTCGGGCTAATGCTTTACGATTTAACATTTTATTTATAAATGAGGATTTCCCAACATTTGAACGACCTGCCAAAGCGATTTCAGGAAATTGTGTATCTGGATATTGATTTGGTCGGACTGCACTAATGACAATATCCGCTGTTGTTACTTTCATTTTTTCACTCCTACTATTGCATGCGCAAGCACTTCATCTAAATGGGAAACAGGTATAACAGTTAAACCTTCTTTCACCATTGGTGGTACATCTTCTAAATCTTTTTCGTTTTCTTTTGGTATGATAATAGTCGTTAAACCTGCACGATGCGCACTAAGCATTTTTTCTTTTAATCCACCAATTGGTAATACGCGACCACGTAACGTGATTTCACCAGTCATTCCAACCTCTTTACGGATTGGTTTATTTGTTAATGCCGAAATCAATGCTGTTGCCATCGTTATACCTGCTGAAGGGCCATCTTTTGGAACTGCACCTTCTGGAACATGAATATGAATATCATATTTCTCATGGAAATTTTGGTCAATATTCAGCTCTTCTGCTTTTGAGCGAATATAGCTAAATGCAGCCTGTGCTGACTCCTTCATTACATCCCCTAGCTTACCAGTTAATGTTAGCTTACCCTTTCCAGGATATAGTGATACTTCAATCGAAAGTGTGTCTCCACCAAATGCAGTATACGCTAAACCTGTAGCTACACCAATTTGGTCTTCATTTTCCATTTGACCATAAGAGAATGTTTTCTTACCTAAAAATTCTTCAAGGTTTTTATCGGTAAATATTATTTTTTGTCTTTCGTTTGAAACAATTAACTTTGCAGCTTTTCTACATAGTGTCGCTAAAACTCGCTCTAATGACCTTACTCCTGCTTCTCGTGTATAATGACGAATAATTGCAGAAAGTGCACTTTCACGAATTTGTACAGTAGATTTATTTAAGCCATGCTCTGCTAATTTTTTAGGGAATAAATGTTTTTTAGCTATATTAACTTTTTCAAGTTCGGTATATCCAGATAAAGTAATAATCTCCATTCGATCACGTAATGGACCTGGAATAGTAGATAAATCATTTGCTGTTGCTACAAATAAAACTTGAGATAAATCAAATGGCTCTTCGATGTAATGATCACTAAATGTATGATTTTGTTCTGGGTCCAAAACTTCTAACATTGCTGATGAGGGATCACCTCTAAAATCGCTAGACATTTTATCAATTTCATCAAGTAAGAATACAGGGTTATTAGTTCCTGCTTTCTTCATACCTTGGATAATTCGACCTGGCATAGCTCCGATGTATGTTCTTCTATGTCCTCTTATTTCTGATTCATCTCTTACGCCACCTAGAGAAACGCGTACAAAGTTTCTAGACAAAGCGTTTGCGATTGATTTCGCTAAAGATGTTTTACCAACTCCAGGAGGACCAGCTAAACATAAAATTGGACCACGTAGTGAATTCGTAAGTTGTTGAACAGCTAGATATTCTAATATTCTCTCTTTTACTTTTTCAAGACCTTCATGTTCATTATTCAGTATCTTTTCGGAACGATGTATATCCAATGTGTCTTCGGTTTGCTTAGACCACGGTAGAGCTACCATCCAATCTAAATATGTACGAACTACACCTGCTTCTGCAGCATTAGGAGGTAGTTTTTCATATCTAGCTAACTCTTTTAGTACTACTTCCTTTGTTTCTTCAGGCATATTTGCCTCTTCAATTTTGGTTAAAAACTTATCAACTTCTTCAGTTTTACCTTCACGATCACCTAGTTCGCGTTGAATAACTTTTAATTGCTCTCTCAAGAAATATTCTTTTTGAGTTTTATCAATATTTTTCTTAACTTGTAGGCCAATCTTTTCCTCAAGCTTTAGTAATTCTTTTTCATCTTGAAGGAAATTTAAGATAATATGTATTCGTTCAGTAACGTCAATTGTTGCTAATATTTTTTGTTTTTCTTCTTCCCTTAATGGAATTGAATCGATCATTGCATCTGCAAGTTTACCTGGGCGGTCTTGCTTAACAATGGAAGCAATTGTCTCTGGCAAAATTCGCTTTGATAATTTACTGTATTGTTTAAAATGCTGCAATAAAGTTCTCATTAAAGCACGAAGCTCTTTAGATTCGTCTTCTACATCTGGATATTCTTCTATCTTTGCAGTTAAGAAATCATTTTGATCAATAATTGATTTGATTTTTCCTCTGTGTAATCCTTCAACAGTAATACGAACAGTGCCGTTTGGAAGTGTAATTTTTTGTGTTAATTTAGCTAAAGTTCCAAATTGGTACAATTCGTCTATCTTTGGGTTTTCAGTATCTGCATCTATTTGAGTAACAACAAAAATTAAATGATCTAACTCATCAGCTTCTTGTATAGCTTTTATCGATTTCGTTCTTCCTACATCTAGATGTGCAATAGTGGCAGGAAATACACTAATTCCTCTTAAAGGTAGGAGGGGTACAACTTTTTCTTTTGTAACATTCATTACGTTACACCTCCATGTTTTTCATTCTATCTAGTTATTTTACCTTAACATATATATTATTTACAATGTTATGCTTTAAAAGAAATGTAGAAGCGATTTCTTGAACAACAAATAAAAAAATAGATAACTTATAAATTGAACTTGATATGAAGAAACATTTGATGCGGTTGTATTAGTCTATTCTTTTATTAATGCGAAAAATACCGTTCAATTATTATGTAGTAAATTATTTTCTATAAATATATCCATACGAAAAAGCAAATTATCATTCTGATCTGATTGTTTATTAATTTGAGGATAATAACACCACAACATGATCTATTTTTGATTAACTAAAATCTAATTGCCTTTATGTATATTTGATATCCCTTTAATACAAAAGAATCCCATTCCAGACTGTCTATTATAAAGACAATTCTAGAACGGGAAGTTTAAATGATCATAATCCAAGATTTTTAGCAATAATATTTTTCATTATTTCCGTTGTACCTGCATAAACCGGCATGACCGCAACATCTCGATAACGACGGGCAATTGGGTATTCTTCCATATAACCGTACCCACCATAAAGCTGTAGACAACGTACAGACATGTTTCTTGCCATTTCGGTTATAAACCATTTAGCCATCGAAGTCTCCGTGACGATATTTTCACCTTTTAAATGTTTGGTAGTTAAATTATCAATGAAGGTTTGCGCCATTGTTAATTCTGTTGCCATTTCTGCAATCTCAAACTGTGTGTTTTGAAATGAACTGATTGGCTTTCCAAAGGCCTGCCTTTCTTTTACATAAGCCATTGTTGACTTAAGCATTTCTTCAGCTACAGCTATTGCACCAATTGATACGATAAGGCGTTCCTGCTGCAATTTATCCATCATATAATAGAAGCCTTGTCCTTCTTCCCCAAGTAAATTAGCTATAGGTACTCGAGCGTCTTCGAAAATTAGTTCACTCGTATCTGCAGAATGTTGACCTAGTTTTTTCAACTTTTTCCCACGTGAAAATCCAGGAGTATTTTCATCAACCAATAGGATACTAATACCTTTTCTAGCAGGGTTCGCCTTTGTATCTGTTTTCACTGCTACAAAGTACAATCCTGCATTTTGGCCATTCGAAATGAAGGTTTTCTCTCCATTCACAATATAATGATCACCAACTCTTACCGCAGTTGTGCTCAATTTTGCCAAGTCAGAACCAATTCCTGGTTCAGTCATAGCAATTGCTGCTGTGATTTCCCCACTTACACATTTTGGTAAATATTTTTTCTTTTGATATTCTGTTCCATATCGTTCTAAATAAGGGACAACTATTGAACTACTTAAACTCGCAATTGTACCGACACCAATGCGATTTAGCTCTTCAGCTAGAACCATATTAAATCCAAAATCAAGTCCTAAACCACCATATTCAGGAGCAACTTGCGGACAAAGAAATCCTTGTGCTCCTAACTTTTCGTAAAATTCTCTTGGAGTATAACTTTCTTCATCCCATTTCTCTATATATGGAACTGCCTCTTTCTCAAGGAATTTTTGCAAAGAAATTCTAAACATCTCATGCTCTTGAGTCAAATAAGATCTTTTTCTTTTAAATAGGTCAAATGTTCCTGGTTTAGTTGAAGTAACTGTATCTGACAAAATCTATCCCTCCAATTTATGGTTAAATCAATGTAGCTCATGACGATCTACTCGTTTAAGATGCTCTTTAATTAAATTTTAAAAATCTGAAACAACCGTTCTACTAAAAAGCTTTCATTTGAAAAAAACATGTACTCGTACATCGAATGAAAACGTTTTGTAATTAAACTATGTTTTAAAACTAGCATTATAATCCAAGATTTTTAGCAATGATATTTTTCATAATTTCCGTTGTTCCACCATAAATCGGTAAAACCGCCACATCTCGATAACGACGGGCAATTGGATATTCTTCCATATAACCGTAACCACCGTAAAGTTGTAAACATCGAGAAGACATTCTCCTTGCCATATCGGTAATGTACCACTTCGCCATAGAGATTTGTGTAACGATATTTTCCCCTTGTATGTGCTTACTTATTAAATCGTCAAGGAAAGTTTGAGCCATTGTCAATTCAGTTGCCATCTCTGCAATTTGGAACTGTGTATTCTGAAAGGAACTAATCGTTTTTCCAAATGCTTGTCTCTCTTTTACATAGCTAATGGTTGATTTAAGCATTTCCTCCGCTACTGCTAATGCACTGCAAGCAATTATGAGTCGTTCTTGTTGCAATCTATCCATTAGATAATAGAAGCCTTGACCTTCCTCACCAAGTAAGTTTGCAACAGGAACCCGCGCATCCTCAAATATTAGTTCAACTACATCTGCAGTTTTTTGACCTAATTTCTTTAACTGACGTCCACGTGAAAATCCTGGTGTTTCCTCATCTACCAAGAGGATACTAATTCCTTTTCTTGCTGGATTCGCTTTCAAATCAGTTTTAACTGCAACAAAGAATAATCCTGCATTAAGCCCATTAGATATAAAGGTTTTTTGTCCATTTACTATATAATGATCACCATTTTTAACCGCTGTTGTACTCAAGTTGGCTAAGTCAGAGCCAATCCCTGGTTCAGTCATGGCAATGGCTGTTGTAATTTCTCCACTTACAAATTTCGGTAAGTATTTTTGCTTTTGTTCTTCCGTACCGTATGTTTCTAAATAAGGTACAATAATAGAACTACTTGTACTTGCTAAAGTTCCAGCTCCTACACGGAATAACTCTTCAGCCAATATCACATTAAAGCCAAAATCGAGTTCGAGCCCCCCATATTCGGATTTAATTTGTGGACAAAGAAATCCTTGAGCACCTAGTTTTTCATAAAATTCCTTAGGCGTACATTGATTTTCTTCCCATTTCTCAATATAAGGAACTGCTTCTTTTTCAAGAAATTTTTGCAATGATATTCTAAACATCTCATGTTCATGAGTAAAAAAAGGTCTTTTTCTTTTAAATAAATCGAATGGTAATTGTTTAGATGAAGTAGTTGAATTTGACATTTACTAACCTCCTGATTGTAGTTTGATAATACGAATTCTTTAGACTAAAAAATTCTACTGTGTGTAAAGTATATAGCTCACAGCTTTTTCAACAGCCTCTAATACGAGATATTGCGATGAAAATCATTAGTAGTGATACTTACAAATTATGGATCAAGTATAGGAACCACCATTTACACTTAGTACTTGTCCATTTACATAGTTTGATAGCGGCGATGCTAAGAATAAAATTCCTGAAGCAGCTTCACTTGCATCTCCGATTCGTTTTTGTGGAATTTTGCTAATCTTCAAATTACGAACTTTTTCAGGAATACCTACAACTTCACCATTGATGACAGTTCCTTCTTCTTTTGGGCGTGTTAGACGTGTATCGATGAAACCAAATGCTACAGCGTTACTGTTAATATTAAATTGTCCCCATTCCTGCGCAACAACCTTTGAAAGTCCAATGACACCTGCTTTAGCAGAGGAATAGTTGGCTTGCCCCATATTCCCTCTTTGTCCTGATACAGAGGAAACATTAATAATTTTTCGGTGTTGAACGATTCCTTGTTCAATCTCTTGCTTTGCAACCTCACGCATATATGGAGATGCCGCGCGAATAAGACGGAATGGAGCGACTAGATGAATCTCCAAAATTTCTTGAAACTGTTTGTCTGTCATCTTATGAAGTAAACCATCTAGACAATATCCAGCATTATTCACTAGGATATCTAACTTACCGAATGTCGATATAGTAGCTTCCACAATTTGCTTTGGAAAATCAGGGTCTAAAAGATTTCCACATATCGTTGCAGCATCGCTTCCTATTTTTTTGATTTCATCTACCGTTTCGGCCGCAAGCTTTTCATCTAAATCAGCAACCATTACGCGTGCACCATGTTTTGCAAACAATAGTGCAGTTTCTTTTCCAATTCCAGCCCCAGATCCTGTAACGATTGCTACTTGATTTTCTAATAATTGAACCATTCAACTCTTCCTTTCTATCAGTTTATATTTTTTTGATATTATTTTTCTTTCGAATCAATACTAGATAACTCAAATATCGAATTTTTTTACGAGGATTATCCATTCCTTTATAAAGAATATTCTAAATTTTTAAACTCTTTATATTAATAATAAATTTCTATTATAGTGATTTAAAAGTTAACAATTTAAAAGACACGTTAAGCAAAATTAAAGACAAGTATTTTCTAGAGAAAAAGAGAGCCCTTGGACTCTCTTAATTTGAGCGTAATTAATCATAACTTCTTTCAAACGTTACTTATCCAAACCTCCCTCCAGAAACGTGTAGAATATCTCCAGTAATATATGCTGAATCCTCGGAGGAGAAAAACAAAACAGCGTTCGCTACATCCTCAGGTAATCCAATTCTCTTAATTGGTGTATCTTTCTTTTGAAGTTCTTTAATTTTTTCATATTTTGGATGACTTCTTAGCGCATCTGTCTCAATTAAACCAGGTGCAACTGCATTTACATTTATATTGAATTTTCCTAGTTCTTTCGCTAAAGAGCGTGTCAAGCCGACAATTCCTGCTTTTGCAGAGGAGTAGTTAGATTGACCCGGATTTCCTAGATAAGCTCTCGATGAAATATTAATAATTTTGCCGTAATTTTGTTCCATCATATATTTTGAAACATATTTTGAGCACAGAAAAGCACCTTTTAGGCAAACATCGATCACTTTATCCCAGTCATCTTCTTCCATGTCTTTAATTAATACATCTTTAAGAATTCCTGCATTGTTCACAAGGATATCAACCTTACCATAAGCTTCCATTGTCTTTTCAACTATATTTCTAGCATCCTCTGCTTTAGATACATCTCCTGCCACTGAGATAGCCTTCCCACCACTTTGAATGATCTCATTAGCTGTCTCCTCACATGTTTGCTTATTCAAATCAGTTACAGTTATGAATGCTCCTTCTTTTACAAATTTTTGTACAATTTCCTTGCCAATCCCTTTGCCGGAACCAGTTACAATAGCAACCTTACCTTGTAATTTCATATTTTATCCTCCTATACTTTGACCGATACACTAAAGCATTCTTCAATTTCTTGGACTCATTTACTCTTTATAGCTTTCAGTACTTTTTCAATAAATCTATTAAATTATCAAAAACTGTTAATTTCCTAAAGTTGCATTATTGTTCAAACAAGTTTAATCTCTTATTTCATAGCATCGGTGTTATTTGTATATAGCGTGTTTTCTTCAATATAATCATAAAGTTTTTGAGCCATACTATCTTTTCGGCCTACTTCTATTTCTTCTACAATATGGGCAATTAATCCGACTGCTCGAGATGCTACTGCAAAAGATTTTACAACGCTAAAGTGTAAATTCATATCCGATAGAATTGCACCGATTGCTCCCGCTGCATTTAAAGTCATTTGTCTTCCTTTTTCTTTACTCATTTGTCGATGAACTTCTTTCATTAATGCGATATGTTTTCCGGTTAAACCTAACTCTTTTGCTAGTGCAAATAACTTTTTTGTACGTGGATCTACTGGCTTATGGATGGGATGTCCAAATCCCGCCACTTGTAATTTTCTTACTTTCCGTTCTTCGATAATACTTGCAGCAATGCTTTCAACATCTTGATTATCTCCGTACTTTTCCCACCCTTCTTGGAGCATTTGCGCCGTATTTTCCATTGCTCCAAGGTAAACGGAACCTGCTCCCAAAAGACCTGCTGCAACTGCGGCTTGTACAGCTTCAGGGGCTCCTAAATAGGTAAGACGAGCAGAAATGGAACTAGGAGTAAAACCATGTTCACAAACTGCAACCATGCATGCATTGAGCATTTTAGATTCCTCAAAGGTAGGCAGTCGATGCGTTGCACCTATAAACGCCATATCAACCAATGTGATATTTCCTATTAAATCTTCCGTCAAATTATAACCATGTACATAGATTGCTTCAGGTTTAGACATCCCGACTTTTGTTTGAAATTTCATTCTCAGTCTCCTCTTTTAAATTTAAAATTTCAAAATAGTATGAATCTTTATTCTCATCATAATTTTATTGGTTAGCTTTTAAAATTTTAGATATTTAAAGGTAAGTTAAATAAAAAGTAATAGTCTGTTAGTTAAACAATCATTCTCGACATAAAAAAGGAATACCGAATAAATTTTCGATACTCCTTTTATTTTTAAGCCCCTCAAATAGAGTGATGAAACCCTTTACATTTTGAATATTCTTATAATATACTTTTTTTAATGTTTTGAAATTAAAAGGTATGTTAATAAATTTGTAATAAGAGATTATTAGAATGATTGAGAATCTAAAAATTTACTTTATTAAAGTCAGTTGACAGGGGTGGCACTTTGCGAATCGAACAATTTTTATACATTACTGAAATAGCGAAAACTGGCTCTATAGCGACAACTGCTCAAAGACTTTACGTATCTTCACCAAGTATAAGCCTTGCAATCAGCAGCTTAGAGGAAGAACTTGGCGTGAAAATATTTGAACGTTCCAGAACAGGATTAGAGCCCACTGAAACTGGAAAAAAACTAATAATTAAAGCACAGAAGATTTTAAATAATATAGAGGAATTAAGACAAGAATCACAGGTTAATGCTTCTCAAATTACAGGTTCTCTAACTATCTCTGCTGACCCTGCCATTAGCAGGAGCCTGATCCCTAAAACATTTGCTGAAGTTAAAGCAAAATTTCCAGGAATAAATCCCGAAATTAAAGATGCATCTTCCTCACAAGTACGAAAAGACGTTTTGAATGGTGATGCGGATATAGGTTTAATCTGTTATCCTTCCGGTCTACGAGAAGAAAATCAACTCTTAATTACAACACATATTATTGATAATCCATGGTTGCTTTGTTTTAGAAAAGATTCTGAATTAGCAAGTAAAGACAATCTTACAATAGAGGATATACAGCAATACCCATTAGCGGCAAATTTAAGTGATTTTGATAGAAGAAAGTTTCACTCTATGGTATTCAGAGAAAATAGCAATCTTAACTTTAATGTTTTGGTTCAATCACAACAAACTGAAACAAAAAAGCATTTTATTTCACAGGGATTGGCAATTGGATTCGAAAGTTCACTATCAATTAAATCCGATCCCTTTTATCAAAGTGAAGATATTATCGTAAAGCCTGTATTAGGAATAAATAATAACTTTTCTTATTATTGTATTCGATTAAAAAGTAAATTTTTTTCTGCTGCAGCTAAAGAATTTTTGAAAGAACTTAAACTTCAGGCTGAAAATTTCAAAGACTAATTTAAAAAAATTTAATAAACAATTTACTTATAAAACCCAAAAGAAGGTAAATCACTAAAGGTGAATTTTCTTCTTTTATTTTTGTTAAAAATTTAGTTAAGCCACTCTATAATAGTGGCTTAACTTTTTGTATTGTAGTTCTTAAAATATCACTTATAAATTAATACCCCTAAAACTTACACCCTTAAATTTTCAACAATTGTGGCAATTCCTTGACCACCACCAATACAAGCAGTAATTAATCCGTAGCGTCCACCTCGTCGCTCAAGTTCGTTCATTATTTTTATTGTTAAAATAGCTCCCGTACCACCAATTGGGTGTCCTAATGCAATCGCTCCACCATTCACATTTAATTTTTTAGCATCGATTTTCAACTCTTTTACAACTGCTATTGTTTGCGCGGCAAAAGCCTCGTTCAATTCAATTAAGTCGATATCATCCATGGTCAATCCTGCAAGCTTAAGTGCTTTAATTGTTGCTGGAACAGGACCAATTCCCATAATCTCTGGTGACACACCCACTGCTGCTTGAGATAAGATGCGGAGACGCGGTGCTAGCTCTCGCTTTTTTGCTTCTTCTTCCGACATCATGACTAGTGCGGCTGCACCATCATTTCTCCCGCTCGAGTTACCTGCTGTAACCGTGCCTCCCTTTTTGAAAATGGGCTTTAATCCAGAAAGTTTTTCAAAACTAGTTAATCGAGGATGTTCGTCTGAATCAAAAAGAATATTCCCTTTTCTCATTTTAATTTCATATGGAACAATCTCATTTTTAAATTTCCCAGCCTCAATCGCATCAAAAGCCTTTTGCTGACTCTCCATTGAAAAGTGATCCTGCTCCTGCCGACTAATACTATATTTGTCTGCAAGATTTTCAGCAGTTAATCCCATCGTCAAATGCCCATAAACTTCAATTGGCTGTGACCTAGGCTGGCTTTCCGTATTGGAATCCACAAGTTCCGCATTACCAGCCTCGTATCCATAACGGGCTTTTCTTAAATAAAACGGAGCATTACTCATACTCTCTGCTCCGCCCGCCAAAACGATGTCTGAAAGTCCGCAGATTATTTGCTGGGCTGCGTTATTGATTGCTTGGAGACCTGATCCGCATTGACGGTGAACCGTATATCCAGGAACTTCAATAGGAAGTTCCGCTCTAAGTGCGGCTAGTCGAGCAAGATTAGGGACATCAGAAGTTTGTTTAGAGTGCCCCCAAACTACCTCTTCAACATCTGCTCCTTGGATTTTACTTCTCTTAATTGCTTCCCGCATTACTTTTTCTGATAGGAAATCTACATCAATATCTTTAAGTGTCCCACCCATTTTGCCGATTGCTGTGCGGGCACCGTCTATAATAACCGCATTCCTCATCCTTACACCCCTTCTTTATAAATACTCACGCTTTAGTTCACCCGCAATGATGTTTTTCTGTATTTGGCTTGTTCCTTCATATATTTTTGTAATACGTGCATCCCGATAGAATCTTTCAATTGGATAGTCTTTCATATAACCAATTCCCGCATGAATTTGGACAGCCAAATCTGCCACCCGATTATATACTTCTGACCCGTAAAGCTTAGCCATAGCCGCCTCTTTTACGACACGCATGCCTTGGTCTGTCATCCATGCAACTCGATAAGTCATCGACCTTAGAAGCTCTATTTCCATTGCCATATCTGCTAACATATGCTGAATAGCTTGTTGTTCAAAGATGGACTTTTTAAACTGGATCCTCTGAGTTGCATAATCCATACTTAACTCGAGTAGTTTCTCACAAGACCCCAAGTTTCTAGCCGCTAGTCCTGCACGCCCGTTCGCCAAGATTTTCAATGCATTAATATACCCTTGTCCTTCCTCTCCAAGGACATTTTCTGCAGGGACCTCACAATTTTCGAAGAAAAGTTCAGCTGAATGCGAGCCACGTAGACCCATTTTTTTCTCAACAGAACCGACATAAAATCCAGGAAAATCTTTTTCCACAATAAACGAAGTTATTCCTTTTGCCCCTTTACTTGGATCAGTAACCGCCATAACCGTAAAAATATGACCTTCAACCGCATTGGTTATATAGTGCTTTGAACCATTTAAAATATATTTGTCTCCCTTTTTTTCGGCCTTTGTTTTTAAATTAGCAGCATTGGACCCCGCGCTTGGTTCTGTTAAAGCAAAGGCGCCAATCCATTCACCACTTGCCATATTTGGTAAATATTTCTTTTTTTGTTCCTCTGTTCCAAGCTCCACAATTCCAACCGATCCAATTCCTGTATGTGCACCAATTAAAGTTGTATAGCCATTATGGGTTTTCCCAAGTTCTTCATAAATCGCACATTTCCCTACCATATTAAGACCAAGGCCGCCATACTCTTCAGGAATACTTAAACCGAATAAACCCATTTCTTTTGATGAAGCTAAAATATGGCCAGGAATTTTATCTTTTTCCTCTATTTCCATTGCAACCTTTTCAACTTCACCTTGAACAAAATTATGTACTGCTTTCTTTAAAAGTTGAATATCTTCAGGTAATGTAAAATCCATTGTCGCTCCTCCTTATTTCTCCTGAAATTGTGGCTGCTTTTTTCCAAAAAAGGCTTGAGTTCCTTCGAGCTTTCCTCAGAGGCTATTAAAATGAACTATGAAATCTTTACTAAATAAAGTTCGGTTTCCATTTTAATATCTTCGCAGTGATAGCTACATCCTCGCATCCTCGTTAAGCAGAAATCTTTAAGGCTTTTTTGGCTCAGTTTCTGTGCATATTCTTTCACTTGCCTCCTAGGCCACTCTGAGTAAACTAGCAGGGAATAAAAAAGTTAAAAAAGTTAACTATTATATTTATAAAATCCCTGTCCAGACTTTCGGCCTAAACGTCCCGCTTTCACGTATTTGATTAACAATGGACATGGTCGGTATTTTTCTCCTAAATTTTTGTAAAGGTATTCCATATTTCGAAGTCTGGTATCGAGTCCAACCAAGTCAGCAAGTTCTAACGGACCCATTGGATGATTAAGTCCAAGCTTCATGGCACGATCAATGTCACAGGCAGAGGCTACCCCCTCCATTAGTAGATTCATAGCCTCATTTCCTATTAAACAGTTCATCCGACTTGTAACAAATCCCGGGAATTCATTCACTTCAACTATTTCCTTGCCTAATTTTTGACTTATTTCCTTTACTTTTGCCATCGTCTCATCAGAGGTCTCAAGCCCTCTGATAATTTCAATCAACTTCATTTTATGAACTGGATTAAAAAAATGCATTGCAATGCATTTTTCAGGTCTTAAAGTTTGTGCCGCTATTTCTGTCGGGCTCATTGTTGATGTATTAGTCGCAAGAATCGTATACTCCGGACATATCTTGTCTAATTTTTTAAAGATTTCTACTTTCAACTCCATTAATTCAAAGACGGCTTCAATTACAATATCAGCATCTCCGGCAGCAACTTCTAAATCTGTAGTATATTCAATTCTTTGTAATGCTCTAGCAACCTGTTCTCTACTCAGAATCCCTTTTTCTACACTCTTCTTCATTTCAGTCTCAATATATAATTTGGCTTTATTCAAATTTTCTTGGCTGACATCATTTAAGCTTACTCGAAAGCCCCCAAGTGCAGATGCATAAGATATACCTCTCCCCATAACACCAGATCCTATTACTGCCATTTTCTCCATATTTACGCTCCTTTCTTTTCCATTCTCCTTGCTTTTAATGATATATTTGCATTTTTACTTTTCAGATTAAATCTTAGAGTAGATCTGATACCTATACCTTTTGTATCCTTCAAAACTATTACTCTAGTTCACATAATAAATTGAATATTTAAATTTATCATAAATTCCTAAATACCAATAATAAAGTTTAGAATTTATAACGTACGTTAAGTAAATTTAAAGTACATTTAATGCCTGCATCAACAAAAAAAAGCAACTCAATTATTCCATTTGAAGTTGCTTCTTTTTGTAAATTTTTTATCTTTTAATGACTTTAAAACAATTATTCGTCATAGAATTTCACAAAACTTACATCTATATAATCTCCCTTAATCAATTTGACCTTATTATCCCACTTTTTAACTGGGCACATATAGCGCTCCCCGGTTGCAACATTTTTCAACTCTATGAATACATCCATACCACATCCTAAAGCACTATACCCAGTTACCTCCAAAGGCTGACCTGAAAGCCCTCCAAAACTATCTACTAAAGAAACTAATTCAGACCCAATTGAAGGTACAAAATTTCGTATAAATCGATTATGCTCTTCAAATACGTTTGGATGTTTTTCTTTAACATAATCCTCTATGTTCATATTGACACCACACTTTACAAAATCATTATTAAAAATAAAAAAAGAGAAAAAGTAACTTAAGTATTAAATTGAGTATCACTCAGAATTTAGAATTAGCGAATGTAAAAACAACTTAAAACATACAACCCTCCAAATAAAAAATCATCTCTTGCTATTACTTTTAATTATGCATTTGGGCACTTAATATTTAACTTCATTTAGATCATTATTAGTTTGATTTAAATAAACATCAGATTTATTGTTTCTCCCTACTAATACAGCTAGAACAATGGATAGCACAACACAGCAAAGAGAAACGAACAGAGCTACTGTTATGGGTTCTCCTAGTGCTAGAACGGCAGTTACCGTCGTTAAAATTGGAAGAAGCGCTGAAAAAATACCAACCGTACTTGCGGGTACTCTTCTAATAGCATAGAAATAAAGGATTAGAGGGAGTGCAGTTCCTGGTATTCCATATATGATATCAATCCACCAGTTAGATGCTGAAACTGAATCCCATTTAAAATTATGTGCATCCATAATACCTAAAGGTATAAAAAATATTACTCCTACAAGCATTATAAAAGTAGCAGTTGTAATCGGAGGTACATCTGCTGCAAATTTTTTTGAAAAAATAACAAAAAAGGATTGAGTAAGTATGGCTAAAATGACAAAGAAATCCCCTAATAAAGAAGTCTTTGGACTTTCTCCTAAACTTATAAAAGATTGGAGAACAACACCTGTTATTGCTAAAAAAATAGCAAGGATGGAAAGCAACTTTATACGTTCACGAAGTAAAAAATATGAAAGGATTAGTATAAGTGCAGGTGATGTACCTGTAATGATTCCTGTATCAGTTGCACTTGTATGACTTATTCCTAATAACAAAAAGATATTAAAAACAACATTAAATAATAGCCCCTGTAATAATAATTTCCCGATATTTTTTTTACCTAGATTTGTCCAATTTACTTTTTCTTTCATCAAAGCAAGTGGAAGTAAGAAAACAAAAGCGGCGATAAAGCTTATTTCTAAAAATAAAAATATTGGAATTTGTTCAAGTGCAACCTGACTTATTACCAACGGAATTGCATATAAAAATTGTACAAATAAAAGAAATAAATAAGCTAATGTCATTCAAATCACCTCTTAGAATCATACATAAGTTTTAAGTTAATTTGAGTCATTCTCTCCTTGTTGAACATTTCCATAAAAATAGAGGGGTTTGTTTAAACACTTCTATTTTATTGTGTTAGTTTCTAACTATTATTTCATTTACTTTGTAAGGTAGCAGCTTCTACATTTAAGTATCTCTCAACTTTTTTACTTACAACTAGTGCACTTTCAATAGCTCCATCAATCATACCTGGCCATCCACTTGCATAGTCACAACCTGATAGGAACACACCTTGTTCTTGACGTTGGAATTCATCGAGATATCGAACTAGTTGATTCTTTTTTTGCATATTCCAGGTTTGACCAGATAATTCGTCTGCTGTCCAGTTATGACCTGTACATGCTACGACTTCAGCTTTTGGGTGCCATTTGCGAATTTCTCTTTGAATACCTGGCAAGTCATTAACATCGATTTTAGAAGCGTCAGGACCAAATCCGACAACAATAGTGTCACCATCAACTTCATATTCATTGTAGCAACTACTTAAAATACTGCCTGAAGGAGCATAGCAAGCAAATTTCTCATACTTGCCACGTAATCTTGCAAAATATTTAACTCCTCGACTAGTTTGTCCTTCAATTGATGCCATATGCTTAAGTTCTGATAGAGCAGGATTAAATTTAATATTTTTCAATACATTTTGTGGGGCTGTAATAATAACTGCTTTTGCAGTGAATTGTCCCCCATCTTTAGTTTTCACCATATACAAGTCATCCACTTTTTCAACAAGAGAAACAATTGTAGAAATTTGAAGGTCAGCATTGGAATCTTTAGCTATTTCTTCGATAAGGGACTTAGTACCATGTTTTAATTTGTATTTCCCCAGTATTTCAAGCATTAGTTTAATATCATGAAAAGCGAGAGAATGCCAATGAAGAAGTGTTGCATAACCGCCTAATTCTGGTGAACCTTGATATGCTGTTTCTAAGAAAACCTTTAAAAGGTCGCTTGAAATAGGATCTAAATTTAGTTCATTTAATCGATCCATCGCCGATTTTTTATCAATTTCTTCAATAGTGGGAGAATTTAGTGGGTCGTAAGGAAAAGGGATGTGTAACTCACTTTCCTCTAAAAATTTAGCAAGAGCTGGTCCTAGAATGGCAAAAAATTCTTCTCTAGTTCCTTTTTTCAACTTTCCTTCTTCAAACCAATAGGCAGCCTCTTTATCTGGAGAAGGTGTAAGCTTTAATCCATAACGTGTAATCTCTGTCCATACATGAGGCTGTCCCCAGTGAACCCATGTTCCACCTAATTCAAGATCTACCCCTAGACGATTATCTGTCCAAGTCCGACCGCCAATACGATCTCTTCCTTCTAGTATCAACGTTTTAAAGCCGCGATAACTTAATTCACGTGAAGCTGTGATACCTGCAAAACCTGCACCGACAATAATTACATCATAGTCTCCATTAGGATTGTTTATGATTTTCACCATGCTCATTATCCTCTCTGTGTAAGAAATGTATTGGATTTAATTTTTTAAATCTTTTTCTTTCTTCACAAACTAGTTTTAATTTTTTACAAAATCATTGTAATTAGCTTCTAGAGATTGAATTTTTCAGTCTGAAATAATTCAATTTAAATAAACAACTCCTTCTCCAACTATATTTCCAATTTTTGAAGGAACAGGGACAGTCTAGAAATCTACTTGACTGCTTCTGCCCCTTCAACAGTCTGGTGAGTAAGCTGAAGAAGGAGTTAGATTAAATAACTAATAATGTAGTAACTTTAAATAAAAATTTCGAGCAAGCAATAAAATGATAGTGAAGTGACAAAATTTTAATTCTTGGAAGGTAAAGTAGCTTCAAAAGTTCCTGCCACTTTCACTTCCCCATCCTCATTCGTTGCAAGCACTTCAGCTAGTACAGTATTATCATCCTTTTTCTCCAACACTTTCCCTACTATATGAATAGTTTCTCCTGGAAACGTCATTTTGCTAAATCGGACTGATAATTTTTTTATGTTTTTTCTAGAAACCCATGAGGTAACTCCTTGCGATAGCATCCCCATAACTAACATACCGTGCGCAATAATCTTCATGCCGGCTTTCTCTGCGACCTCCTCAACTAAATGAAGTGGATGGAAATCTCCAGAAGCACCTGCAAATCGTACAAGTTGAACGCGAGTGACAGGCTCCTTGATCAATACCGGGAATTCATACCCTTCTTGAATATCTTCATAAAACATCCTTCATTTCTCCTTTCTGTAATGGCGATCTTATAAACGATGCACGATTGTGCTTCTTGCTTTGGCTACCAGTTCGCCTCTTTGGTTTCTATATTGATTTTCCGAAGTGATGAACTCCATTACTCCAGTTCTGCCTGTTTTTGTTTCTACATCTACAACTTCACTCGTAACTGAAAGTACATCTCCAGCTACAATATCCCCAAGATATTCATATTCCTGCTTTCCATGTAACACACGAACGAGGTTTAATTTCATCTTCTCCATTTTTTCTGTTGAGCCTAATCCGCCCCACAAATCAATTACTTGAAAAAATGTAGGTGGAATCGGAATTCCTTCATACCCTTCTTTTTTTGCTACTTCTAAATCATAGTAAATAGGGTTATCATCCCCAATAGCACGTGCTAATTCACGTATTTTTCCTTGTTCTACCGCCAATGTATATGGTTCAAATTTTAGCCCAACTAATTCTTCTACTTTAGACAATTTCATTCACCTCTTTTAAATAATGAATAACTTTTAAAAATCACTTAATTTTACTTGTTAAAAATTAAGTAATTGAACCACCATTTACACCAAGCACCTGACCATTAACATAATTAGATAGTGGTGATGCTAGGAATAGAATACTTGCAGCAGCCTCTTCTGCAGTGCCAATTCGTTTTTGTGGAATTTTGTTAATCAACAAATTACGCACTTTGTCAGGAATTCCTACAACCTCTCCATTAATGACAGTTCCTTCCTCTTTTGGACGTGTCAGACGCGTATCAATGAAACCGAATGCTACTGCGTTGCTGTTAATATTAAATTGGCCCCACTCCTGTGCAACAACCTTCGAAAGTCCAATGACCCCTGCTTTGGCAGAAGAATAGTTGGCTTGTCCCATATTTCCCCTTGTTCCTGAACCGGAAGAAACGTTAATAATTTTTCTGTGATGAACGATTCCCTGCTCAATCTCCTGCTTCGCTACGTCTCGCATATAAGGGGATGCAGCACGAATAAGGCGAAATGGAGCAACTAAATGAATGTTCACAATTTCTAAAAACTGTTCGTCAGTCATTTTATGAAGTAAACCGTCCAGGCAATAACCAGCGTTATTTACTAGGATGTCAAGTTTACCAAATGTCGCTATAGTAGCCTCCACAATTTGCTTTGGAAATTCTGGATCTAAAAGATTTCCACAAATCGAGGCAGCATCGCTTCCTAATTTTTTGATTTCAGCAACCGTTTCAGCTGCTAGCTTTTCATCAAGGTCTGCAACCATAACACGAGCACCATGTTCCGCAAACAATAAGGCAGTTGCCTTCCCAATTCCGGCTCCAGAACCAGTAACGATTGCAACTTGATTTTCTAATAATTTAACCATTCAAATCTTCCTCTCTATAAATTTATATTTATATAAAATAAATAGCTTACTAAACAAGATCATCTATTAGCCCAAGCGATACATTGTGACAACACAAGCACCACCAAGACCTAAGTTATGTTGTAGGGCAACTCTAGCATTTTCAACTTGTCGTTTTTGAGCTTGACCACGAAGCTGCCACACTAGTTCGGTACATTGGGCAAGTCCAGTTGCTCCGATTGGGTGACCTTTTGACATGAGCCCACCAGAAGGATTTACAACTACTTTCCCACCATATGTGTTATTTCCCTCATTAATAAATTTCTCGGCGCCACCTAATTCACAAAGTCCTAGCCCTTCATATGTAATGACTTCACTTGGAGTGAAACAGTCATGCAATTCGATTACATCGATCTCGTCCGGACCAATACCAGCTGCCTCATAAACCTGATTGGCAGCGCGACGGGTCATATCTGCACCAACTAAGTTGATGAGATTGTCATTCGTATCGTTCGTATCTGTCGTAAGAGCTTGTCCAACGATTTCCACCGCAGTTGTAATCCCATGTTTTTTTGCAAAAGATTCACTACACACTATAGCAGCTGCAGCTCCGCAGGTAGGAGGACATGCCATCAGTCGTGTCATATTAGGTATTAGCGTCGGAGAACTTAGCACTTCTTCAACTGTTAGTGGCTTATTGAAAAGTGAATAGGGATTCTGTGTCGCATGATTCCTTGTTTTAACTGCTACCTTAGCAAAAATATCTGGATTGGCATTATACTTTTCAATGTACTCATTACACGCTGCTCCAAATAACCTGATTGCTCTAGGTGCTTCTGGGGCCTCGGGCCATAGCTCTGTCAATCGATTATCTACCCATCCAAGTGCTGGAGTTCGGTCATTCCAGTGAGATTTCAAAGCTCCAGGTTTCATTTCTTCAAAACCAAAAGCTAATGCACATTCGACTGCCCCTGACTCTACAGCTTGTCTTGCCATGTAAAGAGCAGTTGAACCAGAAGCACAGTTGTTATTGACATTAATTACTGGAATACCTATCATCCCAACATTATATAAAGCTCTCTGACCACAAGTACTATCACCGTAAACATAACCTGCATAAGCCTGTTGAATGTCGAAAAAATCAATTCCCGCATCTTCCAAAGCCCCAATTACAGCTTTTGAAGCCATTATTTCATAAGGTTCATTCATACCAGGTTTTGTGAACGGTACCATATTTACGCCAATTACTTTTGCTTTTTTACTCAACTTTCTCCACTCCTTTATAAACAATTTATTTTGAACATTCAGAATTTTTTAGATCCTTTATATTAATAATAGTTTTCTACTTTAGTATTTTAAAGTTTACAAATTAAAAGGTATGTTAAATAAAAAGTAATATATTAGCAAAACTTTATAAGGCAGTTATTATTTTCTTGTCTGTATTTTTAGTTCGGTATAGGTGATGATTTTTCTATATCAAACTTTTACAATTCAATAAAATTAATTTATTAGGTGAGAAGAAGTTTTTTTCAAATGATCCTCTCTTAATTTATACTTAAGGATTTTTCCTGTTGCGTTTCTCGGCAATTCATCCATGAAAAAAATTTTCCGTGGAAGCTTGTACCCAGCAAGATGCTTGCGACAAAATTCAATTAATTTTTCTGTTTCAATTACATACCCAGGCTTTGGGACAATAATAGCTGATACTGTTTCACCCCAGTTTTCATCTGGAAGTCCAATAACAGCTGCTTCATGTACCCCCTCAAATGAATACAACACGTTTTCTACTTCTATAGAATAAACATTGGCTCCACCGGAAATAATCATATCCTTTTTGCGATCAACTAGAGTAATAAATTTGTCTTCATCAATCGTACACATATCTCCTGTATATAACCAGCCATTACGAAGTGCTTCTGCAGTTGCTTCTGGATTTCTATAATAGCCCTTCATAACCATATCACCCCGAAGAATTAATTCTCCGATTTCTCCTGGTTCAATATCATTACCTTCTAGGTCCACCACCCTAGCTTCCATTAAAAATCTTGCTTTTCCACTAGTACCAAATTTCTCCTTATGATCCTCCGGAAATAAAACGATTCCATTAGGTCCACCTTCAGTTAATCCACATCTGTTAACAAACTGAGCTGAGTTAAAACGCTCCATACATAACCTAAGCAGCTCAGAAGGCATGGATGCTCCACCATAGACTAGAGTTTTAAGAGAAGAAATATCATATTGTTCAATATTAGGAACCTGAAGAATCATGTTATACATTGTAGGTACTGCAAGCATATAACTTACTTTATATTTTTCAATAGCCTTTAAAACCTCAACTGGATTAAAAATTTGTTGAATAACAATTGTTTGACCTAAGAAAAGGCTTTTATATAGCGAGCTAAATCCTCCACCATGATAAAATGGCATAAATTGTATAACGCAATGTTCTATATTTTCACCTTTTATACCTAAACTATTAAAAGCGAGCATGACGGCACCATAATGATCAAATAAAGCTCCTTTTGGTTTCCCAGTTGTCCCGGAAGTGTAAAGTATGTGAGAATCATCATGTTGTTCTACTACAACATCAGGATCCTTTTCATTTTCCGTTAATACAAAATCAAAAGACAAATGTCCATTAACTATTGCTTGCTGAACAGAAATACAATGTACCACTTTACTGGAACGTGCAATTTCAACTAGATCACCAAATTCAATATCATAGATGATTAATCTTGCATCCGAATGATCAACAATGTATGCAACTTCTGCTTTTGTTAATCGAATGTTTATCGGTACAGTTACTGCTCCAATTTTTGATGCGGCAAACATAGCAATTGGAAAGTACTCGGTGTTTTTCATCATCAAACAGATTTTGTCACCTTTTTTAATTCCTAGTGATATTAATCCATGCGCTAGCCGATTAACAATACGATTCAATTGATCGAATGTGTATGTTTTATCTTGAGAATAAATTGCAACTTTATCTGGTATTATTCTTGCGTTCCTACCAATAGAACTTCCAATATTCATAGTAAAACCTCCAAATCAAAAAGTTGTCTATTAATTGAGTATGTCTAATCCAGCTTATCTAATTTTCAGTAATGAGTAGAACAATAGATATGACCAAAATTTTATCTTAAATATAGTCTTTTATAGCAATTCATTATCATCGTGCTATTTAATAAATAACTATTTTTATAGAATAAGTTATTTCCCTTTAAAAATAGGCGTGCGTTTTTCAATGAATGCAGAAACCCCTTCTTTAAAATCTTCTGTTTGGAAACAGGCACCTTGTCCAAAAGCTTCTAATTCCAATAAGTCTTCTAAACTTAAATTTTCGCTTTGATTGACTAATTGTTTAATCATTCCAATTGCCAAACTAGGACCAGCTACGATTTGATTCGCAATCGAATATGCCACAGCTAATAAATCATCGTCATTTACTACTTCATTTATCAATCCAATTTGGTGAGCTTTTTCAGCTGAAATACGATCCCCCAACATCATTAGTTCTTTAGCACGATGAGGTCCAAGCAATTTTGTCAAAAAATAAATTTCGCCCATGTCAGGAAGTGCACCAACTTTAACAAAGCTTTGAATAAAGGAAGCAGAACGTGAAGCAATAACCATATCGCATGCTAAAGCTAAACTGGAACCCGCCCCTGCAGCAACTCCATTCACTGCAGCTATAATAGGTTTAGTTAAATTTCTCATCACGAATAGAAGTTTATGAAACGTTTTCACTCTTTTTTGAGTAGCAAAGAAGTTAGATACATCTCTTTTTGCTTTTAAATTTCCGCCCGCACTAAATACACGTTCTGCTCCAGTTAAAATGACTGCTTTTACTTGGTCATCATCTCGAATCTTTTCTAAAGTATCCATTAAACCATCGAACATGTCATGTATTGGATTGCGGATATCTGGTCTATTCATTTTTATTAAGCACACATTGTTCTTAATGATCGTTATCGTGTTGTCTTCAACTTTTGAATTATTAATACTCATATTTCCACCCCATTTTAAGTAAAAACTATTTATTGAATTTTAGGTATTTAGGGTAACTATCACCTTATTGAACAGATGAATTACTAAAGGTTCCGGAAATTACTCCTTCGTTTTCTAAAATCTCGATTTGTTCATTGGTAAAGCCCATTTCATTCAAGATTTTTGCAGTATGTTCCCCTGATTTAGGGGCTAATGTTCTTATAGTTCCAGGAGTTTTAGACATTTTAATTGGAGGAGCAATAAGTTTAACATCGCCAACCTCAGGGTCATGATGAGTTTGAATCATTTCTCTTTCGATTAAATGTGGATCTTTCTCTAGATCCTCAAATCTATTTAATGGAGTCACACACGTATCTACGTAATCGAATATCTCCATCCACTCTTGAAGAGTTTTTTGTATAATAATAGATTGAATGACAGCTTTCATTTGATCTTGTTCCTCTATAGATGAGTTAATTTTTTGGCAAAAATCTTCCCTACCTATCGTTTTGCAAAATTCATTCCAAAATTTTTGTTCAGTTGATCCAACTGATAAATATCGATTATCCTTTGTCTCATATACTGCGTAATTAGCGTTCCTACCGAATAATTTATGCTCGCCTCGTTTTGGTTGTATGTTGGAAGCTAGAAAATCTGGTAAGGTAAGTTGCAGCCATGACAGTGCCCCATCCAGCATCGAAACATCAATGAACTGGCCATTGCCAGAGCGCTCTCTTTCAACAATCGCCATTAATATACCTATCGTTCCCATAAGAGCTCCACCGCCAAGATCTGCGACCTGTATAGAAGGAATAACCGGTTTACTACCACGTTCTCCCATATATTCAAGTATTCCGGCATAGCTTATATAATTTAAATCATGTCCTGGCTTATTGGCATAAGGGCCAGTTTGTCCATATCCAGAAATTGCGCAGTAAATAAGTCTTGGATTAATTGTTTTTAGCTCGTCGTATCCAACACCAAGACGGTCCATTACTCCTGGTCTAAATGATTCAACAAGGACATCCGCATGCTCGACGAGCTTCTTAAGGATTTCTTTCCCCTGTACTGTTTTTAAATTTAGGCAAATACTTTTTTTGTTTCGATTTACTGAATGAAATACTGCACTATTTTCTCCAATTTTCGGCTCTCTATTTCTTATGTAATCACCTAATCCTGTATCTTCTACTTTAATAACTTCCGCACCATAATCCGCGAGTAGCATAGTACAAAAAGGTCCTGGTAATAATCTTGTGAGATCTAAAACACGTAAAGATTCTAAAGCTAATGACATCGGAATCTTCCTTTCCATATGATTTTTAAAGACATGCCATGACAGAGTCTTTATAAATTAATTTTTTAAAAATTCACAATAATAAGAATCATTACATTAATGATAGTTTCATTTATTCATATTTAAAAGTTTGAGATTTAAAAGGTATGTTAAGTAAAGTTAAACTAAAAGGATATCCATAATGCTTAATAGAATTTAAATAGCAGATACTTGTAATGGATTAGAATTCAAAAAAGAAGATCAAACACAAATTGTTTGATCTTCTTTTTTCTTTTTTAAATTGGATATTTCCGTTGTCCCTTTTGGATTGAAATCCATTTGACATTTGTAAACTCTTCCAGATTATATCGACCACCATAACGGCCCATACCAGATAATTTAACTCCGCCAAAAGGCATTGTCGGATCCATATTAGCTGAAATGTCATTTATATGGCACATTCCGCTTTCTATTTTTTCAGCAAATCTAAGACCTCTTTCTTCATCTTTCGTGAATACCGCACTCGATAACCCATATTCAGTATTATTTGCATATGTAAGTGCTTCTTCCTCAGTATCAAAAGGAATAATTGATGCAATTGGACCGAAAACCTCAGTTTGTGCTAATGTAGAATCATTTTTTACATCTCCAAAAATATAAGGAGTAACAATATTTCCTATTCGTTTTCCTTCTAACAGACACGTTGCACCTTCTCTTTTAGCCGTTTCTGCTAGCTGTAATACTTTTTGGATCTGTCTTTCATTGACAAGAGGTCCTAAAAAGACTGTTGGGTCGGTTGGGTCACCGTATTTTACTTCCTTAACACGTTCAACATACTTTTCGATAAAAGTTGAATATAACTTGCGATGCACCAAGATACGGTTCGCAATCACACAAATTTGACCTTGGTGATTGAATTTACCAAATACCATCGCATTTACAGCACAATCCAAATCGGCATCTTCTAAAATAATGACAGGATTATTACCACCCAATTCAAGACAGGCTCTCTTCATATTTTTTGTGCATAATGATCCAATATGACGCCCAACATTTGTAGAACCCGTGAATGAAATAATATTTGGAATGGGATGTTCAACGAAATAGTCACCCACCTCGGCAACATCAAAATTCACCATATTTAATACACCTTTTGGAAGTCCTGCTTGTTCAAACACTTCCGCAATAAGTGTTCCTCCCGTGATTTGTGTTTGCAAATCAGCTTTCAAAACAACTGCATTTCCAACTGCAATTGCAGGGGATATTGCTCGTAGCGCTAAAATGATAGGAAAATTGAATGGGCAAATAATTCCTACGACTCCTGCAGGTTGATGGATTACTCGATTAACTTTTCCACCCGAATTAACTGGCAAATCAATCGGGACATTCACTTGATCAGCACAGGAAAGGATACTTGAAAGGAATGGAACACTTCCTAACACTTCAGCCATAGCTTTAGTATATGAACATCCTGTTTCTTGAATTAATAATGTAATAATTTCATCTTTTCTCTCTTGAATAATTTGTGCCACATTTAAAAGAACTTGTTTGCGCGTTTCCGGAGATGTTTTTGCCCATTCTAATTGAGCTTTTTTTGCAGCTTCATACGCTTCATCTATATCATCTTTATTACCTAATTTGAAACGAACGATTACTTCATCATTATAAGGATTCGTATTATTATAATAAGACGCACTAGAACCTTCACGCCAAACTCCATTTATATATTGTTTTGTGAACTTATTTTCCATTCTTTACACTCCTCTTTTTTAGATAAAGCTAAAAACAATCAAAATCTATGTGTGACCATTCCTTAATCCTTAAAAGTTTAGAATTTAGTGATCACCGTCATTCCCGTTCCAGAAAAACTATTCATGTCTTCAAAAGCTTGATTAACTTCCTCTAAAGAGATTTCCTTTGTGACTAATTTACCAGGTTGTAATTGGCCCATCTCGACCATGCGTATTAAAGTAGAATATTCAGGCATAGGCATACCAGCAGAACCAATGATTTCAAGTTCATATCCCAATATTAAATTTAAAGGTAGAGGAGTCATCCCTCCTCCTGGATTTGGACTTAGACCAAGTTGAACATGCCTACCACCTTTTTTCAGACTCATAATGGATCCGATTACAGTGTCTTGGATGCCTAATGCGTCAATCGAGAGGTTACTACCTCCTTTTGTGATTTCCTTTATTGCTTGGGGCGCATCGTCACGTTTGCTATTAATTGAAGCGACTGCACCAAATTTTTTTGCCAGATCTAATTTATCGTCCCCTATATCTACAGCAATTACATTCGCACCTGCTGACACAGCAATTTGGATGGCAGACAATCCAACTCCTCCTGCACCATAAATGGAAACCCAATCGCCCGCTTTAATTTTCCCTTGTGACATAACACCATGATAAGCAGTCATAAAACGACAACCCATCGCACTTGCGTCTATGAAACTAACATTTTCTGGTAGATGAAATAAATTTAAGTCAGCATTAGGAATATGGATATGTGATGCAAATCCTCCATAAAAGTCAAACCCTACTAATTTTCGATTATCACAAATATTGTGACGTCCGGCTACACAATAAGGGCAGACTCCATCTCCTTGATTAAACGGAACAATAACACGGTCACCTTTTTTAAATTTTTTAATGTTTTTTCCCGTTTCTTCAATCACACCGCTCATTTCATGCCCTAAAATATGAGGAAGCTTCTCGGATGTAGGTGCAGTTAAATGTCCTTGCCAAGCATGCCAGTCAGAACGACAAACACCTGTAGCTTCTAGTCTTAAAATAACCCCATCTGCAGAAAGAACCGGATCTGCAACGTTTTTTATTACTAACGGTTTATTAAATTCTTCTAAGACAGCTGCTTTCATTAAAATCACCCCTAATAAATTTTAAATATTCAAACTATTCATTTTATCTATCATATTTTCATTTCTTATTTTTTTAAATTTTAAAAAATAAATGGTACCTTTAAGAATCTTTAATTCATTAACTATTTTTTAAGGTTAAAATAAAAGTAGATTAAATTATTAAATATGATATTTATATTCTATGGAGGAATCTATGCGTATCGAGCAACTATTATATATCACTGAGATAGCAAAAACCGGCTCTATTGCAAATACGTCTGAACGGCTTTATGTATCTTCTCCTGGTATAAGTCTAGCAATTAGTGGTCTTGAGGAAGAACTTGGTGTGAAGATATTTGAACGTTATAGAACTGGCTTAGAGCCGACCGAAATTGGAAAAAGACTAATAATAAAGGCGCAACGGATTTTAAATAGTATAGAAGAATTTAAACTAGAGGCTAAAAGTGACTCTTCGGATATAGAGGGACTTATATCAATTTCAGCGGTTACTAGTTTATGTAAAGGTATTATTCCAAAAGCTTCCGCAAAACTAAAATCAAAATTCCCAGGAATAACTCTTGAGATTAAAGAAACAGGCCCTAGTCAAGTTCGTAAGGACGTTTTAAACGGCAAAGCTGATATAGGTTTAACCTTTAACCCATTTCCATCTGGGAAAGAAAATCAGATGCTTATTTCAACACATCTATTAGATAGCCGAATGATGATCTGTTTTAGAAAAGATTCTAATTTGGCTAAATTAAATCAGATTAACATTGAAGATATTTTAAAACAACCACTTGCACTATCTTTTAAAAACAGTAACGGTAAAGATAAATATTTTTCTCAATTATTTGGAGAACATGATAATTTCAATATACAAATTCAATCGCAAAATTCTGATACAAGGAAGTATTTTATTGCAGAGGGATTAGCTGTCTCATTTGAGCCTGAATTAACAGCTAAATTCGATCCATTTTACAGACGCGAAGATATTATTGTAAAGCCTGTTCTAGGATTAGATTCTAAAATGTCCTATTACTGCATTCGCTTAAAAAATCAACATTATTCTGCTGCTTCCCAGGCGTTTATGAAAGAACTCAATCTTCAAGTCAATAGTTTAAAAAAGGAACAATAAAATTTTAATAAGATCCACACAGCACCTATTAAAAAAGACGACTTTAAAGTCAAAATTCAAACTTAAAGTCGTCTTTTTTAGAATTCTAAAATTATATAAATTAAGAGTTAACTGTTTTTACTTTAACATCATCAAATGGCCATGAAGGAAGCATTTCTCTTAAAATTTTGTCTTCTCTATAGCCAAGCTCATACTCAGCTTGCATAATTGTATGAATCTCTCTTGTTCCTTCATAAATTACCGGCGCTTTTGAGTTTCTTAAATAACGCTCTACGGGGAATTCATTAGAGAATCCATATGCACCATGAATTTGAACAGCGTCGTTTGCAGCTTCATTTGCGGCATTACAAGAAATCCATTTTGCTAGTGAAGTTTCTCTTGTATTTCTCTTACCGTTATTTTTTAACCAGCCAGCTTTATAGACTAATAGACGTGAGATTTCAAGGTTAGAAGACATATTAGCAATCATTTGTTGAACAAGCTGATGCTTACCAATTTCCTTACCAAAGGTCTTTCTCTCATGACAATATTTTATACTTGCTTCAAGTGATGCCTGGATTAATCCACAAGCACCAGCGGCAACTGTAAATCGTCCGTTATCTAGTGCAGACATGGCAATTTTAAAGCCTTCTCCTTCAATACCTAATAAGTTTTCAGCAGGTACTCTTACATCATCTAAAAACACTTCACCAGTATTCCCTGCTCTAATACCCATCTTTCCTTTGATTGCTTTAGTGGAAACGCCTTCAAATGTACGTTCTACAATAAAGCAGGATATACCTTGATGCTTTAAGTCATGGTTTGTTTTAGCAAAAATTAAGAAATGGTCAGCCACATCACATAAAGAAATCCATGTTTTAGATCCATTTAAAATATAGCTATCGCCATCTTTAACAGCTGTGGTCGTCATTGCTACTACATCAGATCCTGCATTTGGTTCTGTTAATCCAAATGCGCCAATTTTCTTACCTTGCGCTTGAGGTACTAGATATTTTTGTTTTTGTCCTTCATTTCCCCACTGTAATAAGGTCATACTATTTAAACCGGTATGTACAGAAACAGCAGTACGGAAAGCTGTGTCTCCTCGTTCTAACTCCTCACAGACAATTGCTAAAGTATTATAGTCCATTCCAACTCCTCCATATTGTTCTGGAATACATACTCCCATTAATTCTAATTCAGCAAGGCGTGTTAGAATATTTGATTCAAAGTGTCCCTTTTCATCCCACTCCTTAATAAATGGAATAATTTCACGGTCTACAAAAGATCTTACTACCTTTTTTACACTTTTTTGTTCTGCTGTTAATGAAAAATCCATCAATATAACCTCCTCATTTATATTATTTTTTTCACTTCAACTATTTCTGATTCGGAATTACCTAGTTTACTCATTACTTTTTCAGTATTCACATTTAAATGTAATTCCTTTATTGTTTACTTTCCATTTTTTAGATTTGATTTATCTCTACCTATATTATTCTTTTTTATCAACTTACTAATGGTAGGATAATCTCAATAAGTGTTCCCTCGTTTACTTTACTAGAGTAGGTGATTTTACCATTGTGTTGCTCTATAATTTTATGGCAGACCATCAATCCTAGTCCGGTGCCTTTGTCCTTTAAAGAGTAAAAGGGCTCGCCTAAACGTGGAAGTAGGTCTTCCGGAATGCCACACCCCTGATCTCGAATTGAAATGATACACTCGCTACATGAAGTTTGACTTATATTAATATTAATTTCACCACCAGCTTCCATCGATTCTACCGCATTTTTAAGGACATTAAGAAATACTTGTTTTAATTGGTTCTTTTCACAGGCAATCATAATGGAAGAGTGTTCCACATTCAGTTTAAATTGTATAGCATTATTGCCAAGCTGTAAGGTTAATAATTCAAGTGTATTTTCCATTAATTCTTGTACATTAATAATGTGACGTTTAAATGATTGGGGTTTTCCTAAAGTAAGAAGCTCGCTGGTGATTTCTTCAATTCGGTCTAGTTCATTTAGTAGCAAGTCACTATATACAACAGATTTATTTTCTTTCTTATAAAGTTGAACAAACCCCTTTATTGTCGTGAGAGGATTTCGTATTTCATGTGCTACTCCGGCTGCTAATTCACTGACAATTGATAATTTTTCAGATTGCAACAGACTCTCTTCAACTTTTCTTCGTTCCGAGATATCTCTGCTATTTACGACAATATGTTCAATTGATTCGTCTTCCCTCTTGACGGGCATTAAACTGGACTCTAATTCAATCCATTCCCCTTTTTTATTTTGGATTCGAAAAATGACCGATTGAGCTTTTTTATTTTGAAACATGACATTTAACATATCTCGAAAATTACTATAATCGTCAGGATGAATAAGAGATTGAAATTTAATACCTTCCAGTTCTGATTCTTCATACCCTAATATCACCAAATGAGAAGGCGAATAATAAAGTAAAGACATACTTTTATTGAGCACCACCGTCATGTCCACCGTATTCTCTACTATTAATCGGTACTTTAATTCACTTTTTCCAACTTTCTTATACATATATTCAAGTTTACTATTTAATTCATACAGTCTAAGATATGACTCAATTATTAATATAGCAATTATAACTCCTAAACAAACAAATAATAGATATTCAAAATGAATGAAAGGATGCTCTTTTATGTTGTAAAAAATAGATTCAATAACCAAATAGCTACACGCATAAGTACAAAATAAAATTAGGACTCTTTTTATCGTTGTGAGTTTTGAAAAATAAAAATTAATAGCTAAAAATCCAACCATTAGAAGTGTCCAAGCATAAATAGAACCAAACCAAATATCATTTTCATAAAGTCTCGCAACTAAAGCAACGTATCCAGTAACTAATCCAGTTACTGGTCCAAGATAAGAAAAAGCAACAATGACTATTGCAATTCGCAAATCAAAAGAATAACCAAGTTGGTTAATGGATAACAATACGAGTATAACTATAAAAAGAACAGCATATAAACCGGCCCAACGTCGAACCTTTTTAACTGGTATATAATTGAAAAAAGAATGGATAACTAATGGAATGATAACAAATGTTGAAAAAACCGATAGATTAACGATGTATTTTAAAATGATCAACCAACATCCCGCCTAAACATTAACGATTACTATTCATATGTTTATTGGTCGGCTTACTTCCGAAATATCGAATACAAAGATTATCTAGTTGATTTTGATACTCGCTTACATGATCAGAATGTTCTCCATATAGCTTTTGGGCTTTTTTCAAATTTCCTTTTATCGTTTCATATTCTTCCACTATTTTTTTCAACATCATAAAGTTTCCATCTCCTATTCAGATTCGTTTTAAAAAAAAAGCTCGTAAACGATTTCAAACGGCACTCCCCTTATTACTCGGAGGAATGCCTGACGAATGATTTTTTTTATTTATGCGTTTACTAGTACTTTTTTGAATTCTTCCGTAAGCATTGGAACTACTTCGAATAAATCACCGACGATGCCATAATCAGCAACCTGAAAAATTGGAGCTTCAGGATCTTTATTTATCGCTACAACAACCTTTGAGTTCGACATGCCAGCCAAATGCTGTATCGCGCCTGAAATACCACAGGCAATATACAAGTCAGGTGTAACGACCTTACCTGTTTGACCAATCTGTAAAGAGTAATCACAGTAATCTGCATCACATGCACCACGAGATGCACCTACTGCACCACCAAGAACCTCCGCAAGCTCTAGGAGAGGCTGAAATCCTTCTTCAGATTTGACTCCACGTCCTCCAGAGATAACAATTTTCGCTTCTGATAGATCTACACCTCCAGTAGCCTTTCGTACAACATCTTTGACGACTGTACGTACGTCATTAATTTCAACATTAAACCACACAACCTCAATAGTACCTCCAGCTTTCTCTACTGCAATATTATTCGGCCGGACTGTTGCAAAAGGAATACTAGAAACTGCTTTCTTTTTCTCAAACGCTTTCCCTGAATAAATTGGACGCGTAAAAATTACATCATCATCTTCAATCTGTACGTCAATGACATCTGACACAAGACCAAGGCCAAAACGTGCAGCAATGCGTGGTGCAAGATCTTTCCCAATAGCCGTATGAGGAAATAAAATTGCATCTGGCTCGACATCTTCAATGACTTGACGCATCGCTTGAGCGTATGCATCAGTTGTATACACATCCAATTTTTCGTTGCTAATGATATAAACTTTATTTGCTCCGTGTTTACCTAAAATATTGGCATAATGAGTAGAGTTACTACCAATCGCAACAGCAATAATTTCTCCGCCTTCTGCAATACGCCTTGCTGACGTCAATACTTCAAGTGAAACACTTCTTAAATTACCAGCCTTAGCTTCTGTTAGTACAAGTACTTTTCTCATATTCTTTCTTCCCCCTAGATTATTAAATTACTTTTGCTTCCCTACGAAGTAATGATGCTAGTTCCATTACCTGATTATTGATATCACCAGTTAGAATACGACCTGCTCCCTTTTTCGTTGGATAAAAGGTTTCCATTACCGCCGTTTTTACTTCAGCTTCAACTTCAATATCTAAATCATCTAATTCTATACGCTCTATTGGCTTTTTCTTCGCTTTCATAATTCCAGGCAGCGATGGGTAACGTGGTTCATTTAATCCTTGTTGGGCAGTAATTAATACAGGGAGAGAAACTTGGATGATCTCTTTATCCCCTTCTACATCCCGCTCGATTATAGCTTCATTATTGCTGATCTCGAGCTTAGTAATCGTCGTAACTTGTGCAATATTAAGTTCTTCTGCCAGACGTGGCCCTATTTGTCCAGAACCATAGTCTACTGCTACATTTCCACCTAAAATAATATCAAATTCACGTTCTTTAATAACTGCAGCAAGAATTTTTGCAGTAATGTATTCATCAAGTTCAAAATCTTCGCTCTCCACAATTACTGCATTATCCGCTCCCATAGCTAGTGCTGTACGCAGTGCACTTTCTGAGCGTTCTGTTCCTACTGTGATAACGGTTACAATTCCACCATGTTCATCCCGCAGTTTAATCGCTTCTTCAATTGCATATTCATCATAAGGATTGATAATGAAGTTTACTCCCTCTTCACTAACAACATTGTTCTGAATCACAATTTTCTCTTCCGTATCAAAAGTCTGCTTCACTAAAACTAAAATGTTCATATTCCCATCCCCTATTCTTTTTAATTCCAAACGTAAATTTTTTATTTACACGTCCCCACAATCAATACTCTCCCAAAAGGTAAATACTAAATGCTCTATATTCCTAAATTCTTTTTATTACCACTTGCTGAAAAAAAATTAGATGGAATATTCTGAATAATAGGCTACTAATTAGATAATAAATTTAAATAATTGTTTTTCAAAGTTCATAATCTAAAAGGTACGTTAAATAAAATTTAATCTATTTTGGACTTTAGTAAACAACAAAGGAGCAACGACTATAGTCGTTGCTCCTTTGTTGTTTACTAAACTAAATATTAATATTGATGCCTTTTGCAACTTTACTAACAAACACTTATTTTTATCTACATAGATTGCGATTGATTCTCTTCAAACAATGTTAATTGCTGGAAATCAGTTTTTGTTTCAGCTGGTAGTTCAAATTTCCAATTATCTTTAAAGACTTCATGGAGAACTTTTTCTATGCGATCTACTGCTAATATTTCTACACCTTTATATTGATGTAATGTAGCTTGATCGTTCTCTTTCGGAACAATAATTTTTGTTGCTCCTGCTTTAACGGCTGCCTTTACTTTTTCTGGAACACCGCCAACTGGTTTTACATCACCTTGAATGCTCATTTCACCAGTCAGAGCAATTGTATTTAAAACTGGTACATTGTTAACAGCTGAAAAAATACCAACTACCATTGCAATCCCTGCAGATGGGCCGTCAATTAATGCGCCACTTGGAAAATTAATGTGAATCGTAAAGTCATCGATTGGTACACCAATTTTTCGTAAGATTGTCGTAACATTTTCTAAAGAGCCTTTTGCCATACTTTTTCTACGAATGGATTTAGCCTGATTACCTAAGCTTTCTTCCTCAACAATGCCAGTAATCGTAATTGAACCTTTACCGATTTCTTTTGCCTTCATTGCAATTACTTCAATCGGTAGTAACGCACCAATATTTGCTCCATAAACAGCTAAACCGTTCACCAATCCAACTGTTGGCGCTTCTGGAATTTTGTTAACAAGTCTTGGTGATAAACGACTTACAGAAACAACCCACCCAATATCATCTTCTATTAATTCTTTTCGTCCAGAAGTTAAAACCATCCCGCCCGCTAACTGAATTAAGTTAATCGCTTCACGACCATTTTTTGCATATGTACCTACTAATTCTAAGGCTTTTTCTGAGAGGCTTATTTCAATTTTTTCAGCAGATCGTTTAGCTACTGCCTGAATTTCATCCTGTTCTAATTCTCTGAAAAATATTTCTAAACAACGTGAACGAATTGCCGGTGGGATATCTTCTGGAGATCTTGTTGTTGCACCAACTAATCTAAAATCTGCTGGTAAACCGTGTTTAAAAATTTCATGAATATGTGCTGGTATAGAAGGATTTTCTTCTTGGTAATAAGCACTCTCAAATTTTACTTTACGGTCTTCAAGTACCTTCAGCATTTTATTCATTTGAATTGGATGAAGCTCGCCAATTTCATCAATAAATAAAATCCCTCCATGTGCATCGGTTACTGCCCCTTTTTTAGGTTGAGGAACACCTGCTTGCCCCATCGCACCTGCACCTTGATAGATAGGATCGTGTACAGAACCAATTAAAGGATCTGCAATTCCTCTTTCATCAAATCGAGCAGTTGTAGCGTCTAATTCTATAAATACTGCATCTTGTTTAAAAGGTGTATTCGGGCTCTTTTTCGCTTCTTCTAATACAAGTCTAGCCGCTGCCGTTTTTCCGACACCAGGCGGCCCATAAATGATTACATGTTGAGGATTAGCACTGCACAGTGAGGCTTTTAACGCTTTGATTCCATCCTCTTGGCCAACTATATCATCAAAAGTAGTTGGTCTAACTCTCTCTGCTAACGGAACAGTTAAAGAGATTGACTTTAATTTACGTAACTGCTCCATTTCTTTTTTAGATTCCCTGTCAATCGAAACTTTAGTTGTTCGTTGACCCTTTAATAAATGAATAAAATACAATGCAACGATTGTACCTAATGCTAATTGAGCTAATAATATAATAGTTGTTAAACTCATTCTTTACCCCTCCACTGAAGTAGAAATTAATTTTAGTATCGCCCTCTAAATGGAAGGATAAACCAAATTTAAAAAATTAAAGATAAGGTTTACTACGTAAAGTTTCTATGCATTTAAGAAAGATTTAAAAAAATCACTTAAAAAAGTCAAAATAAAAAACCAAATGCAAAATGCATTTGGTTCCTTAATTAAGCTAATTTATTTGCTTTTTTCTTTAACTCTAATTCAGTTCCATCTTCTAGTACAAGCTTAGGAGCTGCGCCAGTTTTAACAGTTTCTGCTGAGATAATACATTTTTGGATATCCTCACGTGAAGGTAATTCAAACATAATATCTAACATAATCCCTTCAATGATCGAACGTAGTCCACGAGCTCCAGTTTTACGCTCAATTGCTTTTTTAGCAATTTCAATTAATGCGTTATCCTCAAACTCAAGTTCAACTTGGTCAAGCTCTAGTAATTTTTGATATTGCTTAATTAAAGCATTTTTTGGTTTAGTTAAAATTTCAACTAACGATGCTTCATCAAGTTGCTCTAAATTAGCTAAAACTGGTAAACGACCGATGAACTCCGGAATTAAACCAAATCGTAATAAGTCTTCTGGTAATACATGGTTTAAGATTTCTTTTGAGTTTAAATCACTCTTTTCAGAATCACCACTGAAACCAATTACCTTTTTACCTAAACGGCGTTTGATAATTTGTTCGATCCCATCAAATGCTCCACCACAAATAAATAAAATATTTGTCGTATCAATTTGAATGAATTCTTGATGTGGATGCTTACGACCACCTTGAGGAGGTACGCTTGCGACTGTTCCTTCAAGAATTTTTAAAAGTGCTTGCTGAACACCTTCACCTGACACATCACGTGTAATTGAAGGGTTCTCAGACTTACGTGCAACTTTATCAATTTCATCGATATAAATAATACCTTTTTCAGCGCGTTCGACATCATAATCAGCTGCTTGGATTAATTTTAAAAGAATGTTTTCAACATCTTCCCCAACATATCCAGCTTCAGTTAATGAAGTTGCATCTGCAATCGCAAATGGTACATTTAAAATACGTGCTAAAGTTTGAGCTAATAATGTTTTACCACTACCAGTTGGCCCAATCATTGCAATATTACTTTTTGATAATTCAACCTCATCAATTTTGCTATTTGAATTAATACGTTTGTAGTGATTATATACAGCAACAGATAACGCTTTTTTCGCATTGTCCTGTCCAATAACGTATTCATCAAGAATTTCGCAAATTTCTTTCGGTTTCGGAACGTCTTTAAACTCTACTTCCTCTTCTTTTGCTAGCTCTTCTTGAACAATTTCAGTACAAAGCTCAATACACTCGTCACAAATATATACACCAGGTCCTGCAACTAATTTTCTAACCTGAGACTGTGACTTCCCACAGAACGAACATTTTAGCTGTCCTTTTTCTTCGTTAAATTTGAACATATGTTCACTCCCTCTTAAAATTTCTAAAAACACTCAATATGTATGTAATCGAAAAAAATATGTATCTTGTAGCTATATAATAGCATACAAAATAAACAAAGCAATTAATTACTACTCTAAAATTGTTTAAATTTTTAGAATATATATATTCTAATCTAAAGCTAATAATCCTTCTTTTGAAGAATTATTTTTAGTATAGCCACAATTATTTTTTAAAATCTGTATAACAGATTCTAACATATGTATATGCATATTTTAAAGGAAACAGTTCACTTTACCAAATATTTCATTATTTAAAAACAAGGCACGAAAAATCTCGCGCCTTGTTTAAGTCAATATATGTTTATTTAACGCTTATTTTTTTCTGCTATCTACTAATAATTCAACAGCTTTACGGATTTGAATATCATCACGTACAGCGTCAGTTCCACCTAGCATAGTTACTAATTGCTCAGAAGGAACGTTGTACATTGAAGATAAACGAGCTAATTCTTCGTTCATTTCTTCTTCAGTTGCATCGATTTTTTCAGCTTCGATGATCGCATCGATTGTTAAGTCGATTCTTACACGAGCTTCAGCATCTTGACGCATTTGAGCACGAAGATCTTCTTCTTTAGTACCAGTGAATTGGTAGTAAAGCTCTAAGTTTAATCCTTGTTGTGCAATACGTTGTTCAAAGTCTTTAACCATACGGTCAACTTGGCTTTCGAACATTACATCTGGGATTTCGATTTCAGCATTTTCAGCTGCTTTTTGAACTAAAGCATCACGTAAGCTACCTTCAGCTTGAGATTTTTTAGATTCAACTAAGTCATTTTTGATTTTAGCTTTAAGTTCTTCTAAAGTTTCTACTTCGTCGTTTACATCTTTAGCAAACTCGTCGTTTAACTCAGGAAGTTCTTTCGCTTTAATTTCATGAACAGTTACTTTGAAAGTAGCAGCTTTTCCTGCTAATTCAGCACTGTGGTATTCTTCTGGGAATGTTACATTAACATCCGTTTCTACACCAGATTTAGCTCCGATTAAAGCTTCTTCAAATCCAGGAATGAAAGAACCTGAACCGATTTCTAATGGGTAGTTTTCACCTTTTCCACCTTCGAAAGCTACGCCATCAACGAAACCTTCGAAATCAATTACAGCTGTATCACCGTTTTCAACAGTACCATCTTCTTTAACTACTAACTCAGCTTGACGCTCTTGTAATGTAGTTAATTCAGCTTGTACGTCTTCGTCAGTTACAGTTGCATCCATTTCTTCAACTTCTAAGCCTTTGTATTCGCCTAATTTTACTTCAGGTTTTACAGTAACTTTTGCTTTGAAGATTAAAGTTTTACCTTTTTCCATTTGCTCAACGTCAACTTCTGGACGATCAACTGGCTCAATACCAACCTCTACAACAGCTTTGCTGTAAGCTTCTGGTAAAATTACATCTAAAGCATCATTGTAAAGTGCTTCAATACCAAATTTTTGTTCGAAAATTGGGCGAGGTAATTTACCTTTACGGAATCCCGGTACATTGATAGTTTTAACAACTTTTTTGAAAGCTGCATCTAAACCTTTATCTACTTCAGAAGCTTCGACTTCTACAGTTAATAGACCAACGTTAGCTTCTAATTTTTCCCATTTAGCAGTCATTGTTAGTTCCCTCCAAAATTATCTAAAAAAATATATGTGTTTACGTATTTTCGTACTATACATGCCTGTCCATTTTAATAAAGAAAATGCATGTATAATTAAGTAAATAGTCGTTACAACCATTCTATTATAACACATTCCTTTTTTGTTTCAATATTTCCTATTTTTATAAGAAGAAAATATTAAGGTTTTTTAATTTTGAATTTTAAATCAGTTTAGTTCCTTTGAAAAGTAGAACGACGACTTCCATTCCCTATTGCTCGCTTTCCGCAAGGCATGACCTAAGACCCTCATCGCATTCGCTCGAATTGGAAATCGGTTTTCTCTCCACTTCCAACATTTTCAAATTCCTTTTATTTACATAAAAAAACATAGAAGCCCAAATGGAACATCTATGTTTTTTCAACTATTTCATTTTAAATTAAATTATTGTATAGAAAAGTTCTGCAAACATGATTTTATACTGATTGCTTTCATTTTATATTAAAGTATCCTTCATCTTCAAAACGTTTTACTAAAGCAATTGCACTTTTTACAGGAAAATATTCTACATTAAATAAGTCTTTCAATTCCTCTTCATCTACACTACGATCAAAAAATTGTTGCCCGATGCAATAAAAACAAGCTGCCCATATATTTATATCCGCTGGTATTGGAATAAACGGGAAGTAAATTGTTATAAAGTGTTGGAAGTGTGTTTTTACGATTTCGAAAGCAGAAGGGTCTTCACTTTCTAATACGTCACTTAATTTTTTTAATATAGCATCTACAAAGATTTTATGTTCATCGACTGAAACCGATGTATTCCAAATCATCCTTTGGTTTACTTTGTTAAGTTCAAAATCTTTATCGATTGATTGTTCTTGTAAAATAAACAAAATAAAACTTTGAATTAACGGATTTGCTTTGGTGCTTTTTAATATTTCGCTAATTTGATCAATAACAAGATTACAATCTAAACTTCTTAATTCATTAATTAATTCAAGTTGCTTATCAATCGACTCAGAATTTTCAACGATCATATGTAAATTAAGAACTTCACCCTTAATGCCTTCACGATCTGAAACTACTTTCTTTGATAATGAGAGCATCGCTTGAAACTTATCCATCTGATTTTCATCAATTCGTTTTTGAGTGAGTAATTTTTTTATATTTTTTTGTAATTCTTCATATTCTTTTAACTGAAATAAAATGCTTATGTATACTTCAATTGCTTCATCACTCTCAAATGGGCCGAAAACTAAATCCTCACATCTTTCCTTAGCTTCCCTAGCCCGATTTCCTTCTAATAAACAAGCGACTGCAGCAAGCTCTGTTTGTGAATTATGCTCATTCATATCTTTTAATTGATCACATAACATTAAAGCTTTACTAAAATTTTTTTCCTCTAATGCTTTTTTACCTAAATTTATTATCCGATCCTTCAGTTTAGGAAAAAAGACAATATTGTCTTCCATGTTACTCTCCCCTAACATTTGTTATTTCCTGCACAAACTAGTTATGAAAAAGTGTATCATGAATTATAATTATTTAAAATATTAAAGATACGTGTATGGATGAATCTGTTTTTAGCTTTAATACCCTAACGGTTTATTACCAAATCTTTTCCATAGCTTTGGAAACTTAGTTTTTAGTTCGTCTTTTGATTTCCAATCAATCGTCAATTGTTGTTCAGGATAATCATAGCCTTTACTTTCAATTAGGGAGTTGAACTCATTCCACAATTGATCATTCCAATCATTATCGCCTTTACGCTTGATTGTATATGCTTGTAAAGCTAGATCTAACATATCTTCTAATTCTGGCGTAAGTCCTTCTTCTTCATAAATAGGAAAGATGTATTCAGCTAAATAATCTGGGTCAATTAACGTTTTCTTGTAAACTTGTTCTCCTTGTCCGATTAACCAAGCTCTAAAATGTGTAAATGAATCCTCAGAACAGCCATCCATGATGAGCCATGCGGCTCCTAAAAGATTTGCGGTATACGCTTTGGAAAAATAAGTTTCAAAATGAATTTCAAAACTAGCTATCTCTTCCTCTGATTGTTTAGCTAAATGATTTATTACCCATTCATACGGTTCTTCAACAATATGCATTTTGGATATTAAGCTCCAAAATTCTTTTTCATTCATTTATATCACTCCACTCTTATATTTATACTAGAATAACATATCTAGTATAAATTTCATGATGATCTAGACTTCTATTAATTGATATGAATTTACTCTAATTTATATAGTAAACTTAATTCATCATTTTATTTCTAAAGTTCTTCAATTAAAAGTAGTTGAAACACAAAAAAAGACACTTATTTTACATTTCGTAAAACAAGTGTCTTTTGGACGTCCTGAGAGGGATTCGAACCCCCGACCGACGGCTTAGAAGGCCGTTGCTCTATCCTGCTGAGCTACCAGGACATATGGAGCGGGTGATGGGAATCGAACCCACGACCGAAGCTTGGAAGGCTTCTATTTTACCATTAAACTACACCCGCATATTTTTTATTTCTTTTTTATTTCTTCGCGACATCACCCTGTCGACATAATTTAGTATAGTCGTTATACAAATTAAAGTCAACACTTTTTTAAAACTTTTTTCCAAAATAAAGGAAAAAAGTTTAAAGCTGTATAATTACCTTAGTTTATTAGGGGTTTCCAGCTTTTAGTACTCCGAATTTTGTTTTAGATAAGGTTAGTAACGTATATGCTACTAACCTCCATTAAATCATTATAATTCAAATGAAGTAGTAGTAAGCACCGTTCCATCTGTATTATAAAAAGTAACATTAGCTTTCATATCATTTGTTTCAAGAATAGCATAAGTCTTTTCTTTTCGCATTCTCGGTAATAAAATGCTGCCAGGGTTAATAAAAAGCAAACCATCAATTACTTCGGCTCCTAATACATGCGAGTGACCGAAGCAAGCAATTGTTGCTCCAACTTCTTTACAACGATAATACAGCTTTTGTAATGACTGTTTTATTCCATGTAAATGACCATGTGTTGCATAGATTGTGAATTCATTCCCTCGGTGAATAAATTCTTCAGGGAATTCTCCCCTAAAATCACAATTTCCTCTTACAACATTAAAACCCCTTAGTTCCTTAGCATTTACTTCTAATTCCGAATCTCCACAGTGTATCATTAAATCTACACTGTCACGATATCGGTCGGCGATTTCTTGCAATGGTTTTGTCAATCCATGGCTATCACTTACAATTAGTACTTTCATTAATTTGATCCTCTAAATAAAAAATCTTTATCTTCTTTTTTTATAACAGTCATTAATGATTTAATGGCATTTGCGCGATGACTTAAGCCACCTTTTTCATCTGTTGTTAATTCAGCCATTGTTTTATCTAATTCTGGCAAAAAGAATATTGGATCATAGCCAAAACCGTTTGTTCCCCTTTTTTCATTGGCAATATACCCTTCAACTGTACCATAAACAGTGATTGTTTCTTTACCTGGAACCGCTAAAGCTAAAGCACAATAAAATCGTGCTGTTCTTTTACCAGGAAAAACACCTTCTAGTTCACTTAATACTTTCTGTAAATTATCTTCGTCACTTTTATGTAATCCAGCATATCGAGCAGAATAAACGCCTGGTCTACCTTCAAGTGCATCCACTATTAAACCAGAGTCATCTGCAATGACTGGCGTATTTAACTCACTTGCTAAATACTCAGCTTTTAAAACCGCATTTTCTTCAAATGTAGTTCCTGTTTCTTCAATTTCTTTAATTTCAGGAAAGTCTTTTAAAGACTTAACTTGAAATCCCATCGGGTTAAAAAGTGCTTCAAAATCCTTCACTTTGCCTTGATTATTTGTCGCAATAATGATTGTTTCCATCCTTAAAGCCTCTCCTCGAAATGATTATTGAAATTTAATACCCTCTTGTAATAACACTTCTTTTTGTTTTTCAATTAGAGATTTAATTCCTAATTCACCTAAAGATAGTAACTCATTTAATTCTTCTCTTGAAAATGTTGCTTCTTCACCAGTTCCTTGAAGTTCAACAAACTGTCCTTTTCCAGTCATAATAATATTCATATCAACACTTGCAGCCGAATCTTCTACATAATATAAATCTAGTACTGGTCCAAGGTCTTCTAAAATACCAACCGAAGTAGCTGCTAAATAATCTTTTACAGGATACGATTTCAATTTATCCATTTTAATTAATTTATCAAAAGCAAGCATCATTGCAACAAATGCACCAGTAATTGAAGTAGTTCGTGTTCCTCCATCTGCTTGAATTACATCACAATCGATCCAAATTGTCTTTTCACCAAGTGCTTCTAAATCAACTACTGCTCTTAACGCTCTTCCTATTAATCGTTGAATTTCCATTGTTCGACCAGTAACTTTACCTTTAGATGATTCACGTATTGTACGCTCTTGTGTAGCCCTAGGTAACATTGAATATTCAGCTGAAATCCAACCTTTTCCACTATTTCTCAAAAATGGTGGTACACGGTCCTCAACTGTTGCATTACAAATTACCTTCGTATCACCAATACTGATCAGCACTGAACCTTCTGCATGCTTTGTATAGTGAGTAATAATCTCAATAGGTCTAAGTTCATTATTTAATCTTCCATCTGTTCTTGTCATGATTGTTCCTCCTACAAAATCTTCCAAATACTAGTATAGACAAAAATGTGATTTCATTTCTACTTATTAAGTGTAATTTAAAGATAAAATTAAAAACCTTGTACAAAAATCATTACAATTTTTGTACAAGGTTACTAATTAAACCATTTTATTAAAAGGCATTTATTGTTTTTTCCTAACTAGCGGCTTACAATTTTTTCGTATTAACATCCTTAGGTCTTGAAACAGGTTGGCTTAAAGGCTTGCCTTGTTGGTCTAGCGCAGTTAATTTACCATTGATTTGAATTTCAATGGACTTGACACCTTTTTGCTCAGTTAAAGAAAGTACAAGTGGCTGTAATACATCATTATTGATCATATTTTTTGCAATATTCCCATAGATACCATCGTTAAAATTAAGTACTAGCTTACCGCCTTTGAAAACAGGTTGACTAACTAGTTTCGTATCAGTCCCAAAATCGGATACTAAATTTGAATATTCAGATGGACCTTTTACAAGTTCCTTTACGATTGCTGAATATGAATCTTTCTCTGCATTCGAAATCCTAGTCGTTACAGGTACATAATAAGTGTCTCCCATTTCCCCTTGAGAAACATAATATAGCGTAACAGGTCTGGAGTTCATGATATCTACAATGTCACCTTTATCAAAGTTAATTCCATCATCTCTTGTTAACCCATCACCAATCTGCGCTTTATTTACTGGCATCGATGCAAGCTCTTTTCCGTTTACTCGAATTTTTACCTTTGTAACATTATCAAATTGAGTTAACGTCCAAGTTACAGCTTGAAACACTTTTAATTCATCTTCAGCGCGGTATTGCTTAAATTCTGGAGAAAAATCAGCAATAATCGTACCATCCTTTTGAGTTTGAACACCTAAAACTTCAGTATTCGGAGGTAAAACTGCTTGGAAACCATTCGGTAATTCATCTGTAACAGGACCATCTTTTACTAAGTACTCTAACGCTTGTTTAGCCAAACTAGTAGACTTAGGTAATTGGAATGTTTGCGGTACAACATACCCGTTACGGTCAATTAAATATAATTCCCTTTTTACAGTTTCCTCTTTCTTTGCCACTTCTTTTGAAGGTTGATCACTTTTATAAACTACAGTTTTAGGTGGATCAATGTCAGTTGAAGATTTCGTTGGAAGTAAACTACATCCACTCATTGTTGCAATTCCACATACCGCTGCCGCTGTTACTAACAATCTTTTTTTCATCACCATACTCCCCCCACGCTTTTTTACTATTTATACGAGCCTGTACAATTTTTAGAACAAGCTAAATAGAAAAAAATAAATAATTTAAATCTAGCTCTAAATTTACTGGAAATATTCACCTAAAAGACTTATCGTTCATATGATAAAAAGACTAAATGAATACCCATCCGAAGAACAGCTCGGTCAAGCAAGGAGGGTTAGCACAGTTGAAGGATAGAGACTATCAAACAAAGCACACACTCACAAAGCGTGAAAAAGAAGTCTTCGAGCTTCTTGTTCAAGATAAGACTACAAGAGAAATTGCTGAAGAACTTTTTATAAGTGAAAAAACTGTGAGAAATCATATTTCAAATGCAATGCAGAAGCTTGGGGTTAAGGGGCGATCACAAGCAGTTATTGAGCTTCTTCGTATGGGAGAGCTTGAACTGTAGTTCATTTGTAGAAACACTTCTACAAACCAACATACTGCCGGCATTCTAATTGACATGCCGGTTTTGGTATTTACATTTAAACTTAAGTTTTAGACTTCTCTATTTTCTTGCTTGTAAAGAATCTGATTATCTAAATTGAAATTTTTACTTTATATCCTACTTATAGTAGATAAATAGCCTATCTTTAAATTAGGATAGATGCTCTGCTATAGGGGGATTTTATTTTAGCTCTTTTTACCTATCTAAAATTAAAATAAAAAAATCGTTTCCTGTTGGAAAACGATTTTCTTATTTATATGCTATAAAACTTCTTAGTATTTTCATATAAAGTTTTATATACACTTGATAGATCCATGTCTTTTAACTCAGCTATCTTTGCAACTGTTTGATGCATAAATTTAGGTTGTGTCCACTCATTCTCAAAAGGCCCTTCAAATGGCCAAGGACCATCTGTTTCTATCATCATTAATTCTAAAGGATACTTTTTTACTAAGTCTTGAATCTCATATTCATATAATACATCTGGTGTAATCGAGATAAAATACTCATTTTTCATCATCCGATTTATTGTAAGTTCGTCCCCTTTAAACCAATGAAAATGGGCTTTTTTAATAAAATACTTTTCTAATAGATTACATACGGTTTCGGCGTCCTCATAAACTGCATGTAATATGATCGGTTTATTTAACTCTTTTGCAAGCGAGATAAATTTTTCTAGTAATTGAATATAAGGTACGTAATCAATCTGTTCTTCTAAATTCTTATAATATGGTAATCCAACTTCTCCGATTGCGATCATTTCATCCTGATGCTTCTTAATCCATTCAATTAATTTATCAGCCTCTTCATCAGAAGGGATTTGTTGTTCAGGATGAAATCCGAATGCTGGATATACACTATTATTTTTATTTTTTAACTCTAAATTTTTCTTACTAGATTTTAAATCCATCGAGACCGAAATGAGCGCCTCGATTTCGTAACTTTCTAAATTAATTAATATTTCTTCTCTTTGACTAGTATCATAAGAATCTAAATGAATATGAGCATCTATCATTTTCATCATATTACTCCTTCTCTAAAGCCAAGTAGATTTTTCTTTTATATTCCGTAAATTCATCACTTAATAATAATTCTTTTTTACGTGGTCTTGGAAATGGCACAATGATTTCTTCTTTGATTTTGGCGGGTTTGTCAGAAAAAATATATATTCGATCAGACAGTAACAACGCTTCATCAATATTATGCGTTACTAATAAAATGGATCGTCGTTGCTCCTCCCAAATTGATAAAAGCCATTGCTGCATTTCAAGTCTAGTGAATTCATCTAAAGCTGAAAAAGGCTCATCCATACACATGAACGACTGCGGTGCTAGTAGAGACCTTAAAAATGAAACTCTTTGTTTCATACCACCAGATAATTCATTAGGGTAAGCATTCTCATAGTTTTCTAAACCTGTTCTTTTAAGCCAGTCTCTTGCCAATTTTTCATCAGGTTTATGTTTTAATTCTTGTGATAAAACAATATTTTTTAATATGGTTCTCCAAGGAAGTAATGAATGATCCTGAGGCATAAAACTAACATGACCAAGTTCTCCATTTATAATCGAACCATTTAACTTTACTTCTCCAGAATCTGGTTTTACTAAACCACCAATAAGATGGAACAACGTACTTTTCCCACTACCAGATGGACCTAGAATCGATACAAATTCACCCTCGTTTACATAAAGGGATATATTTTCTAATATTTGATGACCGCTATAACTCTTTGATAATTGTTCCACTTGTAATGTCATTTCCGTTTCCCCCCTTTAACTTTCCATTTAACAGTAAAACGTTCAATTACAACTATTAGGAAGAAGAAAAGCATACTTAAAAACATAATGATAAAGATTGAAACAAATACTCGATCTGTTCTAAATGAAGATGAAGCTAAAGTCATATAGACTCCAATTCCAGATTTCGCTCCTAGCCATTCAGAAATAACTGCTCCCATAACACTATAAGTCGCTGAAATCTTTAAGCCAGAAAAAATGGAAGGTAGAGAAAAAGGTAATTCAACTTTCCAAAAAATTTGTGATTTGGATGCTCCCGCCATTTTCATATAATTTAATAGTTCACTTGGTGTTTGTCGGAAACCATCCAACGCTGAAACTGTAACAGGGAAAAAACAAACAAGAGAAATAATGATTAATTTAGGTAAGACACCAAATCCAAACCAAATAATTAAAAGCGGTGCCAATACGATAATTGGTACATTTTGCGAAAGAATTAATAATGGGTAAAAAGCTTCCCTAACACCTGGAATTAAATGCAATAAAAATGCGATTAAAAATCCTAATAAACTACCAATTAACAAACCAATAATCGTTAATTGAATTGTAGAAGAAATATGAGGAAGTAGTGAATTAGTTGATTTCATTCCTTCTTTAAAGATTGCGATTGGTCCTGGTAATAACCAAGATTCAATTTTCCAAATTTTAATACTTAGCTGCCAGCAAATTAAAAAAAGCAGGATGACAACGGTTGGTTGCCATCCTTTTATATTTTTAAATTTCATTAACGGTACTTCTCCGTTAACACATCCATCGTAATACCTTGTGGTTGATAAAGTATTTTCATTTGAGTAATTACATTGTGGCAACCTATTTCAATCATTCTTTCATTCATTTTTTGAACAACCATTAATAATTGATTCAAGTCACCTTCCATAGTTGTTTCCAATGGTTGAACTTGATATTTTACACCTGATTCATCAATAATTTTAATTGCTTCATCAACTGCTGGAATAACATCCTCAATATTATTTGTTTTCGGTATAATTTGGACACTCATTAAAGTAGTTTGCATTTTTGCCCCTCCTTATTTCGCTGGTAAGAAATCATTCGTAAATGCTTCTTTTGGCTTAAAGTTTCCTTCTAATAATTTATTTTCAGCTAAGAAATCAGCATAGTTTTTCCAAACCGATAACTTTTGCTCACCCCAACGGTCTGCATCATCTTTATATTTAGATGCTAACCATTCTTGGCTTTTTTCCACTAATTTTTTATCTAAATCTGGATTATCCTTTATTAAAATCGATGCAGCTTCTTTTGGGTTATCAATCGCAAAATTATATCCTTTTGATGCAGCAGCCACAAACGCTTTTACTATTTTAGGGTTTTTACTAATCATTTTTTCATTCGTAGCTAAAACTGGAGTATAGTAATCTAGCTTTTTACTATAATCAGTTAAATAAATCATGTTTAATTTTTCTCCACGTAGCTCTGCTTCAATCCCTGTCCATCCTTGATAAATCCATGCAAAATCGATATCTCTTTTAACTGCTGTAAAGAAATCAGCATCACCCATATTAACGATATTTAACTTATTAACATTAGCATTTTCTTCTGACATAAGTGATTTTAAAATAGCCTTTTCAACTGGCGAACCCCATCCACCATATGTTTTTCCAACGAAATCTTTTGGAGACTTAATTTCTTTATTCACCGGTGATGCAAACCCAGAAGTATTATGTTGAATAATTGCTGCAATTGATACAATCGGTACATTTTGAACTCTTGCCTGTGTAATTGACTCTTGATAAGAAACACCAAAGTCTGCTTTACCTGATGCCACCAATTGGTCTGCACCTGTTTCTCCCGGGCTGATTATATCTACATCAAGTCCTTGTTCCTTAAAGTAACCTTTTTCCTTAGCAACAAATAGCCCAGTATGATTTGTATTTGGCGTCCAGTCTAGTACGACAGTCACCTTTTTTAATTGCTTTGTCTTTTTAGTAGTAGCAGTTTTGTTTTGACCACACCCGGTTAACATTAAACAAATAGCTACTAAAAATACTACTAGTTTTTTCATTATCTATAACTCCTTTTTGTTTTTGGTTTATACAAAAAGAAAACGTCCGGATACTAACCCGGACGTAAATGCGCTGTAAAAAACATATCTAAAAAGAGATACTGTTCCCTACGCTGGCATCACCCAGATCAGGTTCTAAGAGTCAACATCTTAAGGACGCTATCTCAGCCAGCAACACTGGCTCCTCCACATTTTTCTCATATATAAACTTTTCCTCATTAATATAACAGATAATGATTAAATTTACGAATTATTTTCAACTTATGTTTAAATGTTTTAATACTCTGTTAATAGGCGCACTGAACTATGAAATTTCAACAGTTTTAAAAAGAGAATAATAAACAAAAATATCATTTATTATAGTAAAATCTTAAATGAATAAAGAATATACTACATCAACAAATTATTAAGTAAAATGAGGGGATTTTTTGAATAAGCCAATCGGAGTCATTGACTCAGGTGTTGGGGGCTTAACAGTTGCCAAACAAATTATAAGACAATTACCTAAAGAGGACATTTTATACTTAGGCGATACTGCAAGATGTCCATACGGATCAAGACCATATACCGAAATCAGGGAATTCACTTGGGAAATGACTAATTTTCTATTGGAAAAAGATATAAAAATGTTAGTCATCGCCTGTAATACAGCAACCTCAGTAGTCTTAAATGAAATGCGAGAAAAACTTCAAATTCCAGTCATTGGAGTTGTCCGCCCAGGTGCTAGAGCAGCAATAAAATTAACACAAAATGACCAAATCGGTGTCATAGGAACGAATGCTACTATTAATAGTAAAGCATATCATTCTGCACTAAAGCGGATTAATGACAAAGTTATCATTGAAGGTTTGGCATGCCCAGAGTTTGCTGGAATTGTTGAAAATGGGGACTACAATAAACCTGAAATATTTGAGATTGTTAAACACACTCTTGCACCTCTTATTAATTCAAATATTGATACACTCATACTAGGGTGCACGCATTACCCATTACTCGGTCCAATCATCCAAAAAGTGATGGGACCATCAATTCATCTTATTAGCTCTGGTGATGAAACAGCTTTAGAAGTAAGTGCAATTCTAGATCAACAAAATTTATTATCTAACTCTGATATCACTTCACATGAATTTTTTACAACTGGGGATCCAACCATTTTTAGTAAAATAGCTTCATCCTTATTCCAAGAACCAATGGAAAACGTAAAGTATATTAAACTATAAAGGTCAATAGACCGCATTAAATGAAGAAACCAACAAAGTAAACCTTTGTTGGTTTTTGTCATTTTAAATTACGAACGCTCTTCTATTTCATACTATTTATTCTTTTGTATTATTTGAAAAATAATCTTTAAGCATCGCATTGTTCTTTACAATATCATCTAATGTATATTGATCTAAAACTTGTAAAAATTGTTCCAATGCATTATTAAATATATGTTTTAAAGAACAAACAGGTGTAATAACACAAGTATTACCGTGTTCAAAACATTCCACAATATTAAAGTCTTCTTCAGTTTTGCGAATTATTTCACCGATATTTATTTCTGATGGCAATTTAGCTAATCGGATTCCACCGTTTCTGCCACGGATTGTTTCGATGTAACCCATCTTTCCTAAATTATAAATTATTTTCATTAAATGATTTTTAGAAATATCATAAGCTTCAGCGATGTCTTTAATATTAACTAATTTTTCACTAGGCTCAGAGCTAAGAAATATTAGTACACGAAGAGAGTAATCCGAATAAGTTGTTAAACGCATAACTTGTCCTCACTGTTTTATTTAAGATTAATCATAGCATAATTGTGAACTTTTTTTAAACTTTAATGTATTTTTACGAAAAAATCCACAAAAGATGTATTCTACATATTGCTTTAAATAAATTCTAGGTCTAAGATAAAGATGTATTTAAAATACTACTTTAAAACATGATTAGGGGGATTTATCATGCTATCTCAAAAAACAATTGATATTATTAAGTCAACAGTTCCAGTCTTAGAAGTAAAGGGTACAGAAATCACTAAAGTATTCTATAAAAATTTATTTACTAATCATCCTGAACTATTAAATGTATTTAATCACACAAATCAACAACAAGGTAGACAACAAACTGCTCTTGCAAATACTGTTTTAGCTGCTGCACAGAACATTGATAAACTAGCAACAATTATTCCTGTTGTAAAACAAATTGCGCAAAAACACCGCAGTCTTCAAGTAAAACCAGAGCACTATCCAATCGTAGGGCAACATTTACTAGGGGCAATTAAAGAAGTACTTGGTGATGCTGCAACTGATGAAATACTAGGTGCTTGGGCGGAAGCATATGGAGTTATTGCACAAGTATTTATCGATATCGAAAAAGAAATGTATGAGGAAGCATCTTCACAAGAAGGTGGATGGTCTGAATTTAAAGAGTTTAAAGTCATTGAAAAAGTTAATGAAAGCGATGTAATTACTTCATTCTACTTAGTTCCTAAAGATGGTTCTTCAGTTCCTACTTTCTTACCTGGTCAATATATTACTGTTCGCTCACAAATTCCTGGTGAAGAATATTTATCAAACAGACAATATAGTTTATCTGATGCACCAGGTAAAAATTATTTTAGAATTTCAGTAAAAAGAGAAGCTGAAGAAAATAAACCACTTGGTAAATTCTCAAACTACCTACACAATCAAGTAAATGTTGGTGATACATTGGAAATTACTGCTCCAGCAGGTGAATTTACTATAAATACTGAAATTGATTCAGATGTTGTTTTCTTAAGTGGTGGTGTTGGAATTACACCATTAATCAGTATGGCTAAGTCAATTGCAAGTAATCAACCAACTCGTCAAGTCAGCTTCATAAGCGCTTCAAGAAACGGTAAATTACAAGCATTTGAAAACGAACTAAACCAATTAAAAGAGCTCTTAACAAATTACAATTTATCATTTGTTTATGAAAATCCTTCTGAGGAAGATCTTCAAAATAACAACTTTAAAAAGCAAGGTTATATTGATGCAGAATGGTTAAATAGCAATGTTAAATCAGATAATGCAGATTATTACGTATGTGGACCAGTACCGTTTTTAAAAGCAATTATAACTAGCTTAAAAGAATTAGGCATTAAAGATACACAAATTCACTACGAATTCTTCGGACCAGCAATGAATTTAGACACTGAACCTAAAAGCCCTGTACATCATGATTAATATTAAAAAGGATGCTCAATTTAGAGCATCCTTTTCACATTGTTGAAAAAAACTCTTGCCAATAAATTTCCATATTTTCGTAAAAGGAGTTTAGTGATGTTTATTAAAAAAAATTTACTAGAGTTTATTGGTATATTAAAATTGTTGAAACACTTAAACATTTAAAATCATTATTAAAATATGAATTTTAACATCTATAATGTTCCACTTAATGGGTTGCCCCATTAAGTACACATCTCTTCTTATTTCTGTTCTAATAATACAGCCACTCTTTTTAAAACTGTCGGTATTGTAAAGCTACCAAAAATTGCGATTAGGTCACTTGAGTAGTATTTTTTTAGAGTGCCATATACTAAGCCACTTATCATAAGATCGTACAAAAAGAATCGACCAAAATCACGTTTAGTTATGACCATAAAGATGATAGATGCATTTCTTGTTGTAAGAATAAGCCCACCTTCTTCTAGAAAAATTAATCATTCTAATCAATGCAAATCACAAATTTATTTTTTGTCTAACATCCAATAATACTTTTCAATTTCTTCTTTTACTTTTATCATGCCAATTTTCTCTAAAACTCTAATAGAGGCATGATTATAAATAGAACAAATAGCGGATATTCTTGTAACATGATTTTGCTTTAATCCCCACTCACAAAAAGCGCTACCCATTTCAGTTGCATATCCTTTACCTTGATAACTAGGTGCAATACTATACCCTATCTCCATTATCCCAGTTTCATCAGGACCACCTTTAAATCCCATGTCCCCAATAATTACTCGATCTTTTTTATGAATAATAATTCCTTCATATTTTTCTTCAGTAGGATGCGTTTGAAAACGAGAGATTTTATAAGGGAAAAGATTTTTATATACGAGAATTGGCCACCCTTGAGCGAAACTATAAAATTGATTTTCAAATTCTAACTCTTTATTTCCACTTAAAACAGAAAGCATCGCTTCTGCTGTAAAAGTCATTAATAGTAAATTTTTAGTTTCAGTGATTATCATTACCTGACTCCTGTATACTAAATTTTATAGTTTTTTTGACTACTGCTTCCCTTAAAAAATATTCTAGAAATGACTAATCCAATCAGTCCAAGCAGTATAAATAAACCGGCTCTAACCATCAATGTAATATTTGGTAAATCGATTAATACAAGTTTTCCTAGCGTCAATAATAATAAACCTATCCCAGTATATGTCCAAACTTTGAACTTCTTAATGTTACCAAGTATCATGGCTAATATGGAAAGCAAGATCCAACTGATATTAATTAATAATCGAATTATATTGTCGGATTGATCTACTGCGAGTATTTGAACAATTTGTGTTATAAAAGCAATTAATATAACCGTAATTAATAAAGAACTACTTAATAAGATAAATTGCTTTTCATCTTCATTTTTATAAGCCAAAATTGCAATCGTAATTAGAGCTAGAATTAACACAAGCCAATTCATCGTTTCAAAAGACCAAAAGGAATCTATTCCAACAGATAAAATGGATATCCCTACAGGAATGAATGTAAGTGTCGCTATAATTAATTTCAGTAGATCCCGATATCTTAAATAAAATAAATAAGTTGATACTGCTTGAATTATTAATACAGTACATAGTAAGTTTTCAGAAACACTGTCCAAACATAGGAATGAAATGGCTAATATAAAATTAGTTGAAAATCCAAAGAAAAAATCGGATTTCTTTTTATAATAAAAAGTCAGGAATAAATATCCTACACATAAAAAGATTAAAATCATTGTTCTAGTCTGATCTTCAAATGCACTAAAGATCCAACCAATTGTTAAAATAAAACTGGTGTGAAGAATTATTACTAGCTTTTTAATAGCAAACTTAGATTTTATCAATATAACTAGCAAACTAATATGTTGAACGAGAATACTTAATGCGAAATATTCAATTCCATTTGTATTAAAATTAACTAAAGCAACAATTAAATAAGATAAATGCAATAATATTACAGACGAAAGATAGATGAATTTATATTTCTTAAATGTTGCATAAAACATAAAGCATAAGTAAATTACTGTTTCATAGATAGAGAAAAATAAATAGTTTGGCGAATCACTTTTAACTAGGAATGGTACAAAAACAGCTCCTATTATACTTATTAATCCAATTACTTCTGATTTATATCTATTCATCGAATAAAAACCAATACTTACCCAAATAATTAAAAGCGAAAATGCAATCGTTGACCCAGCCATGTGATATAAATGATGCATGGCAAAGGTAGTTAAAAATAATACAGGTAACACGCCACCAATTAATGATTGGCCAAGTGTTGATCGTTTAGCTTTCATTTGACGATTACCGTACCAGAATAAGGCAAATGCTATAACAAATCCAATTCCTACTTTTGCATACTTGTTTAATACCCCATAATCTGATGCCGCTTTAAATCCCCACATTACGCCAAGAATGAAAATAAATATAAAAAATCTAGGTAACCACTTTTGGAAAATAAGCGCTTCATAGTCAACCTTTTCGTTTTCAACTGTTACTTTAACCTGTCGACTAACTGTTTTTTGTGGTTTAGGATTATTTACTTTCGTTTGAGTCATTTGTTTAATCTCGTTTGAAGTTTCTTTCGTGATTAAGAGAAATTCAATTTGTTTCTTCATTTCTCTGACTTCTTCTTCAAGCTTTTCTACCTTTATTTGAAGATCTTGATTCTGATTATCCAACTGCATCACCTCTTATCATAACTATGTAATTTATTAAGACTAAATAACTGAAAAGACATCCTTCATATAAGTTCGCTATTTCCTGGATTTATCCTATAAAAAAATGTTTATGAAGTATGTTTTTGCAAATTTCGTCATATTTCCCAGAAAATAAAGTCAATCAGTTCTACTAGAAAACAATCATTTTTAATTATATCGGTTAAATAAAAAAATCCTCTATAATAAAAAATAGAGGATTTTTAAAATTAAAATAGAACTTTTTCTAATTTTTGTTGTTTAATCATTTCTAAGAAGCTATCGAATGGTTGAGTACCAATGTCACCTTCGCCACGTTTACGAATAGCTACAGTATTATTTTCAACCTCTTGATCACCAACTACTAACATATAAGGTAATTTTTGAAGTTGTGCTTCACGGATCTTATATCCAATTTTTTCGCCACGTAAATCAGCTTCAACACGGATTCCTGCAGCTTTTAATTGATCAGCAAGTTTTTGAGCATAATCATTGTGAACACTTGAAATTGGTAATACAGCTACTTGAACTGGTGCTAACCATAATGGGAATGCTCCAGCAAAATGTTCAGTTAAGATTCCTAAGAAACGATCAATTGAACCATAAATTGCACGGTGGATAACAACTGGACGTTCTTTTTGGTTATCTTCATTAACATAAGTTAAATCAAATTTCTCAGGCATTTGGAAATCTAATTGAATTGTAGCACATTGCCAGCTACGTTTTAATGCATCTTGAATATGGAAATCGATTTTCGGACCATAGAATGCGCCATCGCCTGGGTTTAATTTAAAGTCTAAGTTCTCAGATTTTAGAACATTCTCTAAAGCCTGCTCTGCTGAGTTCCATAACTCTTCTGAACCCATTGAATCTTCTGGACGAGTTGATAATTCTACTTTATAAGTGAATCCGAATACGCCGTAAATTTCTTTAATTAAGTTAATTACTTCAATAATTTCGCCTTCAATTTGGTCTGGACGACAGAAGATATGTGCATCATCTTGAGTAAAAGTACGAACACGCATCATACCATTTAAGGCACCAGAATATTCATGACGGTGAACTTGACCATTTTCACACATACGAACCGGTAGATCACGGTATGAATGTAATTTATTTTTATAAACTAACATATGACCTGGGCAGTTCATCGGTTTTAATGCGAATTTTGTTTCATCAACCTCAGTAAAGTACATGTTTTCATGGTAGTGATGCCAGTGACCTGATTGCTCCCATAATCTTTGATTCATAATGAATGGTGTACGAACTTCTTTGTAATCTTTTGAAGTTTGTAATCCGCGCTCATATTGTTCTAATTCATTACGGATAATTGTACCTTTTGGTAAGAAGAATGGCATACCAGGTGCTTCTTCAGAGAACATGAATAATTCAAGTTCTTTACCTAATTTACGGTGATCACGTTTTTTAGCTTCTTCTAATAAGAATAAATGCTCTTCTAATTCCTTCTTACTTGGGAAAGCCGTACCATAAACACGTTGAAGCATTTTATTATTCGCATCGCCTCTCCAATAAGCTCCAGCAACTGATAATAATTTAATCGCTTTTACACGGCCAGTTGTAGGAACATGTGGTCCACGGCAAAGGTCAACGAATTCACCTTGAGTATACATTGAAATAACTGCATCTTCTGGTAAATCACGGATTAATTCTAGTTTAAACTCATCGTCTAATTCAGTGAAGAATTTAATTGCCTCTTCACGACTAACTTCTGAACGAGTAATCGGTAAGTTTTCTTTAATAATTTTTTCCATTTCTTTTTCAATTTTAGGTAGGTCTTCTACTTTAATTGAAACTGGAAGATCAATATCATAATAGAAACCGTCAGCAGTTACTGGTCCAACCCCAAATGCAGCTTTTTCGCCTTTATAAAGACGTTTTACTGCTTGAGCTAAAATATGCGCTGAACTATGTCGCATCATTTCTAATCCATCTTGATCATCTTGCGTAATTATTTGAACTTCACAATCTTCAGTAATAGGTGTATTTAAATCCACTAATTTACCATTAATTTTTCCACCAAGCGCTTTTTTCTTTAAGCTAATGGAGATTGAACCCGCGAAATCTTCAACTGTTGTATTTTGTTCCACCTCGCGAATTGATCCATCTGGTAATTTAATTGAAATCATTTAAGTTCACTCCTTTTTCAAATTAATTTTGACAATAAAAAAAGAGCACACTCGTAGGGACGAATGTGCTCGTGGTTCCACCCTAATTTAATGTACACAAAAAATAAGTATACAAAATCTCAACGTTTTAACGGTCTACACCGATAGTAGTTACTTGTAAAAAAATTTACGTTCCCCACTATAGCTACAAGGTGGTAAGTCATTCAACGTATAGAGAATTCTCACACCAAATGAATTCCTCTCTTACTATCGTCTTGAACGCTCGTGTCCTTGATCTTTGCTTTTCCTTATTCGTATAAAAGTATTATATAGAATGTCATTGAATTCTTCAAGTACTCATCTTAAGATAAATTTAATTGTTTTATCATTCTATTCAATCTTTATTCAGTATGTTACAACATTACTTGTTTTAAACACTAACTACTGAATTCTTTATTTCATTTAATAATTTTTCTTTCCATCCTTTTTTCCATTGTTCACTTCGCCCTGTATGACGATTTATATTTACTAAGGAATTTCGTCCGGTAAAGCAAATTTCACATTGAGGATTAATCCCCATATAGTGTATGTCGATTGATGAATTTCCTACTTTTGCAATTTTTACGTACACATCGATTATTTCATTAAAAAATACTTGTCGTAAGTAATCACATTGTAAATCGGCAACAACTGGAATAAATTCACTATGATTTGTCGTCCATTCTTGCATAAGTCCTATAGATTTTAAATACTCAATTCGAGCTTCTTCAAAATAAACGAATGGAACTGTATTATTCATATGTCCAAACATATCCGTTTCACTAAATCGAACTTTAATCGTAATCTTAAATGAAAACTCAGATTGCCACTCCTGTATATTAGATACATAATTCATTTTCCCCATCGAAATTGCCCCCTTATTATCTATATTATATCATTAATTTCATTAAAGAATGAATATTCATTCAGTTTCAAAGGGGACAGGGTAAGGAAATAAGGTACTTATAGTAAAAGGCGTCATTAGAGAATTGTTTAATATCTTCTCTATTAGCTTTTTATCTACTGCTCTCCATTTCTTTAACCTAACCCTGTTTAGTGATTAAAAATCATCTTTAACATTCAATAATTTTGATGAATATAATTTCCATGTTTAAATGTGATTCTTTTGAAATGATTATTTCGCATCCAAGCATCTACACGTTTTTCAAAAAGCTCTCCCCCATATATTGGGTACCTTTCAGATATAGGATTTTTTTCATTATATATCTTATTTTTAAAATCATTTGTCCTAATTAAGTAACATTGATCTGAAAATCCATAACCAATATAAAAGTTTTCATCTTCATCTATTGATTCTTGTTTTGCCTCAAAATTATTTCCATTCCATACTGGGTTTGCTACTTTAATTCTTTCATCATCTTGAAGTTTTAATATTGATAAATCAATCCAACTAAAAGGCTTTTCTAAAATGGAATCACTTGAAAAATGAAGTAAGTACTCTGTAGTGCAAAGATAAATACTAACAAGTTCTGAGATTGAATAGTAATAACCACCTTTGAAGCTTTCCTTAGTAACTTCAAAATAATTAAGGGCTTCCTTTGAATATTCTTCAACTATGACATATGACGATAAAACATCCCTTGCGATTAGTTTATCTGCATGACGACTGACTTCCCTTACATCTTGTACGTTATTAATATATAAAATTCTTTCTTTAAATTGAAATTGATTAAACTCAATCATTTTTTCGATCCGCTCTGTCTTTAAAAGTATTTCCCAATCTTTTTCATAGCATTTCGTCTCAAATGTCACTTCAAACTGTTGCATTTAAGTTAACCTCCGTTCGAAAGGGGTAAGACACCGCATATCCCTTTGCTGCCTTTACTATTGATATGATTTAAAAATGGAGTTTATTAGAACATATATATTTAAAAACGCAAAAAAAAGCATGTTCCGAAAGAACATGCTTTTTTGTTTAATTAAATTTCGTCGCTTCCAAAGAAGTCTTTGAAAGATTGGATTGTAGTTGCACGGTTTAACGCTGCAATTGAAGTTGTTAAAGGAATACCTTTTGGACAAGATTGTACACAGTTTTGTGAGTTACCACAGTTTGATAGTCCACCGTCTCCCATAATTGCATGTAGACGTTCTTCCTTATTCATTTCTCCAGTTGGATGAGCATTAAATAAACGTACTTGTGAAAGCGGTGCAGGCCCAATAAAGTTAGATTTACTATTAACGTTTGGACAAGCTTCTAAACATACACCACAAGTCATACATTTTGATAATTCATAAGCCCATTGACGTTTTCTTTCAGGCATTCTTGGTCCAGGACCTAAGTCATGTGTTCCATCAATTGGAATCCATGCTTTAACGCGTTTTAAAGAATCGAACATACGGCTACGATCAACTTGTAAGTCACGTACTACTGGGAATGTGCTCATTGGCTCAAGACGAATTGGTTGTTCCAATTTGTCAATAAGAGCAGAACATGATTGTCTTGGTTTACCATTGATAATCATAGAACATGCTCCACAAACTTCTTCAAGACAGTTCATGTCCCAAGAAATTGCAGTCGTTTCTTTTCCATTTGAATTTACTGGATTTTTACGAATTTCCATTAACGCCGAGATTACGTTCATATTCGGACGATAAGGGACAGTAAATGTTTCTTCATATGGCGCAGTATTTGGTGAATCTTGACGTTTAACAATTACAGTAATTGTCTTTTCAGCAGTCATTGTTCCATTATGCATTTGCTTTGTCCTCCTTCTTCTTAGAATAATCTCGTTTTCTTGGTTGGATTAATGATGTATCAACATCTTCGTAATAGAATAATGGTGAATTTGATTTCTCATCAAATTTAGCCATTGTAGTTTTTAAGAATTCCTCATCATTACGGTCTGGGAATTCAGGTTTATAGTGAGCTCCACGGCTTTCATTACGGTTATATGCACCTAATGTGATAACACGTGATAAGTGAAGCATGTTTTCAAGCTGACGAGTAAATGAAGCACCTTGGTTACTCCATTTAGCTGTATCATTAATATTAATGTTTTGATAGCGCTCATAAAGCTCTTGAATTTTTTCATCAGTTTTTAATAAACGATCATTGAATCGAACTACTGTAACGTTGTCTGTCATCCACTCTCCAAGCTCTTTATGAAGAAGGTATGCATTTTCTTTACCGTCCATTTTATAAATACGATTCAATTTTTCTTTTTCTTCATTAGCACTTGATTCAAATACAGAAGTTGAAACATCATCTGAAGATTTAGCTAAACCATTTACGTATCTTACAGCATTTGGTCCAGCAACCATTCCACCATAAATAGCAGAAAGTAATGAGTTAGCTCCTAAACGGTTAGCTCCGTGCATTGAGTAATCACACTCACCAGCAGCAAATAAACCAGGAATTGTAGTCATTTGGTCATAGTCAACCCATAATCCACCCATTGAGTAGTGAACTGCTGGGAAAATCTTCATAGGAACTTTTTTCGGATCATCACCTGTGAATTTCTCATAAATCTCGATGATTCCACCAAGTTTTACATCAAGTTCATGTGGATCTTTATGTGACAGATCTAAATAAACCATGTTTTCACCATTGATACCAAGCTTGTGGTCAACACATACAGAGAAAATCTCACGTGTAGCAATATCCCTTGGTACAAGGTTTCCATATGCAGGATATTTCTCTTCTAAGAAATACCATGGTTTTCCATCTTTATAAGTCCAAACTCGTCCACCTTCACCACGAGCACTTTCACTCATTAAACGGTTTTTATCATCTCCAGGAATTGCAGTTGGATGGATTTGAATAAATTCACCATTTGAATAAACAGCACCTTGACGATATACAGCTGCAGCAGCTGAACCAGTGTTGATAATTGAATTTGTAGTTTTACCAAAGATAATACCAGGGCCACCAGATGCCATAATTACAGCATCCGCAGGGAAACTTACGATTTCCATTGATGTTAAGTTTTGTCCAACGATCCCACGACATACTCCTTCATCATCAACAATAACTCTTAAAAATTCCCAACCTTCATACTTTTGAACAAGACCTTCAGATTCGTAACGACGAACTTGCTCATCTAATGCATATAATAATTGTTGCCCAGTCGTAGCACCCGCAAATGCTGTACGGTGATGTTGCGTTCCACCGAAACGACGGAAGTCTAATAGTCCTTCAGGCGTACGGTTGAACATTACACCCATACGGTCCATCATATGAATGATGCCAGGTGCTGCTTCTGCCATTGCCTTTACAGGTGGTTGGTTTGCTAAGAAATCCCCACCATAAATTGTATCATCAAAGTGCTCCCAAGGAGAGTCACCTTCACCTTTTGTATTAACCGCACCATTAATTCCACCTTGAGCACATACTGAATGTGATCGTTTTACGGGAACTAATGAAAATAAATCTACTTTTGTGCCAGCTTCAGCGGCTTTAATTGTTGCCATAAGACCAGCTAAACCGCCACCGACGATAATTATTTTCCCACTCATGACTCTCTCTCCTTACAAATTCGCTAGTTGTGGATCAATGAATGCAAAGATAGCAGTTAATCCAACGAATGATAATACTACGAATATACCTAATGTAACATATGTTGAAATACGTTGTGATCTAGGTGTTACAGTAATTCCCCAAGATACGAAGAATGACCATAATCCATTAGCAAAGTGGAAAATTGTTGAAATTACACCTACTATATAGAAAACTAACATAAATTTTGAAGTGAAAATATCAGCCATCATATTATAATCAACCGTTGCTCCTAGTTGAGCAGCGATACGTGTTTGCCATACGTGCCAAGTAATAAAAATTAAAGTAACTACACCAGAAATACGTTGGAATAAATATAACCAGTTACGTAAGTATCCATAATTTTTAACATTGCTAGTTCCAGTGAACGCAATGTATAGTCCGTAAATTGCATGGTATAAAATTGGTAAGAAAATGACAAAAACTTCTAAAAAATAGCGGAATGGTAAATTCGCCATAAATTCAGCAGCTTTGTTGAACGATGTTGCTCCATTTGTCGCAAAATGATTGACAACTAAGTGCTGTGTTAAAAAGATCCCAACCGGAATAACTCCTAGCAATGAATGAAGTTTTCTAAAGAAAAACTCCCTTCCATTCTTGTTGCTCATGTAAACCCCTGCCCCCTTTAGTTTGTGCACATGAAAAATTTAATTACTCTATTATTCTAAAAAAATAGAATAAATAAGCAATACGCATAAAAAGTCGAAATTTTTATGACATTTATCTACAACTCATTTTACTCCTGATAATATAGGAGGTCAAGAAAACGCGTACATTTTTCTTTACTGAAAAAACTTCTCATTTAGATTGGTAATCCTTGTAATCTACATGTGTCGAATTATTGTTTTTACTATTAAATATTGTATATAATAAAAACATGTTTTTTTAGGAAAGGGAGAGTTATCCGACCATGACGAACGGCATTGAAAATTTAAATATTCCGGGAAATATTTCTGGTTTTGGTTATGAGCTAATACGTAACGATCTATTGAATGATTTATTAGGAAAAGAGCAAAATGATATTTTATATTGGGCGGGTAAAATGATTGCCAGAAAATATCCTTTAGCAACTTTTGAAGAAATTATAGAATTTTTTGAACAAGCTGGTTGGGGTACTCTTACTGTTGAAGAAGAAAAGAAGCAAGAAGTTCATTTAACACTATCTTCTGAATTAATTACATACAGAAATCAACAAAAAAAGAACGTATCATACCAATTAGAAGCTGGATTTCTAGCGATGCAAATTCAACAGCAAATCGATGTTATAGCTGAAACGTATGAAGAGCTTAGCAAAAGAGGCGACAAAGTAAAGTTCCAAGTAAAATGGGATTTAAAGGATCCAATTACTAGAAGATAACATGAAAAACACCACATGGAATTAAGTTCCATTGTGGTGTTTTCTTTTTTTAATGATTTTTTTTTTGAAAATTGAAATATAAGTTCAAATTCAATTTATGATTATTTAACTTCCTTACCCTTTCTCTTTCCTTTCCTTACTTTGATCCTGCCTTCTAATTCCCTCAAGATTCTTGTTTCTTTTAACTCCCTTAATAATCGAATTTAACAAGAATAAACAAATAGAAACAAAAAACAAAATGGCGAGTATTAATAGAACGAACTGTAGTACAATTTCTCCATATCCGTAGGCAAGTATACTATGCCTCATTATTAATACCTCCTTCTTTTATTTACCATTTAGCCGTTCGCCTTACTTATTTTAAATTTACAGAATCTTTATATAATTTATTCGCTTAACGAATAAAAAACCCTTTTAAGCGCTATTTCTATACTATACGGCTCGGTATACCTGAACGTGATGAATATTGATAAAATCAATAATTCAAAGCCTATATAAGAATTTGAACGCCTAAAAGGGTTTATTTTACTATTTAGTTTTCTACTACTACTTCTTCATTAATACGATCTAATTCATACCCTTTATGTAGAGCATGAACTGCTTCTTGTAATTTTGATTTTGGTACAACAGTTGATACTTTAATTTCAGAAGTACTTACCATTTTTACAGGGATTTCACTTTCAGCTAAAAATTTAAACATTTTTGCAGCAACACCTGGGTTTGAAACCATTCCACTGCCTACAATTGAAACTTTAGCAAGTTCACTTTCAAAATCAAATGAGCGGTAACCTAAAAATTCTTTCTTTGATTCTAGAACCGTTATTGCTTCCAACATATTTTCAGATTTGATCGAGAATGAAAGATTTACTAAGTTATCTGAAGTTACGCTTTGGATAATAATATCAACATCAATCCCCTCACTTGCTAATAAAGTAAAGATTTTAGGTAATAAATCTACATGGTTATTTAAACCATTTAACGTCATCCTTGTTACATTAGATTCGAATGCGATTCCTCTTACGACTGATTGTTGTTCCATTTGTGTTTCCTCCCCAATAAATGTACCGATTTCATCATGTTGACTTGAACGAACTTGAATAATTAAATTATAATTTTTTGCGAATTCTACTGCTCTTGGATGTAAAACCGCTGCGCCTAAAGCTGCTAGCTCTAGCATTTCATCATAAGAGACATGGCTTAATTTAGATGCATTTGGTTCAACTCTTGGATCCGTAGTATAAACACCTAATACGTCCGTATAAATATCACAACGTTCTGCCTTTAAAGCTGCTGCCAATGCAACGGCTGTTGTATCTGAACCACCACGGCCTAAAGTCGTAATTTCATTGTTTTCACTTAACCCTTGGAAACCAGCAACAATTACGATATATCCTTCATTAAGTAATTGTTGAATTCGATCAGTTTGAATGGTTTCTATACGCGCATTTCCATGGACAGATTCAGTTTGAATTCCAGCTTGCCAACCAGTTAGTGAAATAGCTTTAAAACCTTTTGCTTGGATTGCCATGGCTAGTAACGAAATTGATACTTGTTCCCCTGTAGTAAGTAACATATCTAATTCACGTTTACTGTTTTGCGGACTAATTTGAGCTGCTAAACTAACTAGTTCGTCTGTATGATGTCCCATCGCAGAGACAACTGTAACTACTTGGTTTCCTTCTTTATATGACTTGGTTACTGTTTCAGCAACATGCTGAATTCGTTCAATTGAGCCTACTGAAGTACCACCGAATTTCTGAACAATAATTCCCATTTTTCTCATCCTCACTTTTTACTTAAAAAAGAATACAAAAAAGCGCGTGAAGCAATGTTCACGCGCCTAATTTACAAATAAAATAAAATAGACCAATCATCAACATCTCTTCAATAGCTCCCCGCATAACTATTATGCGACAGTACTACATTTCTTAAATGCAGTCCCAACAAAATGAATAGTGGATTCATTTCATTTCGGCAAAACTTCCTTTCAACTGTCCATCACAACGCCACACGTCTATGACAGTATACTTTTAAGTTTTGCACCTCTATTACGAGAGAAAATCATTTAATTTTAACTAAAATATAAATTATTTTGAAAATAGTGTCAAGATATAAATTTTGGTAACTATGTTATTCTTTATGGAAATGCTGATAAATTTCTTCTGCAACATTTTTTGGCATTTTAGCTGCTATTAACTCATCGATTGATGCCTCTTTTATTTTTTTGACTGATCCAAAATGTTTAAGAAGAGCTTTCTTTCTTGTTCCACCAACACCCGCTATGCCATCTAAAGCAGATTGAACCATTGATTTACTATGAAGCTGACGATAGAATTCAATCGCAAATCTGTGTACCTCGTCTTGAATTCTTTGTAATAAAAAGAATTCTTGGCTTTGTCTTCCAAGTTGGACAATTTGAGGTGGTTGTCCTATTAATAACTCTGAAGTACGGTGCTTTTCATCTTTAACAAGTCCAGCTGTTGGAATGAATAGGCCTAACTCATTTTGGAGTACATCTTCAACTACAGCTAGATGGCCTTTCCCACCATCCACAATTATTAAATTTGGTAAAGGTAAATTCTCTTTTAGTGCTCTCGAATATCTTCTACGTACTACCTCACGCATTGAATCGTAATCATCAGGTCCTACTACAGTTTTGATTTTATATTTGCGGTAATCTTTTTTTGAAGGTTTTCCGTCTATAAAGACAACCATAGCTGAAACAGGATTTGTTCCTTGAATATTTGAATTATCGAATGCTTCAATTCGATAAGGAGTTTCAATATTTAAACTATCCCCTAGTTTTTCTATTGCTTTAACTGTTCTTTCTTCATCTCGCTCAATTAATTTAAATTTCTCACCGAGTCCAATTTTAGCATTTTTATTTGCTAATACTACAAGTTCCTTTTTTTGGCCTCTTTTTGGTTGGAATACAGGAATTTTTAGTAAATTTTTTAAAATTTCAGTATCAACTTTATCTGGTACAAAAATTTCTTTTGGTTTTATATTGTGTGGTTTTTCATAAAATTGCCCAATAAATGATAGGAATTCTTCTTCTGGTTCATCGTAAATTGGAAAATATGAAACATCTCTTTCAATTAATTTTCCTCTTCGAACAAAGAAAACTTGAACACACATCCATCCCTTATCAACCGCATATCCAAATACATCTCGATCAACTAAATCACTACTCATCATTTTCTGCTTTTCCATAGTCGCTTTAATCGATACAATTTGGTCTCGATACTCTTTCGCTCGCTCGAAATCTAATTGTTCAGATGCAGCAAGCATTTTTGCCTCTAATTCTTTTCGTATTTGGTCTTCCCCACCGTTTAGAAAACGGGCAATTTCATTAACTATTTCTTGATTTTGTTGATCAGTTACTTCTTTTACACAAGGCGCAAGACACTGACCAATATGATAATATAAACAAACTTTATCTGGTAATGAAGAACATTTTCGTAGTGGATATAGACGATCTAATAATTTTTTTGTTTCATTCGCGGCTGTAGCATTAGGGAATGGTCCAAAATATTTTCCTTTATCTTTTTTTACATTTCGCGTAATTAATAAGCGAGGATGTTTTTCAGCAGTTATTTTAATAAAGGGGTATGATTTATCATCCTTCAACATGATGTTATATTTCGGATCATATTTCTTAATTAAATTCATCTCAAGAATTAAAGCTTCCATATTTGAAGAAGTAACAATATATTCAAAATCAGTTATCTCTTGAACTAATCGATATGTCTTACCATCATGGGATCCCGTAAAATAAGATCTAACTCTATTTTTTAAAACTTTAGCTTTTCCCACGTAAATGATCGTGCCTTGAATATCTTTCATCAAATAGCAACCAGGCTGATCTGGTAGTAGCGCTAATTTTTCTTTTAAGTGATTGTCCATTTCCTCTCACCTCTTTCGTGCAACTGTACACTTAATATTATAATCTCCATATTTAAAAACTGAAAATACTTTAATGATATTAAGTAAAAATTAAGTTTTCTATTGTAACTTTAATCCATCAAGAGAAGAAAAGGAGAAATGTTAAGATGAAAAAAGTCAGAGTAGTTCATTTTTGGATAGGTGTAATTGTTTCGGTTTTCCTACTAATCGAATCTACTACAGGAATTATCCTGTATTTCAATAAAGGTGGCGAAGCAAAAGGAAGATTTTCTATGCAAGGTCAGCTTCCATCGGGTGGACAGTTTAATGGAAACCAACAATCTCAAAATAGCGATCAAAATACAGCTCCCAAAAATGGACAAAGTGGTGATAGTGCTCAAACCCCATTTCAAAATTTTGGAAAAAGACCTGAGCAGTCTGCATTTTCAGTAAAAAGCTTACATACCGGCATAATTGGTTTAATTAGTGGTATTGGTCTTTTTATACTTACTGGCACAGGATTAGCTTTATCTTGGATCTTGTGGAATAATAAACGAAAAATGGAAAAAAGAAAAGAAAAAGTATCCATGGCTATTTAACAAAGAGGGTGTCTCTGAAAAGTAAATCTTTTATGGGACCTCTCTTTTTTCTTCAGATTGTAAATAGGCCACCACATTGATTCACAAATTAGAGAACAATTCATAGGTACCGTTCTCAAAATGCTTAAAATAAAAACCATCCAAAATTTGTAGTGACCCCATAAAGTTAGACTGGTTACTTCAATTAGGCAGCCTGTTGGGCATGAACTCGGTATTTTACTGGGCTCATGCCTTTTAATTTTGCCTTAATTCGTTTGTTATTGTAGTAATCTATATATTTAGCTAGTTCTTGTTTAAAGTGTTCGACACTGTTAAATTCTTTAAGATAGAGTAGTTCAGATTTCATGATACTAAAGAAACTTTCAATTACTGCGTTATCGTAACAGTTTCCTTTTCGTGACATACTCTGAGTGATTCCACGTTTAATAAGAGCACTACGATATTTTTTCATTTGATAGTGCCACCCTTGGTCTGAATGAATTAGTAGTGTATCGGAATCTGTTAATCGTTCAAGAGATTGTTCTAACATATTTGATACAAGTGAAAAAGTTGGACGTGAACCAATTGTATAAGCAATTATTTCACCATTATATAAGTCCAACATAGGTGAAAAGTATAGCTTTTCTCCAAATAATTTAAATTCAGTTATATCTGTAACCCATTTCTCATTTGGTTTTTCAGCTTGAAAATTTCGATTTAAAATATTGGGGGCAATCTTACCTACTTCACCTTTGTAAAAGCGATATTTCTTTACCTTCACAAGTGATTTTATCCCTAGTTCTTTCATAGGTCGTTGAACTTTTTTATGATTTACTTTATAACCACGATTCGTAAGCTCGTCTCGAATTTTACGATAGCCATAACGACATTCGTGTTCCTCATAAATTTCTTTTATCAGCACTTTTAACTCTGCATCTGGATCAGGACGTTCTAGATTTTTCATCCAATAATAAAACGTACTACGCGGAAAACTGGCTAACAGTAAAAGTTCTTTTAACGAAAACTCATGCCTTAATTCATAGACAACTTTTACTTTGTCTTGTTTCGTGATTTTTCCTTGTTTTGAACTAAGGCGTTCAACTTTTTTAGATATGCATTTTCCATGCGTAAACGTTCTATTTCAGCTTGAAGTTCTTCAATTGATCCTTCAACGGGTGTAGTTTTCTTTGTTTCTTTTTTCATGGAAAGTCGCCCCTTTTTCTTTGATTCTAGGGCGTCTTGTCCTTGTGTTTCAAATTGAGTCCTCCACTTTCGAATCGTTCTAGGGGAAGGAATATTGAAAATTGCAGCTGCTTCATTCGGTGACGTCCCGTGGTCATTCATATACTTTAATACGTTTAGTTTAAACTGTACCGAATAACTTGTATATGACTTTTTAAGCAAGCCATTAATCCCATTTTCCTTATATTGAGCTACCCAGTTTCTCACTTCAGCATGGGACGTTCCAAATAACTTACCAATAGAACGAAAACTTTCCTTACCTTCTAAATAACGCATAACTACCGCTAATTTATGTTCAGTAGTAAATTTAGTCATAAAAAATGCACCTCCAAATGTTAGTCGTGTCTAACATTTGGGGTGCACTTCATTTCTGGATGGTTTTTACTTTTAGTATTACAGCTTGAGAAATTAAGAAGTCGCAGTTTCTACTTCTACTTGTTCTTGCTCATTACCTTCTTTATTCCCAGCTTTTCTATTCGTTAATTTAATTGGTGTTAGGAAAAATGTTACGATTGCACCAATTATGATGAATCCTAAACCAACAAAGAATACTTGGTGTAATGAATCCATTAATGATGTTTTAATGATCGGTAACATTCCTTCTAAAATTGGCTTAGGAATTAGCTTCTTAGCATCCGCATTAAATAACATTGTAAATACAGATTGAGGAGTTGTATTAATCATGTCTTTAAATTTGTCTACTAATGGTGCAGCTTGAGCTGGTAATTTATTTAAAAATGGAACTAAATCATTGTTTAGAAGTGTTCCTGATTTACTATTCATTACAGCACCTAAAACAGTTGCTCCAAAAGTACCACCGATTGAGCGGAAGAATTGGCTAGAAGATGTTACAATCCCTAATTCCTTCTTATCAAATACTTCTTGAAGAGCTAGTGTAATGGTCGGCATTACTAAACCAATACCTAGCCCCATAACTCCCATAAAGATTGTTGCAATAGTTTTAGTTGAATCCATATCTAAAGTTGTTAATAGATATAAACCTAATGCGATTACGAACATTCCAGTAATGATTTGTGGTTTAATACCAATTTTAAATACAATTTGCCCACCAATAATACTTGCAATAATCATTGTAACCATCATTGGAGTCATGATTGTACCTGATTCTGTTGCACTTACACCAACAATACCTTGCATGAAAAATGGTACGAACATAATTGCACCAAACATCGCAATTGTCATAAAGAATCCAATTAAGTTTAATGTAACGAAAGTTCTATTTTTGAATAAATGCATTGGTAGGATTGGCTCTTTAGCTTTATTTTCTACGATAACGAAGCTAACAATTCCCACTACTGCCAGAACAAAAAGACCAATAATTTGCCAAGAATTCCAATCATATTCAACTCCACCTAAACTTAAAGCAAGGAGTAAGCTTACTACACCGACAATCATAGTTACCATACCAGCAATATCGAAATTGATTGGTCCAGTATTTTTTCTTCCTTTTAAACCTAATGCAATAAAAATAGTTGCGATAATCCCTACTGGAAGGTTAATGTAGAATACCCATTTCCAGTTCAATGAGTCAACAATCCATCCACCAATTTGTGGTCCGATTACTGAAGCTAAACCGTAAATACCACCGAAAACCCCTTGGAATTTCGCACGTTCTTTACCTGTAAATAAATCCCCAATTACAATCATCGCCATCGGCATCATTACACCGCCACCGATACCTTGAATACCACGGTAAATAATTAATTCAGTCATATTATGGGCAATACCACATAATGCTGAAGCTGCCATAAATATAACTAAACCAGCAATATAAACACTTCTACGACCTAATAAGTCAGCTAATTTTCCTGCGATCGGTACTACAGTAGTTGAAGTTAATAAGTATGCTGTTGTAAGCCACGTCATCATACTCAAACCGCCAAGGTCCCCAACTATTTTAGGCATTGCAGTACCAACTATTGTGCCATCTAGTGCAGAGAAAAACATTGCAATTATTAGACCAATTAGCAATAGTTTACGACTGCCATCTTTTTGAACAACTGTATTTGTAGTCAAAATATATTTCTCCCTTCGCTCATATCTTTTTTCTTTTTATAATTACTAATACAAAAAAGTATTTTGTAAAAATTTCTATCTATCTGCTGCAGCATTTGCAAGCTTTTCTGTAATCTTTGCAAATTGTAATAACTCATCATCAGAAAGGTTAAACAAGAAACTTTCAAAAATTTCTTTTCGATCTTTTATCACTGATTCTAATTTTTTAATACCTTCCTCAGTTAACATAATATTTACAACTCTTCGGTCCTTTTTATCATGTTCTCTATATACAAAGTCATTATGTTCAAGTCGATCAATCATAAATGATACAGCACTTGGTTTTACACCCATCATCTCTGCTATTTCAGATATTTTACAGCTTTCTTTTTTTCGTAAGTACATTAAAACAAAAAATTGAGTAGCTGTTACACCATGACTATTCATACTTTCTGTCACTTTTGGTTGCATTTTATGAATAGTGCTTTGAAGTGCAATCTGAATCCGTTCAATGTACTCATTTTTGTTACCCAAGAAATTTAACCTCCTTTAAAAATTAATCCAAATAAATATTTAATGTCTGTTAAATATTAATGCTTATTAAATATAAAACGTGACAAAAAAATAGTCAATCTTATTTACATTAGAAATTTTTAACATTACTCTAATTAATAAAATTGCTAATTCTAATGAAAAATTGTTTTTATAGTTAAAAATACCAAAAAAAAGAAATGCACTCATATTATGAGTGCATTTCTTACAAATTATAATTAACCAATATGTGGAGTAATTAATTCTTCTAAAGCTTCTTTAGGTTTGAAACCTAAAGTTTTTTCAACTACTTCACCGTCTTTAAGAACGAATAATGATGGAATGCTCATAACTTCAAATTTAGCTGCTGTTTCTTGGTTTTCATCAACATCAACTTTAACAATTTTAACTTTTTCTCCGTATTCAGAAGCTAATTCTTCTAATACAGGAGCAATCATTTTACAAGGACCACACCAAGTTGCCCAAAAATCAACTAATACTACACCTTCTTTTGTTTCTTCTGCAAACGTTGCGTTTGTTGCATTAACAATTGCCATTTATTTTTCCTCCTACCTGCGCAAGCTACATAAGTAAATTATGTAGATTGACATAATTTGTTATAATTTTAAAGAAAGTATACCATATGAGAATTAGCATTTTCTATTTATTTGCTCAAACTTACTATTTCCAAACAAATAGTTGATATACTAATGAAAGGACTAAAAAAGTGATAACATTTGAAAGAATTACAACAGAATTAATTGAAGTAATTGAAGAAATCACAAATTCAAATCAAAATTACAATTTAATGGAGAATGGTCGTTTAACACGAACAAAAGAAGAACTAATGAAGGAATATTTTTTTTCCTCACATCAAACGGAAACTTATTTTATTAAATTAGATGATACTTATATAGGATTAATTGATTTTTTAGCGCTAAATCCTAATGATGGTTTCCCATGGCTAGGTCTTTTAATGATCCATCATGATTACCATGGTTATGGATTTGGAACAAACGCATTTATATTATTTGAAGAACTACTTATAAAAAGAAATATTCACGGTTTACGATTAGGTGTGTTAATTAATAACCAAAAAGCAAAATCTTTTTGGAAATCTCAGGGTTTTAAATATAGAGAAAATAAAACGAATGCAGATGGTATGGAAGTAGAGGTTTATGAAAAGATTTATTCATAATATATTTCATATTTAAATTTACTTTATTGTTGTCTGCTTCATGAGACGTCAAGATTATCGGTCTAGGTCATGAGTACCGATTCAATCCGCTACTTTTGTCACAAATTCGTAAAATCTTACTCGAATTATTGTCAGATTTTTATGTTAATATATTTTTGAATATAATAATAATATTCAAAAAATTTAACACGATAGGAGTGGCATTTATGAGAAAATCTTTACGTAAATCGTTTAATCAATTAGTTCATGAGAATAAACAATCTTTATTACGAAACAAAGAAGAAATCGAAAAAATTGAAAGAAAAATTGAAAAGCGCCACGATTTATTATCTGAAAAAAACAAACTAAACAAAGCTATATCTTAAGTTTTAAGTAATCCTATAGAGGGATTACTTTTTTTGTGTTATTCTAAAAAGATTTAATCCTTTCCCTTGAAACTACCTTATTTTTTAGTTCCTCCATATAGGCAAACATCAGGTGTAAAAAATCACTTCTTTCTTATCTATACAGGGCAACGGTCTTCACAAAAATTCTATATATATAAGTGGCAATAATGATTGATTCAACTAAAATAGGCGAACTCTTATAATAATAAGACGTACTATATAGTACATTAGTCTAGAAATTGGAGGTAAAGGTATGCATCATCCATTTTGGTATTCCCATCCGCATCATCCCCAACATCCTATGAGAAACGGTGTTCAAGGTCATGTGCAAACTGATCATCAATCAATCATGCAAATGTTCATGAATCTTGAAAATCAAATTACAAACCTTGTAAAAGCAATCGAAGCAAATAATGAATTACTTAGACAACTTGAACAAAAACAAAATCAAGTCGTAACAAGTGGCGGTGGATCAGTCATTGTTAGGATGTAAGGACAATGGCTTATAAACGAATAGAAAAACTATAAAGGAGGTGTCACAAAAGTTAAAGTACTTTTGAACCCTTCTTTTTTATTTTTTTCATAACGTACACTTGAAAAACACAAAAAACCCACAAGATATTAAGTGAAGTGCACCCCAAATGTTAGACACAGACTAACTTTATAGGTCACTACATAAGCTCTTGTGGGCTATCATTAATAGCTTCTATATTAAGAGTTAACTAATACAGCTTTAAATTCTTCTGTTAATAAAGGTAATACTTCGAATAAGTCACCAACGATTCCATAGTCAGCTACTTTGAAGATATTAGCTTCTGGATCTTTGTTAATTGCAACGATTACTTTAGAGTTTGACATACCAGCTAAATGTTGAATAGCTCCTGAAATACCACATGCAATATATAAATCAGGTGTTACAACTTTACCAGTTTGACCAATTTGTAAAGAGTAGTCACAATAGTTAGCATCACATGCACCACGAGATGCACCTACAGCAGCACCAAGTACTGAAGCTAATTCTTTTAATGGATTAAAGCCTTCTTCACTCTTAACTCCACGTCCTCCAGCAACGACAACTTTCGCTTCAGAAAGGTCTACACCTTCACTCGCTTTACGCACCACATCTTTAACGATTGAACGCAAGTCTTTAATTTCAACTGAAAGAGTTGCTACATCACCAGTGCGAGTAGCATCTTTTTCTAATGCTGAAATGTTATTTGGACGGATTGTCGCAAAAATAAATGGATCCACCATAACTTTTTTCTCGAATGCTTTTCCTGAGTAAATCGGACGAGTGAAAACAATATTTCCACCAGCTACTTCGATTGCTGTAACATCCGAAATAAGACCACTTTGCATACGAGCAGCAAGTTTAGGAGATAAATCCTTACCTAAAGCTGTGTGACCGATTACTAGACCTTCTGGTTTTTCTTGGTCAATAACTGCTAAAAGTGCTTGAGAATATCCATCAGAAGTATATGATGCTAATTTTTCATCTTCAACAACGATTGCACGATCTGCACCGTATTGAATCATTTCAGTAGCTAATGCACTAACTGATTTACCTACTAATACAGCAACTACTTCTCCGCCCTCAGCAACTGTTTTAGCCGTACTTACTGCCTCAAATGAAACATTTCGTAGTAATCCTTCACGAACTTCGCCTAATACTAATACTTTACGTGACATGTTATTTCCCTCCAAAATTTTCTATTACAATATTAATCTATTATTCTGTTCTACTATTCAATAAAATTAGATTACTTTTGCTTCAGAACGTAGTAACGAAACTAATTCTTTTACTTGATCCTTTAATTCACCAGTTAAAACTTTGCCTGCTTCTTTCTTCGCAGGTAGGTAAATTTCAATTGTTTTCGTTTTTGCTTGAACTTCATCTTCTTCTAAATCTAGATCATCTAATTCTAATTCATCTAAAGGTTTTTTCTTAGCTTTCATAATACCAGGTAAAGATGGATATCTTGGTTCATTTAAGCCTTGTTGAGCAGTGATTAATAATGGTAAAGATGTTTCGATGATTTCTGTATCACCCTCTACATCACGTTCGATTGTAGCTGTCGTACCATTAATGTCAATTTTAGTAATTGTTGTCACGTAAGGAATATTTAATAATTCAGCAACTCGTGGACCTACTTGACCAGTACCTCCATCAATTGCAACATTACCTGCTAAAATAATTGAAGGATCTTTATCTTCTAAGTATTTAGCAATAAGTTTAGAAGTTGTATATTGGTCAGCATTTGTAACGTCATCTTCAACGTTAATTAACACCGCTTTATCAGCACCCATAGCTAGTGCTGTACGAAGTTCTTTTTCACTATCCTCGTTACCAATTGTTATGACAGTTACTTCGCCACCATGAGCGTCACGAATTTGAATCGCTTCTTCAACTGCATACTCATCGTATGGATTTATAATAAATTCAGCGCCATCCTCTTGGATTGCACCATTTGAAATTGTAATTTTCTCTTCAGTGTCAAATGTTCTTTTTAATAGTACATAAATGTTCATTGTTATACCCTCCCAGGAAATGTAACTACATCTATTTTTTTAAAATATTAAACTACTTATTTATTAAACACTGGTTTTCTTTTTTCTAAAAATGCCGAAATACCCTCTTTTGCATTTTCAGTTGTAAAAATTTCTCCAAATAATTTAGACTCTTCTTCCACCGCTTCATGATATGAAGTAGTTCTTGTAGAAGATAGTAGTTGTAGAATATATTGAATTGATTGCATACTTTTATTAGCAATTTTAGCTGCTAATGCATTTGCTTCATCTAATAAAGTTTCTTCAGGGACTACAATTGTAGCTAATCCAATTTTCCCAGCTTCAACACCAGAAATTGGTTCAGAAGTTGCAAGCATAACTAACGCTTTATCTTTACCTACATAACGTGGTAATCGTTGTGTCCCAGCAAACCCAGGAATAATTCCTAAGTTTAATTCAGGTAAACCAAGTTTTGCGTTTTCTGCAACAACTCGAATATGACAGCTCATTGCAAATTCTAGTCCCCCACCTAATGCAGCACCGTGAATTGCTGCGATGATCGGCTTAGAATAATTTTCAACACGATCAAAAACTAGTTGACCTCTTCTTGCAACAGCTGCTGCATCTTCAGCATTTTTGAAAGAAGTAAATTCTTTAATATCTGCACCTGCAGAGAAAAATCTACCTTCTCCATGAACAACTAAAACGCTTACATCATTGTTATTTTCTAATTCATCTAAACGCTTAACTAAATCAGCAAATACAACCGAAGACATTGCATTTGCTGGTGGATTTTGAATTGTTAATAATGCAATACCATCGGATATGTTACATTGAATTAAACTCACAACTATTCCTCCCTATTTTTCAAAATGTACTAGAACGTTAATTTTGGTACCCGCATCCTCTTATTAATAGTTGGTGAACTTTATCGGCTTTGGACTCTAAATCTTGTTTTTGACCGGTCATTACCCAATGGGTCATCACTTCATCAATCGTGCCGAAGATCATTTGTCTAGCTGTACGAATATCCAATTGTTTGTCGAACAAACCACTATTGATTCCTTCATTTAAAATTGAATCAATGATATGTAGATACTCTTTTAGTACCTCATTTATTCTTAATCTCAGGTCAATATTAGTTTGTCTCACTTCCAATTGCATAACGATTGCTAAATGCGAATCTTTAGACATTTCATAAAAGTGAGTTTTTACCAACATTAATAATTTCGATATCGCATCCGGTTTACCTTCAATTTTTTCACGAATTTTTTCAGTAAAATTTCCCATCTTCTCTTCAAACAGTGAAATTAAGATAGATTCTTTATTTTTAAAATACAAATAGATTGTTCCGTCAGCTACACCAGCCTGTTTTGCAATTTTAGAAACCTGCGCCTGATGGTAGCCATTTTCAGCAATTACAACAACTGCAGCATCAATTATTTGTTTATATTTTGGCTTATCTCTTTTCATTTTTTATTAACCCCTTCTTACAGTGAATGAATAATCATTCATATTCTCATAATACAAATTTATCAGAAAATTGTCAATTGTCCTGTAATATTTTCTTGTATAAAGTTTCTTTACATAAGTTTTTTATCTTCTATTTAATCTTTGTACTTTCATTTAATTTTATCAGGCTTCTTTTCTAATCAGTCTTTAAATTTTATTTTAGCATAGTATTTTTATAACAGTGCGTAAAATAAAGAGGGATGCTTATGTGATCATCCCCCATATATTATTATATTAAATTTTCATCTGAATCCTCAGGTTTCGTATTTTTTTGTTTTTCTTCTTCTAGTAATGTTCTTCTTAGGATTTTACCAATCATTGTTTTTGGTAATTCATTCCTAAATTCATAAACTCTCGGAACTTTATAGGCTGCTAAATATTTCCGACAAAAATCATCTAATTCAGCCTCAGTCACCGATTTTCCTTCTTTTAATACAATGTAAGCTTTAACTGTTTCTCCACGATATGCATCAGGAATACCAACTATAACTGCTTCTTTAATAGCCTCGTGTTCATATAATACTTCCTCAATATCTCTAGGATAAACGTTAAATCCTCCTGCATTAATCATATCTTTCTTACGGTCAACGATATAAAAGAAGCCTTCTTCATCCATATAGCCTAAATCACCTGTATATAACCAGCCATTTTTTAACGTCGTAGCGGTTTCCTCTGGTCGATTCCAATATCCCTTCATTACTTGTGGTCCTGAAACGATTAATTCCCCAATTTCACGATAAGGTAACTCTTCGTCAGTTTCTAGAGATACTATTTTAGCATCTGTACTTGGCCAAGGAACTCCAATGCTACCCGTTACTCGCTTATCCCACAGGAAATTACTATGTGTAACTGGAGAAGCTTCTGATAAACCATAGCCCTCTACTAATTTTCCACCTGTCACCTTTTCAAATTGATCTTGAACTTCAACAGGTAATGCTGCAGATCCACTTAAACAAGCATGAATACATGATATATCGTTATTCTTTAAATCCGGATGATTTAATAATGCAATATACATTGTTGGTGCACCTGGAAACAATGTAGGTCGATATTTATTGATCGCCTCAAGCATTTGGGTTGCATCAAATCTGGGTACAATAATCATTTCATACGCACACATAATTGATAAATTCATACATGTCGTCATCCCATAAACATGAAAAAATGGTAAGACAGTCAAAATCTTTTCTTGGCCCTTCTTACTTTTATATAACCATTTCTCTGCCATTAACGTATTTGATGTTAAATTTTTATGTGTAAGCATGACACCTTTTGGAAATCCAGTAGTTCCTCCAGTATATTGAAGGATTGCTACATCTTCTACACTACTGCTTGATAGATCCTGTTCAATCGGTGCAGATATTTGCATTATAAAACTAAATTGATGGATCGAGTGATCATTAGGAATCTCTGGTGCCTTTGGCTGCTTTGAATAAGGATATAACAGCTTTTTAAAAAATGGTAAATAGTCTTTAATCCCAGTAACAAAAATATGTTGTAGATTAGTAGATTTTTTTACTTCGTACACTCTATTAATTAATAAATCTAAACAAATAATAGCTGTTGCACCACTATCATTCATTTGATATTCAAGTTCACGCTCTGTATATAGCGGATTTGTTTGGACGATAATTGCTTCTGCAAAAAGAATCCCATAATAAGCAATCACTGCTTGAGGGCAATTAGGAAGCATAATAGCAACTCGATCGCCTTTTTTAATTCCTAAATTCCTTAAGAAATTGGCGAATCTTAAAGATTGAATATAAATTTCATTAAAGGTCATCGATTTTCCAAGGAAATTAAGCGCTTTCTTAGTTGGATATTTTGAAGCTGTTTGCTTTAAATATGTTGGTAATAAATCGAACTGTTCGTCTAATGTAGCTGGTATTTGCTCTGGATACTGACTCACCCAAGGCCTTGATCTTGGTTCCTCCATACCATTCACCACCAGTATTTTAAAAGTATGTTCATACTAAAATTAGTATATGTTACAAATTTCAGCTATACAATCAAAATATTAAGAATATTTAATCACTAGTGGATTTTGAATTTGTTTTGGAATTTAATGGACTAATTGATCAATTACTTCATCGCTATCATAGTAAAAATTGGGTGACAGATCGGTGCGATTAGTCAATAATCCAAAATTGTATTCATCAAAGTTTTCTAAAGTGAGAGATTTGACTTTCCCCTCATTGGATAATCTTTTTACAAGTTTAATAATAAATGAGTATTGCGAGTCAATAGTAGTTGTTGCTAGGTGAAATATACCTTTTAAATCATTTTCAATAATTTGTCTTACTTGCTTAGCAATTCCTGTATCAATTGCATGATTTAAAAAAATATTATCATATGCATCAATTTCTTGATCCATTTCTATTTTAGCTTTTATTTCATTTAATCTTGGTGATTGTTTTCCCCAAACCATTGGCAGTCTTAATACGATCCCATTATCGCCAATCTCATTCTGAATTAATTTCTCACATCTTATTTTAAATTGTCCATAATCTGATTCGGCAACAGGAAGATCGTTTTCAGCGTGATGCTTTGAAACTTCTCCATCAAAAACATTTGTTGTAGAACAAAATAAAAATTTCGTTGAAGTTGATTTTACTTTTTCTACTATTCTAGCATGCGCCTCAAATTGAACATTAAAATCACCACGTAAACAAGAAACAATTACATCTGGGCAAATACGGTCAATCCAAGTCAATATTTTCCCTGAATCATTAATATCCCATTGTAATTGATGATCATTTTTCAAATCTAATTTTGTTTGATTAAACGTTCCAAAAACGTCACAATCAGGAGAAAATTCTTTTATTAAAGCCTTCCCAACTAGCCCACTAGCACCTAAAATTAATAATTTCATTGTCTCTCTCCTTTTTACAAAATATTTAATAAACTTGTGATATATTGAATGTACCATAATAAACAGTGTTAACAAAGGTTATAAATTTGAGTCCAGACTATTTGAAAGCTTTTAATCAAACAAACTTAAATGATAATAGGGAGTGGGGTTTGTATGAAAACAAAGGTTCTTTTAAACAACCGTATAGTCGATTTAAAATCTGCTAATGTAAATATTTTAGATCGAGGTTATCAATTTGGAGATGGTGTTTATGAGGTTATTCGTTTTTTCAATAAGTCATATTTTGAACTCGATGCACATTTAATTCGCTTGAAGGAAAGCTGTGAAAAAATATTAATACCTTTTAAAATGCATCTAAAAAAGCTTGAAAGTGATTTAGTTTATTTAATGAATACTTGCGATTATGATAACGGATATGTTTATATCCAAATTAGTAGAGGTGTAATGAATCGCAATCATATTTACCAGGACGAAGCTAATTTAAAGCCACAACTGATTGCATATACAGTAAGAGAAGATCATAGACCATTACAGCTTATGGAAAAAGGAATAACTGCTTATATAACGAATGATATTCGATGGCTTCGCTGTGATATAAAAAGTTTAAACTTATTAGGTAGTGTTTTAGTAAAAAATGAGGCTTACGCTAAAGGAGCAAAAGAAGCAATTTTGCATAGGGATGGGATCATTACAGAAGGATCAGCAACAAACGTTTTTATCGTAAAAAACTCTACTCTATACACTCATCCTGCCAATCACTTAATTCTAAATGGCATTACTCGAAAAGTGGTACTTGAAATTGCAAAAAAGGAAAGACTCGAAGTAAAAGAAATTCCATTTTCAATTGATGAACTTTTAAATGCAGATGAAGCTTTTACAACAGCATCCGTTTCTGACATCCTACCTGTTACTTCAGTTTTAATTGATGAAAAATCCTATTCTATCGGTTTAGGAAAGCGTGGAGACATAACAAAGAGAATTCAAGATTCATATACTAATTTAATTGATAAAATTCCGCAGGATCAGTCAACTAATTAAACTACACTTAATAGCATTATAAAACCGCATTAAAATATATTGGTTTACCTTTGTGAGGAGTAACTTGATTTGGCTATTGTTATAGCAATTTTGATCACCTTCATTGGCGCAGTTCTTGCTCACATTTTTACTAAATGGCAACCTATAAAACGAAAATACATCATTTGATCGCGAATATGGTAGCCATTGGAATTACGTACGTTATTATCAAAGGAAATGGCTAGGCAGGGATGTTGATGTGGGTATTGTATCCAATCACATTTGCTATTGGTCTCATTTAGTTAATTAAAGGGCTCTTCATGAAAAAAAGCTCTAATAAAAACATTTACAAATTAGATACCTAAAAGTATAGCCAAGAATAGCCTGTATCTTAGACTAGAATTATAAGATACAGGCTTTTTGTTGTTTTGGAAGTGCAGTTTTAAAAATCGATTAAAGTTTTGTTAAGTTGATTTTATTTGAATAAATGTAATATAGAATAATTTATATATATAAAATGTTACATGTTAAAAAATCCTATAATTTCATTTTGGAAAATAGGCTTAACATGTCTATGTAAAAAGGGTGATTGCTATGGCAAGATTAACATCGTATGTAAAACGTATTTTTAATTCATTATTTACAAATATAGCCGAGGCAAAAGGAAAAAAAATAACCGGTTACAAATCAAAAATATGGATTAGTTACGGAGATAGTATCACTTCGTCTAACGGATGGCAGCCTGCTGTTGCGGAAAAGTTAGGCTTGACTCATGTGAATAGAGGGATTGGTGGAACAACTATAGCTGAAAACGGTTCGATTGCTTGGATTGATAAGAACGGAAATTACAAAGGTCAACCACCTAAACAACAGCCAAATGGAACGACAGAAATTTTATCAAGTATGTGTAACAGTCAAAGGATCAATGCTACGATTCCACTTAATACTCAACTTTTAACAATAATGGGTGGAACAAATGACTTTGGTAGAGGTATTCCTTTAGGAAAAGGGTTCCCAACAAATGAACGACCAAATTTAGACGAATCTACATTTATCGGAGCTTTGTGTTCAATGATTGAAAAAATACAAACAAGGTTACCAAATTGTAGGATTATTCTTATGACGCCTGTACCTAGATATCACAACGGAAAATATGAAGATAAAAATAAAGCAGGTTATTTAACATCTGATTATGCTAGAGCTGTAAAAGAAGTAGCTACATTTTACGCATTGCCATGCATCGACCTATACTCTAATGTTGGGTGGAATAGAATGAACGGTGCATATTATTTAATTGATAGTATGCATCCAAATAAAACAAGAGGATATAAACGTGTTTCGGAGATTGTAATTGGAGTGTTAGAAGTTCTACAGCAGGATGATAAAAGTAGTGTAGAAGAAGAGGATAATTAGCATACAACAGAAAATTAGACAATAAAAAAATAGATCTCAAGAGTCAGCAATTTGACCTATGAGATCTTTTTTTATTGTCTTTTTAATAATCTAGCTACATCTTTCCACTTTACTTTTTCACTGTAATACATTACCCCATTAACATATATACGGCTAGCAACACGAGTTAAAATCATTATAGAAACGATTAAAATTAATATACTAGCACTTATTTCTATAAAATTCATTTCTCCACTTACAAATCTAGAAAATGCTACAAGTGGAGCAAAAAATGGAATATATGAGCTAATTTGAACAAATGTACCACCTGGATTTACTAATGCATTAATACTAATAAAGAAAGCCGCTACAACTAAAATAGTAATTGGCATCAGAACCATTTGCAGCTCTTCTGTTCTTGAAACAACTGATCCAATTGCTGCGTAAAGTAGTCCATAAAGTAAATAGCCTAATAAGAAATAAACTACAAATGCAATGATGGTTGTAGTATCTAATGCCTCTAAATCTATTTTCATTCCGAAAAAAGAGATCGCATTCGTATTAACCCAGCCTAATAAATTGGCAAACAGAAATCCTATTCCTAATACAATTAATTGTGCACAAGCTACAAAAAATACCGCAATGACTCTTCCGTATAAAGTCACAACAGGACTTACTTTTGGTAATAGTACTTCCATTACCCTAGAAGACTTCTCAGCAACAATTCCTGTTGCAATTGAGTTTCCATAGATTAAAAGAAACATATATAATAAGAAACCGAAAAAGTAAGCAATTCCGAATGTAGCCATTGGATTTTTTAGAACAATTTCATTTACTTCGACTTTTTGCAATAACTTTGTTGCAGATTCAGGCGACAGCTTCAAATCTTGGGCAGTTTTATTTATGTAATTTTGCTGCAAAGTCATATTTACGACTGAAAGCACTTCACTATTTGAAAACTTTTTATACGTATATTGAATTGACGGGATATTGTTCGTTTCGGTAAGAATAAGCAGTCCATCTTTTGAACCATCTTCAATTTGATTTTTTAAATCTTTTTCTTTCGATGCATCGCTTTGCTCGATTTTTGCAGATTTAATCGTTTTGTTTAAACTAGCAATATCTACTGAATAATTTTTCGAGTTATCGATTAATACAATTTTATCTTTATCCTTATTACTCTTTTCTGTACCAGCAAAATATTTTTGTACTCCAAATATTCCAACGACTAATACAAATAAAATAACACTCATTATCATCGTTGCTCTTGCCAGAAGACCTTCACGTAAATGAAATAAAAAGACCGTACTAAACTTCTTCATTTATTTCGCCCTCTCTATAAAGATATCATTTAGTGTAGGTTCTAATAATTGGAACTTCTTTATAGAACCCAAGTTTGACTTAATACGATTTAAAATCGTAAAAGCCTCCTCATCACTTTTTACCTTTACGTAAATTCCTAATTGCTTTTGTTCATAACTTACATTATTGGAATCTAGTATTTGTTTAATCGATGTTAGATCTTCTAAAATTAAATTTCTATACCCATAGTCTTCTTTTAAGCTATTTAAACTGCCTTCAGCGACTACATTACCGTTCTTAAGTATACAAACATGCTCACAAAAAGCCTCCACTTGATCCATACGGTGGCTTGATAATATGACCGTTTTCCCTTTCTGAATTTGTTCGATAATAATTGAAGCCATTAACTCTGCATTAACTGGATCTAGTCCACTAAATGGCTCATCTAAAATAATTAACTCAGGGTTATGTAATAAAGTTACAATTAGTTGAATTTTTTGCTGGTTACCTTTTGAAAGCTCCCCAGCCTTTTTATTTCGATAATGCGGTATTTCTAGACGGTCTAGCCAATATGTTATTGCTACATCAACCTCTTTATTAGACATACCTTCTAATTTCCCGAAATATTTAAGCTGATCAACAACCTTGCTTTTGGTAAATAATCCTCTTTCTTCTGGTAAATACCCTATCTTAACTTTATCGGATTTAAATGGACTCCCTTTCCAAGTTATTTCTCCTTTTGTAGGTGTAAGAAGACCTAATAACATTTTAATAGTGGTCGTTTTACCTGCTCCATTTCTACCTAATAAACCTAATACTCTTCCTGTAGGCAAAGTCAATGACAATTCGTTAACGGCAATAGTTTCTCCAAAATTTTTAGAAAGCTGTTTTATGTTTAAAGTCAACGCTCTTCCCCCTTCTTGAAGTTTAAATAAATGAATTACATTAAGCATACATTTAAAAGAATTTTAATAAAAGGTAAAAATCATAATTAGTTTGTCAGTTTATCTAACTTGATTAGACTAAAGACAGAAATGAAAAAATGAGAATACCATTCTAGCATTCTCATTTATACTTTAATATGAAATACTACCTGAAATTAATAAACCTACTGTTACACTTAAAGTAAACAATAAAGCAGCTACTGCTATATTTCCTTCTTCAACCTTTTTAGCAAATGAAATTTTTGGAAATAATACAAATTCTGCAATCCAATAAGTTACCATTTGAGCTATAATACCAACTAAGCTCCAAATAATGAAATCACCATAGTTAACTGAATACTTTGCTGCTGACATAATAACAATGGCTAAACCTACTAATTTTCCCGCTAATTTCAGTGCAACGGCAATATTACCGTCCTCTAAAATTAATTTTTGTTCACTCATCTTAGTGGTAAAAGTAAATGCTAAAAATCCAATAAATAACAGAATAAGTCCTGATCCTAAATACATTAAAGTACTAACAATACTATCCATTTATCTTCTCATCCCCTCATTAATTTATGTTTTCTTCAACGATTCCTACTGGTAAAAAACAACTTTCGTTTCCGGTAATAATATTCCCGGCACGTACTCCAATTGCACCGTATTCTTCTTTAATTAAAAAACTACCTATTAATACATGTAAATCTAGCATTCCATCTGGTGTCATAACCTTTCTCATAGGTAAAGGTGAATATTGTTGAAACACCATAACTTGATCATGATAGTTATTTTGTTTACTTTGTTGACCGTTTTCTCCGTTAATAATCTTAATGGAATCTCCTTCACGGCCAAATGCAGGTTTCTCAACATATGGGAGATTGTTTTCTATAAAGAAATCCGGCTCTAGAAATGTTGGTAGAAAATGTTTTCGAATTACACCATGTTCTTCTACAGTAAAAACATCTGATTGCTCTATATGTAAATTCCAAATTAATGCTTGAATAGCCTTGGACTGTAGTAAGAATGAAGATAATGGATTGAAAATAATCAATTTACCGTCTTTTACAAGTTCTAATAGTGCCAGGCCAATTTTTGTTCCATCTGAAGATTGATCAAGCTCTAGATGTTCAATTGGATAGGTTTGTCGGTAAAGAATGTGTATTCTTTCCCCTTTAGATGTATAAAGTCCATCGTTTTCAATAATATGTAAATCTTCTAGCGATATTAATTGACTCTTACCATTGTATAAGGATTGGATATATTTAGCTGTCTTCCAATCTTCTTCATGATCACCATGTGCTGTAAAAACAATAATTGGTTTATCTAACCCTTTTGTGCTTTTGTTGACAACATGATTTATGACATTCGAAAGTTTCATTTCACTATCAGCATTAGGATTCTTCAAGTTAAAATAATCCGTAATGTAACCATTGACATGATGGGTCTCCATAATAAAAGTTGGGGTGTCACTATTGCATTCATAATGTTTCCAACCATCTACTGTACGAACAAGGTCAATTCTTCTAATGATTCCTTCACTTTCAATCGTTTTATGACGTAAAAATGGGACGATTTCCTTTGAATAACCGAGCATATAAAAAATATCATCTGGTAACTGTCTCATTAACCGAGCAGTCTTATCATAGATTGTTCCAATTAGTTCCGTAATTGAATGAATTTCACCAACTTCAATTTCAGTCAATGGATAATAGTCTAATAAAGCATAATAAGAATCTTGTAAATCCGCCCAAAAATCTGGAAGCTTTTGATATACTTCTTTACGTTTTCGTCTGTGATTCTGTAAATTTGCATTATCCATTATTAACCACCAAATCCTCCAGATGAACCTTTTCCAAAACCACTTTTACTTGAAGACGAAGTATGCCCTGCATATTTACTAGAAGATTTATAACTTTTATAAGAACTACTTGCATGAAGTGCCGTTCTTGTAGGATAAAATATTCCGCCATGATAATAACTATGGTAGTAATGACTACTGCTATCATCACAAACCCAAACACCTTCGTCATCATCAAACTCCCAATCACGGCAATCGTCATTTTTCGGTTTGTCTGGTCTATCAGCATTTTGAGAACCACAGCCAGCTAATGTACTTACTGCTAATCCGCTCGTTAATGCGATACTAACTTTTTTCATTAATTTTGATGTTTTTGACATTGGGATCTCCTTTCGAGTATTAAATTATTCTAATCTATACTAAACTAATCCTTCTATTAAAGTATATAGAAATTAGTATTATCTATCCCTCTTACTCTCGTTATCTTTTAAACTAACCTCCAAATCCTCCAGAAACTCCACTACCAAAACCACTTTTTTTAGCTGAGGAATTTTTACTTTTCATCATGCCTGAGGATTTGTATTGATTAAAATCATTGTTGCTATATAACATATTTTTTGTTGCAAAGAATGAACCTAAAAAGAAGTAATTTCTGTAAAATGAGCTTGAACTATCATCACAAATCCAAATATTATCTTCATAGTCAAATTCCCAATCACTACAATTTTCTTCATCAGGCATTTCCGTATCTGTATACGCAAACTCTGTTTCGTCACTATCGATATAATCAGACTCATCTAAACGATCTTCAGCCGTCGTCCCCTCATCAACCTCATTTCCTTGCTTTGTATTTTCATAGACTGGTTGACTTGATTCATAATATTCTTGAGAATTATCAGTTGTCTCAATCGACTCTGGTTCAGATCCACACCCGGTTAATGAACTAACTACAATACCACTTGTTAAGGCAATACTCACTTTTTTCATTAATTTTGATGTTTTTGACATTGTATTCTCCCTAATTCAATATATAAATACATACATTTCTATCCTAAACTGTGTTATATACTAATGTATATACAATTATTAAAGGAGTTTGAACAATGTTTAATACTGACAACATCTTTGTTCTTGAATATCGATTACTTGATGGAGAATTTACACGACCAATTTACCATTTTCCATTTTTATCAAAGGTCCAAATCTATACAAGAAGATATTGCGATTACTTTATTTTAAATGGTTTCGTTTACGAGAATAGAGGTTCTTATATCGAAGAAGATCGATATGTAATTGAAGTAATTGAATCAGATATGGAAAATACTCCTTTTTACCATTTAAACAGACCGTTAGGCATTGAAATTAGAGATGTGGATTCTTTTGATGAAATTCATTTTTATGAAAGCGGAGATGAATTGGATCTACTTTCTTGGCTTCAATCAACTTATTTAACAATAAATCATCAAATTTACGAGCAAACTTCTAATGAAGTTGATCAAGACCGTAATACTTACGTGATGTATGTCAAACGGTATATTGAATAAACAATAAGCTACCTAAGGGCTCTTAGGTAGCTTATTTTATAAATATTGTTCTAGCTTGATTAAATCCTTACACTGTATGCCATTTTCCCAAATTTCTTCATCATAATTATCAATAAAGAAATTGTGAAAAACAGTACTGATTTGAAATCCGCTATTTTTATATAATGCTAATTGGTATATACTTGAGTTTCCTGTACAGATTGAAATTTTAGAATAACCAAGTTTTTTAGATTCAATAATTCCAAAGTGGATTAAATTCTTTCCAAATCCTTGTCCTTGGAAGGGTGGATCAATTGCAATATTTTTAATTTCAACCTCTTCACTTGAATTCTCCATTAATACTAATACACCGACGAGTAAATTTTGGTCTAGTACTTCATAAATATTACTCTTTTGAATATATTTATCTATCATTTCTTTTGAGGGGTCAGCTAGTAACAATAGATTCCAATGCTCTTTCGTTAGAAATTGAATTTTATTAATATGATTCATTGATACTCCTTACTTTTTTAATCTTGCCTTTAAATAATTTATCGTATCATTGGTGGATTTTTGTACCGAAATATTTGTAAATCCATGGTTTCCATTTTTAAGTGCAATCAACGTAACCATTTTTGGATTTTTTTTAGCAAATCGCTTAGATTGACTGAACGGTACAAGTTTATCCCCTGTGCCATGTACGATAAAGATTGGGACTTTTGTTTTTTCTACATATTGAATAGGACTCATCCGATTATACTCATCTGTCATTTGATCTACAGTACTATTCATATATTTATCTACGATTTCTGAACTTCTTGATGAAGGAGATTGATTCATGGTCGTTAAGTCTGAAATTGGATACCAAGCAATAATATATTTTATTTTATTTTGTATATCGGGCTGAAGACCAGTTAATAAGGCTAAATGTCCACCAGCAGAAGCTCCAGCTATCCCAATTCGATTGCGATCAATTCCTAATTCAGTTGAATTTGTGTAAATAAAGTCAATTGCTGTTTTCACGTCTCGAACTGGAAAGTTATAAGAATAATTTTCTTTTGAATAAAGTGTGTAGTCTATACTAATTGCTGTATATCCATCTTTTACTATTTCATTAAAAATCGTACTCCAACGTTTATTTAACGCTTTACTTCCATATCTCCAAGAACCACCATGAACAAATATCAATGTTGGTGATGGACCATGAGAATTTTTAGATCGGTATACATCAAAGGTTTGTGGAACTTGGGCAGGATTTGTGTAACGTACATCTCTTTGCACAATAATATCTTTACTTACATCATTTATCTTCTTTTGGTGTTTATGTTGAAAACCATTAAATCCAACAAAGACAATAACAAAGATGACTAATGCTAAAATGATTTTCTTCAAGCCAATTCACCTTTCTAATAAAAAAGAGACTAACCCAGGTTATGTCTTCTAAGTTCATTTTTATGTAAGATTGAACGTCTACATAAATTAATAGAAATACACTAATGATGCTAGTCTCAATTACTTTATTTAATAACTGTTACATACAAAATTCCCCAAATTAAAAATACTGCACAAACCGCAAATAATATTTTTGCCAACTTTTCCATCTTAGAACCCCTATTACCTTATTTTAAATCGACAACAGTAACACCTATTCCGCCCTCGGAGGCTGCTCCATATCGATATGATTTAACTGATCTGTGTTTTTTTAAGTATTCCTGTACCCCTTGTCTCAGTGCGCCAGTTCCTTTTCCATGAATGATATTAATTCTTGGATATCCAGCTAATAATGCATCATCGATATATTTTTCAACACGAATAAGCGCATCTTCATATCTTTCACCTCGAAGATCTAGCTCAAGATTAACATGAAAATCCTTACCTTTTACAGAAGTAACAGTTCGTTCTTTTACTTCTTTAGGTGAACTAATATATTCGATATCTTTTTCTTTAACTTTCATCTTAATAATACCGAGCTGAACTTGCCATTCTCCTTCACTAACTTGATCAAGTAGTGTCCCTTTTTGGTTAAAGCTAATCACTTTTACTTCGTCACCTTCACGAAGCTTTCTTTGTTTCTTCGGAGTGGCCTGAGGAATTGTTTTCTTTGGAGCATAAGGAATTGCCCCTTCCAAACGAGTTCTTGCCTCAATTAATTCATGATCTTTAATCGAAGCTAATTGGCTATTCTTTAACGCTCTTAGCTCTTTAATAATTTCCTCAGCTTCTTGTTGTGCTACTCTGACACGCTTTTTCGCTTCTTCCTGTGCTCCACGATATAATTCATCACGGTGCTCATAAAATTCCATCATTTGCTTTTGTAAGTCTTTGAATACACGCTCTGATTCTTTACGGAAATCTTCTGCTTCTTTCCATTCTGTTTCTGCACCTTTTCTACTCGTTTCTAAAGATGCAATCATATTTTCAACTTCATTACTTTCTTCACTTACATGATTTCTTGCTTTTTCAATTACACGAGTTGAAAGTCCAAGTCTTCTAGAAATCTCAAATGCATTACTTCTACCTGGAACACCAATTAATAGTCGATAAGTCGGACTTAATGTTTCTACATCAAATTCAACACTGGCATTCATAACGTGCTCTCGATTGTAACTATATGCTTTTAATTCAGGATAATGCGTAGTCGCTACTACTCTTGCACCGTATTCACTGACCTCATCTAAAATTGAGATTGCTAAAGCCGCACCTTCCTGAGGGTCAGTTCCAGCTCCTAATTCATCAAATAATACAAGACTACTATGATTAACATGTTTTAAAATATCGACAATATTCACCATATGAGAAGAGAATGTACTTAAGCTCTGTTCGATTGATTGTTCATCACCAATATCGGCGAAAATTTGCTCAAACACACAGATTTCTGAGCCGTCTAGTGCAGGAATTTGTAGACCAGATTGTGCCATTAAAACACAAATACCAATCGTTTTTAAAGTAACAGTCTTACCACCTGTATTTGGACCAGTAATGACAATCGTAGTAAAATCTTTACCTAATTCAATATCATTAGCTACTACTATATCCCTTGGAATTAGTGGGTGACGTGCTTTTTTTAATTTAAAATATCGATCGTTATTTAAAATTGGTTTACTCGCCTTAATAGCATGCGAGTAGTTAGCTTTTGCAAATAAGAAATCCATTTCAGCTAAAATTTCAACATTTTGCAATAAATCCGCTGAAGCCTCAGCTACTTGACCTGTTAGTGCGATTAAAATTTTCTCAATTTCTTGCTCTTCTTTAACTTTAGCTTCTTGTAAACTATTGTTTAATGTAACGACAGCTTGTGGCTCAATAAATAATGTTTGACCAGAAGAAGATTGATCATGAACAATACCACCATAAACATGTCGATATTCTTGTTTTACTGGGATAACGAAACGATCATTACGAATCGTTACGATTGAATCTGATAACATTTTTTGTGCATTTGTTCCTCTAGTTAGACTCTCCAATTTTTCACGAATTCGAGCTTCAGCTGTTCGAACTTGTCCACGAATCGTTCGAAGTGTCACACTAGCATCGTCTAAAACTTCTCCGTTATCACCAATAGCAGCCTTTATATTTTTATCTAGCTCTAATAAAGGAATGATTTGCTCACTTAATGATTCTAAGTAAGGAATTTCTACTTCACTCTCAATTAAGCCCTCAATAAATCGAATCATTTGACGTCCGGCATATGTAACACCTGAAATCGCAATTAGCTCAGAAGGAGATAGCATTCCGCCAATATCTGCCCTTTTTACTTGCATTCTTATATCTGATAATCCGCCAAGAGGTACATTTCCTCGTAGACGAATAACTTTCACAGCTTCGTCGGTTGATTCATGTAATTCTACAACTTCATCATAGCTAGTACTTGGTAAAAGGTTTTTTATACGTTCCTTACCTAGTGAAGATGAAGCGTGTTTAAGTAATTGTTCTTTTATTTTATCGTACTCTAAAACTCTTAACGTACGTTGCATGCCCCGTCGTACCCTCCTTACACTCGATTACGTTTCCTTTCAATCAAACTTAAAAGTTCGTGTAATTCAAATGTATTTACAATATTTTCTCTTTTTAACCAAGCCTTCTTGGCCGCACTAACCCCAACAGTCATATGCTCTAGCATATCAATATTATGTGCATCAGTATTAATTGATAGCATCACACCAGCTTCCGCAGCCATCATTAACATTTCTTTATTTAAATCTAATCGATTTGGATTTGCATTTAATTCTAAAATTGTACCTGTTTCTTTTGCTACAGAAATTAATTCTTCAGCATTTACTTTGTACCCAGCTCTTCTGCCAATTTTGCGCCCTGTTGGATGCCCAATCATGCTAACATAAGGATTTCTCATTGCATTTTTTAAACGCATCATGATTGTCTCTTCATCTTGACTAAAACTAGAATGAATTGATGCAATAACAAAATCAAGTGAACGTAAAACATCATCTTCATAATCTAACGATCCATCAGGTAAAATATCCATTTCTACCCCATGTAGAATTGTAAAATCAGTGTATTTTTCATTAACTCGCTGAATTTCTTCTTTTTGTTTCCATAAACGCTCTGGAGTTAAACCGTTCGCAACCTTTAAATATTGTGAATGGTCTGTGATGACAATATATTTATACCCCTTAGCACGACATGCATCTGCCATTTCTTCGATAGAATGGCCACCATCACTCCACGTAGAGTGCATATGTAAATCAGATATCATATCTTCTAAACGAATTAATGGGTAGTCGTTTGTAAAAGTTGAAACTTCCTTTCCATCCTCTCGAATTTCAGGTGGAAAACAAGGTAAATTAAAGTGAGCATAAAAATCTTCTTCATTTTCAAATGTTAAAACTTCACCAGTATTAACGTTTTCAACACCGTACTCACTAATTTTTTCATCACGTTCTTTAGCCAATTGACGCATAGCTACATTATGATCTTTAGAACCAGTAAAATGATGTAGCGTTGTAGCAAACTCCTTAGGTTGAATAATTCGGAAGTCAACTGAAATCTCATATTCAACACCTTTTAAAACAAGAGAAACTTTTGTATCCCCTTGTGCTATTATTCGAACGATTTCCGGCATCGAAAGTAATTGTTCTTTAATGCTTTCCGGTTTATTTGACGCAACAATGAAGTCTAAATCTTTAACTGTTTCACGTACTCTTCGCAGGCTTCCTGCTCTTGAATACTTTTCAACATCCTTCATTCCTGCTAAATAAGCTTCAATTTTATCTGCAATCGGTAATACATCTGCTAGTGGCAAGCGTTCAGGCTGCTTACCAAATTCCTCGATTGATTCTAAAATATTTTTTTCTGTCTTTTTACCGAATCCAGCTAACCCTTGTAATTTACCATTTAAGCATGCTTCTTTTAACTGCTCCATACTCTCAATTTGTAATGCCTGATAAAGCTTAGCTACTTTTTTGCCACCTAATCCTGGTAGTCTAAGTAAAGGAAGTAAAGTTCTAGGCAATGAATCTTGTAGTTCTTCCAATACCGTACTTTTACCAGTTTCGATATATTCTAAAATTACTGCAGAAGTCCCTTTTCCGATCCCTTTTATTGCAGTAAAGTCGTCGATTTGCTCAAGACTTCTTTCATCCGTTTCTAATGCATTTGCCGCTTTACGAAATGCTGATATTTTAAAAGCATTCTCACCTTTTAGTTCTAAATAAGTAGCAATTTGTTCTAACAGTTTTATTAACTCTTTTTTGTGCATTTTAAGTCACCTACTTAACATAGAAATTGTTTTTTTTCACTAAAAACTCGATTAAAGTATTTCAGAACTAGAAATTCCGTTCCATAATTCCATTAATTGATTTGATATAAATGGTGTATGTTGAACCATAAAATACGCAATATTTGATTTATGTAATAATACATGAAGCGGATCGATTGGTATGATTAAAGCTATAAAAAGCGCCAAAACCGAAAATAAATAAACCTCTATAAAACCAAAAATACCACCTAAGAAGGAGTTCATCTGCTTTAAAACAGGTAACTGGAAAACTCCATTTAATAATGAACCAATAAATGAAATAACTAACCTTGTCCCAATAAATAGTAAAGCAAAAGCTATAATTTCATATACAAACTGCTCTGCATTTACGACCTGGCCACCACTTATATGAATTGGAAATATTTTTTTAAGTGAAGTAGCGGTCTGCTCATAATAATGATAAGCTAGGTATAAGGAAAGTAAAAAACCTAGTAATCGTACAAGGCTGCTAATAAATCCTCTTTTCCATCCTGTTAAAATTCCTAAAATAAAAATAATCAGTATAATTAAATCAATCATTGTTTTTCTGCTCGCTTTTCGTATGTTTTTCTAATAATTTTTCGAGCATTTCAGCTCTTTCTTTTAATTTTACATAATCACTTACAATATTTATTGCTGTCAATACAGCTAATTTATTAGTATCTAATAATGGATTCTTTTTATTTATTTCTTTCATTTTATCATCTACAATTGAGGCAACATGGCGAATGTGATCTGTTGACTCGTCACCAGTAATTGCATAATGTTGCCCATAAATAGTTACATTTAGTTTTTGTTTCGATGAAGAATTGGACAACTTCATACCTCCATTCAGCTCTTAAACATTCTAACCTTAACTATAACATGAAATTCAATACAATCAAAAGTATTGGAAAATATCCATTTATAAAGGAGAAATTTATGTCAAACACTGTATTAACAGTTTCTGAGGATACTCTCTTAAAGATGAAAGCACACTACCAAAGTACTCTTCAGTCAAAAGTACCACAAGGTGGGGTATTTATGGCCAAACCAAGTGGCTGTACAATCACTGCATATAAATCTGGTAAAGTAATGTTTCAAGGATCAAATTGTGATGCTGAAGTAAGTAAGTGGCAAGGTAAATCAGCTAGCCAAACGACTAAAAAGGTCAACCCTACAAATACGAATTCAACTTTACCAAAAAACTTTTCAAGTCTTGCAGTAATAGGTAGTGATGAAGTTGGTACAGGCGACTACTTTGGCCCAATGACAGTAGTAGCTTCCTTTGTAGAACCAAGTCAATTCGAATTATTAAAAGAATTAGGCGTAAAAGATTCCAAAGAACTAACAGACGATGCCATATGCAGCATAGCAAAAAAAATTGTTCATGTCGTAACCTACAGCCTCTTAGTACTAAACAATGAGAAATACAATGCTATGCAAGAAAAAGGCTATAACATGAATAAACTAAAGGCTCTTTTACATAACCAAGCAATTCGAAATACTATTTCAAAATTGGAAGATAAAAAATATGATGCCATTTTAATTGATCAATTTACTCCTCCTAATCTGTACTACGGATATTTAAAAGGAACAAAAGAAGTTATTCGCGATAAAGTTCAATTTGCTACAAAAGCAGAAGGTTTGCATCTCTCAGTTGCAGTTTCTTCTATCTTAGCCCGCTATGCTTTCCTACAACAAATGGATCAATTAAGTGAAAAAGCGGGCATGACCTTACCAAAAGGTGCTGGAGCAAAAGTTGATCAAGCCGCTGCAAAACTAATTAAATCAGTAGGTTTTGAAGCTTTACGAAGTTTAACGAAATTACATTTTGCTAATACCGAAAAGGCATTAAAGATTGCTAAAAAATGATATTCAACACATAAAAAAGCTGTATTCTAAACATTCATTTAGAATACAGCATCTACTATAAATAATATGAAACCTAATAGGCTAGCAACTTGTTTTTGCTTTTTATAACGAAGCATCGGTTTAGATAATAAAAATAAACAAATCAAAAATCCAAAAGGGATTGGTAACCAAAATAACCTAAATGGTAAAGAAGCTAGTACATAATAACCGATCATTTGAAACCCAAGATTACTAACATCCCGCTTAATGGCATCTTTATAAACTGCTAACACTCCAATTAACAATCCGACATAAAGCAAAAAGATTAACATCAAGCCACCTCCAAGATTGTCCTACTAATAACCTATTCACCTATGGCTTGTCTAAAGACTCATAAAGAAAAATGTTTAAACATATTCATAACATGTAGAAACGAAGGAGGAATATTTAGATGAATAATTTAATAAACGAATTTAGTAGTCTAATCCAATCCGTTCCAAAAATCATCAGAGCCTTATCGAATACAGATTATAAACCAAGTCCTACAAAATGGTCTAAAAAAGAAATCCTTGGACATCTTTGCGATTCTGCAACTATGAATCATAAAAGATTTATAGATAGATTATCCTCTAATGATGAACTAGTTTTGGAGCTTTATAAACAAAATTCATGGGTGGAATTAAATGATTACCAAAATTGCTATTCAATAGAAGAAATTCTTGCGGTATGGTCTGCTCTAAATTCACGTTTCATGAATGTGCTTGCTAACATTTCAGAAGACCAATGGAAACTCCAATATAGTAGTCAAAATGAAGAATCTGTTACACTAAGCTGGTTATTTACTGACTACATTGACCATATGAAGCATCATTTAAATCAAATTTTAGGATAGGTTCAAGGTGTCGTCATGAAATTTAAAGTGAAGAAAAATCCTCTACTAGTCTTCCTAATTCTGAGCTTAACTCCCATCATTATTTCAATACCCATCATCAGCTTTATTGAGGTTAATAGCTCAGGAATCATCATAACTTTAGTATTCTTAGTCTTCTTATTACCAATATTGATAGTTCTTGTTTGGGCAATATTTCACACATACCATGAATTAACCGAAACTGAATTCAAATCAAAATTTGGATTCATAACAATTTTAATTCCATATAGTGAAATCAGAGCAGTTAATTTCTCCAATAATCCAGTTTCATCACCTGCATGGACCTTCAAACGTTTAAAAATCGAATACAAAAAGTACGGATTTGCCTTACTTTCACTTCCTAAAGACGAAGAATTTTTTTTACAAGAAATAAAAAAACGCTGTCCAAATGCTACAATTTTAAATCGTCAAAAAGCAGAAGTTTTAATTAATTAGTTTATAAAGTTCCTACAAAAAACACGCAAGGTATTATGTTCCTTGCGTGTTTTTTTTATTGATTTTTAGTTTGATTTCCCCAAAAATAATAGGAGATTTCATTCATTTACCCTTTATGAGTCACTATATTCCATCTTTCTACTATATTTACTTACTCATCAACCCTTATATTCTTATTTCTCTAATCTGAGAGGTTCACCGGCACAAAAAAAGTCTCATAAGCACTTTGACTTACGAGACCTTACTCTACATAATTAATTATTAATATATTTCTCAAATACCGATCCGAAATCTTTAACTTTGTATTGCTCTCTAGATTTCATTAACCATTCAAAAGCAGCTTCATTAATTTCTTTAAAACTGTTCACTAAATTATTTTCATTTGAAGTTACGCGGCCTAATGTTGTAGAAGCAATTTCAATGCTTTCTTTCGCATACCCTAATGCTTTTTCGTTTTCATGACTAATTTCAGCAATCATTAGTAAAGCTTTATATAGATCCTTAACTTGTTCAATATGTTTTTTATGAACATCAATCGAAAACTCTCTACCACCAATGTTGAACTTAATTTCAACATCTAAATCAATTGTACCAGCTGTTTCAAGTAAAACATGTGTGATTTTATGAGTGTGATAATTATAACGATGAAGTGTACGCTTTTTACTTATTGCACTTGTACCGTCTAAATGAATTAAAGCCTTATTCGTAAAGCAATACTCATCTGATTTTGATTTGATTAAGAAATAAATTTTTTCATTATCTTCATGCATTACATAATCGTCAGAATCAACTTTGTCATAATTTTTCGGTTCAATAACACTACCTACATCACTTAAACCAAGCATATCTGCAGCAACTTTACCAAACATTAAACTTCCTCCTCCGAATAGTAGGTATGGCTAATTTTATATTATACGCCTTCAAAACCCACTTTTTGACTACACTTCTGAATTATACATTAAATACAAAAATATAGGGATAGGAATAGTAGGGGTATATGGATTTTTTTTCCTTTTTTAAAAAGTCCCCTCGGTTCTAACACGCCCCCCTTAAGTTATAGCTTAATTTACTGTTGAACACATACCCTGTTGCAGACTATAATTAGATGGTGACTGTTTAAATTACGTTCTTTCACAAAAGAACATTATTATATGAAAAATAAAGAAAAGGTGTCGAGCTATGAGTATTTTAACTGTAAAAAACTTAAGCCATGGATTCGGTGATCGTGCAATTTTTAATGATGTATCATTCCGTCTATTAAAAGGTGAACATATCGGTCTTATTGGTGCAAATGGTGAAGGTAAATCAACTTTCATGAATATCGTTACTGGAAAATTACAGCCTGATGAAGGTAAAGTTGAATGGTCAAAAAAAGTACGTGTAGGTTATTTAGATCAGCATGCTGTATTACAACCAGGTATGACAATTCGTGACGTACTAAAAAGTGCTTTCCAATATATGTTTGATATGGAAAATGAAATTAATGATTTATATGTAAAAATGGCTGAAGCAACTCCGGAAGAAATGGAGAAAATGCTTGAAGATGTAGGTGTTCTTCAAGATACTTTAACAAATAATGATTTCTATATTATTGATGCTAAAGTTGAAGAAATTGGCCGTGGTTTAGGCTTAGAAGATATCGGACTTGATCGTGATGTAACAGAACTTTCTGGTGGTCAACGTTCAAAGGTTCTTCTATCAAAACTTCTTTTAGAAAAACCAGATATCTTATTACTCGATGAGCCTACTAACTATTTAGATGAGCAACATATTGAATGGTTAAAGCGCTATTTACAGGAGTATGAAAATGCATTTATTTTAATTTCACATGATATTCCGTTTTTAAATAGTGTTATTAACTTGATTTATCATATGGAAAACCAAGAATTAAATCGTTATGTTGGAGATTATGATAATTTCAAAGGAATTTATGAAATGAAAAAATCACAATTAGAATCAGCATATAAACGTCAACAACAAGAAATCTCTGAACTAAAAGATTTCGTTGCTCGTAATAAAGCTCGTGTTTCTACTCGTAATATGGCTATGTCTCGCCAAAAGAAACTTGATAAAATGGATGTAATCGAGCTTGCACGTGAAAAGCCAAAACCAGAATTTAACTTCAAACCAGCGCGTACTTCAGGTAAATTAATATTTGAAGCAAAAGATTTAGTGATTGGTTACGATGAGCCTCTATCAAAACCTTTAAATCTACGTATGGAACGTGGACAGAAAATTGCTTTGGTTGGTGCGAACGGTATCGGTAAAACGACGTTAATGCGTAGTTTACTTGGTGATATTAAACCAATTTCTGGTGAAGTTGAGCGCGGTGAATTCCTTCAAATTGGTTACTTCGAACAAGAAGTAAAAAGTGACAATAATAAAACATGTATCGATGAAGTTTGGGATGAATTCCCATCGTTTACACAATATGAAGTTCGTTCTGCACTTGCAAAATGTGGTTTAACGACTAAGCATATTGAGAGTAAAGTTGCAGTTTTAAGTGGTGGAGAAAAGGCGAAAGTTCGTTTATGTAAGTTAATTAATCAAGAAACAAACTTACTTGTTCTCGATGAGCCTACAAACCATTTAGATGTAGATGCTAAAGAAGAACTAAAACGCGCACTAAAAGAGTACAAAGGAAGTCTTTTAATTATCTGTCACGAACCTGAATTCTACGAAGGGTTAGTTACAGATGTATGGAATGGCGAAAACTGGACTACTAAGGTGTTTTAAAATGATATTTAAAAGAGAGTGTCAAAAGAAATCCTTTTTGACACTCTCTTTTTTACAATATCAATTTAAATTTAATGCTGCTTCACCAATTTCAGCTAACTTTTTTTGCCCTTCTATTGTGGGATGAATATCATTCTGTCTAACATATGTACTTTGACGATTATAGAAAGTTGAAAAAGCGTCTGCTATTACTATATTAGAGACCCCATTTGCTTTGAGAGCATTCACTGAATTGTTAATATTTTTGTTAATAATGTTACTCAATAGGAAATTGCCTTGTCCATACATAGAATCTGTAGTTTGGAATGGATTATATATGTTATATACTACAATCGGTGCATCAGTAAGAGATCTAATTTCCAAAATAGTATCGGATAAATTTTTTAACAGCACTGGTAGCATCGCACCAACTGATTGCTGTAGTTTAGTAGAATCTCCATTACTCGCTTTGAGAGCTTGAAGAAGGTCGTTGTTTCCAATATCTAATGTTATATAATCAGCATGTCTAACTGCATCTCGATATGTATCTTCATTCTTGATTGAGAACAATAATTGATCAGTTCTCCAGCCTGGGACACCTAAGTCACGAACTCTTAGATTAGCATCTTGTCCAATAATATATGGAAAAGCAACCTTAGAAGGATGATCATTATTTACACCTAAATTGTAACCAAACGTAATCGAATCTCCTAAAGCTACAAGTGATTTCTTTGCATTTTCACTCTGTGCCATAGCAGCGGTTGAAAACATAGTACTTGTTAAAGTTAAAGCAGAAATTGTAGTTAATAATTTTTTCATTATTAATTCCTCCCTAAAATAATGCCTTTCAAAATGGATTATAATTAAAAAATTTTAAAAAATGTGTCGAATTAAGCTACTTAATTTTTGGTAAATATTAGGTAATTAAAAAAAGAGTAATGCATCTATTTTATACATCACTCTAAATGTCATATTATTTGTTTAAGAAAGTGTAATATTTTGACTTAACTTCGAAGTCCATTCACTTGGATGTTTTCTCTTCTTTGTTCCTTTTGGCATTGAATTAATATAACCGATATGAAGAGCTCCTAAAATTTTTCGCGTTTCAGGAATACCCATCTCTTTGTAAAATTGTTTATCAAAAATATAAGGATTTGTTCGCCATACCATTCCAATATTTTTTTCCCAAGCTGCTAATTGTAAATTTTGAACAAATGCACAGGTTGCGCCAATCGCTTCTAAATTTTTCTTTTCATGTTCAGAGTGGTCTGTCGTTATAATTAAATGCATTGGTGTGTCGATGATATATGTTTTAAAGAATTCCGTTGATTTTTTAATTTTCTCAACTGTATATGTTTCAGTTAATTCCATTCTTTCGTAGCTATCTACAATTTTTGAAGCATAATATTCTTTTTCTTTTTCTTCTGAAACCATAATGAAGTGCCAAGGCTCTTCTTTACTGTGGAAAGGAGCATAAGATGCTGCTTCAAGTAGCTCCATTAAATCTTTCATATTAATTGGATCCTTTTTTGTATCTCTAATCGTTCTTCTAGCTTTAATAAAATTTAATATCGACATTGAACATTCCCCTTATTCTCTAAATATTTTAAATTCATTATAAATGTAAATGATAATCATTTTCAATAAAACTTTTAAATTTTAATTGTTTTCTTAGACTACGTTAAACCTTTTTCATTTGGATACATTGTTAATCAAAACCCTTACATAACTATTTATATGTAATAAAAATTAGAAAGACTGTCTTCCTGCGTTCTACGATCAAATCAAAAAAGAAAACAGGTATTGAAGATAAAAATTTCTTCAATACCTGTTATTTTACATTTCTTTTGGTGCACGAATTCCCAATAATCTTAGTCCTTCTTCTAAAACAATGGAAACAACTTTAATTAATGCTAATCTACTCTCTAATTGATCATCATTTGTTAGAATATGAGTATTTCCATAATATTTATTGAAGCTTTGTGCCAAGTCTATTGTATATTTAGCAATGACAGATGGTTCAAATTGTTCAAAACTACGCGCTACTTTGTTAGGGAACTCGAGTATATGTTTTATGATGTCCCAACTATATGAATCATCCAGTCCATCTTGATTATTTAAATCCGATGATGTAGCTTTATCTAAAATTGAATTTGTTCTCGCAATTGAGTATTGTACATATGGTCCGGTTTCACCTTCAAATTTAAGCATCTGCTCAAGTGAAAATTCGATGTTATTCATACGGTCATTTTTTAAATCTTGGAAAATGATCGCACCGACTCCAACCATATTAGCAACTTCTTCTTTATTTTTTAATGTTGGATTTTTTTCTGCAATATTTTGACTAGCTAAACTAATCGCTTCCTCAATTACCTCTTCTAAAAGAACAATTTTCCCTTTTCGCGTAGACATTTTTTTACCATTTTGTAAGATTAAGCCGAATGGAACATGTACCATTTCATTCGCCCATTCGTAACCCATTTTCTTCAAAACTGTAAATACTTGCTCAAAATGCAATGCTTGTTCTCCACCTACAACATACACTGCTTTATCAAAATCATAAGTTTCTTTACGATAAAGTGCAGCTGCTAAATCTCTTGTTGCATACAGTGTAGCTCCATCAGATTTTCTAATTAAGCATGGTGGTAATTCCTTTTCAGTTAATTCAACTACATCAGCACCTTCAGATTCTACTAAAAGATTTTTTTGCTCAAGAAGTTCAATAATTCGTTCCATTTTATCATTGTAAAACGCTTCTCCATTAAAACTATCAAAATTAACACCTAATAAATCATAAACTAACATGAATTCTTTAAGAGACTCGTCACGGAACCACTTCCATAAGTGCAGGGCTTCTTCATTTTTTTCCTCTAATTGCTTAAACCAGCTTCTAGCTTCTTCCTCTAGTTGAGGCTCTTTTTCAACTTCTTCATGAAATTTAACATATAATTTTAAAAGTTCTTTGATTGGATTTTCTTTTACTGCGTCTTGATTACCCCAAAGTTTATAAGCAACAATTAATTTACCAAACTGAGTTCCCCAGTCTCCCAGGTGATTAATTTTTATTGCTTTATACCCATTTTTTTCAGCTATTTTAGCAATTGAATTTCCAATCATTGTAGAACGCAAGTGCCCCATCGAAAATGGCTTTGCAATATTTGGAGAGGAACAATCAATCGCAACTGTTTTGTCTTCACCAATTACTTGATTTCCATATTCCTTCCCTTGACCAAGAACTAATTCAATTACTTGCTTACTTACTAGCTTTTTATTCAAAAAGCAGTTTACGTACGGGCCGTTCGCTTCTACTTTTTCAATTAAATCATGATTAATCTGTGGTGCAATTTCCATTGCAATCATGATTGGCGATTTTTTTAATGCTTTTGCTAATTGGAAACAAGGAAATGCTAAATCACCTTGATCTGCATAATTCGGTTTTTCGATAAGTGAGTTAATTTCAGTTAAAGTTAGTGATCCATTTAAAGCTTTTTCAATTTGTTCGCTATACATGTTTACATAATTCATTATGATCAATCCTCTCCAAAATATAAAAAACCCGTCTCTATCATAAGAGACGGGTTTAACTAATCCGCGGTACCACTCTAATTGTTCAAATATATTGAACCAACTTTAAAATTTGTTAACGAGGTCTTCCCCGGCAAAGTCCTACTATTAATTCAGACTGCTTCTCCGAAGTGCGCTTCATCTTATTCGTTCTGTTAGGCTTCCACCATCCCCAACTCTCTACTAGAATCAAAATAAGATTACTCTCTTCATCTAAAAATTTTCAATATTCATTTTTTCCATTTAATCATATCTACTGTAGAAATTCAACATTAATCTTTTTTTGAACTTTATGAATTGCACCATTTGTTGACAACCTTAATAACATAGAAATTGAGGTGGAATTCATGAAAAAAAAACCAATAACTTTAAGCCTTTGTATGATTGTAAAAAATGAAGAAGCTGTACTTTCCAGATGTTTATCATCTGTATCTAATATAGTAGACGAAATTGTCATTATTGATACTGGTTCAACAGACAAAACAAAGGAAATAGCTAAAAAGTTTACAAATTCAATATATGATTTTACTTGGATCAATGATTTTTCAGCGGCAAGAAATTTTTCCTTTTCTAAGGCAACGAAGGATTATATTATGTGGCTAGATGCTGATGATATTATCACTGATGAAAATGCGAAAAAATTACTTAAATTAAAAAAGACATTAACTAAAAACGTCGACGCTGTCGGAATGAAATATCATCTAGCTTTCGATGAAAATGGTAATCCGAGCTTTAGTTCTGTACGGAATCGAATCGTTAAGCGAGAAAGAAACTTTAAATGGATTGGTTTCGTTCATGAATATTTAGAGGTTTATGGCGAAATTATTCAATCGGATGCCGCAATTATTCATCAAAAAGACAAAGAGTATTCTGATCGCAATTTAAAAATTTATGAAAATGCGATTTCTTCAGGAAACGAATTAAGTCCACGTGACAAATACTATTATGCAAATGAATGCGTAGATCATCAGCTATTTGAAAAGGCAATTGAATGGTATGAATTGTTTCTTGATGAAGGAAAAGGCTGGTACGAGGATAATATTCAAGCTTGCGGAAAAATGGCAGACTGCTATTTAAATATAAACGAATGGGAAAAAGCAATTAGTAGTTGCCTAAGATCATTTTATTATGATGGACCACGTGGAGAAAACTGCTGTCGATTAGGATTTGTTTATCTTCAACAAGGTGATTACACACGTGCAATTTCGTGGTATAAACTCGCTACTCTTGTTGATGTTCCTAAAAGTAGTCCTTTTATAAATCAAGCTTGTTACACTTGGTTACCTAATCTACAGTTATGTCTTTGCTATAGTCGATTAGGTGATCAACTAACTGCTAGAAAATATAATGAGATAGCTGCAAGTTATGTTCCCAATAATCCATCTGTTCTACACAACCAAGAGTATTTCCGCTCTTATTTTAAAGAACAATAACTACCCTTACTACCTTCTAACGATGTATTTCCTGGATCCTATCTGTTTAGTAGGCACAAAAGATGATTTTGAAACTACTAATTAAGTAAATCAACATTAAGATATCATCAATCATTTAATACTAAATCAAAATTATAGAAAAGGGTGATAGCTTGATCACAGTCAGTTTATGCATGGTTGTACAAAATAATGAAGCCACAATTGAACGATGTCTTAGTTCAGTGAGTAGCCTAGTTGATGAAATTATCATCGTTGATATGAATTCCCACGATCGAACGATTGAGCTAGCAAGACAGTTTACAGAGCAAATCCATGTTTTTGATGGTGTCGATGAAATAGCTGCATTAAATTTTTCAAAATCATTGGCAACAAAAGACTTTATACTTTTACTAAACCACAGTGAAGTTTTACTAGAAAATGACAGTTTAAAATTTTCTAAGCTAAAACAGTCAATAAACAACGAAGTTTATAATGTAGCTTTCGATTATCAAATCGGTTGGAATGTAAAAAGTAAACAAAAAATCAGACGATTATTTAAAAAATTAAGTTCAAATAGTCATTCACTGAATATGAAAAATGAACAAACCTCTAAATCATTTTCTACTAATCTTGTTATAACAGATCTTCCTCTCACACAAAATACAAAAGAAAATATTCGAATATATGAAGAAATGTTAAGTAACAACCTAAATCTTTCAACAATGGATTTTTTTTATTATGCAAAAGAGTTAAGTTCAGATTATCAACATGACCAATCAATAAAGTATTTTTTAAAATTTTTGCGATTAAATCAGCCATTTGAAGAACATAATATCCTTGCTTGTCATTATATTGCTAATAGCTATCATGAGCTTAATCTAACAGACTTAGAAACTACTTGGTTATTAAGAGCTCTTAAATATGGTAATACTCATCCAGAAACATGTTGTAGATTGGCTTATACATTTTTTGAGAAAAATAATTTTGATTCAGCTATTTATTGGTATAAAGAAGCAACCTTAAATAAGGTTAACAATCGTTTGATTCTTCATAACCCATCATGTACTACTTGGCTACCACATTTACAGCTGGCGGTTTGCTATGACAGAATAGGTGAATTTCGCCTTGCAAATGAGCACAATGAATTAGCTTATTATTTTTACCCAACACATCCTAGTATTCTCTCAAATAGAGAATATTTTTCAAATAGATTAAATAACGAAGGCAGATGAGGACCCCTCAACTGCCTTTTAATCATTTTTTCCTTATTAATAAGAGCATATTATAAATTTCAAGATTTGAAGATAGTTGATCAAGATTAATTCCAAAACTATGAGCTAAATGAACTACTTCTTCAAAAAACAACTTAATATTTAAACCTACATTTATATTTTCATTCTTTTTTGTTGTCACTTCAAATTGATCAGTTGGAAATAGTGTATCAATTGTTTGAGGCGTGAAAAATCTAATATTTTCTTTTTTCAATATTCCTGCGTGAATATAATTCCATTGACCTTGTAATAATTGAAAGAGAACTTCACCATGGGAAACATTTGGAACTCTACAAATAATTGAGCCAGATGGTTTTAATAGATGAGTGATTTCTTTTACGAAACTCCAAGGATCTATAAGATGGTTAACAATATTATCAATTATGATTAAATCAAAAAACGCCTCAGGATAACTGCGGGATACTTCGTCAATACTGATTGTCTCAACCCTCTTATAAAATTGTGATGCAATTGAGGATAATTCTGAATCACTTTCTGTTCCATATAATTCACATTTGTATAGATTTTTAATTTCTAGACCTGTTGCGCCAGCTAAACAACCAACTTCTAAAACATTATTTATGTTACGTGGTACAATTTCAATAATTTCCGTCTTCGGATACCCAATATCGATTAAATTATTTCCCCACTTTTCAATATACTTCATTCTATTTTCAATATATAAGTGATTTATATTAATATCACTATTTCCGTTGAACGTCATGTGCCCATAATGATGAACAAATGAATCTAATGCAATATGCAATTCATATCCTTCTAAAATAGCTCTTAAACAAATATCATCATCTTCAAATGAACCTAGTTTAAATCTTTCATCAAATCCTACTAATCGATCAATTAATTCACGTCTAACTAATAAACAAAATCCTACTAATCTTAATACTTGCTTAGACATTCCTTTTACACTTGCACAATACCTTAATGAAAATTCATTAATTTCTTGATCATTTTGATAATCAACATTAATTCGCTGCAATCCACTCACATAATTACTTACTGGCCCAACCATGCCAATTTTATCATTACTATATAAAAGAGTCAGCATTGCATCTAACCAATTTTCTGTAACAATTGTATCATTATTTAAAAATAACAAATTATCACCTGTAGCGACTTCAATTCCTTGATTACAACCTTTAGCAAACCCCATATTTATTTCATTAAAGATTGTAATAAAGGAAGGATTACTTTTTAAATATTCTCGAGTTCCATCAGTCGAGCCATTATCAATAACAATAATTTCTACTTCATCTTCCTTTGTATATTTCGCAAGACTTTCAAAGCATTTTTTCGATACCTCGAGCTGATTATAAGTCAAAATAATAATACTAGTTTTCATTCTTCATTAAACACCTTCTTAGAATCGCTTTAAAAGTAGACATCCTTTTCTTTATAAAAATTTCATTATAACTTTTATAGAGAGTAATATAGTCTATCTATTATGTGTTTTCTAAAATAATAAAGTCTGTTTCATTTTCAAACAGCAATTTTAATATTCTTATTACAAAGAACATATCCATAAAAATTATTTTATTTTTGTCAATCACCTTAATTAACATATTCAAACTTGGAATATTTTGTTATTACTAAATGTTTTGTAATAAATATTTCCTCCTAATCTTTCTAAAAAAAAAATCCGTTGTATTTACAACGGATTCCAAGTCTTAAATTAGCTCAGCTCAATTATAACGATACTAATATTTGGATGATTAGCATCCTGAGCTGGGAAAGTGATGTCTGTAGTACTGTCGACAACCATATTTAAATCAGTTGGCGCAATTTGTCCAACAGTACTAATAATAAATTCACCTGAACCTTGAGAAGCAGTGACTAAGCCTGCGGAACTTGGATCAGTAAATCCACTTCCAGGAATATCTGTACCTGCTAAAGTAAAATGAACTGAAACATCTGAAACAGATGCATCACCAACAAAAGTATAAAGAACCTGATAATTGTGATTTTGAGCGAGTGAAATATCTGGTGAACCTGCTACATGAGCAATGTCCGTTCCTGAAATAGTTCCATTCGTATCAAAAGAAACTGGATTACCTGTTGCTATTGTTTGAGCGCCTACATTAAAGATATGAGCAAATGCTGCAATTGTGCCTGTTGTTCCCGCTGGACCTGTTGCTCCTGCTGGGCCTGTCGCTCCGTCTGCTCCTGTTGCTCCCGCTGGACCTGTTGCTCCCGCTGGGCCTGTCGCTCCCGCTGGGCCTGTCGCTCCGTCTGCTCCTGTTGCTCCTGCTGGGCCTGTCGCTCCATCTGCTCCTGTTGCTCCCGCTGGACCTGTTGCTCCCGCTGGGCCTGTTGCTCCTGCTGGACCTGTCGCTCCGTCTGCTCCTGTTGCTCCCGCTGGACCTGTTGCTCCCGCTGGGCCTGTTGCTCCTGCTGGACCTGTCGCTCCGTCTGCTCCTGTTGCTCCCGCTGGACCTGTTGCTCCCGCTGGGCCTGTCGCTCCGTCTGCTCCTGTTGCTCCTGCTGGGCCTGTCGCTCCATCTGCTCCTGTTGCTCCCGCTGGACCTGTTGCTCCCGCTGGGCCTGTTGCTCCTGCTGGACCTGTCGCTCCGTCTGCTCCTGTTGCTCCCGCTGGACCTGTTGCTCCTGCTGGGCCTGTTGCTCCTGTTGGACCTTGTGGGCCTGTTGCTCCCGCTGGGCCTGTCGCTCCGTCTGCTCCTGTTGCTCCCGCTGGACCTGTTGCTCCCGCTGGACCTGTCGCTCCATCTGCTCCTGTTGCTCCCGCTGGACCTGTTGCTCCTGCTGGGCCTGTTGCTCCGTCTGCTCCTGTTGCTCCCGCTGGACCTGTTGCTCCTGTTGGGCCTGTTGCTCCGTCTGCTCCTGTTGCTCCCGCTGGACCTGTTGCTCCTGTTGGACCTGTTGCTCCTGCTGGACCTGTTGCTCCCGCTGGACCTGTTGCTCCCGCTGGACCTGTTGCTCCCGCTGGACCTGTTGCTCCTGCTGGACCTGTTGCTCCCGCTGGACCTGTTGCTCCCGCTGGACCTGTTGCTCCCGCTGGACCTGTTGCTCCTGCTGGACCTGTTGCTCCTGCTGGGCCTTGTGGACCTGTCGGACCTACTGGACCTGTTGGACCTACTGGACCTGTTGGACCTGTTGGAACTACTGGGCCTGATGGACCTGGAGGTACTGCTGGTCCTGGTGGTAATGCTGCTCCAGTTGGACCTGTTGGACTAGGCGGAAATGGAAATAATGGTGAACTTGTTGGGCCTGGTGGTATTGGCAAATAGATACACCTCCAAAAATATTTTGACGTACACCTTATACTATTTTTGATGGACAAGTTTGGTTTGGATATTTTTACCATTTCTATTAAAAATCCGCAAAAAAACTCTACTTACTAGATTCAAAACTATCATTGATAGTCAAAAGCGATCTAGTTTAGTAGAGTCATTGTTAAAATATATTTTTCTTACTTCTATTTATTAATTAGTTTATAACTACTCCTGCGCTAGCATATCCAGTAACAGTATTGAGAAGGCTAACACCGTTTGCAGTTGCAGTAAATACCATCATTAAACGAGTTTGTGCTGCAATCGGTACTGCTAAAGGTGTAGAAATACCGCTAGTGATTTGGCCTAATGTAAGCGGACCTGCTAGAGCCGGTAAAGTAACACTTGCACCTACAACTGGAGTAAAGTTATTACTATTTATTGGTGCACTATATAATTGTGCAGTGACCACTATATTTGTTCCTAAAAGAGACAAAGCAACTACATTACTATAGGATGCTGAAATAGCTGTAATTGTACCAGCTCTAGGCATTGAGAATGCAAAATCAAGAATTTCAGTTGGTAAACCAGTTCCAGTTAAATCAATCGCTGGTCCAGGAAGTAATGCAACATTCGGTAATGAACTTCCAAATCCTACAAGACCTACTGTTCCTGCTAATCCACCTGCAACTGTTGACATTACTACTGGTGCACCTGATGCAAACGGAATGATTGCACCTGTACCTGCTATACCAGTCGCTCCTGCTGGGCCTGTTGCTCCTGCTGCGCCCGGTGTTCCTGCTGGACCTGCTGGACCTGTTGCTCCTGCTGGGCCTGGTGTTCCTGCTGGGCCTGTTGCTCCCGCTGGGCCTGTTGCTCCCGCTGGGCCTGGTGTTCCTGCTGGGCCTGTTGCTCCTGCTGGACCTGTTGCTCCTGCTGGGCCTGTCGCTCCTGGTGCCCCTGGTGTTCCCGCTGGACCTGTTGCTCCTGCTGGGCCTGTCGCTCCTGGTGCCCCTGTTGCTCCTGCTGGGCCTGTCGCTCCTGGTGCCCCCGGTGTTCCCGCTGGACCTGTTGCTCCTGCTGGGCCTGTCGCTCCTGGTGCCCCTGGTGTTCCCGCTGGACCTGTTGCTCCTGCTGGGCCTGTCGCTCCTGGTGCCCCTGTTGCTCCTGCTGGGCCTGCTGGGCCTCCTGCTGGACCTGTTGCTCCCGCTGGTCCTGTTGCTCCTGTTGCTCCTGCAGTACCCGGTATTCCTGCTGGTCCCATTGGACCCATCGGACCCATTGGCCCCCTTGGACCTCTGTCTCCATCTTCCCCTTCTTTTCCTCGTTTACCTCTTTCTCCACGAGGACCTTGTTTACCTTCAGGACCGCATGGACCTGTTGCTCCTGTTGCTCCTGTTGGACCCATTACTGGTTTTGGAAGGAATGAAGAAATTTGTTGTAATAATTCTGATTGATCTGTGCTTTGTGTAGTATCTGGTTGATTTGGTTCTTCTGATGGTTGTTGTGGTAGTGGTGGAATTGGTGGTAGTGGCAAAAAAATACACCTCTCAAAAAAATTTTAATCGTACAATTTATTGTATAAAAAAAGGACAAATTGGTTCATTATTATCAAAAAAATGAGTCAAAAAACATGTACAAATTAATCATTATTTTAATATAATATATCTAACGTTTAATACTTTTTTATTCGTATTGGTTTACTAATAAAAAGAATAAATAGCTAATTAAACAAAACAATGAGCATCTACCACTACTCTAATATCAAGTCAGTGTAAATGAAATTTATGCAATATTTTTCAAACATCATTTATATTTGCCCAAACGTCTTAAAAGCTTGTCTCATAAAATAATAAGAATACTAGATATTTAGTGACTCAATAAGAGAGATATTATTGATTATTAAATTAATTATCTAATTAAAAGCCCTTCAATCGTAGACAGTAAAAAGCGATACCAGTCAACTTTGAAGGGGTTTTTATTTTGTATTATTTGAAAATAATCTTACTCTTCACCCGAATCTAAATTTATACAAATTGGCAAATCCAGGTATTGCTGCACCAGTAGCGAAACAAACAAAAAAACCAAATTCTCTAAAAAAGAACTTGGTTTTTTCAATACAATTATACTATCGATTATTTATAAATATTTACCCACGTAATTGAGCATTATGTGTTTCTTCTACTGCTTTTAAAACTTTTGAATGAGCTTTAGTTACTTCTTCATCCGTTAATGTGCGTTCTGGATCGAAATATGTTAAAGAGAAGGCAACTGATTTTTTACCAGCTTCCATCTTATCACCTTCGTATAAATCAAAGATTGTAGCATCCTTTAGAAGTCTTCCTCCAGTTGAACGAATTGTAGATAGAATATCACCAGCAAATACTTTCGAATCAACTACTAATGCCATATCTCGGTTCATTGATGGGAAACGAGGAATTGCATTGTACAAAATATCATCAAATTCAGTATTTAATAGCTTTTCAAGAGATAATTGGAATACATATGTTTCTTTAAGATCCCACTCTTTTTGAGTAACAGGATGAACTTGACCGATAAAACCAATTTCTTCACCGTTTAATAATAAACTTGCTGTACGTCCTGGGTGTAATTCTTCTTTCTTAGCAGCAAGATATGTTATTTTATTTGATAAACCTAATTCAGTAAATAAACCGTCTAAAATACCTTTTACAACATAGAAATCCACAGCTTTTTTCTCGCCTTGCCATGCATGTTGCAACCATAAACCAGTTAACGCTCCTGCTAAATATTCTTCTTCATGAGGAAGCTCGTTCTTTTCCTTTGTTAAGAAGACAGAACCAGTTTCGAATAGTTGAACATTTTCTTCTTTACGTGCAACATTATAGGCGATAGCATCTAATAAATGTGGTACTAAACTGAAACGTAACTCACTGCGTTCTTCACTCATAGGTAGCGCTAAACGTACAGGTTCTGCATCTACTGTTTCTAGTGCAAAACGTTTAACTTTATTATTGCTTGTTAGAGAGTAAGTTACAGCTTCATAAAGACCTGCATGCTGTAAATATTGACGAATTTTTCTACGCTTTGCTTGATAAGGTGTTAATTGTCCACGACTAGCAACACCCGTTGGTAAAGTAGCAGGAATATGATCATAGCCATATAGTCTTCCTACTTCTTCAACTAAATCTTCTTCTATTGAAAGATCACCACGACGACTTGGAACAGTAACTGTAAATACTTCACCATCCGCCGTAGCTTCTAATCTTAAGCGACGGAAAATATCTTTTACTGTCTCAGCATCAATTGATGTACCAAGTACGCCATTAATCTTACTTACAGAAACTGATACTTTTTTAGCATCTTCAACTAAATTGTCGACAATTACAGTACCTTCTACAATTGTTCCACCAGCTAGTTCAGCCATTAACTGAGCAGCACGTTCAGAAGCAGGCAACGTACGAGAAGCATCAATACCCTTTTCAAAACGAGCACTTGAATCGCTACGTAATCCTAAGTCTTTTGAAGTCTGGCGAACACTTTGACCTCTGAAAACAGCTGATTCAATTAAAACGTCTACAGTTTCAACATCAACCTCAGTACTTTGACCACCCATTACACCTGCAACTGCTACTGCTTCTTTCTCTGTTGCAATTACTAAATTATGTGGCTGTAATGTGCGCTCTTCACCATCAAGCGTAACGATCTTTTCGTTTTCTTTCGCATGACGAATGATCATTTGATTACTATTTAATTTATTAAAATCGAACGCGTGTAATGGTTGACCATATTCAATTAAAATATAGTTCGTAATATCAACCACATTATTAATCGGACGAATACCAGCACTCATCAAACGAGCTTGCATCCATAATGGTGAAGGACCAATTTTTACACCTTTGACTAATTTAGCACTATAATATGGTGCATCTTCTTTTGATTCAATAGAAACTGAAACATAATCAGCAGTTGTAGCTGATTGAGCGTTAATCGCTGGAAGTTTAACGTCACGATCTAAAATTGCAGCTACTTCATAGGCAACACCAATCATATTTAAGCAATCAGCACGGTTTGGTGTTAATCCAAGTTCTAATACTGCATCATCACGATATAGTACGTCTAATGCATCTGCTCCTACTTCAGCATCACTTGGTAAAACAAAAATGCCATTTGAGAATTCTTTTGCAACTACTTTGCCTTCAATTCCTAGTTCTTGTAGTGAGCAAATCATTCCTTCAGAAACTTCTCCACGTAATTTCGCTTTTTTAATTTTGAAATTCCCCGGTAAAACTGCGCCTACCTTTGCCACGATCACTTTTTGGCCCTTAGCAACATTCGGTGCGCCACAAATAATTTGTACTGGTTGTTCTTCTCCAACATCGACAGTACATTTTGATAATTTATCTGCCTCTGGATGTTGTTCACGTTCCATTACATAACCAACAACAACATTTTTAATTCCTTCTGAAAGATGATTAACACCTTCAACTTCAATACCTGCTTTTGTTATTAATTTTGCAAGCTCGTCTGGTGTAACACCACTTAAATCAACGTATTCTTGTAACCATTTTGTTGATACAAACATGTTTTAGTCCCCTCCTACCTTACATTTGTTGGAATTGTTTTAAGAATCTTATATCGTTCGTATAGAAATGACGAATATCATCAATACCATATTTTAATAATGCAATACGTTCTGGACCCATACCGAAAGCAAATCCTTGAACTTCTTTTGGATTATACCCAGCCATCTCAAGTACGTTAGGATGAACCATACCCGCACCTAAAATTTCAATCCATCCAGTGTGTTTACACATGTTACAGCCTTTTCCTCCACATTTCATACAAGAAATATCCATTTCTACTGAAGGCTCAGTAAATGGGAAGAAGCTTGGACGTAAGCGAATTTCACGCTCTTCACCAAACATTTTTTTCGCAAAAAGTTGTAAAGTACCTTTTAAGTCACTCATTGAAATGTTTTTACCAATTACTAGACCTTCGATTTGCATAAATTGATGAGAATGTGTAGCATCATCGTCATCACGGCGATAAACTTTACCTGGGCAAATTATTTTAATTGGTCCTTTTTCCACATTTGCTTCCATTGTTCTAGCTTGAACAGGTGAAGTATGAGTTCTCATTAATGTTTCTTCAGAAATATAGAATGAATCCTGCATATCACGAGCTGGATGACCTTTTGGTAAATTTAATGCTTCGAAATTATAATAGTCCTTTTCTACTTCTGGACCTTCTGCGATTTCATATCCCATTCCAATAAATAAATCTTCAATTTCTTGAATAACCGCTCTTAATGGATGAGCTCCACCTGCATGAACTGGTCTTCCTGGAAGTGTTACGTCAATTGATTCACTTTCTAATTTTTCATTTATCGCATTTTGTTCTAATACAACTTGCTTTGCTTCAAGTTTTTCTTGGATTGCCGCACGTACTTCATTAGCAACAGCTCCCATTTTTGGGCGTTCTTCAGGAGTTAAATCCTTCATTGCTTTCATTGCCTCAGTAATCGGACCTTTTTTTCCTAGATAGGCAATTCTAATGTCATTTAATGCTTTTAAATCTGTTGCTTCTTCTATTTGCTTAATCGCTTCTGCTTGTAAAGAAACTAAACGCTCTTGCATGAATAATCCTCCTATTCAAATTCATAAATTTAAACATAAAAAAACCTCGCTCCCAAAAAAGGGACGAGGATTGATCGCGGTACCACCCTAATTAACAGTTATTATATTACAGAAACAACTGCTCACTTCATTCATATAACGATCTACTTAGATAGACCGAGTCGCCTTTACATTCAAAAATGGTCCCGGCGCTAGCTCAAGAGGTGAATTCAATTTGGTCTACTATAAAAGTGCTTACAGTCTACGGCACTTTCTCCCTAAATAGAGATTCAAATTTACTATTCTCTGTCAAAGCTTTTTATGTATTAAATTTTCTTAATTAATTATATTGATTTTTTTCAATTAATGCAACTGCTCAACATAATTATTTACTAAATGATTTGAATCATTTTTACTGACCTCGAAAGATCAATTATTTTCCATACCTCAAAGGCTATACATTAGAATCCCTGCTGCAATACCAACGTTTAATGATTCAGCTTTACCATAAATAGGTATATATAGATTTTCATCAGTTAATGAAAGTAATGTTGAATTCACACCTTTACCTTCATTTCCTACAATAATGGCAAAACGATTTGTAACATTTACTTCATTAAACGGTTTTGCATTTTGAAGAGACGTTCCGTAAACAGTTATTCCTTTATCTTTTAAATTAGAAACTGCTTCAACTAAATCACCACGTAATATTGGTAAATGATATAATGATCCTTGGGTCGATCGAATTGTTTTAGCATTATATAGATCACTTGTTCCTGAACCTAAAATAACCCCATCAAAACCAGCAGCATCCGCTGTTCGAATCATTGTTCCAACATTCCCTGGATCTTGAACTTCATCAATTAGTAATAATTTTGACACTTTCTCAAAATCAATTCTTACAAAAGAAAATTCAATAATTGCAAAAACACCTTGAGATGTTTCTGTTTCGCTTAATTCCTTGCTAACCTCTTTAGATATATACGTAATTTCGAATGACCCTGTTGAAAAATTAGAAGGTAAGTCAATATCTTCACTAATTAATAAATGAAGAATCGGTGCATCATGCTTAATTGCCTCCTCGACTAAATGAAAACCTTCTACGATATATTGTTTAGCTTTATCTCTTCCTTTTTTTGTATGTAGCTTTTTCCAAGCCTTAACAGAATTATTTTGTATGGAATCAATTTGTTTCATAAGTTTCCTTTACCTTTCATCGTATCTCATATCGTTTATCATACATAAAATCGTTTCCGTTTACAAATACTACATAAAGCTTAATATGAAAGGAGAATCCAAATGAATTTTAATATTCGCGGAGCAGTTCTTCACAATATTTCAGGTAATAAAAGTGATCAATTAGAAGCAACAATTGTAGATGCTATTCAAAGTGGCGAAGAAAAAGTATTACCAGGTTTAGGTGTACTTCTCGAAGTTTTTTGGAATCACGCTTCAGAAAATCAAAAGCATGAACTACTTACAGTTTTAGAAAATGGAGTAAGTCAGTAAACTAATCTGTTAAAAACATAAAAAGGACTAACTAAAGTTATTAGCTTTTCGTTAGTCCTTTTATTTTGGTTATTTCGTTTTATCTTTTAAATCATCGATTGAATTGATTTTCATATATTCTGGTACGACTAAGCCTAATTTTGTCCCTTTTAAATTTGGTCCAAGATCCACCAATTGTTTTTTGTATTCATTCATATAATCTTTGTGAGTTGTCGGAAGCCAAGCTGCGACCATTGCATCTGCACTTCCATCTGCAATACCTGCAAACATCGGTCCTGCCTCAATTTGTTTTAATGTTACGTCATAGCCTTGGTTTTCAAGTACTTTTCCAATGACATTTGTGCTGGCAACTTCAGATTCCCATGAAACATAAACAAGACTAATTTTTTCACCATTTCCTTTTGAAGCTTCTTTCGTCCAATTATTTACTTGATCTTGATGCTTTTTGATCCATTTCTCTGCTGCTTTATCTGGTTTCATACCATCTTGAATATCACTCATCACTTCTTCCATATCAGATGGTTTCCAAGTAAAGTTATCTAATATACTATACGCACCAGGAATGTCTTCTTTTAATCCTTTTCTCACTACTGTATGAATTGATTCATCCTTACCAAATGACCCTTTTGGATCTTCTAAATACTTTAACTTATATTTCGAAAACATCCAGTGTGGCGTCCATCCTGTAACGATAATGGGTTCTTTATTTTCATATACTTTTTTCAATTCGGCTGTCATAGCAGCAGAAGAACCCTCTTTTAATGTCCAATCCTTTAAGTCGTAATCCTTCATTGCTTTTTCAGTAGCTTTCATTAACCCAGCTCCTGGATCAATTCCGGTAATCTCATAATTAACCCCGGCACCTATTTTATTTGTAACTGTTTTTTGATCCTTGCCACCTGCAAAGGCAACTGAAATGGCCGAAATACAGAAGATTAATACAGTAAATCCATAAACATATTTCTTAGCAACTCTTTTCCCATATGCAGGTTGACGAAGGTTTTGAGAAATTCGATCAAGAATAATTGCAACGATAACTATTGATATTCCTGCCTCGAATCCTTCCCCTACCTTAATCTGCGTTACAGCACGATAAACCTCTGCACCTAATCCTGGAGCACCAACTAGTGATGAAATAACTACCATCGATAATGCAAGCATAATACTTTGATTTATACCAGCTAAAATTGTAGGTGCTGCTAAAGGTAGCTGTACTTTAAATAGTCTTTGCCACGTTGTTGATCCAAAAGCATTAGATGCCTCTATTAAATCACTTGGAACCTCTCGTATACCTAAATTCGTTAATCGGATTGTTGGTGGAATTGCAAAAATGACAGAAGCTAAAATACCAGGAACTACACCAATTCCGAAAAAGAGAATTGCTGGAATTAAATAAACAAATGCTGGCATTGTTTGCATAAAGTCTAGTATTGGTGTAATTACTTGTTTTACTCGATCGTTTTGCGACGTCCAAATCCCTAAAGGAATTCCAATTACAACCGTAATAACAATTGATGATAAGATCAATGCTAACGAATCAACTGTAGCACCCCAAAGTCCAAGATTATCGATTAATAACAAGCCAAGTAACGTAAACAGACCAACTGTCCACCTACTTGTATAAAAAGCAAGTAATGAAATTAATATGATTAGAATAATAGATGGGCCAAGTCCTAAAACTTTAACAAGGTTATTTAAAAGGGTTTCTGTGATGTTGGTTATTGCGCCAAATAGAGGATGGAAAGTTTTAATAATTATATCGACAATTTTATCAATCCATTCTGCTAACGGAATTTTTGGAATACCCATATATTTAACCTCCCTTTATATTTAAATCGTCCGTTTTACCCGCTAATGCACCAATTACTGCTCCACGGATAATGACACCTTTTAATCGTTCATTTTTATCTATAACTGCTAATGGTAGTACAGAAGTTGCCAGTGCTCCAATTACATCAGTTAATAAAGTTTCTTCATAAACAGACACAATTTCTTTCTGCATAGCTTCTTCTACCGATTTATTTTTAATAAGAGCATTTGAAGCATCATCAGCAGTAATTGCTCCAAGTAGCTTTTGTCTGCGATCAACCACAAAAATGCTTGAATATCCTTGGTCTCTCATAACTTGTAAAGCTACACGTGGTCCACGGTCAGGCGTAATTCTTTCAGCACGCTTCTGTACATGAGCCGCCGTTAATACTTTTGATAGGTCTACATCTTCTACAAATCGTTCAACATATTCATTGGCTGGATTTACCATGATCTCCTCAGGTGAACCAATTTGCATTATGTTACCATCTTTCATAAGAGCAATTCTGTCTCCTATTCGCAGGGCCTCATCCAGGTCATGTGTTATAAATATAATCGTTTTTTTCATCGTCTCTTGCAGTTCTAATAATTCGTCCTGCATATCTTTACGAATTAATGGATCGAGCGCGCTAAATGCTTCATCCATTAATAAAATATCCGTGTCACTTGTAAGTGCCCTTGCAAGGCCAACACGTTGTTGCATACCACCACTTAATTGTGATGGGAATTGATGCTCATATCCTTTTAAGCCAACTATTTTTAATGCCTTCAAAGCTTTTTCTGTTCTTTCTTCCTGAGAAATATTTTGTATTTCTAAACCATATTCCGTATTTTCAAGAATTGTCTTGTGTGGGAACAGAGCAAAATTTTGAAAAACCATACTAATTTTTTTTCGACGAACATCTCTTAACTGCTGTGGATTCATTTTTACAATATCCTCATCGTCGATCAAGATTTGACCAGTAGTTGGTTCAATTAATCGATTGAGCATTCGAATCAAAGTAGATTTACCACTACCTGACAGTCCCATTACAACAAAAATTTCACCCGGGAATATTTCAAAGCTTGCATTATTTACCCCGATTGTTGAGTTTGTCTGCTCTAATATTTGCTTTTTTGAATATCCCTTTTCTAGTAACTTTATGGCGTTCTTTGGAGACTTACCGAAAACCTTTGTTACGTTGTTGACTTTAACTTTTGCTTTCATTAACTCACCTCAAAACTTAATATTTATTTTGCTTTTCCATATTTTAAATAAGGTGTCTCCCTATAAAAAAAATCAGCCAAGTACTAATTAAGTCTTGGCTCCTTAGGAAACTCCATTTACAAAATTGGAGTCTAAATTTTATTTATTAGCTTTAAAAAATTACGTAAGAAACCATTTTTCAAACTCTATTTCCGAGTATCCTTATTCGAAAAGCGTGCATTTATGATAACAATAAGATGTGACAAAACTATTTCAAACTAGTTATAGGAATAATACAATTTGTTTCAGTTCGATAACGTTGAAGACGGAAAAAATGGGAAAATTAGGTTTGGTAGGTAAGTAGAATTAGCAAAAACGCCTTAATAAATGAGGTTTTTTCGGAGATATGGAATCATGATCATGTAAAAAAGCAAGTTGGTGAAATTTAGTTACTCTTATTTAGTTACTCATAAGGGCTTCATGAGTTACTATGACTGCTAAATCTTATAATTTAGAATGGTATCTATAAATAGTAGATGTTGCAATTCATATAGGCTTGGTTGACTATTAAAAAAAATCCCTCAATAAATGAGGGATTGATTCTTGTTAGTTATATGTTAAACGCTCTACTGTATCGCGATCTAATCGTTTGATTACTTCTACGATTAATTTAACTGTATTTTCATAATCATCACGATGAAGGATACCAGAGTGAGAATGAATATATCTCGTTGGAATTGTGATTGCTAATGCTGGAACACCTTTCATAGTAATATGCATTGAACCAGCGTCAGTTCCTCCGCCAGGCATGGACTCATATTGATATGGAATTCCAATTTCATCTGCTACATTTACTACAAATTCTCGTAAATCTTTATGAGACACCATTGATGCATCATATAAAACGATTTGCGGGCCTTTGCCTAATTTACCTTGTGCTTCTCTTTCAGATACACCTGGCATGTCACCTGCAACACCAACATCTAATGCAAAACCGATATCTGGTTCGATTTTATATGTAGATGTTTTTGCACCACGAAGTCCTACTTCTTCTTGAACTGTACCAACTCCAAATACAATATTTGGATGTGCTTGGCCTTGTAATTGTTCTAAAACGTCAATTGCAATAGCACAACCGATACGATTATCCCATGCCTTTGCTAATAATAATTTTTCATTTTTCATCGTTTGGAATTCAAAATATGGAACAACCTGGTCTCCAGGACGAACCCCAAATTCTAATGCCTCTTCTTTACTTGAAGCACCGATATCAATAAACATATCCTTAATGTCTACTACTTTTCTTCTTGCTTCTGCACTCATAATATGAGGCGGTTTCGAACCAATAATACCTGTAATATTACCTTCTTTTGTTGAAATGGTAACACGCTGAGCAAGCATTACTTGGGACCACCAGCCACCAATTGTTTGAAAACGTAAAAATCCTTTGTCATCAATTTGTGTAACCATAAATCCAACTTCATCAAGATGTCCAGCAACTTCAATTCTTGGACCATTTGGGTCTCCGGTTTTAACTGCTATTAAGCTTCCTAAATTATCAGTTACAACCTCATCAGCAAGTGGTGTAATATATTTTCTCATTACTTCACGTGGTTCATGTTCAAATCCAGCTACGCCGTTTGCATCCGTTAGTTCTTTTAACATTTGTAACTTTGCATCTAAAGTAGACAAACTCATCCATCCTTTTTTAAATTAAGATTATGTACATATAACATTATACAATTTGGGATTCCTTTTGACAAAATTTTTAGATAGTTCTTCAGCCCTCGTATTAAAACATATAAATATTATATTAATTTTCTCCAAATTATTTGTGGGGTATAATAATGAGGCTTATAAATTATTACTAGTTTTTTAAATTAACCAACTGGAGATTAATATGATAACAACTTCCGCTTTATATAAAGAAGCATTTTCCTTTATATCACAATGCTATAAGGAACTCGATAAATCAGATCAAATAGAAAAACGATTAAAAAGTATCGAAGCCGAGATTCGAGATACTGGTTTTTACACTCATACGTATGAGGAATTAGAGCACGGTGCGAAAATGGCGTGGCGCAATAGTAACCGCTGTATCGGTAGACTATTTTGGGATAAGCTTCATGTTTTAGATGCTCGCCATATTAACGATGATAAAAGTATAGAGCACGAACTATTGCATCATATAAGCTATGCTACAAATTCAGGTAAGATTCTACCTACAATTACAATTTTCAAACCAAATCTAGGAGCAAATAATACTCTTAAAATCCATAATCACCAGCTGATTCGATATGCTGGCTACGAAACAGAAAATGGAATAATTGGAGACCCAAAGTCGATCGAGTTTACAAAAGAATGTGAGAGTCTTGGTTGGAAAGGAAATGGTACTAACTTCGACATTTTGCCCATTGTTTATTCATTAGACAGTCATGAACCAAACTATTTTACGATCCCAACTGAAATCGTACTCGAAGTACCTATTGAACATCCGGAATACGATTTTTCCCCTCTAAATACTAAATGGTACGCTGTTCCGATGATATCAGATATGACTCTAGAGATTGGTGGTATATCTTATCGTGCTGCCCCATTTAATGGATGGTATATGGGAACTGAAATTGGTGCTCGAAATTTAGCTGATGAATTTCGTTTTAATCTTTTGCCTAAAGTAGCCAAAATTATCGGCCAAGATACGAAAAGAAACAGTACACTTTGGAAAGATCGTGCACTAGTTGAATTAAATATTGCCGTTTTATATTCATATAAAAAAAATGGTGTTAGTATTGTTGATCATCATTCTGCCGCACAGCAATTTCTTCAATTTGAAAAACAAGAAGAATCATGTGGCCGTGAGTTAACAGGTAATTGGAAGTGGTTAATTCCGCCTATGTCGCCTGCTACAACTCATGTATTTCATAAACGATACGATGATACAATCGTTAAGCCAAATTTCTTTCCAAGCTAATCATTCTAGGTATAACCTTAATGAACTGACACATTTGTAGTTAATTCATTAAGGTTTTTTCTATTATTTGATACAATATTAAGTATCAACATAATGTTCTAAAAATTAGTAAAGGAGTAATTCAATGATTTTATTTCAAAATGACAATATTACAGTATTTCAAAGTGCATTATTTCAAACTAACTCAACCGTTGTAGCGACCGACGATTGTATCATTATTGTGGATCCAACTTGGTTACCTCATGAAATAAATGAGATAAAGGAATTTGTTGAATCAATTAAAAATGAACGACCAATTTATTTATACTTTACACATGGAGATTTTGATCACATTATAGGTTATTATGCATTTCCTAACGCTAAGACTATTGGAAGCGAAAATTTACATAACCATCCTGAAAAAGATATTAAACTATCAAAAATCCGTCAATTTTACAATGACAATTATATTAATCATGCCAGACCAATACAATTTCCAAAAATTGATTTAATGATTAGTGAAGATGGCCAAGAAATTAAAATTGGACAGACAACATTAAGATTTTATCATTCTCCTGGGCATACGAAAGATGGTTTATTCCTTTATATTGAAAATTTAGGAATATGGGTTACAGGGGATTATTTATCTGATTTTGAACTTCCGATTGTATTTGATAGTGTAAAAAGCTATTACAATACTTTAGATAAGGCAGAAGAACTAATTAATAAGTTTGAATTATCCTTGTTAGTTCCAGGTCACGGTCAAGTTTCATCAAATAAAGAAGAGATTATTACTCGAATTGAGCTAGGAAGAAGTTACTTAAAAAGACTTCAAAAAGCTGTAAAGAATAAAAATGAGGCAGAAATAAATTCATTAGAAAAAGAGTTTTCATTTCCTTCTAGTTTCACAAAATATTGTCATGAATCAAACGTTAATAACATGAAAAAAGAATTTAGTTTCGTTTAAGAATCTATTCAAATAAAGAAAACTTGCCGATTGGCAAGCCTTAAGGCGAAGACAGAGGTTTAGTTGCACTTATACTTTATTCCTAAAATTGGATACCACGTCGAATTAACTTCCTCGTTGCCAATTTATACTTTAAAGTGAAAAAAAATCCTTAACAAATGTTAAGGATTTTTTAAACGAATTATTTTAAGTTAGCTTTTGCAGCGTTTGCTAATTCAGCAAATGCTTTTTCGTCAGCAACAGCTAGGTCAGCTAACATTTTACGGTTAACTTCGATACCTGCTAATTTTAATCCGTGCATTAATCGGCTGTAAGAAAGTCCGTTCATACGAGCAGCCGCGTTGATACGAGTGATCCATAATTTACGGAAATCACGTTTCTTTTGACGACGGTCACGGTAAGCATACATTAATGATTTCATAACTTGTTGGTTTGCAACTTTGAATAATGTATGTTTAGAACCGTAATAACCTTTTGCTAATTTAATAACCTTTTTACGACGAGCGCGTGTAACTGTACCGCCTTTAACTCTTGGCATATTGTTTCCCTCCTAGATATCTATCTAATACGTTTATCGTTCTTATTTCATGTTTGTAAGCATAAAGCGGATACGTTTGAAATCGCCTTTGCTTACTAATGAAGCTTTACGTAATTTACGTTTTGCTTTTGTAGATTTGTTAGCGAATAAGTGGCTTGTGTATGCACGACCACGTTTTAATTTACCAGATCCAGTCTTTTTAAAACGTTTTGCTGAACCACGGTGAGTTTTCATTTTAGGCATATCGTGTTTCCTCCTCAAATAAATTACTTTTCGTTTTTAGGTGCTAAGACTAAGAACATACTACGACCGTCCATTTTTGGATGTGACTCAACAGTTGCAACTTCTGCACAAGCAGTTGAGAAACGATCAAGTACTCGTTGTCCAATTTCCTTATGCGTAATAGCGCGTCCTTTGAAGCGAATAGACGCTTTAACTTTATCGCCTTTTTCTAAGAACTTAATTGCATTACGAAGCTTTGTGTTAAAGTCATGTTCATCAATTGTAGGACTTAAACGAACTTCTTTCATGCTAATAATTTTTTGGTTTTTACGGCTCTCTTTGTCTTTCTTTTGTTGCTCGAAACGGAATTTTCCGTAGTCCATAATTCGACATACAGGTGGTTTTGCCGTTGGTGCTACCATCACTAAATCAAGATTAACATTCGAAGCTAACTCTAGAGCCTCTTGTTTTGTCTTGATTCCAAGTTGATCTCCGTTAGGACCAATTAATCGAACTTCACGAGCACGAATTCCATCGTTTACCATCATGTCTTTGCTAATAGTAAAACACCTCCAAGGTATTGTAAGAATGACCTTAATTTGTATCGTTGAAGCAATCATAACCCAACAAAAAAGTGTGGGTATATAAATACACCCACACTGACAGTATCAAAGTAATTAATGATTCTGTTACCTGATAACAGCTTCAAGCGTCATCCAGGTGAGAAGCGGGTGCTTCTTCTTCAACAAATAAGTATTCTTTTCTTTCGTTACTATAACATAGCGACATGATGTTGTCAATATTCGTATGCTTTGTTCGCAACGAAATTTATTATATCAAAGAAACTTATTTATGACAATGCTTTTTTAAATTATAAATTTTCATTTCAATTTTTCCTGTGAAAACTCTTGTAATGTATGTAATAGGACTCGTTCTTGAAAGATATTTTGAAGTGTAATGATTAATGAAATATCGACTGATGAAGTGTATAAATGAATTCTTTTAGGTGCAATTGCCGTTAATGGCAAAATTAATTCGTTATCAATATACTCTCTATTTTCCACTTGTTTGCCATATTCTTTTAATACATCTTTAGTAAGTGGTAAAAAAAGATGATCATATACGCTAAATTTCCCATCAAATACAATATGCACATGTGGAATAACCGCATCCGTTTTAAGTACCTGCTGTCTAAGACTCTCAATAAGATTCTGGTATTCGTTTTCTAATTTGTATTCATCTATTGCAATTTCACAAACATAGGCTAACTGCTTATAATATTCCTTCAAACGAAATGTAATAAATGAATCGAAGCTAAAATTTACTCCATCTTTTAAATACTCAGAAATTGCATATGAAACTAAATTCTTACTTCTACGAATTTTTTTCTGGTTTGGTATGCTTCTTCTAGTTCCTCTTAATAATGATTGTGCGATCGGTATGATTTGACTTTGCTCGTCTTCCTCATAGAAAAAAGATGTATGTAAAATGGATTGAATCCACTTATCTTCTTTTTGAAGTAAAATAAATTGTACTAGTGTCGGAACTAAAATACTTTTTATTAAATCTTCAGTGTTTTGAGGAAATGTGATTAAAATTGTATTGATTTTGTGTCTTCTTAAAATGTATGGTCTCGATTGCTTTTTTAAGCGTTTTTGTAATCGTTCGTAGACATAAGCTGCGTCAATGGGTTCATTGAAAAAAATTTCAATCACCCTGTTCCCCCCTTTCTAGCACCACCTAGTCCTATATATATTAAAGAAATAATTAAAAAATGACGCAAAATCACTTAGTAATTTGTGATTTCACGCCATTTTTTGATTTTTTTATGAATGTCTTAAATTTGAACCAGAAATTTTAACTGGTTTGGCTAAAAACTTAACACGATCTACAATACGTGCTGCTTTAACCCTTTCTTCTTCTCCACGTTGGGAATATGTCAAGTGATGCTCTAATTGACTTAAATCAGCATTAGATGTAAAGAAGGTAGGCAATTTTTCTAGCATGCGGTATTGCAGAATTGTACCTAATATTTCATCTCTTGCCCAACTAGACATTTGCTCTGCACCAATATCATCTAACATAAGAACTTCCACTTTTTTTACAACTTCAATTTTCTCCTCTAATGTACCATCACTAATAGAGCTTTTTAGTTCGCGTAAAAATTCTGGTAAATAAACGAGCATTGAAGTTATTTCTTCCTCTGCTAGTTCATTTGCTATAGCCCCAAGTATAAACGTTTTTCCAACCCCAAATGGACCATGTAAATATAAACCTTGAGCCATTTTTCCTTTTTCATAATTCATAATAAACTGTCTAGCAGCAGAAATTGCTTCAAAACGGCCAGGGTCTTCTAAAGACAAATTTGACATAGAAGCTTGAAGAACATCCTTTGGTAAGTACATGCATTTTATCAATGACTCATGTTTTTTGCGTTTATCATTTTTGACACCATTTGGACAACGATCATATTGAACATCAATTCGTTTTCCTTGAATAATCAAATGAGGATGATAACCATGCACCATATTTTTACACTCATTAAAAGATGGGCAATCTTCACAATTTACACTTTGTCCAATATACTCATATAGCTTAACTAAGCTACTATCAATCATTTGATCCGTAATTTCATTTTTATGCTCAGCTAAAAATGAAATAATTTTTGGGTGACTACGGACTTCTTGTCGCATTTTTTGAAATGTGTCCTGGAATTGTTTATTTTTCATTAATGCACTAAATGCGTTTTGAATAGGTTCCATTAGCGTCCTCCCATTTAACGTTTCTTTTTATTTTTAAACATTTCTAGTTCTTTTTCTAATCGTTTTCGTTCTTCATCTATCGAAGAATTATTTTGATTATTGATTGTTGCCGGTGCAGTCTGTGAATCTTTTGACTCACTCGATTGAAGCCAGTCAGGTACAATCTCAGTTCGAATTGTTTTATTTCGTCTATTACTTGTGCGAGTTTTTGCAGCAGTTGCACTCTGTTTAGTTTCTTCAAACTCTTTACGGGCAAGGTCCATAGCCTGTTTAACTGTTGTTACACCTTTTCTCGCCCAATGACTTGCTATCTTAATTACGTAATTTCTAGAAAGTTTTTTATCTAAACGAATCATTACATAGTCAATTAACACATTTGCGACTCCAGGTAGAAGCTTTTGATCAATCATAATCTCTTCGATAATTTTCAAATCAGCTTCACTTGGTTCAGCACCACCCGATATCTCCTTAAGGTACCTGCGAGGAGAAATTGTTTCGAAGCAATGAATTAATTTTTCTTCTTGAGTTGATGGCTGCTCATTGATCATTTGTCTATGCTGAATGGGTTGAACCTTTTCCACAATCGTAGGCAGAGCTTCATGATGTTGGAATTGATACCAGTCTCTTGCTTCAAGTCGAAGCGTCTCAATATTGATTTTATTATCTTCATTTAATGAGCGCATAACAATCGTTTTCATTTGAATTGGATTTATTCCATATAAAAATGCAAGTTTTAAAATTGTTTCTTTTACTTCTGTAGTAAATGCTCTTTTTGGAACAAACGAATCTGACAATCCATCTAAAAATAAAGCATAGTCAAACTCTTCCATTTTGACAGATAGTTTAATTGGCTGATTGTCTTGTAAAATTCTACGATCATTTGACGTAGAAAGATCATTACTTTGTTGAATTTCATTTAATTGCTCAACTGTAATTGCTTGGAATACCGAATCAAATGAACGTGAAATCTCACGAAACCCTTCTTTCGAAAATGCCTGTCTACTAAAAAAGGTTTTAGTTCGTTGATATTGTGTTTTTCCAATTGTTTTAAACAGAAAGATATTTAGGATAGGGTCTTCGAAAAAAGAATGAGGATCTAGCGGAGATTGAAGCTCATATAGAAGCTTTTTTGTACTATTTTCAAATCCTTCATAAACTTTAAGTAAGCCGATTCCTTCAAGGATTAATCTTTGTTCATAAATTGATTTTAAATTACTTTTCATTCCAAGCATTAAAGAATGATGTGTTAACGTATTAGGATTAAGGTCCGTTTGTTCACATTCACTCCAAAGCGTCATATATAAACTTAAAGCTTGACTACCAATTATAGGTTGATACAACATCGTCAATACTTGCCTGTGAAAATTATGTAAATACCCAGCTGCCATTACAGTATAAGGATCCGCAGGTAGAACATCCATCCAGTGTTGCTTATCAATAGACATTCAAACATTCCTTTCTTGTATCAAAAGAGCGAAGTATTATTCGTCTTTACCTCGCTCTTTGTTAATTAAATCTTTTAATTCATCAATGAATACATTGATATCTTTAAATTGACGATAAACTGACGCAAATCGTACGTATGCAACTTCATCCACTTTAGATAAATGCTCCATGACCATTTCACCTAGAACTTCACTCGGAACTTCTGATGTGCCACTATTTTTCAGTTCTTTTTCAATGCTATGAATAATATCTTCTAGCTGAGATAAAGAGACAGGGCGTTTTTCACACGCTTTAATCAGTCCCCTTAACATCTTATCTTTACTAAATTCTTCACGAGCTCCCTCTTTTTTTACAACTAAAATTGGATTATCTTCAACTCGCTCAAAAGTTGTAAAACGATGCTGACATTCTTCACATTCACGTCTTCTTCTAATTGAACGACCTTCATCTACTGGCCTACTATCAAGTACTCTTGTCCCATTGAAGTTACACGTTGGACATCTCATCGTTATAGTTCACTCCAAACACTTAATTGTTTAAACGTATTATTATAACTCTATACTATAACAAATTCAAAATAAACTAAAGTTTATTTCACGCTGTTGAAAAACTACCTTGTCAATTAATTATCAAATTTTCGTAAAAGGAGTAGAGTGATGTTGATTTCCATTACAGGATGCTCGCTTTCCATGGGGCGAGACCTGAGCCTCCTCGGCAAGCCTGCGGGGTCTCAGCCTTCCCGCTAATCCCATAGGAGTCGAGCATCCCTCCATTCCAATCAACTTATTCATCAAAAAATGTCTGAGATAAACCCTAATCAAATAGCCTTTACTTAGATTAATCTAACTTTAATCAGATTGTAGATCAATTAATATAGAACAGTTATTAAACTAAACAATCGAATTTGTTTTCCTAAAAATAGCCCATAATATTTTTAACTTCTAAAAAAATCACTACTAGTATTATAGGAAATAAAATCGCTCAAACACATTTACATTTAAAATCATTAAAAAATCATTCAAAAAATGCTAAATTCATCATTATTAAATGTTCATTTAAAGTCCGTTTTCCCTATTGACGTCTTTATATTTCAACACTCTGAAATAAACTAAAGTTTATTTCTTAAAAGTCACAAAGCCTATTTTTCATGCTCAACGAAATTTCATTAATTTATGTTAATGGAAATATTTTTCACTATGTAATGCTAGTTCATTCTCCAGAAGGCTATTAAAAGCTAGATTGTTTAGATAATCTAATCCGCTAACCTTGAAGAAGTATTAAACTAATCTATTTTTCAGGTATGATAATTTAGCCAAAACAAAAAAGAGAGATGAAAAATCACCTCTCTCAATTCTTTTTAGTTACCATTTACAACTTTTACATTATCAACTTGAATGGGACCCATTCCTCTTGGTAACTCAACGTTTTCGCGAGTATCAGCTTCTAAAGCTTCAGCGATAAAGTTTGCAGCTACATTCGGATCAATTCTATCACCGCAAGTGTAAACATCGATGCTTGCATAACCATGCTCAGGAAAACTGTGAATAGTTAAGTGTGATTCTGAAATGATTACGACACCACTAACGCCATGAGGAGCGAACTTGTGAAAAGCAACTTCACGAACTTCTGCACCAGAGCGTAACGCAGCATCAACAAAAGTCTCCTCAATAAATTTCATATCATTTAATTTTTCTGTATTGCATCCCCATAATTCTGAAATGACGTGACGACCCATAGTATCCATATTCATTTCCCCCTTAAAATAATTTGTCATGACTTCTATTGCGAAAGTATGATCAACTACCACGGGGGAAAGTTAGTCCAAAGAGGTCCTAACCCTTTAAGTAATTAGTTATACTTTTAGAAGTTCACGAAAGTTAGTATACTTTTTTTAAATTTGAATTGCAAGATAAATTTTATTTTTTTGTTATTTACCCAATTAATTGTGAAGAAAATATGTCTGGAAGTGCGATAAATGCATGTTTAACAAGGAAACAAAGGTACAGGTTTTTTAGGGAATATATGGTTATATATGTATTGTAAAGTGCGACTTCTTTATTGGATATTAAGTCACATATTAGACCTCAGTATAGTCATAAAATCACATTTCTCCTTAATGTGTTATACAACTTCAAAAAGACTAACCAGATAAACTAGTTAGTCTTTTGTATTCGTTTACAATTTTTTATAAGTACAATATTTTAATGATTAAACAGTTTCAAGCTTTTTTATTTTAGATGCAACGATTGACACTAAGTCAACTACACGTCTTGAGTAGCCCCACTCATTATCATACCAAGCTAATACTTTAACTTTTGTACCGTCGATTACCATTGTAGAAAGAGAATCAATAATTGCAGAGTGTGTATTTGTATTAAAATCGATGGATACTAATGGTTCGTTACAATATTCGATAATTCCATGCATTGAACCTTTAGAAGCCGTTTCAAATACTTCATTAATTTCTTCTACAGTTACTTCTCTCTTTAAGTCAACAACTAGGTCAACAAGTGATACGTTTGGAGTTGGAACACGTAAAGCCATACCATGTAACTTGCCATTTAAATGTGGAAGTACTTTAGATAATGCTTTTGCTGCACCTGTAGTTGTTGGAATAATTGATTGACTGCAAGCACGAGCACGACGTAAATCTTTATGTGGATTATCAATATTTTTTTGATCATTTGTAAATGAATGAACAGTTGTCATTAATCCATTAACAATACCAAATTGCTCATCTAATACTTTTACAACTGGCGCTAAACAGTTAGTTGTACAAGATGCGTTTGAAATAATATGATGATTTTCTAGGTCTAATTTGTCATCATTTACGCCAATTACTACTGTGATATCTTCATTTTTACCAGGTGCTGTTAAAATTACTTTTTGAGCTCCAGCAGTAATGTGCATTTTTGCTTTTTCAGCATCATTAAATTTTCCTGTTGCTTCAATTACTATATCAACATTAAGCTCGTTCCATGGAAGTAACTCTGGATTTCTTTCACTAATTAATTCCACACGCTTACCATCAACGATTAAATGATCTGCATTTGCAATTACTTCACCATCAAACTTGCCATGAACTGTATCATATTTAATTAAGTGCGCTAAAGTTTCAGAAGGATAACTTGCATTAATTGCAACGATATTATAATCTCCATTATTTATCGCTTGACGGAAAACCATGCGTCCAATTCGACCAAATCCATTTATTGCTACATTTACCATAAGTAAACCCCCAATTAAGTTATACTGTTTATTATCTCCCTGCAATTAGTATAACACATAAGTTGGATTTTGGTTAAACTATTTACATTATTTTATGAAATAATTTTATTTAATAGGTCTTTAACTTGTCTTTTTGTATCCTCAAAGTCACCATTGTTATTAATTACGTAATCAGCTCGTGCTGCTTTTTCTTTAACTGGTATTTGAGATGCAATACGTAAAAGTGCATCCTCTTTCGATAAACCATTACGATTCATCAAACGCTTTAGTTGATTTTCTTCCGAAACTGTCACTACAATTACTTTTTCCACCAATTCAATTGAGTTACCCTCATATAAAAGAGGAATATCTAATATAACAAGTGGTTCACCTTGTTTTATGTATCGATCAGCTTGTTCTTTCATTTCGCGTCTTACTTCTGGATGGACTATTTCATTAAGTTGTAAGCGCTTTTCTTCATTATTAAAAATAATACTTCCGAGAAATGGTCGATTAATTTCACCAGAATCTAAAAGAATCTCACTTCCGAAAGCCTCAACAATTTTTTTATATGCAGGTTGTCCAATTTCAACCACTTCTTTTGCAATTACGTCTGCATCAACAATTGGTACATTTAATTCCTTTAAGAAATTGGAAACTGTACTTTTTCCACTTGCAATGCTACCAGTTAGGCCAAAAATTTTACCCATCTTTTCTTCTCCTTACTATAAATAAAGAGGACCAAATGGAATAAATCCATTCGGATACACTCTTTCATTATTTTTATTACATCTTCATTAATCCAATTAATATTAAAAAAACACCTGGTAAAAAAGTTAACTTTTGAAGCCACAATGTTTTCGATAACACATTTCCTAATTTCATACCAAATAATAGGAATAAAGCACTTGCAGTAGATGTTACGATTGCCGTCAATAGTGGTGAAAATCCAAGTAGTGATGCACCTATACCAGCCCCAAAGGCATCAAGTGAAAGTGCAAACCCAAGTAACATCGCTTCCAATCCATTAATACTACCTGAGCGATCTATGTCTGCAGTTGTAGGCTTCTTTAAAATTTTTACGACAACACCTAGAATTTCAAATTCCCAGTCAATCCCTTTATCTTCTATCTCATTCTTTTCTTCTATAGTTGATCCTTTATTTGATCGGTAAAATTGAAAAAGTACCCATAATCCTATACATACAAGTACAAATCCTCCGATTCTTTTTGCTACTATTGGTGAAAAAAAGTCTGTTATTGCATGCCCAATCCCCATGGATGTCATTAATATGATCCCTGAACAAGATGCAATTGTAATGATTGATTTTAAAGGAATTTTTACTTTTCGAAGTCCATAAGTAAATCCAACACTGCAACTATCTAAGCTTAGTGCGCATGCTAGTAGTATTAATGATAGCATATTAACCATAAAAATAGGCCCCTCTCTTCCGTACTCTTGATATAGTATGAAAGAGAGGTACCTTATGTTAATTTTTTTTAGGCTGACAGACTGGGCAAAAAGAAGTACCTCTGCCGCCAACTTTTATTTTTTCTATTGGTTGGCCGCAATTATGACACTCTAAACCCTTTCTGCCATATACTTTTATGATATCTTGAAAAGTTCCTATTTGACCTTGTGAATTTACATAAGAACGAATTGTGCTTCCACCTAAATCCACAGCTTCTTGTAAAGTTGCTGTAATGGATTCGGCAAGTATTTTTATTTGTTTAGGCTTTAATGATGATGCAGGTGTTTCCGGATGAATCTTAGCCTTAAACAAAACCTCATCGACATAAATATTGCCTAAACCGACTACTAACTCCTGATCTAATAAAACGATTTTAATTTTTCGGTTTGTACTTTCTAGCTTTTTTCTTAAATAATCCGCGGTAAATTCATCGGAAAATGGCTCTGGACCCAATTTAGCAAGTGGTGGTCCCTCATTCTCCTCACCTTTATTAAATAAATGCATTGTGCCAAATTTACGAACATCTTGATACCGAAGTTCTGTTCCATCTTCAAATAGGAATCGAACATGAGTATGAGATGCTACGGGTTCATCCGCTGGGAACACACGAAATTTCCCTTCCATTCTTAAATGCGAAACAAGTGTAAAATCACTTAGTTGAAAAAGTAGAAACTTACCTCGACGATTTATATTTTCTATTGTTTGACCTTTTAGTAAAATTTGAAACTCATCTACTTCATTAGGTTTCTTTATTATTTTTCCCCACGAAACGATTACTGTTGAGATTGTTTTCCCAACTATTAAATCCAGTAAAGTTCGTCTGACCGTTTCAACTTCTGGTAATTCAGGCATACAAAGTCATCCTATCTATTTATTTTGCTTCAAACCAAGAATCTCCAAAATTATAATCAACTTTTAATGGCACTACTAGCTCGACTGCGTGTTCCATTACTTCTGGTACAATTTTTTCTAAAATTACTAATTCTTCTTTTGGAGCTTCTAATATTAATTCATCATGTACTTGTAAAATTAATTTTGCCTGAAGTTTTTCTACTTTAAGACGCTCATCTAATAAAATCATAGCCTTCTTTATAATATCTGCTGCACTACCTTGTATTGGCGTATTCATCGCTGTTCTTTCAGCAAATCCACGAACATTAAAGTTTGAGCTTGAAATTTCAGGAATATAACGACGTCTATTTAAAATAGTACTTACAAATCCTTCTAGTTTAGCCTTTTGAACAATATCTGACATATAATCTTTTACTTTTGGAAAACTAGCAAAGTACTTTTCAATAAATATAGACGCTTCTTTTCTTGTAATTCCTAACCCTTGTGATAATCCATAATCACTAATTCCATAGACAATCCCAAAGTTAACAGCTTTTGCTTGTCTTCTCATATTACTTGTTACCTCATCAGCACTAACATGGAAAACATCCATTGCAGTCTTTGTATGAACATCAAAGTCATTTTTGAATGCATCCATTAAATTATCGTCTTGTGCTATATGAGCTAATACCCTTAATTCAATTTGAGAATAATCAGCAGCAAAGATCAGCCAGTCTTTTTTAGATGCGACAAAAGCTTTTCTAATTTTTCTACCTTCTTCTAAACGAATAGGAATGTTTTGCAGGTTAGGATCAATTGAACTTAAGCGACCAGTTTGTGCTAATACTTGATTAAATCGTGTATGAACCTTAGAATCTGATTCATTTATCACTTTTAATAAACCTTCTACATAAGTAGAATTTAATTTCCCAACTTGACGATAGTGGAGAATTAATCGAATGATTTCATGTTCTGCCTCTAATTTTTCAAGTACATCAGCAGAAGTCGAATAACCAGTTTTTGTTTTTTTACCAGATGGTAAATTTAACTTTTCAAATAATATAACACCTAATTGCTTTGGTGAATTAATATTGAATTTTTCACCAGCTAACTCATAAATAGACTCTTCAAGCTCTTTTAACGTATTAGCTAGTTCTGAACCCATCGTACGAAGAGTCTCTTCTCTAACTGTTACCCCTTCAAATTCCATATCACCTAAAATAAAAGTTAATGGTAATTCTAATTCGGTTAGTAGTTCAAATTGACTGTTTTTTCGTAATGATTCTTCTAATGTTTCTTTTAATTTACTAATAGCAATTGTTTTCCGAACAATAAATTCTGATAAAACTTCATCTGATGGCTTAGTTTGCTTTGCACCCTTACCATAAATCGTTTCTGCAGTTTGAATTGAAAAATCTATTCTACTATTTACAATATCAGCAAATTCTTTATTAGACTGGGCCGGGTCATATATATATGAAGCAAGTAACGGATCGAAATTAACACCATTTAAATTAATTCCTCTCCACTTTAGTGCAACATAAGCACCTTTTGCATCATATACATTTTTATAAACACGCTCATCCTCAAGCCATTTTTTAAATAAATCCGACTCTAACCCTACAGCTGTTGGAATAAAGAAATGACCTTTTTCATTTGAAAGACCAAATCCTTGAATTTCTTCTGTATGATAATTTTCTCCGATCATTTCAACGATTAAGCTTGAATGATTCGCTAGATGTTTCTCTTCAATTGAATCTAGTACTTCATAGTTAATCTCTTCTAGATCTTTAATCGATTCTTTGATGTCCAATTTAGCTAATAATGATGTAAATCCAAGAGATTTAAAAAATTCCGCAACTTTATTCGTATCGGCTTCAGGAAGCGTTGTGTCATTTAAAGTTAATTCAATTGGTGAGTTTTTATTAATTGTCGCTAATTGCTTACTCATTAAGGCTTGTTCTTTATTTTCACTTAAATTTTGAAGTAGCTTAGCTCCACTTACTTCCTCTATATTTTCATACAGACCTTCTACTGTTTGAAATTGTTTTAAAAGTTTAATTGCAGTCTTTTCCCCAATACCTGGTACACCTGGAATATTATCAGATTTATCACCCATTAATCCTTTCATATCAATAATTTGATCAGGTGTAATCTCATACTTTTCATGAATCGCTGCAGGAGTATATTCTTCAACTTCAGTAATACCTTTTTTAGTCATACTTACTGTAATACGGTCATCAACTAGTTGTAATAAATCTCGATCACCTGAGATAACCTTTACTTCATATTCATCTTTAGAAGCTTGACCTGCAAGTGTACCAATTATGTCATCCGCTTCATAATTCTCTAATTCATAACGTGCAATTCCGTATGTATCTAATAGCTGACGAACAAGTGGAAACTGTTCACTTAACTCTGGTGGAGTCTTTTGTCTTCCACCTTTATATTCTTTAAAGGTACTATGTCTAAATGTTGTTTTCCCTGCATCAAATGCAACAAGCATATGGGTTGGTTTCTCATCTTCAAGAATCTTCATTAACATCATTGTAAACCCATAAATTGCATTTGTATGTACACCTTTATCATTACTCAAAAGAGGCAATGCAAAGAAAGCTCTATAGGCAATACTATTCCCATCAATTAAAACCAATTTCTTCTTCAAAATAGATCCCCTTCCTATTACAATTCTCACTATCTTTTTATGTATAATTTTTATTTCATACTTTATCTTTTTAAGAAATTAATCGTTTCCTCATTCCTTGCTCTTACCATTTTAACACGAACTATTCATAAAAGAAAAAGAGGTCGTCTTTGATTCATGCATATTAAAAGTTTTTATTCACTTGAGATTAAAGTTGAATAATGATGACTTTTAAGAATGAATCGTAAGACTACCTCTGTAATTAATTTAAGTCGATTTCTCGCTCAAAAATTAGTTCAACACATGAACCTTCTATTGATTGCTGATTGTTTACAACCTGATGAAGGCGCCAGCCACTCTTAGCATAGTTCCCAACTACATCATAATAATGTCGATTTGATGATTTCGTGTTAACTTTTACAAATTCGTATTCGTACATCTGTATCCACCCTCCGATGTATGATTCAACACTCATAATTTCCCCAATAATTATAAAAGTAATATGATCAAAAAAAGAAAACTCGGCGACTGACAAGTCTTTTAGTAGAGGCGTAGTAGCACTTATACTTTATTCCTAAAATTGGTGATTACTAGCTACCAATTATCTTAAAGTGCAATAAAAAAGGTATCCACTAGTATGGACACCTTAAAGAAAAAATAAAACAGTATTAAATATAAAAAATCCCGGAAGTATAACTACTCCCGGTTTAAGACAACTCCTTGGATGAAGGGGTTTTCATCATAACTATAACAATTTTTTATTAATTATTAATAAATACAATGTAAAAACAATGTAAATGTCACATCGAAATATTTTTATTTAATGTTACAATGAATGATGTCCCATGGCCTAGTTTACTTTCAACTTCGATTTTGCCTTTATGAGCTTCGACAAGATGTTTTACGATTGCTAGTCCTAGGCCTGTCCCTCCTGAGTTCCTACTTCTTGCTTTATCTACCCTGTAAAAACGTTCGAAAATACGAGATATGTCCTCTTTCCCAATTCCGACTCCTGTGTCATTGACCTTTAAAACAATATGATCATTTGTCTCGGAGGCAGTAATAAATACTTTACCACCAGCTGGAGTATAGTGAATTGCGTTATCAACTAAATTAATAATTACTTGTTTTAATCTTAACGCATCAGCATATACGACTAACGGACTATTCATGTATAATTTGAAGTCTATATTCTTCTCTTCTGCTTTTTGATTAAGCATCTGCTGTACATCTTCAATAACTTGTTTTGCTGAGACTTCTGCTAGTTCTAATTTAAAATTCTGTTGCTCAATTTTTGAAAGGTCTAATAAATCTTGAATAAGTGTCTGCATACGATCACTTTCCGTTAAAATAATCGATAAGAAGTTTTTACATAATTCATCATTTTCCATTGCACCATCTAGTAGAGTTTCAGTAAACCCTTTAATAGAGGTAATTGGCGTTTTAAGCTCGTGAGATACATTTGCAAAAAAATCTTTTCGAACTTGCTCTAATTTCTTTAATTCACTTATATCATGGAAAACCAGAACGATTCCTTTCCACTCGTGATTTATCCCAATAATTGGTGCACCATATATTTCAAAATGTTTTCTTTCAATTGATAATGGTAGAATGATTTGCTTTCTAACTTTTATTTCTTTTAGAAAAATTTCTTCCACAATTTCAATAACTTCTTTATGTTTAAATGCATCATAATATAGCTCACCCAGTATACTTCTGGAGTCAATTTTGAACGTTTCTCGATATGTTTTATTAATTAGGTTTACATGACCTCTACTATTAATTAAAACAACTCCGCTACCAATATTATGGATCAATGTGTTTAATCGGTCTTGCTGCATTTCTTGTTGACTAGTCATTTCTTGTAGATTTTTTGCGAGTACATTCATTGCTTGGCTTAACATTGTTGTCGATTCATTACTTTCGGCTAATGTTCTAGCTTTATAATTCCCTTTGGATAATTCAATCGCAACTTGTGTAATATCTTCAATTGGTTTTGAAAATTGATGCGAGTATCGTATCAGTAAAATTATGATGGCAAATAAAACAAAACCTAATAATGAAAATAATAACATCGAAATACTTCGGTAAACTTCCTTGATTGACTTAGTTGAATAATCAACAATCAAAAATTGCTTATTACCGTTTTTATCTGTTATTTTCTTGCCGTAATATTTAGCAGCAGAATCTTTTTCGATAAATTTAGCTGCAGAATCTACTTTATCAAGTCGTTCTAGATAAGCTTTTAAATTCTTTGATGATATATTCAATTCCAAATTCTCATTGCTAGATTTAGCGATAAGATTATAATGATCATCAAATAAAATTATATCGATATTTAAATCCTTAGATATCTTTTTTAACATTTGATTAGAAATATTCTTTGTTAATGGGGTATTCGACTCCATTATTGAGGCAATTAAATTCGTCTCTTTCTCAATTCTTTGATCATAGTTTGTCAGATAAAACGATTTAAATATTTGACCTAGCACGATTCCTAATATAACAAGAATAACGATTATGATTGCAGAGAATCCATAGAGCAATTTTCGGTTTAGATTACTCATTTAATCTTGGTTCCTCTAATTTATATCCTAATCCACGAATTGTTTTTATATAAACTGGTTTTTTCGAGTCCAGTTCAATTTTTTCTCTTAAATGGCTAATATGAACATCGACAATTCTAGTGTCACCTGCAAAATCATAATTCCAAACGGCACTTAATAATTGATCTCGAGTTAATACTCTACCTTTATTTTTCGTTAAATATAATAATAATTCAAATTCCTTAGGTGTTAACTCTAATTTTTCACCTTGGAAATATGCTTCATAATACTCAGGTAGAATTTTTAAATCAGCTATTATTAAAGTATCCGCATCTTCGTTTGATTGTACTGGTGTCTCAGTAAGTTTAGATCTTCTTAAAATAGCTTTAACTCTAGCTACGACTTCTCTTGGGCTAAATGGTTTTGTCATATAATCATCTGCACCAAGTTCAAGTCCTAATACTTTATCAAATTCATCATCTTTTGCTGTAACCATTAAAATAGGCGTCGTATTTCTTTGAAGTCTTAATTCTTTACATACTTCCATACCATCTTTTTTAGGTAGCATTAAATCTAGAACAATTAATTCTGGTTTTTCCTCTACAGCCTTTTGTAAACCTTCTTCCCCATCAGTAGCTGTAACAACTTGAAAGCCTGCTTGTTCTAAGTTAAATTTGATTAAAGTTAAGATATGCTCTTCGTCGTCAACTACAAGAATTTTATTGTTCATTTCATATTCCTCCAGGTATTGTTTAACCCTCATCCATTTTGATCCTATTTAATTTATCTATATCTACTTTTAATCATACTAAAAATTCTATCAAACGTAAAACGTAAAAAGCAGGGATAGAAAAGTTTCATACAAAGGTAAAACAATAAAAAAAGAATGTCAGTTGACATTCTTTAAGTTAAAAATTTTCATATAGTAGAGCATTCGATTGGTTTACCGTTGGTGGAATAACTGTCAGTTTCCCATTAGCAATTTCTGTTTGTGTTTTATTTAAAACGCTTACATTAATACATACTTCATTTAAATCTGAGTTAATTTCGACTACCTCAAAATGAATTGAAATTGTTTCATTGTGATATATATGTTGATCGAATTGAAGTTCTTTTTTAATAATATGACTTCCTGGGCCAGGTAAATGTTTTGTAACTGCAGCAGAGACTAACCCGCTTATAATAAAACTTGGAACAATCGGTTTATTATATTTTGTTTGAGAAGCATAGTTATATTGAGTATATAATGGGTTTGTATCGCCTGTTAGAGCCAGGTATAAGTAAATATGTTTTTCATCAATATGTTCTGTTACAATTAACTTTTCACCAATTGAAATGTCTTCAAGTTTTCGCCCGATTTTTGCTTTTTTAGTTAACATATTAAACCCCCTGTTTATCTTAATATTTTAAAAATTCGATAAACAACAGCAAAATTCCTTCTTAATCGGCAAAATTTTTATAAAAAAATTTTAATATTCTTCTGTCCATATTTTCCCCCTTATGGAAGATAAAATTCTATCTTTCTAAATACTCCAGTTAGTTACGACTTTTAAATCCGATACATTGCTTGAAAATCATATGGTTTGTTGCATAAAAAACTTGTACATACTTATATCGTGAAACGTCGTTTCAGAAACATAAGTTTTTGGTATAATTTAATAGATAAGATAGTTATATTAAAGTTTGGCTAAGTGAAAAGGAGAGATGGGCATGTCCTATACAGTTGATTTTAAAAATGTGTCTACGGTTGGTTTAGAGTCTTCCCCAGTAGTCGATGCACTTGCTGGCTTACGCGCTAATGAAGCTCGTTATTTTATGAACAAGTACAAACATGAATTTACGGTTGTACCTGCTAGTGAAAGTCAGGAGACACTTGATTATGTTAACCGAATTTTGAAAGAAGAACGTGATATCGTATTCGCTGCTAAACCTTTAGAAACTTCACGTTTTCAAGTAGAAAATATTAAATTTACCTACGTCTTTTATGAGGATGGACTTTCGGTCAACGTTATGTATACGGTTGATGATCCTAAAAAGCGTGCAGTTGGTTTTAAACTTTCTGAAGGAATGGAAATTCCATCGGAGTTAGTAGAGAAGTTTAAGTTTGCTAGGCAGAAGTCTAAACTAGCTGGAACGATTCGTGGCTCGTATTTTGTCATTAAAGGTGAATATTAAAGCTTAAAACTGAAAAGACCCACAAGGTAATTAGAAATTACCTTGTGGGTCTTCTTTTTAAGCTAAAACGTTCATAACGTTTTTAACAGCAGCAACTGAGCGATCTAATGCTGTTTTTTCATCAGCAGTCAAATCTAATTCGATAATTTGTTCAATACCGTTTCCGCCAATAATTGTAGGAACTCCTAAGTAAATACCGCTGTACCCATATTCGCCTTCTAAATAAGCGATTGTAGGTAACACGCGACGTTGATCCTTAAGTATAGCTTCAACCATTTCTACTAAAGATGCGGCAGGAGCATAATAAGCACTTCCGTTACCTAGTAGATTAACGATTTCTCCGCCACCCTTACGAGTACGTTCTACAATAGCTTCTAAACGATCTTTTGGAATTAATTTTTCTAATGGAATACCACCAGCATATGAATAACGCACTAATGGTACCATATCGTCTCCGTGACCACCTAAAACAAATCCAGAAATATCTTTAACAGATAAATTTAATTCTTGAGCTACGAAGGTTCTAAAACGAGCTGTGTCAAGAACTCCAGATTGTCCTATAACGCGGTGTTTAGGAAAACCAGCTTCTTTGTATACTGTATAAGTCATTGCATCAACCGGATTAGTTAAAACAACTATCGTACAGTTAGGAGAGTATTTTACGATTTCACGAGTAACTGCTTTCATGATGTTTGAGTTTGTTGATACTAGATCATCGCGGCTCATACCCGGTTTACGAGCGATACCTGCTGTGATGACTACTACATCTGAATCAGCTGTGTCAGCATAATCACTAGTACCAATAATATTAGCATCAAATCCTTGAACTGGACTTGCTTCAAGCATGTCTAAGGCTTTTCCCTTAGTAGGGTTCTCTAGTTGTGGAATATCAACTATTACTACATCCCCTAATTCTTTTTGTGCAAGCAAGAAAGCTGTTGTAGCACCAGTAAACCCAGCACCTACCACGGAAATTTTACGTCTACGAATTGACATATAAATACCTCCCTTTTGTTTACAAACACAATTTAATTATACAAGAACTGATTCCATATTTGAAATTAATTCGTTTGCAAATTCAGAACATTTCACTTCAGTAGCTCCATCCATTAGACGAGCAAAGTCATAAGTAACAACTTTTGAAGCGATTGTTTTTTCCATTGAATTAAGAATCATAGAAGCTGCTTCATTCCAACCCATATGCTCAAGCATTAATACTCCAGAAAGAATAACTGAAGATGGGTTTACTTTATCTAGTCCAGCATATTTAGGTGCTGTACCATGAGTAGCTTCAAAAATAGCATGTCCAGTTTCGTAGTTGATATTTGCTCCAGGAGCGATACCAATTCCACCTACTTGAGCAGCTAGTGCATCAGAAATATAGTCACCATTTAAGTTCATTGTAGCTACTACATCGAACTCACGTGGTCTAGTTAAAATTTGTTGTAAGAAGATATCAGCAATGCTGTCTTTTACTAGGATTTTACCAGCTTTTTCAGCTTCATCCATTGCTTTGTTTGCAGCATCTTTACCGCTTGTTTCTACGATGCGATCGTATTCTGCCCATGTAAATACTTTATCGCCGAATTCTTGCTCAGCAACTTCATAACCCCAGTTCTTAAATGCACCTTCAGTAAATTTCATGATATTACCTTTATGAACTAAAGTTAAAGATTTACGGTTTTCTTGAATTGCATAATTAATTGCTGCACGTACAAGACGTTTTGTACCTTCTTCAGAAATTGGTTTAATACCGATACCAGATGTTTCTGGGAAACGGATTTTATTAACACCCATTTCTTTTTGTAAAAATTCAATCACTTTTTGAACTGCTTCAGAACCTTTTTCATATTCGATACCAGCATAGATATCTTCAGTGTTTTCACGGAAAATTACCATATCTGTATCTTCTGGACGTTTAACTGGTGAAGGTACACCTTCAAAGTAACGTACAGGACGTAAACACACAAATAAATCTAGTTCTTGACGTAGAGCAACGTTTAATGAACGAATACCACCACCAACTGGAGTAGTTAAAGGTCCTTTAATTGCGATCATGTACTCTTGAATTAAATTTAAAGTTTCTTGAGGTAACCATTCACCAGTAACATTAAATGCTTTTTCACCAGCAAGAACTTCTTTCCATTCAATTTTACGATTACCATTATATGCTTTTTCAACAGCTGCATCTAAAACACGTGAAGATGCTGCCCAAATATCTGGGCCTGTACCGTCGCCTTCAATAAAAGGAATAATTGGATTGTTTGGCACGTTTAATTGGCCGTCTACTAATGTAATTTTTTCAGCTTGCATTACATGCTCCCCCTTGTATAAATAAGTTAAATTCATTAAAATACATGCTTTTGAGAGGAAGATTCCTCTTCCTCTCTTTACTATACCACTATTGTTCGAATATTAAATACTATTTTAAGTATTCAATTACTTCTTTATGCACGCTCTTCAATTGGAATGTAAGAGTTTTTCTCTGGTCCTGTATAATCTGCACGCGGACGAATAATACGATTATTTTCATATTGTTCTAAAATGTGTGCAGTCCAGCCAGACATACGGCTAATAGCAAAGATTGGAGTGAATAAATCATGTTCAATTCCTAAGCTGTGATAAACAGATGCAGAGTAGAAATCAACATTTGGTGGAATATTCTTTTGAGTTGTAACAAGTTCTTCAATTTTTTCAGACATTGTGTACCATTTTAACTCTCCAGTAATTGCACCTAATTGACGAGACATTTCTTTTAAATGTTTCGCACGTGGGTCCCCACCACGGTATACGCGATGTCCGAATCCCATAATTTTAGCTTTAGCATCCATTTTCTCTTGAATGTACGATTCAACATTTTCAATCTCACCGATTTCAGCTAACATTTTCATAACGCTTTCATTTGCGCCGCCGTGTAATGGACCTTTTAAAGCTCCAATTGCAGCTGTAATACCTGAATAAATATCAGATAATGTAGCTACGCAAACGCGTGCAGTAAATGTTGAAGCATTTAATTCATGGTCAGCGTGTAGTACTAAAGCCTTATTAATTGCTTCTTCAGCAATTGCATTAGGTTTATCACCAGTTAGCATGTATAAGAAGTTAGCCGCGAATGATAAATCTTTATTAGGAGCGACTGGTTCAAGCCCCTGACGAATTCGAGAAAACGCTGCCACAAATGTCGAAATTTTAGCTTGAAGTTGGATTGCTTTAAGATAATTTGAATCTGAGTCCATTGCTTCAGCATTTTTATCATACAATGCAAGCATTGAAATAACTGTACGTAGTACAGACATTGGATGTACATTTTTTAAATTAGTTGATTTTAAGTAAGTAATAACTTCTTCTGGTAATTCAGCATTATCTGCTAATTGAGAAGCAAGTTTTTTAAGTTGATCCTTATTTGGTAATTTGCGATGCCATAATAAATATACTACTTCTTCAAAACTTGCATATTCTGCTAATTCATCAATACCGATACCTACATACGTTAATGTATCATCAATAATAGAACTTATAGAAGTCGTAGCTGCTACAACACCCTCTAAACCACTTTTAACTGTCATATTCCCCTCTCTCCTTTACGCAAAAATTTCCCTAGTATTTAATACATATACTGGTATAACTCTTATAAAATACCGAGTATACATAGAAAGGAACCCTACTATCATTTATTATAAACAATAATCTGACTTTTGTGAATGAAAACAATTTACTAAAATATAATTATTATGCAATTACTTAATTAATTCTACAATCCAAATGAATAGATATGCGATTCCAGCTCCAATTAAAGGCCCTACTGCAACCCCTTTAAATACCGCTACAGACAGTACAGTACCTAGTACTAATGCTGCTGTTATTTGTGGACTAGTAGCTAATAATTGTACTCCACCTTTAGCCAGAAGAGCCACAGCGATACCAGAGAGTAGTGCGATCCAAGCAACAGGCGTTTTTAATGCATCAATCAAATTTTTAAAACCGATTTCACCAGTCGCGATTGGTACTAATACCGCAATCGTAATAATCGTTACGCCTAAATTAATACCTTTTGATTGCATATACGGAAATACTCGGTCTCCTAGAGGAGTATATTTTAGTACTAACAATACTATAATTGAAATAATTAAAGAGTTATTTTTAGCGATTGCACCAATTAATAATAAAACTAAGAGAAATATTGTCGATTCACTCATTTGTTATTATCCCCTTAATGTATAATTTATTAATAAATACTATCAAACTTTACTATTATAAAAAAATAATTCTTGATAAAATAAGACAAGAGGACTCATTTCACTTTGGAAGGAGGTAAAAGTTTGAATAGAACTTTAGTTTTTCAGATTATTCGGTTTTTATTTGTAATCGCATGTACTATTTTAGGTCTTTACGTGGCACTATTCATCTCAAAACTTACATACCCTTTCATCATTGCTTTTATCGTTGCATACCTTTTAAATCCACTAGTAAATTTATTAAACGAAAAAGCAAGAATACCAAGAGGAATAGCAGCATTTTTATCAATTATTTTACTGTTAGCTGTTCTAGGAGGATTATTTACATTACTAATTACGGAAATAATTTCAGGTTCAACCTATTTAATTCAAGTTGTTCCCGAAAGCTTCGAGCGATTAATTTATTTTGTTGAAAATATTGTTACTGATAAGGTCATTCCTTTATATGACTTAATTATGAGTAAATATAGTCAACTTGGTGCTGGTCAACAGCAAACGATTCGTACAAATATACAATCAATTGGCGATTCTGCAATTAATCTAGGAAAAGAAGCATTAAACGGAATTATTGTAGGAATTAAATTAGTAATTGCTTTATTACCAAATACTGCTACTTTAATATTCGTTTCTTTATTAGCAACATTCTTTATTAGTAAAGATTGGTACAAAATAAAAAATTTATTCGCAAAATATACTCCAGATCGAATTCAACATTACAGCAAAACAATTTTTATTGATTTACGAAAAGCTTTATTTGGTTTTATAAAAGCACATATCACTCTTATTTCTATGACGACAGTGCTAGTCTTAATCGGATTATTAATATTAAGAATTCCTTTTGCTATCACGATCGCTATTTTAATCGGTTTCATCGACTTACTTCCTTACTTAGGAACTGGCTTAATTTTCGTACCATGGATCTTATATACGTTTTTGTCTAGCGATTATAAATTAACGATTGGTCTTGCAATTTTATATGGTGTTGTAATTGTCCAACGTCAACTTGCAGAGCCAAAAGTTCTATCTTCAAATATTGGATTACAACCACTTCCTACTTTAATCTCGTTATTTGTTGGTTTTAAATTTTTTGGTTTACTAGGATTGATAGCAGGTCCAGTAACTTTAGTAATTTTATCAACCTTGTATCGAGCAAGAGTCTTCCATGAAATTTGGTATTATATTAGAGGTTCGAATTAAGCTGAAAATCAAATTTTTATTTCTGTGCAAATTAAAACGAGAAAGCTAACTGCTTTCTCGTTTTTTGCCTCTTATAAAAAATCTTATTCATTATCAATGTTTATTTCTTTATAAATCCAGTCCAAACAACATTACCTTTTAGCTTTTTCATTACAAAATAAATAAGTTGTTGAACAAATTTTATTCTAATTGGTTTAATTAGCAACACGATTGCTAGTAAGTCGGTAATTGGTCCTGGAATAAAAAATAGGAGACCAATTAGGAAAAATGATAATCCCTCTATCATGATTAAATCTGGCATTTTACCTGCCCGAATCTGTTCTCCGGCTTGTTGTTTAACTGTAACCCAAACGGATCTCATGATATATATACCAATCAAAAGCGTACCAATTAGCCAAAGAAATACTGATAAGGAACCAATTACTCTACTAAGTAATGTTAAACAGATTAAATCAATTAATGGGATTAACAATAGCCAACCAACCAGTTTTTTCATGATAGTTTCACCTCTTGCTTAGAATTAAAAATATCTCTTAATAATCTTATGCATGTCAAAAAATAAAGAGAAGGAAACTTTGTCCTTCTCTTTATTATATCTTAAAATATGCTTTTATGTCCTGTACTAACTATTCCTCTAGAAGCATCTACTGTGACAGCTTGTCCATTTACAAAGATGTTTGTTGCATTTTCAACTCCAACAATTACGGGAATTCCTAAGCTAACACCTACTACTGCAGCATGGCTAGTTAATCCACCTTCTTCAGTAATAATAGCTGCTGCTCTTTCTATTGCTGGCATCATGTCTCTATCTGTACTATTTGTTACAAGAATACTTCCTGGTGTAACTTTCGAAACAGCTTCTTCACCAGTTTTTGCGATGACAACTTTTCCTGCAGCAGTTTTGCGGCCAATACCTTGACCTTGAGCGATCACGTCACCTACTACATGGATTTTCATCATATTTGTCATACCTGTTTCACCAATTGGTAATCCAGCAGTAATGATGACAGTATCACCATTTGAAACAAATTTAGCGTCTTGAGCTGCTTCCATAGCATGTTGTAACATTTCATCAGTTGAGTTTGCTCTTTCTCTATATTCAGTTTGAACTCCCCAAACTAAAGTTAGGCGACGACAAATTCGTATGTCAGATGTAATAGCTAAAATTGGAGCTTTTGGACGATATTTTGAAATCATTTTCGCAGTATGTCCACTCTCTGTAGGAGCAATAATTGCAGCTACTTTTAGATTTAAAGCTGTTGCTGCAACCGATTGACCAATTGCATCTGTAATCGTTCCTTTATTTTCTCTTTGACGCTTTTTAAATAATTCTTCGTATTGTAAGCTTTTTTCAATTCGAAGCGCAATTGAGTTCATCATTGAAACTGATTCGATTGGATATGAACCTGCTGCTGTTTCTCCTGATAACATAATTGCATCAGTTCCATCAAGAATGGCATTTGCAACGTCACTTGCCTCTGCTCGTGTAGGTCGAGGATTACGTTGCATTGAATCTAACATTTGAGTAGCTGTAATTACTGGCTTACCTAAGTTATTACATTTTTTAATTAATAGTTTTTGAACGATTGGTACCTCTTCTGGTGGAATTTCTACACCCATATCTCCACGTGCAACCATTAAACCATCTGAAACCTCAAGAATTTCATCGATATTATCGATCCCTTCTTGGTTTTCGATTTTCGGTATAATTTGAATATACTCTGCGCCATGTTTACCTAGAAGCTCACGAATTTCTAATACATCAGAAGCTTTACGAACGAAAGATGCAGCAATAAAATCAACATTTTGTTCAATACCAAATTCGATATCGCTTATATCTTTTTCTGTAATACCAGGTAAATTCACACGTACATTTGGTACGTTTACACCTTTTTTATTTTTTACTAAACCGCTGTTTAACACTTTAGTACGAATATCATTTCCTTCAATTCCGATTACTTCTAATCCTATTAATCCATCATCGATTAAAATTTTAGAACCAACATGTACGTCATCAATTAATCCTTCGTACGATACTGCAAATTTTTCTGCTGTACCTACTACCGGTTCAGTAGTAATAATAACTTCATTTCCAGTTTTTAATTCTGCTTGGCCACCTTCAAAATCTAAAGTACGAATTTCTGGACCTTTTGTATCTAAAAGAATCGCTACAGTTCTACCAGTTCTTTTTGAAGCCTCGCGGATACTTGTAATTCTTGCAGCATGCTCTTCATGAGAACCATGTGAGAAGTTTAAACGTGCTACGTTCATTCCTGCATTAATTAACTCTACTAATTTTTCTACCGTTTCACTAGCAGGACCGATCGTACAAACTATTTTTGTTTTACGCATTTTTTACCCTCCAAAGTTATATAAAACTCTATACTTTTACGAAATTTATGAAATCGATTGCCCAATTTAATCTATCGAATTAAATTGAAAGTTCTTGAGATAATTGATACATATCTCGATCAAGTTCATGCTTTTTAGATAGCGCTTCGATTATGTCATGATCAACTAACTTATTATTCTGGATTCCAACACAACGTCCACCTTTGCCCTCCATAAGTAGTTCAACCGCTCTCGCTCCTAGACGACTTGCTAAAACTCGATCAGCTGCACTTGGTGAACCACCACGTTGAACATGTCCTAAAACTGTTACACGTGTATCAAAGTGAGTTCGCTCTTGTATTACTTTTCCAATCTCAATTGCACTTCCGACGCCTTCTGCAACTACAATGATACTATGTTTTTTACCACGCTCACTACCACGGTTTAATTTACTAATAATATCATCCATATCATAATCACATTCAGGTATTAAAATTGTTTCTGCCCCATCAGCTAATCCTGCCCATAATGCAATATCACCTGCATTACGACCCATAACTTCAATTACATATGTACGCTCATGTGATGTTGCTGTATCACGAATTTTATCAATCGCATCAATAACAGTATTTAATGCTGTATCGAATCCAATTGTAAAATCAGTACCTGGAATATCATTATCAATTGTACCTGGAACACCCACGCAAGGATAACCATGTTCAGTTAGCTTCTTTGCACCTTGATATGATCCATCTCCACCAATGACAACTAATCCTTCAATTCCAAACTTTTTCAGCTGTTCGATCCCTTTCATTTGTCCTTCTAATGTTTTAAATTCTGGACAACGAGCACTAAGTAGTTTTGTGCCACCACGATGAATAATATCACCAACAGAACCTAACTCTAGCTTCTCAATATTTCCATTAATAAGACCAGAATAACCTTGGTATACACCATAAACTTCTAGACCATGGAAAATCGCTTTCCTTACAACTGCACGTACAGCAGCGTTCATTCCTGGAGAGTCTCCTCCACTAGTTAATACGCCAATTCTTTTCATTATGTATTCACCTCAATGATTTTCCTTATGTCTTTATTCATTTTAATAAAGTACCATGTAATGCCTATTTAAACAATAGAAATAATGTGAACTTTTTCATAAACTTTTATTAATGAATGAAACACTGTTAAAAAGTATGACGACATCTTTTAGCATATAGCTATTTTTTACTAATTTTATAAAAAAAATACAAAAAGAGCATGCTAACATATTGTTTCACACACTCTAGAAGTTAAACTAAATATTATTGATTAAAAGAAATTTTCCCTAATTTTGCGTGTTTTTCATATCGTTGTTGAACTAGCTCTTCTTTATCCATAGTTAAAAGTGACTTTAATGTTTCATATAAGTACTTATCGATATATTTAGCCTGTTGTTCAACATCATTTTGTGCTCCACCTTTTACTTCTGGAATAATTTGGTCAACTACACCTAATTCTAATAAGTCTGGAGCTGTAATTTTCATTGTTTCAGCTGCTCTACGTGCTTGTGAAGCATCTTTCCATAATAATGCTGCTGCACCTTCTGGTGAAATAACAGAGTAAGTCGAGTTTTCTAACATCAGTAACTTATTACCAATTCCTAATGCTAACGCTCCACCACTACCACCTTCGCCAATTACAATACAAATAGTAGGTACTTTTAAGCCTGCCATTTCAAAAATATTTCGGGCAATTGCTTCACTTTGTCCACGCTCTTCAGCTGCCTTACCAGGATATGCACCTTTTGTATCGATAAACGCGATAATTGGTCTGTTAAATTTCTCTGCTTGCTTCATTAAACGAAGTGCTTTTCGGTACCCTTCTGGATGTGGCATACCGAAATTACGTTTTATATTTTCTTTTGTATCTTTACCACGTTGATGTCCAACGATAGTAACAGGTAATCCACGGTAAGATGCGATACCTGAAACGATTGCAGCATCGTCTCCGAATAATCGATCACCATGACACTCAAAGAAATCCGTAAATAATCTATTAACATAATCTAAAGTAGTTGGTCGTTCTGGATGTCTAGCAACTTGTACACGATCCCAAACTCCCATGTTACCGTATATTTCATTTTCTAAGGTTTTTAAACGTTCTTCTAAACGTCTGATTTCTTCAGAAAAATCAACATCATGTTGACTTGTATAAACCTTTAGCTCGTCTATTTTCGTCTTTAGTTCATGAATCGGTTTTTCGAATTCTAACATAACCACTATTGCAAGACACCCCCTTGATGTAAGTTAAGAATTGTAAATAATTTTGAACGTAATTCTAATCGTGAAATGACTGCATCAAGCTGACCATGATTCAAAAGGAATTCAGCAGTTTGGAAGTCTTCAGGTAGTTCTTCACGAATCGTTTGCTCAATAATACGTCTACCAGCAAAACCAATTAAAGCACCAGGCTCAGCAAAGTTAAAGTCGCCTAAAGAAGCAAAACTAGCAGATACTCCACCTGTAGTTGGATTTGTCATAATAGAAATAGCTAAATAACCTAGCTCGCTATGCTTTTTAAGCGCAGCACTAGTTTTTGCCATTTGCATTAAACTTAAAATACCTTCTTGCATACGAGCTCCGCCAGATGCAGTAAAAATAATAAATGGTGAACCGTCAGATGAGGCTTGCTCAACTGCACGAGTTATTTTCTCTCCAACAACAGATCCCATGCTTCCCATTCGGAATCTTGCATCCATAACTGCAATTACAACAGGAATTCCGTCAATTTTTCCTTTTCCTGTAACAATCGCCTCGTTAAGTTCTGTTTTTTTACGATCCCCTTCAAGTTTCTCTATGTAATCAGGGAAATGTAAAGGATTTGCAGAAACCATATTGTGATCAAACTCTTCAAAAGTATCTTCATCAATTAAGCTTTCGATTCGTTCGAATGCTGTCATTTGATGGTGATATCCACAACTATTACAAACTTTTAGGTTTTTTATTAATTCTTTTGTAATACTAATTTTTTTACATTTAGGACATTTTGTCATAACACCGTCAGGTAAATCTTGTCTCATTACTTCTGAAGGTATAGATGCATATTTTTTCTTTTTGGAAAATAAGTCTTTTATTTGCAACCTAATTCCTCCTAACTTTTTTAGTACTAAATACTAATAGGATACTATAAATGTTATACACTTTTTGTTAACATTTGTCGATAAAATTCAGCTAAATTTCGTCATTTCAATCATTTAATCAACTTGAAATTTGTAGAAAATCTTAAAAAACTAATTTATGCATTTTTTATGAAATCCCTTTAATTTCCAACAATCTCTGCACTTTTTACCACATCTAAGTATTATATCAGATAAAAAAGGATAGTACTACATTACTTAATTTTAGTATTGTAATACTATCCCCATTAATATTGATATCTGGTAATAAAACTATTTAATTAAAGCTAGTTTTTTTGTTTTTTCTTCGATTTCTTTCGGGTCAACATTCAATCTCGCAACCCCTGTTTCCATTGCAGCTTTTGCCACACTAGCAGCAACTTTTGGAGCCACTCGAGGATCAAATGGTGCTGGAATAATAAAATCTGGAGATAAATCAGCTTCACTTACTAAGCTTGCAATTGCATTTACTGCAGCAATTTTCATCTCTTCATTAATATGTGTAGCACGAACATCTAATGCTCCACGGAAAATTCCTGGGAATGCAAGAACGTTATTTACTTGGTTAGGATAGTCACTTCGACCAGTACCGATTACTAAAGCCCCTGCCTCTTTTGCATCTTCAGGCATAATTTCTGGATCAGGATTAGCCATTGCAAAAATAATAGGATTTTCATTCATTGAACGAACCATTTCTTGAGTTACTGCTCCTTTTACAGAAACCCCAATAAATACGTCTGCCCCTTCAAGTACTTCTTTTAGACTACCTTGAATTTTATCTTTATTTGTGTATTTTGCAACTTCACTTTTAACGCTATTCATCCCATTTGGACGACCTTCGTAAATCGCGCCTTTTGTATCACACATAATAATCTGACGAACACCAAAACGATACAATAATTTTAATATAGCAATACCTGCCGCTCCTGCACCATTTAGGACTACTTTAATATCAGCCATATTTTTATTCACTATTTTTAAAGCATTTACTAAACCTGCAAGTGTAACGATAGCCGTTCCATGTTGATCATCATGGAATATTGGAATATTTGTTTCACGCTTTAAGCGCTCTTCTATTATAAAGCAGTTTGGAGCTGCAATATCCTCTAAATTTATTCCACCAAATGTAGGTTCTAACAATTTTACTGTTTGAATGATTAGCTCTACATCTTGCGTATTTAAGCAGATAGGAAATGCATCAACACCAGCAAAGCTTTTAAATAACGCAGCCTTACCTTCCATTACAGGTAATGCAGCCTCTGGTCCAATATTACCTAGTCCAAGAACAGCAGACCCATCAGAAACTACACCAACCATATTACCTTTCATTGTGTATTCATACACTCTGCTTTTTTCTTCGTAAATTTCTTTACACGGCTCGGCAACACCTGGTGAGTACGCTAAACTTAGTTCTTTAGCATTTGTAACTGGCACCTTAGAAACTGTTTCTAATTTACCTTGATGTACTCTATGCATATGTAATGCTTCTTCACTTAATAATGACAAACTATTCACTCTCCCTAATGTTGACGAGTTGACTTTTCAACTGTATATTTCTTAGTGATTTTCTCTTTAAAAGGTAAAATTTTCTTTTTGTATGATATCACATGTATGTTAATAATAAATAGTTTAGAGAAGAATGTCTATTTCTTTAATACAACATTTGCATCCCCTACTATATTTTTTAACATCGAAAGACAATTCACAGAAGGATTCACGTAATAGTGCTCAGATAACTGAACAGCTTTTTTATCTTCTTCATAGTAAAGAACAACTTTCGCATGCCCTTTAAACTTAGCGATCGTTTGCTGTATTGTGTAGGAAATATTTTTATTAGTATGTCCCGTTATTTTAATAAATAAAGTATACTTCTTTTGATCGTTTATTTCTTCCATTTCTTCGATTGTAAGCACTTCATTTATTATTAATTGTTTTCTTTCATCCCGTTCATCAACTTTTGCTTTAACTACAACTACTTCTTTTTCTTTTAATTTATGACGGTATTTTTCAAATGTAGTCGGAAATACAACAGCATCAATTGTAGTACTTAAATCTTCAACTTGTAAAAAAGCCATATGCTGTTGTTTTTTTGTTTTTGTAATCCTTAAATCCTTAATATAGACGAACAGTAGATGCTCTGTATCTTTCTTCATCATAATTGATGAAATAGTCCCGGCATCACTTTCATTAAGCAACTTCTCGTATTGACTAATCGGATGACCTGATAAATAAGTACCTAATGCCTGTTTTTCAAGTTCAAGCTTAATTGAAATTTTCATTGGCTCCACTTTAATAATTTCTGGTTTAGGCACAAAATCTTCATCAAGAAATAAATCAAATTGATCTTCATTTTCAGGTCTTACTATATCCACGTAATCAAATATCATATCAATATTTGCTAATAGCGTTGCACGGTCGAGCTCAAACTCATCAAAGCACCCCGAAAAAATTAAATTTTCTATACTTTTTCGGTTTAATGCTTTTGGTGAAATTTTAATGCACACTTCAAAAAAATCTTTATATGGCCGCTTTTGTAGAATTTCCCTAACAGTTGCCATTCCAATATTTTTAATAGCTAATAAACTATATCGAATTCCATTTCCTTCAACTACAAATGCATATTGACTTTTATTGATTGAAGGTGGATAGATTGGGATCCCTTTCAATTTTGCTTCACCAATATAATTCGAAACTTTCTCTTCACTTCCTATAAAACTCGATAAAAGTGCTGCATAAAATTCTAGAGGAAAATTCGCCTTTAAATATGCTAGTTGATAAGCAATCATACTATACGCAACAGCATGACTCCGATTAAATCCATAGTTAGCAAATTGGACAATTAAATCGTATACTTCATTTGCAACTTGTTCATCATAACCTTTAGCTATTGCACCTTCTACAAAATGAATTCTTTCTTTGTCTAAAACTTCCTTCTTCTTCTTACTTACAGCTCTTCGAAGTAAATCTGCTTCACTTAACGTAAATCCTGAAAGAGTTGAAGCTATTTGCATGATTTGCTCTTGATAGATAATTACCCCATATGTTGGTTTTAATATTTTTGCTAAAACCGGATGTGGATACGTAACTTTCTCCAATCCATGTTTATATTGAATAAATTTAGGGATTTGCTCCATTGGACCCGGACGATATAACGCGTTTACAGCCACTATATCTTCAAACTGATTAGGCTGTAATTGCTGTAGTACCCTTCTCATACCTGATGATTCTAGCTGAAATACACCTGAGGTATCCCCTTTACTAAGAATTTCAAATGTTTTTAGATCTTGTAACGGAATCTCTTCCAAATTAATTACTTCGCCTTTTGCTTCATAAATTAATCGACAGACATCTTCCAATAAACTTAAGTTACGTAGTCCAAGAAAGTCCATCTTTACTAATCCAAGTTCTTCAAGGATTTCTGCAGGATATTGTGTTAAAAACACTCCATGATTCCCCTCTTGTAACGGAACAACATTTGTTAAGGGAAGTTCAGAAATAATTACACCTGCTGCATGGATGCTTGTATGACGAGGTAATCCTTCAACTTGGCAAGCTACCTCAAATATCCGTTTATGAATACCAGAATGTTCAACATGACTTTTAAAAGCTTTTGATTGCTCATAAACATCTTGTAATGAAATTCCTAGTGATGATGGAATTAGCTTCGAATACCGATCTATTTCAGTTGGTGTTAGCCCCATTACCCTGGCAATATCTCGAATGGCTGCTTTTGCACCTAATGTTCCAAATGTAATAATTTGTGCAACATGCACATCACCATATTTTGCAGCGACATAATCAATCATTTCATCTCGTCGATGATCGGGAAAATCAATATCAATATCTGGCATTGTAATTCTTTCTTCATTTAAGAAACGTTCAAATAGTAAATTATAATGTATTGGGTCTACATTCGTAATTTTTAATACGTAAGCCACTAAAGATCCAGCGGCTGAACCACGTCCTGGTCCAACAAATATCCCTTGTTCAAGTGCATATTTAATGAAGTCCCAAACAATGAGGAAGTAATCATTAAATCCCATCTTATTGATTGTATTTAACTCAAATTCTAATCTTTGTTTAAGTTCATCATTTATTTCTCCGTAACGCTCAATCATGCCTTTTTCGCAAACCATTTTTAAATAATCCATTGTTGAATATCCATCAGGTACTGGATACTTAGGCAATAATGGCTGATGAAAAGGAATCGTTACATCACATATATCTGAAATATGTATAGTGTTTTGAAATGCTTCTTCTTCGTCAGAAAACAACTTCAATAATTCGGCTTTTGATTTGTAATAATATTCGTTTGAATGTAATCTTGGTCTTGATTCGTCCGATAGCTTAGTACCATTTTTAACTGAAAATAATGCATCTTGTATAAGTGCATCCTCTTTTTCAATATATCGAACGTCATTTGTAACAACTAAACTGATGTTTGTTTCTTTTTGTACTTGTTTAATTAATGGATATAGCGAACGATCTTCAGGTAAACCGTGATCTTGAATACTGACAAAAAAGTGATCGAAAATTGATTGATACTCTTTTACATGAACAATTGCTCTTTCGATTTCTCCATTCAATAGTAAGTTTTCAATCTCTCCCTCAATACCTGGCGTAATTGCAATCATGCCGTTACTATATGCCGATAACCACTTTTTAGGAATTCCTTCTGGTGATTTTGTCCCTATTATACTTGTAAGTTTTAAAAGGTTTTGATAACCAGTCAAATCTTTCGCTAATAAAATCATCGGATAAGACTGATGTTCATCCATTAAAATTGAGATTTTCACCCCAATAATTGGCTTAATCCCTGCTTTTTTACACGCATGATAAAAAGGAATTACCCCGTACATGACATTTTCATCTGCAATAGCAAGCGCAGGATGTCCTTCTCTAACAGCAGCATTAATTAATTCATCTATTTTACATGCGCTTTGCAATAAACTATAAGAACTTTGAACTTGCAAATGAACAAAACTCATCTACATTCCTCCTTACCATCTTTTCAATATAATCTATTCTATCACAAAATACGAACTTACATTCTATTTTTGTTCGTGAACATTAAAACAAATCTTTTATTTTAAACTTACTTTAATACTCATCATACACATAACACTTTGTCCATATATATTAATTGAGGGAGTGAGGACAATTGGAGCTTAAGTTGCCATTTATACCAGCATTGATTTCAATGTATTTTATTTCATTAGGAATCATAATAGGTGGATCGATAATTGGTTCAATCGGTTACTACGTCATTGGACAGCCACCACTTAGCAGCATGTATGATTTATCAATGAAGTTACGAATTTGGGCAATTGTTGGGGCGATTGGCGGAACATTTGATACATTCTATAGTTTTGAAAAAGGATTATTTGAAGGAGAAACAATCGAATTCATTAAGCAAATTTTCATGATTATAGCCGCTATGGGAGGAACACATACAGGGACAATCATTATCCAATGGTTTACAGGAGAACATGTTTAATGAAAGCCCCACCAGAACAACTCTCCCACGCTTGGGCAAAATTTTTTGTAGGCATTTTTTTCGGGTTTATCATTAGTTGGCTTGTCTTTATTTATTTTTATGGTGTGACAGAAGAAGAGCAAGTTAAACAAATATCTGAATTGAAAATGCTCAATAAACAATATTTAAGAGATAAAAATATCTTTATTGAAAATATGGAGCGTATGAACAAGGAAAAGAAACGAAATTTAACAGTTCAGGATATCAAAGTGACAATTTTAAATTACAAACAATACAATATAAATGCCTTTACTAATAATCAACTTGTTACTGATGTAAAGGATGACCTAAGTAATTTACTGACTCAAGATATAAAAAGCGTTTCCCAAAATCGGGAATTATTAAGACGTGCAATCGAAAACAAAGTTTATATTAAAGATGATCGCCGATTTAAACTTGAAATAGATACAATCTACTTTGATACCGTATTAGAAATCACATTAAAAATAAAAAGCACAAAATAAATGAGAGGCTAGTATTCGATTAGCCTCTCATATTTATTTTCAAGCTTTAGTTTTCTTCCCTACAAACCTTTTTTAATTCTTCCACTACTTTTTCTGCTTCTTCCCATGAGAAGACTTTCGCTCCAGATGCAAGCGGATGTCCACCCCCGTTAAACATAGCAGCTACTCCATTTATAACTGGGCCTTTTGAACGAAGACGTACTCGAATTAAATCCTCTTCTTCTAAAAAGATAACCCAAGCTTTTACCCCTTTTATATGTCCAAGTGAACTTACAGCCAATGAAGCTTGTTCTGAGTTTACATTGTATTCATCCATTAGAGCCTTTGTCATGTTTATATGACCGACTCCCTCTTCTGTTAGTTTAAAATTTTGAAGAACATATCCATTTAAATGTGCCATCTCAATTGATGTTTCGTACATATTGTCATAGATTTCATTAATAGAAAAATCCTTTTTTATCAAATTACTAGCTGCATGAAAAGTTCTTTCTGTTGTACTTGGAAATAAGAATCTTCCTGTATCTCCAATAATCCCCGCATAAATTAGTCTTGCAGCTTTGTCAGTTACAACTAATTGTTCATTACTACTCTCTGCAAGTTCAAAAATTAACTCACTTGTTGAACTTGCAGTGGTATCTACATGCATAATGTCACCGTATGGATCCACGTTTGGGTGATGGTCAATTTTAATCAGTTTCTTTCCAGTCGAATATCTCGCGTCATCTACTCGCTCAGTATTGGCAGTGTCACAAACAATAACAAGTGCATCCTTATATACTTCATCTGCAATTTCATCCATTTTATATAAATACTCTAGAGATTGTGGCAAATGCCCTACTACATATACTTTTTTTGCAGGATAACTTGCTTTTATCATCTCTGCTAAACCGCACTGTGAACCAATTGCATCTGGATCTGGGCGAACATGACGATGAATGATTATCGTATCAAACGAATGTATATCTTTTAAAATTAGTTCCTTCAAGATTAAACTCTCCTTTATATGAAAACTTTTGAAATATAGTTTCTATGACTGTAAAATAGAATTATGTATTAGTCATTGAAAGGTGGAAGCTAAGTGAATAGCATTGCAACAATCGTAATTATATCTTTTCTATTCTTCTTATTTTACGTTACCAAATTTTTCTTTACAAGCGAACTATTAACAAAAAAAATTGCAGGATCACGTGCAAGATTAACTTTTGGATTATTCTTATTGCTTTACGGTATAAATCAAATGGTAGCAAAGCTTGAATTAATAACAATTTGTGTCGGTATTATTTTCATTCTATTTGGTGCGGCAAATTTATATCGTGGATACTTACAGAATAAGCATTATAAAGCAATTGAAAATAAACAAATTGTTTAATCTTATAGTAATCTAGAAAGTGAGAAAACTTACATGATGACTGAAGAACTATTTTCATCAAAATTTGATGAACTAGTAGAATTATCACATTCTAGTAATAAACTTCAAAAACTACTTACTTTTGCAGAAGAATTAGAGAATCAAGAGGAATGGGGTTATCTATATTACGTTAATATGGAATTAGCAGAAACTGCTTTTTCTATTGGTGAAATAGACTTATTTATTGATACTTTTTTGTGGTGTGTAGATTTATATGACCAAAACGAAGAACGTATGGAGCAAGAGCAGATCCTATGGCTGTACAAGTGGTTGTTAGAAATAATACCTCAGTCCCTGAGATTCTCGTTAGAAGAAATTCATCATTATTTCGAGGATTTTAAGAATCGTTTAGTGATTGCTAATTATTCTTTAAGACCTTATTTTCAAGCTCTATTTTTAATGAACTTATATTTAAATCAAATTGATTACGCAAAACAAAACTATCAACTATATAAAAAATCTCCAAGGGATCATTTAAGTAATTGTGAAAAATGTGAAATGTATGGTGAAATGATTTATTTACTAAAAACTGATCATCTACAAGAAGCGCTAAATTTACAAAATAAAATAATGGATAGCTCAGTGGATTGTGACGAAGCGATTCACAAATCATACTCAAAATTACTGCTTCCTTTATTAGAAGAGAGCAAAATAGATGAAGCATTAATTATTCAACAAAAAGCTTATTTTGTAACATACAATCGCACAAAATACATTCCTGAACTAAGTGAACAAATGATTTTTTTAACTTTTTGTGATCCAGACAGAGCAATTGAATTGTTCTATAAACATGTTGATTTATGTGATAATCTTTCGAATCTATCATATAAATTTGAGTTTTGGCTAGCAGCATTATTTATGGCGAAAAAATTGAAAATAAATGAAGAAGAATTTATTTATGATTTAGAGAAATTAGAGAAAATTGTATATGACTTAGCAAAAGATTTTGATACTAGAAATGAAAATAATGAATTTGTTAATCGAGTTAATAAACTACTTTCAAATTAAAAATACGGGATGATTTTTTCATAAACTACAAAGGCGGGAATCGTTTCCTGCTTTTTTTTAATTAATTAAAAAATAATGGAAGCCCTATTAGGGCTTCCATATCTTATCGATCTAATAACTGCATCATCATCAATGCTTTACCTACTAATATTCCTTGTTGAAATACTTCAACATCAACTTTTCCAAACTTACGACCTAATTCTAAGACTTTTGGTTTAATTTCAATTACATCATCAATTTGAACTGGCTGTACGAAGTAAATTGTAATATTTTCTACGATTAAGTCCCCTTTTTTCATATCACGAACTGCTCGTTTACCTGCCTCGGTTACAATTGTCGTAAATACGCCATGTGAAAGAGTACCAATTACATTCGTCATTTGGGGAGTTACATTACATCTAATCGTAAAGTCATCATTTTTTTGATCTTTATTATTATGAAATTGACTAGTAACTATATCATCAATTGTTTCTCCTACTTGAGGTTGACGTTGCAATTGCTGTAATGCTTCAAGTACATCTTGACGACTTATAATACCGATTAAGTTATTCGATGTATTTACAACTGGTAGCAACTCTATGCCTTCCCAAACCATCATTCTAGCAGCTGCCGCAACCGACATCTTTTCATTTACACTTATTGGTTGTCTAGTCATCACTTTATCAATTCTTTGAGTACGTTGTTCATGTATAATATCCTTTGAAGTTACAATTCCTATTAGCTTTCCTCGATCATCAATTACTGGATATCTTCCATGGCCTGTGTCTCTGTTATGTTCATACCAATTTTCAACTTCATCAAATGGAGATAGTGTAGCTGTTTTTTCAGTTGGAATGAGTATATCCTCAACTAGTACTATATCTTTCTTAATTAACTGATCATAAATTGCTCTATTAATTAGCGTCGCAACAGTAAATGTATCATAACTAGAAGAAATAATCGGCATTTTCATTTCATCTGCAAGTCGTTTTACACTTTCATCCGTATCAAATCCACCTGTTACTAAAACCGCTGACCCTTCTTTTAATGCTAATTCATGCGCTTTCACTCGGTTTCCGACGATTAATAAATTATTTGCACTAATGTATCTCATCATCGCATCAAGCTGCATTGCACCAATAACAAACTTATTAAGTGTTTTATGTAATCCTTCTTTACCACCTAAAACTTGTCCATCAACAATATTAACAACTTCTGCAAAAGTTAATTTTTCAATATTTTCTTTTCTTTTCGTTTCAATACGAATCGTACCTACACGTTCAATGGTACTAACAAATCCTTTGTTTTCCGCATCTTTAATTGCTCTATATGCAGTACCTTCACTTACACTTAAATCTTTTGCAATTTGTCTTACTGATATTTTATGACCGACCGGTAGTTGTTCAATATGTTCTAGTATTTGATCGTGCTTTGTAGTCAATTACCTCACCAAGCTTTCAATGGTTGTATTAATATTTTTATTAACTATTATATAACAATTCATACCATGAAAAAAAGCACGTTTCAACGTGCTTCTAATACTGTACTAATATTTTCTTCAATGGCCTATACTACAATAGTGAAATTGTTGTATTTGGCTCATGAATGAAACCATTATTCTTTGGTAATTTTGCAAGGAACTCATTTGGATCCACTTGGATTGGTGGAAATGTATTATAATGCATCGGAATCACTTGCTGCGCGTTAATCCATTCAGAAGCAATTACTGCATCGTCGATTCCCATTGTAAAATGATTGCCAATTGGTAAATATGCTAGATCGATCTTTTCATACTCACCTAATGTTTTCATACCTCTGTATAATGCAGTATCACCAGCATGATAAATTGTTTTCCCAGCTATTTTTAATAAAACGCCTGACGGTGGTCCTACATTAATTATTTGTTTATTTTCTTCATCAACAATACTTGAACCATGGATTGCTTCTATTAATTTTAATTTCCCAAATGAAAACTCTTTTTCTCCCCCGATATGCATAGGGATAACTTTGACACCTTGCCACGAGATCCAAGTTGCTAATTCCACAGGAGCAATAACAGTTGCATCATTTCGTTTTGCTAGTTCAACTGTGTCACCTAAATGATCGCCATGACCATGTGTTACATAAATATAATTCACTTTAATATTTTCTACCTTCACATTAGTATGTGGATTACCGTTAATAAATGGGTCAATAATAATTGAATCTTGACCGTGTTCTACTAAAATAACACTGTGCCCAAAATATGTAATTTTCAAATGAATTCGCTCCTTTATTATCAAATTAGTCTCTACCACATTTTAACAGATTATTTTCTATAAAAAAAATAAGAAATAAGTTAACTATTTTACGTAATTCGATAAAAAATGATAATATAAGAGTGTTATAAACTGTAAAAACTTTTTTGTTGATTGCAGTAATTTGTTTTATAAGAAAGGATGTTACAAATGGAACACCGTATACAAAATCTATCAACTTGGTTAAAAGAGCAAGATATTCAACTAGGATTTATTACATCTACTGAGAACGTATTTTATTTAACTAACTTCCATTGTAATCCACATGAACGTCTTTTAGCTTGTCTTGTATTTCCAAATGATGAGCCAATTCTTGTATGTCCACAAATGGAAGTAGGACATGTGCAAAACGCAGGCTGGAAATATGACGTAATAGGCTTTAATGATAGTCAAGATCCTTGGGCAATGATACAAGAATCATTAGCAAAACGTAATATTACAGTAAATCGTATGGCGATCGAAAAAGAACATCTTCTTGTTGGCCGCTATGAAAGAATAGTACAACTTTTCCCTGGCGTACAATTCCTTGCAGCTGAGGAAAAATTACATGACTTACGTTTAATTAAAGACAGTGAAGAAATTCGTCGTATGCAAGTTGCTGCTGAAGCTGCTGACATGGCTTGCCAAATTATTGTTGATCGTATTGCTGAAGGCAAAACAGAAATGGATTTAATTGCTGATATGGAATACGAAATGAAGAAAAAAGGTATTTCTAAAACTTCATTTAGCACTTTAATTTTAACTGGTGCAAACTCAGCATTACCACATGGAAATCCAGGTACTAACCCAATTAAAAAAGGTGATTTCGTACTTATGGACTTAGGTTTTATCGTTGATGGATATTGCTCAGATATTACTCGTACAGTAATGTTTGGTCAACCAAATGAGCAACAACGAGAAATTTATGAAACCGTTTTAAAAGGTCAACTTGCTGCAATCGAAGTGAGTAAACCAGGTGAGGTATTAGGAAATGTTGATCGTGCTGCTCGTCAAATTATCACAGACGCTGGATATGGCGAATACTTCGTTCACCGTATTGGTCACGGTTTAGGTATTGGTATACACGATTACCCATCAGTAAATGATTCAAATACTGATATTATTAAAACTGGTATGTCCTATACAATTGAGCCAGGAATCTATGTACCAAATGTTGGTGGAGTTCGTATTGAAGATGATATCGTTATTACAGAAACAGGTGCAATGACATTAACGAAGTTCCCTAAAGAATTAATCATCCTATAATATGAACCAAGGCCGATTAATAACTATTCGGCAGGTACTTCCCTCAGATATCCCGATCATGCATAAATGGGAATGTGATGATGAGATTGGTAAGCTTGTAGGAATAGAAAAACCACGTTCTTTAGATGAAATGGTACAAGGATATGAAAAATATTTTGACGGACTTAAACCTAATCTCCACTTGTTCACAATCGAATACAATGGTATTTGTGTAGGAAGAATTGAATTAGGAAATCTTGATCAAGAGAATAATCATGCCGCTTTTGGAATCGTAATTGGAGATCGATCAATGCAAAATATAGGAATCGGATCATTTGCATTAAACCATCTACTAAATTATGCTTTTAATGAATTAAAACTCATAAAAATATACGGTGAAGTATACGAATATAATATCACTTCACAAAATTTCCTTACAAAATTAGGCTTTCATTTAGATGGTATATTGCGCAAGCATGAGTTTTTCAAAGGTGCTCATCGTGATATGTATCAATATAGCATGTTGAAAGAAGAATATAATTTAAGTCAGGTTTAAATACCAAATGAAAAAACCTTTCTTCATTTATTGAAGAAGGGTTTTTATATTAAACCTTTTGAAGGATCGTATGTTGTAACGGAATACCACCCATCGATACATTTCGTTCAATAAGATGATATTGTTTACCATTTATTATAAAAAGTCTATTTCCTCTGTAATCAACTGTCTTACCTTGGCTTTCTAATTCAGCCTTCACAGCCTTCGCATAATCATTTAGATTTATATAGCGTTCATTTAAATCTAATGTAATATTTTGATTACGATAACCCATTAGCCAGTTAAACCAGAAAGTACCTGCAATCAGAAAAATAAGGATTAAAATAAACACCAATACTCTCGCTCCTTTTTACATAAAATGGAAATTATAATATTATTTTACTATAAATAGAAAGTGAATGTTATTAAAATTGAGAAAAAAAAATCCCTTTACCGTCTTCGATAAAGGGATTTTTCTTTTAATTAGTTTGCAGAAACAGATGTACCTTGTAATAAAGTAGTTGCTTCTTTATATTCTAAGCCGTGAGCTTCCGCTACTGCTTCGTAAGTTACATATCCATCAAGTGTATTAATACCTTTGAATAAAGCAGAGTTATCTAAGCAAGCTTTTTGATAACCCTTGTTAGCAATTTGAACTGCATAAGGTACTGTAACGTTTGTTAATGCCATAGTAGAAGTACGAGGTACCGCACCTGGCATGTTTGCTACAGCGTAGTGTACTACTCCATGCTTCTCATATGTTGGGAAATCATGAGTTGTAATACGATCTGTAGTTTCGAAAATACCACCTTGGTCAATTGCAATATCAACTACAACTGAACCTGGTTCCATTGATTCGATCATTTCTTTTGTTACAAGTTTTGGCGCTTTTGCACCTGGAATTAATACTGCACCGATTACAAGATCAGATTCTTTAACCGCTTCAGCAATATTGTAAGGGTTTGACATTAAAGTTGTAATTTGATGACCAAAAATATCATCTAATTGACGTAAACGATCTGGATTTAAGTCAATCATCGTTACATGAGCACCAAGACCAACAGCTACTTTAGCAGCATTTGTTCCTGCTACACCTCCACCAATGATTGTAACATTTCCACGACGTACTCCTGGTACCCCACCTAATAAAATACCTTTTCCGCCTTTATTTTTCTCAAGGAATTGTGCACCGATTTGAGCTGACATACGTCCTGCTACTTCACTCATTGGAGTTAATAACGGTAATGTATTACCAACTTGTACAGTTTCGTAAGCAATTCCTACTACTTTATTATCAATTAAAGCCTTAGTTAATTCAGGCTCTGGAGCTAAGTGTAAGTATGTGAATAAAATTAATCCTTCACGGAAGTATCCATATTCACTTGGAATTGGTTCTTTAACTTTCATAACCATTTCATTATTCCAAGCCTCTTCAGCTGTTTCAACAATTGTTGCGCCAGCATTTACGTATTCTTCATTAGTAAATCCTGAACCAAGTCCAGCATTTGTTTCAATGTAAACTGAATGTCCATGTCCAACTAAGTTCATTACTCCAGCTGGTGTCATTGCTACACGATTTTCGTTGTTTTTTATTTCTTTTGGTACCCCAATACGCATGTTATTTCCCCCTGAAATATATTTAATTCGTGCCTCTTAGGATGAGCTCTATTTATTAAAAAATAATACATTTTTATATTAACACAAAACAGATAGTGCAGAAAATGAAAACGCTTAATTTCGTTTAATAAATATTAATTCAGAATCTTTTTTACTATAAAATATGCTTTAAAAATGGAATTGTCCCACGGATTCTCATGATAATGGAAAATGTCTGTATTTATTAATTACATCCAAGCCACCAGTGACTTCAAATATATCACCTGTTATAAAATCAGACTCTTCCTTACACAAAAATTGCACCATTCTTGCTATATCTTCCCCAGTACCAGATCTTCCAACTGGTGCAAGACCTTTTCCATCCTTACTTGCTTCAGTTTGATTTGCTTCTTTCATATCACCAAAAATATCCCCTGGACAAATCATATTAGATGTTATACCATTCTCTGCTTCCTCGTAGGCTATTGTTTTAGTTAATGAAACTAGACCTACTTTAGCTGCGCTGAATGCAGAACGATAAATCCATCCCGAAGCTGAATTGGCACCTTGAAATCCATAATTTATGATACGTCCATATTTCTGCTTTCTCATAATAGGAATAATTTGCTTTAAAAGATAAAACACGCTGTGCAAATTTCCATACAACAAGTATTCCCACTCTTCATCAGTGTAGTCAGCCAGTTTTTTACGGTTAAATAAATACGGGCCAGCATTATTGATAAGACAATCAACCCTACCGAATCTCTCCATCGTTTTTGAGACAATCTCATTTATAAATTGTTTATCGCAAATATCTCCTTTTACAAAAAGAACTCGGTCCAAATAATCCTTCCATTCTTCTTTTCGCTCTTTGATAGCTTTTTCATCAGAAAAATACGTAACTGTTACTGAATATCCATCCTTCAAAAATGCTTCAGTGACTTTCTTCCCTAACCCCTTTGATCCTGCCGTAATGACAGCATGCCTCATAAAACTCTTCCTTTCGAGTCTAAATAATTTTATATATTTGTGAAAATCATCTAGATATATCAATCAATTGTATGTATTTGTAAAATCTATTCTCACTAACCTTTTAATTGGTTATTTAAGCATAAAGCGAGTCCACTAAAAAATTATGTCATTAACTTATACATATATCTTTAATTTAGTAAGATTATTTTATTAAAAGATAACTATGTTTTCTATTATTATGAATTATTTTCCTTTTATTTTAATAATTTTTATTTTTAGATTTTAAGCTATTTACAAACAATTTTTATTTCACAAACTAGAATTTAAAAAATCAATATGTTTCACATATTTTTTCAATGTATAATATAGTCATGAGGGGGAGTAAATAAATGTTACAAGAATATTTTTCATACGATGAACGATTAGGTATTTCTCTACCAAGCCTAAAGCTGGATTGGGAAGATTACTCTCACGATCAACAACTAATGATTCTTACTGAATGGGAATATATCCGTGGTGGAATACCTGATCAAATTAAGCGTTTAGAGTTTTCGATTAATCATAAACAAGAGCAATTAAATCATGAATCTAATTTTGCTTTGAGCTGTAAATTAAATTCTGAAATTGCAGAATTAGCATCCATTATTAACGACCTTTGGATTTGGTTTAGAAGTAACCAACAAATGTCCAATGAAACAAAAATACATGGTTAAAAAGCTAACAATAAATTTGTTAGCTTTTTTCTGTACTTCTATTATGCTTATTCATTTTCGCGCTTTTGAATTTGTATAAGCGTGTCTCCGATTGTTTTCAGTTCCTCTTTTAGTCGGATGGTTTCATTTGCAACTTTATCGGAAGATGCTTCTTTAATTTGCTTGTTTAGTTGGTCAATTACTTTTCGTAACTTGCCAACGGATTGTTCTAGTTGAAAGCTTGATGTAGGCTTCATAATTGTCTCCTTGATTGGTTTTCTTTTAGCATACCACATACTCGTATACAACCAAACGGGTATTGATTTAGATAAGGGTAAATTGTCTAATTTAGGTTCAAGTATTTCGGTTTCCATTCACTCTACACTATGAAAAAGCTAACAGATAATTTGTTAGCTTCTCAAATTTGAATTTAATCTGTTGGCTCATGTTTTACCCGTTGCGATAATATACGATATTGATAAAATTTCTTTGTATATTCTAATACGTTTTTTGTAAAAGATTCATTCCACTTTGCCCCAACAGTAACTCCTAATAAAGGAATACCACCTAAAACCTTATTTCGTAATGAATGGATCATTAATAATTTGCACATTTGTAATATGACTGTGTAATAGACTCCTTCTCCATTAAATTCATTTTCCCAAGTTGCAAATACGTCAGAATCCTCATGCTTTAAAATATCGTTCATTAAATTACTCCAAACAACGTATTTTTCTGTCGAAGGGAGGATTGCACCTTGTAGAACTTTTAAGCTACATTCCATCTCTTTTGGGATACTTACATCATAACCATAACAAAGTGCTATTTCTTGTACCGTTTTCAGATTGATAAATAATAAGGACGGTAAATCACCAAATAAAGCAAGCTTTGTGCTAGTTCCACTTATTCCACCTTGAACACTTGAAACGATTAGTGCTTTCGATATTTCTTGCTCAGCTAAGAAATTCAATTGTCTTAATGGTAGCTTTCTTAAATCGCTTATTGTCTTAATATCACTTTTTAAAATTTGTGCTCGATGAAGTATATCTAATTTCTTTTCTTGAAACTGTTTTGTTGTTTGTATTAAAGATTGAGTGTGGAAAAAAGCAGTTGAAAAAAATTCATTAAAAGTATTCGAATAGCTCTGAGGTATTTTTTGGAGGAGAAAATTAGAAGCATTTTGATACATAAGTTCTAATTTATTTAAATTTTGCTGTTGTTGTTTCTTTTCAATCATATCGTTAAGTTCAAGCCATAAATTATACTCTTTCATCTGATCCATACTATCACCTCGAATATAAAAAAACGTAGAGCCAAAAAGTGAACTCAATTTAAGAATATGAGATCATCTATTTTTGTATGCTCTACGTTTATGCTTACTTATTGATTATTTCATTCCAACTCGTACTACATCTCTTGCAATTACAACTTCTTCATTAGTAGGAATTACGATAACCTTAACTGGAGAGTGATCAAAGCTAATGAATGCTTCTTTTCCTCTAAAGTTATTTTTACTTGGGTCAAAATAAACACCCATAAATTCAAGACCTTCTAATACGGCTTGACGAATCTCTGGACCATTTTCACCAATACCAGCAGTGAAGATAATCGCATCTACACCTTTCATACGTGCAGCATAAGATCCTAAATATTTGTGAATACGTTCAATGAATACACTTTGAGCGATTTTAGCTCGTTTATTACCTTCTTCAGCTGCAGTCTCAATATCACGTAAGTCACTTGAGAATCCAGAGATACCAAGCATACCACTTTGTTTATTTAATACATCAAGTACTTCCTCGGCCGTTTTACCTGTTTTTTCCATAATAAATGGAATTAAAGCTGGGTCTAAGTTACCTGAACGAGTTCCCATTGTTACACCAGCAAGTGGAGTGAATCCCATTGAAGTATCGATTGATTTTCCACCTTCAACTGCAGCAATACTTGCACCATTTCCTAAGTGACATGAAATAAGTCTTAGGTCTTCAATTGGTTTACCAATTAATTCAGCAGCTCTTTCTGTTACATACTTATGTGATGTACCGTGGAATCCATATTTACGAATACCAAATTGTTTATAGTACTCATAAGGTAAGCTATATAAGTAAGACTCTTCAGGCATTGTTTGATGGAATGCAGTATCGAATACAGCTACTGCAGGAATATTTGGTAATAATTCTTTAAATGCACGAATACCAACTAGGTTAGCTGGGTTATGAAGTGGTGCTAAATCTGAAAGTTGATCAATTTGTTTTTCAACTTCTTCAGTAATTAAAGCAGAATCTGTAAATAGTTCTCCACCGTGAACTACACGATGTCCAACACCATGAATTTCATCGAATGAAGAAATAATTCCTAAACCTGTTAGCTTTTCAAGAAGCATTTTTACTGCAACAGAGTGATCAGCAATATCAGTTACTTCTTTAATTTTTTCCCCGTTTACTGAAATTACAAATACGCTATCCTTTATACCGATACGTTCTACTAAACCAATTGTAAGTACTTTTTCGCTAGGCATTTCAATTAATTGAAATTTTAATGACGATGAGCCTGCATTAATAGCAAGAATATTTGCCATGTTTTTACATCTCCTTTAAACATGAAACTGTTATATTTTTTTAGCTGAAATTATTATAACACAAATTAGTTTACGTGTTTAAAAGTTCAATTATTGTAAATTTTCTTTAAACCATTCATTCATTTGAAGCATAATATCTTCAACTGCTTTCATATTTGATAACTTAGGGAAATCAACTAATAAAGCCTGTTTTGGCTTCTTCATATTTTCTGCATTTTTGCGGATTATTAATATACTTTTTTGATGTCTTTCATCCTTAAAGGCAGATACTGGCAACTGTATCAATCCTTGAATAACACCTGTTTCATTAATATAGCTTTGTAATTGTGCAGATTGATCTGAAGTAAATAGGTAATTTGGAACTAGCGAGATGAAAAATCCTCCAGATTTTAAGTAATTCATACTTTGCTCAATAAATAAATGATGAGCATAAGACATGCCTTCTTTTGCTTTTAAAGTATATTCTTTTGCACGTTCAGCAATTGGATAAAATCCAATTGGTAGGTCACAAACAACAAGATCGACCGGGTCTACAAATAAAGGTGCTAAACTGTCTTGATTAAATAGTTCTATTTCATGTCCTAGTAGGTTGCCGATAACAAATGCGATTCTAACAAGAACATCATCTACATCTATTCCAACAGATTCAGTAAATTTATCCTTTGAAGAATTTAAAATTGTTAATAAAAGATTTCCAGTACCAATTGCCGGGTCTAAAATAGTTAAATTTTGTTTCCCCTCTGTAAGCTTGCCAACTAAATAAGTAATAATAAAAGCAATACCATCTGGAGTCATTTCATGATTTCTTTGTACTCCTTGCTTCATTCCCTTTAATATAGCTAATTGAAATGCTCTACGAATACTCTCATTATCTTTTGAAGCCGAAGTAAATTGCTGAATTGTATGCATAAGCTTATCTTTTTGTGAACCATTAATTTCTTCTTGCAAAACTTCCCCATCAAAGAAATTTTCACCCGTTTCAATTAATGCCTCTAAGTAAGAAATTTCTAAATTATCTTTTAAACATTCTGTCGATTCATCTATGTAATTAAATAAAAATTCTACTGAATTCTCTTTTACCATTTTTCTTTCCTCACTTTCATAATAGAACAGTCATTGTGTTTCATTATACGTATGGCTTTTAAACGTGTCCACTTTAATAATTTCTTCTATTAGAAAGTATTTGGTTTTTTTTATCAATTTTAATCCAATACTGTTAATTTAATTTTAATTGATGAATGTTTACTTTTATTTAATACATTTTGAACTTTTTATGTAGTTTCATACAAAAAAATAAAGACCTCATAAAAAAAATGAGGTCTTTCATGCTGTTGAAAAACTACCTTGTCAATTAATTATCAGTTTTTCGTGAAAGGAGTAGAGTGATGTTGATTTCCATTACAGGATGCTCGCTTTCCATGGGGCGAGATTCTTTAGCCTCCTCGGCAAGCCTGTGGGGTCTCAGCCTTCCCGCTTATCCCATAGGAGTCGAGCATCCCTCCATTCCAATCAACTTATTCATCTAAAAAAGTCTTTAATAAAAACCTAATCAAATAGTCAAATGAATTGTTTTTCTTAAGTTACTTACAATTTTTTGCTATTTTACACGCTAAAGACCTTCATTAATTGAGTTCCTAATTTTCTACTCTTAAAGAATAAGTATATGTACATGTCTATTTTTTAGCGTCTTCAATTTAGCTTATATTCACTTTTTTCTTTTCTAAAGGTTTCATAAATCGGGTTATATAGTTCAAAGATTTCGTACCATGAACTAGGCGGTATAAGCTTGTGATAACCGAAAGTAATGTATATGGTTTATATGCTAAATATTTTGATTCCCATTTATTCGCAAATTTGCTTTTAAAAGTTAATAACCCTTTGAAGTTATAAATTGAGTTACCATATTTAAAGATCATTTTTGCAGATTTTTCGATGATTGATGATTTTGAATCTTGGCCAACATTTGCTAATGGTGCCATTCCAAGGCTGCAGCTTTTAAATCCATTTTGCTTTGCCCAAAACATAATTGAAACAAAAAGCATATCCATCGTTCCATATGGTAATTCCTTTAAATATCTCATTAAATCGATTGTTATATTTTGGTCTTGAATCGGTAATGTCGCAAAAGCAATAACTTGACCATTTTGATCCCTTAAGATTCCGATCGGAAAATTTGAAACATAATCAAAATGAAATGAACCAACTGAAAAGGATAGCTCTTCTCTTCCGTTTAACCATACATCAGAGACCCCTTTTAACTCTTGAAGTAGACCTATAGAATGTCCAGGCATAGACACTTCAAATTGATATCCTTGTCGAATGAATTTGTTCCTTTTTGTTCTTAGTTTTGCGCCTTTTTTACCTGCGATTTCGAAATTCTCTAATTCAACTATTGCTTCTTCACCTAATTTTAATAATCGATAGCCAGCTTTTTCATACAACATTTTTGAGTTTTCGTCTATTTGATAAAAGCACGGAATACATTTTATACTCCTTGAATAATTTTCAAACTCCTTTATTTTTTCAAAAGAAATCTCACCAATTGGATTACATAGAACAACTAATTTATTCCCCTGTTTACGGTAAACAAATGCAGATTTTTGATCTTCTGAAAGAAATACTTTTTTATCTCCAAGTAATCCTAAATGTGTTAATGAAGTTCCACCATATGTTTGAATAAGTTGTTGAATAATCTCAATTGTAGTTTTATGATTTGATTCTTTTAAAATTTGTTTCATAATACCCCCAAAATAAAGAGTCAATTTTCTTTACAATTTCTATTTTACAAAAAATAATTCATTGTGGATATCCATACATTAAATTTATTTAATCATGTATTATTTGGTAATAATTAACCCCTACTGTATAATTCAATTTATTAAATATATTGGATGTGAGAACAAATGAATAAGAAGATTGGTTTTATTGGTTGCGGTAAAATGGCCCAAGCTATGATTGGTGGGTTAATTGATTCGAATGTAATTGAAAAGCATCAAATTTATGTAAGTGCAAGGTCTAGTGAAACACTTGTAAAAGTGAAAAATTTATATAATGTTCACACATTAAATAGTAATATCGATTTAGCAATGCAGGTTGATTATTTGTTTTTAGCAGTTAAACCTGATTTATATCCAACTATTATTGAGGAAATTAAAGAAGTTGTTTCAAGTAATACAGTGATCATTACGATTGCTGCTGGAATTACTTTAGAAGGTGTTGAGAAATCATTCGGTAAAGAGGTTAAAATCGTTAGAACGATGCCAAATACTCCTTCGTTAGTTAGAGAAGGCATGAGTGCACTATGTCATAATCAAGTAGTGACCAATGAAGAGTTAAGTGAAGTAATGGAAATTTTCAATAGCTTTGGAAAATGCGAATTAGTAAATGAAAAATTAATGGATGCGATTCCTGCTGTTAGTGGTTCTTCTCCAGCCTATGTTTACTTAATGATTGAAGCTTTAGCAGACGGAGCTGTATTACAAGGTATAAAGAGAGACCAAGCATATAAGTTGGCTGCCCAAGCAGTTCTAGGTGCAGCAAAGATGGTACTTGAAACTGAACTACATCCTGGAGAATTAAAGGACCAAGTCTGCACACCAGGTGGTGCAACAATAGAAGCAATTGCCGAATTAGAAAAACAAGGCTTCCGCTCATCTATTATTTCTGCCATGGAACGTTGTACAGAGAAATCAGTGTCTTTAGGTAAATGATCTTTGGCAACAGTCTCATAATATACACACTGAGGCATTCATATTTGTGAATGCCTTATTTAATGCAAAAAAACTGCCGAGATTTACTCGACAGTCTTTTACCTCTAAAAAGAGTTAATGTTATTATTTTGCAGCTTTTACAGCTTCGATTGCTGCTTCATAGTTTGGATGAGTTGTACCTTCAGCTACGTACTCAACGTAAGTAACAACATCATTTGAATCTACTACGAATACTGCACGAGCTAATAAACGTAATTCTTGCATTAACACACCAAATGCTTCACCAAACGATGCATCACGGTGATCAGAGTAAGTATGTACATTTTCTAAACCACTTGCAGCACACCATCTTTTTTGCGCGAATGGTAAGTCCATTGAAATTGTTAAAACTTCAACGTTTTCTACGCTTGATAATTCTTCGTTAAAACGACGAGTTTGTGCATCACAAATTCCTGTATCTACAGAAGGTACTGCGCTAATTAAGCGTACTTTACCAGCTGAAGCCTCTAAAGTTACAGGGCTTAAATCATTTGCTAATACAGTAAAGCTTGGAGCTTTTTCTCCTACTTTTACTTCTTGTCCAATAAGAGTTACTGGATTGTTTTTAAATGTTACAGATGCCATGATATTTCCTCCCAAAATTACAAAATGTTCACAACATTTATCTTACTGGAAGGAAACCTTGAATGCAATTAACTTTACTTAAATTTTATATTTAATCTAAATCTGAATCAAAATCTTCCTCATGTTTATCTGATTCATCTTTTTTCTTCATATATTTTTTTACTTTTTCTAACGCTTGTGGCGTTAAATCCATTAGCTTTTCAATTAAATGTGTATTTTGATCTAAGTGAAGTAATTTAACACCTTCTTTACCTACAATTAAAAATGCAATCGGAGTGATTGATGCACCTCCACCTGTACCTCCTCCAAATGGATGTGGACTTCTTACTTCAGCTTCTTTAACACCATCTACTAAATGGTAATTTCGGAATTCACTTCCACCAGCTGCAAAGCCAACCCCTACTTTTGATACGGTTAAAATTAAGCTTCCATCTGGTGTTGAAATTGGATCACCAATAATTGTATTTACATTAATCATTGCTGATAAATTTTCCATTGCTGCGTGCATTAAGTCTCCAATAGGATGTTGACTCATTGTTAATCACCTCTAATTAGTTTCGATTGGATGTGTTGCTCTAAAGTCTTTTCTAGTTTTTAAATATGCTTTCAATAATAATAATCCTGCAAAGACTGCCTTTCGTACCGAAAATGAAAACCTTATCTTACCTGTAGTTTCCATTACGGACGAATAATAATTGGGCGTGATATCGATCGTTGGCGGATGATGTAATATCGTAAATTTCTTTAATAGGTTTTCAAAAATGCCGATCGCACTATAAGCTGTTCCAATTGATATCCCTGTTAAAGCAGAATTTCCGACACCGAAATGAATATGATAAGTTAAATTGTAAATTTGTACAGTGTTTAAAAATTTTGTAATGATAGTATGTCCGTTTGAGTATAAATTTATGAAAAAATCAATTTGTTGAAAGACAGACAAATCCCTTTTTTTCTCTAAATCTGATACGTCCTCCTTTACCTCTTTCGGTCTCTTTAAAGGAATCGTAAAGGCGAAATGCAATAGGTTGTTCAAGATAGACAGTTTAATATTCATAAATCGTTCTTCATTTGTATAAACGGATAAAATATTTACTTTCATATTTATAAAAAGGACGAAAATGATTAACAGTAAAACAACGATTGCAATAAAAATTAGAATAGAGTATATGTAAAGCAAAAAATCACCCTTTTTTGTATCAGTATGGGCAAACAAACTTCTGGATAAACAAAAAGAATGGTTAAATTACACACCATTCTTTTCGAGAAGTAAAATATAAGATTTTTGAACTTCGTTGTAACAAACAACTTCTAGGACAACCCAGCTCTTTAACTTACCCATTTCTTTTATAGACAATATTTCCTCGGCAAATAGTTTCACTACATTTAACATACAGTAGATCATCTTTTTCTAACTCAAATGGATTTTCATCAAATAAAATAAAGTCAGCAGTATATGCTTCTTTTATGAGACCTCTTTTATCTTCTTGACGAAACGAAGCTGCACTATCAATCGTATATAGTTTTATTGCTTCATATAAGCTAATTGCTTCATCGATATTATATGCTTCCCCGTCCTTTGCTTTTCGGGTAACTGCTGTATATATTCCTTGCCACGGATTAATTGTATCAATCGGTGTATCTGAACCATTTGCTATAGCAATTGATTCATTTAGTAGTGTTTTAATTAAATATGCATATTCATTTCGGCTTTGGCCAATACGTTCTACTAGCCATGGATAATCGGCATAGATAAATGAGGTTTGCACATCTACAACAATGTTTAATTCTTTCATTTCCTCAATTAATTTTGGAGATAAAAGTGCACAATGAATAAATCGATCAGGTAGCTGAGTTTGATTAGGATATTTTTTAACAACATCAATGGCTTGCTTAACGGCTAAATCTCCAATCATATGAAATGCTATTGGCAATCCTTTTTCACGCGCTTTTTTTGTAATTACTTCTAATTTTTCTAAAGAAGTCACTTGTAATCCTGTTGTGCTTTGATCGTCGTCATAAGGTTTTTGTAACAGTGCAGTGCGACCTCCAAATGAACCATCAATAAATGCTTTTACGCCTCCAAATGATACATTTTTATTACCATTATGTAATCTTCCATTGACTTCATCCAAAGAAGTATGATGAATTAAAACATGAGTATGAAATGGAACTTCATTTAACAATCGCTCATATAAATCTATCACTAAATTTGCGTTTCCATAATAAGATAAATCCTCTGTTACCGCTCCAACAATACCGTATTGATAACAATCTTTAATGGCGGAAATGATTGCTTTTGACAAATACTGATCGTCAGGTGCTGGCATCGCTTTAATGATTAAATTGACAGCTTCATCATACAATAATCCGTTTAATCGACCATCCTCAAAGTTGCCAATTTGTCCTCCTTCGATTTGCATCTGTTTATTTATTGCTGCATGACTAAGTGCAAGAGAATTTACAAAGTAGACATGTCTACAAGTTCTCTTTAATACAAGAGGATTTGTGCTTGATAAACTATTTAAATCGTCAATGTTGAATACTGCTTTTGATTCCCATTCGTTTTCATTCCATCCTTCCCCAACAATCCACTCATTGGGGTGCGCGTCCATTACAACTTTTTTCATTCGATCAAGCATCTCGTCATATGATCGACACTTTGACAAATCTACACGATTCATCGCTTCACCATGACCAATTAAATGCAAATGACTATCAATGAAACCTGGAAAACCGATTTTTCCATTACAATTGATTTTCTCAAATTGTTCACCGTCTAAAAAAGAAAGCAAATCGTCATATGTTCCTGTTTTTAAAATTTGTTCATCTTCCGTAATGATTGAGTCTACCGTTTGCCCTTCATTTTCCATCGTATAAAATAAACCATTATGCCAAAGCTTCTTCATTTCATTCCACCATCCGTTCTTTAAATAGATTCGTTTTTTATTTTGAAGATAAATTGTCCCAAAATCAAAAAATGAGGGAATTTTCCCTCATTTTAACATAAGTATTTAATTCGATTCACGTAATTGTTCCATCGCGCGTAATTCTACTCGGCGAATTTTACCAGAAGTTGTTTTTGGTAGCTCTTGGACAAATTCAATTTTACGTGGATATTTATATGGAGCAGTAATTTTCTTCACGTGTTCTTGTAGTTCAGATACTAAGTCATCTTGATTTGTAACATTTTCAGTCAAAACAACAAATGCTTTCACAACATTACCACGTAATGGATCTGGACTAGCAACCACTGCACATTCTTTTACAAGCTTATGTTGTACCAACGCATCTTCTATTTCAAAAGGACCAATTGTATAACCAGAACTAATAATTATGTCGTCACTACGTCCATCAAACCAATAGTAGCCATCTTCATCTTTCTTAGCTCGGTCACCCGTTAAATAATACTCACCTTTTCTTTGAGCTTTTGTACGTTCCATATCATTATAATAATGTTTAAATAATGCTGGTGAGCTTAAATGTACTGCGATATGCCCTACTTCATTAACCCCGATTGGATTTCCTTCATCATTAACGATTTCAACTAAGTTACCTGGCGTTGGAATTCCCATTGAACCTACTTTTGCCTTAATATCCTTCATCGTTCCGATTAATAATGTATTTTCAGTTTGTCCATAACCATCTCTTACATCAACATTGAAATGCTTTTTGAATGTACGGATTACTTCTTGATTTAAAGGTTCTCCTGCTGATACAGCACTTCTTAATGTAGGTAATTGATATTGATCTAGATTTTCAACCTTTGCCATAAATCGATATTCCGTTGGCGTACTACAAAATACTGTTATATTTTGCTCCTTTAACAATGTTAGGAAAGTATCTGCATCAAATTTCCCTTCATAAAAGAATCCTGTTGCCCCACTGCCTAATGTCGCTAAAAATGGACTCCAAATCCACTTTTGCCATCCTGGCCCTGCAGTTGCCCATACAGTATCATCTTCTGTCACATCCAGCCAATTCGAAGCAACTGTACGAATATGTGCATATCCCCAACTGTGGGTGTGTACAACACCTTTTGGATTGCCAGTCGTTCCTGACGTATATGAGATAAACGCTAAGTCATCACTTTTTGTTTCCACAGTTAATACATGTGCTCCACTAATTGCTTGGTCATTTAATGAAGTCCACACTGTTTGTTGGTTATGAATCGTAAATAATTTATATTTTCCAGTTTTAGCAATATCGCTAAAAGTACCTATATATTCATCATGCGATACAATCGCTTTTACTTCACTATGTTCAAGACGGTATTGAATATCCTTAACCGTTAACATTTCAGATCCTGGGATTACAACACATCCAATTTTTAAAATAGCTAAATAAACTACATAAGTCTCAACACATCTTGGCATCATGACAAAAAGTTTGTCCCCTTTTTCGATGCCACTATTTTTAAATGTAAAAGCATATTGGTGAACTTTATTATATAGTTCCTTATATGTTAATTGATGGGATTCTCCATTTAGGTCAACCCACTTTAACGCCACTTTATCAGTTGAAGCAAATTTTTCAATTTCCCAAACGAGATTATAAACTTTTGGAGCGATTAGACTTGTACTGTTCATCTTAGTTTGTCCCCCTTTTGATCATTACTAAAATTATATTTTGAATTTTGCAAAATAGAATAATAATGGTTTCGTTAATTGTATAGTCAATTCCTGCTATATTTCGACTATTTTTCAGAAAATTTAAACAAAAACTCACAAAAAAAATAAACTACCTAAAAAAGATAGTTTATTTCATCAAAATAGCGAGCAAACTTCTCGCCTTTCCTCAACCATTTTCAACTGTAATGCTGTATGTACAAGTAAAAGTTTCACTTGGATTAAGCATTTGAATACCAAGTCTATTTTTCATTTCTTTTATTGGGCCGATTTCATCTGCAATTCCGTACCATGGCTCAATACATAGAAAAGGTGCTTTTTGTGTAGTCCATATTCCAACGTATGGAAACCCTTCAAAATGAACTTTGATTTTATTACTATGATTTTTCGAACGAATTGTCAGCTCGTTTTTTTTAAGTTTTTCAAAAATTAATGCATCATCCTTAAATAGTTCACGAGTTAATGGTAAGTTTTTAATATTTTGACCGATTAGTTCTCTTTTACCATTTCTGTATGATCCTTCTAATTTAATTGTTTCTAATCTTTCTTCCTCTTCAAACTGTAAGTAATAATCCTTAAATGTTTCATCTTCCTTCAGAGGTATGTTAAACGCTGGATGAGCCCCTATTGAAAATGGCATTGATTTCTGATCCTTATTCGTTACAACATATTTAATAAAAACAGTATTATTCCTAATCTTATAATTAATATTTAATGAAAATTCAAATGGATATTTTAAAAGCGTTTGTTCACTACTCATTAGCTCATAGTTTATATAGTCTTCTTTCATTTCAGTTAATTGAAAATCCATATCTCTTGCAAAACCATGTTGAGAAAGCTCATAGACTTTATTATCTACTTTATATTTATTATCAATTAATTTACCTACATTCGGAAATAAAACTGGTGCATGTCTCCCCCAATAAGCTGGATCAGCATTCCACAAATAATTTAAATTATCTTTTTTTGTATAGATACCCGTCAACTCTGCTCCCTTTGATTTAGTTGTAATTTTAATAAATTCATTTTCAATATATGACATGAACAGGTCTCTCCTTTAATTTATTCCCTCTATTATAGCAAAGTTAATCTTAAATATTAAATCAAGCCAAGAACAGGTTAAACAAATAGAAAAGAGGTAGGTTTTACCCTACCCCTTAATCCATAAATATTTAAATTATATTATCGAGAAAATCCACCAAGGCTTTGTTCAGCCATTTGTACTAAACGTTTTGTGATTTCACCACCAACAGATCCATTCGCACGAGAAGTTGTATCAGGGCCAAGGTTTACACCAAATTCTGTAGCGATTTCATACTTCATTTGGTTTAAAGCATTCTCAGCACCATCAACTAATAATTGATTGCTACCTGAATTATTTCTATTTGACATGTGTTGTCACCTCCTTGTGAGTATAGAGTGTGATAAAACACATATCTTAATTCATTTTTTTACTGGTAATTTTTAGTAATTTTATAAAAGTGCGTCAATATCAATTTCTTCTTCTTTTGTTGACGTTTGATTTCGAATCATTTCGTTCTCAAAAATGATTGATTCTCTATTAACTACCGCTTCATTTATTAGTTCAGTAAAGTCAAAACGACTCTCGTAACGAGCCACTTTATCACGTTTTGGTTTTGTAGTTGGATTAGCTGGAGTAAAAATTGTACAGCAATCCTCATATGGTCTAATACTGATATCATACGTATCAATTTTTTTAGCAATATCCATGATTTCTAATTTATCCATAGCTAATAGTGGTCTTAAAACTGGATAATTAGTTACTTCATTGATTGTATGCATACTTTCTAATGTTTGGCTTGCCACTTGACCTAAACTTTCACCAGTTGCTAAAGCAAGTGCTTTTCGTTCAACAGAAACTTGCTCTGCAATTCTAAGCATAACACGTCTCATAATTGTCATTGTGTAGCTTGCAGGCATTTCTTTATGAATTGCTTTTTGGATTTCAGTAAATGGTATTACATGTAAAGTCACTCTTCTACAATATCTAGTTAGTTTACTTGCTAAATCCATTACTTTTTGTTTTGCACGATCACTCGTAAAAGGAGGACTTTCAAAATGAATCGCTTCTATTGACACGCCTCGTTTTAACAACATGTACGCTGCTACTGGACTATCTATTCCTCCAGATAGTAATAACATAACTTTTCCGCCGACTCCAACTGGATAGCCACCTGCACCAAATTCTTCTCCACAAGTTATATAAGTAGCATCATCACGCACTTCTACTCGAACAGCTACATCTGGCTGATGAACATCTACAGTTAAGTGTTCTGTATTTTGAAGAATATACCCACCTAGCTCGCGATTTAACTGTGGCGTGTTTAATGGGAATTGTTTATAACTACGTTGTACGTTAACTTTAAACGTTTTAACACTATCACCAAGCTCGTTAATAGCCTCAAGAGCACCTTTTTTAATTGCCTCTAATTCAGTATCAACTTTTCTAGCATAACTAAATGTATGAATTCCAAAAACTTCTTTAAGATTGGCAGCAACCTTCTCATGATCTTCACCATTTAATTTTATATACATACGATCACGCGTAGCAGTGATTTTAATTTTATCAAAATTTTTTAATCGATTTCGAACATTTTCTCTTAATATACTTGTAAATCGACCACGATTTTTTCCTTTTGTAGTCATTTCTCCATAGCGAATTAAAATATATTCTACATTCATGCTGTTACCCCATTACTTTATATAAATTTTTAATTACTTCTTTAATTATTATGTTAAACTGCTCTACTTCACTCATTGTATTTTCATAAGAAAGACTTATTCTGACAGCACTACTTGCTACTTTTTCGCTCTTACCCATACTTTGAAGTACTCGGCTTATTTCAAAAGTTTTAGAAGAACATGCTGATTTTGTAGAAATAAAAACATTTTCTTCAGATAGAGCATGTACAATTACCTCAGGCTTTAATCCTACAAATGAAATATTTATTATATGAGGAGCAAAATTTGATTGTGGTGAATTCAATACAGCGTTGTCAATCATCTCTATATTTTGAATGAGTTCGTTTCTCATGTTATATAAGTGTTCATGCATTGTTTTTTGTTTTTCTAGCGTGATTCTTAGCGCTTTAGCCATCGCAACAATTCCTGCTAGGTTTTCCGTACCTGAACGAATCTCACGTTCCTGTGATCCACCTGTCATTAAAGATGATAATGTTACACCTTCTCTAATATATAAAATTCCAGTTCCTTTTACACTATGAAATTTATGACCAGAGATAGATAATAAATCGATCGCAGCTTGTTTAATATTTAATGGTACTTTCCCTACCCCTTGAACAGCGTCCACATGGAAAAATACTTTTGGATAATCCGTTAATAATCGCCCAATTTCGGCGATCGGTTGAATTGCTCCTGTTTCATTATTTACATGAATGACAGAAACTAATATCGTATCATCTCTTAACGCATTTTTTAATTGGTCAACAGAAATAAACCCATCTTTGTTTGGGGATAAGTAGGTTACTTCAAAACCTAGATCCTCTAATTGTTTATAAGCTTCATAAATTGACGGATGTTCAATTTCAGTCGTAATTAAATGCTTCCCTCTTGAACGATGCATCATGGCAGTTCCTTTTATTGCTAAATTATTCCCCTCTGTTCCACCTGATGTAAAGATGATTTCTGATGGTTGAACTGATAAAAGCTCTGCAATTTGGTTTCTAGCTTTTGAGAGTAATTGCTCTGAGCGTCCACCTAGCTTATGAATTGAAGAGGGATTTCCAAAAAACTGATCCGAAACAGTAATATATGTGTCTAATACCTCTTTATAAGGTTTAGTAGTCGCGCTATTATCAAAATAAATCATATTTTTCCGTACCTCCATATTGCTTGAGTCCATTTTTCATTATATCTGAAAACAGACGAAACCCCTAAGATTTACATCTATAGGGGTAGTGTGTACTTTTGTTCATTTAGTATTTCTTGTAATTTATCGATTGCACCAGGTTCAATTTTTTCAATTGAAACGGCAGCTTCTTCTAGAGCTTCGTTATATTGAAATTCTCTAAATAATTGCTCTGCCTTGTCCATTGACGCTGCCATTTGTACATTTTTACTTCTATAGCGATTTCCATATTGTATCACTTTTTCTACGAAATATCCTTGTTCAATCATGTATTTCGTATCATTATAGCAAACTTGTACAGCAGCTGCTGCTTTTTCTAGTAAAAATGATACATGCGCCATTTTTAATGGCTTTTTCTCTAATTCCAAATAAACAATTTGCATACTTTCTTGAGCATCTTGTATTTGTTTCATAGAAGAAACTGGCATACCAGGTAAATTAGAAATTTGAACAAGACGTTTGACCTCTAACATTAATCGTTTCATTTCAATTAATTGATCACGAGCTTGTAATTCATCTTTTCGAAGTGCTTTTAGCATTTCAACATACATCAAATGAGATTCTTTAACATCTTCCATTTGCTTTTTTAGTAAATCTAATTCTTCTCTTATTACAGAAAATGCAAGATCTTGTTCTGCTACACGGATCTGCAATAATTCAAAGCGTTTTGTAATGATACTTACTTGCTTTTCAACCATCTTTTGAGCTTGAGTATCTTCATCACTTAGTTCATAAATTTGCTGAACTAATTGAGTCTCTTCTTTTGTTTTTAAATTATCTTCTCGAATACTTTGAATTTCTTCCTGAGAAGTCCATATTTCTTTTTCTACTATAAATTTACTCTCTACTTCTTTTTCTAACAAATCATAGATTGAATCGACTTTTGCTTTTACAAATTCAAGCTTGTCAATCGCTTCTGTGATTTCTAGTTTTTTAATTAATTCGACACAGTCGATACATATTTTAGAACAATCAATTGTTTCATTTTCTAATGCTTCAAAATCAAGCACATACCCGTCTGCTTTCATTTGCTTTAAACCATCAGTTAAATTATGTATTTGAGAGGGCATTGTAGTAGAAGATTCAATATATAAATCCGGAATGATTGACATATTTGTTTTCAGTATATGTACTTGATCAGAAATTTCTTTCACTAAGCCTCTTGCTTCTAAATAGTTTCCTTTTTCAGTTGTATCATTAAATAGTTGGATTTGTTGTTTAATATCATCCATTTTTTGTTCCAACTGAGTTTCAGAAATTGAATATAAATGACGATGAGTTAATAAAAGCTTTCTTTGCTCAAGATACTCTTGGTTTAACATTTCAATATCCGAATTATTTTGTTCTTCGCTACCTACTAGGTCGCTTACCTCATTTAGAATTTTATCGATGCTTGATTCAGCTTCAGTTAGGCTTCCCTCAATTTCACTAATCCCTGCTTTAGCTTTCATGAAATGATATTTATTAATTGCCTCATCTATTTCTGAGATGGAATCAGTTACTTTCGGTAAAAAAGTTGTCACTAGTTCATCCCAATCGGTTCTCCATTTATCAAAAAGCTCTTCCGTTTGGCCGGTCATATTTAAGGCCTTTAGCTTTGAAAGTTCATCCGTAACTGGCTTACTCATTAACTGCATTCTCCACGCTTCAAGTTCATCGAGTTTTTTGAATAAACGTTGTCGAATTGTTAAGGCTACAATCATTAATGCGATAACAATAGCTATTACGACTAAAATTACATAGAATGTCATTGTCATTTTCCCTGATGTACCTCCTTTTACTGCCATCTGAATCTATTTATTTGTACGTTATTTTTTGAATTAATAAATCACTCTTTATTTAGGTCATAGTTAATAATAACATGATAAAGTTGATTTTTGGCTTAATTTTTTCAATTTTTTCATATTTTTATCAAACTATAATAAATACTGTAAAAACTTGTAGAAATTTCAGATTTTTAAACAACGAAAAACGCCTTTTCATTGTGATTTTGCACAATGAAAAAGGCGAAGTTTTAGGATGAAAGTTCTACTCGACTAACTAGTCTCTCATCCATATCAAATAGTGATTCAATCCACTTCTCAACATACTCTTTATATCTTTCAAAAAAATACACATCATTTTGCTGTATATACAATACTTCATTTAAATAGCCTGGAAATAAGTACGGTGTTGAAAGGAAGGATTTTAATTGGACGAAAAAAACTGAAAATGGCATAGTTAGTTTCGCATTAGACATACGAATAGCATCATAAATTTGAGTAAAAGTAAAACGTTCTCTTGCTAAATAGGTAATCATAATCTCACGAATGAAGACAGAGTCGATTGTCAGCTCTCTGTAAAAAATTGAAGCATATTCCTTTTTTAAAAAGTAATAATTGAGTACTTCACCAACAAGATTCATTAAAATTAAATTTGCGTTTTTATCATACAATGACAAACAGTGTTTATCTAAAATTTCAACGTATCCTTCTAAAAAATCTACTATGATATGTTCAAGTAAACCTTGTTTACCTTTAAAATAATATGAAATCGTCGCAATATTTACATTTGCTTTTTTAGAAATATCCCTTACTGAAGTACCATGGTATCCATTAATTTTAAATAACGTAAGCGCTGCCTCGATGACTTTCTTCTTTGTTGCAAGTTTATCTTGCTCCATACTCGTCACCCTCTTTTACAACATCAATTGTTTTATTAATTAGCGAAATACTGATAAAATCCTCTACAAATCGGTCGACAAAATTACCAGTATTCTTTCGAAATATGCTATGATATTTCACAAGAAATAGGGAAAGGGGTCTACAAATGTTTCAAAAAGTCGAATATTCAGGTACAAAAGAACAACAATATAATACTCTAACAGCTCAAGTTAAAGCTTTAATAGATGGTGAACATAACCTAATTGCTAATTTAGCAAATACATCTGCCCTATTAAATCAGTTTTTACACCAAATAAATTGGGTTGGATTTTATTTAAAAGATGGAGATCGAAATGAATTAGTTTTAGGCCCATTTGTAGGTCTTCCTGCGTGTGTGCGTATACCATACGGTAAGGGAGTTTGCGGTACATCTGCTCAAACAAAAACAGTTCAAAGAATCGATAATGTTCACGATTTCCCAGGCCACATCGCATGTGACGCTGCATCTAATTCAGAAATCGTTATTCCTTTAATGCATAACGATGAAGTAATTGGCGTATTAGATATCGATAGTCCGGAATTCAATCGTTTTGATGAAACGGATCAAAAATATCTTCAAGCAATCGTAAATTTAATTGAAGAAACAATTAGATAAGAAAATTTACTTTCTAAAGGAATCCTTTATTGGATTTCTTTTTTCTCTTTATAAAAAGCTAGAAACAAAACTGCCCTTGACTATTTTATATTATCTGGTTATAATATTCTTTGTGTAAAATAACGCAGCGTTGTAAGCACAGGCTTGATATTTATTTTGTTCCTCTACTGTTTAAGAGGTGTCATCGCGTAACTCTGGCTGCTGGAGCGAGGATACATGAAAGCAAAATAAACAATCTGGGGCTACACGAACGTTTTTATTTTACTCCAAAATAAAAACTAAAGGAGGAGACAATCAATGTCTCGTTATACAGGATCTACTTGGAAATTATCTCGCCGTTTAGGCATTTCATTAAGCGGAACAGGTAAAGAATTAGAAAAACGCCCTTATGCACCAGGTCAACACGGACCTAACCAACGTAAAAAATTATCAGAATACGGTTTACAGTTAACTGAAAAACAAAAATTACGTCATATGTACGGTGTTAATGAGCGTCAATTCCGTCGCACTTTTGATATCGCTGGTAAATTAACTGGTAAACATGGTGAAAACTTCATGATCTTATTAGAAACTCGTTTAGACAACGTAGTTTACCGTATGGGTCTTGCTCGTACTCGTCGTGCTGCTCGTCAATTAGTTAACCACGGTCACATCTTAGTTGATGGCAAACGTGTAGACATCCCTTCTTTCCGCGTGAAAATTGGCCAAACTATCAGCTTACGTGAAAAATCACAAAACTTAGCTGTAGTTAAAGAAGCTGTTGAAGTTAACAACTTTGTACCTGAGTACATTACTTTCAACGCTGACAAATTAGAAGGTACTTTCAACCGCTTACCAGAGCGTTCTGAATTACAGCTGAAATCAACGAAGCTCTTATCGTTGAATTCTACAACCGTTAATTAAAATGCTATGTAAATAGCATTTATAAAATCCCTAGAAACGTTGATCTATCAACACTTCTAGGGATTTTTATTTTATCTCTGCTTTGTAGAATAAGTTATTCTCCCCCATTAACCCATGTATTTATATAAATTTTATAGATTATTAACTTCATTAGCAGTACGGATTCCTGATTCGATTGCACCTTGCACCCATCCAGGAGTAGATGATGCATGAGATCCACCAAAATGAATTCTGCCTTCAGGTGTACTAATAAATGGACCGAGTTCTCTTTGTTGGTTTGGTTTATACATCACAAATGCTCCACCTGAAAATGAAAATTGAGTCCAACTTTGCGAATAACCTACTAAAAATTCTTTATAAACTACATCCCCAAAAATAATTGATAGATTAGCTAATGCTTTATCAATACGCTTATTATTTTTCATACTATCCCAAATAGTAGCATCATCTTCCCACGTGTAGCTTGCTAACATAATTCCTGTTTCAAAACCAAAATCATGGCTAGGAAAATAGGAAAATTTGATTGGCAAATCTGTTGTTAATTTACCACCAACCAAACCTAATTTTTCCCAAAATTTTGTTCTGAATTGTATAGCAATTTTAGTTGAATCTGCATAATGCAATTCTCTAATAACTTTCCATTTAATATCAGAAATAGACTCATATGGAAATATATCTACAAAGTTAAATAAAGAAAAAGGGATTGTAGAAATAACATAGTCACATTCATACTGCTTCTGTCTTGTCAATATTTCATTTTCAGTATGGATGGTTACTTTAGAATTTCCTTGTATAATTCTTGTAACCCTTTCATTCAGTATAATATTGTCCCTCAATTGTGGTAAAAACGCTCTTACAAGGTAATCAGTTCCTCCTGTAATTTCATAAAGCTTTAAATTTGGCGTTAAAAGTACAATAACTTCTCGTAATATAGCCGTAAATCCAAGTTCCGGGAAACCTTCCAAACCTACAATTGTTTTAATCATATCGATTGCTCCAGTTGATAAGGAAGTTCCTATGGGATTGTATTTCAAAAAGTTTTCCATTGAATATTGATCGTATTTATCAATAATGATTTTCCAGTTTTTGATAGGATCTTGATTTATAAAATCGATCACTGGGCCGACTGCAGATAAGAGTAACTCTACTGCTGTTTTTCCTTTTTCATTTGGCGCAACAGAATACTTTAAGATATCTGGGTTTGATTCATACGTTTTTTGATTTGTTAGTACATTATTAGCATATATTAAATCATTTGGAGTACTATTAATAAATTCATTTACTTGTAAATTTAATTTATTTATTAGTGCAAATGTCAAATGGTGAATTGAAGGGATACGCATAGCACCAAGGTCAACATATTGGTAATCAAGAAAAGGTTCTCTTTTTGTGTAAATTCGTCCACCTATTCTTCTATTTGCCTCAATAATAGTAACCTGATGACCTGCTTCTTTTAATAATGACGCAGAAACTAATCCTGATATTCCACCACCGATAATTATTACACTCTTTGACGAACCCGTTTTTGTTAAGCCATTTTGAATAATATTAATCATTTGATCAATTGAGAGGACTTCTTGTACCAATAGAATACCTCCTCTTTTTGAAAAAAATAAACTATCTATAAAGGTTATTCACTCGCAAGTTTAACTAGACTTTTAATGTATAACTAAACCCTTGCCTTAAGCAGTTTTAACAGCAGCCACTTCATATATTATTTGCGTTTTGCCTGATTCAGTTGCTAAAATTGTTAACATTTTAGAACCAATCGCTGACATCAGAATTGATGCTGACGGTGAACCACTTGTTAACACTTGTGAGAACACACCATTTTCCATATCATGAAATTTTTCAACATTTGTTACTGAAAATAAAATTCCTTTTTCACCGTTCATTTTGTTAGCTACCATATCACAACCCTTTTTAGTAATTAAAAAACATGGTTGTGTTTGATTTCTTGAATTTAGGCATTCACTTGATACAAAGAAATTTTCACTAGGAAGATTTGCCGAGTGAAGTGTCAAAAAGCAGAGTAAAACTGAAAAGAACTGCATCCTAGCAGAATCCATTTTTTAAAACAAAAAGACTTTTTTTAGACACACTCAAATCTCAAAATTTATTATACACTTACATTGTGAACATATTTACATACTATAAATTCGGGGGTTTGATATGAAGAAAGCTTTTGTCGTTATTCTTTCTCTAGTATTAGCTTTTACATTTACATATCCATTTTTATCCAAAGAGACCGAGAATGTCGTAGCTGAAGAAATTAAAAATTTTACAGTAAAGGAAAAAGTTTTGAATTCTCCTTCTATTAAACTTTTCACAGATATAGATTCACTAAAAGAAGTTAATGAGGAATTAGCAAAGAAAAATACTTTTGAAATAGGTCAGAATGTTGTAGTTTCAAAAGATGAACCTGGAGTTGAAATAGGGGTTAATGAAATTGGGGACCTACAAATAGATGTGTCAAACCAAGATGTTTTAAACGATCTCCAAAAGTCAGGTGTCATTAATCCATTAGAAGATGAAAATATTCTTGGATACACTGTAATTATTAAAGAGGACCAAATTGACAGTTATCTCGATAAGGAAGTTGAAACTCCTATTAATGCTAGATGGGGTAACGGGTTATACGTGAAAAAAGGAAACACTACTTATGGGAATGGTGAAGTTATTCGTATGAGTTCTTATAAAGGTAAATGTACCGCAACAATGTCTATAACTGAGTCAAGACAGATAGAGGTTTCTGGTACAGCAGGTTTACCTATTAAAGCAATAGCTGGGGAATTAGGAATTACTTATAAAAGCAGCTATTCTATTTCTGACACCTACGAAGTAAGTGTTCCAGCCGGTAAAAATTATCGTATCACTGCAAAAGATTACTTAAAGATATATAATTTTGAAGTATGGAATGATCCGTGGATTGGAACTGACAAAAAAGAATCATCCGGTAAATATAAAAGACCTGTTTGAATTGCTTTTACATATTCAGCGATTAAATAGTTCATCCATATTTAACTTTCCTGTTTTAGGTAAAAATTTACTACCAAAAAAGAATCCTAAATATTATATGTTACCTAGATTTACTTAATAATGCATACGCCATAAACTCCCTACCAGACTTGATAGGGAGTTTGTTTATTTATTCCTCTTTATTTTTTACATAAATAAAAAAAGCCCTCGACTTTACTCGAAGGGCTACTTATGCGGGAGAGGTGTATTAAAATAAACTTTTATATTATTTTAATTTCACTACCGCTAAGTCATGTTGCATTGCATTATTACCTTCTTGGGGATCAAATGCAATGTCACTAAGTCCAAATACATTTACTACAACATCACGATCTTTTGGATGAAGTATTCTTATTTCATAAGCAAATAGATTTACTGGAAGTTGGAAAGATCTAAATGTTCTATATTGATTTGGTGGAATTGTTACTGTAGATGGATCAACCATAGGAAGAATAATTGGTGAACCACTTGACCAGTCAAACATTAAAACACTCACAGAACGAGCGTCATCCGGGTCAACATTAAGAGCTTCTACTGTTAAAAACTGAGTACTTGAATGTCTTCTTAATACGCCAGTTGATAGAAATTTTGACGACATCAACGTCACTCCTTTCATATTATTTGGACAAGCAATCCATATAATATAAAATGTTTCAATCAGTAGAAATGAAACGGACATTGGTACAAATTAATTCATCGTTTTTATGAAAATGATAGATAGCCCACAATGATTACATTTGTTTATAGTAAATAGCTTTTAAAATAGATAAACATTCTCTAAAATATGCTGTCGGTATGATTACTTTTGGTGTTTTTGCAGGAAGACCCACTACATTTAACCCTTGTTTTTTAGCCAATTTTAAAGATCTGAATAAATGATAATCATTTGACACAACGATTCCTTGAGCTTGATCGTTGTGAATGAGTTTTTTTGAGAATTTCATATTCTCGTATGTATTTGTTGATAAATCTTCTTTAATGATTCTATCTTCTTCGATTCCTAATTTGATTAATTCACCCCTCATACATTCAGCTTCTGAAATCAATTCATCATTACCTTTTCCACCTGAAACAATCATTTTTGCACTTTTATTTACCTTAGCATATTTAGCTGCTGTTTCAATTCGATAGCGTAAAGCTCTAGTAGGTTTATCCTTTTTCAAGCCAGCACCTAACACAATGACATAATCCGCATTTTTAGGTACTTTATGCTGATATTGTAAAATGCTATTTACACCGATAAAAACGATACAGAATACATAACTTAGTATCCCAATCATTATTGTATATGTAATTATTTTAAAAAAGCTCATTACCTATATCCCCTTAAATAAAATTACTTTAACTTTTATTTTATCTAAAAATAAAGTGGATTTCACTAATTTTTTGAATATTCCACAAATACTTAACATTATTCCTTATAATAATATTGACTTATCAGTGAAACTGCAAATAAAAAATCCCCTATACGAAAAGAAATGCTTGTCCTTTTTTCCGTATAAGGGATTGATTCAACATTATTTATTTAATTATCTAGGATACTTATCGCCCATAGGATTATGTTGATCCTTTGAAAGTCTCTTTTGATGTGCTTTCGTTTTCGCATCTACATGATTTGCATCACTAGGACGATTTTTCTTTGAACCACCTGCTGCATGACTCATTTTTTTCCCTCCATTAACCAGTTCGTACAAAAACTAGTTTACGTAGAAATAATTTGTTTATGCGACTTTTCTTGAACTTTCACCTTTATTTTTTTCTTCTAATCCTTTACCCAATAAAGCGGCTAACATACTGAATAATGGTGTAATAAATAATACGAATGAAAACGGTAAGTAATCAATAACAGGTACTCCTAATGTTGAAGCAAAAAATGCTCCACTTACACTCCAAGGAACGATTGGATTAAAAAGAGTTCCCCCATCTTCTAATGCACGTGATAAGTTTTTAAGTGGAATATTTTTTTTAATAAATACATCCTTTAATAATTGCCCAGGAAGTAGAATTGATAAGTATTGTTCACCTGTTAAAAGATTTACACTCATTGCAGATAATGTACTTGCAATCACAATATTCCCCTTACGTTTCAAATTAGATAACGATTGTATTAATGTCTCGAATACACGTAGCTCTTGTAATAATCCACCTAGAGCAAGTGCAATAAATATTAATGACACAGACCACATCATCGATTGTAACCCTCCACGGTTAACAATCGAATTAAGCATGTCATTTCCTGTATCAGTTTGGAATCCATTTTGTAATGTTGTAAACACTTTTGCAAGTGTAATATCCTTTTGAATGAAAAATGCTAAAACTAATGAACTAACAATACCAGCCGACATTGTTGGTAAAGTTGAAAAACCTCTAAATGCCATAATAAAAACAATTAAACATGGGATTAATAATAACGGATTCACTTCAAAGCTAGATGAAATTGCTTTTTTCATTTCTATAACTTGCGCCATATTTGTATTTCCATGACCCATACCGATGATTAAAAATAAGATAACTGTAACAATTAATGCTGGAATTGTTGTATATGCCATGTGTCGAATATGTTCATTAACCTTTATTCCTAAAATACTTGGAACGAAATTCGTTGTATCTGAGATCGGTGACATCTTATCACCAAAACACGCTCCACTAATAATTGCACCTGCTGCGATTGCTGGTGGAATCCCCATAATATGAGCGATTCCCATCAACGCTACACCGACTGTAGCAATAGTTGTAAATGTACTACCTGTAAAACTAGCAACAATGATTGTAATAAAAATTGCACTTATAGCAAACCATTTAGCTGAAAGAACAGAAATTCCGTAAAATAATAAAGTTGGTACCGTACCACTTAGCATCCAAGAACCGATTAATAGACCGATCATCATTAAGATTAATGTAGGGGACAACCCATTTTGAATACCCTTTTTCATCCCATTTTCAATCTGTTCCCATTTAAATCCTTTAAATAATCCAAATACTGCTAAACAAACAACACATAAAAGAAGTGGAATTTGTGGATCTGATTTTAATATAACTAGACAACTAGACATAATAACTGCAAACAGTACGATTAACGCACCTAATTCAATATTTTTCATTTTATATACTCTCCCTTATTTATACATCCATATATACGTGTTCACGAAACTTTACGAACCCAAGTTTCTCATAAAAGCTTTTTGCATTTTTATTGTCGATCCAGTAATCTAGCTCAATTCTAGAAAGATTATTCTCACGAGCAAATGAAGCAATTTTATGGATTAAGAATGAACCGTATCCCTTATTTCTTTTTTCCTCATTAATACTTATCTGATGAACATACCCTAATCGAAAAGCCTTTTTTATCGGTCCTTCAGGAATATTTTTTATTTCAATCCAAGCATAGCCGACTAATTCTCCGACATCTTTAACGACGAAAAAATGATGCTCTGGTTTATCAACTACACTCTTGAAAAACTCTGTTATTTCAGCCGGATTATGAACTTTAAAAAACTCTGGAAATAAATCAGCATGTAGGTTTTGAACACCTTCATTAAGTTTTGCCAATATTCGGTAATCTTTCGTTGCAAATATCTCCATAATTTTCACCCTTTCAAAAATAGATAAAGAAAACTCGTTGATTGACGAGCCTTTTGGGCGATGGTAGAGACGAAGTTGCACTTATACTTTATTCCTAAATTTGGCTACTACGTCGAGCAAGGATCATCGCTGCCAATTTATACACTTAAATTGCAATAAAAAATCGAGGCCCCCTATAAAATATAGGGACGACCTCGATCGCGTTACCACCCTAGTTATAAGAAATAAATGCTTATATAAGAAAAATTCCTTATCACTCGAATCTGTAACGTAGATTTACGTTCTTCCCTTCATTAGATCAACTAACTACGAAAAGAAAACTCCCGAAATGTAATTCATTTGATTGTGTAGACGAGTTTTCACCAACCACTCGCTCTCTTTAACTACTACCAATCAAACTACTGCTTTTTCGTTCACTGTTTATTCAATATTATAATGTAATCAAGTGGTATTTCTTCTTACCACGACGGATAATAATAAATTGCTCTTCAATTGCATCTTGTTTAGTTAAGACAGTTGCAACGTCCTGTATACGATCTCCATTTACATAAACTGCACCGTTTTGTACATCTTCACGTGCTTGACGTTTTGATGGAGAAATTTTTGCTTCAACTAGTAAGTCTACTAATCCTTTTTCCGCTTCACTTAAATTAAATGAAGGTACGTCTTTAAAACCTTGTTTGATTTCAGCTGCCGTTAATTCTTTTACAGAGCCACTAAATAATGCTTCTGTAATTTTAATCGCTTGATCAAGAGCTTCTTCACCGTGAACTAGTTTTGTTACTTCAGCAGCTAATGCTTTTTGAGCAACACGTTGTTCAGGTGCTTCATTAAATTGTTTCTCAAGCTCTAAAATTTCTTCTTTCGTTAAGAAAGTAAAGTATTTCAAGTATTTAACTACATCACGGTCATCTGTATTAATCCAGAATTGGTAGAATTCATATGGAGTTGTTTTCTCAGGATCTAACCAAACTGCTCCGCCTTCTGTTTTACCAAATTTAGAACCATCAGCTTTTGTTACTAAAGGTACTGTAAGACCAAAAGCTTTTGAATCTTCTTCTGTCTTACGGATTAATTCCATACCAGCTGTAATATTACCCCATTGGTCACTACCACCAATTTGCAATTTACAGTTATGATCTTGGTATAATTTCAAGAAATCATATGATTGTAAAATCATGTAACTAAATTCAGTAAATGAAATACCTGCTTCTAATCGAGATGCAACTGAATCTTTAGCTAGCATGTAGTTTAATCCGAAGTTTTTACCGATGTCACGTAGGAATGTAATAACATCTAATTCTCCTGTCCAATCGAAGTTATTAACTACTTTAGCAGCATTTTCACCTTCGAAGTTTAAAAATGGTAATAATTGTGTACGAATTCGTTCACTGAACATCTTTACTGTATCAGCAGTATTTAACGTACGTTCTGCCTTCTTACCACTAGGGTCTCCGATCATTCCAGTTGCTCCACCTACTACACCAATCGGTTTATGACCTGCAACTTGGAATCTCTTTAACATTAACACTGGTAATAAGTGACCAATGTGTAAGCTATCACCAGTTGGGTCAAAACCACAATATAATGAAACAGATTCTTCGCTTAATAATTTTTGTAGACCTTCTTCATCTGTCATTTGATTAATTAATCCACGAAATTCTAAATCTTGTAAGATATTTTCCATTTTTAGCCCACCCCTTCTATGATCTATACGTCGTTTGAACAAAATAAAAAGTCCCTACTGATAAACAGTAGGGACGAATAATTATAATCGCGGTACCACCCTAGTTGTAGCTAATAAACTAGCTACCTCTCTTACAATTAACGGCTGTTAACCGTTCTAATCCTAATTTGCACTAAACAAATATCGAAAAAGAATGCTCCAGGGTGTAATTCATGTCAATGTCTGTGCTAATTCTCACCAACCATTAGCTCTCTGATCCAAAACCATTCACACTACTAAGCCTTTCAACGCTCACTATTGAAATGTTATGAAACATTTATATCATAAATAAAACGTTTAAGTCAAATAGATAATTAATTTTTTATTAATTTTATTTAAATTGTCATTCAATATTTGAATAAAAATGCTTTATATCAAATAATATGGTTAAATAATAATACTAACATCTTTAAAAATACATATTTTGGAAATGGAGTGTTTTTTCTTGAAGAATAAAGGAATATGGGTTGCTTTAATTATTGTAGTCGTTCTAATCTTTATGGGTGTCGGAAGCTATAATAGCTTTGTGACTCAAGAAGAAAATGTAACAAATAAAATGTCGCAAGTTGATAACCAACTAAAACGTCGTTCAGATTTAATACCAAACTTAGTAAATACAGTAAAAGGATATGCTAAACAAGAGAAAGATGTGATTGCTTCAGTAACAGATGCACGCGCAAAATTAGCTGGTGCTCAAACGACTGCTGATAAAAGTAAAGCTGATGCAGAATTGTCTGGCGCACTAAGTCGTCTATTAGTAGTCGTAGAAAACTATCCTGATTTAAAATCAAATCAAAACTTCCAAGCATTAATGGATAGCCTAGAAGGAACTGAAAATCGACTAGCTATTGCTCGTAAAGATTATAATGATGCTGTAACTATTTACAACCAAAAAATCAAAAAATTCCCAGGTGTACTAGTAGCTGGACCTTTTGGATTCGAGAAGAAGGATTACTTTGAAGTATCTGAAAAAGATAAAGCTACTCCTGAGGTTGACTTCAGTGGCGATGGTAATAAATGAGAAAATTTCTCTCATCAATATTCCTATTAGGATTGCTTTTTTCATTTGCTACAGGAGCAAATGCTGAAATTAAAGTACCTTCTCAAGTAGGAGACATTTATGTACAAGATTATGCAAATGTTCTTAACAGAGAAGATACACAAACTCTAATTCAATTAGGGAAAAAGTTAGAAGACACTACCTCCGCTCAACTTGCGGTATTAACAATCCCAAGTCTGGAAGGATATGATATTAAAGAATACGCTAATACAGCGTTTCGAAAATATGGTTTAGGTAATAAAGAGAAAAATAATGGAGTTCTTTTGTTATATGCTAAAAAAGACAGACAAATAAGAATCGAAGTTGGATATGGTTTAGAAGGAGTTGTAACAGATATTAGATCCGGTAACATTCTGGACCAGAGCGCTATTCCATATTTGAAAAAAGGTGAAGAATCTCTTGCAATAACAAACACATATAAATCACTTTATAATGTTATTTTAAATGGATCTGAACAAACTGGTCATTCTAAAACAAGCAATTTATGGGACAATTTAAAAGTATTTATCATCATTGCGATTGTAATCGCGATCATCATCATTGATATGATGTTCTTTAATGGTGTACTTACTTATTTCATTTTGAATTTATTACCTGCACTATTAAACTCATCAGGTGGCGGTGGTCCAAGAGGCGGTGGCGGAGGAAGCTCCGGAGGCGGTGGCTCCGATCGAAAATTTTAGAACAACAAAAAACCATTGGATCTTTCCAATGGTTTTTTATTATTAATCTTCCATCGTTGATAAATCACCAGTTGGAAGGTCTAACTCCCATGCTTTTAATACTCTTCGCATAATTTTTCCGCTTCGAGTTTTTGGTAATTTATCACGGAATTCGATTTGTCTAGGTGCTGCATGAGCTGCTAGTCCTAATTTTACAAAGTTACGGATTTCTTCCTTCAATTCATCTGAAGCAACATAACCATCTCTTAGCGCAACAAACGCTTTAATAATTTCACCTCTTACAGGATCTGGTATACCGATTACACCAGCTTCTGCAATCGCAGGATGCTCGACAAGCTTACTTTCTACTTCAAATGGACCTACTCTCTCACCGGAAGTCATAATGACATCGTCTACTCGACCTTGGAACCAGAAATATCCATCTTCATCCATATAAGCTGAGTCACCTGAAACATACCACTCATCATTTAAGAAATATGATTGGAATTTTGCTTCATTATTCCAAATTGTGTTCATCATCGATGGCCAACCCTTTTTAATTGCTAGATTTCCCATCGTATATGGAGCAACCTCATTACCGTTATTATCAACAATAGCTGCCTCGATTCCAGGGAATGGTTTACCCATTGAACCTGGTCGAATTGGCATACATGGATAGTTACTAATTAATGAAGCTCCAGTTTCAGTCATCCACCAATTATCATGGATTCGTAAATTAAATACTTTTGCTCCCCAACGAACTACCTCTGGATTTAAAGGCTCACCAACACTTAAAATATGTCGAAGTGAACTTAAATCATACTTCTTAATAATGTCCTCCCCTGAACCCATAAGCATACGGAATGCTGTTGGAGCACTATACCAAACCGTAACACCGAATTCTTGAATTGTATCATACCAAGCATCTGGACTGAAACGGCCTCCTAATATCACGTTAGAAGCTCCATTTAACCAAGGTCCAAAAATACCGTATGAAGTTCCAGTTACCCAACCTGGATCCGCTGTACACCAATATACATCATCTTTTTGTAGATCCGTCACCCATTTACCAGTTTGATAGTGTTGAATCATCGCTTGTTGAACGTGAAGAACACCTTTTGGCTTTCCAGTTGACCCAGAAGTATAATGTAAAATTAAACCATCATGGCGATTTAACCATGTAATCTCAAAATCTGATTTCGCTTCTTTATAACGAGCTTTAAAATCTACAAATTTACCGCCTTCCTCAACGTCTTCACCTATAAGGAAAATTGTTTTTAACGCAGGTAGATCATTAACCGGCACACGTGATAATAATTCTGGCGTTGTGACTAATACCTTTGCCTCACTATCCTCTAAACGATCCTTAACAGCGCCTTCCATAAATGCCTCGAATAAAGGTCCAACAATAGCACCTAATTTTAAAGCTCCTAAAAGTGCAAAATACAATTCTGGTTGACGAGGCATGAAAATAAATACTCGATCACCTTTTTCAACGTCACCGAATTGTTTTAAAACATTCGCAGCCTTATTTGAATTATTTTTCATTTCTTCAAACGTATATTTTTCATTTCGCTTATCATCTTTGTAATACAAAGCAACTTTATCTTTTCGATCAGAATTTGCATGACGATCGATAGCTTCAAAAGCCACATTATACTTTTGTGTTGTATACCAAGAAAATTCTTTTTCTACATCTTCCCACTTAAAATTTTTATAAGTTTCCTCATAGTTTTTTAAATTAAATTGTCCGTTTTTTACAGGAAGCGCTTCCACCTTCATATAAATCCCTCCTTGATATTCTCTACTATCATTATACAATGATAAGATTTAATTTTCAGTATTTTTAATAAATTAACCATTTATATGTATTAGACACCTACTGTTTTTTTTCCTGTATGTCTTTCCTGCATTTTTTAGTATGATTATAAAAAAGGTGTTTTCTAAAGGGAGTGAGAAATATTGGATCACCCAAAAAAATATTTTTCAAAAACAATTCAAACTGTGCATGGTGAATTAATGATAGAGGGACCCGTCGAATCTGCCTTACTTGAAACATATCATTTCCATGAAAATTTAACATCTTTTAGACAGCCAGCACAGCAACATAAAGCAATTGTTGAAATTGCTAGTCTACCTGAAGCTAGAATTATTATTGCTAGACTTGATCAAACGATTGTAGGTTATGTTACCTATTTATATCCAGACCCACTTGAAAGATGGTCAAAAACAACTCTAGAAAATTTAATCGAGCTTGGAGCAATTGAGGTAATCCCTGAATTCCGCGGTTTTTCAGTTGCTAAAAATATGTTAATTCTCTCAATGCTAGATGATGCAATGGAAGACTATATCATTATCACAACAGAGTATTATTGGCATTGGGATTTAAAAGGTACTGGTTTAAATGTATGGGAATATCGAAAAATGATGGAAAAAATGATGAATGCCGGTGGACTCATCCAATTTGCAACTGATGATCCTGAAATCTGCTCCCATCCAGCAAACTGTTTAATGGTAAGAATGGGAAAACGAGTAACAACTGAAGAAATTCAAGCATTTGACGCACTACGCTTTTTACAAAGATATATGTACTAATTGAACTTTAATCTCGAAAGGTAGGATTCAAAATAATGCTTATTCAAGATATTATGCGCAGTTCAAACATTACTTTAAAAAAAGAAAATACAATCGGGGATGCAGTAACCATTTTTCGAACAGGTGATGTACGTCATATTCCAATCATTAATGAAGATGATCAAGTGGTTGGAATCATTTCTGACCGAGATGTACGCGATGCTTTACCTTCAACATTATTTCCACAAGCTTTTTCATCTGTACTTGAGGTTCCTGTGGAAAAAATTATGACTACTAATGTCATTACTTGCAGCCCAATTGACTTTGTTGAAGAAGTAGCAACTTATTTCTATCAATATAAAATAGGCTGTTTACCTGTCGTATCTAGCGGAAAATTAATTGGACTTGTGACCGAAATTGATGTATTACACACTCTAGTAACGTTAACAGGAGCATATCAACCTAGCTCCCAAATAGAAATCTTAGTCCATGATCATCCAGGCATTTTAAGTGATGTTGTTAACGTATTTTCAAAAGAAAACATTAATATTGTTAGTGTCCTTGTTTATCCTGCAAAAGAAGCGAATCATAAGGTTCTTGTATTTAGAATTCAAACGATGAATCCACTTTCGATTATTCAAACTTTAAAAACTGAAGGATATAAAATTCTTTGGCCAAATGAAGCGAGTGAATCATGATGAAAAAGGATGCCTACTTAGTATATAGCGAAGAATACCATGCCTATCAATTCAACGAAAAACATCCATTTAATCCGATTCGCTCTCAATTAGTTTATGAACTATTAACATCTAGTAATCTATTAAATGATACTGAAATTATTCCACCAAGAATAGCAACTGATGACGAGCTACTCCTTTTTCATGATTTACAATTTATCGAACAAGTTAAAAAAGCAAGCCGCGAACCAGTTAGTGCAAATATCGCTGAACAATTTGGACTTGGAACTGAAGATACACCCATTTTTAAAAATATGCACGAGGCCAGTTCTTTAATTGTTGGTGGCACCTTAACTGCAGTAGATACCGTTCTAGAAGGAAAATCTAATCATGCTTTTAATTTAGGTGGTGGACTACATCACGGTTTTAAACGAAAAGCCTCTGGTTTTTGTGTTTATAATGACTGTGCAATCGCCATAAAATATATTCAACAAAAATACGGTTTAAAGGTGTTATATGTAGACACGGACGCACACCATGGAGACGGAGTTCAGTGGGCATTTTATGATGACCCGACTGTTTGCACTCTTTCTATCCATGAAACTGGTAGATATCTCTTTCCAGGTACAGGTGCGGTAACCGAGAGAGGACAAGGTAAAGGTTTCGGATACTCATTTAACATTCCAATTGATGCATTCACCGAGGATGAATCATTTCTATTAAGCTATAAAAAAGCAATAAACGATATAGCTCAATACTTCAAACCAGATGTAATTCTCACTCAAAATGGCTCTGATTCACATTGTTATGATCCATTAACTCATCTATGTACGACAATGAAAACATTCGAGGAAATCCCAAAAATCGCACACGAAATCGCTCACAAATATTGCGATGGCAGATGGATTGCTGTTGCTGGAGGTGGGTATGATTACTGGAGAGTAGTACCAAGAGCTTGGTCACAAGTATGGCTAGCTATGACAAATCAACAACCAACTTCTAACCTAATACCAGATAGCTGGATAGAAAAATGGCAGAAAATTGCTAATGTTAAGTTACCTACAACATGGACAGACAATCCCTCTATTGTAAAACCTATTCCAAGGAAAAAGGAAATAGAGGAATACAATGAACAAGTCTTATACCGTGCACTTGAGCCATTGCAAATTCAGCAAAAAAAGCCTTTTATTTAAATAATACGCGCCGCCTGAGGGGATCTCGACGGCGTTTTTTATTTTTGGTAGATTTTTGATTATGAATTAGTAAACTTCAATTCATATACAGCTCGATTTTAAGTAGATTCAGAGCAATTTTGCTAGTTTAATACTAAAACTATCCTGTTAATAAAGATGTAAAAAACAATTACGGGTATATGTATTCTTTTGATTTATTTGCAGTATACAAAGTTTTATTTGTTGTTTTACTATTTTTAATTAAGGTTCTTGGATTCTAATTGTAGTTTTGCTATTTTTTATTGCGATTATCGGATTCTATTTGCCGTTCTTTTTTTATTTGTAGTTATTTAAACTTAATTTGCACACCTCTCAAGTTTATTTGCAGCGCAATGTTTATTCCTTATTTTTTGATAAGGTCCCATAAAAACAAAAAAGCCTAGAATTACTAAAATTCTAAGCTACTTTCATCATTTACTTTGTTGATTGTCTAATTTGAAGATGATGAGGAAGAATGACTGTATGATCTTCCACTGTCTCTTTATTCATATATTTCGTTAATAATCTCATTGCAACTGCACCAATATCATACATTGGTTGAGCAACAGATGATAATTTTGGACGGACCATTAATGCCAGTCTTGTATTATCAAATCCAAAAACTTCAAGGTTATTCGGTACTAATATTCCATGGTCTTGGGCACTGTGAATTACACCAATCGCAGTTTCATCAGATGCTACGAAAATCGCACTCGGAATAATATTACGCTCATGGAAAGCTTCAAAAGCTTCACTGCCTGATTCATACGTATTATCACCATAAGTGACTAACTCTTCATCGAATTCGATTCCATTTTCTTGTAAAGCACGTTTATATCCTTCTAACTTACTTAATCCGATAATATTCGTTTCAGTAGGTCCGTTTACGAATGCTACCTTTCGGTGACCTTTTTTAATAAAATAATCTACTGCATCAAATGCCGCTTGAGCATAGTCAATATTTACTGAAGGGATTTTATTAGTTTCATCATATGTAGTTGCTAATACAATTGGAACGCCAGCCTTTTCATACTCTTCTTGATGAATATCCGTAATTGTTCCACCAATAAATAATATTCCGTCAACTTGTTTTGCTAACATATTATTTATTAATGTAATTTCTTTCTCAATATTCTCATCTGAGTTACTTAAGATAATATTGTATTTATACATTGTTGCAATATCTTCTATACCACGTGCTAGTTCTGCATAAAAAGTATTTGAAATATCAGGAATAATTACACCAACAGTAGTTGTTTTTTTACTTGCTAGTCCTCTTGCAACTGCATTTGGTCTATATCCTAAACGGCTGATCGCTTCGTTTACTTTTTTTCGAGTAGTAGGTTTAACATTTGGATTACCATTAACTACTCGTGAAACTGTAGCCATGGAAACGTTTGCCTCACGTGCTACATCATAAATCGTAACCGTCATTTTCATCACTCCTCTATTTTATTCTATCTATTATGTAGTTTGTTTTTTATTTAGGTAAAATAGTCATAAAACGTCATATTCCACAAAAATAGTGCTTCATTCTATCTTATAGTGAAACGAATCTTCGTTCAATACACCTATTAGAAAAAAATGTAAATTATTCGTATTTTATCACTATATATTGCTAATTTAAAACAAACGTTCACAAATTATTCAAAAAGCGCCGACTGATTTTATTCAGTCAGCGCTTTTATGTTGATTATCGATTTATGAAAGAATTAACTTCAGACATAAATTGGTCAAATTGATCAAAATTCATTTGCTGAGATGAGTCACTTAAAGCAGTAGCAGGATCTGGATGAACCTCTGCCATAATACCATCAGCGCCAATTGCTAGTCCCGCTTTTGCTGCAGGTATTAGTAAGTCTCTTCTACCTGTCGAATGTGTAACATCTACTAATACTGGTAAATGTGTTTCTTGTTTTAAAATTGGAACAGCTGTTATATCTAATGTATTTCTCGTAGCTTTTTCATAAGTTCTTATGCCACGTTCACATAAAATGATTTCTTGATTGCCTTCTGACATGATGTATTCAGCTGCATAAATAAATTCTTCGATTGTCGCTGATAAACCTCTTTTTAATAAAATTGGTTTATTTACAGAACCTGCAGCTTTGAGTAATTCAAAGTTCTGCATATTTCTTGCGCCGATTTGAATGATATCAACATAATCTAATGCCATTTCAATATGTTCTGGGCTAACTATTTCACTAATAATTGCCAACCCATGGTTTTTACCAACCTCTTTTAAAATCTTTAATCCCTCTTCACCTAGTCCTTGGAAGTCATAAGGCGAAGTACGTGGTTTAAATGCACCACCACGCATAATTTTTACTCCTTGTTCCTTTAACACTTTCGCTACGGAATCAACTTGTTCATAGCTCTCAACTGCACATGGGCCAGCAATAATAATTGGGCTTCCATCACCAATATTAACACCATTTACATTTACAATTGTATTTTCTGATTTTCTTTTTCTTGAAACAAGAAGAACTTTTTTATCGTCTTCTTCTTGAAGCTCTAGGCTACTTTTAAAAATTTCTTTAAAAATATGTTGGAGGGTAGCCGTACTAAAAGGACCTTCATTAATTTCGGCAATATGATCTAGCATCTTACGTTCCCTAACTGGGTCATAACGTTTAACACCTTGATCAATTTTTGCTATTCCAATTTTCTTTGCGATTTCGCCTCTTTTATTTAATAACTCAAATATTTGATGATTAATCTCGTCTATTTCAATTCTAAGTTGTTCTAAATCATTTTTAGTCAAATTAAATCCTCCTTGCAAATACCAATATCTCATTTGTTATTATGACACTTTATTGAAAGCTAATCAAAACATGAGCATTATTTTAAAAAAATGTTTTTTTAGTGAATATTTTGTATTTTTATTGGGAATAGTTGCGAGATTAAATCAAAAAGAAGAGTTATAAAAAATAACACTTCTTAGTCAAGCTGTGAAAAAAGATCTTTTAGTTATTTCATTAGCCTTCCCGCTAATCCCATAGGAGTCGACATCCCTCCATTCCAATCAACTAATTCATCAAAAAAAGTTTACAATAAAAACCTAATCAAAATTTAAAACGATCTATCTAAAATTTGTTCTTAATATTTTTAATTTCCGAAAAAAATAATTACTATAGTGTTTTTTGGTAAATTAAAATTGTTGAAACACTTTAACATTTAAAATGTTATTAAATAAAAAAATGTTAAACATCAATACTATTCCACTAAATTTAGAAAAGAAGAGCTAGCAAAGAACTCTTCATATTAATCTTAGGCTTAATTGTAAGTTCGATTAGACGGTTGTATTCTTTTTCTCGAGATATCTAACTTTCTTTATGATTTTAAAGAGCAAATAGTATGCTAAATAAAACTTAGAATTTCTCATAATCTTCATGCAACTCAATTTTGATACATGGAAAGTAGTGAAATAAACTTATTAATCAAAGTGAATCATTTAGTGACACAAAATGTTCAAATTCCATGTGAAAAAAGTCACAAATATTGTGTACAATAAGTATGTAATCAAGAAACAACATAGCAACAAGAAACAAAAAAACAGAAGTAAGTTAATTAAAATAAAACTTGCGGAGGTAATATATATGTTTATCAATTTCTTAAGAACGAATAAAGTGGCAGCTGCTATATTAACTATTTTTCGTCTTTATGTAGGTTATGAATTCATACATGCAGGTTGGGGTAAGTTATCGGCTGGTGGTTTTGACGCTTCAGGTTTTTTAGGATTTGCAGTAAAAAGTGCAACAGGTGAACATCCGGCAGTACAAAGTTGGTGGGCAGACTTTTTAACAAATTTTGCAATCCCACATGTTGATTTATTTAACTTCTTAGTGCCAATTGGTGAATTTGCAATCGGTCTTGGATTAATTCTTGGTTGCTTTACTAAAACTGCAACATTCTTCGCTTTAATGATGAACTTTGCATTCATGTTTAGTGGTACAACAAGCATCAACCCACAATTAGTATTATTAAGTACATTCATCATTGTTGCTGGAACAAATGCAGGTCGATTTGGTTTAGATTACTTCATTACAAAATTTGGTACTAAAAAATATTCAAAAATAAACGAGTTAAATGAAAACAGTTATCTTTTGAAAAAAACAGCTTAATTAAAAATAATGATATAGATAAAGGGCTATCAATTGATAGCCCTTTATCGCTGTTGAAAAAAGACTACGTCAAGTAAATGCCACGAATATTTCGTGGCATTTTTTATTTTGTGTTGCCTTTTTTAAAGTTAATTTTCAGGGTAGCCTAATCTTAAGTAAAAGTACGTCCTTCTTCTGCTTCTAATACTCTGTCTAACCATTCATTGATCAGCGAGTTGAATAGTTTCGCTTGTTCTATTTGTAGATTATGGCCAGCTTTATCTAAAATTGCAAATGATGCTCTTGGATAATTTTCAAGAATAGTAAATGCGTCTTTATAGCCAACGACCGAGTCTTGTAAACCTACTAAAAATAGACTAGGTTCATTGAACTTAATTTTATCTATTTCAAATGAAAATCCGTAGTTATTCCTAATTTTAGATAAAAATTCTTGATCAGCGATTGTACATCCGCTAACAATTTCCTCTTTATAGCGAACCCAAGTTTTCTCGTCTAGAATTACATTATTTGAACGAAAATCAGTTTCCTCAAGTTCATTTAATTGATTTAAAAAATTTTTATCTTCTACTATTACGTTATGGCTTGGTAACGACCTTTTCTCAAATTGTGGAATAATCATAGGGCAAATAAATACTGCACCTTTGACTTTTTCAGGTCTATTAGCAATTATTCCTCTTGCTAAATATCCCCCGTAAGATTCCCCGGCTAATAAAAATGATTGACCTGGTATGATCGTATCAATAAATTTTATGACGATGTTCAGCATATCATCTGTCGTATTAATGTTTGTTCCGCCCTTTGTTTTCCCCATACCTGGAAGGTCAAAGTAAATCCTTTTATAACCGTTTTTCTTAGTAAAAATCGGTTCCATGCACCCTTGCATTAACCTTGAGTCTGGAGTAAACCCATGAATCATAACGATTGGTTTTCCTTCTCCAATTATTTCGTAGTTTATGTCAATATTATTTAAAGTACAAAAAGGCATTTTATTAACCTCCAATTTTCAAATCTATTCATTTTAATAAATTGAAGTGATATTAATATTATGAGGCAAAACAGCATGGACACCCTTAACTTGGTTAACAATTTGAGTTATTCTCAAATCAACACAAACGCTAGCTAAAGCAACTGCCTCTGTTTTTTCAATAGCATATAGCTCTTGAATTAACTCGACCATACCGTTTAATGCAGTTTTAGTTGCTATATTTAAGTCTTCATCAAAGCCAAATGTAAGCCACCCTGCTGGTGTGTTAGCTCGTGGCATATTAATCTGCATGTCTTCTCTTACTCTAAGAGTTAGATTCACTTTATCAAATGGAGATTCGATCGCTTGACCAGATACTTCACCATCACCTTGTGCCGCGTGTCCATCACCCGCAGAAAAAAGTGCTCCTTCAACAGCTATAGGTAAATACAAAGTACTACCTTCAACCAACTCCTTACAGTCGATATTTCCTCCACAATATCTCGGTGGTATAGTCGAATGAACACCTGATTCAGAAGGCGCAGTACCTAGGACACCTAAAAATGGTACTAATGGTACCGAAACTTCCTTATCTCTGATTTTAGTTTTCGCTGTATTGTTTTCTTCATTGATTAGCCAATTTAAAGTCACTTCTAATTCTTCAGAAATACCTAATGCATTATTTTGCCAATTCTTTTTACCACCTGCACAATTCCATCCGTACCAGCCAGCTTTTAATTCGTTTATTTTAATTTCAAGTGTCATCCCCGGTTTAGCACCTTCTACAAAAATTGGACCAATCATAGGATGACCCCATTCTTTTTCCTTCTCTCTTGACTCGAATCTTACTCTTTCTCCATTTTGATGCGAATAACCCCACCCGATATCAATCGTATCAAATTCAATCGAATCACCAGAACGAATAATTTGAATTGGATCATATTCGTTACTAAATGATGCATGCAAATGCTGATCTGTTGTTTTGAATTTATATGTTTCTGGCATATTTACTCCTTCTTTCAACGCTCAATTTTAGTATGTAAAAATAATTTAACTATAAATAATTTCTGCACATAAAATAATTTCCCTTGTTTTATTTTTAATTTTTTATTACTTTTTTCCTATAAATTCTATGAATTGCTCCATCAATTTGAATTGCACAAGACTTTCGGTGTATTGTATAGATGAGATTTCCAAATTTAGGGATTTCTAAATTCATTATATTGGAGGAGTAATAATGGCAATTACTTTTAAACAAATGGTTGCAGAAGCACGTGACAATGTACAAGGAATCAGTTCAGCGGATGCTCGTAAAAAAATTAATTCTAATCCTGAAACATTAGTAATTGATGTTCAAGACGCAGCTGATGCAGGTGCATGCGGATTAATACCAAGCAGTTTGAATATCTCACTTGGAATGCTACCAATCCGTGCTGATTTAGAATTACCAGATCATTTACGCGAGCCTAAATTAGCAGATCGAAACCGTCCTGTTCTTGTTACATGTGGTGCAGGTGGCCAAGCATCTTTAGGAGCATATTTACTGAAAAAAATGGGATTCACTGATGTTGCATATATCGATGGTGGTACTGCTGCGTGGAAAGCTGCTGGTTTTGACGTAGAATAACTAAATAAATAAGTAAACAAATTTTAAAAAACGTGTAGATAACCTACACGTTTTCATAATTTTTTTACTTATTAATTAAAAACGATAACTTAGTAAAAGCATGATAATCCTCATCCTTTTCAATTATACAGGATGGGAAGTTATCGTGATGAATAGAGTCAGGAAGTCCTTGAGTCTCTAAACAAAGTCCCAGATACTTTCTAGATTGAATGCTTCTGATTGTGAAATCATTTAAAAGTTGTGTTCCAGTATAAAGAACTACCCCAGGTTGATTCGTTTCAATCATTAGTACACGACCATTTTCTTCATCACTAAGTATAATCTGCTCAGTATCATTTTCCTCTAAAAGAAAGGGGTGATCATATCCATTTCCTGCTAAAATATTTTGAGGATGGGAAGATTCTACTCCATCAATCAATTTCCTACCTACTGTAAAATCAAATGGTGTATTATCAACATCTACTAATCTTCCGGTTGGAATTAAATCATGATCAAGTTCCACAAAGCGTTTACTTTTAAGTTTTAAGGTGTGATTTAAAACATCTCTTTTTAAATCACCTGATAAATTAAAATAAGAATGATTTGTTACATTTAACAATGTTCTTTGATCGGATTTTCCTTCATAAGTTATATTTAACTCATTTTTATTGTTTAGAGTATAGACAACCTTCATATCTATATTCCCTGGATAACCTTCTTCACCATCTGGACTTTGATAAGTAAATACTAAACTAATATTATCTTTATTTTCTATCATCTCTGTATTCCATATAACCTTGTCAAAACCTTTAAGACCACCATGAAGATGATTACTCTTATTATTAATAGCAAGTTGATAAACCTGATTATTTAATTCAAAATTAGCTTTATTAATCCTTCCTGCTACTCGCCCAATTACCGCTCCAAAATAAGGGGACTGTTCAACATATTCATTAATTGAATCAAACCCAAGAACGACATTTTCAAACTTTCCATATTTATCAGGAACTATGATTTTGTTAATTATGCATCCATAATCTAAACAGATTACTTTCATTCCATGAGAATTTATTATTGTATATGCTGAAATTGTATACCCATTTAACTCTCCAAACTTCTCCTTATATCCTCTCATGATTTTAACTCCTATTTATCATAATATATCAATAAATCGTCTGAATGCTTCTAATCCTTTTTGATCCCACTTATATACTCCAGCATCTTCTAGTGCGCTTAGAAATTTTCTACCTAATTCATTCCGAACTATTTCAGACACTGTTTGAGTTGAAATTTTTCCTACGTAACGTTTTTTCATATCCTCGACCCAAGCTAAGTGGTAGGGCTCTATTTCATTTGCTTGTCCAAGTAAATATTTCTCAATTTCAGTAATTTCTCGATCGAGCCTAGCGGGGAGGACAGCTAATCCCATCACTTCTATTAAACCAATATTCTCTTTTTTAATATGGTGAACATCCTCATGAGGGTGAAAGATTCCCATTGGATGCTCTTCATTTGTTCTGTTATTACGTAATACTAGGTCGATTTCAAATTCGTTCTTATTTTTAATACGAGCTATCGGAGTAATTGTATTATGGCGAACTTCTCCTGTATACGCGACAATATTAACTTCAGGATCGCTATAGTTCTTCCACTTATTCAAGATATACTCTGATGCACTGATAAGGTCGCTTTTATTTACTCCTCTAAGACGTATGACAGACACTGGCCATTTAAGAATTGAGGCAGATATTAACGGAAAACTTTCCATCTTAAATTCATATTCATCTACTGCTTTTGCCATCGCAAACTCATAATTTCCACCTTGATAATGATCATGCGAGAGAATAGATCCTCCTACGATTGGTAAATCAGCATTTGACCCAATGAAATAATGAGGAAACTTTTCTATGAAGTCTAGTAATCTAGTAAAAGTTTCACGATCTATTTTCATTTCACGGTGAGTATTAGCTAAAAGGATGCAATGTTCATTGTAATAAACATAAGGTGAGTATTGTAATAACCATTTCTCGTCATTTATTTCTACGCGAACCATTCGATGGTTTGAACGAGCAGGATGTCCAATTCTTCCACTATATCCTTCGTTTTCGATACATAAAAGACATTTTGGGTAGGTAGAAGTTGATGGTTTCAATTTACGTTCAAAAGCAATTTGCACTGGATCTTTCTCAGGCTTAGATAAGTTTATTGTGATATCTAATTCACCATAATTAGTATTGACTTTATAGCTAATATTTTTAGATATATCTTTCGTTTTGATATAATTGCTATCTTGGCTAAATTTATAAAAATAATTAGTAGCTGTTATTGGATCTTTTGAATATTTTTGATAAAACCTATTATTCAAGTCTGAGGGTCTTGGTAAAAATATATCCATCAATTCACTTAAAAAAATCTCTATTTCATCAGTCTGATTCTTAATAAACCCCTCATTTATTGCATAGTAAGCAATTTCTTCTAGAAAATCTGGAATATCCTTATTCCTATCAAAGGTCACTTGATTAGGAAATGCATCCAAAGCTAATAGGCTCATGATTTTGTTTCGGGAGTAAATCTCATCTTCTGAAGGAATTAATTCTACTGAAATAACTTGATGCAACAGTCCCTGGATCGAAGCATAGATATTCATAGTTAATCACCCCTAGTCATTGTATCCATCAATATGTGATCGATGCCAGTTCCAAGCATCTTGAATGATCTGCTTGATTGAGGCATGTTTAGGTTGCCAACCTAATACTTCAATTGCTTTGGTAGAGGATGCAATTAACTTACTAGGGTCACCCGCTCTTCGTTCAACTATTTTAGTAGGGATTTCATGTCCAGTGACCTCTCTTGCAGATTCAATAATATCTATTACAGAATAGCCTTGGCTACTTCCAAGATTGAAAATATTGCTTGCTCCACCATTTTGCAAATATTGTAATGAAAGAATGTGTGCATTAATTAAATCTTCAACGTGGATATAATCTCGGATACAAGTTCCATCATTTGTATCATAATCGTCCCCAAAAATTGAAATAAATTCGCGCTGATTTAATGCCACTTGAAGTACTAAAGGAATTAAATGGGTTTCTGGATTATGATCTTCACCAATCTCTCCTGTTAGTCGAGCACCAGCAACATTAAAATATCTTAGAGAAACAAATTTGATATCATGGGCAATATCACACCATTTCATTAGTTTCTCCATCATTAACTTTGTTTCTCCATAAGCATTTGTAGGAACTGTATTCATTTCTTCCGTAATTGGCATAATTTCTTGTTCACCATACGTCGCAGCTGTTGAAGAGAAAACAATATTTTTTACACCGAACTCGACCATGACATCAAGTAATACTTGAGTTCCATAAACATTATTATCAAAATATTTTATAGGCTGGATCATAGATTCCCCCACTAAAGAGCTAGCAGCAAAATGTAAAACCCCTTCTATTTTCTCATTTTCAAAAACCTTCTGTAAAAAACTTTTGTCACGAATATCTCCATAATAGAATTTAGCATTTGGATGGATTGCTTTTCGGTGACCTGTTTGAAGATTATCAACGACAACAACATCATATTTTTGATCAATTAATTGATACACAGCGTGGGAGCCAATATACCCAGCACCTCCAAGAACTAGAATACTCATTGCAGAACCTCCATTGTAATTTCTTTCGCACCATCACCAATACCGGCGATATAAAAATATGCTTCATATCCTATTTTCTGTTTGTAAGCCATACCAACATTTTCAATAAATTCTTCAGTACCTTCTTTCTCTACAATCGCAATTGCACAACCGCCAAAACCTGCTCCCGTCATTCTAGCACCAATTACACCTGGTTGTTGCCAAGCAACTTCTACTAGAGTATCAAGCTCCATTCCCGTAACTTCATAATCATCACGCAAAGATATATGTGATTGGTTCATCAGTTCCCCAAATTCTTTTAAATTATTATTCTTTAATTCATTTAAAGCTTTTAATGTACGATGATTTTCATAAACAGCATGTTTTGCTCTTTTTCTAACTGTTTCATTTTTAATCGTATTTTTAAGTACTTCAAACTCTTGTTCTGACAATTGTCCTAATGATTCTATCTCTATATGTTTTTGTATATCAGCGAGTGCCTGTTGACACTCATCTCTACGCTCATTATACTTAGAGCTTACTAATTCTCGCCTTTTATTCGAATTCATGATAATAAGATGGTGATTTTCTAGATGAACGGGTGCATACTCATATTTTAGTGTTTGGCAATCTAGAAGGATTCCACAACCTTTTGAGCCCATTCCAATTGCAAATTGATCCATAATCCCACTATTTACACCTATAAATTCATTTTCAACCTTTTTACCAAGCCTTACCAAATGTAGGCGATCCAAATTTAGCTCAAACAAAGAATCTACTATCACACCTGTTACTAGTTCAATTGATGCTGATGATGACAATCCAGCTCCACTGGGAATATTACCGTAATATAAAATGTCTACACCAGAATTAATCTTGTAGTTGTCCTCTAAAAGGAACTTAATTATTCCTTTAGGATAGTTCGCCCAATTGTGTTCTTCATTATAATTTAAATCCTGGAGGCTGAATTCAATAATCCCACTTTCTGGGAAATTCATTGAATACAGCTTTACCAAATTATCTTCTCTTTTTCTTGCCAGTCCATAAGTCCCGAATGTAATAGCACATGGAAACACATTTCCACCGTTATAATCGGTATGTTCTCCAATTAAATTTATTCGACCAGGGGCAAAGAAATATCGTGTATGAGTTATAGCAAATATATCAGAGAATTTTTTTCTTAAAGGTGATAAATCCATCCGAATTCCTCCAAAGGTTACTTCCAATTTCTATTGAATCTCTTACTTTATCTCAAAATATGTTTATAAATCGTTAATGGACGTCTAGTTGAATTATTATTATTAATTAGTAGAAAGATATAAAAACGAATTACAATCATACAAATAATTAAAATGAAGGGAATAATTTTTTGACAAGAAATGCTAACCTTATTCTCAAGTTCATTCAAAATATACATTATTAATCTCAGAATAGAATCTATTACTTAACAATTTCTAAATGCCACATATCATTTATCTTCTTAATTTCTTTTAAATCGCATTTAGGTTCACGGTTATAAGTTAGTAATCCATTTATCTCTTGTTCAACATCTGTTAATTGTGTGTAGCAATACCCATGCAGAATTTTAGAACTATACACTGCTTTCATAACTCTTGAATAATCATTAATAAAATCATGTTCATTTGCTACTGATGTGTATCCCCATCCTGCATCAGCCCCAACTTTGTAGCCTATCCCTCCAAATTCTGTTAATAATATCGGCTCACCTTCATAATCAAATCCGTTTGCAAATATTGATCTTTTTGCTGGCATTGATGAAAGAATAGCATCTTCCGTAGCTAGTTCCTCTAGAAATCTCTCGTATTTTAAACCTTCATCTTTATTTCCATGATTATAATTATGAACTGCTACTATATCTGATTTTGTTAATTCCCAGCCATCATTTGAAATAACAAGTCTAGTTGGATCAATTGAATGAATTAAATGGTACATTGCTAAAGAATGATGTTGCTGCTGACGGTTATCTCTAACATTAGGAATACCCCAGCTTTCATTTAGCGGTACCCAAGCAACTATTGATGGGTGATTATAGTCTCTTTCAACAATTTCAACCCATTCCTTCATTAACCGTGCTGCAGCATCCTCACTATAAGATGGACTCGCAGCGCATTCTCCCCAAACTAGAAACCCTAGTTTATCTGCCCAATATAAAAATCTCGGATCTTCTACCTTTTGATGCTTACGACAACCATTAAAGCCCATTTCCTTTGAAAGAATAATATCTTTTTTTAAATCTTCATCAGTTGGAGCAGTCAATAATCCATCTGGCCAGTAACCTTGGTCTAAAACTAACTTTTGATAATAAGGACGATTATTCAAATAGATCATTTTGTTTTCCGTATGAATTTTCCTCATTCCAAAATAAGTTTTGATTTCGTCTAGTTGATTATCTCCTTCAAATAATGTAATTTTCACATCAAATAGGTTAGGGTTTTCAGGTGTCCAGTTCCACCCATCATGGTGAAAACTTGTACGAAAAATCTTTTGACTATATAGGTTAAATGATCTCCTATTATACTTTTCATGAATTAATATTTTATCTTTAAGTACTCTTTGACCTTTAAATTCAATCTCAAACTGAACTTCTTTATCAAAAATATTACCTTCAAGCTCAAATTCAACACTGATTTCACCTTTATCTATATCAGGTGTAAATCGTAACTTAGAAAGATGAGTGGGATTTAGCGTTTCAAGCCAGACTGTTTGCCAAATCCCTGTTGTGCGTGTGTACCAGATACTGTCGGATTGCTCTAACCAATATTGTTTTCCACGTGGTATCGTTTCATCTGTTGAAGGATCCTCTACTTTAACCACTACTGTTTGTTTACCAATCGTCAAAGAGTTTGTAATATCGAACTCGAATGCAGTATTCCCACCCTCGTGGAAACCAACGAATTGTTCATTTACGTAAACCCAGGCACGATAATCTACAGCACCAAAATGTAGAATGACATTTTTACCATTCCAGTTTTCAGGTATTTCAAATTCTCTCTTATACCAAACAACATCATGGAAAGTACTGTCATTTATTCCACTTAGTTTAGATTGATAAGCAAATGGTACTTCAATCTCTTTATCAAAAGTACAATTGTTTTTGTACCATTTCTGTTTAGAACCTACATTATCATCATCAAATACAAAGCTCCACGTTCCATTTAAGTTAAGCCATTCTTTACGAATTAAATGCGGTCTTGGATATTCTTGGCGATGGGTCATAAACAATCTCTCCTAATCATCATTTAGTAAAAATATATTTTTCTAATTACATATTATTGAAAGCGCTTTTAATTAATTTTATTAAAAAAGTAAAAAACAGTCAATGTTTTTACTAAAAATTTAACTAAAAAAATAATGAATTTTTAACAAACTATTGAAAAACAAATAAAAAAAACACATGATACTTGGCTAAAATGCCTAAACCATGTGCTTTTAACTAGTTACTACTTTCTCTAATCACTAATTTAGTAGAAATACAAACCTTCTTTGTGACTTGTCGATCTGCCAATTTTTCTAATAATAAATCAACAGCAGTTGCTCCCATAATTTCAGTAAAAACTTTAACTGTACTTAAAGGAGGATGTACATATTTGGAAACGCTGATATCATTTACCCCAATAATACTTACTCTATCAGGTACTTTAATATTTTCCTCATGAAGAGCCTTTAAGACACCAATTGCAATTGAGTCATTACCTACAAAAAACGCAGTAGGTAAATTTTCTTTTTGTTGACGTATTGCCTGCTTCATAAGTTTATATCCATCATTTACAGAGAATGTTCCAATATAGACTGAGGAATCATTATAAAGTCCTTTTTCTGATAGAAATCTCTCAAAACTAACTCTTCGTGGATCATCAATATCAGAAGTCTGATCCTTGTATGTTTCTTTTCCACCAATATACCCTATATTCGTATGACCATGATCAATAAAATATTGAAGTGCATTTTCTGTTGCCTTAGTAAAATTACTAACTACTGAGTCAAATCGATCCTCATCAGGTGAAGAATCTACAAATACAATGTTTTCTGTTCGTTTACTTAACTCTTCTGCTTGCTTTGTACTAAATTTTCCTATCGCTATAATCCCATGAAACTCTTCATTCGTATTTTGAGCATCCATATACATCTTTGTTGTTTGTATATTCTGCAATTCACACTGAGTTTCCACACCTTGTCGAATTGACATATAATACATATCATCTAACTCTTCTTTTTCAGTATACCAGTGTACAATTGCAATTTTATAGGACGTAGGACGTCTTCCATTTTTCTTTCTATAGGAAAGCTCTTCAGCCACTTCAAATACTCTTTGTTTTGTTTCGTCACTTACTGATAAAGTTGTATCATAATTCAGTACTCTTGAAACTGTCGCAATAGAGACACCTATACGTTCAGCAATATCTTTAATGGTTGCCATATTATACCCCTTAACAATTTTATCTAATTAAAAGGAATCATTTTCCTCTTAGCTTTTAAAAGATATCTCTTAATTAAGAAATTCTCCCATTTATTTAATTTTCTGCAATCATTATACCATCTTCTGTTTCGACCATTTTTATAAACAAAGGTCTTTCACTTCCATGAGGAGTATCGGGATAATGTGTGCAAATATATAACTGATCGTGCAGATCACGAAAAAGACTAGAATGTCCTGCATTTCGATCTAAAAGTAGTTTTAAGTCATGTTCCCATTCACCAGTTATCTCACCATTTTTTGATCTTGCAATCGCTACTGTATATCCCCCCATCCCAACATCTCCATAGTTAGGAATAGAATAACTGGACCACGTCATTATTAGTTCGCCATTTTTAGCCTTATACATAAATGGTGCGTCAGTTAAATAACCCTTTTTTTCAATTCTTGGATCGCCAAAATGACGAATCCATGGCATATCTGCAGCATTTAATATGTCAATTGGCTCACCAACCGATTTTTTTAAATCCTCGGATAATCTTACCGCTTTTATTCTGCCATCATATAATTGAGTCCATTCGTGACAAAAAACCATCCAACGTACACCATTATCATCTTTATAATACGTTCCATCTAAGCATTCCCAGTCTTTGGGAGTAATAGACCCTTCACTATGGGGAATATAAGGACCAGCTGGGTGTTCTGCTACTAGAATACCAGTACCACGATGCTCGCCAATCCCACCTTTAAACGATGCAAACATATAGAATAAACCATCTATTTCAAAGACTTCAGGAGCCCAGTACTGTCTAACTCCCCAAAAACCCTTTGGTGGATTAAATGCCACATATGGACCTTCCCATTCTTCTAGATCATCACTAACAAACACTTCAAAAACTGGATCTTTATCACCACATCCATCTGCAAAAGTTGTACCATATAGATAATACTTTTGCTCTTTAGGATATGTAAAGATAAAAGGATCTCTCATATGAATCATATCAGTTTTAAATTTACTAATTGTTCGAAATCCAGTTTTCATATTCGTCTCCTTTATATTATATTAAACTACTAATACAAAACTCATTTTTTTATTTAATACCTGTGTTTGTAACGCTTTTTACAATGTATTTATTCGCTATTAAGAAAACAATAATCCCTGGGATTGTTGCGATTACAGTTGATGCCATCATTTTGGCAGGATTAACAAAATTTGAGCCTTGAATTAGTGTTGCGACCCCTAGCGTAATAGTTTTCATTTCATTTGAATTCGTTACTAAAGATGGCCAAAGGAAATCATTGTAAATTGCTAAGAACGTAATTACACCTAGCGTCATCGCCACAGGTTTAATCGCAGGTAATATTACATGAAAAAGAATTTGCCATTGCGTTGCTCCATCAATATGAGCTGCTTCTTCTAAATCTTTTGGAAATGAAATTAGAAAATTATAGATTAAAAACACTCCCATTGTACTAGCAGTATATGGAAGAATCAAAGGGATAAACGAGTTTAAAAGATTTAAAGACTTAAACAGATAAAATGCAGGGAAAAGAGTGACAATTCCAGGAACTGCTAGCGAAAAAAAGACCATTCCCATAATAAGTTTTTTACCCGGAACATTTAATCTTGCTAGTGCATAAGCTGCTAAAATATCCACGAACACAACTAAAATCGTGCCAATAATTGTAATAAAAGCTGTATTAAACAACCATTTTAAAATTGGCGTATCTGATACCGAGCTAAAAATACTAGTGTAATTTTCAAATGTCCACTTCGTTGGTAAAATACCTGAACTTGACATTGACTCGCTTAACGTTTTAAAAGATGTAAAGACCATCCATATTAGTGGTAAGAGAAATAAAATAGCTATTATAGTAGCTATAATTAGAATTGGGAGTGCTTTCTTTGTAGTTGTACTCATTTTTTATCACTTCCTTTTCAATCTTTCTTTCGATAGGAAACCCAATATTGGATCCCAGTAATCAACATCATAATTAGTCCCATGAGAATTGCCATTGATGAACCAATTCCAAGCTGGTTCATACCGAATACTGATGTTTGAATATTCATGATAAGTGTATTTGTTGATTGTTCAGGACCTCCGGCAGTAATTAACTTTGTTTGTCCATAAAGGTTAAAGGAAGCAATCACAGTCATGATTAGTATAAAGAAAGCAACATTTTTTATTTGTGGTAAAGTAATATAGAGGAATTTCGCCCAATTACCCGCACCATCTAAATCTGCAGCCTCATATAATGAATAATCAACTTCGTCTAATGCATTAATAAATAGCATCATATTAAATCCAATTGTCCACCAAATGGTAGCGATTAATACTCCAATCCACGCAAATGGCTGAGCACCTAACCAATTGATTGGCTCCCTTATGACCCCAATAGACAGAAGTACATTGTTTACATAGCCTCCGTTACTATTTAGTAACCAAAGAAATATTGACGATACTGCTGTAACTGAAACAGAGTATGAAATAAAAAAGATTGTTCGGTAAATCGCTTTAAACTTTTTTGGGAGTTTATCAATAATAAGCGCAAGTCCTAAACTAATAATTACTAGTGGCGGAACACTAAGTACTACAAAATAAAGAGTGTTTTTTAAACCTTTTATAAATAATTCATTATAAATTGTATCCGGTGTAAGAATAGTTTTATAGTTTTCTAGGCCAATAAACCCCAAGTTCCCTGAGGATATATTCCAATTGTGGAAGCTTATCCAGACTCCTAAAACTAACGGAATCGCCCAAAAAAGTAAAAATAAAATTACAAAAGGGGATACCATTAGTAATGACCAAATTTTATAGGATGCTCCTTTATACATATTTTGACCTCCAATGTGAACCCTAAATATTCACTAATTCTTTAATTATTTAGTCTTTTTCATTGCAAAAACCAATCTTAAGTTAATTTTAATAGGTTATTAGAAAGAATGACCCCGTTTTAATACCAGAGTCATTCTTCGCACATTTTTACTTTTGTGGTGCTGTATCTGCGATTTGTTTAGCCATTTTTGTTGCCTTTTTTAATTCTTTCATTAAATCTTCGTTTGTAAAATCTTTAGTTTTTACTAGTTTACTAAATACAGTTTCATTCATATATCTCATTTGTTCACCAAATTGATAAACAGCTGGTGGACTCACATAGTGATCAAATTGTTGAGAGTTTTGATAAGCGATTTGGTACTTATCTGGCTCAGCCTTAATTTTTTCTAGCGTAGCAAGATGCACTGGAGCTTGGCCACCTTCAGCCCAATGAATTAAGTTTTCAGGTGTAAACATAAATTTTAAGTATTCGGAGATACCATTTAAAACCTTTTTGTCTTTTACTTTTGAAGATAAAGCAATTGTATGTGCATTTCCATAAGCAGCTAGTTTAGTCCCAATTTGAGGAATTGGAGCCACCCCTAAATTTTCTCCATACTTTTCTTTAGCTGCACCATAGAACCAAGGGCCAGTGAGTGCTACAGCAGTTTGATAAGCTTTTCCACCCTTCGCTTCCTTCATGAAAGTTTGGAATTCACCGTCTAATCCTAACCCAGGTGGAGAAACTTTATCCTGCCAAACCATATCATGAAACTTCATTAGTGCATCTGCATACTTAGACTGAGCAAAATTTAAGTGATTCCCATCTTTTAATTCAATGCCATTTTGAACAGCAATCATATGCATGTAGAATTCAACTAATCCACTTGCAGGAACTCCAAGAGCATAAAGGTCTTTATTCTCTGCTTGAAGTGTTTTATTTATTTTTAGTAAATCTTCATATGTTTTTGGAGCTTCTTTTACCAACTCTTTATTGTAGAACATTGTTAACGGATGAATATCCAGCGGTACAGCGGTAATTTCACCATCTATTTTTACAATATCCATTCCCGCTTTATGGAAGTCAGTTTCTTTTATTCCAGCTTTATCAAGAACTGGCTTAATATCTTGTATTAGTCCATCTTGTTTATATGTTTTAAGGTTATTGCCGTGGATTACAACAAGGTCATAATCACCTGATTTAAATTTAGTATAATGATCTTTTTCTTGTAACTCTGTAACAACGTACTTATCTTGAGAGGCGTTGAAGGCGTCAGTAATTTTTTTCATATAAACACCATCTCCACCAGTAAATCCATTAATAAAGGAAATCTTAACTTTACCATCACCATTTGTGTTTGCATCTGAATTTGTAGATTTACCACCAGAGCAACCAGCAAGTACTAAAAATACTGAAACCACTAAAGCAAATATCTTTGAGATTTTCATTTTGTTTCTCCTTCCTTTTATTAGCACAATTCTGAAAGCGCCTTCAAGGTAAGGATAGTATATTCTTAATTTACAGTCAATATATTTTACTAAAATTTTAACTAAAAATATTAACTCACTTTTAGTAAATGATTTAACAGTCTTTTTATTTATTTTCTTTACTCACCTTCATTACTTCTGAAATCATTGTCAAAATATTAAATTTGTAGTCGTTTTTATTTAACATAGAATCTACTTCATCTTACTAATCATTAAAAAGAGCCAAACAAAAAGAACCCCAATGTACAAATTGGAGTTCTTTTTATAATAAAATGAATAGGATTTATTTTTTTGAAAATGCTTTTTCAATTTCATCTTTCTTAATTGAAAAATGAGAAGTATTATATACTGCTTCTCCATTTTCAAAAATAAATAATTGTGGAGATTCATGTTTAATTGCTGTTTTCTCAGCAATATAGTTAGACAATTCTCTGTCATCTTGAACTTGTAAAAAATACAAAGGGACATTCTCATATGCAGATGCAAAAGCTAAAAATTCAGTATAAGCTGCATGACTAATTGGGCATGTTGTACTATGCTTTAAAAACACAAATTTCTCATCGTTGTTAATTAGTTCATCAAACTGTTGAATCGTTGATATTCGATTTACCATTTCTCTTTTTTCCCTCACGCTTCGTTTTGTACTTTTCCCATAAATCCATTGCTGTATTTCCCCAATTTACCAATTGGGACATTTTTTCAGTACTAACTTTTACAGTATTCGAGACATTATTAGCAGTATCTCGTACTTTTTCATTCATTTCTGAGATTGTTACTCCGACTTCTTCGACTGATTTAGCTAATACATCAAGGGATTTTGCTCGTTCTCGCATATCTTTCGTAAGTTCATTCGAATTATTCACAAAAATTTTAGCCTCATTTGCTAAATGATTCGAAGTATGTACTAATTGGACGGCTTCAACACAAACATTATGTAAATCTTTTTGTGTTTCAGCAATAGTAGATTCTACACCTCTAAATACCCTTTCTAGTCTGAATAAAGTACGACTAATAAATACAACTAAAATCACAAATGCAACTGCTGCGATTAATGCACTAATAGAAATTAAATCCATTCGAAAAAACCCCTTTCCTTCTAGCCTTCCACAAATTTAATCACTTATTTCGTATTATACTACAAATTTTACCAAACACTAAACTAGTCGTAAAACAAGTTTTCAAATTCTTTAGTAAAAAAAGAATACTATAGTAAACAAAACTGACTAAATAGTTTACAATAGGTATATAGTTATAATTATTGGAGGGAATTTTCAATGAAAGATCCACGTATTTCAAAATTAGCTAAAAACTTAATCAATTACTCAGTAAAATTACAACCAGGAGAAAAAATCTTAATTGAAAACTTTAAGCTAGAAACTGAATTAGTTACAGCTTTAGTTAAAGAAGCATATGCTGCTGGTGGTTTTCCTTTCGTATCAATCAAGGATCATAAAGTAGATCGCGCATTATTAATGGGTGCTACAGAAGAACACTTTAATAAAGTAGCTGAATACGAAGCAAATGTAATGAAAGATATGGATGCTTATATCGGTTTACGTTCAGGTGTTAATATTAATGAACTTTCTGATGTACCGGACGAAAAAACTAAGATCCATGGTAAAACTGTAGGTCAAAAAGTACATAGAGCAATTCGTGTTCCAAAAACTAAATGGGTTGTACTACGTTACCCAACTGATTCAATGGCTCAATCAGCAAAAATGAGCACTGAAGCATTTGAAGATTTCTATTTTAATGTATGTAATTTAGATTACGGTAAAATGGACAAAGCAATGGATGCTCTTGTTGAATTAATGAACCGTACGGATAAAGTTCAAATTAAAGGTCCTGGAACTGATCTTACATTCTCAATTAAAGATATCCCAGCTATTAAATGTGCTGGTGAAATGAATATTCCGGATGGTGAAGTATTTACAGCACCTGTTCGTAATTCAGTAAATGGTACACTTTCTTATAACACGCCATCTCCTAACAATGGATTTACTTTTGAAAATGTTCAACTTAAATTCAAAGAAGGTAAAATTGTAGAAGCAACTGCTAACGACACTGAGCGTATCAACAAAATCTTTGATACAGATGAAGGTGCACGCTTTATCGGTGAATTCGCGATTGGTGTAAATCCATACATCTTACACCCGATGGGAGACATTTTATTCGATGAAAAAATCGATGGAAGCTTCCACTTTACACCAGGTCAAGCTTATGATGAAGCTTACAACGGTAACAACTCAAATATCCACTGGGATATGGTTTGTATCCAACGCCCTGAATACGGTGGAGGAGAAATCTATTTCGATGACGTTTTAATCCGTAAAGACGGTCTTTTCGTAATCGAAGAATTAAAAGGATTAAACCCTGAAAACTTAAAATAATCTTTAGAAAAAAGAACACATATTTGAACTGGACCCAAAAAGTTAGACACATATTTTAATTATGCTACTAGTGAGGATTGGACCCTGTATTGTACAGGGCTCAATCCTTTTAATTTTGTCTTAATTCGTTTGTGATTGTAGTAGTGGATATAATTTTCTAATTCTAAAATGAAATCTTCGATACTCTTAAATTCCTGAAGATAAAATAATTCAGACTTTAATAAACCAAAGAAGTTTTCCATAACTGCATTATCTAAACAGTTACCTTTTCGGGACATACTTTGGATAATTTTGTTTTCTTTGAGTAGATGCTGATATTTTTTCATTTGGTAATGCCATCCTTGATCTGAATGTAGGATAGGGGAGTCACCATCATTAAGGCGTTTAAAAGCTTTATCTAACATTTTTGTTACTAATGGAAATACAGGACGTTTTTCAAAATTATAAGCCACGATCTCACCGTTATATAGGTCGAGGATAGGCGAAAAGTATATCTTCTCACCAAATAAATGAAATTCCGTTACATCAGTAGCCCACTTTTCATTAGGCTTTGATGCGTTAAACTCACGATTAAGTAGATTTGGAGCTATTCTACCAACGTTTCCACGATAAGAACGGTACTTTTTAACTCTTACAAGGCTCTTTAATCCTAATTCAAGCATTAATCGACGAACTGTCTTATGGTTAATTAAAAGACCTTGATTACGCAATTCTAAAGTAATTCGACGGTACCCATATCTCCCAAGATGTTCATGGAAAATTTGTTTGATAGATTCCTTTACTTCAACATACTTATCAGGAGTTTTAATTTTATTTACCCAGTAATAATAGGTACTACGTGGAATCTCAGCTATTTTTACTAAATCAATTACCTTGTATTCGTGCCTTAATTCATAGATTACTTTCGCTTTTTGTCGTTCTGTAATTTTCTCTCCTCTTGAACTAAGGCATTCAACTTTTTTAAATATGCATTTTCCATTTTCAATCGTTCAATTTCAGCTAATAATGCCTCTTGTGATCCTTCTACAACTTGTTTTTTCTTAGTTTCTCTTTTCATAATTGGACGCCCCCGTTTTTTTGAATAAAGGGCGTCCACACCTTTCTCCTCTAAAATGGATTGCCATTTAAAGATGGTTGATGGTGCTGGGATATTAAAAGCAGCAGCTGTTTCTAAGACTGACGACCCTGTTTCGTTCATATACGTTAATACGTTCATTTTAAACTCGCCAGAGTAGTTTGTATATCTAGAATTTAATCCCTCCAATCCATGCGTATTAAAGAGAGCTACCCATTTATGAATATGCTTATGGTAAATACCATATTTTTTTCCAATACTTCTTAGTGATCCTTTACCTTCTAAGTACTCGTTAACAACAGTTATCTTTTGATCTAATGTAAATTTAGCCATAAAAAAACTACACCTCCGATTGTTAGCCGTGTCTAACAATCGGGGTGCAGTTCAATTAAGCTATGTGTTCTTTTTCCTAAGTGTTAAATTATAAAATGGTCAATAGGAAAAACGAAATTTAAATGAACAAATAGAACTTACTGATCAAACGAATATTTTTCCTATGTTTTACTTAACGAAAGCTGCTTCCATATTTAAAAGAAGGTAGTTCAATCAATTAGCTAAAAAAGGAATCCGTGTAAATGCAGTTGCCCCTGGACCAATTTGGACTACGCTAATCGTCTCAAGCTACTCAGCAGAGTATGTGAAAACATTTGGTTTAGATACTACTATGAAACGTGCAGGTCAACCATTCGAACATGTCCCAACCTATCTATATCTTGCTTCTGATGACTCCTCTTTTGTAACAGGCCAAGTACTTTATGTAAATGGTGGAATAATGACTGAAACTTGAAACTCTTACTAAAATAAAAGACTGGGAGATTCCCAGTCTTCGTTTTTATGCAGTCTTTTTCCCGTTAGTCAATCTCTCAACTAACATACTCACAGATAAATCACCTGTTGCATTTAACATTGTTGCAGGCGGATCAATTAACGTACTAATTGCTGCAAGAATTGGTAAAGATTCTACCGGTAAACCAAACAGAGAAAGAATTAACATTTCCCCAATCATTCCACCATTCGGAATCGCTCCCATTACCATACCAACTAGTAATGCAATACCGATTGTAACAAGATAAATATTCAAACCAGAGAAATTCATTCCAAATACACCAAATGCAAAAGCAATTTTTACGACTCCACCCATAACAGAGCCATCTTTGTGTAATGCACTAGCTAAAGGAATAACAGTCTCTCTAATCTTTTTAGATACGCCCATTTTTTCAGCTGATTCAAAATTTGTTGGAATCGTTGCTGCACTACTACAAGTTCCTAAAGAGGTTAACGTTGAAGGTAATACATTTTTCCAATAAATTCTAAATCCATAACTACCACCAGCCATATAAGCAATAATACTATAAACGATAAAATAAAATAGAATAGCAGTTACATAATATAAAACAAAAACTCGCTCATATGAACCTATTAATTCTTTACCATATGTCGGAACAAGATAAGCAAAATAAGCTCCAAGTCCAACCGGTGCAAGATACATAATATAGTTAACCATATTCATAATCACTACATTACCACTTGCTAATAATTTTTTAACAATGTCGGCTTTATCGCCAGCTTTATTCGTTGCTAAACCAACTAATACAGCAAAAACGATAATTGCTAACATATTGCTTCTAGTAAACAACCCTGAGAAATCATTCACCGTAAATGTATTTACAATTTGCTCCGCTACTGATACTTTATCAGTTGCATCTGGTTTAACAATTGGAATATGAACTCCATGAGCAGGTGGATAAACTTTCATAACAACAAGCATTATGATCGCTGCGATAATACCTGTAAATAAAAATACCCCTGACATATTTCGCATAATCTTACCGAATTTTTCTCCTCCGCCATTTGCAAAACTTGAAGCTACAGAGAAAAACACAAGTGGTACAACTACTACGAATAATAAATTTAAAAATAAATCCCCTATTGGTTTAAGGGCAACTCCTACGCTTTCATGAGTAAAACCGATGACTGAACCAATGATGATACAACTAAGTAAAATCAAAGGGAAAGCGTAATTTCTAAATGATAATTGCATAAGCTTCCTCCTAATATAATTGCTATTTGTAGTATACCGAAAATTTAATAGTTTGTACTCCAATTTTTTAATAAAACTTACATATTTCTACATAAAGATACAAAAAAGAACACTTTGTATTATCTACAAGTGTTCTATCTTTATTGTAATTAAGAGATACTACCTATGCTTTTACCCGTATTCCAATGCTTTAATCCTACTTTTTTTAATCTTATTATTTTAAGACTTCATCAAAAGCAGCTGAAACTTTTTCAAACTCTTCTTCTGTTTCTATATCGTAAAACTCGCCATCTTCTTCAACTCTTAAGAAGAAAACGTCAATATCCTCTTCACTTTCTTTTTCTACTTCTTCTAGTAAACCTACTGCTATGTATTCATGACTTTCAATCGTAATTGAGCCTAGTACTTCGTAATCTTGCTCGTCTCCTTCATCATAGCTAAGTGTAAGAATTTCGTCTACTTCAATCTTTTCCATAAATCTTGACCTCACTTATTTCAAATTCATTTTGCATAAAGATAAACCTTTATGTTCCTTAAGTGTAACAGAATGATGCAAAACGTTAAATACAATTAAAGCTTTTCTAAATCGTTCAACTTTTAAACCATCTTTTTTGTGAGAATCAATTTTAGTAAAAAAAAAAATTTTAAAAATTTACATGAATATTCTTACGAACCCTGTAATAAGATTTAGAACAACCAATTCTTAAGTTTCTTTCAAGTTTATTAAGTTGGACAAGCCTTTTGTCTTCAAATAGTAGATATTTTCTATATTTAGGGAGGATTACTGAATGTCAAAATTAATAACGGGCCAAGAACAAACTAAAAGAAAAACTGTCAATTTTAAATCATTCTTTCAACGTTTTACTAAAAACCAATTAATTGATGAAACGCCATCACAACTTTTACATAATGAGTTAAGAAGCTTACAAAAACTTTTAGAACTAAAAGAAATTAATTTTATTTATGCCGATCCCGAATACATTGATGTTGCTATTATGGAATTAGAAGCTATACGTACAAAATACAGTATTACTGTTAGACAATTAAAGGAAATACAGTCTGCTAGTGTTGTATGAAAAAAAGAGATAAATAGCATATTAGCTATTTATCTCTTTTTCTATGTTTTTACCATTGTTGGTTAAGAACTGACCTCATACTTCGTTTCGTAAGTCTTAACTTTTTTAAATACATTAATGAAAACCGTTAGGCATGGGAGAATCCATAAGAATATTGCATAAGGTAAATACTCATGTAACTTCATATTAATGACGGTACTACTCATGATTGCAAGAACATTCCAGGGAATCATCGCTGGAAATAATAAAGTTGTATCCGCCATTAACCTCGCCAATTCTTCTTTGTTATATTTATTTGACCAATGCGATAAAAAAGAGCGCCCTGTTAAAATAATAGGCATCGTTTGGTTACCGGCTATTACGCAAATAACTACTGTTGCACCAATTGTTTTCAAAGAATCGGATAGCATTGAAGTTGAAGTTTGAAGCCATTTATCTAGCATAGGCTGAATGATATTAAGCTCCTCCAACAATGCATTATAAATCCCTGCTATAGCAATAAACAATAACAAGCTATACATATGACTTAGCCCTCCACCAAGTCCATTGATTCCGTGCCAAAACGAATGCACAATTTTACTAAAAGAAATTCCATTAAACAAAGCTATTAAACTTCCAGATAAAATACTAATGACATAGGAGTAAATAATGTTAATTCGAAATAAAACAAGTACAACTAATAAAATCGGTGGAATAAATTGAATGAATGAAATCCCCTTATTGCTCACGATTTCATGATGTGTCTGGGTAATTCCTTGCGCAAACTGTAAATCCATTACACTAAAAAATATGATTGTTACGAATACAGCAGTAATTGATGTAAAAAGCATCGCTTTACCTTGTTTTTTGACAGTTGTTTCAAGAATATTAGCTAAAAGTTGATGTGCGCTTGAAAAAGGTGACGTTCGATCACCAACAAATGCACCCGAAATAACCGCTCCAGCCGATATTTCCACAGGTATATGTAATAGTATGGCACTACTAATAAGAGGAACTCCTAAGGCACTTAATGTTCCAATCGACGAACCCAAAATCATTGAAAAAATCATCGTCGTTAAAAAACAAAACACAAAAAAATGATGTGGATTAATTGCCTGTAAAGTAATCGATACCATCGATGTGATCGTTCCTGATAAATACCAAGATGGAAGTAAAAAGCTAATTAAAAATAAGATAAACAGAACAATTTTAACTTTTCCCATTCCTTGATAGCTTAATTTCATAATATTTCTAACTGCATATCCTCTTTTTAAACTTAATACGACTAAAAAAATTAATCCTGGTAAAATTCCAAATACGAGAGAGATATGTAATATGACGGAACTAATTATTCCAGCCAAAGTTACTAATATTAGGAAACTTGCCTGTTTAACTGAAAATTGGTTCTCCAACACTTCCCCTTCTTTCAAACAGATTTATTACATAAAATTGATTAAATATCATCATTAATTATATTAGCTTTCAATTAATAATACACATATATTTCAATTAAAAAGCACTACTTCAATATAAGAAGCAATGCTTTTGCACAAAAATATAGTTGCTTTTAACTAAAATGTAAATCCGTTCCATATTGAACTAATTTTAATTTTCGTGCGACTGCTTGAGATGCATAATTATCCCATGATGTACTATACAAAGCAGTTCGTCCTTGGCCTTGGATATCCGCAGCCCATGCATTTGAAACGATTAATCCATACTCTTTTCCACGAAAATCCTCGAGTGTATATACGCTTGCTTCAGCAGCTTCGGCTGATTGTCTGGCACTACAGCAAATCGACACAGCAATGTCATTTTCAATAATTGCGTAACATGGTTCTTTAAATTCTAGCTCCTCATATGTATAAGGAAAGTTTGGTAATAAGTATTGTTTATTTGCCTGGGTAATTTTTATTGCTTTCGATGATACTTTGCCAACTGTTTGAAATACATATGCTGGACCCATCCATAAACTGTCTATCTGATGAGTTTTACTTAAAATCTGCATGATATTTATTAAAGGTATACTAGAGTTCGTGTCTAAGGCTTTCTCTATTTCGATTAGTTCCTCATTTTTAAGACTATCTAAAAACCTTTTCACATTTCCCATTTTGGTGCTTCCTATATAAAATCGTGGTGCTTCTGTATATGGTGGTTCATTTATTTGTGTTATTTTTCCAACTTCATTGTGTTTAAATAATACGTTAATATGCATCTCCATAAGTTCTAGCTCTGATTTCAAAAGGACTCCCCCTAGCTTCAAACTACTTAATTTACAACTTCAAATTTTTTTTACTCTATCTTTTAATTTTTACAAATGTTCCTTTTTCAGACTTTTCAATTGCGATCTTATTCATTTTAGCAATATTGTCTGATAAAAGAGATGACAGTTGGACAGTTTTTCCGTCTAATGATACAGGTACATCGATAATCCTTCTTTTACCTTTACGATGAATATCATAATCCTGTTCATTTTCTTCGAGCTCAACTTTTGCATATAAACTGTTTATTAATTCTTGAATTTCTTTATCATTACTTTCTTGAATTAATGTCATTAACTGCATATCGTCCAATAATAAATCGTCTAACTTACTAATTCCTTTTTGTAATGCTAGTTTAATAATCTTTGAAAGTGAATCATATGAATAAATGCTAATCGGTCCTAAAAAATAATCTATAGCAAGTTTGTAATAAATCACTGTAAACCACTCCGCCATTTCAATAGAGTTTACACAGATTTCTCCATTTACAATAACTAATGAATTTAAAAATAATTCAATTTCTTTTTTAGGTATTCCAAAATATGTGTGCATATCTCTTAATGTATAATCTATTCGATCTGCACATAACTTCGGAAGCTCCTTTTCAAGTATTTCCCATTTATCTATATCAAAAATTTCTTTAATATCGATTTGATATTTTTCAAGTATAGAAGGTATCTCCGAATCTAAAATTACTTTTTCAAAGATTGTTTCATGGTAATTTTCTTCACTATTATCAAAAACAAAATCAATAACATGAGAAAATGCTGTGTGAGAAACATCATGTAATAAACCTGCTATTTGTTCCTTGATAGAACCCCCTAACCTTTTTATTAACAACATAACGCCAATAGAATGGTCATATCGGGTTCCATTAAAATGATGATCCACTAAAACAGTAGCACCAGCTTGATGAATTCTTTTTAACCGTTGAATTGGTTTTGTTTCGATTAATTCAACAAGAACTTGATCAATATTGTATTGTCCATATAGCCTATCGTTCAAAATCATACTGTACTCCATTTCATTTTATATTTGAAATTCCATTTCCTTAACATAAACAGCATTTCCAGTAATTTCTATATCATAAGTCGAATTAACTCTTTTTACATTTACTTTTACACGTCCGTCTTTTTGAATTTCAGTTCCTTGCTCAACAACTAATTCAATTGCATCATTAACATCATTACTAATATATTTAGCATAATAAGCTCCCAAAATCCCAGAGGCAGTACCTGTAACCGGATCTTCAATCGTTCCCGAAAATGCAGAGGAAAAATGGCGAGCATGAAAATCTGCATTTGAATCGTATGTTTCTAAGCAAAATGGATGAACGGACGCTTTTGGAATTTCAGACAAAATACTTGGAAAAAGTTGATTATTAGATTTCATCTTTTCAAATGAAGATAAACTTTTTATCGGTAAAAGTAAATTCCAGGCACCTGTACTTCCGTAAAGAGTTGGTAGACTTTTATCGATTTCTTCTACACTAAGACCAATTGAAGACGCTACTTCATCAATCGATCCTTTAAACTCTACAAACTCTGGTGTTTTTTGTTTCATCTTTATGTAGATTTCATTATTCGAATTATGAATCTTAATCGGCAAAATCCCAGCTTTTGTTTCTATCGTTAACTCACTTTTAAACTTAATTATCCCTCTAGTAACCAAAGCATATATTACTGCCATTGTCCCGTGACCACATAAATCCATTTCATGCCCTGGTGTAAAATAACGAATTTTATGATCAGCAACTTTCGAATTTAATAGAAATGAAGTTTCATTAAATCCGACTTGTTTCGCAATATCCTGCATTTCATAATCAGTCAAAGAATCGCAATCTAAAACGACTCCAGCTGGATTTCCTTTATTGGGCTCTTTACTAAAAGCATCATAATGGTATACAGTAATTTTTTTCATTTTTCACCTCATTTAGTTTTTAGGTACATATAATGTTATGAGATTGCTAGAATAGTGCTTATATTCAATCATTTTATAATAAACATTATTAAACAAGTTAAATAAAACGATTACATTTTCTATATGATTTTATATTTTCCCAATATTTTTAATTTGAAAGTTTGATAAAATAGTAATTATCATTAAAATTTTGGAGGAAAATATGTCATTATTTATAACAGCTTTCGGAGGAAAACTTATACTATGCTTGTCCTTTACATTAATCTGCTTCTTAATCGCATGGCCAGTCGGATTATATTTCCGATACAAGGATGCACAGAAAATGAAAGAAGTATTACGCGACCAACCAATCAATCGACGCAATTACTGGCTTAAACAATTCTTAAAATTAAGTATATCAATTATAGCTTTATATTTTATATCATTTTTAATTGCCCTTTATTTTAAATGCCATTTTCATCTACTGCACCATTTGTTGGTCTATTTGCTCTATTACTCATGCTTTATATTAAATTTGCCCCTCGTACAACTGGTGAAGCAACACCTGATATTGATGGATGGCATAAAACATCTGTAATCATCGATCCTGATGAATATTTCACTTCAACAGGCGCAACTCTTATTTTTGGATCTTTTATCTTTTACTTTTTAGATTGGTTATTTAACTGTTCTAATTCTTCCTCTATTCTACCTACATGAATTCTGTCAAAAAGAGGCTTTACCTCGTTAATTTTTACTAAAACTGGAGAAATTTCCTTCCATTCAAATTTTGGTAGATTTAGCATTTCTTTTATTTCATTACTCGAAAAAGGTAAGATTGGATGTAAGATTTGCGCCAGATTGGCAATAGCATATATACAACTCACCATCGTGTTATGGCACCCGATAAAATTCTCCTTAACTTGTTTCCAAGGCGCAGCTTCATCAAAATATTTATTTGCAGTTCGGATAAATTCAAACACTTCCTCTATGGCCTTTTTGAAATTAGCCGATTCAATCTGTGAACCAACTGACTTATAAAGCCCATTAATTTCGAATCTAAATGATTGTTCTATTTCCCCATTTGGGACTTCACCATTATAGTACTTTTCAAGAAACTTTAATGTGCGGTTTACAAAGTTCCCATATGCGCCTAATAGTTCACTATTATGACTATAAATAAATTCCCTCCAAGAAAAATCAGTGTCTCTATTTTCTGGAGCATTTATTGTTAAAAAATATCGGATTGAATCTGGATGATATTTTTCGATTAGATATGGTACCCATACTGCCCAGTTTTTACTAGTGGACAGTTTTTTCTTCTCAAGAGTCAAATATTCATTTGAAACAATATGAGTTGGAAGAGCATCTTTTTTTAAACCAATTAAAATAGCTGGCCAAATAATTGAATGGAACGGTATATTGTCTTTACCATGAATATAATATGATGTTGTTTCTTTTTTCCAAAAGCTAATGTCATCTTGATTAGTGCTAAGTGCCCATTGTTTACTTGCCGAATAATAACCAGACACTGCTTCGATCCACACATAAATTTTCTTCTTTTCATACCCTTTTACTGGTACGCTTACTCCATTTGGCAAATCCCTTGATACTGCTCGGTCATGAAGCCCTTCATTTAAATATCGTTCTGTTAATTGGATAGCATTCGAACGCCAGCATCCACTCATTTTAGCAAATTCAAGATATTCATTAAGCTTATCTTGTAACTTACTTAATGAAAAATAAAAGTGCTCTGTGTTTTTTACGGATGGAGGATTTCCACATAGCTTACAAGTTTTATTTAATAATTCTAAAGGATCTAAAATAGCAGAGCAATAATCACACTGATCTCCACGCGCATGTTGACCACAATTTGGACAATTTCCTTCTACATAACGATCTGGTAAGAATTGTTCAAATTCTTCACAATAGCATTGTTCAATTTCTTTTTTATAAATTAACCCATTTTGTAATAAAGTTAAGAAAATTTCTTGTACAGTATTATGATGATGTTTTGCGTCTGTCCTTGTATAAAAATCATAGGTAAATCCTAATTTCTTAAAGTTATCCTCGAATTCAAGGTGGTAACGATCTGCAATTTCTTTATAAGTTACATTTTCTTGTTTTGCTTTAATAGCAATAGGTGTACCATTACAGTCACTTCCTGAAACGTATAATACATTCGCTTTTTTCAAACGAAAATATCGAGCTAGAATATCACCTGGCAGTAAAGCTGCAATATGCCCCAAATGTAATGAACCATTTGCATAAGGCCAAGCTCCTCCAATAAAAATGTCCATTCCAATTCCTCCTAATTTATAAATGCAAAAAACCTCGCCCCTATCTATAAAAAGATAAGGACGAGGTTTAATATCCACGTGGTACCACCTTAGTTCACAAAGTATTTGCATACATTTGTCTTAGCAAGTACAAAAAGCATAAAAATGCTTATATACTGTGACTTTGGTAACAAGTGCCAACTCTTGTCGTAGCCTACTAATAGAAAGTATACGTTCAGTACGAAGCTCCGAGGCCATTGTTCAAATAAGTATTCTTGCTTCTTTTCAGCTACCGAAGCTCTCTGTAAAAAATAACATTATTCTACTTTTCCTCTTCATTGCTTTTATTCAAATGTTAAAAAGATTTTATAAAAAAAATATCGAAAAGTCAAACTATTTCAAAAGAAGATTTTTATATAGTATAAGTTACAAAATAAAAGTTGATTCAACTATTTGTCGAAATTAAAAATGATTAAGAGTGAAGGGATACTCGGGTTTTAAGTTAAATATATTCAATTATCAAAGCTTTAGGAGGAGATGTAATGTCAAATTGGAAGACTGCATTATTTGAGTTACAAAAAACAGATATGTCTTTTTCAACATTTAGTGAAGTAAGAGCTGAAAACTTAGACTTTACTAATGTAAGCTTGGCAAATTCGAAATTTACAAATGCAAATATGAGAAATCTAGAATTAAATGACGTGAATTTATTCGGAACTCGAATTTCAGATGTTAATTTATCTAATACAAAAATAACAAATGGGAATTTAAGAGACTTAGTAATTGATCATGTTCATTTAACTGGATCAAGCTTCCGCAATATTGTGATTCCGGAAGATCTAAATCTTGAAGATCACTCTAATTCTATTAAATTTGAAAAATGCAATTTAACAAATAGTCAGTTCACGGACTGTGATTTAAGTCATGTCGAAATTAATAATTGCAATTTATCAGGATTGAAAATTAATGGCATTTTAATTGAGGATTTGTTAAAGAGTTATAGACAGAGGGAATAATTTCTACATAAATAAGTTCCCACTGTTATGAATAAGGTGATTTGTGATTTGTGATTTCTACTTTTTTCTTTTTTACTTACTCATGAACCACTCATGAGTAACCTATATTCTTCTTCTTACCCTTATACTTGCCCATGAACCGTTTATGAGTAGGGTTTTATATTTTAGATTTTTCCAACTATGTTTTATTTCAAACGCGCAATAAAAAAAGAATCTTTAATCAGATTCTTTTTTCATTTCTATTTTGCTAACTTGCGTTGTTTTTAATGGTCGTCCAGTACAACATTTCTGTTTCCATTCCCTGTTAACTGTGCTTCGAACGCGTCAATTATATGCAAAAATCGATCTGCTTCTCTAAATACATGGTCTGCTAGCAGTGGGTGAATGATACTTTTAATTCTACATGCTTCTATTAGGTCGCGAGCTGTTTTCTTAAAGTCTCTAAGTGATTTTACCGATACTCGGTTTTCATCAAGGAATTGGTCAAGTATCGGAACTGTTTCAGATTGTGGTCTCATTGACTCTAAATCTACGGCTTGATATAAAAGCTGATCAAAATCATGGCTAAATTCCCTCGCTTGATCTACTAGTTTTCTTTCTGATGGGTCTAATAAATGTCCTATAAATTTTGCATGGTCTGCCATAATTCTTAAAAAGAAAACATTTTCCTGGATAATTGCAGCAGGTAGCGGTTGGAGTTGACCATTATTTAATTCAGTCAAGCGATTTGCAAAATAGGCCGCTTCTCTACTTGTATGGTCAACTAATAAAGGAAAGTTATTGCCCGTTATTTTACAAGTAAGGAGTAAATTAAGGATTTTCCGCTTATAGGCCCAAATCATAGAAGCTGCTTGATGAACCTCATTATTAAACTGCTTAATTTGCTGAGGATCCGTTTGAAGCGAAAATGATTGGGCTTTATTTCCTATTGCTTCAAAAACTTGATAAAATTGATCTGCTTCTTGAATTAACTCAGTATCATCACAATTAAAGCCTAATTTAAGAAAGAGTGCATGTTCTTTCATGATCCTTGACCAAAACAGAATCTCATCTAAGGAACGTGCTATAAATGCATCCGACAATCGGACCCCTCCTAACATAATTCATTTCATTCTAATATATTGATGAAAAAATGAATTATTACAGATACATCTTTTTAAATAGAATAGCTATTAGTCTATCAAAATTTAAAATAGTTTATAAAAAAAAAGCATTACTTCAATAGAAGTAACGCTAAATTATTTATTTAATCATAAATTATGATTTCAAAACATCGTGATCAACATATCGTTTCCCATCTAATTGACTAATAACATTAATCGCAACTTTTGCTCCATCACCTGCTGTAATGATGGTATGAACACTAGTCCCTACAACAGTTCCCGCTGCAAATAAAGCAGCACTTGCTCCAGCCGGTCTTAGCGCCGATCATTACGATATCATACATTATTAAAATTGCTCCTTGTTACATATAAGATTGATTTAAGTACTGTATTTATTATTCTGTCGGCTTTTATTAATACCTTATTAATACCTGTATATATTCTCGCAAATTAATTAAATCCCGGGAAACTTGAGAGATCAGAATAATTAATCCATAAAAGTACAAACGCAATAATGCCTAATAATAATATTGTAAAAGTTTGTTTAAACGAATCCTTAACACGGATATGTGATATTATTCCACCGATTGCCACAACTCCTAATAATAAACCACCCGCTGGAACCCAACTTTCTTCCCAAAATCCAATAACCAGTGAAACTGCTCCAACTAATTCTACTAATCCAGTAATTACTCTAAACCATTGTGCTAATTTCAAGTGATTAAAACTTTCAACACTCGTTTTTGAACCAAAAACTTTACCTAAACCAGCAATTAAAAACATAAGAGCTAATAAAATTTGAAAGATAATTGATAAAATATCCATTTTTTTATCACCCCTTTACTAATATATATGCAATTGAAAAAAGCACATATTACTACAAAAGTAACTATTCTATCTAAAATTTTGATTAGAATGTTTAATTAAATATGTAATATCTTGTTGATTTCAACTAAGTATGCTCGCTTTAGCATGAGCTAGGCCTTCACGTTCCTACTGGGTCTTTAGTCCTCCTACACCTCCATTAAATACATATAATTTCTTTATTTTTGTCTCTGTTAAAGCAGATTGTTGATTTTCTTATACAACTAAATGGCAGGTTAGTTGAATAAGAAATGCTATAATTACTTGATAGATCAATCGGATGGGGGAAGTTAAAGTTGTTTGTAAAAATTGAATTTGAATACGAAGATGATACAGTTTATATTAGATGTCCTGCAAAAGTAGGAAGAAATATCCGTCAACTGCAACAAGATTTTTTTAGATGGTTATATGATAGAAATAATGACCATCCTTTCTGGGTATCTTTTGGTGTTGATGAGGACAACAAGGAGAAATATGGACTGAGTTATGATGAAGGTGCGTTTATTTATTGGCTTAATAATGTAAGGTTTAACAAAGGGAAGAACGTTGCATCTCTAATAAAAGACCCAAAGGTTTTACCGAAAAAAACGATAAATTTTTAATTCTTATGCAAATACTATTAGATTAGAATAAAAGCTACCATTCACTTTTGTGAAACAGAGGATTCATGGTTGGCTAACGCATGCATTAGTTTGCATAACAAATATAAAAAATTCCTTCAGATATTGTTTCTGAAGGAATTCTTTATATTTTCATTCACATAAACTTTTATATTTTAGGGGGCATCAGGTTTTTAATAAGTTTAGTTAGGAGCTTTTATTTGAAGGAGCTTAATACCCAAACCAATAAAAATTATTCCAGTTACTTTGTTTAAAACCATTCCAATTTTCTGGTTTCCTCTTAGTTTCTTTGTTACATAAGAAGAAAAATAAGCAACAAATAAACACCATAACAACCCAGTTGTTGTAAAAGTCAGTCCTAAGATCAGAAAAGGAATCGGACCAGAAGCCTTTGTATCAATGAATTGTGGAAGGAACGAAAGAAAAAATAATGATACTTTGGGATTTGTTAAGCTCGTTAAAATACCTTGCACATATACTTTAGGGATATTTAATTTGTCAACTTCGGCTGCTCGAAACGCAGCATTTGATTTATCTAGTAGCATACGTATCCCTAAGTATACCAAATAGATAACACCTATAATCTTAATCGTATTAAATAAGAAAACAGATTTTAATAGAATAAGGGATAATCCAAACGCAACCAAAAGCGTATGAATTAATGAGCCTGAAATGATTCCTAAAACGGAAAATACTCCAGCTTTTCTCCCTTGAGAAATACTTCGACCTACGATATACATCGTATCTGCACCTGGAATTAAATTAAGCAAAATTCCTGTTATTAAAAATAGTTCGAAATGAATAATACCATACACTTTTATGCACCCTTTCTTTTTTAAGGTGCCCTTATTGATATTACAGTATCATATATGATTTTAAAACTATTATTTTCTATTTTGTGGTAATTTCCAAATGAAAAGAAAATACTTTTGATTTGGTTTGAACTAACGCACTCCATAAGTTAATGATGAAGAGGAGCCAAAAGCTGTTCTTTTTTATTAGAGTAAATGGCAGGTATTTGCAAACTTGTAGTTAAAAATGGAAAAATATGTTAATGTTAGTAGTATCATCTTAGGAAAATCTTCTTAGTGAATAATATAAATTGAGTAACTAAAGGAGAATAAAAATGAAAAAAATTCTTTTGTTTTCAATAAGTTTTATCCTATTATTTGTTGCTTTAAATGTATTCTCAGGTATGCTTTTAACGGTATTTTATCAGCCTGATTTAGCTGATCAATGGAGTAATATATCAAAGTTGCCACATGAGGTTATTTTTGTGGAAAGTTCTTCTGTATCTCTATTCATTGTTACAATGCTATCAGTTTTTATCGCATTTGTTATACAAAACCGTTTTACTAAGCTAATAAAATAGGATTGAATTAACTAACTAACGCAGTGCGATTAATTTAATAACGAAGGATCGTTTTTTTAACTTTTTGGAGGGAATTTTAAATGGCTTTTTTGATTTCAACTAGCGGTGGTATTTTAGCGTTGGGTGCAATTTTAAAAGGTAATTTAAGTATCTAACCATTCCATTTCTCACTTCTAAGAAATAATTTAACTAACCCATGCGATTTTTCAATAACGAAGAATCGTTTTTTGTGTAGCTAAATGGCAGATTAGTGGAATAAGATGTAATCATTTGTTACAGTTATTTTAAACATTAACATAATTTATGGGGAGAAAAACAATGGGATATATTATGGATTTAAGAAAAGTTGTAGGTAGTCGTCCACTATTAATGGCTGGTGCAAATGTTATACTATTAGATTCACAAAAAAGAGTGCTATTACAATTAAGGAAAGACAATAATACTTGGGGATTACCTGGTGGTTCATTAGAATTAGGAGAAAATTTAGAGGAAGTTGCTAAAAGAGAATTGAAGGAAGAGACTGGTTTAACAGCATTAAAGCTTGAGTTTTTTAACATTTTTTCTGGAAAAGAATTTTATTATAAATATCCTCACGGAGACGAAGTATATAATGTAATTGCTACTTATATATGTACTGAATACTCAGGTGTATTCGAAAAAGAAGAAAGCGAAGTGCAAGATTTACGCTTTTTTAGTTTTAATGAATTACCATCTGAAATTAGTCCACCTGAACTTCCAATCATAATATCATTTAAGGATGCTTTATTCAACTAACTGATGCGTTAGTTGTACAACAAGAAGGCTGCTTTAGCAGTCTATTTTTTTGCTAACTTATAGGATATTCCAATAGAAAAGGAAAAAATTACAAAAATGTAGAATTTAAATGCTAGAAAGATATTGAAAATGTATGTTAAATTTATTCTTTTTTTGGAGGGATTATGTGAAAAAATTTTCGTTGGTGTTAATCTCCTGTTCAATGTTTTTAACTATGACGGGCTGTTTATCAGATAAAGTTAGTAAAATAGACAAACCAAGTCCTAATGTTGCACTAGATGAAATTTACCGACATAATTACTCAGTATCACTATATCAATTTGGTAATATTACAAAATTATTGTCGCAAGCTAATACTCAAAAAGATTTATATTATGCTAAAGGATTTATTGATTCCTATTTATCTACTGTTCCAAACTTTATTCCCAGAATCACAAGTAAGGATAAGGCAACTTTTAATAAATTAGTCGTTATCGAACTACAAGTAGATATAGATAATTTGTTTGTTGATATTGGAGAATATAGTTCATATTTACAAGAGTTAGTCCAAAAAAATGATATTGAGACTATAAAGTCACTGAGACCAGAACTTGAAAAATTATATGAAATTGAAAGGGCACTTAATGATGAGAGATACTCTAAGATTGAAGAAGCAACTAGGTATCAGGAAAGATTGAGCGAGCTACATTCTGTAATTCATAGTAGATTAAATAAGTAAATCCTAATATCCAACAAAAAATAGAGAATCATATTAGAGATGTATGATTGGAAAATCTAGAAAAAAATTTGAAAATAAATGTTTTCTTATTCAACTAATTGATGCTTTAGTTGTACAACGTGAGTTGCTTCGGAAGCTCTTTTTTGTTTAACTAAATGGCAGGATAGTTGAATAAGAAACTGGAATAAATAGGAAAATTTGCTTTAGAAATTCATAGTGAATTATTGTTAAAATTATTTGAATAAAGATGGTTTTTAATGAAGGAGAAGTCGATGAATTACATAGCAGAAATGAGAAAATATATTGGTAACAAAACCTTATTAACTGTTGGTTGCGGGATTATTATTGAAGATAAAGAACAAATATTATTACAACACCGAACTGACGAAGATAATTGGTGTATTCCAGGTGGAATTATGGAAATTGGAGAAACCTTTGAAGAGACAGCGAAAAGGGAATCTTTTGAAGAAACAGGGCTAACGATAACTGATTTAGAGTTGTTTGGTATTTATTCAGGAGAAAAATGTTTTGTTCAATATCCTAATGGAGATCAGACTTTCAGTGTTCAAATAATTTTCAAATCTAAACATTTTACAGGGGAGTTAAAACAAAAAGGTATTGAAAGCAGAGAACATCGATTTTTTAGAAAGACAGACCTTCCTGCTAACTTAAATCCCCGTCAAAAACCATTTATAATGGATTGGGCAGAAGAAAATAGATATCCAATTATAAAATAATCTGTTCAACTAACTGATGCGTATGTTGAACAATACGATCGGCTGAAAAGTCGATTTTTTTTATTGAGCTAAATGGCAGTTTAGTTGAAGAAGGATTTACTGTAAATATATGGAATTTATTTAGAGAGAATAAAAAAGATTGGAGTAAATCATGCTTTCAAGAAAATACATTTTAACAAACTTTTTATTGAGTATTTCGTTTGTATTAGCTTTTTTAGTGACAGCGTATCTTATGAATGATACTTTAAGAAGTTCTCATTTTGCTGGCGCTTTTGGAGGAGGAGTCGCACTCTTTCTTTATTGTATATTAAGAAAAAATACTTCTACTAAGAAATAGGAATTTATGTAAAAGTACATAGTTCTTATTCAACTAAAGCATGCAATAGTTGAACAACAAGATTGGCTGTTTAGTCGATTTTTTTATTCAACAAACTGGCTGTTTAGTACAATAAGGATTATCCGAAAATTATGTGGAAAAGTCTGAATTCCCCCAAGTTACAGTAGTAGATTTACGATGTATAATTAACTGCAATTAACATCGAAGGGGTAAATCAAAATGGAAAAAAGAATACCTAAACCATTTATTTATTTATTTATTTATATTAGACATAATTGCTTTGACAATTTTTAAAATTGATTATATTAACAATCCCACAAACCTAAATGAACTTATTTCAAATTTACTTGAAACGAGTACATTTATTTTATTAGGAGTAATGAATCTTATATATGGAGATAAAAAATTCAAGATTATCGGAGTATTATGTTTTGTAGTTGCGACTGTACCTTTGTTTATACAATTTGTATAGAGAAAAACAAATCGCCCAAGAAAAAAATAATTGCTTATTCAACTACCATGGGAGTACGATATAAACTTCCATTCACTGTTGGGAATCTGAGGATTCATGGATGGCTAACGCATGCATTAATCCTAAATCAATAAGTTTGGATAGTGGTTTGTATTTAATAGGTGGTGAATATATTGTTAAAATCTTTAGGAGCAATTTTAGGAATAAGCATATTACCTTTAATCGTCGTAGTTTTAGGTATATACGGTTATAAAACTAATAAGATGGGATTAGCGCTACATTATATGTTCCTTTTCTTAGGATTAATGTTCTTGAAGTCAGGTATAAGAGAATTTCGATTAAACAAAAAAAGAAGCTATATTCATTTTTTTGTAGTTTTGTTGAGTTTCGTAGATTTCTTCTTCTTAACGAACTAACGCAATGCATTAGTTGCATAAGAAAAACAAAAGACTACAATTTTGAACTGGACCCAAAAAGTTAGACACATATTTTAATTATGCTACTAGTGAGGATTGGACCCTGTATTGTACAGGGCTCAATCCTTTTAATTTTGTCTTAATTCGTTTGTGATTGTAGTAGTGGATATAATTTTCTAATTCTAAAATGAAATCTTCGATACTCTTAAATTCCTGAAGATAAAATAATTCAGACTTTAATAAACCAAAGAAGTTTTCCATAACTGCATTATCTAAACAGTTACCTTTTCGGGACATACTTTGGATAATTTTGTTTTCTTTGAGTAGATGCTGATATTTTTTCATTTGGTAATGCCATCCTTGATCTGAATGTAGGATAGGGGAGTCACCATCATTAAGGCGTTTAAAAGCTTTATCTAACATTTTTGTTACTAATGGAAATACAGGACGTTTTTCAAAATTATAAGCCACGATCTCACCGTTATATAGGTCGAGGATAGGCGAAAAGTATATCTTCTCACCAAATAAATGAAATTCCGTTACATCAGTAGCCCACTTTTCATTAGGCTTTGATGCGTTAAACTCACGATTAAGTAGATTTGGAGCTATTCTACCAACGTTTCCACGATAAGAACGGTACTTTTTAACTCTTACAAGGCTCTTTAATCCTAATTCAAGCATTAATCGACGAACTGTCTTATGGTTAATTAAAAGACCTTGATTACGCAATTCTAAAGTAATTCGACGGTACCCATATCTCCCAAGATGTTCATGGAAAATTTGTTTGATAGATTCCTTTACTTCAACATACTTATCAGGAGTTTTAATTTTATTTACCCAGTAATAATAGGTACTACGTGGAATCTCAGCTATTTTTACTAAATCAATTACCTTGTATTCGTGCCTTAATTCATAGATTACTTTCGCTTTTTGTCGTTCTGTAATTTTCTCTCCTCTTGAACTAAGGCATTCAACTTTTTTAAATATGCATTTTCCATTTTCAATCGTTCAATTTCAGCTAATAATGCCTCTTGTGATCCTTCTACAACTTGTTTTTTCTTAGTTTCTCTTTTCATAATTGGACGCCCCCGTTTTTTTGAATAAAGGGCGTCCACACCTTTCTCCTCTAAAATGGATTGCCATTTAAAGATGGTTGATGGTGCTGGGATATTAAAAGCAGCAGCTGTTTCTAAGACTGACGACCCTGTTTCGTTCATATACGTTAATACGTTCATTTTAAACTCGCCAGAGTAGTTTGTATATCTAGAATTTAATCCCTCCAATCCATGCGTATTAAAGAGAGCTACCCATTTTTGAATATGCTTATGGTAAATACCATATTTTTTTCCAATACTTCTTAGTGATCCTTTACCTTCTAAGTACTCGTTAACAACAGTTATCTTTTGATCTAATGTAAATTTAGCCATAAAAAAACTACACCTCCGATTGTTAGCCGTGTCTAACAATCGGGGTGCAGTTCATTTCTGTAGTCTTATTTTTTGTTCAAAAATCAACAAATTAATCTAACAGAGCCTTATTTTTAAAAACTTTTTTTAAAAGCACAAATTTAGGCAAAATAAAAAAGCAGTGTTACCTGCTATATTAATTTAGTACTTATAATTTTTTATCAAACTAGTAAATTAAGTTTAATCCTTAAAAAAATCAATTCGATTCATAACATCTTCAATTGTAAATTGCTTTAAATAATCTAAAGCCTGGCGTTCCGCTTCCAATAGTATTCTTTCTAATTCTAAATCTAGCTGTTCTTCAGCTTCACCACAGTCAACTGACATTTCTTGTTCTATGGGACCCTTATTAACAGCAGTATAGATTTCACCTAAGGTAATTGAATCCATCGCCTTTTTTAAAATATAACCACCTTCACGGCCACCTTTGGATTCTACAATACCCGCTGAGGATAAAGATTGCATTACTCTTCGCATGAATGTCGCATGAGAATCCACTTGCTCTGCAATCATTGCGCTTGATAACATTCCACCACTATTTGCCAACCAAACTATTGCATGAACTGCTATTTTAAAACGAGGTGGACCAATATTGACACCTCTGTTTGCACTACTCATTGCTTTTCACTCCTAAAATTACTTGGTTGTTTACTTAATAAGCAAATGATAGAACATTAAATTTTCATAGGCAATACAATGGTTAGAAGAAAATCACTAACAATTTTTACCAATAATGATTTAGATGTTTACTAATAATAGTTAATCCATTTTTAATTAGAGCCCAAAATGTTGCTTTGCTAATTCCTTATATCTCATTTCATTAATATCCTCTTTCATAACTACACCGTTAATCCATTGTGTAAAAGATGTATTCGTTAAAGTTTTATTCCCCTCATTTGTCAGTTGAGTCATTAAAGGGTTTTTATTAAATGGCGATTCCTCGTGCTCAGCAATAATTGTTTGAATCTCATTAAATTCGGACACATCCGATATGAAATCGCGTGAATCAAATGCATATCCAATTCTCCAATCAGGATCTTTATGTTTTAGTTTTAACATCAATACATAATCCCCGAATTCTGTGTCTTCTTTTTTAATTCGAAACTCACCATTATTAGACGTAATCATCTCACCGGATAAGGGAACTGCTTTTAAAGGAAGATTCGCCCCAAATCCTGTATCAATTAAGTATGTTTCTTCATTTTGAATTAATAGGATTGTGACATGTGTTCTTCCAAATGTAGGATATCTTTGAGCTGTATTGTCATAAACAACTCCTCTTGCTAACCTCACGTTTAACCCATTTTCAAGAAGAAATAAATAAAGTAATGAATTCAATTCATAACAGAGACCCCCTTCATTTTTTACTAATAATTTACTAATTAAATTTTCTCGGTTGATCTCATTCGTTTTATTTCTTATAATACAAAGATTTTCAAAAGGTATATTTTTAGCCGTTTTTTCAAGAACGTCATTTAAATTATGAAAGTTAATCTCTTCATTATCATGTAATCCAATCCTTTTTCGAAACAATAAATTAAGCTCGCTCATTAACGTTTCCTCCTGTCTCATCAAACTTTTAATTAATCATACCATTTAAGTTTATAAGCTAAAAAAAATAAGCTGCAAAAGCAACTTCATACCATCAGATTGTCTCCTATAATCTTTTTTCAAAATAATATTGATTATACCCTTTTGGATGATTCTCAATTAGTCCAAACACTTTAAAGCCGTGCTTCTTATAAAATTTTGGAGCTTGAAAACTAAAAGTATCTACTTTAATAAGACGACATCCATTTTCGACAGCAAATTCTTCCATTTGATTGATTAGCTGACTACCAAACCCTTCATGTCTATATTCCTCTGACACCCATAAGAAGTCTATAGATAAATGGTGCCAATACATCCTTCCAGTAATTCCACCTATTATTTCCTCTTGATCATTTCTAACGACAAAGCTTATATTTTCAGACGGTGCTTTCCTCTCATCAGTAAGTTTTTTAGCATTAAATTCAATTACTTTTTGTCTAATAAAATCACTATCCTCTTGTACCCATTGTTTTACTATTTTCATGTTTATTTCTCCTACTTTTATATTCGACTTATAGCATTTCTTAATTAATAGTACATTCTCTAAATAATGCTATTTTCCTTTTAAAATCATTCTTAACCAAAAATCTAACTGAATAAATTATAAATAAAAAAACCTTCAATACTAAGAAGGCTTTAATCTAATAATTATGGTATAATCTTCCAAAAGGGGTGAAATTGATATGGATAATGTGTTTTTTCCTCTATTTTCAATCATACCGATTTTGTTTTACATAGCACCTTTTGTTTTTATGATTTGGTTTCTTTTAAAATTCCTAAAAATTCAACAAGAGAAAAATCAAATTCTTAAAAATATTTCAGATAAACTAGATCACATAAAACACAATCATTCAGAAACCTGAAAGAGCGTATGTCTCTTTCTTTTTTTATTTTTTAGCTACTGGTATCCATATTTCGCTCTTAAAAGTTGGTGATGTGATGTCTTTCTGTTCATTCCATAAAATTTCTGGACCTTCTAATTGATCGTAATTAGAAGATGGAAACCATTCTGAATAAATTCGTCCCCACACTTCTTGCAATGCATCTGGAAATTTACCAATTGCTTCGAATACTGCCCATGTAGATGCAGGAACTTCAAGTTCAATGAACTCATTTGGACAGTTATTTGTAGTGGCAACACCAATATAATGATCAAGCTCTCCTTTTTCTTCCATTCTACCTTCAGAAAAATTTGTTGATGCACTGATTATGCCATTCGGTTCAATATTGGAGAGTTCTTTTAGTTTCGTTATTTTTTCCATCGTTAAAGTTTTCCACATGGATGCAATTTCCGGATTAACTCCATTAAAAATAATCGGAACTCTCTTTTTTATCCCTACGATTCGAAATGCTTCTTTTTCTTCAATACGATAATTCATTTCATTTCCCCCTTTAATTGATAATTGGAAGGTCATTCGTGGAAATGCTTTGAGCGAATTGCCGTTATTTCTAGCTTCTGACGGAGTAATTCCATGTAAGTTTTGAAAGGCTCTCGTAAAGGAATCCGGAGAATTGTATCCGTATTTTAAAGCAATATCAATTATTTTCTTGTGATGATCTTTCAGTTCAAATGCTGCAACGGTAAGACGGCGACGACGGATATACTCTGAAAGAGATATTCCAGCAAGAAACGAAAACATTCTTTTAAAGTGATACTCGGAACAAAAAGCCCGTCTAGAAAGCTCTTTATAGTCAATCTCACTTGTCAGATTTTCTTCAATATATACTAGAGCATCATTCATATTCTTTAACAAATCCATTTTATAACCTCCTTCATCAATAGAATAACAGGAACGAAATTAACCAATCCGACATTTCTTGCTAAGTTATGTAGGATACTATTATTAAAGGGAGCCACATTAAGTAGCTCCCAAAATTTTTAACTGTTTACATCGATAATTTAAAATCTTCCTTTACATTTAATTTTCGATTAACTTTAACATAAACCAAGATTGCATTAAGAAGCAATAATGCACTTGTAACAAAAAATACGTATTGCACACCTAAATATGCTCCAATTTGCCCACCTAAAATGGAACCGACAAATACCCCTAAATATCCAGCTGACATATTAAATCCAAATACTCGACCGGTAATAGCATCAGGTGTAATTCGTTTAACTAATGTATTAACAGACGGAGTTAAGCCCGCCGTTGCCAAACCTAAAATAAATCGTAGTCCCATCAATTCCCAAGCGTTTTTTACAAATGCTTGGGGAATAACCATCAGACCTGAAACAATCAGTGCAACGAATATAACTTTATGTGGACCAATTCGATCTGAAATCTTACCTAATCTCGGAGCAGCAATAATGCTTGCCAAGCCTGATGCTGAAAATGCCATACCCGCTAACAATGCTACATGTGTAGAATTTGCAGATAGCTGAGAAATGTAGACAGTAATTACTGGTTCAATCGAATAAAGCGCTATTGTTAAAACAAAAAAAGTAATGAACATTGTGATCATTAAACTCTTATCTGGAATAATACTCCATATTTCCTTAAACTTAAGCACTTTTTTATCTTGACGAGTAAATGATTCTTTTACAAATAATGCTGTTGTAACAAACGCAACCATCATGAGTCCACCTGTTACAAAAAACACATTTTGTAAGCCTATAGTCTCTCCAATATAACCTCCAATCATCGGACCAAGTAATGAACCTGCTATACTTGCAGTTGAAAGAGTACCTAATGCTGATCCCGCATGCTCTTTATCTGTTTGTGTTGCGATTAAAGTTGTACAAGCTGTTCCGTAACCTGTAATGACACCTTGTAAAAGTCTTAAACCAATTAAAACATAAACATTATGTGCGAAACCCATACAAAAAATAATAATAGACATACCAAGACTTGCTCTTAGCAGCATTGGTTTTCGTCCAAACTTATCGGCTGCCAAACCCCAAATAGGAGAAAAAATGGCTGAAATAATAAAAGTTACCCCAAAAGCAATCCCTGAAAATTGACTAATTAATGCCGAATTATGAACACCAAGTTTATCAATATATAGGGGTAATACCGGACCAAGTTGGCTCAATCCAATACTCGTTACAAACATTCCAAACCAACAAACAATTAAATTTCTTTTCCACAATAACATGATTTCCCCCTCCTTTTTGATAAAAATTAAAACAAAAAAAGTCTCGAGAATGAGACAAATAAAAAATAACAATAAATTTCTATATACACATAACACTAAACTATATTTTATAGTTTGTAAATTATATTATATAGTTTAATAATTATCATCAGAAGTGTTAAACTATTTTCAGTAATATAGTCTCTCTTTAAAAATACTTTGTATTTAGGTATTGTATCTTTAAGGACAAAAGTTGATTGCAGTGGAAAATCAGCCTAAATATTCTTAAAAAACAATTTACCTAAACATGAGACGGGAGCAAAAAAATGGTTCAAAAAAGAAATTTAACAAAAAAAAAAATTATTGAAGTGGCTTTTTCATTGGCTAATGAAATCGGACTGAATCAAGTTACTTTTCCAAAAATTGCAGAGAAGCTAGATATAAAATATCCATCTTTATATAACCATTTTGCAAATATGGACGATTTAAAATTGAAAATGACGATTTCACTTTTAAATAAATTAAATTCGACTTTAATGCAAAGATTAGTCGGAAAAAGTGGTGAACAAGCGATTAGAGAAATTGCTTATGTATACCGTGATTTTGCATTTGATAATAGAACTGGTTATGGACTTTTTATGAATATCCCGAGTACGGAAAATGATGATGTTAAACGACTTGCTAAGGAAACAACAAGTATTATTCATCAAATTCTAAAGTTTTATATTACAGACCCTACTTTATTAATTCATCAAGGTCGAGCATTAAGAAGCATTTTACACGGATTTGTCTCGATGAATTTCCTTGGATATTTCCAACATCCTGTAAATGTAGATGACAGCTTTGACGTTATGATTGATGACTTTATTTCTTCTGTTTCAAAAACGGAAAAGTAATAAGTTTCTAGCAAAAAAAAGTGAACACTAAACTAGGCAACTTTCCTTAGATTGTCTAGTTTAGTGCTCACATCTAACAAAGGGAGGTGTGGTAAAGGCCATTTAATGCTTTTACCATTCAAATGAAAATAGCTAAAGATATTGAAACAATCGAATTAGAAATGAACTTTACAGGACAGGTAAATATTATTCACCCAACGTTACTTTGGGATGAACAAGAAGTGATCTTAGTAGATACAGGAATACCAGGGCAATCTGGAGAAATTCGTGAAGCGATAGAAAAAGCGGGATTGGCATTTAACAAGCTGTCTAAAATTATTCTTACACATCAAGATATTGATCATATCGGGAGCCTTGCTGAGCTTTTAAAAACTGCTGATCAAGAAATTGAAGTACTAGCACATAAAGAAGACAAGCCATATATTGAAGGCGATAAAGCTTTAATGAAAGTAAATCCAGAACGAATTGCAAAAATGATTGAATCTGTTCCTGAAGAAATTGGAAAAAAAATAAAAGCAATCTATGATACACCACTAAATGCTAAAGTTAATACAACTTTATCTGACGAAGAAGTTTTACCGTATGCTGGTGGAATCACTGTGATCTTTACACCTGGCCATACTCCTGGTCACATTTGTTTATATCATCAACAAAGCAAAACATTAATCGCAGGTGATGCTGTTGTCGCGGCTGATGGCCTAATTATGGGGCCAAATCCAAATGCTACACCTGATATGGAAACGGCTCTTTTATCCATTAAACAATTAACAAAATATGATATTGAAACAATCATTTGTTACCATGGCGGAGTTGTAAATGAAAATGTAAATGAACAGCTTTTAGCATTGGCTAACAATCAATAATATACTGTAATAAGTTTGGGCACCAAATAAGGTGCCCTTTTTTGTTTATTGAGTTTGTTTTTTGCCCTTTATAAATGAACATAAAATTAATACAACTAACATTCCTAAACATACAAAAATACTTAATCTATTCTGTTCATTGAATGCAAATGCTATACAGCTCATACCTAATGCAATTACTGTAAATGATGTTACGTACGGAAATCCCCATACTTTAAAGTGTGGCATCTTAGTATAAGTTTTACGAAGCTTTAATTGTGCTAAACAAATGCTGATCCATACTAAAGAAACTGTAAATCCTGGGATTGCCATTAAATAACCGAATACGCGATCTGGAGAAAAATAAGCTACAAAAGTGCCCCCAATCAAAATAATTGCACTTACAATAACAGTATAAATCGGTACACCATTTTTAGAAATTTTTGCAAAAACCTTTGGCGCTTCTCCCTCAGTTGCTAACGAATACATCATACGAGTACAGCCATAAATACCTGAATTTGCAGCAGATAATACCGCCGTAATCAATACAAAGTTCATAATATGAGCTGAACCTTGAAAACCTACTGTTGATAAAACTTGAACAAATGGACTTTCCTGATTACCAATTTCATTCCATGGAATTAATCCACAAATAATCAGAATTGGAAGTGTGTAGAATAAAACAATTCTCCAAATAACCCCTTTTATAACTTTTGGTATTACTTTTTCAGCATCTTTTGTTTCTGTTAAAGTCAATCCAATTAGTTCTGAACCACCGTAAGAAAAAATGACGATTAATAAAGCAGAAAATACTCCTGACCAGCCATGTGGGGAAAATCCTTTATGCTGAACATAATTATGAACATAACCACTATGATCACTTGGAATAATTCCAAATAAAATTCCTGCGCCTAACGCAATAAATAAAACAATCATTGTTATTTTAATTCCTGCAAACCAGAATTCTATTTCACCATATCGTTTCACATTCATAAAATTAACAGCCACAATAAAAATAGCACTAATAAAACTTAAAGACCATAACGACATTGAAGGAAACCAGTATTGTAGAAAACTGCCGGCTGCGATTACTTCAATAACACAAACAACTAACCACATAAAGCAGTACAACCAACCAATTACGAAAGACACTCTTGTACCAAACGCTTTACGTATAAATCCTTTCATATTCAAACCTGGAAACGCAATAGCCATTTCCGCAATCGCACTCATCACAACAAGAAGTAATAATCCAGCAAACAAATATGAAAAAATAACTGCAGGTCCTGCAATCGATACAGTTTCTGATGTTCCTTTAAAAATACCAGTGCCAATTGCTCCACCGAGTGCCATGAAACGGATATGTCTTGGTAGTAAATTTTTTTGTAATTCCATTTTCTATCTCCTCTTTCTAGTTTTTAATTTTATTAAAAAAAAATCGCCCCTGCCACTAACGACAGGGACGATTTTCACCGTGGTACCACCCTAATTGCAGAATTAAATCTGCCACTTGTTTTATTTAACGATCGATGACCGTCTTTTTCAAAGTAAATGTCGACCTTTACTTCGAAAAAGAAGCTCCAGGATTGTAATTCATGCTTATTTTTGTACTGATTCACACCATCCACCAGCTCTCTTAAACAGTGAAACAAACATTACTGTATTCCCTTCATTGCATTTTCTATATTCAGTTTTAAACTAATAAAAAAGTCCCTACTGATTGTATCAGTAGGGACGAATTATTCGCGGTACCACCCTAGTTGCAGAAATATTCTGCCTCTTAAGAATTTGATAACGATCAAATTTGACCGTTTTCCCCTCAGTAAAGATAAACCTTACTTCGAAAAAAATAGCTCCAGGACCGAAATTCATCCTTATCTTTGTACTGATTTCCACCAACCATCAGCTCTCTATTACATTGAGATAAGTACTACTTAAATTCCCTTCATTGCTTAAAACTATATTAATCTACCATTAGTAGCTTGTTTCTTTTTTAATATGTTTTGTATTATAGGGGTTATGTCATAACTCTGTCAACATCTTTTTATTTCATTTTGTTCAACCACTATACAAAATGCTAGTTTAAATAGTTTGTAAGCTAATATAATATAATTATGAAAAATGGAGGGATTAAAATCATGCTAAACATACGAAATGTAAGATTGGAAGATTTGACTGAACTAGTAGAAATTGAGAATCTTTGTTTTTTAAAAGAAGAGGCAGCAACAAAACAGGCATTCGAAAAACGCATTAACATAATTCCCGATAGTTTTTTTGTAGCTGAGGAAAATGGTAAAATAGTTGGTTTAATAAACGGTCCTGTTATAAATGAGACTTTTATTACAGATGATTTATTTAGCGAAATTAAAAAAAATCCATCTACTGGTGGCCATCAAAGTATCTTAGGCATAGCAGTTGCACCACAAAACCAAAATAAAGGGATCGCATCAAAATTGCTTTCTCATATTGAAAAAGTTTCAAAAGAAAATAAACGTGATTCAATAACTCTTACATGTAAAGAAAACTTAATTCATTTTTACGAGAAACATGGCTTCATCAATAACGGGATTTCTAGCTCAACACATGGTGGAGTAAAATGGTATAACATGATAAAAAAACTATAATAAGAGCCTTATTACAGTTTTATCGTGGGCTATTTGATAAACCAGAACTCATAAATAATTAGCGGAAAAATAAATGAAAGCTACCAACAATTCTTATTTAAATGTTGGTAGCTTTTTTATCTTTTTTAATTATGATTAGTTGTAACAATGTATAAGGGAGAATAACATAACACAACACAATCATATAAAAAAATTATAAATTTACATGAGAGACATGAAGAAACCGAACTTTAATTTAGAAGATTATTATGAAATACATATAGAAGAACGGTTTACTAGTTCTGAAATTAGGGATTACTGTCCAGTTGCAACAAGCGTAAAGAAGGAGTATTTTCAGAAATTAGTTGAAACATTCAAATTCCTAAAAGAGAATTTCTTTTTAATTTTATACAAGTTTTATACAAAAAAAGACGGGAAATAAAATAAGTAATGCTCTTGGAAGGCTTGCTATTATGTTAACTTCACATGAATACAATATGCATAATTTTTATTCTTTTTTGGAAATGTAAAATTGTACCATTTATAAGAAGAAATGTGGAAAAATGAAGTAATGAGCATTCAGAAAGTAGTAATCCTGAATTGGTGAATAAGGAGATGACCTGCGATGATTACTAGCCCCAAAGACCGTATTACAACAATTCAAGTAGTTGTTATCATTATCAATTATATACTTGGAACGGGAATTCTGACCTTGCCACGAACAGCTACAGAGAAAGTGAAAACACCAGATACCTGGTTAACTGTAATTTTAGGCGGGCTGATTGCGATGGTGGCAGGAGTTATTATGGTCAAATTAGGACAACGGTTTCCAGGAAAAACCTTTTATCAATACAGCCAAGAAATTGTAGGGAAATGGATGGGTAAGTTACTAAGTCTAATCCTTGTATGTTATTTTGTAATGATGGGTGGATTTCATATCCGTGCATTAGTAGAAGTAACAAGTTTATTTTTGTTGAAAGGTACCCCATCTTGGGCCATCGCGATGCCATTTATGTGGACAGGTCTCTATTTAATTATGGGCGGCATAAATCCGATTGCCCGTCTGTTTGAAATTATTTTCCCCATTACGGTCGGCGTTTTTTTGGTGGTTGCTTTTATGAGTTTTAAAATATTTGAAGTGGATAATCTGCGCCCGGTACTGGGGTTGGGGATCATGCCCGTACTAAAAGGAATCAAAACAACGGCTCTCTCATATATAGGTTTTGAAAGCCTGTTGATTATAATGGCGTTTATGAAACAGCCAAACCAAGCAGTAAAAGCTGTTTTAGTTGGAATTTTCATCCCACTGATCTTTTACGTGATAACTATCGTAATGGTCATCGGTGCACTATCCGTCGATGGTGTGGTAACCAAAACTTGGCCAACGATTGATCTCATGCGAGGTTTTGAAATGCCTGGTTTGCTATTTGAACGGTTTGAGTCTTTGTTGCTTGTAATATGGATTATGCAAATGTTTACTTGCTTTAACGTTAGTCATTATGCTGCTTCTTTGGGGCTTGCCCAACTCTTTAAAAAAAACATTCATCCATTTATGTTTGGCTTGCTTTCGGTTATTTATATCATTTCCATGACCCCGAAAAATACGAATGACCTATTTAAACTTGGGGATACGATGGGCAATGTTGCGTTTTTTTTATTTGGTATACAACCGCCGCTACTTCTGCTTGTCTTAAAATTGAAAAAGAGGATGTATAAAGTAAAATCATAACAAAGTATGGTTTCTTTTAGTCTTACTGTTAGTTCTTTAGAATATGGTTCAATTTTTTCAAAAAAACTAGAAAATGTTTATAAAAAATTTGTAATTAATTATTTTAAGCGTTCGTTAGCTGAATACAAATTGCCTAACAAAAAAAAGCACCTCCACAGGTGCTCTTACTATCTTTTCCGATTATACTTCTCAAAAATAATCGTCTGAACCTCATATTTCTTTCCGTTCCAATCATATAAAAGCTTCAAATTTCCAATTGCTCCGCCACCGTCGGTTGAAATCATTACGACAGCATCGGCAACTAGTTTTTTCTTCTCAACAATATAGTCCACTGGCACGTGGGTATATACACTATCGTCAGAAGACGTATCTTTAAACCCTAACGATTTCAAATTAACTTTATAAGTTTTTTGTTTAGTTGTGATCGTTACTATATCTCCTTTTTTCTCCATTTCCACAAGACGTTTAACGGCCTCAGGCACCGATTCAATTGGAACTTCCTTATATTCTTCGCTTTGGTCATCGTTCGTACTAATTTGCAATAAATGAATCGGATCATTAAAATTATCCAATACGATAATAACTTCATTTTGTTTATCTTTATTTAAATCCTCACTAAATATTTTCGTACCATACTTCCCACTTTTCCATGTTGGGAAGTGATATAAAAAACCTTCATTTCCAATTTGAACATCAAAATTTCGGTATTCTTTCTGATCAATTCGATCAGCGATTAAATAGATATTTTCCTGCCACACATCACTTGGAATCCCATTCATAACCACTCGTTCAGCTTGTCGCGCACTTACGGAAGAACAAGTAAAAAATGTAAAAGTACTGATTAAAACAACGATTAAACGTCGTTTCATAAAAACACCACCTTTACCATTAAGTTGTCCTAATATGGAAAATATAACCTCAAGCAAAAGGATTTGCCTATTCACCTTCTCCACAAAAAAAGAGAGCTGCAAAAGGCAACTCCCTGTAACTTAAGAATTTATTCCAGCAGTCTGTCCCTGCTCCTGCAATATTTCTCCCTTAATTCTTCTTTCTAATGCAGGAGTAATTCGTACAAATATAAGAATACCGATTACACCTAAACTTGTTAAAAAGAAAGATGTCGCGAAATTCGATAAGTATGCACTAAGTGAAACGGTTATTGAGCAAATAAACATCGCTAAATTAAATGTTAAACCTGCAACCGCCATATAGGAGCTCCTTGTTTCGTCAGCTGGTAAGTTAGCCATATAGTTTTGTTGAACTGGTACTCTTAATACTTCCGCAACTGTTGCGATGAACATTGCTATAAATAATAGCCAAATAGAGTTACTATATGAAATCACAGCATATCCACCAACAAATGCAATACAACTCCAAATTAATGTTTTTCGATCATCCAATTTCCCTACTATTTTAGAAGCGAAAAGTGCCATGACAACTACTAGTATCGTATTTTCTGTACGCAGAAAACCATTCATCTCGATTCCACCAAATGTCCAGTTCAATAAATGTTGTGTGTGGAAATCATTCGCTAATCGAATACTTATATAATTTGTTAATTGGAATTCCATTGAAAGCACTAGCAAACCTGCTAGTACATAAAGAATAAAGAGCTTATCTTGAAAAACATCACGATAATTAGAAATCATTTTTTGAGCATGATGAGCAATTGTCTTTGTTTCCGTCTTTTCAGTAATTAAGCTTTCTTCAACAAAGAAGGTAATTAAGACCCATGTAACAAGTGAAGCAACTGACAGAGCTAATAATAATTCAAATAAATATGATTTAAATAAAAATCCTCCAAGCATGCCACCAATCGCAATTGATAAATTGTTCGACCAGTACATGATTGAGTACATAAGCTTTCGTTCCTCTGGCTTACTCACATCTATTAACATTGCCTGGTTAGCTGGCCCTGCTAGTCCCCAACAAATACTATTTAAAGTCATCATAAAGAATGTAATAAGAGGTGATGTAAACCAAGGTGAATTACAAAGCATCATCGTAATAAACGCAAGTAACCGAATTGTTTCGGCAAACACCATCGTCTTTTTTCGGCCAAACTGATCTGAGAAATATCCACCAAAAAAGTTCATAATAATGCCGACAAATACATTTACAAGCAAAAGTAATCCTGCTTGTTTTACCCCAAAATGCTTTGATAAATAAATCGCCATAAATGGAAAAACCATACTTCCAATTGACGAACTTAAAAACGATTCGAGCAATCGAATTTTTATATTTTTATGAAAATTAAGTATCCCCAAACTCTTTCAACCTCTCTTTAACTATTGAATCCCCAACGTTTTAAATTAGTACTAGATTGACTGATTATTTGCATGAAAATTCCCCCTTTTTAAATTTTTCACTTAATTAGCATAGCAGTTATTTCCGATTATGCCAATATGCAACCCTAATACTTTTTCCCTATATAAATGAGAAAAATTGGAATGCCGAAAGTAAACTAATTTGACTTGTTTCAAACCTGAATGAGGATTGTTTTGTATTGCTCCAAGTTCATAAAAGATAGCAGCCTCACTATTTTCACCACATTTCTTTACATTAGTGCCTTCGATGTAAAATTCCTGATTCTTTCACTTACTGCCCAACAAAATATCTAATTTAAATAACATTTTTAGTAAAAAATAACTAAATTTACGTATTCTGAATACTACATATTGAAATGAATATCTAATTAGACTATTATCTAATTAGACGAATATAAAAGCAGGTGTATATTAAGTGCAATTAAGTAAAATTGTAGATTTCCATAAAGCTTTAGGTGATCTTACTCGTGTACGCATTATTGCTTTACTTCAGCAAGGTCATTTAAGTGGGCAAGAAATTGCCAGTAAATTAAGTCTTAAACCCCCAACAATTACCCATCATATGTCAAAGCTTAGAGAAGTTGGTCTAATTAAGGAGCGCCGAGATAAAAATACAATCTACTTCTCTCTAAATACAAAAATTTTAGAAATGAATGCGAAAGCTATTTTTACAGTAGGAACAGGAGGAGATTCCAATATGGAAATGTCAGTTACTGAAAGTGAACGCTCAAGCATTATCAATAATTTCTTTACTAAGGAAGGCAAACTTAAAATCTATCCTGCTCAGCGAAAGAAAAAGCTTGTCGTTTTAGCGCATATGATTAAAGGTTTAGAATTTGGTAAAGTTTATCAAGAAAAAGAAATCAATGAATATTTAAAGGAATTTCATGAAGATTACGCTACTTTGAGACGAGAGCTCATTATGTGTCAATATATGTATCGCGAAAATAATCAGTATGAATTAAATCCAGTTGAATTATGGTGGTTGAAATAAAACGGAATTTCTCATCTTAATAAGCTCAATTAATGACGATTAAATAATATTAAAAAGTGTTCCCTGAAGGAAGTATCATTTGTAAGTTCCTCCTTCTAAGAACACTTTTTTTATTTAAAATGGAAACTTGATGAATTTTTCATAAACAAAATATCCCATAAACTCCCTTTAAAATTAACTTGTGAGTTATGTATCCAGCTTGCAAGTTACAATATTTGCTATAAACAAGAATGAAAGAATTAATATACTTTCGCTTTGATATAGAGTTGCGCAAATTCCACTTGATTCATAGACTCTTAGAAAAGTTTAAATAAGGCAAGATCTTTTGTAGATCGAGTTTATTCTAGTCTGGCGAAATTCGGTCATTCTATTAAGTAAAGATTGTATACACACACTAGGATACAAAATGAAAAATAAAGGGGGATTAACTCGTTTTTAGTAACAGAAAGGATATTTCTAATGATTCTAAAGGGAGGAATACAATGAAAAATAGTTTCAAAGTTTTAAATGTGTTAGCTGCTACTTCACTTATCTTTGGTATTTCCCAGTCAACGGCGACAGCAAGTCCAGATACTGCAACTTCAGAAGCTAAGTTAAACCAACAAACCTCTTCTCCATCACATATCGTTTCTACTAACACAATAACTTTAATTACTGGTGACGTAGTAATCCTTAATCGCTACTCTGATGGAAAATTAGCTGGTACCCTGCAGCCTAAAGAGGATGGTATGCCAATTTCGTATACTACCAAACTAGTTAATGGAGACTACTATTTAATTCCTGATAAAGCCGTAGCTTTCCTAGCTTCTGGCCAATTAGATGAGGAGCTATTTAATATTACAAAATTGATTGAGTATAAGTATGATGATGCTCATCGCTCAAGCGTACCTTTAATTGTAACGAAGGAATCTAAAAATGTTTCTCAGTCAACTAACAAAGCCGTCTCGACTGGGGCTACACGACAGTTAAATCTCCCTAGTGTAAATGCTGTTGCAGTAAATACTGACAAAAAGCAGACTGCTAAATTCTGGGATGCAGTTGATGGAGAGGCAAACGTAAAATCGTCTCAAGTTGAGTTAACTGAAGGTATTGAAAAGATTTGGTTAGACAAGCCAGTAAAAGTTGTACTTGATAAGAGTGTTCCACAGATTGGTGCGCCTGTGGCTTGGGCCTCTGGATATGACGGAAGAGGCATAAAGGTCGCTGTTTTAGATACGGGTATAGACTCGAACCACCCTGACGTTAAAGCCTCTATAAAAGAGGCGAAGAATTTTACCGATGAGGCCGATTTTATTGATCACCACGGTCATGGTACTCATGTAGCCTCGACTATAGCTGGATCTGGCTCCGCCTCTGGTGGACGGTTAAAAGGTGTTGCACCAGGTGCAGACCTTTTGATTGGAAAGGTACTCAACACTAGTGGTTCCGGTGAAGAATCTTGGATTATTGCTGGGATGGAATGGGCTGTTAAGGAAGGCGCTGATATCGTGAGCATGAGCTTGGGAAGTACTGAGGCGAGCGATGGTACGGATCCAATGAGCCAAGCAGTCAATCAATTAAGTGAATCTAGTAACACTCTATTTATCATCGCTGCAGGTAATGCAGGGCCAGGTAAAAAAACTATAGGGGCACCAGGTGCTGCTGAAAAAGCATTAACAGTTGGTGCAGTTGATAAGAATGACCTTTTGGCCAGCTTCTCCAGCCGTGGACCGATCATTGAGAATTACAGAGTTAAACCTGAAATTACAGCGCCGGGAGTCGGAATCGTGGCTGCTCGTGCTGCTGGAACTGCTATAGGTACAGTTGTAGATGACTATTACACGTCTCTCAATGGTACTTCAATGGCTACACCACATGTTGCTGGTGCTGCAGCGATTCTACGTCAAAAATACCCTGACTGGTCAGCTGACCAAGTCAAGCAAGTATTAGTTGGAACAGCAAAACCGCAAACAACTTATTCTGCTTACCAACAAGGTGGAGGACGAGTAGATATCGCTAATGCTCTTAACGCTAATGTTTATAGTAGCCCTGCAGTAGTTAGTCTAGGAAGTGCAATGGCAGAAGGCCAACCGATCGAAAAATCCTTTAAATATGTCAACCCATCCAATAGTGATGTCACATTATCGCTTAGTATGATCCCTAGAGGAGAGACTGGGGTTGTAGCACCTTCTGGTATGTTTACACTCAATAAATCAGGGGTTACTGTACCAGCTCATGGTAGTAGCGAAGTAAAGGTTACTTTTAATCCATCTTTTGGTACTGCTGGGGATTATAAAGCAGTTGTCACAGCTACTGGAGACGACGGAAAAAAATTTAACACTACAATCGGTGCAACGAAGACAGAACCATTAGTCAATTTAACCGTTTCGACAATTGACCGAAATGGAAACCCAGGTGGCACCGCAACGACTGTGGTAGCTTATAATCTGGATACAGGACGAGTTTACGAAGTTATTCCGAAGGCTGACCAAAAAGGAACCGCAAATATCGAGGTAAATCCTGGTAACTACTCGGTTATGGCTAGAGTCGTAACAACAGATAAGTATAATACTTTTGGAGAGTCTGTTACATTAGGTGGAAATCCTAATATTGAAGTTACGAAAAACACCAATATGACAGTAGACGCTCGATTAGGTAAAGAGATTGATGTTCTTACCCCTAATGAGTCAGAAGCTCATGGATACAAGATTGGATTTTTCCGTCAAGGTCAAGATATTACTAAAATGCCTACAGCATATTTTTGGAGTGGTACCAATTCTTTTATCTTCCATGCATATGTAATCCCAAGCAAAAAAGTGGATGTGGGCAAACTTGAGTTCATGTATGACACGAGGCGTTATGCTCCAGTTATTCGCGCATCCTATGTAGATTCTGCCCAAACTGCGATTCCGCTTCACCCAGTCATTTATGCGCAAAGATTGGACGGACAAAAAACACTACAAGCAATTAATGTAGGATCTGCACATGCTGACGAAATCGCTAAGGTAGATATCTCCGGAAAGCTCGCGATTATTAAGCGTGATATCAGTATGAAATATGCCGACCAAATTGCGGAACTTGCAACGGCTGGCGCACAAGGAGTCATTATTGTGAATGATCGACCTGGATTATTCACAAGCATCCTTCCAAATTTTGCGGGATCTGCAATTCCTGCTTGGTCACTTGACCAAGACGAAGGTAAAGTATTGATTAAGCGAGCTACCGAGGAAAAAGTTATGATAAAACTTGATGGCATTGCAAACAGTCCTTATGCTTACAATGGTTCGTTATATGTTAAAGGGGAGTTGCCTTCCAAGCCAGTTATCAATTTCACGAAGAAGAATTCGAAAATCGTGACAAACAACTACTTTGGTAAAGAAGGTATTATTGGTGACACAAACCCTGTGTTACGCCCTTGGCAGGATATTACAGTCGACACAGTTGACTACTTCCCTTCTCAATTCCAACGGGAAGAGTGGTATAGTACTGGTTCAGAATATCCAGCGATGGATCAGGTTCGTTTTTTGCATAATGTATTTCCAAACAACAAAAATATCTCCTATGCGTTGAGCGGTCCATGGGATAAATATTTTACTCCTAACACACGAATTACAGAGAACTGGTTTGAGTCAGCGCAAGGACCTGGAATGGAATCATCTAAAGCCTACCGAGATGATAATCTAATGACACTACACATTCCTAATATTGGTGATTCAGACGGTTCACATTATGGTTGGTTCAACAGGAACGGAGAGACTAGTTCTGCGACGCTTTTAGCAGATGGTAAAGAAATCTATAATAGTAAAAACATTACGCAATATGGTCCAATCACTGTTGACGAAAAAGCGGCAACCTATCAACTAAAGGTAAACGGTACCCATAACGGTACAGGTTGGTTCCCATGGGCTACATCGATCAGTACAAACTGGATATTCCAATCAGCTAAGCCAACTAGTGGACGTTCAGTATTACCATTACTGTGGCCTAAATATGACTTAGGGGTTGACCTAGGGAATTCAATTTCTGGAGGAAGACCTAATAAATTTAACGTTTCTATAGTTACTCAACCTGGAGCAGATGTTCATGACATTGTTCAAACGGAAATGTGGACTTCAATTGATGATGGTACTACATGGATTCCTGCTATAGTTAACAAACGGAACGAGAATAAATTCAATATTACTGTGAATCATCCTGACTCAGGGTATGTATCAATTCGCTTGAAAGCATCTGACTCTGCAGGCAACCAAGTAGAGCAGACAATTCTTCGAGCTTATTCACTAAAAACACCGGACAGATATCCACCAATTCAAGATTAAAAATCAGCTATTTTGAAATTCGTGTTATTTGCTCATGAAAGAAGATGAACTCTATCTTTTGTAGATGTTCATCTTCTTTTTTATCTTTTTATGCGTTGAACAATAAACAAAAAAGCACCTCGTCACATCATATATCGGTGATAGCGCGAGGTGCTTTTTCAATATTTATTATTTACTTGGATTTGTAGAAATATATTTCTTAACTACTTCCATTACATACTCCTGACAAGCATCAGCTGTAGTAGGATTATATTTACCGCCGTTTGTTTTATTGTTTGATAATACGCGAATTCCTAAGAAAGCTACATTATATGCTTGAGAGATTTGAGCTGCAGCTGCGCCTTCCATTTCTTCTACTGAAGTTCCGTATTTAGTATGGAACCATTTAATGCGATCAACTTCATTGTTCCAAACGTCTGCAGATCCGATTGTACCTTCTACAACCTTACCTTTTGTGTATTTGTTTTTCACAGCATTTGCAGCTGCTAATAAATCTTTATTCCCTTCGTAAAAACGTGGTTTTTCAGCATTTGGATCTTCACCTGCACTGCCTTCTGAAGCCATTAAGTCCATTGGTTTCCATTGAGTAGCATCAATACCTTGGTTTTCGTCCTTCGTTTCTGTTTTTAAAGAACCAATATTAGTTGTATTTTTACCTAATACGATATCAAAAACATTTAAATTTGCATCATGACCACCAGATGTACCTTGGTTAATAATTGCGATTGGTTTATATTTTTCAATTGCAATCGCTGTAGCAGCAGCAGTGTTTTCCATACCTTTACCTGTTTTTGCTACAATAACTGGATAATGATCTAAAGTACCTTTGTAAAATACGAAACTACCTGATTTTTCAATTTTTACATTTTTTAGCTGACTTGCAAACTTTTCAGCCTCAATTGGCATTGGTCCCTCAATTATAATTGGCTTAAGATGTTTAGTTTTTGCTTCTGCAGTGTTCGATTTAAAGTTATAACCTACAGATACAGAAATTAATAGTGCCGAAATGATTCCTAATAAACCGTATTTTTTTAACAATGTCTTTTCCCCCTTGATGATGATCACACTCGATGTTTTAGTCAAAAAAAATGGTCTAGAAAAAGTAGAATATTTCTACCTTCTAGACCTACGAAAGTTAAAGTATAGATCAGCAATAAATGCTAATCATTATTATTGGTTACAAAAAATAAACCAATTATACTTTAACCCGTAGTCTAGTTCTTTCGTTGGGAACCAGGTAGAAACGCTCAGACCATATTACTGAGCATATACGAGTAATGTTTATGAATGATTACACTGCTAATATATCAAACTTGAAATATATTTTCAATATAAAACCTGAACTTTTTTTATTTAAAATAACAATAATGTTCGTATTTTATAGAAAACATTCAATTTAATTTGTATAAAACAATGGTTTTTTGTTTTTTTCAGAAATAACCGAAATGAAATTTCATTTTTTAGAATTCAAATTTTATTGGTCTTAAAAATAATTCCTCTAATGTGTCTTGCGCATTTTTATGTTCATAAATAATTTCAAACAATGCGTTACAAATCGGTAGTTCAACATCATACTGGTCAGAAAGTTCCTTTAAAGCCTTAACTGTAGAAACCCCTTCGGCTAATTTATCAAAAGGTTTTTCTTCAACAAATGCCTGTCCAAACTTTCGATTATGACTATGCATTGAAAAGAGTGTTGCCTCGTAGTCTCCTAAATGACTTAAACCGGAAATTGTTAAATCATTTCCACCCATCGCTCTTATTAAACGAGAAATTTCTCTAGTGCCTCTAGCCATCAATGTGCCTTTTAAACTACTATATTTCAATCCATCTAGCATTCCTGCAGCTATCCCCATCACATTTTTTGTTGCAGCTCCAATTTCATTACCAATTAAATCTTGGCCGTAATAAAATCGGATTAACTCGCTGTTAAATGCTTTAGCAATTTGTTTTGTTACTTCAATATTCTCCGAACCAATGACCATGCAATTTGGTATATTTCTTACAAAATCCTGTACATGGCCAGGTCCTACCCAAACCGCTACATTGCTATTTTTCCCAACCTCTTCACGAAAGACTTGTGTGAGTCTTTTTCCAGTAGTAGATTCTATGCCCTTCATACAGAGGATAAAAGTTTTACCTTGTATTTCATTATATTGACTTAAGCGGTTTGTAAATGTTCTTAGCTCTTGGGCACTAATAGATATAATAATGACTTCTGCAAATAATAATGCACCTTCTAAAGAGCTCGTTAATTCAATTCCATCTGGTAAGCTTAAATAGTCATTTTTTCTTGTCTGTTTTAAGCCATTAAAATTTCTAGAGCTTTCTCTTCCCCATAAAATTACATCGTGGCCAACTCGATTAGCGTACCAGGCTAAAAAAGTTCCCCATCTACCGCAGCCTAAGACAGATACATTCATTCATTACTCTTCCTTCCAAAATTTATTATCGAGTAACTGGACTAAACAAAAAAACAAACAAGAAGTCTAATTAGGTAACCTATTAGACTTCTTCGGATTGCTGAAAAATGTGTTTGTCAATTAGGCTCTTAATAAGTCGGTTGTTACTGAAGCCTGTTATGAGTAACCTTTTTTTCTTTTTGCTTTATTACTTCCTCTTGAACCCCTCATGGGTAACCTAATGCTATTTTACAAAGTCCAATTAATAAGTAATCCTGCATGAGTTAATCCACCACCAAATCCATACAGTAATACCTTATCTCCATATTTAAGTTTTCCTTCCTTTACTCCCTTAACTAAAGATAATGGAATCGTGGCTGAGGATGTATTTCCGCAATCTACTAAGCTATTTAATGTTTTTTCGATTGGGAATTCACTTCTTTCGCAGATTGATTCAATCATTCTTAAATTTGCACTATGTGGAACAAACCAATCGACTTCATTTAATAAAGTGGATCCATTGTTTAGTACAGCTTGCATTCCCTTTGGTACTGTCGTAACTGCCCATTTATATACTTCGCGTCCATTTTGAATGATATTATTGTTATTAATTATTTCTTCACCGAATATTTGATTTGATAAATTTGAACAATATAAATGTTTTCCTTTTTCGCCTTCTGATCCTAGGTATGAGGAAATGAAGCTAGGTTGTTCTTCGTCATACTCTACTAAAGCCGCACCAGCGCCATCACCAAATAAAATGCAAGTAGTGCGATCTTCATAATCAGTTATTTTAGACAAGGTTTCTGCTCCAACTACTAAAATTTTTCGATTTAATCCGGATGTAACTAATCCATTTGCCATATACAAACCGTAAGTAAAACCTGCGCAAGCAGCATTTAAATCAATTGCCCCAGCATTTTTTATCCCAAGCTTTGCCTGAATAATCGAAGCAACACTTGGCGTTTTGAAATCTGGCGTTAACGTACAAACGATAATCATATCAACATCTTCAACAGACTTATTGTATTTTTCCATTAAGTCTTTAATTGCCATAAAACTTAAGTCACTTGTATATTCATTTTCATTTGCAATTCTTCTTTCTTTAATCCCTGTTCGCTTAACAATCCATTCATCATTTGTTTCAACTATTTTTTCTAAATCCTTATTTGTTAATACTTTTTCTGGTACATATGAACCTATTGCAGTGATACGTGCTTTCGAATTTTGCATTATGGTCACCTCAGTCATATTTTTTAATATCTTCCCAATATTATATCACCAGATATTAATACTAGGTACTAATTTTATTTTAAAATTTTTTCATTTTTTTGATTTAGGGGAGATTAAACTAAATAAAGTTGCTACAACAGCAACTTTATTTTAAGAATTTACAATTCTAGTGTCATAAAAACACTATTAGGGTCTTCTTTATAATCAGCAAAGGGCTTACAATACTTAAAACCAAAGAGTTCATATAGTTTTTTTGCTGGATCGAATGCTTCCATTGAACCTGTTTCTAAACTTATTCTCTTGTAGCCTCTACGTTTCGCCTCTTCGATGATGTGTTGAAGCATATGTCTTGCCACACCTTTTCTTAAATGAGCTGAAGATGTTCTCATTGATTTTACTTCCCCATGTAAAGGGTCAAGTTCTTTTAGAGCTCCACATCCAACTAATTCATTTTGTTCCCATACACTCCAAAACGTAATTTCCGGTTTCTTTAATCCTTCAAGATTTATAGCATGTATGCTTTCAAGTGGAGAATGCTGTGTCATACCTTGTAGATGCTCACTAATCAACATAGCAACTTCAGTTCCCGTTAAATCATCAATCTTAATATCCACGTAATGACCACCTCATTCCTTTTTTTATGATTGCTATTATTATACTAAATTTTGATAAACTTCTAGCTAGTTTTTTAGTCAAAAAAAATTACTTAATTAACTCTTAAATAAAATAGAATTTTATGGAAAAAATAAATAATCTAGAAGAAAAATTAGAAGTCAAAAGAAGGAATTCAAATGAATCGTAAATTAAATATAAGTGGTTTTCAATTCTTTTGCATGATTTTTATGTTTGGGGTCGGTGCTTCCCCACCAGTCGAAATATTTGCTAGAGCTAAACAAGATGGATGGATTAGTTTATTGATCGGACTCATTGCAGCTTGTTTAATCTTTGCTGTTTATATTAAGTTATATTCATTATTTCCTGAACTTCCCTTAACAAATTATATTCAAATCATTTTAGGGAAATATGTAGGAAAAATGTTTGCATTAATATATATCTTATATTTTCTTTACATCGCTGCACGTGCATTACGTGATTTTGAGGATTTATTAACAATCACTTTATATAATGCTTCTTCTCTAATTTCTATAGGATTAATTATGATGTTATTAATTATGTATGCAATATCTAAAGGACTAGAAACGTTCGCTCGTTCATGTGAATTTATATTTATCATGATCATGTTTCTAACTGTAATATTTATAGGGTTTGAAATCATTTCTAAATTAATAAAAATTGATAATTTAAGACCGGTTTTAGAAAACGGGTGGAAACCAATATTTAAAGCTTTTCCTATTTCTTTAACAATACCATTTGGTGAGATTTTGACATTTACAATGATTATGCCACATTTAAAAAAACAAGATTTAGCAATAAAAGTAGGAATACCAGCCTTATTATTTTCGGGACTTATATTAACTTTATTTGCAGTTTTAAATACTGCAATATTAGGCCCGTCCGTTATTGAAAGAACAACCTACCCACTTCTAACATCAGTTAGCTATATTAATATTGCCGATTTCATCCAAAGATTAGATACTTTCATAGTTGTAATTGCAGTATGCAATGCCTTTGTAAAAATTACAATATACTTTTATTGTGCGGTATCTGGGGCTGCAGATTTATTTAATGTAAAGAAAAGTGACCAGCTAGTCTATCCTATTGGCATTATTACAGTTGTTAGTTCCTTATGGGTAGCTTCGAGTTTTCTAGAGCACCATTTAGAAGGGATCCATATAGTACCGTATTTACTTCACATTCCACTTCAAATAATTATTCCGTTTAGTTTATTACTAGTTCTTTTAATTCAAGGGAAACTAAAAAGTAATAAAGACTTGAATTATGGTAAATAAAATGCTTTCTAGATTATTAGAAGTGGTAATTAATTTTTCAACTAGCTAAAAGGGAATAGAAAAAGACTCTAGTTTTCACTAGAGCCTTTTTCTTGTTTCACTAAAAAACTTCTAAGTTATTGAATAACTGTCACAGTCTTAGGTGATGATGTTAGTTTAAAACCGTCTTTTGTTACAACATCTACTGTAATCGTATATGTGCCATTTGGAAGATCCTTATCTGGTGCCCATGGCGTTCTTAATGTATGTTCATTTTCAAACGTAGCTGAATCTACAAGTTTTCCATTAGCATCTTTAACATTAATCGTCCAGTCTGCTCTGTTATAACCAAAAATAGTAATTTTTGCAGGTTTAGATTCGTTAACACCTGTAGATGGAGAAACAGACCATGTTTGCATTCCCATTCCTTGTATATTATAGCTTTGATCTCCCCATCTAGTCCAAGAAATGTTTCCTGCGTAATCATTCGCTAGAATAACCATACCTTTTGGCTCTGTACTTACTGTTAGAGTTTTCTGTCCAGGCTGTAATTGATTAATTTTACCATTTACAAAGACAGTAGCTGAGTGAAAGTCCGTTGCATTATCTTGCGCATTAAATGTAATGACATATTTTCCGTCTTTTGGAGTTACCTTAATGTCGGAAACTGTTGGTAAAACCGTATCTACGATCATTGGCATTTTAACAGTTTGAGGTCTAGCGTTTGCATATGCTAAAGTTGTTTTAATTACGTAATAATACGTACCATCAGGAACAAAATTTCCTGATTCGTCTTTCATATCCCATTGGTATAAATTATAGCCATAATCTCTGTTAAACATTATGTTCTTTCTAAACTTCCAAGGTTCTCCAGTGCCAGTATATTCACTGAAGTCACCTAAATATCTAAGCTGTTTTCCAGCAGAATCTTCAATAGAGATCTCAGCTTTTTCTAAATTACGTAAAACGCCCATTCCACCAGCAATTCCCTTATCAAAATAGTTTGAAGAGAAAGCAATATGGTTTAAATCAAAGCCTACTCCATTGTATCCTAATGGCGCTTCCCCCTCTGTAGAATCATTCCAAAGTGCTGTACGGCCTGCAAAAGAATCTTTTTCCCACGCTGGAGCATCGATATTACGTGGCTCATCCCATTTTCCATAAAAGCCCATATAAGGAACAGTAAGCGGTACTGCTTTATCTTGGTCTTTTGCCACTGGTACAAGACGAACATATCCTTCTACAAAACTATTTTTCTTTAATGAATCTGGTAATGATACATTAACCGTTAACATTTTTGTTTGACCTGGTTTAATTTTCAATGTAGATCCTGATTTTTCTGATACGATATTATCATTTACAGTGACTGTTGCACCCTTAATTTGTTCACTTGATAAAGTTAAATAATCTTTTGAATCTAATTGTCCATCATGATCAAAATCAAATTGCTTTGTTTCTGTCTTATCTTTTAATAAATCAACATATACATTGTATTCAATATCAGCACTATTATTTTTCCCTTTAGGTGCATCAAAAGCTGCTACATTTAATTTAAAGCTTGTATTTTGTCCAATTTCCTTTAATGCTACCGAACCAGCTTGTTCTAAAGGTGCGTTTCGATTTGTCACAATAACTGGCGTATTAATCGCATTTTGAATTTGCATTAAACCAGACCCTTGAATACGTGGTGAATATGGAACTTCACTGTTTGTTCTTGGATCCATAATAACTTTAGATGTATTCATTAATGCAATTTTTGCTTTTAAAACTGTATCTTCTGAGTGATTTAATCCTTTTTCATAAAGTGACTGTAATACTAATGCTGAGCCACCTGCAACATGTGGTGTAGCCATTGATGTTCCACTCAATACTTGATATTTGTTTCCAGGAATTGTTGAATAAATGTTTCCGCCCGGAGCCGAAATTTCAGGTTTAAAATCTAATGTTGGAGTTGTGCCCATTGATGAAAAATATGACATCGTATCTTTATCAGGATTATCTACCCAATAATCGCCGATATTTTTCATACTTAAATATTGACCAGTAGGCATAGTACTCATTTTATCTAATAATGCTTGACCGATTGATTTACTTGTTGAAGCAGTCGGTGTTGCAGATCCAGAAACTGGTAGGGTTACATAATCAGGCCAGTTTGAAGGTGGTATCATAATAATAGCCTTCGCTCCTGCAGTTTTTGCAGTAAATTGAATACTCGAAACAGAACTATATGAATTTAAAAGTTTTACAACCGCAATATAATTCGTTTTACCTTTTGGAAAATCAGTAGCCTTTTTACCTTCATTCACGTATACCAAATCATAGTTTGTATTAGGTAATAGATTATTAGATACATTGAAAGCTTGTCCATATTGAGAATGGTCTTTGAATGGTACAGCTAAGCTTCCATCTGAAATTGCGTTCATATGAATTTTAGAATTTTCATAAGAAGCAACTGATATAGCAAACGGACTTACACCAGGTGAGCCAACCGTTCCAATATCAGGATTTTCAGCAAATGGTTTTATTGTTGCAGGTGTTAGCAAAGCTTCCGAACTGTATGCAGAATTTCCTGCTGCTACTACAACTAGGGTACCTTTATCTGTTGCATTTCTGATTGCTTTTTGAATCGGATCATAGTTTTCGTCTACATAGCCTGCATCAGTACCTAAGCTCATGTTGATTACATCTGCGCCCATTGTAACCGCATGCTCAATCCCAGCGATAATATCATCCTCATAAGCACCGCCACCATTATCAGAGAATACTTTTTCTGCTAACAGCTGTACGCCTGGTGCAATACCAGCGACTCCACCCTTAGCATCATCACCATTTGCTCCGATCGTTCCAGCTACGTGTGTTCCATGTAAGCTACCTTTTGGTCCAGGAATGACATCAGTATCGTTGTCTGCCCAGTCATAACCAGATGGTACTTTATCTGAATACCAAGTTTCATTTACAGCTGTTGTATCTGCAAACTTTTGAAATTTATCCTTAGTCCATTTTTCTTTTGCTTTAGCTGCATCTGATAGTGTCATATCTTTATGAGTCCAATCAATACCAGAATCTACAACACCTACTAATAAGCCTTCCCCTTTATAGCCATATTGCTCCCATACTTTTTGAGCTTGTACTAATTCTTTACTTGCTGCCATATTTTCTTGGAATGTTCTAGCAACAGAAACATGTTTAACTCCAGGGATCGATTTAATTTCATCTAAATTTTTATACTGAGTTTCAACACTAAATCCATTAAAACCTTCAAAATATCGATGTTTAACTTTAAAATCAACTTTTGATTTTTTTTCTTTTGAAATTTGCTCAATTACATTGTCTTGCTTTTCTTTAAACATTGCATTTTTACTCTCAGGAGTTGCTTGTTCACTATCTGTTGGCTGTTCCACTTCAACGATTAAATGAACTTCCTCATCTGGTTTAAATGATTGCATAGATTCTTTTTGGTTGTCTTTATACATTGAATCTTCTTGCGAATTATCAAAATTGTCCTTGGCAAAAAGTGACGCTTGTTCAACAATATCATCAGTTGAGTCAGATTGAGATGTAATGTTATCATTATCAGCAAATGCCGTTAAGGATGTAAAAAGTAATGATGTTAATGCAGCTGTAGACATAACTTTAAACGCTTTCATTTTTCCGTTCTTCATAACAACTCTCCTATATATACTTATTTTTTAATAGATTAATAGTTAAATATCGAATAAAGTTTTACTATTCTGGTACTTAAGGCTATTAATTAAATACATTCAAATTTTACATCCCACGCAAGTTAACGTGTATTGGGGGAAATTCTACATTATTTATTAACAAACTTTTTATAAAATCCGTAAGAAACACTGTCAAATATATAAAAAAATATGTTATATCATGGAAAAAAATACATCTTTTTGTCGGAATTTTTATTTTTTTGTTTAAAAAAATAACCTGAAAATTGGGTAAATTCAAACGAAATAAGATATTTTTTATCTGAAATTCTATAACCTTGACGAATAAATAGGAAAAATATCCTATCTAATCGCATCAGAAATACCTAAAAATTATGAATTTCGCTGAACGTTTGTTATATTATTAGAAAATTTCAATACTTAAGAGCACTTTCTTTCGCTTTAAATCTTTCCAAAATAAAAAAGAGCCACAAATATGACTCCTTTTCCTTAAGAATCTGATGCTTTAATTAAGAATCTACATTTTTTTTCCTAAAGAAAAACCTTCAAACAATTGTCCTCCAAATGGTCGCAAAACTTCATCAACTAATTCGATTATGCGTTTCTTTTCACCAGTCTTATAAAACGCATCAAAAGCTTCTACAAAACGGTTTGCAAAGTCTTCGTTATATTGTTCCATTGAACGTACAATCCATTTCGAAGAACCAATCCATTTACGATTTGTTCTTAAAACGAATTCGCTTACTAGTCCAGCTAGTGTATTAGCTATAAATAATTCTTCCGCTCTATTAGAGGAACCTATAAAATCATTTAGTGCATCTGTAATAAAATATCGCTTTATTTTGATTGTTTCCTCTGACCATTTTTCTGGACCTTTATCTAATAAATCATTTGCTTCTTTTTTTATCACTTCAATTACTCCATCATCCTTTAAGATGATTCCTTCTGAAACCATCCTTGGCAGTGATGGTCTAGCTCTCTCATAATCACTTTCAAAAAATTGTTTATAAGATGTTAAGTTGTGTACAAAAACCTCTATATCCCAATCAAGTTCTTTTAATGACTCTCTATATGAAGAACTAATGCTTTTATCAAAAATAACGATATCAAGATCTGATGTTTCTGTTGCCTCGTTGCGGACTACGCTACCTGCTAATAATGCTCCCTGACAATTTGGAAAATATTTATTTACAAAGTGGTGTGCTGCTTCAATTGGATTTAGCTTATTTAAATCATTCATTATCGAATCCTCTTTCCTAAATAAAACCATTTATTTTAAGAATACATAAGATTCCAATGAGAGCATAGTCTTCTATTCTAAACTTGGTTAAGCAATCAAAAAAAAAGGCTAGCACCGCTAACCTTTTTCATTAGATTATAAAGTTAATTATTAGAATAGAGAATCTCATCAATGATTCCATATTCTTTTGCTTCTTCTGCACTCATAAAATAATCTCGATCAGTATCCTTTGCAACCTTTTCAACTGACTGACCTGTTCGGTCAGAAATTATTTGATTAATATGCTCACGTAATTTTAAGATTCGGCGAGCAGATATTTCGATTTCTGTTGCCTGGCCTCTTGCCCCACCTAATGGTTGATGGATCATGATTTCACTGTTCGGAAGGGCAAAACGTTTCCCTTTTGTTCCCGCCAGCAAAAGCATTGCACCAAAGGATGCTGCCATTCCAGTACAAATTGTTCTAACATCAGGCTTTATATATTGCATCGTATCGTATATCGCAAATCCTGCTGAAGTCGACCCACCAGGGCTATTTATATAAAGTGAAATTTCTTTATCAGGTGCATCTGCAGCTAAAAATAACAATTGTGCAACTACACTATTTGCTACATGATCATTAATTTCGTCACCGATAATAATGATCCGATCTTTTAACAAACGGGAATAAATATCATATGAACGTTCACCACGATTAGATTGTTCAATTACATAAGGAACTGTCGTCATTTAAGAATCCTCCTTGAAAGCGTTAATTGGCTATGCAGCCATATAGAGAGTGCTTGAAGGAGATTGAGTTCGAGATGACTGGAAATTACAGAAAAACATTTTTGGGCTTTCCACAATATTTTTTAAGGAAGGAATTGCATGGATTAGGACTGTAGGGTCTTGGACTTCCAAAGCTATATGAAAAAGTTCTTCAAGCTTCTCGGGTTCTTCCTCACTCCAAAAATATTCAACAGAAAGGGAGTCCTCTTCTTTGTTCGTTTTTTCAAGACGTTTTTTAGCACGATGCAGACTAGATTTTATGGCGATTTCTGTTGTACCCAAGATGTCGGCAATTTCCTTAGATTTATATTGAAATGCTTCTTTTAGAAAAAAGATGACTGCTTGTTTTGGAGTAAAATGCTTCAGTAAGAGTTCCACACTATTGATTTTATGATCAACTGAATGATTAGCTGCAAATCGAGAAAGTTCAAAATCAGGAATTGCTGTTTCTTCTTTTCTTTTTCGTAAAGTATCAATCCAATGATTGTAAGCAATCTTATTTAATAAAGCAGAATTCATTTTTTCATTATTATAATATTTTACTGCTTTAAAAAAGGCTTCCTGAGCGATATCGTCACCGTCCCATTCATTTTGGGCTAGAAAACGACAATAGCGTTGCAATTTAGGATAGTACTCCTTCCAATAGAATTCATCAGACTTTTCATCCTGATTTTCCTTTTCTATACTGTGCAGATTATACTTACTAAACATTTCTGTTCACTCCTTTTTCAACACTCTCTACCCTATAAACGTTCAAAAAGTATAAAAAGATACGGGGTCAAAAAGTTTTTTTATTTAATTTATGTAATTTATATAAAAACTCTTCTAAAATTATCCTTTGTTTGCTTCTTTTAATGCATTTTAACATAATTAGAAAAAAATCTAACAATACAAAAAAGCGTGAACTATTTATTCCCGCTTCTGTTAAATTTAACCTACACATTATTATTAATTTTCAATGATTAAGCATTAGATAATTGGAAGCTTCGATCAATAAAAAAGTGTAAATCTTTTTCCACTTAATTAGATTCGGTTACTTCTTTTATTGCTCCAATTACAGAAATGACAGAACCAATTGCTTGGATCCAGCTCCCCGTAGCTACCAACGATTCTGATTCGGATGGTCCATTACTTTTTTTAATATAGTCCTCATAATAGCCTTTATTTTTTTGTTTATTTTCTTCCACTTTAATTTCAAATAGTGCCTCTGACCATCCAAATGCTTGTAAGGTGTTTCCTATGATTTGTGTTATGCTTCCTACAATATTTTCAGATTGACCGGGAAATGGATCAAGCTCAATTGCTTCTCCAACATTAACACCTAATCCTAAAGCTTGTAACAAGTTACCTGCAATGAATAATTTGTAGGTTGCTTCTTTTCGAATGTCAAATACAAGTCCTGAAGTAACAGTAATATTTCCACTTGCTGTTATTTCTTTTCCAACTGCCCTAAGTACAGTCCCTTCTGCTTCAGCATCAATACCATTTCCTGTAGCCTGCAAAACATTTCCTATTAGAGTTAAGTCATCACGAACACTACTTTTTATGTAGCTGGATGGTGTAGAACCAATTGCAGCTGTTATTGTTCCAATTGATACGATTACAGATCCTACTATTGCTTTAGACTCGCCTCCCATTTCAACCACCAGCCTACTAAAAGAAACCTTATCGTAGTAATATGAACCAATTTACGATTGTGTGCTTATTTATTAAATATAAGATCCTTCTTAAAAACATATAATCATAGGCTAGATACTTAATTGACTTAATACTCGATCATCTAAAAAAATCGGCAACGACATTGCATCATCACCGATTTTACTATAAAACTATTATTCAATTACTCTAATCCAAGATCCGTTAAAACATCATCTAAAGTTTTACCTTTAAACTTCTTAACAGGCTTGCCAGCATTGTCATCCCAAGGATTTTGCATTAAGTAGTTATTAATTACATATTGCATATCTTGCTCATTTACTACACCATCATAGTTAATATCAGCATCACGATTATTTGTACCCCAATTTGTTTGGATGTATAACGCATCATTCACATCAATGACATTATCTTTATTGACATCTCCACCAGGGATATAAGGATAATCAACTGGTTTAGATCCAGCGGTAACTTTACCGTCTTCCTTCAAACCAATTGTGAAATCTTTCTTAAATGTGAAATGACCTGGTACATCGATTGATAGTGTAAATGTTTTGTCTGTAACCGGTAATCTAGTAGTAAAAGCAGTTACGGAAATTGAACTATATCCAAATGGATCAGTCACTCCGTATTCTTTTCCATCCGAATCTTTCACACTAATTTTTGTACCAGTTATATTATAGTCAAGTTTTTTCATAGTAGGTTGGCCTGTAGTGTCGATTCCGTTAATTAATCCTTCAGGGTAAGCAGTCCCTCTCATTAGAGAATAAGTAGGAGTAATATAGAAGTAAGGTTGAATACCTTGTGTTGTTAAGGTACTATTATCCACATTTGTATAGACTGCTTTAAAGAATCTAGTTGAACCATTCGGATCTTCAAACTGCATTGGACCTTTGTAGTATTTATCTTTTGCTTTAAACGTTAAGTCTACTAAAGAAGTATCTCCAGTAATGCCTGTAGTCGCAAGATCTCCAAGTGCTGTTGCTGTAATTGTCATTTTATCGTAAGAGCTGTTAAATGAAGTAGTTGTATATTGAACGTCTAGATTTCCATTATATGTTCCATGTGGCTTAACACTCACAATATCTAAGTACTGCTTAGGATACAAGAATGAGTATTCAGCTTTTTTCACTTTCGTTGCCATATTTTTTGTTGAGAACGTTACTGTTGTTGAATCTCCCATGTTGATTCGTTGTTTATCAGAAATTGCTGTAGAATATGCAGTTCCTTTTTTCACAAAGTAAACGTCTCTCACACTTCCGTAATTTTCAACTGTTGATTTATTTCGGTCATAGAAATCATACTCAGTAATAGGCAATGTAATTGGACCAGCTGTAGCTAAAGGAATTGTTGAATTAAAGTTTCCATTTTGGTCTACAGGCAAGTTAATTTCACTAGAATTGTTTGGATTATAATAATACATTTTATTATCACCTTGTGAAGCATCAATACCTGCTGCCTTCATTTCAGCTATATCTTTATCAAACGCATTACCTGTTACGGCAACAGTTTTGTCAGTTGCATTCGCTGTTTCAACGATTTGACCTGCTTCATAGTTCATTGTAACCTTTGGCTCTTTCTCTCCATAAAAAATTGGAGCGTCATTCGTAAAGGTTACACCTTTATCATTAGTACCAACCATTCGTATTTTCCATAATCCAGGGTCAACTTCCTTATAATCAAATGTAATTGGGTTATCAGGGTTTCCTGTTAATGGATAATATTGTCCTTGGTTCAATATACCTTTGAAATAATATTCAATATTCTCATCCGCTCCCATTCCGTCCGCTGTACCAAGATATCCAATTTCTTCGTTTGTTTTTGGATCAACAAGGAAGAAGTCAAATGTACGCATATGAGATTTCAGTTTGAAGTCCAAGCCCACTGACCATCTTGTTGCAGTGCTAGCTGCTTCGTAAGGTATTGTGAAAGCAGATGGTTCACCTTTTACATAATCAATTCCTTCTTCAACTGTATGAATTGCAAATGGAATTTTATACGTTTCATCAGGATTCTTTTGATTTGTGTAAACAACATATCCTTCATACGTTCCAAGTTTAGCAGTTTTAGGCACATTGATTGTGGCATCCATATTCGCACTGCTATATCGTTTTACTTTTACAGATGATTTCACATCTAGCGTAACGCCATTAGCTACAGCATCTTGATCCGCTCTAGAGTCATTTGTAAATCGGCCATCCAATGTCTGGAATTGAACCTTTACATCATACGTTTTATCTTCAGAGCCTTTATTAAATAAAGTGATGGAACGTTGATCAGTCAGATCTTTACCATTAACTGCTTGCTCCCCAAAGCTTAATGCACCTGTAATATTTTTAATTGTTTTAATTCCTTTACTTGCTAGAGTAGTATCACTCGAATCTTTCGCATTACTGCTTAACGTTTTCGTCTTGTCTTTCACTTGAATTTCTGTTTGTGTATGAACAGCTTTATACGGATTAACTAGACCAGCACCTACTTCGTATACGCTATATTTATCATTTAATGGATCAGCTGTATTCATTAATGTTGCCTTAATATCGGCTGGCGTCATGTCAGGATGAGCTTGTTTTAATAAAGCTGCTACCCCAGAAACATTTGGTGTAGCCATCGATGTTCCGGATAAACGTTCATACGCATTTTGATAATCAGTTAGTGCATTGCCATTATCATCCTTATGCATATAAGCAGGTACAGTCGAGAATACAGATACACCAGGTGCTGTTACTTCTGGTTTAATATCATATAACACACGAGATGGACCTCTAGAACTAAAGTCTGCTAATTTATTACCTTGTGTGACAGTTTGACTCATATTACCAAATGTAAAGTCGATCGAAGCATCTAACTTTGCGTTTGTTAGCGGTAAATCACCTGTAATAGCATGACCTTGTTTACTGTTTATTAAAAATGTTGGGATATATCCAAATGTATTTCCTAAATATACATCTTGAAATGGATCATTATCTGCATTGCTTAATATAACAGCCTTTGCTCCATGCTTTTTAGCAATAGAGACGATATCTGCTATACTTACGCTACCACGTGTTGCAACAACAATTTTTCCATCAACATCTCTTGGTATCAAATTACCATTCGAATCACGTTTATAGTATGAAGTATCTTTACCAAATCCTACATTTACCAATTTAAATGTTTGACCTTGTAAATCTGCTACATTATCAGAATACCCTTGTGCAGCTAACTTCATATCCACTGGCGTATCACCTGTTGACGGATGAGCAGTTGCTGAAAATTGTGGTATGGTAACAGACGTATCACTTGCTCCAACCGTAATTGCCAAAGGTGAATTTCCTGGAGAACCTAGCGAATACATCTTATTTCCAGAATTTCCTGCTGCCACTACTGCTGTAACCCCTGAAAGGACGGCATTATTAACTGCAATTGCCGTAGGGAATAACGGGTCATTGTAGCTTGCTCCTAATGACATACTAATGATATCCATTCCGTCTGAAACTGCTTTATCAATACCTGCCAATATTGCTGAAGTTTGCCCAGATCCGTATGCTCCTAGAACACGATAAGAGTAAATATCAGCGTCTGGTGCAACACCAGTCACAGAAAAGTCCGCATTATTTTTACCTTGTCCAGCAATAATTCCGGCTACATGCGTTCCATGCTCAGTATAGTAGGCTTCACCACCACTTGTTTCAGGTTGTCCCGATTTCTGCCAATCCGCATAGGTTGTCTCCATCGGATCATTGTCATTATCGACGAAGTCGTATCCACCTTTAAATGCACCTTTTAAATCCGGGTGATTGTAATCGATTCCTGTATCAAGAATACCGATTCTTACACCTTTTCCTGTATAACCTTCTTCATGAAGTTTTTCAACGCCAGGGAACGTTACCATATTATGAGTTGGACCTTGTTGTCCAGACGCTTGTTCTTTAACAGTTGGATCATCTAATTGAACTTGTAAATCACTCCAAACTGCCTGAACAGCATTCGATTTAAGTAATGATTTAATTTTATTAGCAGGGAGTGTCATTGAAACCCCATTAAATGCTTTTTTGTAAGAGCGTTTAATTTTATATGGATTTTTCTTTTCATTTAACTCTTTACTAAAAATCGTTTTTAAATCTTGATCAAACGATTCGTGTGAAGCATCTACTTTTGCTTGTGCATCTGCTTCAGAAAGAGTTGTTCCTTCAGTTTCTGCTACGGTTACTGCTGTTTTTGCTGGCTTGTCCTTAAATTCAACAATGACAGAAGTTGGCGAATCACTTGTTAGATCTAAATCAGGAGATACTTGAAGTCCTTCTTGATCACTGATTTTTAATTGTTTAATCGCCTCACGTTGTTCTGGTGTAAGAGCTGATAAAACTTGTTCAACTTTTGACGTTGATTGTGCATGAACACTGTGTTGAATAGAAATCGGATTAAATACGCTAGTTACAAGCCCTGTTGTTACAGCTAGGGTCGTAACATTTTTTTTGATTCTCTTTTTCATTTTCCCCCATCTTCCTCTCTCTTTTGATAGTTTTATTATATTGAAATTTGACAGAATTTTAGATTTCATAAATTTTATCAACTACAAATTTTTTTATAATTCCAACATTTTCAACAAAAAAAGATAGAGAAACAAAAATAAAATCAGCAATCCTATCGATTTTTATAACAGTTGATTTTTTATTTTAGATAGCTTAACTCTTTAAATCAGTATGTAAATGGCAAAAAGCAAGTACATATCCTTTGATCCTTATTTATGTTCTTCTTTTTACTTACTCAAATACATAATTTTCCTTAGAGAAACCATCCTATTGTCAGGAGGTGGTTATATGTCTGAACCATTACAACCAGGGAATAAAAAACTTCCTGATTTTAATGAATTAAACGATCGGATTATTGCTGAACATGGTACAACGGGACCGTCATTAGTTATTAAAACAAATTTGGATCCTAAAGATTCTACTGTGGATAATCCTTATTATCGTAATGCAACACATACACCTAAAAAACCATTTAAAAATTATTTCGAAGAGTGATTCAAAATTGAGCTCGGTCTATGCCGGCTCATTTTTTTATACAGACCCACAATTGAATGATTTTTACGTATACGCACATACTAAGAAATATATGTCAATTTCTTTAAGGAAAATGTTTAAACTTTTCAATGTACTAGGAGGAATAGGATTTTGAGTCCAACAAAAAGTATGCTATCGGTTTTTGCTTTAGGTGGAATTAATGAAATTGGAAAAAATATGTATGCTATTCAATACTTAAAAGAGATTATTTTAATAGACTGCGGTTCTAAGTTTCCTGACGAGAGTTTATTAGGTGTTGATTTAATCATTCCAGATATTACGTATCTAAAGGAAAACCAAGAAAAGATTAAAGGCTTATTTGTTACACATGGTCATGAAGACCATATTGGTGGAATCCCTTATCTTTTGAAGCAATTGAATATTCCAGTCTATGCAACGAGATTAACGCTTGGATTAATTGAGCTTAAATTAAAAGAGCATGGATTATTAGGAGAAACTGAACTAATTTTAATCGATTCTGATTCAGTTATTAAATTTGAGCATTTTTCGATTTCATTTTTTAAAACAAATCATAGTATACCTGATTGTTTAGGTATCGTATTTGAAACACCTGAAGGCACTGTTGTACATACTGGCGATTTTAAATTTGATTTAACTCCTGTTAACAATCAATATCCAGATATTCATAAAATGGCCGAAATAGGTAGCAAAGGTGTTTTATTACTTTTATCAGAGAGCACAAACGCTGAACGGCCAGGTTCAACACCATCCGAACGGATTGTTGGAGAGCATATAGTAGATGCTTTTATGAAGGCAAAACAGAGAGTCATTATTTCAACATTTGCTTCAAATGTACATCGCGTGCAACAAATAGTTGATGCATCAATTATCACTAATCGGAAGTTAGCTCTACTTGGTAGAAGCATGGTAAATGTTGTTCAAGTCGCGATGGAGCAAGGCTATTTATCAATCCCTGAAGGTATGTTGATTGATACAGAAGAAATTAATAATTTCGCACCAGAAGCCATTACAATTTTATGTACAGGTAGTCAAGGTGAACCGCTTGCAGCTCTTGCTCGTCTAGCTAGCTCCAGCTTTAGAGGGGTTGACATTTATCCTGGTGATACTGTGATTTTAGCTGCTTCACCAATTCCTGGTAATGAACGCGGCGTTTCTAAAATTATCGATAATTTTTACAATCTCGGAGCAAATGTTATATATGGTTCAGGAAGCTCAACTGGAATGCATGTTTCTGGTCATGCTTATCAAGAGGAGCTTAAGCTCATGCTTACATTAATGAAGCCAAAATATTTTATTCCAATTCATGGTGAATACAGAATGCTCCACCATCATCGTTCTCTTGCTGAATCTGTTGGTGTCAAACGAAATAATATTTTTATTATTAAAAATGGTGATGTTGTCGATATTCTAGAATCAGAAGCAATTCAAAGCCGAAGAATTCCAGCAGGAAATATTTATGTTGATGGAATGGGCATAGGAGATGTTGGTAACATTGTCCTTAGAGATCGAAAACAGCTTGCTGAAGATGGAATGCTTGTAATCGTCATCACCATTAATAAAATGGAAAGAAAAATTATCTCAGGTCCTGATACCATTTCAAGAGGATTTGTCTATGCGCGTGATTCAGAAAGTTTATTGAAGGAAGTAAATCAAATCGTCACATCATCCATAAACGAATTACTTGATGAAAACAAACTCCAATGGGGAGTTATGAAGCAAAATATTAAAAGGTCTCTTGGACAATTTTTATTTACGAAAACAAAGAGAAAACCAATGATTTTACCAATAATCATTGAAATATAGAAATATAGAAATAAAAAAACTCCCTATTTAATCTAATTAGGGAGTTTTTACTTTGATTCGTTTTCTTTAATTTTTGAAATTAAGTCAATTAAAGAATTATTTTCTTGATCAAAATAATCATCCATTGGACAAGAACTATTTTCTAACCGATTTAGTACAAACGGGATTGTAAAAGTTTCGATTTTTAATTGATTATTTACCTCATCCCAAAATAGAGGAGTTGCAACAGTTGGTTTTTCTTTTCCCCTTGTTGAGTATGGGGAAATAATGGTTTTTCCTTTTGCGTGCTGAACATAATCAATATAGAGACGTTTCCCTCGATTTTTTTTAAATCTTTCAATCGTAAAATCATCTGGAAATTTTTCAATTAAATAATGTGCAATAAAAGATGTAAATACTCTTGTTTCATCATAGGTAAGAGAATTTTCTTTAATTGGAATATGAATTTGAATTCCTTTACTTCCAGATACCTTTGGGTAGCTTTTTATTTGAAAAGAATCAAAGATTAATTTCATTTCCAATGCGGCTTTTATTGCTAAAGGAAATGCATCTGCATTAGGTGGATCTAAATCGAATACGATTTCAATCGGATTATTGGCTCTATATGTTTGAAAAGGTATATGGTATTCGATTGCTAATTGATTTCCTAACCACAGCAAAGTTGATAAATCATTACAAATAATAAAATTATTCCCCTCATGTTCTTCAGTTTTAATAAAACCCGGAGCATAATCTGGACAGTTTTTTTGAAAAAAAGATTCACCGTCTATTCCATTCGGAAAACGAATCGATGTTAATAAACGATTTTTTAGAAATGGAAGCATATAACTGGATATTTGAGCTAAATACGAAACAAAGCTCTCTTTATTTATATATGGATCCTTCCATATTACTTTTTCAGGACTGGTAAGTGTTAATTCTTCCTCCAAATTAAGATTACCCAATAGTAAGCCATCCCAAGTACATTCATTCCATGCATGCTTTAATTGAAAGGATATAAATTTTGCATTTGTTAATTGGTTGTTTTCTATACTTTGAAACTCAAGTTCAATACAAATCCCAGGTTCAACATATTTTATATTACCTTTTTTGCTTTTTTTATTTGCTTCAATTGCTTTAATCAATATACCCTTCTCTTCTTCGCTAAGACCATTTGAAAAGGTCCCCATTTGCAAAATATCATTTTCTTTTTTCAGTCCTACTAAAAAGCTTTCATCTTTTATATTGAATCCTAAAATAAAGAAAATGCCTGTATAAATTTTATTACGTTTTTGAAAAAAGTAATGATTCATATCTTACTTCCCCTAATCTGTAAGTGTACATTCTTTCGGATCTTTTTCGATAAAAGCTTGGATACTTGGTTGTCTTAATGAATGACCTTCAGTCCATTCAATGAATTGAACTTTAACAGTTAGCAATGGCTGAATCCATTGAATTTCCTTTATTCTTTTTGGTTGGCTACTAAATGGATTGTTTTCTATTTTAATCGTATTAATGACTGTAGTAAGGTCTTTCCATTCTGATTTCGTTAATTTTCCTGTTCCAACATGCCCTATAAAAACAAGTTGATTATTTTCGTTATAAAGTCCTACTAAAATAGAATTAACAATTCCAGAACGATACGTTACCCCACCGATTACAGCAATAACGTCCTTATAATTTTTTACTTTTTGCCACGCATTGTGCTTACCATTGATCAAGTATTTACTATTTAAATTTTTACATACGATACCTTCTAAATTATGTTGTTTCGCAACTTCAAATAAGGCAACACCATCAGTATTATTTGGAACTAACTGAATTTGCTTATTAGGTTGAATTGATTCTAATAATAAATTTTGTCTCTCTTGGAGAGATAATTGCGTAACCCATTCTCCATTGTAAAAAAGAATATCAAAAATCATATAGTAAATAGGTACAGCTTCTATAGCTGAATCAATTCGATCCATGCGTCTAATTCCATCCCTTCGCATTACTTCATGAAACGATGGATTACCGTTTTGATCGAGAGCGATGACCTCCCCGTCTAAAATGATTGAGTGTGCAGTCGAATAGGATTTTATATCCGTTAGCTCTGGAAAAATATTTGTACGATCATTTAATTTACGGTTAAATAATTTCACTTCTTTCCCATCAAAATAGGTTAGGATTCTAACACCGTCCCATTTAATTTGCGAAATCCACTCAGGACCATTTGGTACAATATCTGAAGAAATAGGCTCAAAAGGAAAAATTGGATCTAGCTCCATTACTACCTCCTATTTAACTCGTTGCTTTTTTAGGCGCTTTAGTTTTAGGCTTTTTCGGAGGTGTTGCTTGTCCTTTTGTTCGATCGATACTCGCTTGTAATGCAGACATTAAATCAACAACATTTTTTTGTTCTGCCGGTTTCTCCTGCCCTGTCGCGATATAATCATTTTTATTAACTTTATCCGAAATTAATTGCTCTAATGCTGTACGATATGTATCGGTATAGTTTTCTGGATTAAACGTTGTCGTTAATTGTTCAACTAGCATCATACCAGCCTGTAATTCACGCTCCGCTAATCCTGCCTTTTCAGGAACACCACCTGGCAGATTTTCAATTGCTCTAATCTCATCTGGAAAATGCAATGTTTCAAGAATAATTGCGTTTTTATATGGCCGAATAGCAGCTAAACGCTGTTTGCTACGAATTGTAATTTTTGCAAGACCGATTTTCTTACTTTTCTTCAATATTTCGGAAAGTAAAGCATATGCCTTTGTTCCACCAGAATCCGGACCAATATAATAAGTTCGATCAAAATACACTGGATCAATTTCTGCTAGTTTGACAAAATCAATGATTGATACAGTTTTTAGTTCAAATTCTTCTTTTAATTTATTCATTTCCTCTTCTGTAATTTCCACAACTCTACCATTTGGTGTTTCAAATACTTTAATAATTTCTTCGGGAGTAACTTCATCGTCACAACTAGCAACCTTTTTATAGGAGATAGGTGTTTTACAATCTTTATGATATTGACGAAATTTAATATCCTTATCCTCAACTGCTGAAAACAACTTTACTGGGATTGTAACTAGTCCCATACTGATTGTACCTTTCCAAACTGTATGCATATATTCACTACCTTTTTTATTTTTATGATTAGCTTTTGTTAAATGAAAGTGTTTAATTCAATTTGCATTTAGTTATCTCTATTAGAATAAAAAACACTTATAAAAGAAGACTAAAAAAGTTAATCAACACTTAATGGAGGATATTATGAATAATTCAATTGATCTACAAAAAAAGAATAAGGAATTTCATTATATGCCTATTACTTCTAAATCGAGTGGGAATGGGTTTGAATTAGCGAATGATTTATTTTATGAAACTAACCAAATTGTGAATTTTTGCTTATACGGTAATCCTAATTTAACAAGTGAGTGGGTATTAATTGATGCCGGTATGCCAAAATCATTTGATAATATTATGGAGTTAGCTGAAAAACGATTCGGTGAAAAACACAAATTAAAAGCAATTATACTTACTCATGGACATTTTGATCATATCGGTGCAATCTTTGACTTAATAAAAGAATTCAATATACCTGTTTATGCGCATGAAAAGGAGTTACCTTATTTAACAGGAGAAAAGAATTACCCAGAGCCAGATGGAACAGTTGAAGGTGGATTAATAGCAAAGTTATCCCCATTGTTCCCAAACGAAGGAATTAATTTAGGAGAATATATCCATGTTCTTCCTGCAAATGGTTCTGTACCCGAAATGCCAAATTGGCAATGGATTCATACACCGGGTCATTCACCTGGACATATTTCACTTTTTAGAGATGATGATCAATTACTGATTGCGGGAGACGCCTTTGTTAATGTTAAACAAGACTCTATTTATTCCGTTCTAACTCAACAAAAAGAAATAAATGGTCCTCCTAGATATTTGACAACAGATTGGGAGGCAGCATTTAATTCTGTTAAAAAACTACAAGCTTTACACCCTAAAAGAGCAATAACAGGTCACGGCTTTCCATTGCTAGAAGACGAGTTAAATGAACAATTAGACTACTTAGTTAAAAACTTCAACTCAATCGCCAAACCTGATTATGGTCGATATATTTAAAATTTTGCTTTGCTTAATCAGCAAAAATTATAGGTAAAATTAAAACTCCCTACTTTTGTAAGGAGTTTTTAAATTTAATTATTTAAATCATATAAACCTGGGCTATGTTCATTCGGCATATCAGGAAATTCAGGAACTGGAAAACCTTTTGGAGGTTCCGTAACGTTTAAGTCTCCACCATTTCTACTTGGTGTTTTACCTTTGAATATTTCTCCCATAAGTGTCTCATCAAGTCTAAAATTGAATTGAGCATTATGATATCCCATATCTACAAATTTTCTACATTCAGGGTATTTATTTATATCGTAATTCGGAACCGGGAATAATTTACCCCAATTTACGCCTAAAGTTTCCAATGCCTTTGCAAAAGCATTTTGATGAGCATTGTCACGTACAATTAAGAATCCTAATGTCTCTCTTAATGTTTGATTTGAACTCATTTCATAAATTCTTGTTTTTTGTAGAACTCCTGTTGATTCAAGTATTAAATTATTTAGTAAATCAGCGACTAAATTCCCATGGCTATAAACCCAAGAACCATTCCATGGATTACCTCCTGCATCAACTGGAAGAGATGCTTGTGCCCCCATTATATAGTGATGAGGGTTGGCATGTTTTATTGCTTCATCTAATGGTGCGCCATCAGTACCAAAATTACCGACACCAGGTGCACCCGAATCATTTAACAACTGGTTAATTGTATTTTGAACAAGCTCTACATGACTAATTTCCTCTAGAAAAACTCCTCGAATTAAATCTTTGTATTGTTTAGCTTTTCCTCGAAAATTTGAGCTTTGGAAAAAATATTGCATCATTGTTCGCATTTCCCCAAATTGTCCACCTAACGCTTCTTGTAAAACTTTTGCAGCTGCCGGATCTGGTTTATCTGGCTTTATCATATTGATTAATTCTTCTTTGTAATAATACATAATATTCCCCTATTCTATGGATTTGTTTTAATTAGATTTAGCGGTAACTGTACCTTGGTTAGGCTTAATATATTTGATGGACAAAACAAGTCCAAGCACTGCTAAAATTATGGAACAATACAACATATAATTATCAGGTTTACTCATCAAATAGGCAAAAGCAGGAGGTCCTGCAGCTACCCCCACAAATCGTAAAGAACTATAAAGAGATGTAATAGTCCCTCTTTGTTCCTTCTCAATTCCTTCGGTTATTAATGCATCTAAGCTTGGTAACGACATTCCAATTCCAATCCCACTAATTAATAAACTCATGATAATCATATAAATATCTTTGTTGAAAATCGGTATGACAAAAGAAATACTTATTAAGATAAATCCAATCACAATGCATTTTTTCATTGCACCTTTTTTATTTCCAATTTTTTTACCTGTCTTATAAGATGTGTAGGATAAAGCAGCTAGCGGGACCGCTAACACACATCCTTTCCATATTCCAATTATGTGATAGCGCTTTTCTAATATTTTTGATAAATAAAAAAGCATACCAAATAATATGAACATGATAATGGCACCTAGTATAAATATGGTATAAAGCCATTTACCATTATTTCGAAATATTTTTCGAATTGATCTGATAAACATTTTAAACTTTTTCTTTCTTTTATCTTTTCTTTTTGATCTCATAGGTTGTTTTGGAGGTTTGACAAAAATTAATATTAATATAATTGAGAGTAAGCAAAGGAATGGTATTGATAAAAATGGTAAATACCAAACTACTGCTGCTAATGCAGAACCAAGTATCGGACTTAGAACTTTTCCAAATGTATTCGATGTCTCCACTAAGCCTAATCCTTTACTAACTTCATTTTCATCTTTAAACATATCCCCCACACACGGAATAACAACAGGCATTGCCCCAGCAGAACCAATCCCTTGAATGATTCTCCCAACAATTAACCACATGTATGGATTTTCTAATTTCCAACAAACAAAGCCAGCTAAGGCCCCTCCTATTCCCGCAATAATTAAACTTGGAATAATTACTTTTTTTCTTCCAAATAAATCCGACAAATAACCGGCAATAGGGATAAGAATGATTGCAAAAACTGAATAAACAGTTATAATCATTGAAACTTTAAGGCCAGATATATTTAATTGTTGTTCTAATTTGGGAAGTACGGGAATCAACATTGAATTACCTAAAGTCATTACAAGAGGTACTGTAGAAAGCGCCCATAAACTGCCCTTTTGTTTTTTATCCATATTACCTCCGCCTTTTGTGTAACTAGAAACAATCACAAACCTTATCCTTCCCAAGTATCATTTTTGGTTGAATTGTAATTTTTACTAATTACGATTTGTTCGGTAAAATTGGGGGCAAAATGAATAATATACCATTTCGAAAGGTGGAGTCTCTATGACTACTCTAGAAAATTCAACTAATTATTTACATTTAAATTTATGGTCTGGATTTTTATTTGGCCTTGGATTAGTGGCATTTTTTGACGAAGCAGTTTTTCATCAGCTTCTTCATTGGCATCATTTTTACGATAAGTCTACAACAGCTTTGGGACTTATCTCTGATGGTCTTTTTCATGCCTTTAGTTGGTTCGCAACGATTGGCTCCTTATTTATGTTTGCGAATTTAAGGAGAAAAAAATCACTCTATATTAAAAGATGGATTGGCGGAGTTTTACTCGGAGCAGGTTTATTTCAACTTTATGATGGAACAGTTCAGCATAAATGGATGAAGCTTCATCAAATTAGATATAACGTCGATATTATGCCTTATGATTTAACTTGGAATATTACTGCTTCTATTATGACACTAATAGGTTGCATTCTAATTTTTAAAACTCGAAATAAAGGTGGTCAATTTGAGGGATAATTATTCGTTTGATCTACCCATTATTTTATTCATTTTACTTTTTATTGTTGGCTATTTGGTTGCTGCGAAAAAACATAAAAAAAAGCCATGGCCAAAATCTCGCTCTATATTATGGGTAACTGGGTTTGTTTGTATATTCGTTTCGGTTATTGGACCAATAGCAAAACTAAGTCATCACCTTTTTGTTTTCCATATGGTTATGCATTTATTACTAGGAATGCTCGCTCCATTTTTTATCGCTTTATCTAGACCGATTACATTATTGTTAACATCATTAAAAACTCAACATGCAAGGCGTGTGACACGTCTTTTAAGAAGTGCTCCTGTTCGACTATTAACTCATCCTATAACGACAATGATTTTAAATATCGGGGGACTTTGGGTATTGTATAACTCCACAGTGTTTAACTTAATTCATGAGAGTACCTTTTGGTTAATTTTTGTTCATATTCATTTGTTTTTTTCAGGATATCTCTTTACAATTTCAATCATTGGTATTGAACCTCTCTCTCATAAATTCAGTTTTTTATTTCGTTCATTAATTATGATACTTGCACTAGCAGGTCATGATATTTTATCGAAGTTTCTTTTTTCAAATCCATTAGACAGTTTCAGTTTTAATGACGTTCAAAATGGTGCAGTCTTAATGTATTATGGAGGGGACTTTGTTGATTTGTTATTGATTTTGGCGCTTTGTTATTTTTGGTATCTTTCAGCCAATTCGAATAAAACAAGTGCTATTTTTTAATGGACTTTTTTGCCACATATATTCCTTCTAAAGATGTACAAAATAATAATGCATAAAGAAGGAGGGTTAAAGATGAATAAAATTTGTCTAACATTATGCACAGTATCATTATCATTTATCATTTCTGCCAATGTTCATGCTGCTTCTACCGGACCTGACGCTACACAATTAGAACCAAACTATGACCATAATGGTAAACATATAAAAAGAGATTTTAACAATGATTTTAATGATCCAAACCACGTTGTAAATGACACGAAAAATACGGTTAAAGAAGGATATTATAATACTAAAAATAATATAAAAAATACTACAAATGACATGTTAAATAACAATAACAATGGAGTGAATAATACGGTAAGTAATGATGGGAATTACTATCGACGAAATGTAAATGTAACGCCTACCCCTGTTACTAACACACTAAATACAACTGACAATAACGATAATAATCATTTCAATTACGGATGGCTTGGACTTCTTGGATTATTAGGATTTGCGGGACTTCGAAAAAAAGAAAGAGTCGAATAAAAAAATAACCTTATTGGGGCTTTCTCCAATAAGGTTTTATTTATGGACTATGTTTTTATTATGAATTACCTCTTTATAAAAATTGATTTTTTGCTCTAACATTTTATTTGTTTCTTCTAATGTTTTAAGCTGATGTTCAATAGACTCTTTATGCTCAACTAATAGACCCAACCTAGCCAAAGAAGTGTGCTCACCTTCTGTATATAAATGTGCATACTCTTTAATCTTATTAACTGGCATTTGCGTTTCTTTTAACTTAAGGACAAATTTTAACCACTGAATGTGTGATTCAGAATACAACCTCTCACCATTTGCATTTCGATCAGGAAGAATGATCTGTTCTTTTTCATAATAACGTAATGTATGTGTGCTTATTCCTAACATCTGAGCGACTTCACCAATTGAATACATAAGTACCTCCAGTTTGAATAGAATAAAAACAGTTTGACTTAGAGTTTACTCTAACCAGTATAATGAATCCGTAACTGATACACAATTAATTTAATTTTAGTATAAACCAAATTATTAGGAGGAATTTAGATGAAAAAATATACTGTCATTACAGGTGCTAGTTCAGGAATTGGTTATGAAACAGCTCTTGCGTTTGCCACACGTGGAAAAAACCTAATCATTGTTGCTCGCAGAACGGAAGAACTTGAAAAATTAAAATCAGAAATCACTAATTTGAATTCTGATCTTGATGTGATTATAAAAACGGCTGACTTATCTGTTGTTAAAAATGCTTATGATTTATATGAAGAACTTAAAGAATATAATATTGAGACTTGGATTAATAATGCAGGTTTTGGTAATTTCGCTTCTGTTGGTGAACAAAATTTAGCAAAAATTGAAAGTATGCTTAATTTGAATATTGAAGCTTTAACGATTTTAACTTCACTATACGTACGCGATTATTCATCAGTCGAAGGTACACAAGTTATCAATGTTTCATCTGGTGGAGGGTATACAATTATTGGTAATGCCATCACATATTGTGCGACTAAATTCTATGTTAGTGCCTTTACAGAAGGGCTAGCTCATGAATTAAAAGAAAAAGGTGCAAAAATGAAAGCTAAAGTATTAGCACCAGCTGCAACTGAAACAGAATTTGCAAAAGTATCCTATGATTTAGAAGAAAACATTAAATTCGAAGGCGTCCTACCAAAATATCATACGGCAAAAGAAATGGCCGGTTTCATGTTGGAGCTTTATGACAGTGAAAAGGTGGTTGGAAAAGTCGATGGAATTACCTATGAATTCCAATTATTAGATCCACTTTATCCTTATGCAACAAGATTAGAAAGGCAGGATTAAGGGTAAGAAGCGTCTTTACAATCTTCACCTTAACCTTAAACACTGCATCCTAATTTTAATTTTCTAACACTAAATTTAAATGTGGATATTTAGTAGCCCTATATTCAGAAGGGCTACTTTTTATGTATTTTTTAAATATACGACTAAAATAATTTGAATCTTGAAAACCAACTCGTATAGCAATTTCTTGCATACTTAAATCAGTCATTTCTAAATAAAACATTGATTTTTCAATCCTTATTCTATTTAAAAAATCGATCGCACTTGTGCCAATTTCTTTTTTGAATAGGTGACTGAAATGATATTTACTTACGCAACAATATTGAGCAATTTCTTCCAATGTTATAGTAGATTGATGATTTTCTCGTATATATTTAGTTGCTTTACGAATCATAGGAGACATCTGATTATTAAATGAATTGGCTATTTGAATCGTTAGCCAGTAAGCATATTCGCAAACCTTTTTTACAAATTTATCATAGCGAATAATGTGATATAATTCCTGGATCATTTGAGCATTTTTTGACATGATGAGTGTTGCATTCACGCCTGACTCTACTACAACCCTAGAAATTAACATAATTAAATCGACTACCTCAGTCTTAAATACGTCTTCATTTAATCGACATGCATTCTTCCCATAATTTTTGTGCCCGTAATGCTAAAGGTACATATTCTCTACTTTCTCCATATGCATGACGAATGATTCTAGTATCGCCGTGATGGCTACCAAAGCTATGTGGTGGATCAAAAGAATCTATTAATAATATTTTCTGATTTCCTTTTGATATATAATATCCTGTTGCCATTCCCATAGCGCCTGCTCCAACAATAATTAGATCATAGTGATTATTCAATCTTTTCACTCCTTACCCTTTCATTCGTATGACATATTCTTTTTGTTTTTACAATTTACCTTCTTATTAAGCATTTTTTGTAAAACAAGCTTTTTCAAAATAACAAAAAACCCGTTTATGATCATACATAAACGGGTTTAATAGTTTTTATAGTTTTTCGTATGCTGCTTGGTATTTTTGAATATCTCCAGCGCCCATAAAAATTAATACGCTATTTTTATGGTTTTGTAAATTGCTGATATTATCATCAGTCAATAGTTCAGCACCTGCAATTTTACAAGAAAGGTCTTCAATTGTTAAAGTACCTTTATCTTCTCGTGCAGAACCAAAAATATCACATAAGTAAACTTTATCTGCTTTTTCTAATGTACCAGCAAATTCATCTAAAAATTTACTTGTGCGTGTAAATGTATGCGGTTGGAACACTGCTACGATTTCACGGTCAGGGTATTTTTGACGTGCTGCTTGAATCGTCGCTTGGATCTCAGTTGGATGATGAGCATAGTCATCAATTAACATTTGATCTCCGAAGCGTTTTTCACTGAAACGACGCTTTACGCCACCGTATGTTAATAATCTAGCTTTAATAATATCAACATCGATTTCTTCATAATGGCAAAGCGCAATTACTGCTAAAGCATTTAAAATACTATGATCACCATATCCAGTAATATCAAAAGTAGCGTAATACGTATTACGGACGAATACATCAAATGTTGTACCATTTGTATGTTTTTCGATATTACGAGCTTGGAAATCATTGTCCTCGTTAAATCCATAATACATTACAGGTACTTTTGCATAAATTCGTTGAAGATGTTCATCATCTCCACATGCAATAATACCTTTCTTTACTTGATCAGCCATTTGTTGGAAAGCATCGAATACATCATCTACACTCTTATAATAATCCGGATGATCAAAATCAATATTAGTCATGATGCAATAGTCTGGAAAGTATGAAAGAAAATGACGACGGTATTCACAAGCTTCAAACACGAAATACTCGCTGTCTTTTTCACCTTTCCCAGTACCATCTCCAATTAGAAAAGAAGTTGGACGCGCACCAGAAACTACATGGGCTAATAAACCTGTCGTAGAGGTTTTACCATGTGCTCCAGTAATTGCAACGCTAGTAAATTTATTCATATATTCCCCTAGGAATTTATGATAGCGTGCCATCGGAATTCCTTTTTCAATAGCAGCTGCAATTTCTTCATGATTATCAGGAAATGCATTACCTGCTATAACGAATTGGCCTTCTTTAATATTTGCTTTATCAAATGGTAAAATCGTAATATTTTTTTTTCGTAATTCATTTTCAGTGAAAAAGTGCTTTTCATAATCTGATCCCTGAACGGTCAAACCAGAATCATGTAAAATTTGTGCCAAAGCACTCATTCCAGTACCTTTAATCCCTACAAAATGGTAAACTGTCATATTAAAAGAACCTCCAAAATCGATCACTAATACAACGGCCTATCTCTTAGACAGTATATGTGTAAATAAAAGAAATGGCATCAATATTTTATAAATTTGATGCATTGTTACTTTGCCGAGTCTAGTTATTTTTTTAATGATAACTAACTTAAATTTTTACGCAATTAGTATTATATCACTTAAACTCCCATAGGACTATTTATTTTAAATCGCACTATGAGGAAATAGATGGAAAAGTAAATACTTTAAGTTATCTGCTTATATTAAAATACTATCAATCTTAAATTGATATTTAGTCCCTTTATAGTCTAGGGCTCATTTCTACTCTTTCTAATCGAGGATTTTCACGAAGCTTTCTTCCAGCTTTCGCTTGTTGCACACCATTTAACTCGACATTATCACCTGTAAAGCCTATATTAACTTTTAATAAACTTCCGCCTACACCATATAAATCTACTGGTACACCTTGTTTCTCAAAAGCTAAAATTCTTTCTACAGTAAATCCACCGCTTACTACAATTTGCACATGCTGATATCCTTCTTGATCTAGTGCATTTCGTAAAGCAAAAATTAATGGAGGATTTACACCCCTAGGGTCAAAACTTCCTAATAATTCTGGATTCCCAATAAAGTACTGATCAATCATTGTTTTTGATGTATCTACACGTACAGCCTTTAATTTACTACCGTATTCTCGTGCAACCTTTAGCGCGTCGGTAATGACATCATTATTATAATCTACTAAGACAATTAAATCATCTTGTGGATAAACTTCTGTATATGCACGTGCAGCTTCTACAACATCACCATTATACATTTGAATTAGTGCATGAGGCATTGTACCCATACCTTCATTACCCCACCACTCATTCATTGCATGAGTTGCTTGTGCCGTTGCACCACCAATAAATGCAGCATAGCCGTCACCTGCTTGAGTTGTGAAATGATCATCACGATCTCCCATGAAAATAACAGGCTTTTTAATGCCTGCGGATTTTGCAGAATGTTTTACATTATATACATTTGTAGCAACAGACGTACGTCTAGCTAAAATACCATCAATAATTCCTTCTAGGTAGCCAAAATCAGCATATTTACCTTTAATTGTTAGGACAGTTTCAAATGGTTCAATCATATCTCCATCCTTTAATGAATGAACAATAAGATTTTCTGGATGATCGGCAAAAGTTTGTAAAATAGCAATTGCTTCATCCGTTCCACATAATACTGCACTTTCTCTTTGGAAAAATTGCATTGTTACTTCAGTATCTGGCTTCTTTTTTCGAATGATTTCTCTAGTTTTTAAAAAATATACAGCTGAAAACCAGCCTTCTCCGATTCTCTCATCAAATTTAAATGTTTGGTTCGTTAATCGGCTTATTTTACCTTTTAATTTTAAATCTAATTCTTTTTCCATGAATCTTCACCTGCTGAAAAGTATCGTTCTTTTTTTCTAGTATGGGTTAAAAAAACTTTAACATTCGTTACTTAATTTTTATCGAATTTTTAATTTATCACTCAGAACGAAACTCCTCAAATGATGTAATCAGTACATCACGAGGTTTACTTCCATTTTGATTTGATACGATCCCGTGATCAAACATTAGGTCAATTAATCTAGCTGCACGGTTGTATCCAATTCGAAAACGTCTTTGAAGCATTGAAACAGAAGCACCTTTTTGATCAATGACAAACTCTACCGCTTCTTCAAAAAGTTCATCATCAACATCCTGTGCATCCGCTTTTGCTACAAGTTCCTCTTGGTTAAATAAGTAATTCGGTTTTTGTTGGTCTTTAACAATCTCTACAACATGTTCGATTTCATCATCCGAAACATAAACGCCTTGTAATCGAATTGCTTGAGATTTTCCATTATCTAAGAATAACATATCTCCTCGTCCAAGTAACTTTTCAGCTCCGCCAATATCGATAATTGTTCTAGAATCTACTTGTGAAGACACTGTAAACGCAATTCGCGTCGGTATATTTGATTTAATAATACCGGTAATGACATCAACTGAAGGCCTTTGAGTTGCAACTAATAAATGGATTCCGCATGCTCTCGCTTTTTGGGCAATACGACAAATATAAGTTTCTACATCCCCAGGAGATACCATCATTAAATCCGCTAATTCATCAATAATAATGACTAAGTATGGTAACTCATCATTATAAGCACCTTTTTTCTTCGCTAAATCATTGAAACGCTTAATATCTCTTGCCCCAGCATGAGCAAATAAATCATAACGTCGATCCATCTCTTCACATGCCCACTTTAAAGCAGCAGTCGCGGCTCTAGCGTCAGTAATAACTGGTGAAATAAGATGTGGAATATGATTATACGGAGCTAGCTCAACCATCTTAGGATCAATTAAAATTAATTTCACTTCATGAGGTTTCGCTTTATATAAAATGCTAACTAAAATTGAATTAATACATACACTTTTTCCAGATCCTGTTGCCCCAGCAATTAACCCGTGTGGCATTTTTGAGATATCTGCATAGACAGGCTCTCCAGCTATATCTAGTCCAAGAGCAACAGTCAAAGGTGATTCACTTTGCATAAATTTCTCCTGGCTAACTAATTCTCTTAAGTAGACAGGCTTACTCTCTTTATTTGGTACTTCTATACCAATGGCACTTCTACCTGGAATCGGGGCTTCAATTCGAATATCTCTAGCTGCTAAGCTCAATTTAATATCATCTTGTAAGTTCGTTATTTTATTTACTTTCACGCCAGGGTCAGGCTGAACTTCAAAACGAGTTACTGTTGGACCTTGAGTTGCGGCAATTACTTTAGCACCTACATTAAAATTATGTAATGTTTCTTGTAGTAGTTGCTTTCGATCTTCAACCCAATCCCCATCATTAAATTGTTCAATTGGGGGTTCAACTAATAAGTCTAATTCTGGTAATTCATAAAGTACTGGTGGTTGTCCTTCTAAACTTTGAGGTTCATCAGCCTGATCAATCTGATTTTTAGTCTCTATCGTTAAGTTTATTTCTGTTTTACTTTTTTCAGTTTCAAGAACTGTCTGATCTTGAATTCCTTCTGGAGTCATTTCATGTGTGATTGATTCAGCAATTATTTCACTTTGTTGAACTCTCCCTATAGATAGCGTTTCACTTTGTTCAGATAAACTAGCATCCTCACTCAACTCTTCATTTTGTTTTATCTCGACTTCTTCATTTACCTTTTCTACTGTTGCAGCAGATTCATTTTGTAATTCACGAAGTTGTCTCATTATATTTGCTTTTCTTGAAGCCTCAACATCACTTCGAAGCATCATTACATTAAAAGGAAAATGGCGTTTTTTCTGACGTTTCTCGATTGGTTTAGGTTCAGATTCTTCTTTATTAGCTTCATTTTCAGTCTTGATCTGTTCGTTAGAATTGGTAACAGAATGTTGATTAATTTCGACGGATTCTTCTACATTAGATTTTACAGTTGAATTTTCATGCTGTACGGCTTCTTCCTTAATCCCTTTTAGATTCACATCTGACTCGCCTGTTAACTCCGACTTAACATCATTCTCTTCATTATTTTTAACGAGATCAAAACCTTTGTCTTCGTTTTCATTAATTTGGACCAAAGTCTCAACTTTGTGATCATTTGACTCATGAAAATATACTTCAGGCTGTGCTTCTTCAATCTGAACTTCAGCCACTGTTTCGATTTTAAGGGCTTCGAGCTGTTCATCTACATCTTTCACTTCTACTTCTGTTTTAATTTGATGGGCATCATGCTTTACAACTTCATTCGTCTCTTCTACCTCAGTTTCGAATTGAAGTACTTCAGCTTCTAATTCTTCATACGTCTCTTCAGCTTCAATTTCTTGAGTTTCAAATTGTACTTCTTCAACTATCGCTTCTACTTCTGTTTCAATTTGATAGGCACCATGCTCTACAACTTCATCCGACTCTTCCACCTCAGCTTCGAATTGAAGAACTTCAGCTTCTAATTCTTCATTCGTCTCTTCAGCTTCAATTTCTTGAGTTTCAAGTTGTACTTCTTCATCTTTTAATGCAAGTTTAATTTCATTATGATGAACTTCAGTTTGTAAATCCTCATTTTCAACTTGATTAGCTGCAGTTTGAATGTCTGCATTTTCTACTAGATTTAACACTTCATGATTTTGATTGCCGAAACTTCCTTTTTCGAAAGTGTTCATTTCAACATTTTCAAATACATTATTAATATTAGAAGCTTCAACTCTCATTTCTTCTTTTGTAGAAGAAAGAACAGAATCAGTATCATTTTCTTCTTTTATCGGAGGCTTTTGATAACCATAAATTGGTGAAATATATTCACTTGGTCGAAATGGTGTTTTTCGTTTGGGACGAAATACAATATCGACCTTTTCTTCTTTTTCTACTTTTACTGGTTCTTCCTCACTTTTTGAGACCTGATTTTTTTCAAGCCGACTAGATAAATTACTTTTATCGAATTGATTACTTTGAAAACTATTTCTTACAAAGTTATTACTCTGGTTATATGTAGGTTTATATTCTTTATTTAAATTGTTTGGTGACTTATTCCAAATATCATTATTTTTTTCTTGTTTAAAAACTGATTCAATTTTTGTTTCCTTTATTGGCTTTGGTGATGGTAATTCTTCATCTAATTCAATTGGAAATCTAAATTTTGGACGCTCATGTAAAGCGTTTCTCTTTTTTTCGATAGAGTGTGATTGATATACTTTCTCCTCAACAGGCTTTTCTTCAAAACCTTCTTCAAACTCTTCTTCAATCTCATTAAGGCTATTCGCCTTAAAAAGGCTTTTTAACCATTTTTTCATTTTTCTCACTCTCTCTATTTCTTTTCATACCTTTTATTTTACCATGTGACATAATGACAAAAAACACATTATTATTACAAATTGCGCTAGTTCAATCATATTTCGATATCAAATATATAATTTAATCAAATTAATATTAAAATAATAATTCTTTTATTGAAAAACAGAAAAAATACTAGACCAATTAATGGCCTAGTATTTATAAGAAAATATATATTATTTAGTTAAAAAAAGCTTTTCCAACTTCTGCATCAGCTTCAAGAACTAAGATTCCTTTTTCTTGTGGAGCGTCAGGTAGATCAAGTTCACGTGCAGAGCAAATCATACCGAATGAATCCACTCCACGTAAATTAGCATCCTTAATGACTAATCCTGATGGCATTACTGCACCAACTTTTGCAACAACAACCTTTTGTCCTTGTTCAACATTTGGAGCACCACAAACGATTTGTAATGTATCTGTTCCAACGTCAACTTTGCAAATATTTAATTTATCAGCATTTGGATGTTTTTCTTTTTCGAGTATATATCCAATAACGAATTTAGGTGAAAGGTCTAATACTAATGTATCTTCAAATCCTTCTTTTGCTAGTAATTCATTAACCGTATTAACAATGTGTTCAGTAATCGTAACGATTCCATTTTCTTGAACATCTACATAAGTAGATGCCTCGAACACATTAATAGCAACTGTTTCATTCGTAACGGCACTATATACGCGTGCAATATTCCCTTTTCGTTCAACTTTACGATCTTCTGATGGAATTTGTTTTAATGTAATTAATAGCGTATCGCCGATTCCTTCTTTGTTATAAAAAATATTCACTGATTTCTTCCTCTCTATTGCTTCTTTTGTTTCCCTAAAATAAATACTGGCATTAACTTCTCATTTTCGTAAGCAAATGACAATGATGTAATTGGTATTTTCCCACTTGCAAAGAAACTCATATTCATTTGCGCCATTATATCATAACCTATGTTATTTCGAATGTCAGCAAGGATTAGTACATCTCCATGAGGAATTCCTACTAATAATTCACCTTTTACTTTTGATTGAATTTCTTTTATAAAAGTACTGTTTAGTACTCTACTCGCATCGTATCCATCATTTGTGCGTACAAAATAAAAAGTATTATCTGCAACAATATCTTCTTTTACTTGAACAGGCATTTTTCTTAAATTAAATAAAGCAATAGAATGGAGTTGTTCTTTTGTATACCCTGACTTTACTAATAATTTTTCATCGATAAGTTGATACGTTTTTTCTGAATCAATAGCATAGTAAATTCTAGTTTCTGCAGTATGCTCATCAGTTACAAATAAATTTCCTTCTTCCTTTTCAGACGGAAACGATGTAGCTCGAATAACTGGACGAATTTGTTCTTCAAGAAATATAGTTTCAGAGTGCATAGCAGAAAGTGCTTCTTTTATATAATAAATTAATTCATTAAATGCCTCTTCACCTTCAGCTTCATACTTTGCTACTGCACTATTTAAAGAGACACTCATCCCTTTATTACTTTCAATCCCTTCAATTCGAAGGTCTTCTTTTTCACGATCATAGATAAAACGCCAATCTTCATTCCCAAGACGGTTTTCTATCATTTTTTTTAAGTCTAGTGTTGTTTTTTTAGCCAATTGTTTTACCTACCTTATTAGCCTCTTAATCCTTCAAGAAACTCTTCTACTTGTTCTTTTGTTTTTCGATCCTTATTTACATAACGACCAATTTCTTTACCATTATTAAACGCTACAAAGCTTGGTATACCAAAGATATCTAGATTTTGGCATAACTCAATAAATTGGTCACGATCTACATAATAAAACGTAAAATCTTTATTTTCATCAATTATTTCTTGAAAAAACATATCTAAAAATCTGCAATCTGGGCACCAATCTGCTGAAAATTGGAAAACTATTTTTTCTCCTTGTTTCGCTTGTTCGAATTGTTCAACTGATGTAATTTTTTCCATTCTTTTTCCCTCGCTTAATTCATTTTCTTTTATTTTATCTTATTTTTATCGATATGCAAAAAGGACGCCTCTCAATTGTTTTCTTCTTTTCGTTTCTTGAATTCATATTGTCCAAATAGTAATTCACAAATATGTTCAAAGATATCGGTCCTACTAATTCGCCCATTTGTAAATACCCCTACTGCCCCTTCTTTACTACGTATATCTTTTTCATTTGTATATCTTTCCATTAATATTGAAAGCTCTGTACCATTTCTTAGCTCATTAATAAATTCGCTAGGTAATAAAATTTTTGCTCCACTTGCTAGTATTACCTCGTTTTCATACACAAGCGCTCCCCAGTTACAAAGAAAAAGCCGTTCGTTTTCTACAATGACCCCGCCTTCTAATCCAATACCGATTTCTGACTCACCTGCGACTCTAGCATTTTGCGCTCTATTTATAGCACCTTGCATAGTTTCTTGATCACTCAAAGGTTGATTCGAAACATTTGATGGAACATTTAGCCCTAAAATTGAAAAATGTTTAAATACATTTTCCACCGCTCCTACCTTAGTTGGATTAAGAGAACCAATCGTTATTTTCATTACAACTACTCCGTTCATTTGAAATTCAACTATTTAACTTCATTATTTTTTACGAATGTTTTATTACTCAAACAGAAAAGAAGCCCTTTTATAGGGCTCCCTAACTTAATAATTACGTAATGTTTCAACAGTTGTTTTATCAGTCGCTTTAACTAGCTTAACAAGTAATTCCTTTGCAGCTAAATAATCATCAACATGAATAATTGATGCCGAAGTGTGAATATAACGAGAGCAAATACCAATTACAGCAGAAGGTACGCCATCATTTGAAACATGTACTCGTCCAGCATCTGTTCCACCTTGTGAAACAAAATATTGGTAAGGAATTTTATTCGTTTCTGCAGTATCTAAAATAAATTCACGAATTCCTTTATGAGTAACCATCGTACGGTCTAAAATTCGTAATAAAACACCTTTACCTAATTGACCAAACTCGGATTTCGATCCTGACATATCATTAGCTGGGCTTGCATCTAGTGCGTAAAAGATATCAGGTTTAATCATATTTGCAGCTGTTTGTGCCCCTCTTAGTCCAACTTCTTCTTGAACAGTAGCACCTGAATATAAAATATTTGGTAACGTTTCGTTTTGAACTTCTTTTAATAATTCAATCGCAAGTCCACAACCATAACGGTTATCCCAAGCTTTTGCCATGATTTTTTTCTCATTAGCCATAGGAGTGAATGGACATACTGGTACAATTTGTTGACCAGGACGAACGCCAATTTTTAGTGCATCTTCTTTGTTATCTGCACCAATATCGATTAGCATATTTTTTATATCCATTGGTCTAGCTCTTAACTCATCGCTTAATAAATGCGGTGGAATTGAACCGATCACACCAATAACTGGTCCTTGTTCTGTCATTACTTGAACTCTTTGAGCAAGCAATACTTGGTTCCACCACCCACCAAGTGGTTGAAATCTTAACATCCCGTTTTCTGTAATTTGTGTAACCATGAAACCAACTTCATCCATATGACCTGCCACCATTACAGTAGGTCCATCTTCAGTTCCACGTTTAACTCCAAAAATACTTCCTAAACGATCTTGCACAATCTCATTTGTATATTTTTCAAGTTCTTTTCTCATGAAGTGACGCACTTCATGCTCAAATCCTGGTGCACCTTGTAATTCTGTTAAAAATTTAAAAAGCTGTAGAGTGTCTTGGTTCATAATTAAAGTTCCTCTCTGTACAAAACATATCTTCTTTTTTTTATTTTATCTAAAAATAACACATAATACCAATGCTAACCGTTGAAATGTTGCCCCGGTTTGACTAAGATAAGTAGTAGAATATTTTTTCAAGCGCATAATACATAAATAGAGGTGGTACAAATGAAACTTAAACGCGTCTTAATTGGCTTAGGTTTAGGTGTTGCTGGTGGACTATATTTACAAAAAAAATTATCTTCACAATATATTCCAGCAGAAAAAGCATTAAAAACAATTAAACCAGTATTTCTTTCATATGGTAATGTAACTGGAACTTGGATTCATTCAGAACCAAAGTGGGCAGATTTACCTGATTATGAAGGTGATGTTTATGAAGGTGGTTTTACAGTAGTAGAATCAGATAATGACACTACAAACTATTCATTCATCATTAATGCTGTAAATGGTGAGCTAATTTCTGCTCAAATTGTTTAACAACAATAGCCAAATTATTTGGAGCGTTCGATCGACTGTAATACTTGTCCTTCAGCGCTCCATTTTATTGCCCTAAATACATCGTCATGATAAAACGTAAACCAAGATATTTTTTGCAAACCAAAATTAACCCATTTTTCTTTTGCGTAAATAGATGTCATCGGGTAATCATCATATGCCATAACCCATAATGGTGACTGATGTGCATGTGTAGGCATTAAATCCCCCATATGCAATAATAGCTCATCTTCAGTTTCAATTTTTATAATACTGTGCCCATCGCTATGTCCACCTGTGTGAATAATTGTTATTTCATCTGTTAAAGAATATTCTTTTTCAAATGCAATTACTTGGTGCTGAATTGCTTCCCAATTTTCTTTCCAATATGTATTACTTGAACGAATATTCGGACTTCTCATTTCATCCCATTCAATTTGAGATGTAATAATTTTTGCATTCGAAAATACAGGTTTGAATTCACCATTTTCAAATTTAGTTAATCCACTTGCATGATCAAAATGCAAATGTGTCATAATGACATAATTAATATCGTCTAGTTTTAATCCGTGCATCGCTAATGACTCTTCTAACGCTGAATCCTCGGTAACGCCAAAATTTCTTTTTTGCTTCTCATTTAATTTATTAACACCAATGCCACTATCAATGATAATATTTAAACCATTTGTTTGAATAAATACTGGGTCAGTACGTAAAGGAATTTGGTTTTTGTCATTAACAATATATTTTTTTGACCAAAGCGCCTTTGGAACAACTCCAAACATTGCTCCACCATCTAAATGGGTATTTCCTCCAGTAAGCCAATGAATTGTACAAGTCCCAATTTTCAACTGTTCCATACTTATCCCCCTTCTTATTTACTTGCCTTAAATATTATACCACTTTTACAAATTTACTGAATATTTTAAGAGCAGGAATAGGTAAAAGAAAGGGAACAATAGTGAATACGAAATGAAAATTGTTTTAGATTGCCTAAATATATACATTCATATTAAAACTTGTGTGTTGTGCAAATTAAAAAAGACTATCCTGATAAATATATCACGATAGTCTTCTAGTTAAATTAGTTTCGATAAGCAGCTTCAACTCGGTAAATACGGTTACCTTTTGAAGAAAACTTCTCTTCGTATTCAGTCATAATATTTCCTTCAAAATCACTATTATGAAGATCTAGGCTTAAGAAATGCATTGTCATTCCGTAGTTCGCCATACTCATGATTGAAAACTCGAATAAATCTTGATTATCTGTTTTAAAATGAATTTCCCCATCATTTTTCAAGATTTGTTGATACATTTTTAAGAATGTTTTATATGTTAATCGACGCTTTTCATGACGAACCTTTGGCCATGGATCAGAAAAGTTTAAATATACTCGATCTATTTCTCCGTCCTCAAAGAAATCCGTTAATTTTTGAGCATCTACATTTAACAGCTTTAAGTTTGGAACTTCAGCTTCAATTAATTTATCTAATGCATCAGAAATTACACTTGTATATTTCTCAATGCCAATATAGTTAATATGAGGATTGGCTTTAGCCATACCGACCATAAAACGACCTCTACCCGTACCAACCTCGATATGAATTGGTTGATCATTTTGGAAAACTTCATTCCATTTCCCTTTTTGTTCTGACGGATTTGGAATTACATAATGAGCATTTTGTTTAACTTGATCTGCCGCACCTGGCTTATGTCTTAATCTCATAAGATTTTACTCCCTCTCGATTTTGCAATTTATAATTACTCAAAGAAAAAACCAAGCACGATGGCACTCGGTTATTCACGTATAGTATAAAATCATTTCTTGTAACACAAACTATTTCAAGTGTACTTAATAAAAAAAGGATGTGAATTTATGCCTTTAAATCATGAACATCAATTAACAATTTTACGAGATATTTTAATGAATCACCAATCTGACTGTTGTGGAACTATATCAGAATGTGAGCAATTAGAAAGACTTGTTCAATCCTTATTAACGAACGACCAAATAACAGATGATGTAAAAAGCATGTTAAATGACGTTTATTATTATAGTCAGTCTGGAAAGTATTCTGCTGATTTAGATCAGCACATTACAAACCACCAAAATCAACTCTCTCAATGGGTGACTGATTTCAATACTTATTCTTAATCTATATGACAATTTCCGAGGAAATTTTTATTTAATCTAATATCTTCTCTAGCAGGCTCTTCATTTTTTGAGTCTGCTTTTCATTTTCACGAAGAGTATACCATTTAATCCAAATGATTGTTTGAGCGACTACATACCAAGTCATTCGATTTAATAGGTCTTCCGTTAATTTTATTCCATAATTTCGAAGCCATTTGTCCCAATCGTTTTGTTCTACATAGGTGAATAAAAACATGCCCAAATCAAATGCTTTATCAGCAATAATTGCCTCATCCCAATCGATTAAATATAGATTATTTGTCTCAGTAAGTAACCAATTATGATGATTTAAATCACTATGACAAACGACTAAATCCTCTGAATCAAAAGATGGCATATTTTCCTCTAAATATTCGATACCTTTTACAATGATCTGACTTTGTGTAAACTCTTCAGTAAGATTACCTACAATAGTTTGTAGTAAATCCTGAGGTTCTAAAGGATTGATCCCGAGCTTCGTTAACATATATAACAATTCTTTGGAGGAATGGATACGATATAAAAATTGCGCAACCCCTTTCACAGAGAGCTCATAAGGTTCTAAACTACGTGCAATCACCCACTCTTGAGCAGTAAGTACATCACCATTTTCTAGTCTTCTAGTCCAAACTAATTTTGGAACAAAGCCAGCTGCTGATAAAACTGCTAAAAAAGGAGAAGAATTTCGTTTTAGAAATAATCTCTTATCATTATTTTCTGCTATATACGCTTCACCAGTAAAGCCACCGGCTGGCGAGATTGTCCATTCTTTTCCGAGTATTTCTTGTATATGATTATCCATTGTTCTTCCGTTCCTTGTTGTTATCTATGTTTGTATTTAAAATTATTTTATTACAAAAAGAAAGATAGCCTATTACAATCAGCTGTAATAAGCCATCTTTTACAAGTTTACATTGTTTAATTAGAATCTGCAAGTAGTTGCTAGTATTTTACTAATACAACAGTCGAAAGTGATGGCATTGGTAATTTATTACAATCCACTTTCATCCCTTTATTAACATAATGATTATGACCATCCCATATATATTCCCAATTGTCTTCTTCATTTCCTAAATCAATATAAATATCACTTAGGCCATTATGAAATAACACCATTATCTCTTTAACTTGATCGATTTCTTCTAATCCGCTTATTCGATACCCAATTAAATCTCGATGAATCTTGACTGGCGTTACATACTTTTCTATTTCTTCTTTTAAAGAAAAACGGAAACTATTAAAGCGCTTTCGAATTGCGATAAAATATTTAACAATTTCAATCGATGACGCTTCACGTTCTGCTTTTGCCCAATCAATACTATTGATTGTATCGCCTGAATTATAACTGTTTTCGATCCCCTTTTTTGTTCGAAAAAACTCCTGGCCACTATGAAGAAACGGTACACCAAACGAAAATAATACAATACTTGTTCCAAGTAAATGCCTTTTCTTAAGTATTTCCTCATGCTCTTTCTGATTGGAAAGCTTTAATCTGTCCCACATAGTATGATTATCATGTGATTCAACATAATTGATCGATTGATATGGCTCTTTAAATAAATTTACTTGTTTATTAATCCCAACGCTTCCTAAAAGTAAATCGGACAAGTAATCATTATGAATATTATTGCCCTGTATAAACCCTATTTCTTGAAATGAAAAAGTACTTCCTTTTATTCCATCGCGAAATTTATCATTAAAAAATCCAACCATTGATAATTGATGACTTTGGTTTATTGTTGCTTTTCGAGAAGATGGATTTAATGCTGTATTTAAATCCCAACCTTCTCCAAAAATGATTATTTCTGGTTTTAAGATTGTCAGTTCAGTTACAATTTCATTCATTGTATCCGTATCCAATATTCCCATTAAATCAAATCTAAACCCATCAATGTCATATTCTTTAGTCCAATATTTTATTGATTGTAGAATAAAACGTCTAGCCATCAATCTTTCAGAGGCAAAATCATTTCCTACTCCTGTTCCATTCGATGGTAAACCACGTTCATCTTGTCTAAAATAATATCCTGGTACAATTTTTTCGAATTGGCTAGTTTGTAATTCATACACATGATTGTAAACAACATCCATAATAATCCGTAAACCATGTTCATGATAAACTGAAATAAGTTTCTTTAATTCATTTATTCTTTCGATTGGTTCATCCGGTTTTAAACTATAACTACCTTCTGGTGCATTAAAATTCAAAGGATTATAGCCCCAATTATAGCTTTGGAAAGGGTTATTTTCATCTATTCCTTCAAAATCAAAAAATGGTAATAATTCAATATGTGTAACTCCTAGTTTGCATAGATAATCCAAACCTGTTGAAAAACCATTGTACACCGTATTTTTTTCATAAAATCCTTGAAAAGACCCCTTTTTTTGAATCCCACTTAGTGGATGTGAGGTAAAATCTCGAATACTGGCTTCGTAAATAATACAATCAGTATACTTACTTGGTGGTGTACTATTTACTTTACTAACTTTGCTACTCTTCGATAAATCGATAACTACACTATGTTTACCATTTACAGTAACTGCTTTTGCATAAGGATCGACCGCTTCTCGCCAAATCAGATTCACACATACTAAAAAATTATAAACTAATCCGTCACAATCAAGATCGATGACTGTTTTCCATGTCCCTCTTCCATCTCTATCCATAGACATTTCAGTAAACTTTTCTTCTTCACCATATTCTTCATAAATTCTTAACTTAACCTTTGAAGCAGTAGGTGCCCATAATTTAAATTGTGTAGATTTACGTGTGTAAACCGCACCTAAATCCTCTCCATCATAAGCATATTTTTCATCAAAATCCTTCGAACGAATAACTCCACCTACTTGTAAATCTGTGCGAATACCAAATTCATCTTCAATCTCATACTTTTTTTCTAACAAAAGAACTTCAGTAGTTAAAACAGTATATTTAAAAAATCTTTCAAACTCTATTCGAGATACAACAGGAAGCCTAGTTTTCCGACCATCCTCTTCAATTAGTTCAAAATATGAATGCACTGTATGTTTGTTCGATTTGGGAATAATCATTGTTATTTCTTGAAATCCATCTATATAAGCTTCAAAAGCTCTTTTAATATGAAACAACGCTATTCACCATCCAGACTATAAATTTAAAACTTTTACATAAAAACTACGCATTTTCGTTATTTATTAAATCGATATGATTAGTATATTCACAAATAGTTAAAATGGATTCAAAACAAACATGATGTTAACATTCTGCTTTCATGCTTCTTCTGAAAATATTCGTTAGTTTCTTCAAATATTTCTTATATTTCATCAATTTGTTCAAGATTTCAAATATTATTTTTTACTTTAATGAAATGGATTCAGCAATATGGTAACTTGGTTTTTGAGAAGGTTGAATCTTATATAAAATGACTTCATTCACTTTAAACTTTAAAGGTTCTTCTTCCCAACTAAGTGGGATTTCAAAGTCTTTATCGAACCTATCATTATATTTCTTTGCGATTGTAATATGCGGATTATATGGTCGTTTATCAATTGAAAAACCGCTTTCTTCACATATCTTACTAATTCTATTTTGTAACTCCAATAATTCAACACTATTCTCTATACCAAACCACCATACACGTGGCTGTCTTGTACTTCCAAAAATACCTAACTGGTGTATCGACAAATTAAAACTTTTAAAATCGTTAAGCTCATTTTTTAGTTGATCCATAAGCTCTACACTTTTTGTATATGTAACTGGACCTAAAAATGATAAAGTAATATGAAAATCATCTTTAAAAGTCCATTTCTTTAAAGGTAATTTTGTATACCATCTTTTTGAATAATCATCTAAAATTTCTTTTATTTGTATTGGCAAAGGAACAGCAAGAAAATAATGTTCACTCAAATTAGGCAATCTCCTTTTTATCCTTAATATTAGAATCCTTTTTTAAGTATTGCATGATTCCAACCGCAACTATACTAAGAGAACCAAATAAAATATAAATGGCTTTAATTGAAAATGCCTCTGATATAAATCCACTTATGAAAGTACAGAACCATTCGCCCAACCCTAAGCCTAAACCAGAATAAATTGTAATAGCCGTTGCTTTTAAAGAATCCGGTGCCTGATCTCTTACAAACTGGAGAGCTGCTGGAATAAATAACCCAACCGATAGTCCTTGTGTAAGACAAGATAAAAAAAGTATCGAAATCGGAGGATTTGTAAAATAAAAATACCATCTTAAAGCCGATACTAAAGCGGTTGCAATTAATATATTATATATCCCAAAACGATTAATTAATCTCTTGGCTACTTGCAAAAATGGTGCCTCACTACCTGCAGAAATTAGAAATGCAATACCAACACCTGTTAATGTTCCACCTAAAGATTGAATATATAAACCGAAGTAAGTATTATTTGCACTAATTGGTCCAAAAACTAAAAAGGCACAAATTAAAAATAATAAAAATCTTTTATTAGATAGCAAAATCGGGACTCCTTTTAAGATCGGCTCCCTTTTACTAATTGTTGTAGCGTTAGGAATAAAAATTGAAATACCTAAGCCGACAAGAATACAAAAAGCAAATACGAAAAATATAATGACTAAACCGAAAACTTCAGCTAATCTTCCCGAAACTAATACAGCTAATGCAAAACCAATTGAGCCATATAATCGTATAGCTCCGTAATTCCCACCAATTTTTTGGACATAATTCAGTGCAATACTATCTGAAAGAGGGATTAAAGCACTTTGTGTCATCGATAACATGATGACAACAAATAAAAGCATGCCATACGAAGTGATTGTGGAATAGAAAAGTGCAATTATTATTGTGGAGATTTGCGCTATAAGCAACATTTTTTTAGGATTAAGCGTCATATCACTAACCATTCCCCATAGAGGCTGTGAAAAAATAGCAACGATTGGTGTTAGAGACATTAATATTCCAATTTGTGAAGTTGATAAATCCAACACATTTTTAAAGTAAGAAGAAAGTAAAGGTCCTAATGATCCTATTGCAAAAAATAAACAAAAATAATAGCCCTTAAAAATAAGTAAGATGCTATTTTTACGTGCTTGTAATGTGTTCAAAATTATTCTCAACTCCTAAAAAAAATACATAAAAAAGGGGAGGAAATTTTCTCCCCCTTACTGACGAAAAACGCTCGTTTTAACCTTATTGTCTCAAAATATCGAGTCGTTTAATCAGTCTAAAACTATATTACTTAACTAATTCAGCAATCGACTGTGCATAAATTGCAATTGCTTTTAATAGATCATCAATTTCAGCATATTCGTCTTTTTGGTGAGCTACTTCTGGTTTCCCTAGGAATAATGGTCCAAAAGCTACTCCTGCACTTAGTGAACGAGCGTATGTGCCACCACCGATTGTTAACAATGTTGCTTCCTCACCCGTTTGCTCTTCATATACTTTTTGTAAAGTTTGAATTAATGGGTGATCTTTTGGTACATGGTGAGGCTTAGAATTTTTAATTTCATTAAATTCAAAGCTATATTTATTTCCACGTTCAGTAAGTGTTGAAATAACAAAGTCAATATCAGTTGTTACTGGATAACGTAAAGTTAACCCAAATGAACCACCATTATTTTCTTCGTATTGCATAATTCCTAAATTAATTGTTAAATCTCCAGTAATATCATCATTAAACGCAACGCCCATGTTTTTACCACGAGAGTCACCTTTAAAGTTTTCAACGATAAACTTTAAGAATCGATCAGCATTAACATTAAATTCAAATTGATTTAAAAAGCTAGCTAATGCAATACCTGCATTCTTACCTTTATCAGGTTCCATTCCATGAACCGAAACGCCTTCTACTGCTAAAACTTGGTGTCCATTTTCTTGAGAAACTTGAGCTTTACATCCTAGCTCACTAATATGTTTTGTAAATGCTTCTTGATCAAAGTTTGGTCCTGAAACGATCGCTTTTGCATAATCGGGTACCATATTTACTCTTCTACCTGAAGAAAATGAAACTAATTTATATTCACTCTCGTTGTCTTCATTTAACTGCATTTGTTTGAAATTAATATCTAATATACCCTTTTCAGCGTAAATAATTGGGAAATCTGCATCAGGTGCAAAGCCCATTGTAGGCATTTCTTCTTTTTCAAAGTAGTGATCAACACAACGCCATTGGCTTTCTTCATCTGTTCCAAGAATCATACGAACACGTTTATTAATTGGTAAACCTAATTCTTTAACAATCTTCATTGCATAATAAGCAGCCATTGTAGGTCCCTTATCATCAATTGCGCCTCGTGCATAAATATTGCCATCTTTAATAATTGCATCAAATGGATCATGAGACCATCCATCTCCAGCAGGTACAACATCTAAGTGGCAAAGAATTCCTACTAGTTCTTCGCCGCTTCCCATTTCTAAGTGGCCAGCATATCCATCAACATTTTTAGGAATAAACCCGTCTTTTTCACCTAAATTTAACATGTATGTAAGTGCTTCATTAATACCTTTACCCATAGGTGCTTCTTTTGTAATTGTCGCTTCATCATAAACGCTTTCAATATTAAGAAGTTCAATCGTTTGCTTTAAATAATCTTCTTTACGTTTTAAAACTTCTTCCATCCAATTAATTTGTGTCATAGAAATACCTCCTTTAATATAAATAGTTTATCATCTTTTAAAATTTAAACATAATTTATTCATAAATGGAACGAAAAAAGAAGGAATATGACATTCTTTGTAGAATATATTACCTTAAACTTGCAAAATGATTACGTTTGCGCAAATTTTCATTAAATTTTTGTATTATTTTCATAAATTTCGTTATGAAACTACTGAAAAAGAGTAAAATGAAAATATAAGCTTAACTAGTAAAATACTTAACTAACCTGTTATGAAACAATGCGGTAGGTAAAGGAGTGGTTTTTTGAATTCTGGAACTTCTCGAATGCTGACTCGAATTAAAGCCATTTACATGTACATTAGTGAAAATGGCACCGTTTCTACAAAAGACCTAGTGGAGGAGTTTGGTATTACACCTAGAACAATCCAACGTGATTTAAACATTTTAGAGTTTAATAATCTAGTTTATAGTCCAAGTAGGGGAAAATGGGCCGTAACAGGGAAAAAAGTAAAAGCTTCTTCGTAAAACGAAAAACAAAAACCTATGATTGTCTTGTCTGACGTCTAATCAAGGGTTTTTGTTTTTCTTTTGGCTCTCTATTAATAATCTATTAGTGATATCCGATTAAACTTTAAGTTTACATTTTGATTCATCTAACCCTATTTATACTTAACACTTATTTACTTCGTTAACTGATTTTAATAGGTCAATCTCTTCATCAGTCAATTCTCGATATTCACCTAACTCTAAATTTTCATCTAACTTTAAAGGACCCATCTCAAGTCTTTTTAAGTAAGTAACTTTCTTTCCTACTGCTTCAAACATTCTTTTAACTTGATGGAATTTACCTTCCATTATAACTAATTCAATCTCAGATTCTTCTCCCGATTTAAGAATTGTTAAATAGCCAGGTTTTGTTAAATATCCATCCTCTAGTGTTACGCCTTTTTCAAATGCTTTAATGTCAGATTCAGTTACTACTCCATCAATCGTTGCATAATATTTCTTTGGTACGTGTTTTTTAGGAGAAAGTAATTGATGTGCTAAATGACCATCATTCGTAATTAATAACAATCCTTCCGTATCTTTATCTAAACGCCCAACTGGAAATGGCTCGAAAATGATATCCTCATATTCTAATAATCCGATTACAGTTTCATGCTCAGAATCTTCTGTAGCAGATATTACACCTGGTGGTTTGTTCATCATTAAATAAACAAACTCTTTATACTCTACTACTTCACCATTTACCGTTACAACTTGCTGTTCAATATCTACATGCTCTTTTGGGCTTTTTACAATATGATCTCCAACTTTGACAACACCTTGTTTTAGTAGAGACTTTACTTCTTTTCTACTGCCATATCCCATATTGGCTAAAATTTTATCAATTCTCATTAATTAGCACCTTTTCTTTCTAAAATAAAAGTTTAAGAAAACTCGCCGATTAGCGAGTTTTTTAGCGAAGCTAGAGGCGTAGTCGCGTTAATTCTTGAAATTGCCTTCTACGCCGTTTTTCTTCTCCGCTGTCAATTTATACACTCTTAATGTGTAAAAAAAGGTGAACCATTACAAAAGAAGGTTCACCATATATTTTTATCCTCTTTTTCCAAACTTAAAACGATTCTTTAAACGAGCTCCTAAAATCACTTCAAATAAGTTTAATTTGTATGCAACACCTAAGTAAACAATAGCCCCTACAATTGCTCCAATGATGATAAGGAACATTGAAATCATTCGACCATCTTTATAAGTCCACCAGAATCCTAATACGTATTCTACAGCATAAACCGCTCCGGCCATTAAGCCAGATAAGATAATCATAAAGATAATCCTTCTAAACACTTTATTGAAAGAGAACTGCGCATTTTTACGGATATAATAGAAATTGTATACGATTGAAAATAAATAGCCTAATGCAGTCGCTGATACCGCGCCATATGTTTTAAATATATGAATTAATGGTACATTTAATATTATTTTTAATATTACTCCGCCTATTAAACCAATAATCGCATATTTTTGTTTATCTAAACCTTGTAAAATGGCTACATTTACTGTGAAAAGTGAATACAATAAAGCTACTGGAGCATAAAAACCTAATATACTTCCACCAAGTGTACTTTTTTGATAAAAAGCACTATAAATCGGTTCTGCCAAAACTGATATACCTACTACTGCAGGAAGTGTTAGGAAAAATACAACCTGGTAGGTTTGGGTAATTTGACTTTGTAGCTTTTTATGATTTTTATTTACGAATGCTTCAGTTATAGCGGGAACAAGTGTTAAACCAAATGCCGTTGCTAATGATACTGGAATCATTACTAGCTTGTGACTTGTGTATGAAAACATTACATAAGTATTCTCTGCAATATCTTTTAATCCAATTGCTTCCATTGCTCGATTGTAAGTAAACTGATCCACCAATTGATATAACGGGATAGCAAGTCCAACAAACACATACGGAATTGAATAAGAAAATAATTCTTTGAACATTTCTATTTTAGTAGGATAGATCAATCCTTTTGATTTTGGAAGAAGTTCATCTAAATGAACTTTTCGCTTTCTCCAATACCATAGTAAGTTTAAAATACCACCTACAGCACCAATTGTAGCTGCAAACGTTGATAACCCTACTGCTTGAGTAATTGTTCCACCCATAACTTTTAGAATGATATAACTTCCAACTAATGTAAATACAATACGTACAATTTGTTCAATTAGCTGTGAAACAGTAGTTGGACCTGTTGATTGATGCCCCTGAAAAAAACCTCTATACAAACTTTGAGAAGGTACTAATATTAATGCAGTACTTACTATTCGCATAACTGTAACTACATCTTCTACACTATTACCTTTTGTATCCTTTGGAATCATAAGAGGTGCGATATAAGGTGCAATGATATATAACGTTAAAAATGAAAAAATACCCGTACAAATTAGAAGTAACTGACTTGCATGAAAAAGCCTTCTACTTGTTTCATATTCTTCAATAGCATTGTACTTCGAAACGAACTTTGCTACAGCTAACGGTACACCTGCAGTAGCTATACTGATGAACAATGTATATGGAACGTAACCATAATTATATAATGCAGACCCTTTTGAACCAACTAACGCATAAAAAGGGAATGTATAAATCATTCCTAGAAATTTTATTAAAAATGTACCAGCAGTTAATATGAAGGTACCTCGTAGCAATTTTGAATCTGACATAAACTGCCTCCTACCAATTCTCGATCAAACTAACTAATCTATCTTACCATATCATATAAAAAGAAAAAATTAAAAAATGATAAGAAGTTGGAGCTTACTTGAAATAATGGTAAACTTACTAAAAGAAATTTGTAACGAAAGTAGTGAAATAATGGTTTATGACGTGATTGTAATTGGTGGCGGAACTTCTGGCCTGATGGCTGCAATTAGCGCTGCTGAAAACAAAGCTAAAGTACTTTTACTTGAAAAAGGAACTAAATTAGGACAAAAACTCCTTATATCAGGTGGTGGTCGTTGTAACGTAACAAATCGCTTACCTATAGAGGAAGTTATTAAACATATACCTGGAAATGGCCGATTTTTATATAGCGCATTCTCCATCTATAATAACGAGGATATCATACGGTTTTTTGAAAACATGGGAGTCGCATTAAAAGAAGAGGATCACGGGAGAATGTTTCCTGTATCAAATGACTCAAAATCAGTATTAAATGCATTAATGCAAAAACTAAAAAAACATCATGTAGATATTCAGACCAATAGATCTGTTAAAGACGTACTCTATGAAGATGGAAAAGTAGTAGGAATCCTATTGGATGACCGAACAGTCATTCACTCAAAAAGTGTTGTCCTTGCGGTAGGTGGTAAATCTGTTCCGCACACAGGTTCGACAGGTGACGGATATGCTTGGGCAAAAAAAGCTGGTCATACAATAACTGAACTCTTTCCTACAGAAGTACCTATCACTTCAAGTGAAGATTTTATTCAAAATAAATCATTACAAGGCCTTGCTTTAAGAGACGTAGAATTAAGTGTATTAAATCCAAAAGGTAAAAAAGTGATAGCCCATAAAATGGACATGCTCTTTACTCATTTTGGAATTTCAGGCCCTGCCGCACTACGTTGTAGCCAATTTGTCTATAAAGTACAACAGAAGTTTAAAACAAAAAATGTTACGATGGCGATTGATTGTTTCCCCGAGCAAAATGAGGAATCACTATTCCAAGACGTAAACAGTATGCTAAAAGAAGAACCTAAAAAAGCGATTAAGAACGTTCTAAAAGGTTATGTACCTGAAAGATATTTACTATTTTTGCTTTCAAAATGTGGAATTGAAGAGGCGACTCCTTGTAATGAAATTGCTACTATGAAATTAAGAGAGCTTGTCCGATTATTTAAAGGTTTTTCATTTGTAGTAAACGGAACTCTTTCAATTGAAAAAGCATTCGTGACAGGCGGTGGTGTCTCAACAAAGGAAGTTCATCCAAAAGAAATGTCTTCTAAAATCATGAATGGTCTTTATTTTTGTGGAGAAATATTAGATATTCACGGTTACACTGGTGGCTATAACATAACCGCAGCTTTGGTAACTGGTAGATTAGCAGGAGCATCAGCTGCAGAATACTCTCAAACGAATTTTTAAGAAATAAACAAAGGACCGAACGAATTTATTTTTTCGCTAGGTCCTATAATCTTTACATATAGAAAAGCATAAGGATTGATTCTTAAGCAACTTTATAAAAGTTAACCTGTTATTCCCCAAGCTTATTGCCATAGTTGTATTCGAAAAACAATCAAACTGATTTTCTAGTTTTAACTTATGCTTTTCGCTTATTTTATTTTTCTTTGGCACAAATCCACCGTCCCTAATTTAAAGGTCAAAGGCGAGCGTTCGATTGTTCGTGTTGCAAGTTCACTAATAAATAGAATCGTCCATCCTCTTCAACATACCCTTCTGCCAATTGGAAAGATTGTTTTAAGTCTTTAAAGTAAAACTTTCCAATTAAATACTTTGAAGAATACAACTCCATATGCCCATCTTTAAATTTACCAATTATCTTATCGGTAATATCAATTTTTAATGTTTTAGGCAAATCAACCCCCTCCTTTCTAACAAGCAAAGCCTCAATGAAAAAATATATGAGGTTCTACTTTAATATATGTCACAACTCCCTGGTTAATATTCCTTATGGCAAAAAACATTAGCCTAAATTAAACCGTCTAAATCAAAAAAATCCAACAAAAACGTTGGATTTCAGTAGGTAGACAAAATATTGATACAGATAAATTTTTTTATTTGATCTCGCCTTCCCAGGCCATCATTCCACCTTCCATGTTGATCGCCTTATAGCCTAGCTCATTTAAATACTCACAAACATTCTCACTACGAACGCCTGCCTTACAAATAAAAATGTATTCAAATTCTTTATTAAAAACATCTAATTTGCTAGGAATTTGCCCCATTGGAATATGAACTGCTTCTGGAATTTTTCCATACTCAACCTCATAGTCTTCTCGTACATCTACTAAAAATAGCGTTTCTCCTGACTCTAAACGCTCTTTAACTTCATTTGCAGAAATTGTCTTCATCATTGCTCATCCTTTCTTTATAGGAACATCTTAACAACTAATTATTTTCTATGCAAAAAGTAAGTTTAATTCTTTCCCACTTGAGGGGGAGGATGAGTTTATAAGAAAGCAAACACAAGAAATGAACAAAGAAAAAACCTCAAAAGAGGTTTTTTCGAATTAACTATTTAGTTTGCAACGATATTTACTAATTTACCTGGTACAGCAATGATTTTTCGAACAGTTTTTCCTTCAACTTGTTCCTTAACTGCATCGTCTGATAATGCAATTTGCTCCATTTGCTCACGTGAAGCATCTTTTGCAACAAGTAATTTCGCTTTTACTTTACCATTAATTTGTACTACAATTTCAATTTCGTCTTCTACAAGCTTAGCTTCATCGTATGCTGGCCATGTAGCATATGCAATTGAATCACTATGACCTAGCTTACTCCAAAGTTCTTCACCGATATGAGGAGCAACTGGTGCTATTAATTTTACAAAACCTTCAACCATTTCTTTTGGTAATTTGTCAGCTTTATATGCTTCGTTAATAAACACCATCATTTGTGAAATTGCAGTGTTAAAGCGTAAACCTTCAAAGTCTTCTGTTACTTTCTTTACTGTTTGGTGATATGTTTTTTCAAGACTGCTAGAAGTAACGTCTTCTACAATTTTATCTGAAAGCTCTTCATTATCAGTAACAAATAAACGCCATACTCGGTCTAAGAAGCGACGAGAACCATCTAATCCATTTTCTGACCAAGCGATTGATGCATCTAATGGACCCATGAACATTTCATATAAACGTAATGTATCAGCACCATGGCTAGCAACGATATCATCAGGATTTACAACGTTCCCTTTAGACTTAGACATTTTTTCATTATTTTCTCCTAAGATCATTCCTTGGTTGAATAACTTTTGGAATGGCTCTTTTGTAGGAACTACACCTAAATCATAAAGGAATTTATGCCAGAAACGAGCGTATAGTAAGTGAAGAACTGCATGCTCTGCTCCTCCAATATATACATCAACTGGTAACCAATGCTTTAGTAATTCAGAATCTGCGATTGCTTCGTTATTATTTGGATCAATATAGCGTAAGTAATACCAGCAGCTTCCTCCCCATTGTGGCATTGTATTTGTTTCACGTCTTCCTTTTTTACCTGTTACTGGATCAACTACATTAACCCATTCAGAAATATTCGCTAATGGTGACTCTCCAGTACCACTTGGACGAATATCTTCTGTTTTCGGAAGAATTAATGGTAACTCCTCATCAGGAACAACTGTCATAGTACCATCTTCCCAGAAAATTACTGGAATTGGCTCTCCCCAATATCTTTGACGAGAGAATAACCAATCGCGTAGACGATACGTAACTTTTTTCTCACCTGCTTTTGAAAAATCTAACCAATCGATTATTTTATCAAGAGCTTCTTGTTTATTTAAACCGTTTAAGAAATCAGAGTTAACATGTTTGCCATCTCCAGCGTAAGCTTCTTTTTGAACGTCTCCACCTTCAACAACTTCAACGATTGGTAATTTAAATTTAACTGCAAATTCGTGATCGCGCTCATCATGTCCTGGTACTGCCATAACTGCACCAGTTCCATAGCTTGCAAGTACATAATCAGCAATCCAAATTGGAAGCTTTTCGTTATTTACAGGGTTAATTGCATATGCTCCTGTGAAAACACCTGTTTTATCCTTCGCTAAATCAGTTCTCTCTAAATCACTTTTAGATTTAACTGAATCAATGTATGCTTCGACAGCATCTTTTTGATCAGCTGTTGTAATTTGATTAACTAAATCATGTTCTGGAGCTAATACTACATAAGTTGCACCGAATAATGTATCAGGACGTGTTGTAAATACTGTTACTTTTTCATCGAATCCATCAACATTAAAGTAAACTTCAGCACCTTCAGAACGGCCAATCCAGTTACGTTGCATTTCTTTTAAGCTTTCTGGCCAATCTAATTCTTCTAGATCTTCTAATAATCGATCAGCATAAGCTGTAATTTTTAAGATCCATTGCTTCATTGGACGACGCTCAACCGGATGTCCTCCGCGCTCACTTTTTCCATTAATTACTTCTTCATTAGCTAAAACTGTACCAAGAGCTGGGCACCAGTTAACTGGAACTTCATCTACATAAGCTAATCCTTTTTCAACCATTCTTAGGAAAATCCATTGAGTCCATTTGTAATAATTAGGATCAGTTGTATTAATTTCACGATCCCAATCATATGAAAATCCTAGTGCCTGAATTTGATTACGGAAAGTATTAATATTTTTTTCAGTAAACTCAGCTGGATCATTACCTGTATCTAATGCGTATTGTTCTGCAGGTAGACCAAATGCATCCCACCCCATTGGATGAAGTACATTATAGCCTTGCATTCTTTTCATTCTTGAAAGGATATCAGTAGCTGTGTACCCTTCTGGATGACCCACATGTAATCCCGCTCCAGATGGATAAGGGAACATATCAAGTGCATAAAATTTCGGCTTGCTTGTATCGTCAGTTGTTTTAAACGTTTTATTTTCTAACCAATACTTCTGCCATTTCTGTTCAATAGTACCATGATTAAAACTCATATTATTGCCTCCTTTTTTCATGTATAAATGGCTCGGCTGTGGCCCTAGCGTTTACAAATAAAAAAATCCTCCCATCCCTAAAGGGACGAGAGGATTTCCCGCGGTACCACCCAAATTAATGTAAAAATACATTCACTTGTTTCCGTAACGTGGAACACGACATTTATTACTTGGTAAAAACCGTTCACAAATGTGGCTTATGGGCGAGTTCATGAATAGAATGGATTGACTTTCACCAACCGTCAACTCTCTAAACCTCTTCATATTCACTACTATTCCCAATCATTGCCGATCATTTAGATTTAATTTATACCATTTTATTATAACCAAAGAAAAAGGTCAATTATACATTGCCCATTTTTAAGAAGCAAAAGTTTGATGATCAGCTTTTATTACTTTTTTTACTAATCTTTCATAAAGCACAGAGAAGACCATGCTTATTACTAAAAAGAGAACTAATATGATAAATAATACCCTCATATTAAATGTATCAACAAGTGCCCCTCCAATAACAGGTCCAAGCATTCTTCCAACCGTTGCTGCACTATTTACAATCCCTTGATACATCCCTATGCGATCTTTTGGAGCAAGCATATTTGCAATAGTTGGTACTGCTGGCCATACAAACATTTCGCCAATCGTTAAAATGATCATACCCGTCATAAACATTGAGAAATGATCGGCAGTGCTCACAAGAATAGTCGAAGCGATAAAAAATCCAATTCCAAACAACATTTGCTTTCTCATACTTAACTCAAATTTTCGTATCGCGGTTGATACGATTGGTTGAGCTAAGACTATAAGCGCGCCATTTACAGTCCATAACAGACTATATTTTTTTAATCCAATGTGTAGATTTTGCATTTCTGATGCAATCGTAGTTTGCCATTGAACATAGACTAACCAACATAAAACATACGCAACACAAACAATCATCAGAGCTTTCATTGAAGGAGTAAATGAAAATTTTTGTTTCTCTGCTTTTTCTACATGTGTTTCTTTTAATTGCTTAGGTTCACCAATATCTCTAAATCCAAATAAAGCTACTAAGAAGAAAATAATATATAATAGCAAATTAGCGGAGAAAATATAATTAATATTTGCGGCTGCAACTACTCCACCTAAAGCCGTACCAATCGCAACGCCAAGATTTTGAGCTACATAAATTGCATTAAAAGCTTTACGACCACCCTCTGGCCATGCCGCTCCAACCATCGCGTACATTGATGGAAATACAATACCAACACCAAACCCTAATATTACGAAGAAACAACTGTAATATGTCCAAGAATGATTAATAACCAAACCTAATATCGACAAAAACGTAATAATAATACCAGTTAGGATTGACCTATATCCTCCAAATTTATCAAAAAGCCAGCCTCCCAGCATATTACCAAATACACCGGCCAATGAATTAAACATTAAAATAAGCCCCGCAACAGACAAGGACTTTCCTAAATAAATATGGATATATACTGTATTGAATGGCCATAAAAAAGAATTACCTGTTACATTTAAAATCATACCGATTAACAAAAACCATAGTTTTTTTGGCATCCCGTACTCCCCTCAAAGCTGTCCCTTTTTATCTATTTTTATCTCGTTAACTCATTAATTGTAGAGGAGAATCTTCCTAGTTTCAAGAGGCACGCATTAAGTGGGGATAGATAAGAAGGACAAAAAACCTAGAATATATTAGAAAAGAACCATATAATCCCTAAAATTACCAAAATAAAAAGAAAAAAGGAAGGCAAACCTTCCTTTTCCTTTACTCCCTATTCCCTTTCAAGCTTACCCCTGCTTTGATCTTTGTGGTTGACCTTTTTTAGAGTTATTCATTTTGACTTGATCTACTGCTGAAAGTTCACCTGAGAATTCTGTTTTCGTTTTATTCTTAGTTGTTTGTTCAGGATTATTACTTTTTGATTTCTTTTTAACCATTTTTGGTTTCCTCCCAAGGATTGCATATTCTTGAACGTATTCTTGCATATTCTAATCTCCTTTAGTGCGGAGTAATAATCATTTGATGTTGTAGCTGTGTTAATTGTCTACGTAAACGATTAAATTCATCTCTATTTTCTAAATTTGCAAGGTTTTCTACTTTTTCTAACATCATAATTGCTTGCTCAAGCCCTGCCTGTGCTTCAGAATACTCGATTCCGTTAAAATGCTCTTGTCGCATGCCAATTTCTAATTGTTGCACTGCATAATCATAGGCTTGTTTAGCTTGTTGTACTTGTTCTTGTCCGAAATTGCGATCCGTTATTCCCAAGAAAATACCCCCTTCAGACTTTAATGAAGTATCCGATATGTAGGTTACCTCAAGGATAGTATTTCCGAACCTTTCAATCAGAGTACAATTATTTCTTTACAAATAAGAAAGGTTTTTCCATTTGGTTTTCTTTTTAGAGCATGATAAAATCGATAATATTGACTTAAATTAAGGGAGGGATGAGGAATGACAAAAAACAATCCTTTTCCATATACAATAGATCATAAAAGATATCACTCATGGAATTATCATTTAAGACAACAATTTGGCGAAAAAGTTTTTAAAGTCTCAATTGACGCTGGATTTGATTGCCCAAATAGAGATGGTACAGTTGCATTTGGAGGTTGTACTTTTTGTAGCGCATCTGGTTCGGGCGACTTTGCAGGGGATCGAGCTGAAGATGTTGTAACTCAATTTCATAAAATAAAAGATAAAATGCATGAGAAATGGCAAAACGGAAAATACTTAGGCTATTTCCAAGCTTACACAAATACTCACGCACCAGTAGAAGTATTAAAACAAAAGTTCGAACCAATATTAGAGCAAGAAGGCGTTGTAGGTTTATCAATCGCAACAAGACCGGATTGTTTACCAGATGATGTTGTTGAATATCTTGCAGATTTAAATAAACGAACTTATTTATGGGTTGAATTAGGATTACAAACTGTTCACGAAAAAACTGCAAATATTATTAATCGTGCACACGATTATAAAACTTACGTAGAAGGCGTAGAAAAATTAAGAAAGCACAACATCCGTATTTGTTCTCATATTATTAACGGGTTACCTCTTGAAACTCCAGAAATGATGATGGAAACTGCTATGGAAGTTGCTAAACTTGATATTCAAGGAATTAAAATTCACTTACTCCACCTATTAAAAGGAACTGCAATGATGAAGCAATATGAAAAAGGACTAGTTGAATTCATGGATTTTGACGCTTATATTAACTTAGTCGTTGATCAGCTTGAAATTATTCCAAGTGATGTAATCGTACATCGTATTACTGGAGACGGTCCACCTGACTTATTAATTGGGCCAATGTGGAGCTTAAAAAAATGGGAAGTACTGAATGCAATTGATCGTGAGTTTGAACGTAGAAATAGCTGGCAAGGTAAATACGCAAATAATCGAGTACAATTAACATGATTCTAGATCGTATTTTACCTTACGCTAGAAAGCTTCTCCAATCGACTGTTAATGAAGGTGATATTACCATTGATGCCACAATAGGGAATGGTCATGATACAGTATTTCTAGCAAAATTGGTTGGTGAAACTGGACACGTCTACGGATTTGATATCCAAGAACAAGCTATTGAAAAGACGACTGAAAGAATAAATAATGAAAATTTAAGTAATCAGGTTACACTATTCCAAAGAAGTCATGCAGAAGTAAAAAAAGTAATCCCAGCTTCATCACAAGAGAAATTAAAAGGTGCAATTTTTAATCTTGGTTATTTACCTGGTAGTGATAAATCAGTTGTAACTATACCCGAGTCTACCATTTCAGCAATTGAACAAATACTTGAAATGATGGCTCCAGAAGGGATTATCGTAGTTGTAATTTATCATGGTCATGAAGGCGGAGAAATTGAAAAAGATGCATTAATGAACTTTGCTCAAAACATCCCTCAAGACGTAGCACATGTATTAACTTATCGATTTATTAATCAAGCAAATAATCCTCCTTTTATATTAGCAATTGAAAAAAGAGCTTAAGAAAAAACTGTCTAATTTAAGACAGTTTTTTCAGAGTGTTGAAATATAAAGACGTCAATAGAGAAAACGGACTTTAAATGAACATTTAATAATGATAAAATTAGCATTTTTTGAATGATTTTTTAATGATTTTAAATGTTAGTATGTCTGAGCAATTTCATTATTTCAATAACAATAGAAATGATTTTTTTAGACGTTAAAAATATTATAAGCTTTTTTTTAGAAAACAAATTCGATTGTTTAGTTTAATAAATGTTCAATATTAATTGATCTACAATCTGATTAAAGTTAGATTACTCTAAGGAAAGGCTATTTGATTAGGGTTTATCGCAGACATTTTTAGATGAATAAGTTGATTGGAATGGAGGGATGCTCGACTCCTATGGGATAAGCGGGAAGGCTGAGACCCCACAGGCTTGCCGAGGAGGCTCAGGTCTCGCCCCATGGAAAGCGAGCATCCTGTAATGGAAATCAACCCCACTCTACTCCTTTCACGAAAATTTAATAATTAATTGATAAGGTAGTTTTTCAACAGCATGAAAAAACTGTCTAATTTAAGACAGTTTTTTTATTTTGTACCCAATTCTTCATATTGTTTGATTTCCTCAAAACTTATAAACACCTTAAAAATTCATTAAAAATTTATTAATGGTAAATTTTTCTTGGAAAATTGGTAAAGATAAAAAAATCAAAATAAGAAAAGAGGTAATCAAAATGAAAAAAGCTATTTTTGCAGGTGCAGTAGTTAGTCTTTTTACGTTAAGTACAATTACAGTAAATGCCCAAAACATCGCGGCAGCAAATTATTATGTCCATCCACATCATGATCATGATGTAACAACAGAAGATGGTGAGCATCATAGACATCATCATCACCATAACAATAAAGCGAACAAAATGTTAGAAAACCACAAAAAAGAAGTTGTTAAGTATATTTCTAATTACTTAAACCAACCTGAAGCTAATATAAATAAAGCTGTTGAGCAACATAAAATGGAAATGAAGAAATTAATATTTATCGCTGTTGTATCAAAACTTTCAAATAAACCTTTGGAAAATATCATCGCTCAAAAAGGTAAAACAAATTCATTTAAAGAAATATTAGATAATAATAATATTAAACGAGAGCAATTTTTTGAAGAAATGAAAAGAGTTCACCGAGATATATTTACTCAAATCGAACCAACTAAAAATTAAATTAAATTAAACAGAGCGCCCCTTAAGCCATTGGACTTATTGGGCCTCTTTTTTTGTTTAAATCACTTGTTTAACTATGAGTTTAGTAAACACCAATCAGTTTTTTTAAGAACATATCCCCTTTTGATAAAACATAAAATAACTAGTAACTTTATCGACCTATAAAAATTTCCAAAAAATTATTAATAATATTTAATTACGGCGTATTCATATAATCAATTGAATATTATGTAAAGATCTAACCAATTTAATTGATTTGTTTATACAAACCAATTCGTAGTTGATTGTGATAAACCAACTCTAGGGGCGTGAAGAGTTGACTACCAACCTAAACAATTTGAAAAAAATACTTCGTAATGTTTTTCAGTTCATTTTACGGAATTCGAATTGGATATTATTATTAATTGGGCTAATTGCGTTCATCAATTACTGGTCAGTTTTTTATCTTGTTTCATTATATCGAGGATTTCATACAGAATCTTCACAAGTCAATCAGATGACCCTTTGGGTAATTTACGGGTATTTTTATGGTTTCTTCGGGAGTATGATTTTAATTTATGTACACTCTTTTGTACTTAAACATATGTTATTTTTTCGAAAAATAAAAAGCGCCATTTTGTTTATACTCATTCATTTTGCTTATTTTATTTCACTTATTTTATTAATTCTATTAAACTAAGTTTCTATTTAAATTGATACCAATTTAATACTTAAGCTGGTTTTTAACTCAATTTTAGTTTATACTTAGATTAAATTTAATGCATTGTTCGGAGGAGCCTGTCACGATTGGGATAAGTATGTAATTTACTTACCCAATCGTGGCAGGTTCTTTTTTTATGCGATCAGACGGGAGATGAATTTATGCTTTATGTGCAACTTGCGATTATTTTAATTGCCTCTAAAGTATTTGGGGATTTAAGTACAAAGCTTGGTCAGCCTGCAGTTTTAGGAAAGCTATTAATAGGGATTATACTAGGGCCGGCTGTTCTTGGAATCATTACTGAAACAGAGACATTACATGAAATGAGCGAAATTGGCGTCATTTTACTTATGTTTATTGCAGGTTTAGAAACTGATCTTAATGAATTTAAACGAACTGGGAAAGCTTCTTCTTATGTAGGGTTACTCGGAATACTATTCCCATTATTCTCTGGTTATCTTTATGGAATATCCATAAACTTAAATCAATTTGAAGCCATTTTTTTAGGGCTGATTCTTTCTGCAACTAGTGTAAGTATTTCGGTGGCTACATTAAAAGAAATGGGTAAACTTAAAACAAAAGATGGAGCAACAATTTTAGGAGCGGCCGTAATCGATGATATTGTGGTCATCATAGCATTAGCATTTGTTATGAGTTTTAGTGGAAGCGCCGTTAGTTTACCAATTCTTTTATTTAAAAAATTTATATTTTTTACATTTGCCATAATAATCGGTTGGAAGATTGTACCTTGGTTCCTAAAAAAGTTTATAAAGCTAAACGTTTCAGAAACATTAATCTCTGCTGCTTTAATAGTTTGCTTCTTATTCTCAGCTTTTGCAGACCAAACAGGTATTGCTGCAATAATTGGCGCTTATATCGCAGGAATATCGATATCCGTTACTAAGTTTAAACATGAGGTTTTTGAAAAGGTCGAAACGATTGCTTACTCTGTATTTGTACCTGTGTTTTTCACTCTAATAGGTGTATCAGTTCAATTTAAGGGATTAAGTCATTCAATTCCGACTATTATTGTGATAAGTATGATCGCCATTTTAACGAAACTAATTGGTGGAGCAATAGGAGCAAAACTAGCGGGATTTCCAACTAAAAATTCGCTCGGAATTGGATCAGCAATGGTATCACGTGGAGAAGTTGCACTGATTATGGCATCAACAGGTTTAGCAAATAATCTTTTAAGTAAGGAAATGTTTGCCATCCTTGTTATTGTGGTACTAATCACAACGATTGTAACTCCACCACTTATGAAGTTATTCTTTACAGAAAAAAGTGAAGTTTTAAATGTAAATGTGTAAACACGAAAAAGGACAAAAAGGATAGTTTTATTTACTATCCTTTTTCGTGTTTACCTTCTTATTCCATTTTAAACCGATTCCTTCATCCTTCTATTACTAGCCTTTAACTCTTTTAATTTAAAATATAACTTAGCATTGCCATAGAAAAAGAATGAAGTTAAGCCACCGTTCTTAACAATTCCTCTTCTAATCCTTTTCATCTCGTCTGGCCCTGCCATTTTTTTATCGGCTAAGTAAATGCCTAGCAATCCTTGACAGATCATTCGATGAAAACGATAGTCTTTTAAATCTTTTAAGGCTTGATCACTTTTAGTTGAAAAATACTCAATCCTATTTAACATGACATCTTTAGAAGGGTAATAACTGCAGAAATTTAAATCTCCGCCTTCTTCGTCTTCCTTTTGATCAATTACATAATCTAGTAGTATATGAAGTCCTTGCACGTAAGGGAAATAACTCTTATAGACTTGTTCAAATAATTTTTCAGAAATCGCTTCGTTAAATGAATAAGAAACTAAACAAAAAATCCCAAGTGTTGAACCTGCGCACGCAGAAAATTCATACCATTCTAAGTCAGAAAGGTCTGGTTGATATTTTTCAAACCAGTTTGTTAATCTAGGCACTCGCTCTTCTTTTTTTACATGCTTATGTATTTGTAACTTACAATAATAATCAGCAAGTTGAACTAAGTACTCTTTAATTCCCTCATAATGCTTCGATTGATTTAAACTACTATGACACTTTGAAACTAGTGCACGTAAATATCCACCATCATCTTGTTCTTCTCGGAAGCGATAATACATTTGATCGGATTTTTGGCATTTTACTGCATCAATCATTGACTCATGTAGTGCTTCAAAATCAATTGGATCAAGCGAAGTACTACGATCGCATAAATTATCTAAGTAATCACTAATTGTTTGATATGCAACGATAAATTCTATTACTGGTTTTAAATTCTTTTCAGAAAGTAATGCTAAAATTGCACCACCTTCACAATGAAATGTTTTTGTATCAATACTCATTAATGCTTGTTTTCTAAGTTCTGGATCTGGGATTGTCGTTGCAAAATTTCTCCAATAGTTCAATTCTTGGTGCACTAAAGGAAAAACAGCTTTATAAACTTTCGGCATTAATTGGATCGGATTTTTAGGTAGTGACATTTTTTCACTCCTCCCTATTTTTCATTAATTACATATTGGTAAAATAAGTTATACTCATATTGAAGTAAATATTATGGAGGTGAATTACGTTGCCTTGTTGTTTAGACAATTTCACTAAACAATCATCGTATTTTTTTATATGCTTGGCAACGGTATAGTATGATATTACCATACAAAGGGAAGCAACCCAAAATCGAACCATCAGCTTTTATCGCTTCAACTGCAACTGTTACCGGTTCTGTCACAATTGGAGCAAATAGTAGTGTGTTTTTTGGTGCAGTAATCCGTGGCGACGTTAATGATACAATTATTGGAAATGATGTAAATGTTCAAGATTTATCTGTTCTTCACCAAAGTCCAAAATGCCCTCTAATTTTAGAAGATGGCGTAACAATTGGACATAGTGTTATTTTACATAGTTGTACTGTTAAAAAGAATGCATTAGTTGGGATGGGTTCAATCGTTTTAGACGGTGCCGAAATCGGTGAAGGTGCAATGATCGGTGCAGGTAGCTTAGTTCCAGGCGGAAAAGTAATACCTCCTAACACATTAGCGTTTGGTAGACCTGCTAAAGTAGTACGTGAATTAACAGAGGAAGACATCATTGATATGGATCGAATTCGTAGAGAATATATTGAAAAAGGACAATTCTATAAAAAGGTAGAAGAAGGAAATCAGTCAAAATAGTGAAGGACGAATTTAAGGATTTATTTATAAAACTTTCCACACTGAGAAGGAATTCATGCCTTCTCTTTTTTTGTGGTTGATCTTGTTTCATTTGGTGTTCTCTGAATCTATTTTAAGGTTTTTCTTTTAATTTTTGTGCTTTCTGCTCATTCTTATTTAGGATTAACTGTCTTTTTTGCAGTTAAAGCGATATTATTTGTAGAATTGACTTTTTTGTTTGCAGTTCCACTAATTTTATTTGCACCTTCAAGAAATTAATTTAGTTTCAGCTTTTTAATTGTACTTTCCATTATTTTAATAGCACTTATTCAGATATTATTTGCAGTCTTAAGACAGATGTTAACTATCCCAGCATTCCTTATTCATCCCCGCTCCGATTCGTTTAATAAAAATTTACATATCTAAATTATTCATTTACAAAAGCTTCTATTTAAATCCATAAACCCTTTTTATAATGAAGTTACACATATCAGCATAATGGAGGATGAAAAATGAGCGCTATTCTTCAAAAGATTCACACATATGAATGTCAACTGTTTTATCGCGTTAATTCATTGTTCCAGAAGCGTTCCTTGAATTTTTTCTTTCGTAATATTACACATCTTGGCGGAGCTACTTTTACAATTGCATCAGCACTAATTTTATTACTTTATTCCAAGGGTGAATTGCATGAAGCATCAATCTTATGTTGTTGTACCCTTTCTCTTAGCCATATTCCTGTTCATTTTCTTAAGCGCTTTTATCCACGTAAAAGACCTTATCTTAAACTAGAAGGTACTTTTGTGCTGAAAAATCCTTTAAAAGATCATTCCTTTCCTTCTGGTCATACAACGGCAATAATTTCTGTTGCACTTCCTATAATGATTTATTTACCATTTACGTCATTTATTTTACTTCCTTTAGTTTTGTGTGTCTCTTTCTCTCGAATTTATCTTGGCTTACATTATCCAACAGATGTGTTTTTCGGAATATTACTTGGTATATTTACTACATTTATTTCACAGTTTTTTATCTACCATTTGTGAGGAGGAGAAGTTATGAGAGTAGCTATTTTTACAGACACCTATATTCCACAAGTGAATGGTGTTGCCAAAACTTTAAATCGATTTACAAATTACTTAAAAGATCATGGCCATTCATACCATGTGTTTGCTCCTGAAGACTACGGTTTATTATCAACGCAAGATGTAACAAGATTAAAATCTGTTCCATTTAAAATTTATCCTGAATGTAAAATTTCATTTCCAAACCTTTCTAAAATGAAAAAGACGCTAAAAGAATTTAATCCGGATATTATTCATATCGCAACGCCATTTACGATTGGATTAAGTGGTCTCCATATTGCTAAAAAAATGAAAATTCCTTTAGTTGCTTCATACCACACAAATTTTGATCATTATCTTCAGTACTATAACTTAACATTCTTAGAAAATATTTTATGGAAGTATTTAGATTGGTTTCATAAACCTACTCAAAAAATATTTGTTCCTTCGAAGGATACATTCAATCATTTAGAGACAAAAGGTTTTAACAATCTCTCTATTTGGACCCATGGCGTTGACTGTTCGATCTTTCGTCCAACTTTGAATCATAATGAAATAAAACAAAAATATAATATTACTTCTAAATATACGGTTTGTTTTGTCGGCAGAATTGCACCTGAAAAGGATTTAGAAACCTTATCCAAAATAATAAACTACACTAAACAACGTTTTAACAAAAATTTAACTTGGATAATCGTTGGAGATGGTCCAAAAAAAGAAGAAATGATTAAGAAAACTGGTACCGATCAAATTATTTATACAGGCTACCTTCAAAAAAAGGACTTAGTTGATATTTATGGTGTGTCTGATTTAATGGTCTTTCCTTCTCATACTGAAACATTTGGGAATGTAGTACTTGAAGCAATGGCTTGTGGAACACCAGTGATTGGTGCAAATGCAGGCGGAGTTAAAAATATAATTAGAGATTATTCAACTGGTGTCCTTTGTGAGCCACAAAATACATCTTCATTTTGCCAAGCAATTGAGGATTGCTTACATGGAAGCGAGATGTTAAAGCATATGTCAAAAAAAGCAAGAGATTACGCATTAACACAGGATTGGAATAGTATCTTTAAAAAATTAGTACAGGAATTCGAACTAATCTTTACATCACATCCACCAATCCTCATAACTAAGAAGGCTTAAAAAATTTTCAGGATTATTATTTTCTGATTTTTTTAAATAAAACAACAAATAACATTATCGATTAGTAACTCCCCAATCATTAACTTATGTGAATAATGAATAATTCAAAAACAAACAATATATATTGAGTAGTTACACTAGCGACTATTGTACAGTCGCTTTTACTTTTTCGTACGTACTTTTTTACTTTGTAAAATTAGGAGGACAATAGATGAATATTTCATCGTCAAATAATTTTCAACTTTATGGTTTCAACAACTTAACGAAATCTTTAAGTTTTAATATGTATGATATTTGCTTTACAAAAACGAAAGAAGAACGTGAAGCATATATTCAGTACATCGATGATCAATATAACGCTGACCGTTTAACAAAAATTTTAACTGAAGTTACGCATATAATTGGAGCTCACATCCTAAATATTGCAAAACAAGATTATGACCCTCAAGGAGCAAGTGTTACGATTCTCGTTTCAGAAGGTCCGGTTGATAACCCTTCATCTGAAACTTATTCCGAATCACCTGGTCCATTACCGGAGCTAGTAGTAGCGGCTTTAGATAAAAGTCATATTACTGTTCACACCTACCCAGAATATCATCCGGATGATGGAATCAGCACGTTCAGAGCAGATATTGATGTATCTACTTGTGGAGAAATTTCTCCTTTAAAAGCTTTAAACTATTTAATACACCAATTTGATGCCGATATTATGACAATTGATTATCGTGTTCGAGGATTTACTCGTGATGTTAGCGGTTATAAATTGTTTATTGATCATGATATAAACTCAATCCAAAATTACATTCCTCAAAAAATAAAGGAAATGTATCAGATGATTGATGTGAATGTGTTCCAAGAAAATATTTTTCATACGAAATGTAAGTTGAAGCAATTTAATTTAGACAATTATCTTTTTGGCTACACAAAAGAAAAATTAGACGCGGAGGAAATTTCACAAATAGAAGAAAAAGTGAAGTATGAGATGGATGAAATCTTTTACGGTAAAAATTTATGGAATGGTCCTGATGTGGAGGATATTGATGGATGATGGATCACAGCAAAACACCGCTTTTAACTGAATTAGTCCGTTATGCTAAGGAAGATATAACTAGCTTTGATGTTCCCGGGCATAAAAGAGGTAATTCACTTGAGGAATTAAGAGAGCTTTGGAGTGATATGGCTCTTAAAATGGATGTCAATTCTTCAAAGCGTGTTGATAACTTATCGCATCCAACAGGTGTAATCCAAGAAGCCGAAGCTTTATTAGCAGATGCCTTTCATTCAGATAACGCATATATGTTAGTAAATGGTTCGACTTCTGGAGTTCAATATATGATTATGAGCGCCCTTGAACAAGGAGATAAAATTCTCCTACCAAGGAATGTACACAAATCTGCAATAAATGCATTAATCTTAGCAGGTGCTAAACCAGTATTTATTGAACCAGAAATCGATTTTGAGTATGGAATTGTAAATGGCGTTTCAGTAAAATCCGTTCTTCATGCCCTAGATTTAAATTCGGATGTTAAAGCCATCCTGATTATAAATCCGACCTATTTTGGAGCAACTTCAGATTTAAAACAAATTATCGACATTGGTCATTCTAGGGGGATTCCTGTTTTAGTAGATCAAGCCCATGGTGCTCACTTTTCGTTTCACCCTGATTTACCAACTAACGCTGCCCTACTTGGTGCTGACCTTGTTACCCTTAGTTTGCATAAAACTGGTGGCGCTTTAACTCAAGCATCAGTTCTACTACATAATGATGGGATTATTACTAAAAATAGGGTCCGATCTACAATTAATTTATTTCAAACAACATCTGCTTCCTATTTACTGATGTGTTCAATCGATGTTGCAAGAAAGAAATTAGTTTTAGAAGGTCAAGAGCGGTTTGAAAAATTACTAAATTTAACAAGAAAAGCTAAAGAAGAAATTAACTCCATAAAAGGATTAAAATGTATTACGCAAGATTCATATCGAAATGGAGTTGGCGTATTCGATTACGATGAGTTAAAACTCGTTGTTAAAGTTTCAGATTTAGGAATGTCTGGTTTTAAAGTTTATGACATGCTTGCAGAAGAATATAAAATTCAAATCGAACTTGCCGAACCTAATGTCATTTTAGCAATTATCTCGCTAGGTGATAATGAACACACCATTCAAACCTTAATTGATGCATTAAGAGATATCAGTGACCGATACTACGGTAAACTTCCAAAACTTGAAACAGATATAAGTGTTGCATTAAAAAATCCTAAAATGGTCATGACTCCTAGAGAAGCATACTATCATCCTAAACGTATTATTTCAATTCATGATGCTAGTGGATTAATTAGTGGTGAATCAATCATGATTTACCCTCCTGGTATCCCTCTTTGTATACCTGGTGAACTAATTTCAACCGAATTGATTCAGCATTATCTTTATTTAAAATCAGAAGGAACAATCACAATCAACGATGATGATGATCCTTATATAATAAAGGTCGTCGATCGAAGTTTGGAGGAAAATTTAATGGATTTATGGTATACAGAGAATCACCAAGAGGATACGAAGTTCTCCATAAAGGTTCAAGAACATATTCATTCTGAAAAAAGTGAATTTCAACAAATCGATTTCTTTAGAAGTGAAACATTTGGAACATTCTTTACTCTAGATGGTTATATGATGGTGACTGAAAAGGATGAATTTATCTACCATGATATGATTACGCACGTATCAATGGCCGTTAATCCAAACATTAAAAAAGTATTAATTATCGGTGGGGGCGACGGTGGTACTGCTCGTGAAGTACTACGTTACCCTGGGGTGGAAGTTGTTGATATGGTAGAAATTGATGAGCGAGTAGTAAGGCTTTGCCAACAATACTTACCTTTAACAGCTTCAAAATTAGATCAAGATAATCGATTAACCTTATATTTCGAAGATGGCCTAAAGTTCGTACAAGAAGCTGATGAAGGTTACTACGACCTGATTTTAGTAGATTCAACTGATCCTATTGGACCTGGTGAAGGGCTTTTTACAGTTGCTTTCTATAACAATTGCAAACGGGTATTAAGTGAAGAAGGGATACTAATTAACCAGCATGAAAGTCCATATTATGCTAGTTACGCACACGAAATGAAACGTGCTCATTCCAAAATTAAAGAAACATTTCCGATTTCAAGAGTTTATCAATTCCATATGCCAACTTATCCATCTGGACATTGGTTATTCGGATTTGCTTCAAAAAAATACGACCCAATTAAAGACATTAAAGCAGATGAATGGAATAAGCTAGGGATCGAAACAAAATATTATAATACAGACCTACATGTTGGGTGTTTTATGCTTCCTACCTATGTAAAAAAACAATTAGATAATGAAGAGTAAGTAAACGCTTCAGTCTGAAAATCAAATTTAATGTACTTGATCTACAAACTAAAACCAGCAACTGCTGGTTTTTTAAATTGCAATTAAAAAAACTGTCCCAAAAGTAACTTTACTTTAAGGGACAGCTATATTTTATTACAGTACTTCATCGTCCTTCGATCCATTTAAAGTGAAACTCGCTGTAATGTTAGCGTTTAAAGAATGAGCTACTGAGCAATATTTATCCTTTGATAATTTGATTGCTTTTCGAACTTTTTCAGTATCTAACTCTCCACCTAATATATAATGCAAGTGAATATCAGTAAAACGCTTAGGATGCTCCTCAGCCCGTTCACCATTTACTTCAATTTCAAATGAATTTAATTTTAATCTCATTTTTTCTAGGATTAATACGATATCAATCGCTGTACATCCTGCGACAGCATTAATTAAAAGTTCAACTGGTGTAGGTGCACTATTGTCTCCACCTAAAGACTCAGCAGTATCCATTTTTATCTCATGGCCAGATGGTGCAATTCCTGAAAAGGCTAACTTCCCATCCCATTTAATACTTGTTTTCATTACCTATTTCCCCTCCAACAATAAGTTCTTTCATCTATTATTTTTTCATTTCTACTACTAAATAATGTGAAAAATCTTTTGATTTTATTTTAATATCTTCTTCAATTATTTTTGCAGCATCACTTGCTTCCATTAGTTCTCCATTCACAATGGCATTTCCTTCTAATAAGACTAAATACGCTTGACGACCCTTTTTCATTTTAAAAGTAATTTCTTCATTTTCATTTAATGCAAGCGAGTAAATATTTGCATCTTGGTGAATTTTAATTGGGGCATTCCCTTCAACTGAAGATACCATATGATACCATTTTCCTTCTCTCTCTTCCCAATCCGAAATTAAGTCTCCATAATTTGGAGTATGACCTGCTTTGTCAGGAATAATCCATAATTGAATTAACCTTAATAAATCCCTGCCCATATTGTGTTCACTGTGATACACACCCGTTCCTGCACTCATGTACTGAACATCACCACGTCCAATTTCATGTTTATTCCCCATACTATCAGCGTGAGTTAAATTCCCATTAATGACATATGTTATGATTTCCATATCACTATGTGGATGGGTGCCAAATCCTCTGTGTGCTTTAATTAAATCATCATTTAATACCCTTAATACACCAAAGTTCATATTACTTGGATCATAATAATTTGCAAATGAAAAATGGTGAATTGTTTTTAACCAGCCGTGATCAGCGTGACCTAATTGATTACGATTGATTTTTTCGAACATAGTTTATCGCTCCTTTTATTTTATCTTTAATTCGAGATATTTTTTAAAAAATAACCCTATCTAGTTATCTTATTAAACCATCTATTTAACAAGATTTTTTCTATATAATTTTACCGATTTCTTAACTATATTGTATCAAAAAATATCTTTAATTCAAGATATTTTTTCGTAGAAAGTTTATTTAAACTTTCTATCCAACAACTAAATATAAAAATCCATATGTGGCTTTGTTTGCTTATAATATTCAATCCGATCTCGCATAGTACCAGTATGAAATTCGAATTTATGTCCATCTAGATCAGTAAAATAAATTGAATTTTTATCTCGAATATCTCTGTCACGACCATTCAATATATTTACCTTAAGTTTAACTAATTTATTATACATTTTTTCAAAGGAGTCTTCGTCTATTGTAAAAGCCATATGGGTATATGAATGATGAATTTCATTTCTAGGTATATCCTCCTCTAAATTTAAAGCGAGCCATATTCCATTTAAATCAAAATATGCTGTTGTTTTACCTTTCACTAAAAGAGTTGCATCAAATACGTTTTTATAAAAATCGATTGCTCTTTCAAGGTTAGATACTGAATACAACAAATGATTGATCCCTTTGATCTCCATTTTCTCCCTCATTTCATTGCTATTTATTAATGTTTTTACTAAATTCTCCATTCAAACCATTTCCCGTGACCTTCTTTTTCACCAATTACTTTTTCATGCTTTATCCCATTAATATAATAGTCAAGATGTAGCATCCGATCCCAAATATTGTTATATAGATGAAACACATCTCTATTTTTACTAATAACTTCAATAGTCTTTAGTAAACTTTGTTTTCCCTTTAACGATATTTGATTTGCGACAAGTGTATGAAAAATACATAGAATTGAATCATTTGATAATTGGTTGACTACTTCATGTAGGATTTTACTACCGTCTGCTTCTATTAAATTGCTTCAGCTGAATATTCATATTAATCAACATTAATATTTTTATTTTTCAAACTTCTATTTACAAAATTTTACCATTAGTTATAATTTCTTTATTGTACTACTTACTCTTTGATTCTTAAATAAAAACTTTGGAGTGATTAATTGATGTCCAGACCAAATTCAAACGAATATAATTCACACTTTAAAGGTTATATTGAGCTAGTACCTGAAGGGGACTTACAAACTATTTTGAAGAAGCAATTAGAGGAATCAATGAACTTATTTAAATCAATCTCGAAAGAAAAATCCGAATATCGATATGCGGAAGGTAAATGGAGTATTAAGGAAGTTCTTGGACATTTAGTAGATACTGAAAGAATAATGTGCTATCGTCTTTTGGCAATTGCAAGAGGGGATCATAATCCTTTACCATCTTTTGATGAGAATGCCTATAATGAAAATGCAAATTTTAATCAACTTGAGCTAGAGCAAATTATTTATGAATATCAAACTGTTCGTCAAGCGACTTTATCTCTTCTAGAAAACTTATCTAATGAAACATTAGAAAATGAAGGAAATGTTCTAAATCACCCAACGACACCACGAGCTATTGCTTATATTATTGCAGGCCACGAGTTACATCATATAAAAATCATCAATGAACGATATTTTTAAACTAGAAAGAGCAGGACAATCCTTTTCCTGCTCTTCTTTGTATACTTGCTTTTTAAGCAAATCTACTCTGTAATCGGTTAACTTCTGCGATTACTTTTTCTTCATCAATTGTTAAACTAATACGGTCTTTTACAATTGCTTTTCCATCAACGAAAACATCACATACATCGCTACCACGTGCAGCGTATAGTAAGTGTGAATAGGCATTACTTAATGGTTGTAAATGCTCTTTATCGAATGGATAAATTGTAATAAAGTCTGCCTTTTTATTAACTTCAAGTGAGCCAGTATGTCCCATTCCTATAGCTTCCGCGCCACCTCGAGTAGCCAAAGTTAATGCAGTTTGTGCTGAGAATTTCGTAGCATCTTTATACATTCCTTTTTGTAGCAGTGCTGCTATTCTCACTTCTTCAAACATGTCAAGATTGTTATTAGATGCTGTGCTATCTGTAGCTATACCTACTTTTACTCCGGCGTCTAATAAACTAACCACATCAGCAACCCCAGAACCTAACTTTAAATTACTAATTGGATTATGAGCAACACGAACATCATATTCTTTTAGGATCGCTCTTTCTTCAACATTTAGAACTACACCGTGAGCCATTACTGTCGGTTGATTAAATACACCTAATTTGCGAAGATGTTCTACAGGTCGGTTTGAATAACGTGTTTCAATATCTTGAATTTCAAAATCTGTTTCAGATACATGAATGTGCACCATTAAATCATTTTCTTTTGCAATACGCGCACTTTCAATTAGAGCTTCTGGTGTACATGCATAAGGACTATGAGGTGCAACCATCGTTGTTAGACGGCCATCAGCGAACTTTTTATAGTCCTTTGAAAATTGCTCAGCACCTTTAAGATTCAATCTTTGCTCTTCTTCTGTTCCAAAGCTAAATATTGAATATGAAAATGCTCCTCTAATTCCAGTTTCACCAATTGTCTCAATGACAACATTTGGATCGATTCCATTAGGGTTAAACATATCTGAGAATGATGTAGTTCCCGATTTAACCATTTCTAAAATACCAAGCTGTGCGCTTATAGAAGCAATTTCCGTAGTATATTGTCTTTCAATTGGCCATATTTTAGTTTCTAACCAAGGCTTTAGTAGCATGTCATCTCCAATACCACGTAAAAGCGTCATAAGAATATGAGAATGTGTATTTACAAGTCCTGGCATTACCCATTTCCCTTGCAGATTAACTACTTGATCTACATCCTTCATTAACATTTCAGAATGATTTCCGACATAAGTAATGATTTGATCTTGAACGATCATCATACCGTTTTCAAAGATTTTATTTTCTTGATCCATTGTAAAAAAAGTAGCATTTATATAAACTGTTTTCATTATTTTTCCTCCCTAGTCTCTTTCATAATTGTGTGAAAATAAAAAAAATCCTGATTACGAAGAAGGATGTAAATAAAATTACATTCTTTTTCGTAATCAGGATTTTACGGTTCCTGGTAGAGACCCTCATACCATATCAATGAGGTTATACATTTTTGTATGTTGTTATATAAAAACATAATATACGATTAGTAAGTAATGTTCAAGGATTTCTATAATTTAACAAAAACGAATCGGGATACCTCCCTTTCATATACTATCTAGTCTAATTTCCCAAGTATTCTTATTATCTTATGCATTGAGTAGTCTAAATCAAGCAAGTCTTCTTCATCAAGTTGACCGATCCGTTCACAAAAAAAATGATAAAAATCTTCCCAGCGTTTTGTGACAACTTTTTTTCCTTTTTCAGTAAGTATAATTATTACACTTCGTTTATCATTCGGATCTTGAATTTTAGATACATATTCTTTTTCTTCTAATTTCATAATTAACGGAGTCATTTGTTGCTTAGAAATGCTTATATTTTGAGCTAGCTCTGTAATTGATATTCCATCAACTGTTTGAAACAATTCATCTAGTATATGACTTTGTAAATGCGTTAGCTCGGACTTCTTATTCTTTAAAGAATTTTTCGAGCCCGTCTTGTTAAACTTATTAAAAACTAGAGGAAGTAGTTGGATAAACTTCTCTGCGATTTGATTTGGATTTGAATTCATTTTATTTCAAACCTTTCTAGGAAAAAATTTCTAAATTGACATATAGTAAATAAAAGTTTATTATTTATCCAGAATTAATTTGATAATATCATAATTTTATAAGTTAAACCATTTCAACAAGTAAATAAATATTTACTATCTTAACTAAAGGAGTGGTGTAGATGAATTCAACTGGATTAACTTTTGGTATCTATCCCCTCAGCGTAGCTGGTACACCTATAGGATTAGCTACTGGTCCTGAAGATAATTATGAAAAAATAGCTTCTGCACTTAAAGAGCTACAGGGGAATACTCAGTTTTTACCAAGAATGTATGCTGTCTATATGGGACCTGAAACAGAAGAAAAAGTATTTAACGCTCTAAATCAATATAAAAACGCAGGTTTATTAGGTGATTTAACAATTGGCTGCCTCATGGATCCAAGTCTATCTCTAAATTATTGGTTAAATTTTGTTCGTAATGTAATTAAAGAGTATGGCACCTTCCTAGATTCAATTCAAATCACGAATGAGCCTAATTTATCATTTATGGATGGCTCCAAACCATATGTATTAGAAGCGCTCGTACAAGGCGTTCTAACTGTAAAAGAAGAAATTAAAAAAAGCAATTTACCTATTAAAGTTGGATTTGGATCGGTTCCTGAGGGAGAAAAGACAATTCCATATTTTTGGGAAAATCTAATAAAAATTGGTGGGGATGAACTCTTTCACTCAATTGATTATGTAGGACATAATTTTTATGTGGATGTATTTGAGGAACCATTAAAAATTGAGGAAGTTGCTGTTTCAGTAGAAAACATACTACGTAAATTTCGAGAAACTTTGAATAATAATGGTTTCCCTTCCTCTCTTCCAATACACATTACAGAGAATGGATGGCCTACCGGCAAAAATCCATTTATACAAATCGAAAGGTCATATGAGCAACAATCGATTGTACTTGAGGTAATTATTCGAATAGTTTATTCACTGCGCCAGGAATTAAATATTACTCATTATGAATTTTTTGGTTTAAGGGATGCTGATAGTTCAAAAGAAGACCTTTTTCATCAATTTGGAATTATGAAGGACGATTATACTATTAAGCCTGCTTTTCTTACCTTTAAAAAATTAATAAGTGAATTAAGCAAGTAAATCAATTACTTCTATAAATTTGAATGAAGTTAGTCAATTCGTTAAGACTAAAACAACGAGAGTTTCATTGACTTTCTACTATATATGGAGGTAATAAAATTGAGCAAAAAAAATAAGCCCCTCATAAACGAAGAGCAAATGAAAATTCAAGCAGACCTTAATAATCTCGATCCAGGTCACTCCGTGGATGAGCATCGTAAAATTGAAACAGCCAATATAATATTAGCTGGAGAAGAAATTAGACAGCAAAACGAAAATCTATAAAAGAAATCCCTCAAAAGGTCATTTTGAGGGATTTCTTTGTGCAGATAAAAAAGTTCGCTTAAATTCCGAGACGTAAGAATAACTACAAAGATAAAAAGCACAGTACATAGAGGCGGAGAAATAAAGGTATTTGTTAACAGTCTGAACTCCCTCGAATGTTAATAACGACATTCCCCTTCTTATGGCCTTTTTCTACGTAACGATGTGCTTCAACAATTTGTTCAAGCGGGTATTCTCGATCAATAACAGCTTTTAATTTATCTGCTTCAATTAGTGCTTTTATATAGTTTAGATCTTCATAGTTCATATTTGCTACACCAAATATGGCTTTTTTATTACTAATCAAATTACTCCATATAGCTTGAAAATAAACTGAAAGCTTCCATACAGCACTTAATAAATAGACGCCATCTTTGTTAAGCAATCTTTTACAATTAGAAAAGGAACTTTTACCTACCGTATCAAAAATAATATCATAAGTATTCTTACTCTTAGCTAGATCTTCATTTGTATAATCGATTACTTCATCTGCCCCTAAAGCCTTTACCAATTCTACGTTTGATGTACTACATAATGCGGTAACTTCTGTACCAAAATATTTAGCTAGCTGAATTGCATATGTTCCAACACTTCCTGAAGCACCATAAATAAGTACTTTTTGTCCATTTTGAATAATACTTCTCCTTAGAAAGTGTAACGCAGTAAGCGCTCCGACAGGAATAGCTGCTGCTTGTTCAAATGACATATTTTTTGGTTTTTTAGCCAGAACACTTTCCTCATGTAAAGAGATATATTCAGCATTAGCTCCAAAAGTAAATCCACTATATCCAAAAACTTGATCACCTGTTTTAAAATTTCTTACGTTTTTGCCAACTGTGACTATTTCTCCTGCAAGCTCACAACCTGGTATTTGATTTTTCGGCTTAGTAAATCCAAACATAAGGCGTGAAGGCAGCCAATACATAAAAGGAAAATCGGAGCTTCGAAGTTTTACATCTCCTGCGGTTACAGTTGTTGCATGTATTTTAATTAATACCTCATCATCTTTTATTTTTGGTTTTTCAACTTCTGTTAATTGAAGAACTTCTGGTGGACCATATTTTGTACATATAATCGCCTTCATAGGTTCCTCCATTACAAACTTTAATTTAGTCATTTAAACCTATGAAAAATATTTTTAAGTATACCTATATGTAGAATAAAACAGTGTGATTCTAACTAAAAAAAAGACTGAATATAGCATATGCCATATTCAGCCTTAATCATTTTATTATAGACCTGCTTCAGTTTTTAAAACTTCTGCTTTATCAGTACGCTCCCAAGGAAGATCGATATCTGTACGGCCAAAGTGACCATAAGCAGCAGTTTGTTTGTAAATTGGACGACGTAGGTCAAGCATTTTAATAATTCCAGCTGGACGTAGGTCAAAGTTGTTGCGAATTACTTCAACTAATTTTTCTTCTGAAACTTTACCTGTACCAAAAGTATCAATAGCGATTGAAACTGGTTTAGCTACACCAATTGCATATGCTAATTGAACTTCAGCTTTATCAGCTAAGCCAGCAGCTACAATGTTTTTCGCAACGTAACGTGCAGCGTAAGCAGCAGAACGGTCAACTTTAGTTGCATCTTTACCAGAGAATGCGCCACCACCGTGACGAGCATATCCACCGTAAGTATCAACAATAATTTTACGACCTGTTAAACCAGCATCCCCTTGAGGTCCACCAATTACGAAACGACCTGTTGGGTTGATAAAGAATTTTGTGTTTTCATCAATTAACTCAGCTGGTACAACTGGTTTAATTACAAGTTCTTTCATATCATTTTCAATTTGAGCTTGAGTAGCTTCTGGACCATGTTGTGTTGATATAACAATTGCATCAATACGAACTGGTTTATTGTTTTCATCATACTCAACTGTTACTTGAGTTTTACCGTCTGGACGTAAGTAAGAAACTGTTTCATTTTTTCTAACTTCAGTTAAACGGCGAGCAATTTTGTGAGATAACGAAATTGGAAGTGGCATTAATTCAGGTGTTTCATTAACAGCAAAACCGAACATTAAACCTTGGTCTCCTGCACCGATTGCTTCAATTTCTTCATCTGTCATGCTACCTTCACGAGCTTCTAACGCTTGATCTACACCTAGAGCGATATCTGCTGATTGCTCATCGATAGAAGTTAAAACTGCACATGTATCTGCATCGAATCCGTATTTTGCACGGTCATAACCGATTTCACGGATTGTTTCGCGAACGATTTTTGGTATATCTACATAAGTAGAAGTTGTAATTTCACCTGCAACAAGTACTAAACCTGTTGTAACTGAAGTTTCCGCTGCTACACGAGCATTCGGATCATTTGCTAAAATTGCATCAAGAATTGAATCTGAGATTTGGTCACAGATTTTATCTGGATGACCTTCTGTAACTGATTCTGAAGTAAATAAACGACGTTGTGACATTGAGTCCCCTCCTAAATTGAATTGACGGATCTCTTTTTTCTCAACATAAGAATAAAAAGTTTGTTCCTATTCCTATGTTTCCCATTTAAGATAAAGATAACTCAGTGTAAATTACGAAATTGCCACTGTATTTAAGTTTTGAGCAAAAAAAAAGCCTTCCTCTTATCAACTATTACATGAGGAAAGGGTTCTTGGTTATTTGCCTTTCGCTCTTATCGTCCAAGACATAAAAAAAGTCTTGCATCAGGTTCAGCACCTTTCACTAAAAGTGAGGTTGCTGGGCTTCGTAGGGCCTGTATCCCTCCACCTACTCGGGATAAGAGAGTATCCGTATGAAAAGTATCATATTAAAATTTCACTTTCTTGTCAACAATTTTCATCACAACTTAGACATAATTCTACAATAGCTTTATCTCTACATTCATTTCTATTTAATTGGAAATTACTAATTATTACTTACATTTAAATAACTTACTTCATTTAATAAGTAAATTTTACTCAAATTTATTTTTTAATCAAATTCATAACACATTTTGCCAACTAATAGTATACACTATTAAAATAAATGTGTTATACTATTTATCGAGATACCTACATGGCAGACAAATTATATTTAAAGGATGGTATTAGTATATGAAGACAGTTGATGTAAACTTTGAATTAAACGAATTACTTACTAGTAATCAAGTGTATAACCAACTAAGCGTTTCTGAGTTAGTTGAAAAAGTCCTAACAAGACAAGAAGGAATTTTAACGTCAACAGGAGCAGTTAGCGTTTCAACAGGCAAATATACTGGACGTTCACCTAAAGATAAATTTATTGTTAAAGAGGCATCTGTTGAAAGTTTAATCGATTGGGGTTCAGTAAATCAACCAATCTCTGCTGACGTATTCGAAAAATTATATAGCAAAGTACTTAACTACTTAAAAGATCGTAACGAATTATTCTTATTTAAAGGATTTGCTGGTGCTGATACGGAGTATCGTTTACCTATCCAAGTAATTAACGAATTTGCATGGCACAACTTATTTGCTCATCAATTATTTATTCGCCCAACTGAGCAAGAGCTTCAAACTCATGAAGCAGAGTTTACAATTGTTTCAGCTCCGACATTTAAAGCAGACCCTGTAGTTGATGGAACAAATTCAGAGGCATTTGTTATTGTATCATTTGAAAAGAAAATTATCTTAATTGGTGGTACGGAATATGCTGGAGAAATGAAAAAATCCATTTTCTCAATCATGAATTTCCTATTACCACAAAATAATGTTTTACCAATGCACTGTTCTGCTAACGTTGGTAGCGAAGGCGATGTAGCATTATTCTTTGGACTTTCAGGTACTGGTAAAACTACATTATCTGCAGATGCAGACCGTAAGCTAATCGGTGATGACGAGCACGGTTGGTCAGATAATGGTGTGTTCAATATTGAAGGCGGATGCTATGCTAAATGTATCAATTTAACATTTGAAAAAGAGCCTCAAATTTTCTCTGCAATTAAATTTGGTACAGTTTTAGAAAATGTAGTTGTTAAATCTGATAGCCGTTTAGCTGACTATGATGATACAACTTTAACAGAAAATACTCGTGCTGCATACCCAATGCAAGCAATTCAAAATATCATTGAGCCAAGCGTTGCTGGACATCCGCATGCAATTATCTTTTTAACTGCTGATGCATTTGGAGTATTACCTCCAATCAGTAAATTAACAAAAGAGCAAGCTATGTACCACTTCTTAAGTGGATTTACTAGTAAATTAGCAGGTACTGAACGTGGTGTTACTTCTCCACAAGTAACATTCTCAACATGTTTCGGATCACCATTCTTACCGCTTCCAGCTGTAGAATATGCAAAAATGCTTGGTGAAAAAATTGAAAAACATAATGTAAATGTATTCTTAGTAAACACTGGTTGGACTGGTGGAGAATACGGCGTTGGTAAACGTATGAATCTTTCTTACACAAGAGCAATGGTTCATGCTGCACTTGAAGGTGATTTAAACAATATTGAGACTACACAAGATGAGTTTTTCGGTTTAGCAATTCCAACTCATGTACCTGGTGTACCTGATAGCGTATTAGTTCCTTCAACAACTTGGGAAGACAAATCATCTTATGATCAAAAAGCTCTTGAATTAGTAACTAAATTCAAAGAAAACTTCAAAAAATTTGAAGGCTTTGATGCTCAATTAGCTGAACTTGGTGGACCTTTAAAATAATCTAATAAAGTAAAATGTAAGGGCTGTCCAAAGTCGAGATTTATGACTTTTGGCAGCCCCTTTTTATTTTTAAAATTTAGATAAGCAAGATTCACTATCTTTTAAAGAAAATGAGCCGTATATTGAATCTTTATCCAAAAGATAATTTGAGATAAAAAATTCTGACAATCAATTACTTTATGGAGATGAATATGATTTGGTCGTTTCAGTACCAGAACATTATAAAAACGATATAAAAAATGGTCGAATAGAAATAAAACTTCCTAAAAAAGCCAATCAATATTTGTATCGATATTGAAGAAATAAATCATAATCAAGTATTTGAAATCATTAATGGAAGAGCAGTTTTTAATCTCTTTAGTACTATAGCTACTTCAAATATGACAATAGATGAAAAAATTATATTAAAAAAATGAGCCAATCTTCGGCTCATTTTTTATTTTTTTAATTTTATTAGGTTCTTACTTTTCAGCTGGTCTATTCCCCATAGAAATAGAAATGCGATTCCAACTGTTAATTTGATTGATAATAAATACAAGATTGACATATTCTTCTTCACTAAAGTGCTTACTTACACGATTATATAGTTCTTCAGATACACCTTTATTCGAAATTTGTGTTATATACTCAGTTAACTCTAAAGCTACTTTTTCTGCATCTGTGTAAAAATCACAATCTCTCCATGCACTAATACAGTATAAACGCTGTTCCGTTTCTCCTATTTCTCTCGCTTCAGAAGTATGCATGTCAAGGCAAAATGCACAACCATTTATTTGTGAAGCGCGAATTTTAATAAGTTCACGAATTTTATGGTCTATCCCTGTTGATTTAATATACTTTTCCATTTCTAACATTATTTTAAGTGCTTCTGGCGCTAATTTTGAATAATTAATTTGTTTTTCCATTTTAATTCCCCCTAAAAAAGTTAATTCTAAACATAATTAATTGTAGTTTTGGAAAGAATAAATTAACGACAATATCAATCGCCGATTTATATCATCTATAATAAGGTGTTTATTTCATAATGTCAAACTTCTTTTAACTTTGAATTGCTCCTAAAAGTAAATGTTTGACAAAAAATTAAAACATTTCTAAGATTAATTAAAAATAATCTCATGTATGAAGAAGGTGTTTTAATGCAGTATAGCGTTGGAGTTGAGTATGCACTTCACTGCCTTGTTTATCTTATTGACACTCCTGAAGATTCTCCGATTGGAATAAAAGACCTATCCTTCTTTCAAGGTGTTTCAGATACATATCTTTCAAAGATTTTTAGTAAACTTTCTAAGGCCGGTATTGTCAGTTCAGTTCCAGGAGTTAAAGGTGGTTTTAAACTAGCTAAATCTCCAGATGAAATTTCTTTTTGGGATGTAATTGAAGCAATTGAAGGTTCTAAGCCTATATTTCAATGTAAAAATATTAAAGATAACGGCTATCTTTTTAGAGAAAAAGGTTGTACCCCAAGTGCCACCTGCACGATCAATTTAGTCATGCTCTCTGCCGAAGAAAAAATGCATGAGTATTTACGCAGTAAAACACTTTCATGGTTAAACAAAGAATTAGAAAGTGTTTTACCTAACGAAATACGTGAAGATACTCGACAATATTTTTCAAAGAATAGATAAAAACCTCTCTCATTTCCTAAAAAAGGAAGTAAGAGAGGTTTTTCTTTGATAACTGATCTAACCGAGCGATTTTAGCACAGAATACTCCGCATTCACCCATTTTCTCCTATTGCATAGGCTAATTGTATATTTTCGATTAGGAGGGATTAAATGAAAATCAAATGGCTCGTTATTTTGTTTTTATTAGTTGCTTCTATTTTAGGTGCATGTTCGAAAGATAAACCTAAAGATGGTACCACAAAGGTTAGGGTTGCAGAAGTAACGCATTCATTATTTTATGCACCTCAATATGTGGCCATTAGTGAAGGAATCTTCAAAAAGCATGGTTTGGATGTTGAAATAACAACTACTGCTGGTGGAGATAAGACTATGACTGCTGTATTGTCAAACGGCGCAGATATAGGATTAGTTGGGCCAGAAACAACTATATATGTATACGCACAAGGTGCAAATGACCCAGTAAAAAGCTTTGCCCAATTGACTCAAACTGATGGAACATTTCTAGTAGCTAGAAATCAAACTGTACCATTTAATTGGGATCAACTAAGAGACAAAACATTTTTAGGTCAAAGAAAAGGTGGAATGCCACAAATGGTTGGCGAATATGTCCTAAGTAAACATGGGATTGATCCACATAAAGATTTGAACCTTATTCAGAATATTGACTTCGCAAATATCGCGAATGCATATGCTTCAGGTACTGGAGAGTATGTTCAATTGTTTGAACCTACAGCAAGTATTATGGAAAAAGAAGGAAGAGGTAAAATCGTTGCTTCATTCGGCTTGGAGTCTGGAAAAGTTCCTTATACTGCTTTTATAGCAAAAGAAAGTTATTTGAAGAAGAATGCGAAAACAGCTCAAAAGTTTACAGATGCAATTTATGAAGCAGAACAATGGGTTGATACTCATTCAGCAGAAGAGATTGCAAAAAGTGTTGCACCATTCTTTAAAGATACTCCTTTAGACATTTCAATAAAAGTTATTGATCGTTATAAGTCTCAAAGTTCTTATTCAACAAATCCAATATTAGAAGAAGATGAGTGGAATAATCTTCAAAAGATTATGAAGAACTCTGGTGTATTACCAAAAGAAGTTCCACACTCAGTTTTAGTTGATACAAAATTTGCCGAAAAATCTACGGAGAAGTAGTTGGTAAAAAAATGAGTTATCTAACAGTTAATGATATTTCTCATGTATTTTTATCGAAAGAAAAGGCAATTAAAATATTGGATGGCTTAACGTTTGAAGTTGAAAAAGGAGAATTTGTATCTGTATTAGGTCCAAGTGGCTGTGGAAAAAGCACACTTTTATCAATCATTTCTTCATTGCTTACACCATATGACGGTTCAGTAAAGTTTAAAGGTAAGCCTTATGATATAAAATCGGGAGAAATTGGTTACATGCTTCAGCATGACTATTTATTCCCTTGGAAAACAATTAAAGAAAATGTTTTCCTAGGTCTTCAGATTCTAGATAAGGATACCGAAGAAAATAAAAATCGAACGGTAGAATTGCTAAATGAAGTTGGATTAAAGGATTATGAAAATGCGTACCCAAGAGAATTATCAGGTGGGATGAGACAACGCGTTGCATTAGTGAGAACTCTTTCTACAAGCCCTTCAATTGTATTATTAGATGAACCATTTTCCGCTCTAGACTATCAAAATAAAGTAAAGCTTGAAGAATTAGTTTTCAACTTATTTAAGAAGTTAAATACTACTGCTATCTTAGTAACTCACGATATTGAAGAAGCGGTAGCTATGTGTGATCGGGTTATTACATTAACAAATGCTCCTACAAAAATATCAAAAATTTTCAGTTTACCAGAAGAATTATGTATTCGCTCTCCTTTTGAAACACGACACCAATCACTCTTTTCTTCTTATGTTTCTGCGATTTGGAAGGAGTTGGAGAAACGTGGATAAAGTAAATGACGAACTAAAATCCTATCACGCCAGTATCGTCAAAAAAAATCGCCGTAAAAAGCTACTCATTTTCTTCTTCCAACTAGTAATTATTATTATCTTTTTTATAGCTTGGGAGCTTTTAAGTCATCGAAAAATAATTGATCCATTATTGTTTAGTTCACCTACTAAAATTTACGATTTACTCATCGCAAAATTGGGAGATGGATCCGTTTATCATGATGCTATGACTACAATCACTGAAACACTCGTTGGATTTATTTTAGGAACAATTATCGGGGTCATTCTAGCAATCATTCTTTGGTGGTATCCATTTGCCTCAAAGGTACTTGATCCATTTTTAGTAGTCTTTAATGCCATGCCAAAAGTCGCGCTTGGACCAATCATCATTGTAATTTTTGGCCCCTCATATTCGTCCATTATTGCCATGGGGATCATAATAAGTTTTGTCATAACAGCACTTGTTATTTATCAAGCCTTCTTACAGGTAGATGAAAATTATGTAAAAGTGATTAAAAGTTTTGGAGCTACAAAAACTCAAATCTTTAAAAATGTCATCTTTCCTGCTAGTATACCTACCGTCATATCAACATTAAAAGTAAATGTAGGATTAGCTTGGGTAGGAGTGATTGTCGGAGAGTTCTTAGTTTCAAAAAACGGACTTGGCTATTTAATCGTTTATGGCTTCCAAGTATTTAATTTCACTCTTGTTCTAATGAGTGTATTAATCATAAGTGTATGTGCTGCTTTGATGTATATTATTGTTGAATATATTGAGAGAAAAACAATAAAGAAATAATTTGGTGTAATATGAGTCAAAGCTCGCTTAATATAGTGAGCTTTTTTTCATGCAATTTTTATCTTACACATGAACCTTTTATGAGTAACCTTTCTTTCTTATTGAGCTTTCTTACTTTCTCATGAACCCCTAATGAGGAATCTATTTTTTTATCGCTGTTTTATTCACTCATGAAACTCTAAAAAAGCTCACCTTATAAAAGTGAGCTATTTTTAGTATTCAAGTAACTTAAACTTTGTGAAAATACTTCGTCACGCATGATAAAACTAAATCGGCGATCTTTTTTTATGTTTGGTGGAAATTCGTCTAACAGTACAGGGCCGTTTGTTTCAAAATAGTGCTTTTGTGTCAAAAGTTCTCCTATTTCGGCAAAATAAATATTTTTTATGATAATTTTATCCTTACCTGTAACGCGGTATTGACCTAGATAATTAATTTTAGATACATTTCCACCTGTTTCTTCTAAAACTTCACGTTTAGCTGCTTCTTCAGGTGATTCGCCTTCCTCGACTTTTCCGCCTGGGAATTCGTATCCTCTTCTTTGATGGTCTGTGAGTAACCATTGGTCATTGTATTTACAAATAACCCAAACATGTTTTGGATCGGGTGAAAATGGATGTTTCTCAAACGATAATTCAACTGTATTATGGTAAAAATCTTTAAATATGTACATTTTAACCTTCCTACATTCATACTTATTTTTCCATTGTACTATTTCTATTAAAATGTTTCATCATTATTGAAATAATATTCCTGAAAGTTTATGAAAATATTTGATTGCCTTGCATATTGGACAGTATACTATATCATAGTAGTATAACTATTTAGGAGGATATTGTATGACTGGAGTATTTATTGTTAGTGGAATAATTATCGTTGTTGTATTCGGTGCTTTCGTTCTTACTGTAAATAAAGGCTATGGTGTACAACATAAAGTCGATAAGCTAGAAGACGTAAAAATGAAAAATAACCATGATGAGAAATAATTCTAAACAGACGAAAGGTTTGTATATGAATAAAATTTTAATTGGAATCATTAGATTTTATCAAAAATGGATTTCACCTGCAACGCCACCATCATGTAGATTCTATCCTACTTGCTCTAGTTATGGACTAGAGGCAATAGAAACCCATGGTGCGCTTAAAGGAACTTATTTAACGACTAAAAGAATACTTAAGTGTCACCCACTACATCCAGGTGGATATGATCCTGTACCTGATAAAATAGATAAGGAAACAAAAAAAGATACGGTCAAAGAAACTTGAAACGAATAACAAGTTTAATTTGATCGTATTTTTTATTTGGTTATTTCTGCTGAGAAGTATATTTATAAATCTTTTTAGATATGCTTTTGATTCGTTCTTCATCCACTTCTACCCCTAAACCAAGGCCAACTGGTACTTTAACTTTTCCATTTATTAAAGCTACCTCTGGAATAATGAGGTCATGCTCCCAATGTCTAGATGAGGCCGAAATATCTCCAGGTATTGTAAATCCAGGAAGAGATGCTAATGCAACGTTTTGAATTCTAGAAATCCCGGTTTCAATCATGCCTCCGACCCAAATTGGAATATTCTTTTCAACACAATAATCATGAATTTCAATTGATTTAGTTAATCCCCCGACTCTCCCAGGCTTTACAGTAATAATTTTGCAAGCGTTTAATTCATACGCAATTTGAACATCTTCTAGGGAACATATACTTTCATCTAAGCAGACTGGAGTAGAAATTTCCTTTTGAAGGATAGCGTGCTCGATGAATTGGCGTTCGCCGAAGGGCTGTTCAATCATTAACAGATTAAATTCATCTAATTTTTTTAGTTTCGGAATGTCTTCAATCGAATAATCTGAATTGGCATCAATCATTAGAGGGATTGTTGGATAGCTATTTCTTATAGTTGAGACAATTTCGTAATCATTTTCCTTTGAAACTTTAATTTTAAATCGTTCATAGCCTTCTTTTATATATGCACTAATTTGTTTCAACATTTTGATTGGCTCGTCTATACTAATTACAACCCCTACTGGTATCTCTGCCTTATTGCCCCCTAAAGCTTTTGCTAAAGTGATTGAATTTAGTTTACTATACAAATCCCAATATGCACCTTCAAGCCCAGATTTAGCCATTTGATTGCCTTTAAATTGATTTAATTGTGTAGCAACTTCACTTGGATGATTAAACTGCTTTTTTAATAAGATCGGTATAAAGAAATCTTGTAAAGTATGAAGGGCTGTTTGAATCGTTTCCTCTGTATACCAAGGCTCTGAAAAAGCAACGACTTCTCCATAACCGCATATTCCGTTTACATCTAAAATTTTAACAATTATACTTTCCCGTTTTTCATATGTACCATAGCTTGTTTTAAAAGGTACTTTTAGAGGCTGTTCAATTAAACATAATTCAATTTGCCTTATCAACATTTTTATTCCCCTTATAGAAGCTTAAGTAGTTCTCTTCTAACTAGCTTATTTGTTGCATTTCTTGGTAGATTGTCTACAAAAAATATTTCCTTTGGAATTTTATACCCTGCGATTTTATCTCGACAATACTCGATTAGTTCTTCTTGAGACAAAGGATTAGAGGATTTACTAACAACAAATCCGACAGGTACTTTTCCCCAATTTGGGTCTTCTTTGCCTGTTACACCAGCTTCAATGATATCTGGATGCGATAATAAGACTGATTCAATCTCTGCCGGATATATATTCTCTCCACCGGAAATAATTAAATCACTTCGACGGTCAACGACAAATAAAAAACCATCCTCATCTACATAACCCAAATCTCCCGTATAAAGATACTCAGATGAATCAGTTAACTTTGTAAGCTTATAATAACCTTTACTCACGTTCGGCCCCTTAACTACAATTTCTCCTACTTCTTTTGGTAAACAAGTTCGTTGATCGTCTCTTATTTCTAGCGTACATCCAAATAAAGCTTTACCTGCCGAACCAATTTTAGAAAGCATGTATTCAGGAGAAAGCGTTGCGATTTGTGAACAAGTTTCAGTCATTCCGTATGTTTGATAGACTGGCACATTTAATGCTCTTGCCTTTTGTAAAAGAGGTAACGGAGCGGGTCCTCCACCAAGTAAAGCTACTCTTATACGGTTTAAGTCATTTGTATCTTCAACAATGGTTAATAGGTCATTTAATACTTTTGTTACAACAGATAGAATTGTTACATTATGCTTTATGACACAGTCCTTAATGGTATGTGCATCAGCTTTATTCGTTAACACAATTTTCATGCCATAAATCGCACTTTTATATACAGTAGACAAACCACCCACATGGAACATTGGCAAACAGACTAGCCATACATCTTTATGATCTAAACCTAAATTTAGTACTGAAGCAATTGCACTGCTCCAATGATTAAAATAAGTTTGTAAAACTGCTTTTGGGAAACCAGTTGTACCAGATGTGTACATCATAGTTGCGATTTTATCACCATCAAAATTAGACTTAATCGGAAATTCCTTTGCTTCACTGTTCTCTATCTCATTTATATTTAACAGTTTTATATTTTCAGGTATCTTCACCGTATTTGATTTCACTACGATTAAAAATTCAGAATCACTATTTTCTAATTGATATCCTATTTCGTCATCACTTAATCTTATATTCAGTAAAATTGATGTTGCTCCGATATAATGAAGTGCATAAACAACTTCTATAAATTGAACAGAATTATTCATTAAAACCGAAACGTGAGATCCGTCATTTATGCCAAAATGGTGAAATTTATAGGCAAGATTTAGAACACGATCATGTAAATCCTTAAAAGTAATTTCTTCCCCGTCTGTTGCAATTGCTATTCGATTAGGAGTTAATCTGACTCTCTCAAGCAAAAAATTCGGAATTTGATTCATCAAAAACACTTCCTGACTATTATCAAAATTTACAAAAGTTTATTTAAAGAAAACTCTTCGTTTGGCGTTGGCTAAAATAGAGGCGTTGTTACTCTTATACTTAATTCCTAAATTAGGCAACTACTTCGAGCTTTCTTCTCAGCTGTCAGTTTATACTTCCTTAATGTGCAAAAAAAGCTTGATGATTTCTCATCAAGCTTTTATCTTCTTTCAGATCAAGGAAAACGTGGGAATTTATCGAAATCAGGTGTACGTTTTTCTTTAAAAGCATCTCGGCCTTCTTTTGCTTCCTCAGTTGTGTAGTAAAGAAGCGTAGCATCTCCAGCTAGCTGTTGAAGTCCTGCTAAACCGTCTGTATCTGCATTCATTGCTGCTTTTAAGAAGCGTAGTGCAGTTGGACTTTTTTCGAGCATTTCTTCAGCCCATTTAACTGTTTCAGCTTCTAATTCTTCTAAAGGTACTACTTTATTAACTAAGCCCATATCTAATGCTTCTTGTGCATTATATTGACGGCATAAGTACCAAATTTCACGAGCTTTTTTGTGCCCTACAATACGAGCTAAATAGCCTGAGCCATAACCAGCATCAAAGCTACCAACCTTAGGACCAGTTTGTCCAAATTTAGCGTTATCAGCTGCGATTGTTAAGTCACATACTACGTTTAATACGTTACCTCCACCAATTGCATAACCAGCTACCATTGCAATTACAGGTTTTGGAATAACACGAATTAGGCGTTGTAAATCTAATACATTCAGGCGAGGAATGCGGTCTTGTCCAACATAACCACCGTGTCCGCGAACACTTTGGTCACCACCAGAACAGAATGCTTTTCCACCTTCACCTGTTAAAATAATAACACCAATTTTTTCGTCGTCTCTTGCATAAGCAAAAGCATCAATCATTTCTGATACTGTTAATGGTGTAAATGCGTTATGTACGTGTGGACGATTGATTGAAATTTTAGCAATTCCCTTATATGTAGAATATAAAATTTCTTCATACTTTCTTTCTTGTACCCATTCAATAGTCATGAAATTTCCTCCTTTTCAATTTTCAATAAAAACCCAATTACTATTGTAGCAAATTTTTCCGAATGTTCCACATGAATTGCATGGCCTGCATGTGGAATTTTAATAATTTCACTTTTTTCTAGCTTCTCGTTCATTTTCCCCATTATTAGGCAAAACTTTTCATCATATTCTCCACAAACTAATAAAGAAGGTTTTTTAAATTGATTCAATTCACTCCATAGAGATGGTTGAATGCCCGTGCCCATCCCTTTTAGACTATTACTTAAGCCAATTGGTGACTGATTTAATCTTCCTTGTTTAATCTTTTGTTGTGATTCTGATGTCAAATTCTTTTGAGTTGAAAATAACGGAATGTTTTCCCAATAATTAACAAATACTTCAATGCCTTCATTTAGGATCATAGAAGATAAATGATTGTCTTGTTCGATTCGAGCTAATCTTTCATTTTCAGTTTTAAGACCAGCCGTGCAGCTTTCTAAAATAAGCGATTTAATCTTTGTTGGATAGGCTAAAGCGAAATAGAGGGCTAGTCTACCTCCCATCGAATAGCCTAAAAGATGCACAGAAACAATTTGCTTTTGTTCTAAAAAATCATGTAAATCTTTAGCAGCAAATTCCATTCTGTACCGCTCATCATTAATTGGACAATCTGTCTTTCCATGTCCTAATAAATCAATTGCGATTACATGATAATATCGTTCTAGTTTACTTATTAAACTTCCCCATGTCTCCTTTGAACCTGTGAAACCATGCAATAATAGTATAGTTTGCCCTTGGCCAGATTCAATGTATGAATATGTGACCTCATTTATTTTTATTTCCATGAACAAGAACACCTAATTTCATTTCTCGTATTCTGCTTTTACCATGCTCCAAACTTTTTGATGAAGATCATAATTTTCTTTACGATTTGTCTGAATTTCAATAACATGTAATCCATTATTCTTTTTAGCTAATTCATCTTCAAGTTCAAACCAATTATGAATTTTTGTATGAACTCCACTGAAAAGGGTAGTTGCATGCTCGAATTCCAATCCTAAAGGAGTTCCGAATAAATCTTCGAAATGTTTTTCTTCTTTTGATTGAGGTAAAAATGAGAAGATTCCACCCCCATCATTATTAACAAGAATCACTCTTAAAGGTAAATGATGTAGTTTAGAAAGGACTAGACTATTTAAATCATGATAGAAAGATAAATCTCCAATTAATAAAGTGACACTCTCTCCAGCTGCTGCCATCCCTAATGCAGTTGCAATTGTTCCATCTATTCCATTTACCCCTCGATTACAAGCAATTTTTAACTTTTTAGATTGATTATGTAAAAACGTATCCACATCACGAATAGGCATACTGTTTGAAACAAACAATGTACTTTCTTCGAGTAAATTTTTTGCTAAAACTTGAACAATTTTCCCTTCAAAAAGCTCATCAAACTGTTCTGCTTGTTGTAGTCCATTTTTTGTTTTTTCATTAATTGTTTTCCATTTATTCAACCATTCTATTTCTAGACTACTTGTTTTCTGATAAGACTCCAAAATTGCATTACAAAACTGGATATCATCACAAGAAATCATTTGAGTTGCTTTCAACGTCGGATCTCTCCATAAGTCTCCTTCATCAATTACAATTAGCTCGCAATCTTTTTGCTTTTGTATATATTGGCTAAACGTTTTAGATACAGGCATTGCCCCGAATCGTACGATAACTTCAGAATCAAGCAAATCAACAATATCTTCAAAACGAAGGAATGTATCATATGTATCAATTACATTCGATTCTTCATTACTACTAATCGTTCTTCCATTTGAAAGAGGATCACATAGAACTGGATAGTCTAATAAATTCCCTAAAGACTTAATTTTCTTTAAAGCTCCTTCTTCAACATAAGGACCGCAAACTAATAAGCCTTTTCTTTTTGATTGAAAAAGCTTGGTGAACTTATTACTTGTTTCATTTGAAATTGTCGCAAGAGTTTCAGTAAGGATTGTGTGAGCAGAATTTTTACGCTTTCCTGCTGAGAATACGTCATCAATCGCAAAATTAGGAACTAAAGGTTCTCGAAGTGGTATATTCATATGTACAGGCCCCATTGGAGCAGTCACACATGAACGGTACAGTCGATTAACACTAGAACGCGCGTATTCGTACATAGCTTCCGAAGCCTCTGGTAAGGCTAGCTCAATGAATTTTTTTACAAATGAACCGTATAAACCAATTTGATTCATAGCTTGTGGTGCACCTATATCTCTAAGCTCATGTGGTCGATCGGCTGTCAGTACGATTAATGGAATTCTAGATTCCTTTGCTTCAGAAATGGCTGGCATATAATTAGCAGCAGCTGTTCCAGAAGTACAGATTAAAACTGTAGGCTGTTTCGTACTTTTAGCGATTCCTAATGCAAAAAATGCTGCCCCTCTTTCATCTACTGCAATATAAGACTTTAATTTTGGATGTTCATTTACTAACATCGATATTGGCGTAGAGCGTGATCCAGGACTTATTACAACGTTTTTAATATTTAATGCACTTATTTCATCTACAAGAGCACCAATATACTTTGTTAGTGCTTCATTATCTTTCATTTCGTAACCCTCCTAATGCATTTAGCATTGGCAGAAACTTTACACCAGTTTCAAAAAATTCTTCCTCTGGTTTTGAATCTTGTACAACACCACAACCGGCATATAATTTTGCTTTATCTTCTTTAATTAAAGCGCTACGGATGCCTACAGCAAAATCACCATTTCCGTTTAAATCAATCCACCCTATCGGTGCACCATACCATCCCCGGTCCACAGGTTCAAGTTTACGAATTAATTTACATGCTTCTTCCTTAGGAAAACCTCCAAGTGCTGGAGTTGGATGTAATGCTTGAATTAATTCAAATAAAGAAACATGATTATATAATTTCCCTTCAACTGGCGTGAATAAATGCAATAAGCTTTTAGTCGCCATTATTCTTGGTGTTGAAGGTATTGATAATTCATTACAATATTGTTGTAGAATTTCTCGTATATAGTTTACAACAAAAGCATGTTCACCATTGTTTTTTTTACTATTAAATAACCAATTGGCGGCTTCTGTGTTTTCTTCCTTAGTTATTCCTTTTGCGGCAGATCCGGCAAGACACATCGAAGAAACTGTATTATTTTTCTTAGAAATTAATCGCTCAGGTGTAGCACTTATAAATACAGTATCTTTTAATTGATAAGAAATAACATAATTAACATTTCTTGTTGCTTCTAATTCATAAATTACTTTTGTTGAATTTACTTCTGCAGAAAATGTTGCATTTAAAGTCCGATTTAATACAACTTTTTCTAATTCTTCGTTTTTCATTTGATTAATTGCTTCTTTTACGCTTTGAATCCATTCATTTGGTTCAAATTCATCTTTGTTAATACATTCTGATTGTGTAAAGCTTGGTTGCTTCATTCCAAACTTTTCTAAAAAGTCATCATATTCTTTATATTGAAGCAATAAATCCTCAACTTTTGTTTGTTCATTAATTTCATAATTAGAGGTGATGAATGTCCCTTCGTTTGTAACCGTCACCATTAATTTAGGTACATAGAAATGAGAGGTACCAAAATTCTTCCAATCTTGATCATTTTTATAGGTATCAAAAAAAGAGAAACCCCCAAGAGCTATCGGTCCTGTACCAAAGCAATTTTCTTGCTCGATATACACTTGCTCTCCAAAGCGTTTCCATTCTTTTTCTATTGCAGAATACTGTTCTTCTGTACTATGATGAAAAGGAACTAAAGTACCAATTCCTGTGAGAATTAACGAGTTTTCTTGGTTTGACCAATAAAAGCGTTCAGTAAAACCCAATTCTTGATAAAAATGGTAAACACTTAGGGGATGGATATTCATTATTTTTTCCACTTTACAAATGAAGCGTTTTGAACAAGCTTTTGCCTTTTGAAGAGAATGCTCAAAGAAGGCAATCGATTCCAGTTGACCTGTTCTAAGCATAATAGTTCCCCCTAGCTTAAATATACGTTAAATACATGATATAACTAAAGATACAACGATGAATGTAGACTGTCAATTTTATGAAGTTCGTCCATACTTTTTTAAAGTAAAATGACCTACATTTTCAAATAATATTAAAAAGGAGGATGTTAAAATGCAACCAACTGTTCAATCTCCAACTTCCTCAACAGGTTTTAGAACATGGTGGAATTTATTAAGACCACATACATTAACCGCAGCGTTCATTCCTGTTGCGATTGGAACAATGTTAGCGCACATCGATCACTCATTTCATTTACTTTTATTTCTCTCAATGCTTATCGCAAGTTTATTGATCCAAGTCGCTGCAAATATGATAAATGAATATTATGATTATAAAAGAGGGCTAGATCATGAAGGTTCTGTCGGTATCGGCGGAGCAATCGTACGAGATGGTATTAAACCTTCAACTGTCATAAATCTTGCATTTACTTTGTTTGGTATCGCCCTTCTACTGGGCATTTATATTTGTAATCAAAGTAGTTGGTGGATAGCAGTTATAGGACTTATTAGTATGGCAACAGCTTATTTTTATACTGGAGGCCCACTCCCTATCGCATACACTCCATTTGGTGAGTTAATTGCGGGCTTTTTTATGGGAGTTGTCATTATCGGTATTACCTACTATATCCAAGCTGGAAATTTACCATCAAAAGTGATCTTACTATCTATCCCTACTTCAATTACAATTGGAGCAATTTTAACAGCAAATAATATTCGTGACCTAGATAATGACAAAGAAAATGGACGTAAAACACTTGTTATCTTATTAGGTAAAAAGAATGCAATTATCTTTATTGGTTCATTGTTTGCAGTTGCATATGCTTTAGTTATTTTATTTGTTATCATGAATTTAATTACACCTTTTGCACTTATTTCATTAATAAGTATTCCAGTTGCAATAAAAGCAACAAAAGGATTTATAGGTAAGACCCAACCAATGGAAATGATGCCAGCCATGGCAGCAACAGCAAAAACAAATACTATAATGGGATTCCTTCTTGTTATAGGCTTAATAATTGGAAATATTTTTTCCTAATTAAGGCAGAACAATTCCTCAAAAAACTTAATTCATGTTTTCCTCCTTTTTGAACAAAATATGGATAGGCATATTCTTTTATTGAAAAGGGGGAGCATGATGCTTTCACAATCACAAATCCAAACATTTAAAAACGAACTACTGAAACAAAAAAAACATATAGAAGAAAGACTAAACGATCCAGCATTTACACCTTTCTCACTTAGAGATTCTGTTGATGAGCTTTCACTTGCAGACAATCACCCAGGTGATTTAGGTACTGAATTATATGAGCGTGAAAAAGACATATCTCTTCATGAGCATTTAAGAAACGAATTAGATGACGTTAATATAGCGTTACAAAAAATTGAAAATGGAACATATGGCATATGTGAAGTAAGTGGTGAAGAAATACCTTTTGAACGCTTACAAGCTCTTCCTACAGCAAAAGCGATGATCGAACATACTCACGATCAGCATATTTCAAGTTCTAGTATTAGATACGATCGTCCTGTTGAAGAAGAAGTACTAAACCCTCCATTTAGTAGAGATCCTAAAGATCGCTCAATGATGTATGACGCTGAAGACGCTTTACAAGATGTTGAAAGATATGGAAATTCTCAAACACCGCAAGATTTTGAATTCAATAATATTGAGGAGTATGGAAGCACATTTACTGAGAGCTATGAAAATGTAGGTTATGTTGAGGAATTTGAGAACTTTATCGGTACTGATATTTACGGAAAAAATCAAACTGTCTATCCTACGAAAAAACATGAACAATATGAACAAGATCTGGATGACTATGAAGAACAAGCATTAAACGGAGAATTATCTGAAATTGATGTGAAAGACATTGAAAAGTACTAAATAAGTTAAAATTTCATTAAAAAACGATTACTACAATGTAGTCGTTTTTTTTATATTTTTAAATTAAATACATATACTTATCAAGACAACTTACTTGAGGAGGTTTTATGAATATTAAATTAATTGTTTTATTTTTCTCCTTATACTGTTTATTTTTTATTTCTTCTATGTTATTTCCGATTGACTACGATTGGTATAGTCATCTAATTAAACCTAGCTATACTCCTTCAGGAAAAACAATCGGCATCATTTGGGCATTCTTGTATTCTTTCATTTCTTTAAGCGTATGTATAATCGTTTCTTTAGGAGAATCATTTAAAAAAACAAAATGGTTTTATATTCTATTTATTATTAATTATCTATTTAACCAGCTGTTTAGCTATTTTCAATTCAAACAAAAAGATTTACTTATGGCTACAATTGACTGTGGACTCGTCTTTGTTACAGCAATTCTTTTAACAACCATCGCATATAAACATTCTAAAACTTCATTTGTATTACTCATTCCATATTCTATTTGGTCATTATTTGCAACCTTTTTAAACTACAATATCTACGTACTAAATAGATAGATTTTTAGATTAATATAAAAAAGGCATCCTAAAAAAGGATGCCTTGAACATAACAAAAATTATTTTTTGTTTACGTTAGCTGCTTGTGGTCCACGGTTTCCTTCGATGATTTCGAATTCAACTTCTTGACCTTCTTCTAAAGTTTTGAAACCTTCGCCTTGAATTGCAGAGAAGTGTACGAATACGTCGTTTCCACCTTCAGTTTGGATGAATCCAAAACCTTTTTCGCTGTTAAACCATTTAACTTTACCGAATTCCATCGATAATACCTCCTAAAATACATATATACACTATTAATGCGTGCATAAAAGAGGGATAAAGAAAAAGAACGTCATTGTCCAATCAGCTAAAGGATTGCTACAACATTGAAAGTGGTCAAAACTTCTTTTCAAGACAAAGAAAAATGAGCGTTACTAAAAATTTGTAGTGCAAATGTATCGTTAATTTCTTACCTTCAAATAAATATGCAGTTAATAGTAAATTAAATATATCATATCTAAAAAAGTGCGTCAATGACACTTAAGCTTAATTGAGAGAATTTTTTATATAATTCTTATAATTTATCTTTTATACATTTAGACCTACGTAGCCAAACTGTAAAAATGGCATATTTTCTCAATAAATAGTAAAATAAATGAGGATTATGTAATAATTTATCAAATTTTTTATAATTTAATAACTAGATTTTAGTATTAGAATATTTGTATAGTTAAACTAAAAGGAGGCATAAAAATGAAAAATTCTCATGAAGTTACATATAAAATTCATGGCCATGATATGCAGTTTGTACAAGTAGAGCTTGATCCAAAGGAAACAGTCGTTGCTGAAGCTGGAGCAATGATGATGATGGATGATGGTATCGAACTTGAAACAATTTTTGGTGACGGTTCACAGCAATCAGGTGGTTTATTTGGAAAATTAGTTGGAGCTGGTAAGCGCCTTGTTACAGGTGAGAGCTTGTTTATGACTAGTTTTACAAACCGATCAAGCTCATTAAAAACAGTTAGTTTCTCCGCTCCATACCCTGGAACGATCATACCATTAGACCTACATGAGTATGGAAATAAAATTATTTGTCAAAAGGATTCTTTCCTAGCCGCAGCAAAAGGCACTTCAGTTGGGATCGAGTTTAGAAAGAAATTAAGTACCGGCCTATTTGGTGGTGAAGGCTTTATCATGCAAAAACTTGAAGGTGATGGCCTTGCCTTCTTACATGCTGGTGGTTCGATTTACCAAAAAACTCTTCAACCAGGTGAAAAAATTAAAATCGATACCGGATGTATTGTTGGCTTCACTGGTGATGTTAATTATGAAATTGAATATGTTGGAAATGTAAAAACTGCACTTTTTGGAGGAGAAGGTCTATTCTTCGCTACATTACAAGGTCCTGGAACAATTTGGGTTCAGTCATTAACTTTAGCAAGATTAGCTTCCCGAATCGGTCAATACTTACCAAATTCTTCTAAGGAAGAAGGAAGTATATTAGGTGGCCTTGGAAATCTACTGGATGGTAATGACTAATTCAGACGTTTTTTTGTTTACATACAAAAAACTAGTCAAGGTAATTTGACTAGTTTTTTTCTGTACTATTAGATTACTTCTTCTTCTACTGCCTCTGCCTCACGTAATTTGTAAGTAAAGGTTGGAGTATAATCATAATCCAACTGCATCTTCTTTACGCCTTCAATATAAGTCGATAAATGATGACTATTTTTAATAGACCCTTTATTTAATGAAAAAGTGATTGGATGTTGCACTTGAACGTATTCTAAATAAATGTTTAATGGCTTCACTTCTACTTTAAAGGGTGGGCTTAGAGGGACCATATCATATAAATTTACAAATCTTAAACTATGCCGAACCTTTTCATCGTAGTTTTCTTTAAACTTTATATTTCCTACTTTTGGAGAGCCAAATGAATAGACATTCGGGTTACAAATTCCAGTCATTGCTATTTCATATCCTAATAACGTGGCCAATGAACCACCTAAGCTATGCCCCGTTATGAATATTTTTTTTGAAAGAGCCTTTTCCTTTACAATTGCTAAAAGCATTTCTCGAAAAGATTGATAAATTGATAGAAACCCCGAGTGGACACTCCCACCGTTCATCACATAAGGAAATAAATCTTGATCAATTTTTAAATCAGCTAACCAATCCAAATCTGATTTCGTTCCACGAAACACAATGATGACAGATTCATCATTTTCAATAATGTAGCCAAACCATTCGAGCTGGCTAATTGCACATGCTTTAATTGTATCTACTAATGAATAGCTTGCTGGAATCATAAATTTACCATCATTATCAAACTGAGCATATGCCTGTTCAATGCAAAGTAATAGTTCTAAGGCCATATCATAGTCAACTGAAAGGAATTTCAACGTATCTCTCCTTTCTTGCTTTTCATCATTATATGAAAAACCTCCTAATCATCTAAGAGGAGGTTAAGAATGGTGTAATGTTCTTTGATGAATATTCCATATTTCTGATGCATATTGACGAATCGTGCGATCACTCGTAAAAAATCCCGATTTCGCAACATTGTTAAGACTTTTTATAGCCCAATCCCTTTTATTTTGATACGTATGATTGATACATTCATGCGCTTTTACATATGAAGAGAAATCTCTAAGTAAGAAATACTCATCATTATAAGACATGAGCGAATCAAAAATTGGTTCAAATTCTTCTCTTGGTAACGGAAATAATCCGTGAAGCATTTGATCTAACACCTTTTTTATTCGCAGGTCATGATGGTAATAATCACTACTTTTATATCCGCCGTATTGATAATAATTTAATACCTCATCAGCTGTAAGTCCGAATGTAAAAATATTCTCCTCGCCAACTTCTCTCAAAATTTCAATATTTGCACCGTCAAGTGTACCAAGCGTTAAAGCACCATTCATCATAAATTTCATATTCCCAGTACCCGAAGCTTCTTTACTTGCTGTCGAAATTTGTTCACTAACATCCGCTGCTGGAAAAATGATTTCACCTAATGAAACTCGGTAATTTTCAATAAAAATTACTTTAATAAATTGACTTATATAGCGATCATTATTGACAATATCAGCCACTGAATGAATTAATTTAATGATCTTTTTAGCAAAGTAGTAGCCAGGAGATGCCTTTGCTCCAAAAATAAAAGTTCTAGGATGCATTTTAAAATGTGAATCTTCCTTCAAACGATTATATAAATACATGATATGTAATACATTTAGTAATTGTCTTTTATATGCATGCATCCGCTTTACTTGAATATCAAAAATTGAATCTGTATCTAATGCAATTCCATTTGTATAGTGAACATAATTTTCGAGAACTTCTTTTCTCTTTTTCTTTACATTCATAAATTGCTCTAAGAATGCCTCGTCATTTTGATATTCTAATAGATTCTCAAGTTGAGTTGGTTCATGTATCCAACCGTCTCCGATCGAATCATTTATTAAGCTACTAAGCTCAGGATTACATTGGAGTAACCATCTTCTATGAGTAATACCATTTGTTTTATTATTAAATTTGAATGGTTCATACTCATAAAAAAGCTTCATTTCTCTTTGTTTTAAAATTTCAGTGTGGATTTCAGCAACTCCATTAACGCTCTTACTGCCTACAATTGCTAAATGAGCCATTTTAACGACTCCATGAGCAATAATAGCCATTTGTTCAATTCGATCCCAATCACCTGGGTATTTGTTCCAGAGCTCTTTACAATATCTTTCATTTATTTCTTCTACAATCATATAAATCCTTGGCAATAAAGGCTTAAATAAATCAACTCTCCATTTTTCAAGTGCTTCAGATAAAGTCGTATGATTCGTATATGAAATCGTTTGAGTAGTAATTTCCCACGCTTCATCCCAAGATAGCTTTTCAACATCGATTAAAATTCTCATTAACTCTGGAATCGCTAAAACTGGATGTGTATCATTTACATGAATAGCAATTTCTTCATGGAGCTTACGAATATTACCGTACTGTTCCTTATATGAATCTACTATTCTTTGAATACTTGCAGAAACTAAAAAATATTGCTGTTTTAGACGTAAAATCTTTCCTTCATCATGTGTATCATCTGGATATAAGAATTCTGAAACTGCTTCAGCCTCTCGCTTATATTTCATCAGTGATTTATTTGAGGAATGAGTAGACGCTTCAGCACTCCATAATCTTAAAGTATTTACCGTGTTTGTATGATAGCCGATAATCGGTAAATCATATGGTACAGCTGTGATTGCTTCTGCACCATGAAGGCGGAATTCCAGTCGATTTTTATTATTAAATGCTTCTACTTCTCCACCGAATAAAACTTCAATTGCTTCATCATCTCTTCGAACTTCCCAAACATTTCCGTATTTCAGCCATTGTTCAGGTAGCTCAACTTGATATCCATCAACAATTTTTTGGTCAAATAGGCCATGTTTGTAGCGGATGCCACATCCATGACCAGGCAAGTCTTGTGATGCAAGAGAATCCAGAAAACAAGATGCTAGCCGTCCAAGTCCGCCATTTCCAAGACCAGCATCACTTTCAAACTCCTCAAGAGCACTTAAAGAAATTCCTAATCTCTCGAGGCCAGATTCACATAACTCCCTAAGCCCTAGATGAATTAAGTTACTTTTCAAAAGCTTTCCTAATAAGAATTCAATTGATAAATAATAAACTTGTTTTTTTCGCTCTAAGCGGTATTGTTCACTCGTACCTAACCAATTACCGCTTATATGTTCACGAATCATCGTTCCAAGTGTTTGAAATTGCTCTTGAGTAGTGCTATCTGCAGTACTCTTTCCATGCATACTTTCTAGCTTCTCTTTAAAACTCCACTCAAACTCCTCCACACTAGAAAACATGGAATCACCTCGCCCTAAAAGATTTTTACTTTGAAGACTGCATATATAGTTTTGCATATTCTTTAGCAGATTTTAACCAACTTGAATCTCTTCTAATTGCATTCCTTCTGACTGAATTCCAATGTTTTTTATTCTCATAAATACTCAATCCACGTTCAATTGTGTGAAGCATATCGTGAGCATTATAGTTAGTAAAAGTAAAACCATTTCCACTCTTCGTCTCTTCATTATATGACTGGACAGTATCATTTAGCCCCCCAGTCTCTCTTACGATTGGAACACACCCGTATTTCATCGCAATAAGCTGACCTAGTCCACATGGTTCAAATAGTGAAGGCATAAGGAATAAATCTGCACCTGCATAAATCTGATGAGCAAAGCCTTCATCAAATCCAATGTAAGCTCTAACTTTATCGTAGTAGTTATGCTCCATTGCTTTAAAAAAGTTCTCGAATTCTTCATCACCAGAACCTAAAATTACTACTTGGACATTATGATCCATAATTTGAGGGAATACGTGTTGAATAAGATCAATGCCTTTTTGACTTGTTAATCGAGAAACCATTGCAATAATAGGAATATTTTCATCCATTTTTAATGCAAGTGACTCCTGCAATTTCAATTTATTTTCTGTTTTATTTTCGATTGTAAATTCATCGTAATTAGAGTAAATTTTCCGATCAGTAGCAGGATTATAAATCGTTTCATCAATCCCGTTTACAATTCCAAAAAGTTTGTGATCTTGCTCACGTAATAGTCCATCTAATTGCTCTCCAAAAAATTCATGCTTAATTTCTTCTTTATATGTTGGACTAACAGTAGTTACGAAATCACTTGAAATGATTCCAGCTTTCATAAAGTTGATACAATCGTAAAATTTTAAATAGTCATCGCGAAAATATTGTTCATCAATTCCTAACATATCGTCCATTACTTCTTTTGAAAATACGCCTTGGAATTGAAGGTTATGAATTGTAAAAACAGATTTCATTTTTGGATTAATATCTTTTAATGCGCCATACTCTTTCATAAAAAATGGAATCATTGCTGTATGCCAGTCATGACAGTGAATAACATCAGGTTTAAAGTCTAATTCTTTAATACATTCAATTGCAGCTAGAGAAAAGAATGCAAAACGCTCTCCATCATCAAAATGACCATACAACTTTTCTCGATTGAAATAGTACTCGTTATCAATAAAATAATAAGTTGTTCCTTCTACTTTCAATTCAAATAAACCACAATACTGTTTTCTCCAGCCTAGATTTATAGATAGCTCTTTTACTAGCTTAGCTTCATCTCTATATTTAGCGGGAATTAACGAGTAGAATGGAAGCATTACTCTGACATTCGTATTTAGTTTATTTAAATACTTAGGGAGAGCGCCTGCAACATCTGCAAGCCCTCCCGATTTAACAAATGGTACACATTCTGAAACAATATATAAAACATTTACCACTGAATCAACGCTCCTTGGACTGAACCTTTTTGAAGCACTACTGGCTCACTTAAGCTTCCTTTTATTTCGACACCATCTTCTATTCGAACATCTTTATCTAATATAACGCCATCTAATATACAATTATCTCCAATGTTTGATTTTTGCATAACAACACAATTTCGAATAATTGTATTTTTTCCAATTTTCACAGCTCTTGAAATAATACTATTTTCAACCGTTCCCTCAATTTCACATCCATTAGCTACAATTGAATTTTTCACAATTGCATCTTTTGAATATTTTGTTGGTGGCTCATCTTTAACCTTAGTAAAGACAGGATAAGATTTTAAGAATAATTGATTCCATATCTCAGGATTTAATAATTTCATACTTTGCTCGAAATAATCCTCAATTGTTTGAATGATTGAAACTTGTTGAGGTATTTCATACGCACTTAGATCAACCTCATTATTTTGATCGCGTACAACGTCCATAATTGTTTCATAGCCTTTTTCATGGAAGTTTTCAAAAAGCTTCAACAATAACTCTTTTTCAAGGATATAGATATTTAAAGATTTACCGAACTGCTTTAACTCAGTAATTTGAGCATTAGTTTCGATATGTCTCTTTAAAACTGGTCTAAAATCCACAGAGCAAATCGTATAAGTATTTGCTACTACAACATACTTTTGAGTAGAACGTTGTAAAAATTGAATATGCTTTTCAATGAAATCGAATGTACCAAAAGCTCCATCAGTTGGTTCTGGCGTAAAAATAAATAGTCCATCCTTTTTACGATTTAAGTCCCAATGTTTACCGGAGCCTAAGTGATCAATGATTGATCGATAAGGTTGATCAGGAAATACAGCGACACTCGTAATACCAGAGTTCACCATATTACTTAACATAAAATCGATTAAACGATATCGGCCTGCATAAGGAAGTGTTGCTAATGGTCGATGCTGTGTTAACGGCTTTAAAGATTCAAAATGTGTTGACGCCTCAATTATTCCTAGCATAGTATGTTTCATCAAATAACCCTCTCAATCTATTTTTCTATTTGAGGAATGAGCCACCTCTTATTCTTCACTTGTAACTAGAATTACCTCTTCATAATCTTTCTCAGGACCTAAAAGGCTTCCATCAGGAATAACCATTCCAGGAGCTACTACAGCACTTTCAATTCGAACATCTTTTCCAATAACACAACCTGGCATAACGACAGAATCTTTTATCAAACTGCCTTCTCCGATTGTTACACCTTGGAATAATACAGAATGTGATATATACCCTTCAACAACACAACCCTCATTAATTAACGAGTCTTCAACGATTGCTGTAGGTGCAATATATTGTGGCGGTTGATTTGGATTAACTGAATATATGCGCCAATCACGATCATATATATTTAGTTCACTATCTTCATTTAACAAATCCATATTTGCTTCCCATAAGCTTTTTACTGTGCCAACGTCCTTCCAATAACCTTTGAAAGGATAAGCAACTACTTTTTTCTTTTCTTCCAATAAAAGAGGAATAACGTCTTTACCAAAGTCATTACTTGATTCTGGATTGCGATCATCCATCTCTAAAAACTCTTTTAAAACATTCCATTTAAAAATATAAATTCCCATCGATGCTAAATTACTCTTCGGATATTGAGGTTTTTCTTCAAATTCTATAATATCCATTTCATCATTTGTATTCATAATTCCGAAACGGCTTGCTTCATCTATCGGAACTTCGATAACTGAAATCGATACATCTGCCTCTTTTTCAATGTGATAGTCTAGCATTTTACTATAGTCCATCTTATAAATATGATCACCTGAAAGAATCAAAACATATTCAGGCTGATATTGCTTTATATAATTTAAATTTTGATAAATTGCACTTGCAGTACCTGTATACCATTTAACGCCAGATGCTTCTGAATATGGGGGTAAAACAGTTACCCCACCATTTAAGCGATCTAAATCCCATGCACTTCCTATACCAATATATGAGTTTAGTACAAGTGGCTGATATTGAGTTAGTACCCCAACAGTATCAATACCTGAATTTGTGCAATTACTTAAAGTAAAATCGATTATTCGATATTTACCTCCGAAAGCTACGGCTGGTTTTGCTAGTTCTTTTGTTAATGAACTTAATCTACTCCCTTTTCCCCCTGCTAGTAACATTGCTACGCATTTTTTCTGAACCATTGCTGCTAATCCCCTTTCGCATTTTAACTGGACGAATGATTGTAAAACTAAAGGCAGGTAATGCTATTTCAATACTGTATGGTAAACCATGGTATGGTATTTCTTCTGATTCAATGGAAGAACGGTTTATTTTACTTTCGCCACCAAATTGTACATAGTCACTTGAAAGCAATTCTTTATAACGATACTTTGCAGGTACTCCAATTCGATATGTGTCATAAGAAATCTCTCTAAAATTACAGATTACGATGACATAATCTTCCTTGTTTTTTCCTTTACGGATAAATGAAAATACACTTTGATCTGCATTATTTGCATCAATCCATGAAAATCCATCCCAATGATTATCAACTTCATAAAGCGATTTATTTTTTTTATAAATCGATAATAATTCTTTGAAATATTTGTTCATCTTGGAATGATATTCATAATCTTTAATCATCCAATCAATTTGTTCTAAATCCTTCCACTCATCAAATTGCCCAAATTCACTTCCCATAAATAGGAGCTTCTTACCTGGATGAGATAAATAATAACCAAATAGTACCCTTAATTGAGCAAACTTTTCTTCATATGTACCTGGCATTTTATTTAACAAAGATTTCTTACCATGTACTACTTCATCATGTGAAAAAGGTAAAACAAAGTTTTCTGAGAAAGCATATAAAAACGAGAAAGTCATCTTATTATGATGATGCTTTCTTTCCGTCGGGTGAGTCTCCATATAAGTCAAAACATCATTCATCCAACCCATATTCCACTTAAAGTTAAAACCTAATCCACCCTCATATGTAGGTGCAGTAACTAATGGCCAATCAGTAGAATCTTCAGCAATCATTAATACTTGTGGATCCTGTTCAAATACCGCTTCATTTAATCTTCTTAGAAACTGAGTTGCAAAAGGATTCTCTTCATTTCTATTTTTCCAATATAAAATATTTGCAACAGCGTCTACTCGGAAACCATCAATATGAAAATATTCCATCCAATATAAGGCGTTTGAAATAAGAAATGATTTTACTTCTGGTTTTGATAAATCAAAATTCGCTGTTCCCCATACTTCATTTTCTCTAGCATCATAACCTTCATATTCATATGTCGGTTCACCATCAAACATGTATAATCCATGAGAATCCTTACAAAAATGACCAGGCACCCAATCCATAATGACTCCTAATCCGTTCTGGTGACATTCGTCTATAAAGCTCATTAGCTCATGAGGATTTCCATATCGACTAGTAGAAGAAAAATATCCTACTCCTTGATACCCCCAAGAACGATCATATGGATGTTCGACTAATGGTAATATTTCAATATGTGTAAAACCATGATCTTTTACATATGGAATTAGTTCTGTCGCTAATTCTGCATAAGTGTAAAAATCACCGTTTTCTTTCTTTTTCCAAGAACCTAAATGTACCTCATAAATTAAAACTGGTTCTTCATATACAGACTTTTTAAATTTCTGCTTACGATATTTTGCATCTTTCCATTTATAGCCCGAAAGATCATAAACTATCGAAGCTGTGCTTGGTCTTAGCTCACTATAGAAAGCAAAAGGATCACTTTTTAATAAAACATCACCACGCTTGGTTGAAATTTCATATTTGTATATCGTCCCATGACCAATTTCGGGGATATATATCGTCCAAATCCCTTGATCGTTCAGCTTTTCCATTTTATGTTCAGAACCATTCCAATTATTAAAGTCCCCAACAACTGAGACACCTTTCGCATGTGGAGCCCACACCGTAAAAGTAGTTCCAACTTTATTCCCTTTTTTTACAATTTGTGCCCCAAAGCATTCATAGCTATGGAATAAACTTCCCTCATGGAATAAATGTACATCAAACTCAGTTGGCCGTGTCAAAAGCAACATCCTCACCTCATTACAATCTCTTAAATTCTTCTATCTCTTAATATTCTACAAATATATCTATTCACCTTGTTTTTATGCAAAAAAAATTCAAAATTTTTTTTCAAAAATGAATAACCATTCATGAAACCGTTGTCATTATTGCGTTTGTCGTAAAAATGTCGAATTTGTCGAACGAATATTTATGTATATTTATACATAACATTTCAAAATTCCCTTATAACAATTTGTAAATTTTTGATTTTTCATAAAATTCCATACATATTTCACACTTTTATAACAAAAAAACTTTATTTTTAAAAAGAATTGTAGAAGATTGTCGGATTAAGAGGGAAAGTTTTTTTTAGAAAATATTTAGAAACAACCACTAGTAAATTATTTGAAAATTTAGATGGAAAATAAAAAAAACTCTAAACAGAATTCAATTTATTTGGTAATATGGAAGACCTGCAACAATACATATTGGATCAAAATAGTGAATTTAAATTACCTGACTTACATTTTAGGCAATTACAATAATATTATTTAGATTCATGTAGATTCGCTCGCTTCAAGGTTACCTAAATCTTAATTTTTATTTACCTACTTTGGTAGTTATTATTTGCTGTATAAAATAACAATCGTAATATAGTAAAAAAGGATCTTCGTTTTTACGAAAATCCTTTTTGTCTTATTTAAAATCTTATTAGACTTGCATTCGCTTATTTGATGTTATTACACGTAAACGAAAATCTGAAATCAGGAATACACCACATAAAATGACAAGAAAACCAAACAACATCCCTAATGTAATATGTTCTTTCAAAATAAGAACACCTCAGACTTCATTTATTTAACCCCTGTCTGAATGTAGTTGGAGTGTAATTAAAATGGTGACGAAACATGCTTGAAAAATGTGCAGAGCCTTTAAAACCAAGATTATGCGCTATTTCAGTTATGCTTTTCTCAGTATCTCGCAATAATCTCAAAGCTTCTTTCATTCTTAACTTAGTTACGTATTCTAACGGCGATAAACCTGTGGATTTTTTAAATAATCTTTGTAAATGAAATTTACTTACTCCAACTTCAATTGCTAACCGATCCAATGTTAAGCTATTTCGATATTCTTTTTCAATAAAATGTTTTGCAGATAAAATAATATCCTCCTCATTTGAGTGAAGTAAATCAGGACGACATCTTTTACATGGACGGTACCCATCTTTTATTGCTAAAGAAATTGACGAATAATATGATACATTTTCTTTTAATGGGGTTCTTGACTTACACGAAGGTTTACAACAGATTCCAGTGGACTTAACTGCATAAATAAATACTCCATCGTAGTTTTCATCGCATGATTCAACAGCATCCCACATGACCTGATTATTAAATCCTTTCATTAAATCACCTCATCTTTAGCTATTCATATTTTAACACTAAGATCATGTGCTTGCTTTCAATTTCTTGCTTTCTAATTTCTTTGGAAGAAGGATAAATCGTTAGTAGACCATCTGTTCATTTTGAATAATACCTACAACTTTCCAATCTCAGTAGGCCTCTTTATTTCCCAACAATTTTACAACCTTAAAAATTGAAAAACATAACTTATCCTAACTTTTTAAAACTAAATGAAATCTATTTTTTACTTTAACAAAAAAACAACTTAGGCTTTATAATTCACTCTAGTAATATTATTTGAAGTATACTTAAATAAATGAATATTAACGACGTTGTAACTAAAGGGTGAGGATATAATGATGATGGAATTTACAATGAGTGAAAAGGCTATAAGTTTTGAAAATGAAGAATATGTGACCCGAATGAAGATTAATGGAAAAGGAGAAGGGCGAGATCGAGGAGAACTAAGACTGAGATGTGCTGTTTCCATTACTATATTTGTAAAAGAGACAGAAAACATTTTGAATCTACGAGGGAATATTTATTGGGATGCAGCTTACCCAAAAGCACATATTTTCTTTACAGGTGGCAGTTTAGTTGATTTTATGGAGGAACAAGGGGTTAAATATAACGAATTTAAAGAATACTGGAGTCGAGTGAAACGGTTAGCAACTAATGTCTTTTCAGATGATGAAATTAAAGCGTATCAAAAAATGTTAAAAAATGATCAAGTAACTGTTTAAAGCAAAGTTTACTAATTCGGATTAACAATTCAGTTAGTCCGTTTTTTTGCATATACAAGGGAAAGATCATTATTAAATTACACTTTAAAGAGAAATAAGATAAAAAAATATTCCGAGTATATGAAATTGACTTCTATTCTTAGGTAGTAAGATAAAAGCTCTAAATTAAAACGATCCTGTACATCTAAAATCAAACAAAGAACCTTCTAAGATAATGGAGAAAAGCGGATTCAGTAATTATCTCTATCTGAAAGTCATTATAAAAGACAAATAAAAAGCTCAGTTACCTGTGTTATCACAAATAACTGAGCTTTAGATATGACCCGTACGGGACTCGAACCCGTGTTACCGCCGTGAAAGGGCGGTGTCTTAACCGCTTGACCAACGGGCCAAAAAAAAATATGGCAGAGAAGAAGGGATTCGAACCCTCGCACCGGTTACCCGATCTACACCCTTAGCAGGGGCGCCCCTTGAGCCACTTGGGTACTTCTCTATCATATGGCTCCGCAGGTAGGGTTCGAACCTACGACCACTCGGTTAACAGCCGAGTGCTCTACCACTGAGCTACTGCGGAAAAATTAATTTTAAATTTAATGGTGGGCCTAAATGGACTCGAACCATCGACCTCACGCTTATCAGGCGTGCGCTCTAACCAGCTGAGCTATAGGCCCATTAAATTTTATAAAAAAGCGGGTGATGGGAATCGAACCCACGACCGAAGCTTGGAAGGCTTCTATTTTACCATTAAACTACACCCGCACAATATGGGGCGACCGATGGGAATCGAACCCACGAGTGTCGGAACCACAATCCGATGCGTTAACCACTTCGCCACGACCGCCATAAAGAGTGCCGACTAGAGGACTTGAACCCCCAACCTACTGATTACAAGTCAGTTGCTCTACCAATTGAGCTAAGTCGGCATTTTATTAATTAATTCACTTTGTTTTATTACTTATATAATTTATTTCACTCAAACTTTTAAGATGGTGGCTCGGGACGGAATCGAACCGCCGACACGAGGATTTTCAGTCCTCTGCTCTACCGACTGAGCTACCGAGCCATCTTAAATGGCGGTCCCGACCGGGATCGAACCGGCGATCTCCTGCGTGACAGGCAGGCATGTTAACCGCTACACCACGGGACCATTTGGTTGCGGGGACAGGATTTGAACCTGCGACCTTCGGGTTATGAGCCCGACGAGCTACCAGACTGCTCCACCCCGCGATAATATGGATGCTATTTAATATAGTTCCATGAAAGTATTTAGTTAAGACCATCCCAATCTCAGGATGATTATGCAAGCAGTAGCTCGATTGGTATGCTGAAGTAATTTCTTCGAAGCATATTCGTTCTTGCTCCACCCCGCGATAATTATGAATACTAACTAAGTTAGATCCATTAATATGAAATTTAATAAAAATGGAGGAGTAAGAGGGATTCGAACCCCCGCGGGCTGTTACACCCCTGTCGGTTTTCAAGACCGATCCCTTCAGCCAGACTTGGGTATTACTCCATTATAAGTGGTGGACCTTGTAGGACTCGAACCTACGACCGGACGGTTATGAGCCGTCTGCTCTAACCAGCTGAGCTAAAGGTCCTTAAATAAGTAGCGGCGGAGGGAGTCGAACCCACGACCTCACGGGTATGAACCGTACGCTCTAGCCAGCTGAGCTACACCGCCATAATAAGTTTCTTTAAGTTGTTTAAGTGGAGCCTAGCGGGATCGAACCGCTGACCTCCTGCGTGCAAGGCAGGCGCTCTCCCAGCTGAGCTAAGGCCCCATGTTTTAAATGGTCGGGAAGACAGGATTTGAACCTGCGACCCCCTGGTCCCAAACCAGGTGCTCTACCAAGCTGAGCCACTTCCCGTTTAGAATAACAGGTGAAATAATATGGCGCGCCCGAAAGGACTCGAACCCATAACCTTTTGATCCGTAGTCAAACGCTCTATCCAATTGAGCTACGGGCGCATATTATAAATGGTACCGAGGGCCGGACTCGAACCGGCACGGGGTCAACCCCCGCAGGATTTTAAGTCCTGTGTGTCTGCCATTCCACCACCCCGGCAGCATATTTGGAGCGGAAGACGGGGCTCGAACCCGCGACCCCAACCTTGGCAAGGTTGTATTCTACCACTGAACTACTTCCGCGTATACTGCTTAAAACTTATTAATTTAAATGGTGCGGGTGAAGGGACTCGAACCCCCACACCGAAGTACTAGATCCTAAGTCTAGCGCGTCTGCCAATTCCGCCACACCCGCAATATTTTCTTTTTTTAGAAAATGGTGAGCCATGAAGGATTCGAACCTTCGACCCTCTGATTAAAAGTCAGATGCTCTACCTACTGAGCTAATGGCTCATAAAGAGTGCCGACTAGAGGACTTGAACCCCCAACCTACTGATTACAAGTCAGTTGCTCTACCAATTGAGCTAAGTCGGCATATGGTGGAGGATGACGGGCTCGAACCGCCGACCCCCTGCTTGTAAGGCAGGTGCTCTCCCAGCTGAGCTAATCCTCCATCAAACCAAGCGACGTTCTACTCTCACAGGGGGAAACCCCCAACTACCATCGACGCTGAAGAGCTTAACTGCCGTGTTCGGTATGGGAACGGGTGTGACCTCTTCGCTATCATCACTTGATTCATTTTCTTTAAGACATTAATTATTATATCAAATTTCATTTAAAAGTCAATAACTTTTTGAAGTTTTTTACAATAATTTTTGTACCTTCAAAACTAGATAATGTCATCATCAAACTTGTTAGTTAAGTCCTCGACCGATTAGTATCAGTCAGCTCCACGTGTCACCACGCTTCCACCTCTGACCTATCAACCTGATCGTCTCTCAGGGGTCTTACTAGCTTAACGCTATGGGAAATCTCATCTTGAGGGGGGCTTCATGCTTAGATGCTTTCAGCACTTATCCCTTCCACACATAGCTACCCAGCCATGCTCTTGGCAGAACAACTGGTACACCAGCGGTGTGTCCATCCCGGTCCTCTCGTACTAAGGACAGCTCCTCTCAAATTTCCTGCGCCCACGACGGATAGGGACCGAACTGTCTCACGACGTTCTGAACCCAGCTCGCGTACCGCTTTAATGGGCGAACAGCCCAACCCTTGGGACCGACTACAGCCCCAGGATGCGATGAGCCGACATCGAGGTGCCAAACCTCCCCGTCGATGTGGACTCTTGGGGGAGATAAGCCTGTTATCCCCGGGGTAGCTTTTATCCGTTGAGCGATGGCCCTTCCATGCGGAACCACCGGATCACTAAGCCCGACTTTCGTCCCTGCTCGACTTGTAGGTCTCGCAGTCAAGCTCCCTTATGCCTTTACACTCTTCGAATGATTTCCAACCATTCTGAGGGAACCTTTGGGCGCCTCCGTTACTCTTTAGGAGGCGACCGCCCCAGTCAAACTGCCCACCTGACACTGTCTCCGAGCCGGATCACGGCTCTAGGTTAGAATTTCAATACAGCCAGGGTAGTATCCCACCGACGCCTCCACCGAAGCTAGCGCTCCGGCTTCTCAGGCTCCTACCTATCCTGTACAAGCTGTACCAAAATTCAATATCAAGCTGCAGTAAAGCTCCACGGGGTCTTTCCGTCCTGTCGCGGGTAACCTGCATCTTCACAGGTACTATAATTTCACCGAGTCTATGGTTGAGACAGTGCCCAAATCGTTACGCCTTTCGTGCGGGTCGGAACTTACCCGACAAGGAATTTCGCTACCTTAGGACCGTTATAGTTACGGCCGCCGTTTACTGGGGCTTCAATTCAGAGCTTCTCCCGTAAGGGATAACCCCTCCTCTTAACCTTCCAGCACCGGGCAGGCGTCAGCCCCTATACTTCGCCTTGCGGCTTCGCAGAGACCTGTGTTTTTGCTAAACAGTCGCTTGGGCCTTTTCACTGCGGCTCTCCCGGGCATACACCCAAAAGAGCACCCCTTCTCCCGAAGTTACGGGGTCATTTTGCCGAGTTCCTTAACCATAGTTCTCTCGCTCACCTTAGGATTCTCTCCTCGCCTACCTGTGTCGGTTTGCGGTACAGGCACCTATTTCCTCGCTAGAAGCTTTTCTTGGCAGCGTAGAATCAGGAACTTCGGTACTATATTTCCCTCGCCATCACAACTCAGCCTTATGATGTGCGGATTTGCCTACACATCAGCCTAATTGCTTGGACGCGCATATCCAGCAGCGCGCTTACCCTATCTTTCTGCGTCCCTCCATTGCTCAAACGGAAATGAGGTGGTACAGGAATATCAACCTGTTGTCCATCGCCTACGCCTTTCGGCCTCGGCTTAGGTCCTGACTAACCCTGGGAGGACGAGCCTTCCCCAGGAAACCTTAGGCATACGGTGGACGGGATTCTCACCCGTCTTTCGCTACTCATACCGGCATTCTCACTTCTAAGCGCTCCACCAGTCCTTACGATCTAGCTTCAACGCCCTTAGAACGCTCCCCTACCACTGATACCATACGGTATCAATCCGCAGCTTCGGTGATACGTTTAGCCCCGTTACATTTTCGGCGCAGAGTCACTCGACCAGTGAGCTATTACGCACTCTTTAAATGGTGGCTGCTTCTAAGCCAACATCCTGGTTGTCTAAGCAACTCCACATCCTTTTCCACTTAACGTATACTTTGGGACCTTAGCTGGCGGTCTGGGCTGTTTCCCTCTTGACCACGGATCTTATCACTCGTAGTCTGACTCCTATGGATAAGTCATTGGCATTCGGAGTTTGACTGAATTCGGTAACCCGTTGGGGGCCCCTAGTCCAATCAGTGCTCTACCTCCAAGACTCTAACACATAAGGCTAGCCCTAAAGCTATTTCGGGGAGAACCAGCTATCTCCGAGTTCGATTGGAATTTCTCCGCTACCCACACCTCATCCCCGCACTTTTCAACGTGCGTGGGTTCGGACCTCCATTCAGTGTTACCTGAACTTCATCCTGGACATGGGTAGATCACTCGGTTTCGGGTCTACGACCACGTACTATATCGCCCTATTCAGACTCGCTTTCGCTGCGGCTCCGTCTCTTCAACTTAACCTTGCACGGGATCGTAACTCGCCGGTTCATTCTACAAAAGGCACGCCATCACTCGTTAACGAGCTCTGACTATTTGTAAGCACACGGTTTCAGGTTCTCTTTCACTCCCCTTCCGGGGTGCTTTTCACCTTTCCCTCACGGTACTGGTTCACTATCGGTCACTAGGTAGTATTTAGCCTTGGGAGATGGTCCTCCCAGATTCCGACGGAATTTCACGTGTTCCGCCGTACTCAGGATCCACTCAAGAGGGAACGAGGTTTCAACTACAGGGTTTTTACCTTCTTTGACGGACCTTTCCAGGTCGCTTCATTTACCCCGTTCCTTTGTAACTCCGTATAGAGTGTCCTACAACCCCAAGAGGCAAGCCTCTTGGTTTGGGCTATCTTCCGTTTCGCTCGCCGCTACTCAGGAAATCGCTATTGCTTTCTATTCCTCCAGGTACTTAGATGTTTCAGTTCCCTGGGTCTGTCCTCAGTACCCTATGTATTCAGGTAAAGATACTACTCCATTACGAGTAGTGGGTTTCCCCATTCGGAAATCTCCGGATCAAAGCTTACTTACAGCTCCCCGAAGCATATCGGTGTTAGTCCCGTCCTTCATCGACTCCTAGTGCCAAGGCATCCACCGTGCGCCCTTTCTAACTTAACTAATTTTAAAACTAATTGAATTAAACTTACGCAGTTTAATGAATGACATTATCTAGTTTTCAAGGTACAAAGTTGAGAGTGAACTCTCAAAACTAAACAAAACAATGAAGAAACATTTCATACATGAACCATCGGTTCATGATGTCTCCATAGAAAGGAGGTGATCCAGCCGCACCTTCCGATACGGCTACCTTGTTACGACTTCACCCCAATCATCTGTCCCACCTTAGGCGGCTGGCCCCTAAAAGGTTACCCCACCGACTTCGGGTGTTACAAACTCTCGTGGTGTGACGGGCGGTGTGTACAAGGCCCGGGAACGTATTCACCGCGGCATGCTGATCCGCGATTACTAGTGATTCCGGCTTCATGTAGGCGAGTTGCAGCCTACAATCCGAACTGAGAATAGTTTTATGGGATTAGCTCCACCTCGCGGTCTTGCAACCCTTTGTACTATCCATTGTAGCACGTGTGTAGCCCAGGTCATAAGGGGCATGATGATTTGACGTCATCCCCACCTTCCTCCGGTTTGTCACCGGCAGTCACCTTAGAGTGCCCAACTAAATGCTGGCAACTAAGATCAAGGGTTGCGCTCGTTGCGGGACTTAACCCAACATCTCACGACACGAGCTGACGACAACCATGCACCACCTGTCACTCTGTCCCCGAAGGGAAAGCCCTATCTCTAGGGTTGTCAGAGGATGTCAAGACCTGGTAAGGTTCTTCGCGTTGCTTCGAATTAAACCACATGCTCCACCACTTGTGCGGGCCCCCGTCAATTCCTTTGAGTTTCAGTCTTGCGACCGTACTCCCCAGGCGGAGTGCTTAATGCGTTAACTTCAGCACTAAAGGGCGGAAACCCTCTAACACTTAGCACTCATCGTTTACAGCGTGGACTACCAGGGTATCTAATCCTGTTTGCTCCCCACGCTTTCGCGCCTCAGCGTCAGTTACAGACCAGAAAGTCGCCTTCGCCACTGGTGTTCCTCCAAATCTCTACGCATTTCACCGCTACACTTGGAATTCCACTTTCCTCTTCTGCACTCAAGTTTCCCAGTTTCCAATGACCCTCCCCGGTTGAGCCGGGGGCTTTCACATCAGACTTAAGAAACCGCCTGCGCGCGCTTTACGCCCAATAATTCCGGACAACGCTTGCCACCTACGTATTACCGCGGCTGCTGGCACGTAGTTAGCCGTGGCTTTCTGGTTAGGTACCGTCAAGGTGCCAGCTTATTCAACTAGCACTTATTCTTCCCTAACAACAGAGCTTTACGACCCGAAGGCCTTCATCGCTCACGCGGCGTTGCTCCGTCAGACTTTCGTCCATTGCGGAAGATTCCCTACTGCTGCCTCCCGTAGGAGTCTGGGCCGTGTCTCAGTCCCAGTGTGGCCGATCACCCTCTCAGGTCGGCTACGCATCGTCGCCTTGGTGAGCCGTTACCTCACCAACTAGCTAATGCGCCGCGGGCCCATCTGTAAGTGATAGCCGAAGCCATCTTTCAATAAAGGAACAGGAGTTCCTTTATGTCATCCGGTATTAGCTCCGGTTTCCCGAAGTTATCCCAGTCTTACAGGTAGGTTGCCCACGTGTTACTCACCCGTCCGCCGCTAACTAACGGGAGCAAGCTCCCATTAGTCCGCTCGACTTGCATGTATTAGGCACGCCGCCAGCGTTCGTCCTGAGCCAGGATCAAACTCTCCATAAAAGTTAAGTTTAAATCTTGTATTGCTCAAAAAACTAATAATTGACGTTTACTTCATGTTTTGTTTAGTTTTCAAAGTTCACTTCGCCGCGTCATTAGCGACTTTTTCATATTAACATTCTCAGAAGAGCCTGTCAACATTTATTTAAAATCTTTTTTTCGACGCCGTCATCTCTTGGCGACATAGAATAATATAACATTGATAAATCACACCGTCAACACTTTTTAAAAGATTTTTTCAAAAAATAAAAACTCTTTTCTAAAAAGAATACACATGTATTTGGACATATGAATAGTAAGTCATAATACTTTAATACAAACAAGCTGAATACACTTAAAAAGTACAATCAAAGGATCCAAACAGTAGCGAATGTCCAATATCATCTATCCGATTTGAGAGAGGTGTAAATTATGAATGGTTTCGTATTGTTTTCAAAGCAACATATTATTACATTATTAATCATTCTCGTCCTTCTAATCTGTTTGTATTACTTCAGAAATTTAATAATCAATAAGAAGAAAGTAGATTTATTCATCCGCACTCTATTAATTGTCTCAATGCTTAAAGTTGAATTTCTATTATATGGATGGCTTATTAAAACGAACAAGTGGGATTTGGGCGATTCATTACCTCTCCAACTATGCGGTATAAGTATGTATCTATGCTGTTATACACTTATTACAAAAAATTATAAAGTTTATGAGATTATCTATTTTTGGGGATTATCTGGGGCTATCCAAGCTGTACTTACTCCAGACATCAAATATAGCTTCCCTCATTTTAAATATATACAATTTTTCACTACTCACGGAGGAATCATTATTTCTATTTGTTATATGACATTTATCTTTAGATATACTCCAACTCTCCGTTCATTATTGAAATCCTTCCTCTATATAATTTTATTGGCTATACCTATTTTTTCACTGGATTATGTCATAAAAGGAAACTACTTATTTTTAAGAGCTAAACCTGCTGGAGCAAACTTGCTAGACTTTTTTGGGCAATGGCCATATTACTTAATTGTATTAGGCATAATTCTTATCCCGTATTTTTTTATTTTATATCTCCCAATTCATTTTTCTAACAAAAAGCAACAGTTAAACCAAGTACCATCCGATCATACTATCAATTAATTAAAGTTAGGAATGTCCTGTATTTCACTTAAATTCTAAATTCATCAATTTCATTAAATAAGTTCGAATTGTTTTCCATGTTGGCACTAACATTTTCTATCTCATTTATGCTATATTTACAATGAATGGGGTGGACAAAGTGGCAAAAAAGAAAAGTAGTAAAATTAATAATATAAGAACGTTTGCACTTTCATTATTATTTATTGGCTTCATCATTATGTATGGTGGTGTATTTTTCAGAGAGCATAAGATTGTCATGACAGTCTTTATGCTTGTGGGATTTTTAGCGATTATTGGTAGTACAGTTGTTTATTTTTGGATCGGAATGCTGTCTACAAAAACAATTCAGGTCATCTGTCCGAATTGTAACAAAACGACTAAAATGCTTGGTAAAGTTGACATCTGTATGTATTGTAATGAGCCACTTACATTAGATCCTTCATTAGAAGGAAAAGAATTTAATGAAAAATATAATAGCAAACGCGATGCTAAACAATAGCATAATAAATAAAGCACATTACAATTATGTAATGTGCTTTATTATGATAATGTTTTTTCTTTACATTTAGGACAAATACCGTATACTTCCATTCTATGATTGGTTACTTCAAATCCCGTTTCCTTTTCAACATAAAGATTGATTCCTTCTAACCCGTCGTAATGAAAGTCATTCATTTCACCACATTTTTCACAAATAATATGATAATGATCAGTTGTTATATAATCAAAACGACTAGAAGAATCACCGAAGTTTAATTCTTTAACCATTCCTACTTCACGTAATACTCTGAGATTATTGTAAACTGTTGCCACACTCATATTTGGAAATTTTCCCTCAAGTGCTTTATAGATTTCATCAGCAGTTGGATGTGTTCCACTTCCTATTAAATATTCTATAATTGCATGCCTCTGAGGTGTAATACGTACGCCGCTATTCTTTAAATGTAAAATTGCATCTTGAATATTTTCTTTATGCAACGCCGCTCTCCCCGTTTCTATAAAATAGTTCCAAAATTAATTACTTATTATTAGTTTATTCAACTGCAAGAATATTTGTCAACTTTTTGAGAATTTCTTAAAAAAATTAGCCAATGCTTGTATTTTATATACGAAAACAAAAAAAATGTGCGAGAAATCTCTCGCACTTCAATATGCTATCATCTGAGGAGGTATGCCCTATACTCCAATATATTCTCTAAAGCAATATAGGTATAGACGAAAAGCTCGATTATTTTAGATAAAACGATTCTTTCTCAAAAAAACTTAACATATATCAAGTTAATTAACCCAAATAGTTTGTACAAATTTTAAGAACGACTAATCACACTATAAACATCTTCAACATGATTCTTTACTCTAACCTTTTGCCATATATTTTCGATACAACCTTCTTCATCAATTAAAAATGTTGTACGTTCTATTCCCATATATTCCTTACCAAAATTATTCTTTAACTTCCATACATCATATAACTTTGCAACTTCAGTTGTTTCGTCTGAAAGTAATAAAAATGGTAATTGATGTTTTTCTATAAATTTTTCATGTCTTTTTATCGGATCAGGACTTATTCCTAAAATAACAGTTCCACTATTCATAAACCTTTCATATGAATCTCTAAAGTCACAAGCTTCCGTAGTACAACCTGGTGTCATATCCTTTGGGTAAAAATATAGAACTACTTTCTTACCTCTAAAGTCTGATAAAGATACATCTTCTCCATTACTTGCTGGTAAAGTAAATTCCGGTGCTTTGATTCCAATTTCAACAGTCATAATAATCTCCTTAATCATAAATATTAATGTTCTTCTTTAAATACTTGTAAAACAAAAGCCGCTGGCATCGTATAACCGATGAGCGCTTCAACCATGGCAACCCATCTGCCGATTCCCACTGGTACAATATCCCCATAGCCTACAGACAAAAGGGTGATTGCGCTAAAATATAAGCATAACCCCATTATATGGTAATTAGTCCCTTCAATAGGAATAGAATGCTCAATTAAAATTGGATGTGGCCCGTGCTCTAGTATAAAATACACTGCGCTAAAGCCGATAAGTACCGTTCCATATATTAAAAATAGAAGAATGTAATTATTAATTGAAATAAGACTTTTATTGACTTTTGTAGTTGAAGTATTCCATAAATACACTAGACTATACAAAATTGCAAAGATAGCAATAAAAAAGAAAAAAGCAGTTCCCATTCCAATCACCTCATTTCAATTTATGAAACAAGCTATTGAAATAGAATACTGCTTAGTTACCTGCACCTTTATATTTTTTTACACCTTGGTTCCAAATTAAAACAGATATAACAAAAACAACTAATCCCATAACAGGCGTTAAAAATGAATAGACATACCATTCACTTCTACGTAAAAAATACGCAGCCGGATAAACACCAACAAAAGCAAATGGTAAAATCCATGTTAATACAAAGCGAATGATTGGATGATAAATATTAATCGGATAACGACCATAGTTACCTATATTATACATTAACGGCATAATTGACGTTCTTGCATCTGACCAAAAACCGATACTTGCTAAAGCAATAAAGATTCCGGCATATACAAACATTCCACCAAAAGCCATTAATAGAAATAATAATGGATCATACCAAGTGATTGAAAGTCCTAATTTAAAACCTGCATAGATCATAATAATCAATCCAGTAATAGCACCTAGTAACGATTCTAACTCCATTTTCTCTAATATTACTTGAAAAAGACTATGAATTGGTCGAGTTAAAATACGATCAAACTCTCCCTTTACAATGTAACGATCATTAAAATCCCATATATTAAAAAATGAAGCAAAAAGAGCAAACGGAACTAAAAAGAAACCATAGATGAATACAATTTCGTCTCGGTTCCATCCTTCAATAAGTGAAGTATGATTGAAAACTAATAATATAAAAATTAAATTTACAGCCTGAGCCATCAAGTCTGATAAAAATGATAAAAAGAAGTTTGCTCTATAGTGTAATTTCGTTTTTAAATATTGACCTGAATATTGAAGAAATATATTTAAATAAAACATTCTTTAACCTCCTTGTATAACAAGATGCTTTTTAGCTTTATACCATATAAGAGTAATAGGGATAGATAAAATAATGATCCAAATTACTTGAAATAAAAGGCCCCTTAAAATCAATTCACCTTTTATGCCGTGAGCAAAAATCATACTAGGAATATAGCTGATCCCTTGAAATGGTAAGTACTTCATTACATCTTGTGCCCAAACCGGAAAGAACGTGATCGGAATCGTTAAACCTGAAAATAAATCAATGATGACACGTTTAGCTTGAATAAATCCCATATTATTTTGAAGGAAGAATGCCATTAAACCTGTTAATAAATTCAATTGTGTATTAATTGCAAAACTGAAAATAGAAGCAATTAAAAATAAACCTAAAGTTTTTAAATTAAATGAAACATCTAAACGAAAAATTAAAGCAACTATAATAAAGCCTGGAATTGAAAAGAAAAAGAATCTAAAAATCCCCTCACCTAACCCTTGCATCACTTTAGTAAGTAAATAGTTATAAGGTCTAATAAGTTCTATTGCCACTTTACCTTCTACAATTTCTTCAGCAATTTCACGGTCAAGATTATTAAAATAAAATGCCCTTGCCATCCAGGCAATTGCTACATAAGTAGTCATCTGGTTTACTGACACACCTTGAATTGATCCTTGGTGACCATAGATCGCTTTCCATAAAAAGAAATAAGCACCTATATTAATCGTATAAATAACAATCCCAGTGTAATAATTAGTACGATACGCTAACATCATTAAAAAACGGATTCGAATGATTTCAATATACTTACTCATTACTAATACCTTCTTGATAGATGTTTCGGATAATTTCTTCTGTCGAAATCTCTAACATCTTCATATCTTTAACTGGATTTGATTGAACTACTTTTGCAATAATCATAGAGATAAGTGTTTCATCATTCGGTAATGTAACACTCCAACTATTTTCGCCTTCCTCTTCCTTCCATTTTACATCAGCTCTTCCGATCAATTCATTTAATGTAGTATGATTTACTGGCTTAATAAACTGGAATTGAATTTCTTTCTCTTCGCCCCATTGCCCTTTTAACTGTTCAAGTTTTCCATCATAAATGATTTTTCCTTCATCTAACATAACTACTCGATCACATAATGCCTCAATATCAGAAATATCATGGGTTGTTAAAAGAATTGTTGTGCCATATTTTTGGTTTAACTCTTTTAAAAACTCGCGAATTTTTAATTTTACTAATACATCTAATCCAATTGTTGGCTCATCTAAGAATAATAAAGGTGGATTATGAATTAACGCAGCAGCTAATTCACATCTCATTCTTTGACCTAAAGATAACTTTCTTACAGGTTGATCTAATAAAGGCTCAATATCCAAAGTCTTTATGATATAACCCATATGTTCTTCATATTGCTTATCTGGTATTTGATAAACTTTTTTTAGTAATCGAAATGATTCTTGTACTGCAATATCCCACCACAATTGAGATCTTTGCCCAAATACGACACCTATTGATTTAACAAAACGCTCTCGATCTTTTTGAGGGTGGTAACCATTAACTGTTACATCTCCAGAAGTAGGCGTTAATATTCCCGTCAACATTTTAATTGTAGTCGACTTCCCTGCACCATTCTCCCCGATATAAGCCATCATTTCACCTTTTTTAACAGAAAAGCTTATATTATTAACGGCTGTTTTTGTTTTATAGTTTCTTGTAAACAAATCTCTAAATGCACCTTTTACACCAGAGCGACTCAAGAAGGTTTTAAATTCTTTGTGTAAGCTTTGAACTTCGATTATGTTTTCCATAGACTGCCTCCATTTTTTATTCCGTCGCTTAGTGTATTTGAAATACGAACTAAGTACAATAAAAAAGTACTAAAAAGTAGTTTCCAATTTTTTTCGGCCTGTTTTTGTAAAAAATATAGATTCTACAAAATGTTCAAATTTCTTTTCAAATTGTAAAGGCTTACATTTACCACGAGCTAAAATTTCGTGCTAGAATGTAATTTAACCACATAAATAATGTAAAGATGCCGGTTAAATTCTTTCATTTTTTTATCAATAATGGGAGGTACTCCATGAATAATCAAAAGTCAATTGAAATACATAATGAAGCTTTAGAACACATCGTTGGAGGAGTAAACAGTCCTTCAAGATCGTTTAAAGCAGTTGGTGGCGGAGCTCCTGTCACAATGAAGCGTGCAAAAGGCGCATATTTTTGGGATGTTGATGGCAATCAATATATAGATTATTTAGCAGCATACGGTCCTATTATCACAGGCCACGCTCACCCACATATTACAGCTGCAATCACAAAAGCAGCAGAAAATGGTGTCCTTTACGGTACTCCTCATGAACTTGAAGTACAATTTGCCAAAATGTTAAAAGAAGCGATTCCTAGTATGGATAAAGTCAGATTTACAAATTCAGGTACTGAGTCCGTAATGACAACTATTCGTGTAGCGAGAGCATACACTGGTCGTACTAAAATAGTTAAATTTGCTGGATGCTATCACGGTCATTCAGATTTAGTTCTTGTTGCTGCTGGTTCTGGACCATCTACTCTTGGTACTCCTGATTCCGCTGGTGTACCACAAAGTATTGCTAATGAAGTTATTACTGTTCCATTTAATGACGCCAAAGCATATGCAGAAACAATGGAAAAATGGGGTCATGAAGTAGCTGGTGTACTTGTTGAGCCAATCGTCGGTAACTTTGGAATCGTTGAACCAAAAGAAGGATTCCTAGAAGCTGTAAATGAAATTACGCATAATCATGGTGCATTAGTCATTTATGATGAAGTAATTACTGCCTTCCGATTTATGTATGGAGGAGCACAAAATTTATTGGGAATTGAACCAGACTTAACAGCACTTGGCAAGATTATCGGCGGTGGATTACCAATTGGAGCTTATGGTGGTAAAAAAGAAATTATGGAAACAGTTGCCCCACTTGGTCCTGCATATCAAGCTGGTACGATGGCAGGTAATCCAGCATCAATTGCAGCTGGAATTGCATGTCTTGAAGTATTAAAACAAGAAGGTGTCTATGAAGAATTAGATCGTCTAGGAGCTATTCTTGAAAAAGGTATTCAGGAAAAAGCTGATGAGCACAACATCCATATAAAAATCAACCGCTTAAAAGGGGCCTTAACTGTCTATTTCAACGTTGACGAAGTAACAAATTATGAAGAAGCAAAAGAATCAGATGGAGAAGTTTTCGGTAGATTTTTTAAGCTACTTTTAGAAGAAGGTATTAATCTAGCGCCATCAAAATATGAAGCTTGGTTCTTAACTACAGCTCATACTGAACAAGATGTTCATCAAACTATTAACGCTGTTGGTAACGCGTTCCTAAAATTATCTACGATTAAACTATGATATATCTGAGGTCACTACAACTTGAAGTGACCTCTATTCATACATAGTTAATTCTGAATAATCAATTTTTTTACCATAAAATAGGAGGTAGTTAAATGAAATTTCAAACAAAAACAGAATGGTCACCAGGTTTATTTAGAGATTATTACAATAATGAACACGATGCATGTGGGATCGTTGCCTTTATCAATCGTTCTATAACTCAAACAAGAGATACGATCGATATTGCTGCCGAAAGTTTACGAAAGATGAATCATCGAGCAGGATTTACAAACGGTGAAGGCGATGGTGTAGGAATTCAGACTGACATCCCTACTCTACTTTGGCAAGAAAAACTTACATCTGTAGGAATTAGTCCAGAAGTCGTTTCACACCCTTCATTTACAGTTGGACATTTCTTCTTAGATGATAAATCTGAAATACAAACATTGCTCCAAATTTTTGAAGAAAATGGTTATGAAACTTTATATCATAGTTGTAATCAAACCTTTACTTCAGCACTTGGGCCAATCGCTCAAGCAGTAGAACCTGAGTTCTTACAAGTAGCACTACTCCCAATTAAAAATCACCAAATTACAACTCTATTTGATTTAACAAATATTATTAGCAAAAAAACAAATGTAACTGTTGTCTCTCTCAGTCAATCAACTTGTGTTTATAAAGTAATGGGAACAATCGATACTTTATTGTCATACTATTCAGATTTACAGCATCCTAATTTTCAATCATCTGTTGTGGTAGGTCATAATCGTTACTCAACAAACACATCTTCTTCGTTTTCAAGAGTTCAACCATTTAGCATGCTAGCTCATAACGGAGAAATTAATACAATTGAACAATTAAGAATTGAAGCAAAACAAATAGGCGCAAATATTAAGCATGGAAATAGTGATTCACAAGATGTAAATATAACACTTGAGACGCTTATTCATAAATATAACTACTCTTTGAAAGAAGCAATGGAACTGTTATTCCCACCTGTACCTGCAGAATATGAATCAGATCCAGAAGTAAACTCCATTTACAACACGATTCGAAGTACATTCGGTCCATATTGTCAAGGTCCCGCAGGTGTACTTACAAGAGAAGGAAATGAATTTGTTGCTAGTGTAGACGCTTTAGGTTTACGTCCTGTTTGGTTATTAGAAACAAATGATTATTATGTATTTTCATCCGAGCAAGGCATCCTTTCTCCAGAATTATTTATATCTGAGCCACATGCTCTTTCGCCTGGAGAAAAAGTCGGAATTAATCTATTAAAAGACCGTGCTCAACTATTAACACACCGTGAATTATCGCATTTCGTTACAACGAAATTAAATGAAAAATTAACAATGAATCTAGCAAATAAAGAAGCAAATTCAACCGATTACGTAGAACACTCACCTCCTTCAATTCATCCGTTTGAATATGGAGCTTTCGGATGGCAAAAGGAACAAATCCAATTAGTTGAACAAATGGCAGAAAAAGGTGCAGAACCTATTCGTTCATTAGGGCATGACGCACCATTAGCATGTTTAGATGAAGCTAGAAAAAATCTTTCTGACTTTATGAAAGAAACAGTTGCAGTAGTAACAAACCCTGCAATCGATCGTGATCGTGAAACAGAGCATTTCTCTATTTCTGTCATATTAGGAAAAAGGCCATCCATTACAAAGAAAGATTCAGGAATTGTTTTACAACTCCCTTCTCCGATAATAGGTGATGGTTTTGTAGGAAATACGTTAAAAGCTAGTCGTCAACAAATTTCGTATGAAGAGATTCTAAATCTATATCAATTAGAAAATAAACTTTATAAAATTCAAAGTACATTTTCTAATTTACCTTTAGAAGAAACATTGTCCCAATATAAATACGAAGCAATTGAAGCCGTAAAAAATGGTGCAGAATGTATTGTTATTACCGATGATGAAGCTCATAAAAATAATCAATACTGGATTGATCCTGCTCTTATTACAGCAATAATCCATAATGGACTTGTGAATGCTAAGTTAAGAAGAAACTGTTCGATTATCTTAAAGACAGCTGCAGTGCGTAATCTTCACGATTTAATGGTAATGAAAGGTTTAGGAGCAGATGCAATTAATCCTCATTTCCTTTTTGGAACTATTTCAGAATTGGAAGCTCCTGAAAAAATAGTAAAACTTTATGATGTTTTAAATAAAGGAATCGAAAAAGTAATTTCAACAATAGGTATGCATGAGCTACGAGGCTACGCAAAAATGTTCAGTAGCATTGGATTACAAGAAGATATCGCTTCGTCTTTAGGCGTTATAAATTTCTTCGGTGATCAAACTGTTTCTGGATTCAAATTATTAGAGGCTGATTCGAAAAAACGTTCTGAAGATTACAACGCAAATAACGCAACTATGCCAAAATCTTTCCATGTATTCCCTCGAATTTGGAAAGCTATTGGAGAAACGGCACAAACAGGTAGTTATGAAACATACCGTCAAAAATTAAATCAAATTGAAGAAGAGCGACCAACTACAGTACGTCATGCGCTTTCTTTAGTTGAGAGTAGTAAACCAGTGGATTCTAGTCAGGTTTCATTAGAAATAGGTACTCACTCACTACCATTTATTATCAGTTCTATGTCATTCGGATCTCAAAATGAAGTTGCTTTTAGAGCATATGCTGAAGGTGCAAATCGGCTGAATATGATTAGCTTAAATGGTGAAGGTGGAGAAATCCAAGATATGATTGGAAAATATCCAAACACTCGTGGACAGCAAATTGCTTCAGGTCGATTCGGAGTTAATGCTAATTTACTTCACTCTTCTAACTTAATTGAGATTAAAATTGGTCAAGGTGCAAAACCTGGTGAAGGTGGTCATTTACCTGCTTCAAAGGTTACACAGAAAATTGCGGAAACGAGAAATGCAACACTTGGTTCTGATTTAATTTCACCTTCAAATAATCATGATATTTATTCCATTGAAGATTTAGCTCAAATGATAAGTGAGATTAAAGCTGTTAATCCTAAAGCAAAAGTTGCTGTAAAAGTCCCTGTTGTTCCAAATATCGGCACAATTGCTGTTGGTATTGCAAAAGCAGGTGCAAACTTTATCAATATTAGCGGTTTTGATGGAGGAACGGGTGCTGCCCGTGTTCATGCAATTCAAAATGTAGGTTTACCAGTTGAAATTGGTGTTCGTGCAGCCCACAATGCACTACTGGAATCTGGTTTACGTAATTCTGTCGAGATTTGGGCGGATGGCGGAATGAAAAGTGTTAATGATGTAGTAAAAATGATGATACTTGGTGCAAACCGAATCGGATTTGGAACTTTATCAATGATTGCAATCGGTTGTACGACTTGTCGTGGTTGTCATTTAGATACATGTCACGTTGGTATTGCAACACAAATCGAATCCGAAATTGAAGCAATGCGTCACGGTTTACGAAAATTCACACCTAGACAACTAGAAACAGCAGTGACAAATTTAGTACAATTCTTCACTGCATTCAAAGATGAATTGCAAGTGATTGTTGGTTCACTAGGAGTAAAAAATGCTCAAGACCTTGTTGGTAAAACTGAATTTTTAAAACAAACAAGATTTTTAGATACGCTAAATTTAACTAATTTATTATCTTCTATTAAAATTGAGAAAAAAGAATACGTACTATCGAATGGAGAATCTGCTAAAGTACTTCAAAGTAATGACGTTGGTGTTTTTGCAAAGGTTGACAATGAATATCGCCATGCCGGCAGTTTATTAATCCATGACCTAGTAGTAAAAAAACAAACCAAAGGTGTAGCTTCCCCTGTCGAAATTAGCTTCGAGGATCAATCCATTCCTGGAAATGGCTTAGGAACTTATACAGTAGAAGATTATTCTGTATTCGTTCAAGGCGGAGCTCAAGATGGAGTAGCGAAAACTGCTTTTGGTGGAACGATTTTTATTAGTAAAGCTTTAGGTGCTAACGGACAATACTTTGGTGGTTCAGTCGGAAAATGCTTTGCATATGGAGCACAAAAAGGACAATTCTTTATCCAGGGTAACGCTGACTCGCGAGCAGGCATTCGTTTATCAGGAGCAGATGTTGTAATTGGTGGCCGTAATCAATCTAGTCAACCTATTTCACAGAAAACTCGTCTAGGTGCAAAAGCAAATATAAACGGTTTTGCTTTTGAATATATGACTGGTGGTCGTGCAGTTGTTCTAGGAGATCCAGGTCCATGGATGTGTGCTGGTATGACTGGCGGAGTAATTTACGTTCGAAATTCATCTGAATTAGGCCTTACTAAGGAAGCTTACCAAAATCGAATCGCAAAAGGTGCAAGTGTAAGTATTGTACCTGTCGATGAAACTGGTAAAAACGATCTAAATGAATTGTTAGTGAAATATATATCACTTTTAACTCAGCATAATCAGCATGACGAAGCTGAATTTGTTCAAAGTTTATTAGACGACATTGAACAAAACTTCTTACAAATTAAACCTAAAAAAGAACAAGCGGATCCGTCTGTTTCAACTGAATGATTTTATAAAAAAGAAGCGAAATCTTTCGCTTCTTTTTTCATTATTTAATAGTAAAGCCCTTTCATTTTTAAGTTCGAAATCTTTTAATTTAACTAACAATTTAATCTTTTTTCTCAATCATATAATTAACATAATTTCTTAAAAAATTGTATTGATAATGCGTGTAGTTCATTGTATAGTTACAGGATGTTACATGAGAAAAAATAAAAATTACTTTTAATTGAAGCAATTTTGAAAAACACTCAATGTAATAAAAAGTAGTTTAGTAGTAATATAGTTAAACGTTCATATTTCATTACAAGCATTAAGCTAGACAAACAAAAAGGAGTAATACAATGAGATTAGGAGCGCGTGTTCTAAAAACTGGTATAGCTATTACGCTCGCCATTTATAGCGCGATGTTTTTTGATTTATCTACAGCTTCGATTGCAGGTATCTCTGCTATTTCGGCATTAAAATCATCAGTAAACCAATCATATAAATCGTTAATTGAACAACTTCAAGCTAACTTGATTGGTGCGATACTGGCAATTATTGCAGTGATTACTCTAGGGAATAATCCAGTAATTATAGGATTTACATGTATTCTCGTGATTATCATTACATTAAAACTAAAACTCGAAAATACAATTGCTACAACTTTAGTTACTGTAGTCGTTATTATGGAGGTAAGTACAAGTACCGAACACTTTGCCATTTTTACTTTCGATCGTATTTTGGCAGTAACAATTGGTGTTTTAGCTGCATCATTTGTAAATATTTTCTTAATGCCTCCAAATTATGAAAAAAAATTATCTCGTGGTATGATTTCCATTACTGAACAAACAAATAAATTAATGATGATGGCTCTACACAAAACTGTTAGCCATAATGGATTAAAAGATGAAATTTATCAATTAAAAGAAATCATGAGAAATGTTACAAAAATATATCGATTATACAAAGAAGACCGAATTATTCTTGTTGGTCGTAAGAAAAAAGAGCATGAAAAATCTCGTAAAATCGTATTGTTTAGACAAATGCTTGTCACAGCCGATAATGCATTTGATACGTTAAAAGCTTTAAACCGATTAGAATATGAAATTAACGCATCTCCAAAAGAGTTCCAAGATTTAGTAAAAAATGAACTAACTTGCTTAATGCAATTTCACGAACATGCTTTAATGAAATTAATCGGTAAAGTAAACTTTGATCAAACTGCTCCACTTCATAGAGAAGAAAATATATTAAAAGATAAATTAACAAAGGCATTCTTGGACCACCATGATCTTAATGACGAAGAAAAACAAAAAACATGGTTACATTTATTCCAAGTAGTATCTGCCATTTTAGAATATAGCGAAAATGTTGAGCATTTAAATACGCTCGTTGATAGCCATCAAACTTATCACAAAGAATACCAAGTTCAAGTTGAACAGGTCGAAACAATGTAAAAGCCTCCAATTGTGGAGGCTTTTATTCTTGAAACTTTAATTGCAGTTTTGCTGATATTATTTGCGATTCTAGTATTTTATTTGCATTTCTGCCAATTTCATTTTTGATTTTCGGATTTTATTTGCAGTTCGTTGTTTAATTTACACTTACTTCTTCAAATAAAAAAAGCACAAAGAATATCTTTGTGCTAATCTTCTATACTGAACTCGAACTAGTTTCTAAATTTTGAATTTCAAACAAATGATAGTAAGCTTCTTTTTTTGCCATTAATTCCTCATGAGAACCGATTTCGACAATACGACCTTGATCAATATAAACGATTTTATCTACATGTGTAATGGTAGATAATCTATGTGCAATAAATATTGTTGTACGGTTCTTTGCTAATTCATGAATCGCGTCTTGGATATACCTTTCATTTTCTAAATCAAGAGCTGAAGTAGCTTCATCAAAAATTAGAATAGAAGGATTTCTTAAAAATACACGGGCTATTGCTACACGTTGTTTTTGACCACCTGAAAGCTTTACTCCTCTTTCCCCAACAAGCGTGTCATATCCATCTGGTAAACTCATGATAAAATCGTGTGCATTGGCTGCTTTGGCAGCTGCAATAATTTCTTCTTCACTAGCTCTCGGATTGCCATAATGAATGTTCGATTTTACAGTATCACTAAAAAGAAAATTGTCTTGTAAAACAATACCGATTTTTTCACGCATACTTTTTAAATCAAAGTCCCTTATGTCAACACCATCAATTTTAATAGAACCTTTTGTTACGTCATAAAATCGTGGTATTAAACTAACTAACGAAGACTTTCCACCACCACTCGATCCAACCAATGCAATCTTTTGACCAGGTTCAATTTGAAAAGTTACATCTTGAATGACTTCATCATCAGCGGCATTATATTGAAAAGATACGTGATTAAAGTGTATTTGACCATCTAACTTCTTGGCATAAATTGGATTATCCCGATTAACGATATCATACTTTTCATCCATTAATTCAAAGACACGATCCATCGATGCAAACGATTGTGTTAATGATGTTGAAGAATTCGCTAATCTTCTAAGTGGATCATATAAACGATCAATATATCCGACGAATGCCACCATCTCACCAAGTGTTAAGTGACCATGAATGACTTGATATGCAGAAAAACCGATAATTAATAATGGTCCAATATCAGTTAATGTATTAATAATTGTAAACGTACTCGCATTCCAACCTGTATGTTTAAGAGCACGATCTAAAAACTCACCATTTTTTTCTTTAAATAGTCCGCTTTCATAATCTTCCAATGCAAAACTTCGTGTTACTTGCATCCCTTGAATTCTTTCTGTTAAGAACCCCTGTAAAACAGCTAAGGCTTGAGATCTTTGGCGAGTCAAAAATCGAAGTCGACCGAAAAAGTACTTTACTGCTAATGTATAGAACGGCAAAACGATTAATGATACAAGCGTTAACTTTACATCCATTGTTAACATGATTGTAACTGTAATTAAGATTGTTATTAAATCTAACCAAACATTCATCAACCCAGTAATAACAAAGTCTTTAGTAGATTCAACATCATTTATTACTCGTGAAATGACTTCACCCGTCTTTGCATTAGCATAATATCTTAAGCTTAGTTTTTGTAAATGTTTAAATAAATGATCTCTAATATCAAATAAAATTCGACTACCGATATATTGAGCGTAATACTGTCTGAAATACTCAATAGGTGGTCTTACAATAACAAAAATTCCAAATGCAATTAGCATGATGTAGATAAGATGTGAGCTTTTGGTTGCAATTGGTAATGATGAATTAATGATGTTATCAACTACATATTTTAATAAAAACGGTAATATCAATGGGATTCCAAATTTAACGATACCAATAGCAATCGTTAAAAAAATATGAAATCGATATGGTTTAACAAATTTTAAATAACGTTTAATACTTCCCATATTTTCATCCTTTCATATCATTCAAAAAGAAACTGTTGAGCAATCTTTTTGAGATGATTGATTCTCAAAAGACTAAGTCCGCTCAACAGTTTCGTTTAATCACGATACATTAAGAATCGTTCATACCAATTATCAATAAAATCGGTAGCAAACGGCCCTTTTCGTTGATGAATTAATTCCTTTAAATAACCTAAGTTCTTTTTTAAGATTGGGTCAATAATAGGAGGATAATTCATTATTTGTCGATGATTCTCATATTCATCTTCATCTAACAGCACGTAAGTCATATCTGGAAAAACTTTAATATCTAGATCATAGTCAATATACTTAATGGCACCATCTTCAAAGACGAATGGTGAGCTAATATTACAGTAATAATAAACTCCATCTTCTCTAATCATTCCAATAACATTAAACCAATAATCCATATCAAAGTAACAAATTGCTGGCTCTCGTGTAACCCATGTTCTACCGTCCGATTCAGTTACAAGCGTGCGATCATTTGCGCCAATTACTAACTGCTGCGTCCCTTTTAAAATGGTTGTCTCTTCCCATATACGATGAATATGTCCATTATGTTTGTAACTATGTATCTGTATTTTTTCTCCTGGTTTGGGAACGTTCATTGTTTCTCCCTTCTTTCTAGTGTGGACGCATTTCAACACTTTATTTATACTTTACATTTCTATTATAACTAGTTCTTATCCATTTTTAAACAAAAGGGAGTTTAATTTGGTAAAATGCCCCATTGTTTTTTTATTTTAATGCTATTTTTCTCTCATCTGAGAAAGATTTAATAATTTGTTGTGTTTGTATTAAAAAGGTGTCTTGGATAGCTTTTAATTCAGATCTCATTATATGTATTTCATCTTGGATAGAAGACAACTTTGACAAATCCTCTAATTCAAATAGTTGGTTTTCAATTTCTTGACATCGTTCAATTTCTTCTTGAATCTTTATTAACTGATCCATTGTTTCAAGCTGACGACTTACCAATTCATCGAATACTTGCATACCATTCACCATCCTTATTTCATTATTACACTATTTCTTGAAAACTAACATAATCCCTTTGACTACATTTGACGATATTTGACTATTGAGAAGAATTTATAATTCTATGAGGATTTAAATTGTTGGACATACATTACACAAAGGTAAAAGAGCACCCTTAACATAAGGGTGCTCTTTTTGAACGTTCTTTATAACAACTAGACTGCATGATCTCACATCAGACAGGAAGATGAGTATAGGAAGTAAATGTCTTTACTCTCTAACTTTCATCAACAGCGCACTTCTAGTAATTTTCTTTTAGGTAATTATTGTTGGTTTTGTTGACCAAAGTTGCCAGAAGAAGATCTTTGTGCAGATTTTGCATTTGCTTCTCTTACAGCTTGAACATCAGTTTCACTTGCAAACTCTTGTCCAAAACTTTGGTTTTGTTGTCCAAAATTTTTAGAAGCAGTTTTTTGAGTAGATTGTGCATTAGCTTCTCTAACTGCTTGAACATCAGTTTCACTTGAAAACTCTTGTCCAAAACCTTGGTTTTGTTGTCTTACTTTGCCAATGTTAGTTCCAGATGCTGTTTTTCCAGCATTGAATTGATTGTTGTTGTTCATGATTTATCACCTCCACGAATAATATGATGTCCATTAGTCGGAGTAATATGTAAAAAACTTTACTTTATTTTTTTGTTTAATGAACTGTTCGAGTGGAAAACTAAGAGAAAAAATTATAAGGAGGCTTATTATGTACGTTGGCAGAGATCTTTCAGAATTATCCATGACTCCAAAAACTCAGTGGAAAGATAGTGAATTGGAATACTATCATCATTCATTTCAGCAAATTACTGGTTATTTAAATATCGAAGGTAGCACAATGCAAAAAGAAATAATAAAAGAAATTGAATCACGTGGTGGTCTTCATAGAAATGAAGCAGACTGGACTAGTGGTACACGCCCTACTATTGACTAGCACAAAGAACCCCAACTATTTGTTGGGGTTCTTTGTTTATTACTGAAGTTTTTCGATTTGCTGATAAATTTTTTGATGCACTACTGGAAACGGGAGCTCTTTACACTCATCTAATGTTACCCATTTCTGATTACTTGATAAACTACCTTCATTTATTGCTTCCCCAACATATACTTCCATTTTCCATACAAGATGTGAAAAAACATGTTCAATATTAAATTGATAAGATAATCCTTCAACTACTAATTGAGATTCTTGATTTAAGAAAAAGCTAAGTGTATCACTTTTAGATAACATGGTTGATTGTAATTCAGCAGTTGGAAACTCCCACATATTAGCAAGTAATCCACTTGAAGGTCTTTGTTGAATTAAATATTGATTATTTCTATTCTTAATGACACCCACTACTAAATCAATCGGTTTAGGTGCCTTCTTTTTACTTTTTATAGGTAACTCAGTCACAACCCCAGTTTCAAAGGCTAAACATTGTTCCCTTACAGGACATAGTAAACATGCAGGATTTGTTGGTGTACAAATTAATGCACCAAGCTCCATTAAACCTTGATTAAATGCAGACGGATCTTCATGACTTATTAAAGCTCTTACAGCTTGTTCAAATATTTTTCGATTTTTAGGTACTCCAATGTCTTCCCAAATTGTTAATATTCTAGATAATACCCTCATTACATTCCCATCAACCGCTGGCTCTGGTTTACCGTAAGCAATACTAAGGATTGCTCCAGCAGTATAAGGTCCTACACCTTTTAATTTGCTTATTAATTCTGGCGTATCTGGTACTTTACCTGAATACTCTTCATGGACTTCTCGGACAGCCGATTGCAAATTTCTAGCCCTAGAATAATAACCAAGTCCTTCCCATGCTTTTAGTACTTTTTCTTCTTCGGCATTCGCCAAGTCAGCAATAGTAGGGAAATTTTGCATAAACTTATTATAAAAAGGAATTACTGTATCTACACGTGTTTGCTGAAGCATTATTTCTGAAACCCATACTCGATAAGGGTCTTTATTCTTTCTCCAAGGTAAATATCTCTGTTCTGCTAAAAACCAATTAACTAAATTATTTTTAAAGTCATTTTTGGGGAAAACTTCTAATGTCTTATTTAAATCATTATTCATAACTTATACCTTTCTCTAACATCTATATGTTTTTGTTAATAGTCAATACTATAAAAATTAAAAGGGTAAGTAAAGGGAGGAACTAAATGGATACTGGAACTCATCTTGTAATGGGATTTACACTTGGCGGATTAGCAACCCTGAGTCCAATTGTCCTACATGAACCACATTTGACAAACTCACTCTTATTAACAACCATTATCGGATCACAATTACCAGACAGTGATACGATCTTAAAATTAAGAAATAACGCAAAATATTTAAAACATCATCGTGGAATTACGCATTCAATTCCAGCAGTCATTTTATGGACATTATCACTTTCTGCGCTTATGACATTATTTAATAATAAAGAACACTTTGGTCTCTATTTATTTTGGTCTTTCCTGGCAGTAAGTGTACACGTTTTTGTTGATTTATTTAATGCCTATGGAACCCAAGCACTAAGGCCTTTTTCAAAACGCTGGATTGCTTTTGGCATTATAAATACTTTCGATCCAATTATTTTTGCAATCCATTTAGTTGGAGTTCCATTTGTAATTTTTCATTTTAGAGCCGGTCCGATCTGTGTCATGCTCTATTTCATTATGATTTTTTACTATGCGTTTAGATATCGACAAAAACAAATCGTGATTCAAACAGTCACAAAAAAATTACCGGATGTAAAACGTGTCTATGTTTCACCTTCTATAAAATACACTCATTATCATATTGTAGCAAGTACAGATTCTCATCATTACGTTGGCAAAATAAAGAAAAGAATTTTTAAAATCAATGACGTATTTAAAAGAATCCCTTTACCAGTAATTGAAGACGTAAAAGCAGCCTTTAAGGATGAAAATGTTAAATCATTCCTGGCATTTTCACCAGTTTATATTTGGGAATTGATTGGACATGATGATCATAAAGAATTAAGACTAATCGATTTAAGGTACAGGACAGAAACATACTATCCATTTGTGGCAGTAGTTAAATTCGACTACGAACATAATATTATCAGTTCATTCACAGGCTGGATCTTTAGTGAGAAAAAATTACAGAAAAAACTAAAAGCAGAATCTTGAAAAACCAAAAAATAACCCTTAGCAATTTTTTTGCTAAGGGTTATTTAATTAATGAAGAAGATTATCCTTCTCTTTCGTTTCTATAATTTCTATACCTGGTGGCTTTGCAATTTTTATATCTGTTTCATGCAAATATTTTCCATATTGGAATATAAATTGTTGAACAACCTTTTTAGACATTTGTTCTCCATGATATTCTCCAGCTTTAGCATAAGTAGCTTCAAAATCTTCCCATAGCCATTCAACCCAAATTTTTGCTTGTGAATATGTTAAATGACTGTTTTCTTTTAATAAAAGCTCAGTTAATTGCTCTAAATATTTCTCCATATAATTACACCTTCCAATTTTTAAACATTTATTATCATCATATCTAAATTCAAAATGGTCATCATATTGATGATGGTTCATTTCATCAATTAGTTTTAATAACTAGGGGGTTTTTTTAATGACAACAAAAAGCGAACGTTTTTCAGCACAAAAGCACGATATGAAAATTGACGGTAATATCGATTATAAATCAAAAAATGCTTCTATACGTCCTAATGGTCAAATAAATACAAGTCCACAAAGAAGAATGGCAAAAAGTAATCCTAGTAATGATTAATTCTTTAAAATAAAAAGCCAGGGGCAATTCGTCCCTGGTTTTAGACTGAATGCCAGCCAAACGCTCGTTAGTAAAGTAGTCAGTTTTCAATCAGTCTGATTTTATATTTTTGAATTAGTTTGTTCCTTGTTTCTTTAATAATGCGATTGGGATTCCAATTTCTTCTTCATTAGTGCTTTTATGACCCCAAGCAAAAATACCATTCATATATGTGATCATAAATAATACACCAGGTTCTTCAATTAATTCATATTGCTCGCCAGGAATAAATTGACTTGCGTCTAATAAATATGATTGAGCCATCGTTTTTTTACGAAGTATAACTTCAAGTTCATTGATCATATCCATTTGTTCAGCTTTTCTAGCTTGATGATTCAAATTGCTGATTTCTTGAACTAATTCATCTTTCGTTAAGTCACTATATCGTTTTGGAATTTCCATTTTATGTCTCCTCTAAATCATTTAGATAGTTTTATTATATCAAGCTAATAACAGACAACCAATTAATTTAGTTCTTCCTCTTCTAAAATTAATATTGCTTTTTCAATTAAATCAATTGGGAAACCTTTACGAAATAATACTGTTTTCATTTTTTGAGTATATTCCCAGCCACTTAATTTTTCATATTTCTTTTTCGCTTTTCTAGCATGTATTAATAGAGCTTCTAATTCATCATCTTCTTCACTTTCATATTGTGTTTCTTCAATTGCAATCGAAGCGATGTTAGCAGAATATCCTTTTCTTCTCAACAGTTCTTCAAGCTTTGTCTTTTTTTGATTTGTTGAGTACTTCGAAAGTGCAGAAACCTTTTTTTGACACAGTGAAAGAGCATGTTGAATTTGTTTATCTTTTGAAAATAAAATTAAGCTTTTCTCTATTACAGAATTGTGAATACCTTTTGCTAGTAATTCATTCTTAATGATCGTTGGTCCCTTCAATGTCGTATTAATAGACGTACGGACATAACTTTCAGCGTATTTTTCTTCATTAATATACCCTTCTTCGACAAGTCGGATAATTGTAGTTTGTATTGTATCAATTAAGAATTCTTGCTTTGTTAAATATTGTTCTATTTCTTTTTTTGTTCTCATCATTCTCGATAAATAAACAATGCTAGAAAGATATGCCTTTCTAAGTTGATCGGCATTTAATATCTCTTCTAGTTCAAATGGCTCAAATGATTGACCCTTTTTTATGTTAAATTTAACAAGAGTATCAGCATCTACACTAAATGAATACTCTTCACCATTACCACTATCTGTGTAAATATTAAATCGTTCTTTATTTAATTTTTGAACTTGAATTTTTGTTATTATAGACATAATTTACCTCAAAATAAATTTTGTTTTTATGTACACATAAAAATAATAATATCATATTATGTATTAAGGAGATGCGTGGATGAAAATTCTTCTTACAGGCGGTACAGGGTTTATTGGATCTCAATTAATAAATGAATTTATTCGACATGAATTTCAATGTTATATTGTCACAAGAAATATAAAAACCTCATCTAATCCATTTATTACTTATATTAATTGGGATCAATTAACCTCTAATTCTTTTGGGGAGTCCATTGATGTCGTCATTAACTTAGCCGGTGAATCAATAAACAGCGGTAGGTGGACTAAACAATTAAAAGACAAAATTCTACACAGTCGTATAAAGTCTACAAATATTCTAATTACATGGTTTGAAAGACAAGCCCATCGTCCAAACCTTTTTATTAATGCTAGCGCAATAGGGTTTTATGGAACCTCGGAATCAATAACTTTTAATGAACATGACAAGCCTATTTCAAATGATTTTTTAGCATCAACTGTAAGAGAATGGGAAACTGTTGCCAGAAAAGCTGAAGAACTGGGAATTCGGACTATTCTCGCTAGATTTGGTCTTGTTTTAGGGTTAAACGGTGGAGCCCTTCCAATAATGATTTTGCCTTATAAATTATTTATTGGTGGTCCGATCGGAAAAGGTACTCAGTGGATATCTTGGATTCATGAGAAGGATGTTGTTGGACTAATACTTCATTCAATAAAAAATACTGAAATTAGAGGCCCACTCAACTTAGTGTCACCTAATCCAGTAACAATGAACGAGTTTAGCAGATCCCTTTCAGCAGCTTTACATCGCCCAAATATATTAAGAGTTCCAAATTTTGCCCTTCAATTATTACTAGGTGAAATGAGTATGCTAGTTTTAGAAGGTCAAAAAGTTATGCCTTCTAAAGCCATTCAAACTAATTATAACTTTCAATTCCCATCTTTAAAAGAAGCTTTACTGTTAACTTTAAATTAGTATTTGAAAGGATTTATCATGAATCTATTATTTAAAAATGCAACCATTTTCCCCATTACATCTCAAGTTTTATATAACCATGATTTGTTAATTGAAAATGGGAAAATTAAAGAAATTGCACCTGAGATTTTTTCGATTGAAGATCAAACAATTGTCATAGAATGTGCAGGAAAACCACTTTTTCCAGGTTTTATAGATGTACACACTCACTTAGGACTATATGACGAAGGAACTGGTTGGGCTGGAAATGATGCGAATGAAACAATTGAAGTATTAACTCCACATATTCGATCAATGGATGGAATATTGCCACTTGATGTTGCTTTTACTGATGCGATCCAACATGGAATAACAACAGCTCATATTATGCCTGGTAGTGGAAATGTAATTGGTGGAACAACTTGTACAATTAAAACATATGGTAAAAGTGTCGATAAAATGATTATTCAAGAACCGTCTGGATTGAAAATTGCATTTGGTGAAAATCCAAAAAGAACTCACAGTAACGGGAATAAAGAATCAATTACTAGAATGGGTATTATGGGAATGCTTCGTGAAGCGTTCTATGAAGCTAAAAACTCGCATAACCCAGATGACTTTCGAATTTTACCAATTATTAAAGCTTTAAATAGAGAAATTCCAGTACGAATTCATGCTCATCGTGCAGATGATATTTTATCAGCTATACGTTTTGGTGAAGAATTTAACTTAGATATACGAATTGAACATTGTACAGAAGGTCATTTAATTATTGACCATCTAAAGGATCGAAACCTTCAAGTATCTGTTGGTCCTACATTAACTAGACGTTCAAAAATCGAATTAAAAAATAAATCCTGGACTACATACAAAGCTCTTGCTGATATTGGGGTAAGTGTCTCAATTACAACTGACCATCCTTATACGCCAATTCAGTATTTAAATGTATGTGCAGCTATAGCAGTTCGAGAAGGTTTACCTGAGCTCGAAGCTTTAAAAGCAATTACGATTAATCCAGCAAAAAATCTTAATTTATCTCATAGAATTGGTAGCTTAGAAATTGGTAAAGATGGTGATGTAGTATTATGGTCCCATCACCCGTTTCATTATATGGCTAAACCATTACTCACTGTCATAGATGGTAGAATTGTGTATAAAAATATCGAATAATTTTAGTTTGCAATTTGAACAAAATCGTTTATTATAGTATAGTAAGAACGTTTGCGGTAAATTAAATAGAAAGTGTTAAATCACTTTTCTTATATAGTATTTTAACGGGAAAGGCAAATGGTGAGCCACCAGTAAATCGCTGGTCCTAGTGGGTTCGATTCCCACCCCGAAATTTTAGGGTGCATTTAAAAATTATTCATAATTAATGCACTTCACAGGACTTTACATTTTATTGTTTTAGTCCTCACAAAAATTTCGCGGGTGGCGTAACCTTCTTTCGCTACCCTTATTATGAGGAGGAGTAGAGATGCTGAAACAGCGAGATTTACAAGATTGTTCTGTACTTTTTGAACTTATGGTGCATCCTGATGTCTTTCCCTTTGTGCGCCATAAAGCAAATTCGTACGAAGAATTCTTATTTATCACAAAACAAGCAATCGAACTAGAAGAACAAGGAAAAATGATATCAAGAACAATCTTAGATGAGTGGGGTAACCCTATTGGTAACATTTCTTTACATGATATTGAAGATGGATATGGCTTTTTAGGAACTTGGTTAGGCAAACCTTTTCACGGAATGGGTTACAACAAACCAGCAAAAGACGCTTTCTTCCATGAGTTATTTCACGATTTAGGAATCAACTCTATTTTTATGCGTATTCGTAAAGTTAATAAACGCTCTTTTTATGCTGCAAGTAAACTACCATACGCATCATTAGCAAATGAATCACGTAAATGTTTATATGATGAAATAAATCAAAATGAAGAAATATACGATTTATTTGAAATTACTAAAGACAATTATTTATTGCATACAATGCGTGAAGATTACCAACAACATGAAGTTACACATTTAAAAGAAGCATAAACTAGTATATCAGCCACAAAAAATGGAGAGACTTACTAAGGATTTTATAACTTAGCGAGGTGTTTTTTGTGGATAAACGAAAAGATAAAACGAGACGTAATTTAAGTTCTACTCAAGAAGTATTATATGCAAAAGAATTTAAGAGAGCTGATCGTGCTGCAGGTTATACTAATTTTAATGGCATAGGCAAATAATTTTATTCAAAAAGGCTTTCTTAGGAAGCCTTTTTTGTTTTTCTAGAATAACTTTATAACCAATAATGCTCCGTATAAACCCCTTAAAAATTTACAATATCTTATTTAAATTTCACTTGATTCAATAATATAAACCGAGGACGGTCTAACATAATATTCCTTACTAAGTTTTTCTTTTATTCGATGCATTTCATCTTCAATTTTTTCTCCTCGAACAAAAGATCCCCCTTCGATTCCATTCTGATCATCTAGTAAAACATACCAAGAAAATCGAAACTCCTTCATAACTCTTCACCCTTTAAAATAAGAAACTATAAATAACTATTTTTCATTATATTCACTTACCTCAAATTTATTTTAGTCAATCGTCTAAATAATCATAAAAAGCTTATAAAGAAAACTTGCCGATTGGCAAGCCTTAAGGCGAAGACAGAGGTTTAGTTGCACTTATACTTTATTCCTAAAATTGGCTACCTCGTCGAATTTACTTCCTCGTTGCCAATTTATACTTAAAGTGTAAAATAAACTGCCCTTTAAATGTTAGACGCCTACTAAAATTTAAAGGACAGTTCAAAGTAATTAGTTGTATTAACAAGTTTGACATTCTTTCATTTGAGTTAATAGTTGATAAGCATGATTTACACTTTCATTTGATGGTGGTTGAATATCTTTTAAAGGATATTTTAATCCTAATACTTCCCATTTATAAACTCCTAATTGATGATATGGTAAAATTTCTATTTTTTCCACGTTACTTAAAGTGTCTATAAAGCCACCTAGTTTTATTAGATCCTCTTCAGAGTCGGTGATTCCAGGAACTAAGACATGTCTAATCCAAACCGGGATGTTTCTCTTGTCCAAGTATTTAGCAAAGCATTTAATCTGCTCATTTGATTTTCCCGTAAGTTTTATATGTTTTTTTTCATCAAAATGCTTTAAATCTAATAATACTAAATCTGTGTATTCTAATACTTCGTCTAATTTTAATAGAAAGTTTGGATCAGTACTGAAACATCCACCAGATGTATCAATCGTTGTATGAATCCCATTTTTTCTACAAGATTTAAACAGTTCTAATAGAAAGTCTAATTGTAATAATGGTTCTCCACCACTAACCGTAACGCCACCTCCAGATGATCTCATAAATGGGATATAGGTCTTTATATCCTTCATTACTCGATCAACTGATATTTCTTTACCTACTCCAATTTTCCACGTATCTGCGTTATGACAATATTGACATCTTAATAAACATCCTTGAGTAAAGATTACATACCTAAGACCTGGTCCATCAACAGTTCCACAAGTTTCAATTGAATGTATATTTCCTGAAACCATTGTCATTCACCTCTTAACTATTTTTTTCCTAATTTAGTAAAAACATTAAAGCCTAGTGAAGCATTTCCCTCACTAGGCATGAATTACAGGGATTTTTACATAGAACCGTGGAAAGTTCTATTAATTACATCAATTTGTTGTTCCCTAGTTAATTTTATGAAGTTAACTGCATAACCCGAGACTCTAATCGTTAATTGCGGATATTCTTCAGGATGTGCCATCGCATCCATTAATGTTTCTCGATTGAATACATTTACGTTTAAGTGATGTCCGCCCTTTTCTGTATAACCATCTAACATAGCTACTAAGTTTAATTTTTGTGTACTCTCATCTTTACCTAATGCTTTTGGAACGATTGAGAAAGTATTTGAAATTCCATCTTGTGCATCTTCATAAGGTAATTTTGCTACAGAACTTAATGATGCTAACGCTCCGTTTGTATCGCGTCCGTGTAATGGGTTAGCACCAGGGGCAAATGGTTCACCTGCTTTTCTTCCGTCTGGTGTATTACCTGTCTTTTTACCATATACAACATTTGACGTAATCGTTAGAACTGATGTTGTATGAATTGAATTACGATATGTTTTATGTTTTCTTACTTTAGCCATAAAGCTTTCAACAAGTTCAACTGCAATGTCATCAACAAGATCATCGTTGTTTCCGTATTTTGGATACTCTCCTTCAATTTCGAAATCAACGACAATACCATTCTCATCTCGAATTGTTTTAACTTTTGCATGTTTAATAGCAGATAATGAATCAGCACAAACTGACAAGCCAGCGATACCTGTTGCCATTGTACGTTTTATATTTGCATCATGTAGTGCCATTTCAATTCGTTCATAGCTATATTTATCATGCATATAGTGAATACAATTTAATGTATTAACGTATAAGCCTGCTAACCAATCTAATAAAACATCAAACTTAACTTTTACTTCTTCATATTCAAGATACTCTGATGTAATCGGAGCATACATAGGTGCTACTTGTGCTTTCGACTTTTCATCTTTACCACCATTAATTGCATATAACAATGCTTTAGCTAGATTTGCACGTGCACCAAAGAATTGCATTTGTTTACCGATTGTCATAGCAGAAACGCAACAAGCAATACCATAATCATCACCATATTCCGGACGCATGATATCATCATTTTCATATTGAATTGAGCTAGTTTTAATTGACATTTTAGCGCAATATTGCTTAAATCCGACTGGTAATTTCGCTGACCAAAGTACTGTTAAGTTAGGTTCTGGAGCCGGTCCTAAGTTATCTAATGTATTTAAAAAGCGGAACGAGTTTTTCGTTACAAGTGGACGACCATCTATTCCAATTCCACCGATTGATTCAGTTACCCATGTAGGGTCACCAGAAAATAATTCATTATAATCAGGTGTACGAGCAAACATAACTAATCGTAGTTTCATTACAAAATGATCGACTAATTCTTGAGCCTCTTGTTCAGTTAAAGTATTTTCTTCAAGATCGCGTTCAATATATATATCTAAAAATGTCGATACTCGGCCTAAGCTCATTGCTGCTCCATTTTGCTCTTTTATTGCTGCTAAATAGCCAAAATATAACCATTGGAAAGCTTCTTTTGCATTTGTTGCAGGTCCAGAAATATCGAATCCATGTTTTGCAGCCATTTGTTTTAATTCATTTAATGCACGGATTTGTTCATTTAGTTCTTCACGATCTCGTATTACTTCTTCTGACATAACACTTGTCGTTTTATTTAAAGTATCAATTTTATCTTTAATCAGTCGATCTACACCATATAATGCAACTCTTCTATAGTCACCTATAATTCTTCCACGACCATATGCATCAGGTAGACCTGTAATAACACCCGAACGTCTTGCTGCTTTCATTTCTGCTGTATAAGCATCAAATACGCCTTGATTATGTGTTTTTCGGTATTCTGAAAATATTTTGCTTATTTCTTCGTCAACTTTATATCCATAGGATTCACAAGCTGCCTCAGCCATTCGAATCCCACCATATGGTTGTAATGATCGTTTAAAAGGTTTATCCGTTTGGAATCCAACAATTTGCTCTAATTCTTTCTCTAAGTAACCAGGTTCATGTGAAGTGATTGTAGATACAATTTTCGTATCCATATCTAAAACTCCGCCCTTTTGGCGTTCTTCTTTAGATAATTTAAGTACTATATCCCAAAGCTTGCTAGTTGCATCTGTTGGCCCAACAAGAAAAGATTCATCCCCAACATAAGATTTAACATTTTTTTGAATAAAGTTTCTTACATCAATCGATTTTTCCCATCGTCCAGTTTCAAATTGTCTCCATTGTTCCATCGTATTACTCCTCCTCTTCTGCATATAATACAGAAAGTTAATTAAGTATATAACAGATTACGTATTTAATTTATCATACGATGAACTGAAACTTTCACTTATATTATGAACATATTGTGAAACATTGAACAAAATAATTTAGAAGTTAACTCATATAAACAACTAATTCTTTCCACTAAATTACATTTGCTTCATATATATAGTAATTCACTCTGAAAACTTTCCAGTTAAACAACAAACTGTTATACTCAAAAGATAGTTACTGTATTAGCAAATTCACTAAAAAAGTGGACAAGACATTCACAATCCGGATATACGATAATACAATGGTTAATACAAAAATGAATAATCTCAAATTGAACAATGTTTCTTTAAAGGAGTAATTATGAATACAAAACTAAATCTTTCTAATTCGATTAATGAAAAATTAAATTTAATATATAATGAACAAATTCAAAAAGTTTTAAAAGAAGAGCAATTATTAATCGGAACAAAACAATATGTTTCTCAAGACACAACGATTTTAGAAGATGCTATTACTGCCCTTCTTCTTGGTAAAAATATATTATTAAAAGGTCCAACAGGAAGTGGTAAAACGGTTTTAGCTGAGACTCTTTCAAAATTGCTTTATCAACCGATGCATAGCATAAACTGTTCAGTCGATTTAGATTTAGAAGGTATTGTTGGATACAACACAATTGCCTCTAATACGAACGGATCTGAAGTAGTATTCATCGATGGACCATTAATGAAAGCAATGAAAAAAGGTCATATTTTATATATCGATGAAATTAACATGGCTAAACCAGAAACATTACCATTACTACATGGTGCACTTGATTATCGAAAAATGATTACAAATCCATTTACTCAAGAAGTAGTAAAAGGTGACGAAAACTTTAGAGTAATCGCTGCAATAAATGAAGGTTATGTAGGAACAAGTGAATTAAATGAAGCTTTAAAAAATCGCTTCATTATTATAGATGTTCCATATATTAACGGGGAATCATTACTTCAATTATTAAAAGATGAATCTGAGCTAAAAGATGAAGATTTACTTAAGAAATTCACAAGCTTTTCAAGTGATTTAATTCCATTAGCAAGTGAAGGCAGAATTAGTGAAGATGCGGCAAGTATTCGCGGTGTTCTTGACGCATGTGATTTATCTGTTCATATACCAGTACTTCGAGCAATTGAACGCACAATAATCGCTAAATTAAGTGATGACATTGAGCGCCAGACTGTTAGAGAACTAGCTGAAAGTTATTTTCTTTCTTGAAATGAGTGATGATTAACATATGAAACAAATCATTTTTAACAATAAAAAAATCGACGCTTCCACTTTTCTTCAAATGGAAAATTTATCGATTTCTCTTTCGAAAGATCGTAATTCATTTTTAGAATTTGATTTTCAGGCGTATTACGACGATGAAGAACAAAAATTTACTGTAAGTCATTTTTGGGATACACAAGAGCATAGTACACAGTTACAAGGTTTGAAATCAGATGTGTACTTAAAAGCTTTAGGTAATAAACATTACTCAGATTTTAGTGAGTTCAAAGAAACACTAAAGGAATTACAAGAAACTCATTTAAAAAGTTTTTTCACACAATTGTTTGTCCTTCTTGAAGATATCCGACTTGAAGAGTTAATTATTCAGCAAAGACCAGGTACAAGACAATTATTTTCTACGAGAAAAAAAATATATAGACATTATTTCCAATCACAATTCAAAGCAAATGAAATGCGTAATTTCCAAATAGATCAATTGTTTTGTTTAATTTATCTTTCACTTACTTCTACTCAATTAACTTATCAAACGAATGAACACCTCGAGGATATTTTACCCATCCTCTTCCAAGCGTTTGAAGCTAAGAAAACAAGTGATATTTCTTCTATTGTATTTAGGGTGCAGCAGAGACTACTCTCACTGTATAAAGAAGATATGATTCACACATACTTTGGCTATTTACCGTTAAATAAAATTAACGAATTAGCTTCATGTAATAGTAAAGTAAAAGAGCTTCAAAATGATGACCAGCAAGAGGGCCTTGATGAAAGGAATAGCGAAGATGAAAGATTATCAACCTGGCATAGAGAAAGTAAAAATAATGAAACAGATGATAATTTTTTACGATTTGAAGTTGAAAGTGGTACAAAAACTTCTATTAAAGCAAATTTTGCACGAGAAGAAGAAGCCGGCGATCAGGCAATTGCAAATGCTTTTGGTTCCTCCCAACAAGGAGAGAATAAAAAATCAAAACAAACTAATTCATATGAGGCTACGAATTCATCCTCTTCACAGCAAAATACTTTTGGTAAATACAATAGTAATGTTTCTATTAAATATAAAGAAGCAAGTGGGCAAACAGTTACTGAAAAGAAACAGTATTCTACTTTGTCTTCCATGGTATCTAAAGATGTTAAAGAACTAAGAAAAACGATTGAAAAATCGTTAGAAAATAAACAAAATGCACCTACTGATAAATACTATGGTAAATTAAATAAAAAATGGATTCGACTTTTCACAGAAGAAAATCCTAAAATGTTTTATAAAAAACAAACTGAATCGAAAGAATTAGATGCTGTTTTTTACTTATTAGTTGATTGCTCCGGATCGATGTTTAATAAAATGGATGAAGTAAAAAAAAGCGTCATTTTATTCCATGAAACATTAAAACAATTAAAAATTTCTCATAGCATTAGTGGCTTTTGGGAGGATGCTTCAAATGCTACAAAAGAAAACAAACCAAATATTTTACATCAAGTCATTCCGTTTTCAAGCTCTTTATCACCTTCTGTAGGTCCAAATATCATGCAGCTTCAAGAAGAAGAGGATAATCGTGACGGCTTAATGATTCGAATTGTTTCAGAAGAGCTCGCTAAACGTTCGGAAAAGCATAAATTTTTGCTCGTGTTTACAGATGGTGAGCCTTCAGCATTAGATTATTTCCAGGATGGGATTATCGATACGCATGAAGCAGTTAAACAAGCTAGAAAACTTGGAATTGAGGTAATCGGTACATTCATTGAGGAAGAAGAACATCAAGAAGAAACTTCACAATTAATGAAAAATATTTATCAGCACCATTACTTAATTGCCTCAAATGCAGAAGATTTAAGACTTCAATTAAAACCAATGTTAAAAAAATTATTATTAAGAAGCATAGAATAAGATAGTTGTCCATAAAATGGAAAGAAATAGGTTGTAGCAGACAAAGTTCTAATAACTTGATGATCAGACTCATTGCAGGTGCTTGTCTTTCGAGGCACGAAGGCTGATGAGGAGCGGAGTTACCCTAGACGGTAATGAGCACCGCAGACAAACGAAGTAACGAAGAAAGCGAGCGCTTGTCAACAGTCTGATCGGCTTACTAGTAGCCTATTTCTTTTTTTTTATAAGTAGTTAGAATATTTTGTCGAACAGATTTACATAACGAAATTGTATTTCCTATTGATTTTTAAAATTAAACGGAGTACGATAAATTTTGACGACTTAGAGAGATGCATATTTAAAGAAAAGCTAGTGAATGACCGCTAGTTTGTTTTGTATTTAAGGGGGATTAGGACTATGCCTACTTCAATTAAAGCAACATTTTCACGTGTACGATTCGTATTACTGGTTGCGTTAGTAGTTTGGCTAAAAACGTATATTGTTACTCTGTTTGGATTCGATTTAAAAATTGATACAGTTTTTCAAAATGTAATATTATTTATTAGCCCTTTGGCATCCTCATTATTCCTTGTAGGGATCTCACTTTTTTTCAAAGGGAAAAAACGTAATACGATCGCGCTTTTGATTAATTTCATTTTAACTTTGCTATTATGTGCAAACGTTTTATTTTACGGATTCTTTAACGACTTCATAACATTACCAGTGCTGTTCCAAACTAGTAATATGGGTGATTTAGGATCAAGTGTAAAAGAACTAGCAAGCTTTAAAATTCTATTTATGTTTATTGATATTCTTATCTTGTATTTGATCTCAAAGAAATTTCCTAAATTTTCAAACACTGGTCGTGTCCCTTCATTTATGAAGTCAACTTACTATTTAATGACGATAGCAATTGCCGTTTTAAACTTAGGTTTAGCTGAAATGGAAAGACCTGAATTGCTTACTCGTTCGTTTGATCGTGAAATGCTTGTAAAAAATCTTGGATTATATGTTTACCAAGGTTATGATTTATCACTTCAAACAAAGACTTCAACACAAAAGGCCTTTGCAGATAGTAGTAAATTAACTGAAATTGAAAACTATGTAAATAGTAACGGCGTAAAAGCAAATGCAAAGCTTTTCGGTAAATATAAAGGTAAAAATGTTATTGTTATTTCTTTAGAATCAATGCAAAATTTCACAATTGGCGCAAAGGTTAATGGTAAAGAAATAACTCCATTTTTAAATAAATACATTAAAGAAAGTTATTATTTTGACCACTTCTATCACCAAACTGGTCAAGGAAAAACATCAGATGCTGAGTTCATTATTGATAACTCTTTATATCCATTAGACCGCGGTGCTGTCTATTTTACACATGCAAATAACGAATATATGGCTACTCCTGAAATTTTAAAAGATCAAGGATATTACTCAGCTGTTTTCCATGCAAATAATAAAAGCTTTTGGAATCGAAATGTAATGTACCCTTCTTTAGGTTACGATCGCTACTTTAATGAAGTGGATTATAATATTACTGATGAAAACTCGGTAAACTGGGGATTAAAGGATGAAGATTTCTTTAAACAATCAATCCCTCTTTTATCACAAGTGAAACAACCGTTTTATACTAGATTCTTAACTTTATCGAACCACTATCCTTTCGTACTTGATCCACAAGATCAATACATTGATCAATATAATTCTGGTGACGAGACACTTGATCGTTATGTAACGACAGTACGATATATGGATGAATCAATTAAACATTTTATTGAAGGTCTGAAAAAATCAGGTCTATATGATAATACAATTCTTGTTATGTATGGTGATCATTATGGTATTTCTGAAAACCACAATCGTGCAATGGCTCAGTTCTTAGGTAAAGACGAAATTACTCCATATGACCATATGGATTTACAACGTACGCCACTTATTATTCATTTACCTAAGCAAAAACAAGGTCAAACAATCTCAAAGGTTGCTGGCCAAATTGATGTAAAACCTACGATTCTTCATCTGTTAGGCGTTGATACAAAAACGGATATTGAATTTGGTAAAGATTTATTTAGCCCAGATTATTCGGAATTCATTGTTTTCCGTGATGGAAGCTTTGTTACAAGTAAATACTATTATGTAGCTGGCTCTAATGAATTTTTTAATCGACTAACTGCTGAGAAAGTAGAAGTTCCTGATCAAGAAGCGAAACTATTAATTGATAAAGCAAAAAAAGAGTTAACACTTTCAGATAATATTGTTTACGGTGATTTATTCCGTTTCTATAGTGGCAACAAGCATAAAACAGGTACAATGCAAACAATAACTGAACCAAATCAGTAAAAGGTACTTCAAAAGAACCGCACAGTCGAGTAATTAAATTTTTAGTTTTATCCATCGAGAGATGCTTTTACAAGCATCTCTTTTTGTTATAATATGGTATTTATACATAAGTTTTTTAATTAAAATATAGTGGGAGGATATTAATTGTATAAAAACTCTAAGTTATTATTTTGGACGATCGAACTACTATTATTATTCTTAGTCTTATTCGTTGGAACAAAAATATCATTCTTATTTCAACCAATTGCTATTTTAATAAGTACTTTATTCGCGCCAATACTTGTCTCAATCTTTCTATACTTCCTATTTGCACCAATAGTTGATTTTTTAGAGCGAAAAAAAGTGCCCCGTTCTATAGGCATTCTTCTTCTCTATCTAGGATTAATCTTAATTGCTGTAGTATCTATCATTAATGTATTCCCAACCTTAACTGAACAATTTAAAGATTTAGTAAATAATATGCCAACAATTGTAAATGAAGCAACAAATAAGATTGGCCTATTAGAGAAGTGGTTAGGAAGTCAAAATTACGTTGAGATTAAAGATTTAGAAAAGAAAGTTGCAGACTATGCCCTAGTATTTATCGGTGGCATAACTGGTGGAATTGGTGCGTTTTTCAATATTTTAAGTAATGTAACGTTAATCATATTAACAGCTCCATTTATACTGTTTTATATGTTTAAAGATGGTCATAAATTTCCAGCTGCGATGTCTCGTTTTTTACCGCAAAGCTTAAGGAATGAAGCAATTCATATTGCAAATGAAACAAGTGAAACATTGGCTTCATACATTCAAGGACAAACGATTGTTTGTATTTTTGTTGGAATTGGAACATTTATTGGATATAGTATTATCGGAATACCTAATGCCTTAATTTTAGCGTTAGTAGCTGCTATTACAAATATTATCCCTTACTTTGGCCCGTTTATCGGTGGAGCACCTGCAGTGATCGTTGCAGCTCTAATTTCTCCAAAATTAGCGTTATTCGTTGTACTAATCATTGTAATTGTTCAACAAATTGATTCAAACTTAATCTCACCATATATCATGGGAAAAAAGTTAAATATTCATCCTTTAACGATTATTTTATTATTATTATTCGCTGGTAACTTTGCTGGTGTACTTGGTATGGTTTTAGCTGTGCCAACCTATGCAATTTGTAAAGTAGTGATTGTTAATATATCTAGGATCATCAATTTAAGGAAAAAAGCAAAATTCGCAGATAAGATTATTGATGACGACATTGAAACAAATATCGAAATAAACATTAATAACGATAACGACCAAAAAGAATAAAAAAGAGTAAGAATAATGAAGTCGGAGTAATATTGACTCTTCACGCTTCCATTATTCCTGCTCTTTTTTTTATAATTTAAACGTCTCTCTTCCCTGCTCTCTATTTAAGAGCCATTCTTTCCTCCACAGTCCACCAGCATAGCCTGTTAGCTTACCATTTGACCCAATAATGCGATGGCATGGAACGATGATACTTAATGGATTTCTTGCATTTGCATTCGCAACTGCCCTTACTGCCTTTGGGTTCCCTATTCGGTTTGCAATATCCGCATATGAAGCAGTTTCCCCATATTTAATTTTGACTAGTTCTCTCCACACACTTTCTTGAAAAGGAGTTCCTTTTGCAATTGATGGAATACTAAATTCCCTCCTAGATCCACTGAAATATTCAATCAATTCATTTCCTGCATCCTTTAATGAAGGTGGCACCTTTTTTTCAATTTCGTCATTCTCTTCTTTGACAAAATCAATAAACGCTACTCCTTTTTCATTTCCAACGATCCTTAATGTACCTAACGGAGTGTCTATATAAGCTGTATCTAATTGGTTCATAAATCATTCTCCTAGATTATTTATCTAAATTTGGAAAATACTCCATTGCTTCAATACATTGATTATAACCGTTTCGCTTGTAAAAATTAACACCTTGCTCGCTTGGCCACACAATAACAAATTCGAACTTCATTTCGCTTACCCATTGATTAACTTGGGAGATTAATTTCCCTCCAATCCCCTTCCCTCGATAATCCTTTAATGTATATACATTCGTCATGAAAGCAAAAGGATTAGTCACTCTACCAGGTCGGGGTACTTTTTGAATAAGCTCAATATAAATATGGGAAACAATTGTACCTTCTCTTTCAGCGACCCATATATGCCACTGTTCACTGTTAATTGCATTTAGTAAAAATTCACGACATTCACTGAAAAAGTCATTGTATTCGCTCTCTTTAATTCTTTCCGTCTCGTAATCTTCTAAAGTAAAATCCCATCTCATCTTAATTAACTGCTCAATATCTTTTATTTCAGCCAACCTCAAATTCATTTTATCCCCCCTTAATCCTCTGTACCTAAAACATCGGTATTAGGTGGAATATAACCCATCTGTCGAGCCATCGAGACAATTTGTCCTTTATGATGATATTCATGTGTGATCGTATGTACTAGCAATTTCATTGGTGTGAATGCTATTTCTTCATTATGAACTCTCCATGGAATCTTTCTAACAATTGGTTTATTCAAACAGTCAACATTCATATCAAATAATTCACCCACGAATAAATCAGCTTGTTCAAATCTTGATTTAATATCATCAAGACTAAGATTTACAACGTTTTCCCTTGGCGTAATTGGACTTTTCGTTTTCAATAATATAAATGATCCAATCCATGCAATATAACATTCAGCTATATGTAGTAAAGTTTCTCTAACACTTTGGAATCCAAACCCGTCTAATTTACGAGTAAAATCCTCTGGCTTTAATTCACCACAAAAATTTAACAATGCCTCACGATTTTCTTTTACCCATTGATATTCCTTCAGATTCACTACAGTCACCTCTTACAATTTTGATTATTTAAGCTATTCTACTAAGTGGAAAAAATTACCTTTAAGTAAAAAAATAAAAGGCCTATATATACTACAGACCTTGTTTCGTTTATACAAATAACTTTAAACTTACTTGAACAATTAATAAAACAGAAACTGAAATTAATAGAATTCTGGCTAGCTTCATTGGAACAAATTCTGCAAATCTTAGCCCTACTTGATTACCAACAATTGAAGCAGCAGCCATCGTCACAGCAATTTTCCATTGGAAATGACCTGTCATATAAAATATAATAAATGCTGATAAACAACTCCCAAAATTTAATACTCTAGCCAACTGAACTGCATTAACATAAGTAAATCCTTTTTTAATAAAATACAAGATTGCAAATGTCGAAGAACCTGGACCGAAACCCCCATCATAAATACCAATCCCCGTTAAGATGCCCTTATCTAGCAATGTTTGCTTTTCAACACCACTTTTATTCGTAGTTTCATAGTTCCACTTTTTACTTGCAAATGTTAGCCATAACGAACCAGTTAATAAAACTAACGCTACAATATTCATTACATGTTCATCTAACATACTCGTTACAAATGCACCAATTCCCCCACCTATAAACGAAACGAATATAAATTGAAAAATGACTGAGGCCTTAAAATCTTTCTTTTTAATTGTATAAAGGATACTACTAAACGATCCCAAACCTGAAGCAAACTTATTTGTGGCAATACCCGTTTGAATAGGAATGCCAAGAAAAATCATCATCGGGAGTGTAATTAATCCTCCACCACCTGCTAATGTTCCAACTACTGCTGCGCCGATTCCTAAAATAAAAAGTAATAATAGTGAGTCCATTTTCCTATCTCCCTTTTTTGCGTCTACCCTTACTATACACAAAATATTCAAAAAAAGGGAAACTAAAGACCTTATTATATATGGATGATTATGGAATAACAGGACTAAGGAGAGAAATTATAGGAGGAGCGGGACTTTTGGTGCAAATAAAACGACGAACTGCAATTAAATTTCGAAAATCGCAAATAAGTTTGATAAATACCTATAGTGGTAAAGGTATTAGAACATAATAATTGTACTGAAGTTGCTTTTCAAATGGAATAATAGCCAAAACTGCTCTAAGTATTCTCTATTCGAATAAAAAACGAAAAAAATTTGCTAGTTTACTATAAGAAGTAGCAGTAAAATCCCCCACAAATGAACAATACTGACAAGATACCCTACATCACATAAAAAGGGCTTGCCCACTTGTCAATCAACCTAACTTATGGACAGCCCTCTATCTTAAAAAATACTCAAATTATATCGTGAAGCCAGTAATTCTAATAATTTTATACCGGCTATACTATTTCCTTTTTCATCAAGTGACGGTCCATAGACACCAATTCCAAATCGGCGAGGTACCGCACCCATAACACCGCCAGAAACACCACTTTTAGCAGGAATTCCAACTTTAATCGCAAACTCACCCGATGCATTATACATCCCACAAGTAACCATAAAAGTGTTACAAATTTTTGCTATTTTTTCAGGTATAAGCTGCGCTTTAGAAATTGGATCCCAACCATCAAGCGCGAAAATAAGTCCTATTCTAGCCATTTCTAAACAGTTTACTTCGATTGAACATTGTTTTGTGTATAAATCTAATAACAATTCTACATCTTCAGTAATAATTCCATGCTCTTTCATAAAGTAACAGAGCGATCGATTCAAGTGCGCTGTTTCAAATTCAGATGTAGCAACTTCTTTCGAATAAGAAAGATCCTTATTATCTGTTAAAACCCTCATAAAGTTTAAAAGTCGTTGAAAGCGATCTTTTATACTATGACCTTTAATCATACTTGTAACTGCCAAAGCCCCCGCATTAATCATTGGATTTAACGGCTTTCCAGCAGACCTAACTTCTAATTTTGCAATTGAGTTAAACGGATCACCTGTGGGCTCCATTCCTACTCGCTCAAATACAAAATCTTCTCCGCGATCCATTAAAACTAAAGCTAGCGAAATTACCTTCGAAATACTTTGCAAAGTAAAACGAATGCTCGTATTACCAGCTTCAAAATGTCGTCCATCAGGTAAAAACACAGCCAACGATAAATCCTTTTTATTTGCCTTTGCAAGAGCAGGAATATAGTTGGCTACTTTTCCATACTGAATAAACTCCTTTGCCTCTTCAATAAGGACTTTCAATTCCTCCATGTCGTGAACTTCTTTTTCCTCTCTAAATCCATTCTGCGTCATATAATCACCTGTTTATTTCATTTTTAAGGGAAAAGACATTCCCAAAATCACTTTAGGAGTATAACTACAACAATCTCCCTACCTACTCTTCACGTATTTTTCTTATCTACTTCTCCTACCAGATTTGCCCTCATTTCTTGTTCTCCCTGTACTTCTTGCTCTTCCAACACCTTCTGTTCTTTCGCCTCGTGTGGAATTCCCAGTATTTCCCGTTCTTTCCGTTCTACCTGCATTTCCAGTTCTTTCCGCTCTGCCTGCACTACCTGATCTTTCTGCTCTGCCTGCATTTCCCGTTCTTTCCGCTCTGCCTGCATTTCCAGTTCTTTCTGCTCTACCTGCACTACCTGATCTTTCTGCTCTACCTACATTTCCAGTTCTTTCTGCTCTACCAGCATTTCCAGTTCTTTCTGCTCTGCCTGCACTACCTGATCTTTCTGCTCTACCTGCATTTCCAGTTCTTTCCGCTCTGCCTGAATTTCCAGTTCTTTCTGCTCTACCTGCATTTCCAGTTCTTTCTGCTCTGCCTGCATTTCCAGTTCTTTCTGCTCTACCAGCATTTCCAGTTCTTTCCGCTCTGTCTGCATTTCCAGTTCTTTCCGCTCTGCCTGAATTTCCAGTTCTTTCTGCTCTACCTGCACTAGCTGATCTTTCCGCTCTGCCTGAATTTCCAGTTCTTTCTGCTCTACCTGCATTTCCAGTTCTTCCCGCTCTGCCTGCATTTCCAGTTCTTTCTGCTCTACCAGCATTTCCAGTTCTTTCCGCTCTGTCTGCATTTCCAGTTCTTTCCGCTCTGCCTGAATTTCCAGTTCTTTCTGCTCTACCTGCACTAGCTGATCTTTCCGCTCTGCCTGAATTTCCAGTTCTTTCTGCTCTACCTGCACTAGCTGATCTTTCCGCTCTGCCTACATTTCTCGATCTTTCTGTTCTGCCTGCATTTCTCGGTCTTCCTGTTCTGCCTGCATTTTCTGTTCGATCCGCTCTGCCTGAACTATCTCCTCTTTCCATTTCTATTCTCTTAATTGAAAGATTAAGCTCTTTTTCAATTACTCTCATATCTTGAAAATCTTTTGGAGTAGCAAATGTAATCGCAATACCAGTATCTCCTGCACGTCCTGTTCTTCCAATTCGATGTACATAGCTTTCTGTATCCAATGGTATATCATAGTTGAATACGTGAGTAACACCTTCGACATCAATTCCTCTAGCTGCTACATCTGTTGCTACAAGATATTGTATTTTAGCTTCACGGAACAATTTCATAACTTTTTCGCGCTTGCCTTGGGTTAAATCTCCGTGTAGTTCTTCAGATAAAAGACCTTTTCCTTTTAGCTGTTCATTTAATTTATTAGCTCTTCTTTTTGTTCTGCAAAAAATGATTGCTAGAAACGGCTCTGCTTCTTTGATTTGATTCAATAAGGCATTTAATTTTCCTCGATCTGTTGTTTCAATGATTAATTGTTCAATTTCATCTAGTGTGATTCTTTTAGCTTTTACTTTTATAATTTCTGGCTTTTTCATGTAACGCTTTGCAAGTGATTGGATTTGGTCTGGCATTGTAGCAGAGAATAATAAGGTTTGTCTCGAAACAGGAGTTTGATTGATAATATCTTCTACCTCGTGTAAAAATCCAATATGTAACATTTGGTCTGCTTCATCGAGCACTAGAAAATCAACTTTATCTAATTTTATTGTTCCTCGTCTTAGATGGTCCAAAAGTCTACCAGGTGTTGCAATGATTAAATGTGCACCACTTTTTAGTTTACGAGCTTGTTGTTCAACATCTTGTCCGCCGTATACAGCAAGTACTCCAAAATCTTCACTAACAATCCTTTTAGCCTCAGCAGTTATTTGAAGGGCCAACTCCCTTGTTGGAGCAACGACTAATGCTTGTGTATGTGGTAATTCTACATTAATTTTTTCTAGGATTGGAAATAAGAACGCAAATGTTTTACCAGTTCCTGTTTGCGCCTGTCCTATTAAATCCTTACCTTCAAATACAATTGGAATTGCCTTCTCTTGAATCGGAGTAGGCTCAGTTATCCCTAATTCAGTTAAATACTCAGTTAATTCCTCACTTAAACCTAAACTAGAAAATTTATTCATTAAATTTACCTTACTTTCTATTTTCTATCATTATAAATAATAATGGTTGTTTCATATATTTACTAAAAAATTGACTAATCCATTGTATCACATCGTTTATTAATCTTTTAAAATTATTCTTATTTAACTGTTTAAGTATAATGGATCAGATTTCTTCTGCATCAAGTTATTTTTCACAATTCCTTGGTAAAATAATCAATAATTTATTTAAATTTAAGGACCAGATACTACAAACAATCTGTTGTTAAGAAAGAAGTCTGCTATGCCCCTTAAGAATAAAGAACCCATGTATAGTTGACACATTCATTTTTCTTTGGCATGAAAAACGGTAACCCTATGGAGGTTACCGTTTGCAGAGTGTTGAAATATAAACACGTCAATAGGGAAAACGGACTTTAAATGAACATTTAATAATGAAAAAATTAGCATTCTTTGAATGATTTTAAATGTTAATATGTTTGAGCAATTTCATTATTTCAATAACAATAGAAATGATTTTTTTAGACGTTAAAAATATTATAAGCTTTTTTTAGAAAACAAATTCGATTGTTTAGTTTAATAAATGTTCAATATTAATTGATCTACAATCTGATTAAAGTTAGATTACTCTAAGGAAAGGCTATTTGATTAGGGTTTATCGCAGACATTTTTAGATGAATAAGTTGATTGGAATGGAGGGATGCTCGACTCCTATGGGATAAGCGGGAAGGCTGAGACCCCACAGGCTTGCCGAGGAGGCTAAAGAATCTCGCCCCATGGAAAGCGAGCATCCTGTAATGGAAATCAACATCACTCTACTCCTTTCACGAAAATTTGATAATTAATTGACAAGGTAGTTTTTCAACAGCATGAAAACGGTAACCCTATGGAGGTTACCGTTTGACTAGTTATTGAATTACCCTAATCCTTGTGCTTCTAAACCATCAGCTAATGTTTTACGTTTATACTTTGTCGCAGCTTTTGGTGAATTGTCGTTCCTAGATTTTGCTAAGTTCATTATAAAGAAACTTGATATCATATTATTTCGTGAAAATTATGTCAAATTATATTTTTTAAAAAATTTATTTATATGTTATTTCTTCGTCAAACCAACGGAATAGAACGATGTAAAATTGCGTAAGGAACTCTCCTTAATACCATCAATACTTAATAGTTGTATATACTTATTTATTTGGTCCGAAGTCGCATGCTCCTTATATCTCCAATATATTAACAGACATTTATTAAATCTTTCTAAGTTGCCTATTTGATTTGCCTTATAAGCTACATCCAGTAATTCATCTAAACCATTTGGCAACAGTAGGCTTTCACACTGATAAAAAGCATATGCATAACGAAAATCCAAATGCACCTTCTGTTTTAACCATGGTTCGGCAACTATTATCAATTCTTCAATTGTATGTTGATATAAATCTAGGATTCTTTTAGCATCATCTAATCGTTTTAATCGAATAAAAGCTTCAAGCACCTTTGGTAATCCAACATATACATCTTCTCGATCTTCTAACCAACTAAGATATTGATCTACATACTCAAGCTGTCCATAATCTAAATAAGAAGCAAGTCGATTTCCTATAGCTAAATCAGCAAAATAATCATTAACCCCGGCATACTGGTTTGTAAGTTCTATAATTTCTTCTAATGAGCCCCCTAGACGTGCAAGTGCAAAGCTTTTATACATAAGTGCTCTTCCATAATACTCTCCGTTTTTAACCAATTTCCTTAATCTCTCAGCGTAGTAAAGCACCTCTTCCCATTGCTCGCGCCTATAATAGAAAGCTGAGATCCATAAATATGCTTCCATTCTAACTTTTTTCGGCATGCAATACAGATACTCCAACACAAATGTCAATGCATGATGACCATCCTCTGTCATTCTTAAAATATAAAAACGCCTATAATAACTAATTGCCAACAGTTCTAAAACGTCCTTCGAATCACATTCAATAATAATCTCGTACAAAGTCAAAGCTTTTTCTTCTTTTCCAGCTTTAAAAAGCTCTTCTGCAACAAAAAAAATATAATTTAAATAATCGATTTGAATCGTAACTGATTTTTCAGTTGTCATAACATGTAACAGATTTTGACAATGCTCCTCGTAACCATTCGTAAAGCATTTGAATAAAAACTGTACACTTTTACGCTTGTCCAAAATTTGTTCTTCATTAAAACACTCCTCATAAAAATATGAATAAAGTGCGCCTTCCTCTAACCCAATAGCTTCTGAAATGGCATCCAAATATTTTAGTGTGAGCGAGCGTTTATGATTGAAAATACGACTTATTTCACTAATATGAATACCTGACTTCTGAGCCAAATCAGTTTTTGTCCAGCCTTTCTCTAGGCATATAGATTGAATTTCTTTAAATAGAGCTGCGTTCATTCTTCTCACCTACAATTTTCTTCATATTTACTACTGCTCTTTCCCGAGCGTTATAAATGCCTAATTCTCTTAAAGCTATTAATTTACAATTTCATTATAACGAGACTTGATATCATTTTATTTCTGAAAAATTTTGTCAATTTATATTAATCTTCTAAACATAATCTATTTTTAATAGGCAAACGATCAAAATAGACTTTCCATTAGTCGCCTGATAATGTATAGAAAACCCTATTAATTTGTTAATATAATATGAAACTACTGACGCTAGTTACGAGATGATTGCAAGAACCCTAGGCATTAAAATCTCTTTACCTGAAATACTAGAAATATGATCCTTTTCTAATTTTTAAATGATAAAAAAGGTTAGGATATGCTCTGCAAAGAATAGTTAATAAAGTAAATATAAAGGAGCTGATTAAATGAATGGAGTTTTAGATATTGTAATTTTTTGTAAAGACACAAACTCTTCTAAGAACTGGTATGAAAAAGTTGGATTTGACTATTTAAGAGGACACGATGGTATGTATTGGTTTAAAGCAGGGAATGGCGAGCTAATGCTCCATCCTACTGATACGCAATCCAAAACTGATGCAGTCTTTCAATTAGTCGTAAATGAAGTCGATCCACTATTTGAAAGTGTAATGGAAAAAGAATTGACGCCATTAGATTTCTCAAATGGAGAAAAAGTCATTATAGAACCTACTGTTCAACCATGGGGCTATAAGGAATTTTGCTTAAGAGATCCAGACGGTTACATATGGGCATTTGTTCAAAAATCATAATTAATTATAAGAAAATCCACAGGATTATTCATTTTCCAGTGGATTTTCTTTGATTTTTTACGTTCAAGAACAGACTGCAAATTCCAGTTTCCAAATTAACGATATTACTTTGAAATATTCACTTCTTTTTTTAAAAGCCTACCTTGCTTTCTATACATAGAAAACGTTGACCAATTTGCAATGAATACACCGGATAATATTAGTATGCCACCAATCGCCATAATTGGTTTGATTGGTTCGTCCATTACGAAATAACCTAAGACACTTGCAATTAATGGTGATACATAAAGCCATGTTGAGGGAAAGACCGGGTTCGTTTTAGATAATAACCAACTGTATAATCCATGTCCCCCTATCGAACCTATAAATACAAGATACAATATTGGCCACACGGCGTCCCAAGAACTTAAACTTTCAATTTTCGGTTTTTCTATTAAAAACGAAACGAATAGTAGAAATATTCCTCCATATAACATTTGAAAAGCATTGATTAAAAATGGTGATACAGTACTGTATTCTGTTAATATTTCTTTCGAGGAAATTGATCCAAATCCGTAAAAAGCTTCTCCTAATAATACTGCGATACAAGCAGCAACCCATAAGTATGAGACATGCTGACTTATACCAGGTAAACAGACAAAAATTACACCTGCAAAAGCCATTAATAATGCAATTAGTTGTTTCCGCTCAATTCCCTTATTATCTCTCCTTAATTGGAAAAGTAATATCATCATTGGACCAGTTGCAGATAAAACTGCAGCTAACCCGGATGTTATATATTGCTCAGCCCAATATAATGTTGAAAATGTCATAAAAGTTAAGCAAAATCCAATATACATAATTCGTTTTGAAAAAATAAATTTCTTCACATTTACCCCTTTAAGAAGGAAATATAAAATAACAATCAGTCCCGCTAATGTAAATCGAATGCCTGCTGAAAATAATGGTGAAACGCCTGACTCAATTCCGAATTTTATTGCTAGGAAAGTTGTACCGAAAATAAGACAAATAAAAATATAATTAACAATGATCATCTCATCACCCCTTTGATAAAAGTATTATATTAAAGTCGGAGTATAACAGTATAATAGAGCATATAACAGTTAGCTCTTTTTCCATTGACGATTGATCTTTTTTTAATTAATTTAAAACTAAAACACTAGTGGTGAATAGATGAAAATTCAAATCCATAAAAAATCAACAGTTCCGATTTATCTCCAAGTAAGCACTCAAATTGCAGGTAGCATTCAAAGTGGTCTACTTTTACCTAACGAAAAATTACCATCCTTACGGAAATTGGCAGAAGAACTTTCAATAAGCCTTTTAACTGTTAGAAAGGCTTATAAATGGTTAGAAACAAACGGCTATGTAACGGTTGTGCCAGGTAAAGGAGTATTTATTAGTAAGAAAGTAAAAAAAACATCACAAGTTGATCCAAGTAATAACTGGCAACAGACTTTAGGAATCAATATTGTAAGATCTCAGTATTTAATAAATAGAGAACAGTTAAAATATGATTTTTCAAAAGCAGTTGTGTATCCACGTCTGCTTCCTAATAAATTTTTAGCAGATGAAATGCAAAAACTTTTAAGAGAAGATGCGTCAATATTAACAACTTACGGACCGGTTCAAGGAGATATTGAATTAAGAACGGAAATTATTAAACATTTATATCAATTTCAAAAAATAAGAACTAAAGCTGAAAATCTAATTATTACAAGCGGGGTTCAGCAAGGAATTGACTTGGTAGCACAGGCACTATTAAAACCTGGGGATTCAATTATAGTTGAGAGTCCGTGCTATGGTGGTGCACTTGATATTTTTATAAATAAGGGGATTCATATTATACCTGTTGAGATGGATGAAGAGGGAATTCGATCAGACTTAATTGAAGATATGTGCATTAAATTTACACCAAAATTAATATATGTTAACCCTACCTTTCAAAACCCAACTGGAATCTCAATGAGTAATGATCGTAGAAAAGAATTAATAGAACTTGCACAACAGTATCATTTTTTTATTCTTGAAGACGATTCATTTAGTGATATTTATTTCGAAAAAGCATTTCAATATTACCCAATTAAATATTATGATCAATCAGACCACGTCATCTATATTAAAGGATTTAGTAAAACTTTAGCACCCGGAGTTAGAATTGCTGCGATGCTAGCAAATGGACCGGTTTTGGAATGGCTACTTGCAGTTAAAGCTTCAATGGATGTCGGTAGCCCTTTACTAACCCAAAAAGCGATATTACCATTTTTACGAACCGATCGAATGCGAAGTCACGTTGAAAAACTACGAATTGCTCTACAAATTCGGCGTGATACAAGTGTTGAAATACTTTCATCACTTAATGATCAATTGAATTTTCAGATACCTGATGGGGGCTTTAATTTGTGGCTTACATTTCATAAATCCAATCTAGATATTTTTAATTTATTAAGAAAAGCTAATCATGAAAATATCTCATTTTTACCTGGTGTAGCTTGTTTTAACAACAATACAGATACCTCTTCATTTCGGATTAGTTACTCATTAGTTAGCGAAAATGATTTAGCCGAGGGTTTAGAGAAACTACGCAATATAATTCAACAAATATAAAACTATTGTAAAGGAAGGCCATTTAGAACGAGATGCTTAATTTCAAAAAAATAAACATATTACCACTCCTCATAACCATGCCAGCAATGATAATCGGAGTACTTGCCATGATTAATAACCAAGTGTCCCCGTCCATTTACGGTCACAATATTTTAATTGGTATTGTAGGAGGCATCATTTCCTTTTTAGTACTGTTAAGAGATAAGAGAACCATAACGAAAAAGACAAATATCATTGTCATTACATGCATACTCATATTATTTTTACTTACCTTTTTGGACAATGGACTACACGGTGTACATCGCTGGATAGCAATTGGTCCATTAAGATTTAATATCGCTTTAGGTTTAGTTCCGCTATTAATAATTCAACTGTCAAGCTTAATAAAATTAAAACCATTTTGGGTTCCTTTTGTTTTTACAATATTCTTTACAGTATTATTACTTTTCCAACCAGATGCATCTCAACTAACAGCTTTTACAATTGCTATCTTATTTTTATTACTAAATATAAAAAAGAATAAAAGCATTCAAATACTCCTTTTAATTGTTTTTATACTTTTAATTATCTTTAGCTGGTCTCACTTAGATCAACTTGCTCCAGTTTCTTATGTAGAGGACATTTTAAGTTTAGTAAAGGAAATGGGAATCGGGTGGCTAGTCTTAGCGGTAATTTCACTTTTTATTTTACTAATGCCATTTTTCCTATTTCCGCCAACCAGTGCAAAACCATTATCATTTAGTCTAGGGATCTATTTTTCAATTAGTATTCTTTCAAGCTTTTTTGGAAACTTCCCAGTACCGATTATGGGTTATGGAATATCGCCTTTTATCGGTTACTTAATTGCTATTTCTTGGTATGTATATAATAAAAAATGAACCATTAAAATGGTCCATTTTTTTTTCTCACCAATGAGATGGTCTTTTAAGTGTTTCAGGTATTCTAGTGTGATAATCTCCCTTTGCTGAGTTAATTTGAGCTTGAGTAAGAAAAATACTTCCTGTAAGGTCCGCACCACTCAAATTAGCATCACGTAAGTCTGCACCAATTAGATCAGAACCTCTTAAATCCGCTCCCTTTAAATCAGCGGCAATTAGATAGGCCCCTCTTAAGTTAGCACCGACAAAATTCGCATCCTTTAATTTAGCACCAATAAAGTCTAATGCTCTACCGGTAGTTTTTTGACGCTTCTTATTGTTGATAAATTTTTTCAAAGCCACGGTCCTTGCTATCTCACTAGCACGTAAAAGTAATGAGTTAACTTTTGCACGGTGGGCTGTGATATCTAAGTTTTGAATTAGTTTAGGATCCATAAGTGTTAATTTTTCAGTTTCATCTAAAACTGTTTTTATTTCATTATGAATCCCACTTGCAGCACTAATCGTCAAACATTCATTTAAATACCAAAGCATTTCATGCAGTTGCTTCATAATTGGAAATACTTCATACATCTCATTAGCCAATTCTGGATTTTGTCGCCAGTCTTTTCCTTTAAAGGTTACTTGTGAGACTTTTTGTCCCGCTCCAAAGCAATCAAAAACAGTACAGCCTTTGAAACCTAACTCTCTTAAATTCTTGTGAACTCCGCAACGAAAGTCTGATTGTAAATTATGGCAAGCTTTGCCTGCAATTTTATCATTAGCAAAATCAGCCGAGGCAGCAAAAGGTAAAGCGACACAGCATAGACCAAAACAACTCTCACAGTCAGCTTTTAGATTTTGATAACGCTCATTTACTAATCCTAAATTTTCAATTTTACTAGCCACTTCCTGCGCCCCCTTCCTACCATATATACGAATAATATTTTTTATCGTAACATCGTAAATTTATTTGGTCAAACATAGTTACAGCTTATTAAATGCAACTTTTAAACATTCATTAGGCGGTGTTACTTTTCATCCTTTAACAATAAAAAACAGATAATTATATAAATTATCTGCTTTAGTGTACTTTATTTAATTGTTACATCTTTTAAAAATGGAACAAAGTTAATCCAAGTTTGACCTGGTGAAAGTTTTATTTCAGTTCCATCTACTGTAAACGGAATGATTCGACCATCTACATTCTTCCATTGTATATTCATATACTTTCCATCTACAATATAATATCCTTTTCCTCCATGTTCGATATCTATTGAACGGCGACCATAGCTATCAATAATTTTATGGGGCGCTTCTACAACTAAAATATTTTTAATTTGAAGTTCTTTCCCGTTCAAAGCATCCATTGCGACAATGCCATTTTGAACTCGCTGAAATTGCTTAGTTGAATTCAAATACTTGTAAGTCACGTTATTTCTCGCATCATGAGAGTATTTTATAAATACTTCACCAGCATTTTTCCAAGAGTTATCAAATACTAGGTCTTTCTGCGTAAAATCTAATGGAGTAACTTTTTCTGAATAAGAGTAATGTCTTTGAGCAACTCCTTTTTCAATCCCCTCTTTTAAAATATAAGAATTGTGAGGTGCTTTTCTCGTTTTGTCTCTTTTAAATAACGTACCGTCGTAGATCAGTCCGTTTAATGCATCGATCATCCCTGAATCCATCATTTGTTTCGCTTTAGGACTATTTCCGTGACATATAAATAATGCATGATAACCGTTTGCCAAATTGATGTAATAATCTCTCGCACTTCTTACAGGACCTATTTTCTCTGGTATATTGCTTTGAAAAATAGCTAGAAATCTTGTAATATCTCCTTCTGCTAAAATTTCATAAACAACATCAGCATTACTTAATCCACTTTGAGGTCTAGCTAAATAATAATTATTAACCATAACTGCAACAGGTCTTTGTTCACTAGCCTGACTTATTGGTAATCCACTTAAAGGAGCATAAATCGTATCAATTTCTCCTTTATCAATTACATGTTCATTCGAAGGATTTTTATCATCATTTTTAACTGTTTTTACAGACTTTTCGCCATGCTTACATCCTACTAAAAGCATACTTATCACAATTATTGATAAAATTTTCTTATGCATTGGCTCCCTCACAATCTGTTATTTTCTTAAATTGTATTAAATAACTTTTAAAATAGAAAGAATTTGTTAGAATTTTTTAAAAATAAAACAGCAGTCTTATATTTGAAGTTATTCCTTAATATATGAACTTGTATTGTTAAATAATCAGCTTAAATTTGTTCTTATTTTATTTAATCTTAAATATGGTATAAAGATAAGAATGATTAGAGGAGTTGAAGCTATATGATTGTAGTTCATTATATCGAGAAAAACGTTGAACTATTAAACCAACTACTCAAAAATGTCCCCTCTGAAGGAGATACTATTTCCATTAAAGGTCGAAAAGGTAAAGTATTAAGTGTTAATCAAATAAATGATAAACATGTGCATGTAATAGTAGAACTAGAAGTTATTAAGAAAGTACAGGTTTTAGCAAAAGATGATAAAAAAAGAAGAAGATAAATTTCTAAAACTTAATGGGAGATTATTCCCATTATTTTTTTTGAATTTTTGTCCAGTTTCACAGTATTACTATTCATTTTTCCACTTTAAACTATGAACTATACTGTCTAAATGGAATGTATTCTTTTTTCAAACCGGACTAATCATGTTAAACTAAGGAAAGTTTTAGTTAATGAAAGTAATAAAGGAGTTTTAATATGGAAATTAAGAATATCCATCATGTTGCAATTATTTGTTCTAATTATGAAATGTCTAAGCATTTTTACATAAATTTATTAGGTTGTAAGGTAATTAAGGAAACCTATCGAGAGGAGCGCGACTCTTATAAACTGGACTTAAGTATAGGAAAAAATGGACAAATTGAGCTATTTTCATTTCCTAATCCACCGAAACGACATACAAATCCAGAAGCAGCTGGGTTACGCCATTTAGCCTTTACTGTAACTAATATAGAAGAAAGTATTCAATACTTAAAACAAAATGCTGTCTTTGTAGAACCAATTCGGATTGACGAGTTAACGAATAAAAGATTTACATTTTTCCATGATCCCGATGGTTTACCATTAGAATTGTATGAAGAGTAGATTTAAAACAAAACACAATCTAAATGTAAGATTGTGCTTTGTTTTTTCACTTTTCCCTAGATTCTTAAAGAGAAACCTTTATCTTATCTGTTAAATTAAATGTTTCACCATTAATTTCTAATGCTACTGGTGGACCGTATTCCTTTGTGACTGTTATCGATTTTTTGGCAATTGTTATTTCAAGTCTTGCTCCTTGCCATAGGAAAGGAAAAGTCATTTTATCCCAATTTGAAGGTAATTTTGGATCAATTTTTAAACGATTTATGTCCATGGAGATATTTGCAAAGCCAAAGATTGCAACTAGCCAATTTGCTCCCATAGGCGCAGCATGAATTCCATCATCTGATGATTTTGGATTCGGGCCTAAATCGATTAAACATCCTTCTTGAAATAATTGGTAAGACTCTTCTTGATAGTCACATCTTGCAGCAACAATTGCATGAATAGCTTTACTTATTGGAGAATCATGAACAGTACGCTCTTCGTAGTATTCTAAGTTCTTTTTAGCGATTTCCGTTGAAAATAAATCTGGGAAAAGATAGAGCAGCATGACAACATCAGCTTGTTTTAACACTTGTAGTTCATAAAGTTCTTGTAGGGAATAATCTAATAGAATTTCCCGACCTGCAATGGATTGTCTATATTCCGTTAAATCAATCTCGGGTTTACTTAAAAATGTATCATCTTGTGGGATGACATTTTCATCATTTTGGCTTGGTAAATATAATCGTTTTAAAAAATCAGTACATTTTTGCTGTAATTCTGCATCAGGATCGTTATATTTTCCCATATAATTTAACGCATTCTGCACATTATAAAAAGCCATGTAATTTGTATAAGCATTATTATCTACTTGATCTGTGTACTCGTCTGGGCCGATGACATTTTTAATCATTAAATCGCCATTTGTATCTGTTGTCCTACTCACCCAAAAGCGTGCAGTTTCTTTGAGTAGCTCTAGTCCATCATTGGCCATAAAGCTTTCATCTAGCGTATTTTCATAATATTGTACGACAGAAAATGCAATATCAGCTACAATATGTTCACTTGATTTTGCTAAATTTGAGCTATGTACGATCTCGGGTTTTGTATTATTCGCTGAACCTTTTTGCGTTTCTTCTTTTCCGGAAAAAGCACTTGCCCAAGGAAATAAAGTACCCTCATAACCTGATTGGAATGCATTTACTTTTGCTTCTTTAATATGATGATAGCGATATCTTAGTAATCTTTTAGCAATATCTGGTTCAGTAAATAAGTGAAACGGTGCAATAAACATCTCTGTATCCCAAAAAATTAAACCATTATTTCCCTCACCAGTTAACCCCCTTGCGCCTATACTCAATCGATCATCATGTCCAGGAGTCATTGCTTCTATATGGTATAAAGAAAAATCAAGAGCTAACTGATCAGCTTGATCCTTTGATGCTATGACTACTCTTTTTTGTTTCCAAAAATCCTGCCATTTGATTGCCGTACTATTTCTCAAATTATCATAACCCTCTGATAAAAATTTCTGTAAAGTATTAACACTAGCTGCTGAAGGTTCTTCTCGTAACATATCATTTGAGGTATAAACTGAGCTAATTTTTGAAAACTCAACAGTTCGATCAACTACGAGATCTTGTGTAATTGATGCTAGAAGCTGATTATTTAACGTAAAATATGAAACTTCACTCTCATCAGGAGTTAAACAGCATGTTGCGATCGCAATTTTATGTTTAGTCTCAGTCGTTTGATAAACACCATGCATAATTCTTTTATCCATTATTCTTACTAATTCTTCTGTAAGTTCATTCTTTTGTTGACTGACACACTCTGCATTAATACCTGTTTTTATTTTAATTATGGCGTTACAATCTAAAGCTGTAACAGTAATCTTTGAAGCAAGTAAATGCAAATCATCCTTTGAAACAAAACGCTGAAATAAAAAGTGGAATCGATTTCCATCTTTATTCTTCCAAATTACTTCTCTTATTAATTCGCCAGTCAGCATATTTAATTTTCGATCATAAAATGTAAATTGACCAGTTGCATTTGAAAAAATATCACCATTTATTTCTATTTCCATTCCAATCAGATCTGGAAGATTCACAATCTTTGTCGTTTGACTTGGAGATAACTGATTATAGATACCTGCTATATACATCCCCCTAGTTTGTCCTTTATAGTCTTCTTCATGACAAGATCTCAAACCTAAGTAACCATTACCTAATGCCATTAAACTTGCATATTTATTAATTAATTGCTCGTCAAATTGTTTTTCAGTAATCATATTTACTTCATTCATATAGTTAATTTCTCACCTTTATAAAAATTCATATAGTAAAAGTTTGCAATAAATCTTCTTATTTTAAACTTGCTATTATAAAAATAGTGGCCGATTTGTTAAAAATAGGACTACTGACAATAAAAAAAATCGTGTCACTGTTTCCAACACGATTTATTCTTACAGTTCTTTATTCATTTTTCGCGAGAGTTAATTGCCAAGAAACACCATATTTGTCATTCACCCATACAAACTTTTCACTGAATGGATATGATTGCAAAGGCATTAATACTTCACCATCTTGACTTAATTGTTTATATGCATTTTCAATTTCTTCATTTGTTTCACAAGTCACATATAATGAAACAGCTGGTGTAAACGTAAATTTATGTTTAACGGTACTATCAATGCACATAAATTGTTGGCCGTTTAATGTGAAAGTAGCGTGTATTACTTTCCCTTCAAACTCACCCATATCTGCTCCATAACGCGTCATATTCATAACCTCTGAATTGTTAAATAGTGACATATAAAAATTCATTGCTTCTTCTGCTTGTCCTTCAAACATTAAGAACGTTGTAATTTTTTGCATTTAAGTCAACTCCCTTTTTCGTTTATATTAAAAATTCATTGCTTAAACAATTTTGGTTTATAGTGATTTCATTTCTTGGTTTAATTTATTAAAAATACTGTGAAGATCCTCTTTAGAGATTGTTGAATATAAATCTCCAATACTAATTTCGCAATAACAAACTTCCTCATTAACTGGTCTTAAGTTACCTGTAATACCAATTTTTGTTTCTTCATGAATCGCTTGAAGTATGTTTTTAACCTTTTCGATCGGAGCATTAAAATGGACATGAAACATATTAGAAACAGGAATAGTTGGGACAGTATTAATTGCTTGGCAACTATTAAAAAAATTGGCTAACTCTACTGCATCTTCATAGTATTGCCCCATCTTATTTGCTCTTTGATCAAAATAAAAATTTGCACTTATTATGTAAGGATAAAGACTAATTAAATCTCCTCCATGTCTTCTTTTCCAAACTTTTGATTCTACTGTAAAATCTCGGTCACCAGCAAGAATTGCTCCCGCTACTCCCCCGATCCCTTTATAAAATGACATATATACACTATCAAATAAGCTGCATAATTCAGAAGCTGTCTTCTTATAGTATGGGAGAATTTCCATTAATCTAGCACCATCTAAATGCAATTTAATTCCCTTTTCACGGCAGTATGAAGAAATTGATTCTAGTATTTCATATGAAGGTAGTTGTCCACCAATTTCGCGTTGTGGTAATTCTAGTAATAAACAAGAGATTTCCTCATCCATTGCTAAAACATCCTCTAACTCAATAACACGACTTTTATCTGCTAATAAAATAGGCTGTATATTATGTAATTTTTTCAAACCATCTTCTTCATGAATTTCTAAATGTGATAAAGGATGATAAGCAACTTTATTAATTCCTTTTTGATCGCACCAAATTCGTAATGCGATTTGCTGTGCCATCGTACCGCTCGGAAAAAACACTGCTGATTCCTTACCTAAAAACTCTGCCATTTTGTTTTGAAAATCTTCAATAAAATTACCTGCTCCATAAAGGTCGCTTTCTTCATTACCATTGAATTCGTTTAGAGCATCCTTTAGTACTTGAATATTTCTGAATCCATTACCCGCTAATTGTTGGTTTGTACTTTTAAATGATTCTATAAAAGGATTAATGTTTTTCAAATTGAACTCTTCCTTCCGACTATTTAATTTACTGTTATCCCACTTAAAAATTCTCCATAACGACCAATAAATCCTTGAAACTTATAAAATTAGTAAGTTAATCGATAGACTAAAAATCTTTCATTTTGATTTTTCGTATAAGTATCAGCTAATAGAATCTCTTGTTTCAATTCAAAGGCAGTCTGGTTTTCTAAAAAATAAATATAATCATCAGAACTATAATACAAAATAATTTCAATCTGTCTTTTTGATTGCTCAACTGAAATTAAAATATTATTTATGATATTCATAAATATTTGGATTGAAAATGGATTAAAAAAATAGAAACAATTATCTAATGGATTAATTTGATAATCTTCAGCTAAGCAGCAATAAAACAGGATCTTGTCTTCGCTTGTCTTTGTTTTTTTTATGTATTTCTTTTTATTTTCCGTTGCTTCATTATAATATTTTTCACTCATTTCAATCCCAACAACAGTAGCATTAAACAAGCTATTAATGTAGAAATTTAATCGTCCTTTACCGCATCCGAAATCAACTATTCTGTCATTGCTAGAAAGTGTGTATTGTTTAAATAGTTGTTGTAAAGCGCTGTAAGGTGTTGGCTCATACCGATGATAATGAAAAGATTCGTTAAATCCTTTTTGCTCTCCCTCTGTTTTTATATTCAGTAGGTCATCATAATACTTATCGTCCATTTTTTCACGACCATTCAGAACTAATATTTTTGTAAGTATCTTTATCATACCGTTTCTAAATAGTTCAGTCTAACCTTACAAAAAGAAGCGTGTTATTTAAACACGCCATGCTGTTGAAAAACTACCTTGTCAATTAATGATCAAATTTTCGTAAAAGGAGTAGAGTGATGTTGATTTCCACTACAGGGTGCTCGCTTTCCATGGGGCGAGACCTGAGCCTCCTCGGCAAGCCTGTGGGGTCTCAGCCTTCCCGCTAATCCCATAGGAGTCGATCACCCCTCCGTTCTAATCAACTTATTCAATCAAAAAAAGTCTGCAATAAATACTAGTCAAATAGCCTTTACTTAGAGTAATCTAACTGTTGTATTTAATCAGCTTATAGATCAATTAATATCGAAAAATTATTAAACTAAACAATCGAATTTGTTTTTTAACTTCTAAAAAAATCATTACTAGTATTGTTAGAAAATAAAATCGCTCAAACACATTTACATTTAAAACCATAAAAATGCTAAATTCATCATTATTAAATGTTCATTTTAAGTCCGTTTTCCCTATTGACGTCTTTATATTTCAACACTCTGGCGTGTTATTTAAACACGCTTTAACTTAAACTTCTTACCCGCTCCAATATATTGTAATAACGATAAATCGTCTTCAATAATCATTCCTATTACATTTACTTTCTCATCACTTGGTAGATTAGTAAGCATAATTTGTAGCTCACCCCCATATCTACCATATAATTCATTATCAATTGTCACAGAGCCAACTGAGCGAGTAATCGTATTTACTGGCTTTAAACTATTCTTACCAAAGCTTCCATATAGTCTAGACTCCATAGATCGAATGACATCACGTGCGGGATCTTCTCGATTCGTATGAACTTGCTCTACAATGGAAAGGATTTCATCTTCTTGTGAAGATGGTTTATATCTTAATTCAATAAGATCCTTTGTTTTTGAAAGAGACTTCATCGTTTCTATTTTTATACTAATATCACCAACTAAAACTTTATCAATGTAACAGTTTTGAGTTAGGTCTAGGTAAGCTAACAGAGGGTTCATTCCACGATGTTTTTCTAATGTTGGTAGTCCTTTAAAAAGCGGTCCTCTCATTTCATCATTTCCAGGGATAAATGCCATTGTTGTAATTCCGAAGCTTTTTAACCATTTGTTTTTTTCGATTAAATAAGTCGTTGCTAATCCGGTTTCTGGACGGGGATAAAAATTATGCCAAGCTTCTACATTTTTAGTTTGTAATCCGCACTTAAGCAATTCGTCTAAAAATGCAGACGTAAGTGTACTAGCATTCAGTGCAATCTTCATTTTTTTAGAAAGGTCTGCTATTTGTTTTTCATTTAATCCGTAATCTACTCGTAATCCGGTAACTCCCCAATTTTGTAATTCGCTAACGGATGAGTAATCTAACCCTAAATGTGTAAGCGATTTTGCTGAAATATCTGCCATAAGCTCCATTTCATTTTCAATTGCCCATGTACCAAGTAGTTGAAGAAGTGATTTATAAGTTGAAGGGTCATCTTCTGGTATGTGTAACGATGTAAAAATTGAATGAAATCCATTTTGTTTTGCTATTTCGATATATTTTTTATTCTTCTCAACATTTTTTTCAGATAAATAGATTGATATACCTAGCATAGTCTCTTTCCTTCTTCCTACTATTAGATTTATACTATTTGGTTATCATTTTAAACTTCCGAAATAAAAAGTCAATACAACTCTATAAATACACGAAATTACATTTCACATTAAAGTAATATACTTTTAGTTTGCCTAATGGTTTGCTATTAATCACTTAAAAACAAAAAAAGAAAGACAACATTAAGTTGCCTTTCTTAAGTTCATCATTATTTATAAACTACGATTGATCCAACTGATCTGTCAGTAGATTGACCATTAACACGAACTTTTAAACCATAGTGTCCAATGTTACGACCAGCATCTGGTAAGAATGCATTATTGTAGTCTTTGCTATCGTTAAATAAAGAGACAGCTTCTTGACTTGGAGATGTAAATGCTTGTCCTGTTGCATAAGAAATGTCATAACCTGATGTTGGATTTAATCCGAATGCTGCATCCGCTACATGGAAACGAGAAGATGCTTCAGCGCCATAGTTCCATAATAAGTTTGTATCGTCGTGAGCATCAACAACACCTAAGAAACCATCACCTGGGTGAATACCTGTCCAGTTTTCAGTAAATGTATCATCAACATACCATACTACTAAACCGCCATCATAGCTTAATAGAGAGTTTCCGCGTTTGATATGAGCTAAACCTTCGTCAGCACCTTTATGGTTACGCCATTCTAATAAGTAGTAATGATTTGAATATTTGTTACCGTCAAATTTAGAAAATCCTTTTAAAGTAAATGGAGAAGTTGCATTTTCAGCACCATCATCAACAATTGTAGCTCCATCTGCTACTACTTTGATATTATCTGCGAAGAAACCAACGTTTGAAGTACCCCAGTCAGTTGCAGAACGTAAGCGAAGCTGAATTTTTTTACCTTTGTAAGCTGATAAATCAAAGCTTTGTGTTTCCCATCCATTTGATTTCCCAGTGAAACCAGGCATTGAATTAAGGATTGTTGGATATCCTTCAGCTACAACATCACTTCTAGTGTGGCTGTTACCTAATGATTTCCAAGTTGCTCCATTATCAGTTGAAACTTGAACAAACGCGAAATCCCATTGTTCTTCCATATCGTACCAAGCGTCAAAAGTTAAAGTTGCTGAAGCTTTACCAGTTAAATCTACAGAAGTAACCATACTGTTATCCATTTCATCTGCTTGTCCACCCCAATACTCATAAGTGCCAGCAGCTGGTTTATTAATAGGTGTTACTTTTTTCGGTAAATTCACTTGAATAGCTTGGTTGTTTTGTCCAAGTGGTGAATTTGCTTGATCTAATAAGAATTGAGTACCTTTTGTAGATACATCTTCCCAGTTTACAACAGTTGGATTAGTCCATTTTCCACCTAAAGTTGATTGGAAATATGATTTTGCCCATGGAGAGAAACCTGTTGGCTCTGTTCCAGGGATCGTTCCAGCCCAAGAACCAGCTGACATGATTGACCAATATTCAACAGCTTCACCAGCACCAGAGTAAATTGTATCGTACTCATCTGGTAAACCTAAATCATGTCCATATTCGTGTGCAAATACGCCTGTTGCACCATCTTCTGGCATCATTGTGTAGTCATAGAAACCAGGTAAACCTTTTCCAAGTCCATCTGGGTCAACGAATTTAGCAGAACGGTGAGACCAAATTGCATTGTCTCCTTGTGCTCCACCGCCAGCTTCTTGTCCCATACCTGAGTGAATGATTTGAAGGTGATCAACTAAACCATCTGGCTCCCAATAGTTGCCATCTCCATCTAAATCATGTGGATCTTCTAAATCGTAATCTTGTAAAGGAACGCCGGCAGCTTTAGCAGCAGCATAAGCATCAATTACTAGTTGTTTTGATCCACCTGGTGTTACGTTATCATGTCCAGTTGCAGAATCTTTTCCGTAATATGCAGCAGTTCCTGGTACTTTTAACCAACCATATGCTTTACCATCAATTGTATAAGTTCCACCAGATTGTTGTTCATAATATTGTTTTTGTGAAAGGAAAGTTTCTCCGTTTGGACCTTTCACACCATTTTTACCAAAAATCATATCTTCATAGTGTTGTTGAGTAAAATCTGGGTACCAGTTGTCTGTTTCATTCTTCTTAATATTGTTATGAGGAACATCAGAAAACTCTACCATTAATGTTAGAAGTTTACCCTTCTTTTGAACCCCTGGTGAAGCTGACTCTTGAACTGGATCAGGAGTACCTTTTAATTGACCAAATTTATTACCGTTTCCGTGTAATAGGCCATTATTAAAGTCTTTGAATTCACTGTGTTTAGCAGCATCTGCTTTTTTTACTTTGCTTGCAATTGGATCTTTTTCTGTTACTTGATCCACTTGACCTTTAACCGCTAAATAACTTTGTAATGCAGCTTGTTTCTGAGCTTCAGAAGCATTCTCAGAAACCACACCACGTTTAATTAATGCAGCTAATAACTTTTCATCGTTAACTAATGACAAATCTAATGTACTTTCTGAATGCTTAGCTAATGCACTATGTACTTTACTTAAGCTTTCAGATGATGCTGTTTTTAATGGAATTCCAGAAAATAAAGTTCCGGCAACCATTACTGATGCAAAACTAGTTACAACAAACTTATTCAAAATAAGCCCCCCTTAATAATTTTCAAAGTACATTTTAATAATATTCTAAAAATTCTTGTGATTATAGAGGGTTTTATTCATCAAATAATTACAAAATTCGCAATAATCTTACAAAAAATTTACTATACATCAAAGAAAAATGACGAAATTCGTCAGTTTTTATAACTTGCTTTTTCGACATTACGTTCTTTAGTCTTATATTATTCTTTTAAACTAATTTTTAAATTTAGCACTTTAGAATTATTAAAATTACATTAAAAATAAATTTAATCATGTAATACATGTAATTGTAACTATATACCGAAAAATCGCTCTTCAAATTTTTACATTTTTTTCCTATATCTATTAACAAAAAAGAAGATAAGTAAAAGTTTTTTACCTATCTTCCCTTGACTAGATTCAGATTACCTTCTTAGTTTTCCTGCTTCTTCACTATACTCATGAAGTTTACGAGAAACTTTGTTACCGATTCGGTTAAAGCATATGACATATAATGAATCGATTATATTTTGTTGTGCCATTTTAGAACCTATACTTCCTATTCGAATATCTTGTTCCATGTCAGGTGTGCATAGCTTGATATCAGCTTCCTTAAATAACGGAGACTTGCCAAGCTTAGTAATCGCAATGATCGTTGCTCCCTTTTTCTTAGCAAAACGAGCAAGCTCTAATACATCCTTTGTTTTCCCTGAATTAGAAACGGCAACAAAAATATCGCCTTCTTCCATATGACCTACTAAAGTAATTACCATATGGAAGTCGGGAGACATAATGGCATGATAGCCAATTTTCCCAAATTTATATGCTCCGTCCATAGCTGATACGGCAGAACCGCCTACTCCATAAAATATAATCTTCTTAGCTTTTACAATTTCATCAGTTGCTTTTTCTAATTCTCTTTTATCTAAAGTTGATACCGTAGCTTCAATAGCAGCTTTATTTACATAAGTTACTTTATTAAATAAATCATAAGGCGTGTCCTTCTTATCCATGACAGAAAAATCATTAATATTCATTTCAGCTACAGTCAAATCTCGAACTAATGCTATTTTAAAGGCTTTAAAACTACCGATTCCTATTGTTTTACAAAATCTAACAACACTTGCTTCACTGGCTCCAGTATTGTTAGAAATATCTTTAGTCGTTAAGTTGGGGACAATTTCAGCATGCTCCATTATATATACAGCGATTTTCTTTTCGGCTTGCGTAAATCGATCCATATAATTTTCAATTTTTGATAAGATTGTTAAATGTTTCATTTACTAAACACCTTTCTGCTAAAAAACATACAAAATACTATTATTCTCTATTATGAACCAAATGTTTATAAAATCATATTAATAACCAAATTAAAGTTGTTTTTTTAGTTCTTTCTACATTTAAAATTCTTGTTAAAATAAAAAGTGTAGGAAAAAATATTCCCTACACTTTTACTTTTTGATTATTTATTGTTGTACTGTAATTGTTTTTGGTGCTACTGATACTTTAAATCCATCTTTACTAGATACATCAGCAGATACTGTATACGTACCATTTGGAACATTTGCTTCTGGAGTCCATTTTAAATGGATTTCATTTTTATCTAGTACATCCATTGAATCAATTATATTTCCATTTACATCTTTAATATAAATTTTCCAATTTACATTGTTATTTGCAAAAGCATTGATTCCTGCTGGTGTTTTTGCATTTACATTTTTATTTGGAGATACACTGAAGTAACTAACAAGCATTCCCTCGTTAATATAAGAAGGATCACCCCAAACTGTATAACTTTGGTTTAGTGCATAGTCCGCTCCTAATACTACAACGCTCTTTGGCTCTTCTTTTACTAGAGTAGATGTTGCTCCTTGTGGTAGTGACTTATATTTACCGTTATACCAGACAATTGCACCATTATAACCACTTCCAACATCATTCGCTTTGAATGAGATTTCGTATTGGCCATCTTTAGGTGTTACTTTTATATCCGAAACAACTGGAGCAACTGAGTCAATATGCAATGGAAGTTTTACGATTTGTGGCTTCGCACCATTATAATCAAGCGTTGTTTTGATTACATAGTTGTATACGCCATCCTTCACTACTTGTCCATTTTGATCTTTTAAATCCCAACCATATCCAGTATTCAAATAGTCTCTAAAAGACATAATGTTTTTACGGAATTTCCATGGCTTACCAGTGTATTCACTAAAATCACCTAAGTATTGAAGTAATTCACCTTTATCATTTTCTACGTACATTTCTGTTTTAGCTAAGTTACGAAGTACTGTAAATGATGGGTATACTTCTTTCAATGGAGTATTTGGAGACATTACAATTCGATCCATATTAAATCTTCCTGTGATTGGATCATAACCTAATGGGAATACCCCTTCTGCTCCTATTTCATCATTCCAAAGTGTTGTATAACCTAAGAATGCATCTTTCTCATATGCTGCTGGATCAATATTTTTTGATTGATCCCATTTTCCGTAATACCCCATATAAGGTACTGATAACGGTACTGCTGAATCGCTATTTTGTCCAGAAGGAACTAAACGTACGTATCCCTCAACAAATGAACCATCTTTTAAGCTTGATGGAAGTTGAATCTGAACATCAAGATTTTTTTCTTGTCCTGGTTTAATTTTTAATGTCTTTCCTTCTGTGCTTGTAACTGTTTCACCATTTACAGTTGCCGTAGCACCTTGTACACGCTCACTTTTTAATGTTAAATATTCTTTTGAATCTAACTTTCCATCATTGTCTAGGTCAAATTCTTTTGTTTCTCTGCCATCTGTATATACATCTACATACACTTGATACTCTAAATCTTTTACATTCAGATTTTGAAGCGCTTCTGCATTTAATTTGAAGTGAATATTATTGTTAACTTCTTTAAGTGCAACTGCTCCTGCTTGCTCAAGTGGCGTTTTCTCTCTTGTCACAAGTACAGGCGTTTTAATCGAGTTTTGAATTTGCATTAAACCAGATCCTTGAATACGCGGAGAATACGGTACTTCATTATTCATACTAGGATCCTGTATTAATTTAGAAGTGTTCATTAAAGCAATTTTAGCCTTTAAAGCTGTACTCTCTGAACGTTTTAATCCTTTTTCATAAAGTGATTGTAAAACTAATGCTGAACCACCAGCAACATGTGGAGATGCCATTGATGTACCGCTCATAACCTCATAGCCATTCCCTGGTACAGTAGAATAAATATTTCCTCCTGGTGCAGATATTTCGGGTTTAAAGTCTAATGTATGTGGTGCTCCGTATGAAGAAAAATATGACATCATATTCTTATCCGGGTTATCAACATACACCCCTTTAGATGGTTTCATTTTTACAACATATCCACTTTTCAACTTAGAAATTAATGCATTACCTATCTCTTTACTTGTCGTGGCTGCTTGTACATTAAAATAAGGACTCCAATAAACTAATGGGTAGTCAAGATCATCAGCAGCAGGAACTAGAATTACTGCTTTTGCGTTCTTCTTCTTCGCTTCTGATTGAATATAGGAGTAAGTAGCATATCTTACATTTGGTTTTGCTACTACAATTTTACCAGTTAAATCAGGAAGATTTTTAAAATCGGCAGTTTTACCTTCTCCTACATAAACCAATTCATAAGATTCAAGCGGTGATAATACTTTTGATAGATTAAAGTTATATTGTGATTGATCTTGGTATGGAAGTTGCAATCCATTTTCTTCTTTTAACGTATTCATATGGATACTTGTATTTTCATATGAAGCCACAGATAACGCAAAAGGACTAACTCCTGGTTCCCCAACTGTACCAATATCCGGATTTTCGGCATATGGTTTTAAAGAAGATTGCAGCAAATTATTTTGTGTACTATAAGCAGAATTCCCACCAGATACAACTACAAGCGTACCTTGCTCAGTCGCTTCACGGATAACTTTTTGAATCGGATCATCTACTTCACTAACAAATCCTGAATCAGTTCCTAAACTCATATTAATGACATCTGCTCCCATTGTTACCGCATGCTCAATCCCTGCAATGATGTCGTCTTCATACGCCCCATTTGCTGTATCAGAGAATACCTTTTCTGCTAGTAACTGTACGCCTGGTGCAATACCTTCTACCCCATCATTTGCGTCATCACCGTTTGCACCAATTGTTCCTGATACGTGCATGCCATGTTCATTTCCCAAACCATGCGGAATGACATCTGTATCATGATCGGCCCAGTCATATCCAGTTGGAACTTTGTCACTGTACCAAACTTCTCCTACACTTGTTTCAGCTAGTTTACTTTTAATATTTTCTTGATTCCATTTTTCTTTTGCTTTTCCTTTTTCAGTGATTGTCATGTCTTTATGCGTATAGTCAATACCAGTATCAACTACCGCTACTAACAATCCCTCACCTTGGTATCCATAACTTTGCCAAACTTTTTGAGCTTGTACTAATTCTTTACTTGCTCCCATTGAAGATTGAAACTTTCTTGCAATATGTACATTCGTAACGCCTGGTGTTTGTAGAATTTCTTTTAAGTTACGATATTCTGTCTCCAAACTAAAACCATTAAAGCCTTCATAAAAGCGTTGATTTATTTTAGGTACGGATCTTTCCTTTGATATCTTTGAAATGACTTGATCTTGCTTTTCTTTAAAGCGTACTTTTTTAGTTTGAGTAGAATCATCAGAAGTTGTTGGTTGCTCTACTTCAACGATTACACGGACTTTGTCATTTGGTTTATAAGCATGAGCATCATTTAAATCTTTATAGCCAAATGGGTCTACAGCTTTTTCGCCAGTTTGTTTTTGTTCTTCAACAAAAATCTTTTGACCCTGCTTTGCAATCTCATCTAAACTTGGAGCTGGCACCTGATTTTCATTTGTTCCTTCAGCAAATCCAGTTGATGTAAATAACATTGAAGCTAAAGTTGTCGTTGCAAGGACTTTGTAAGGAAAGCTTTTTCTCTTTTTCATCTTTAATCTCCTCTACAGTAAACTTTAATGTTTTTGAATCTATTAAAATAAAATAAATTCAAATCAAAACTGATTTAATTAATGACTAATGCATTACTAAGAAACTCGATACTATTTTAATTTTAATTACGTTGCCCCTATATTCATATTGGGTTATTAAACCGGACTTTTGGCATATTCTGTTTGAAGTAAACTTAAAGAATTCAAGTAGAAAGAAAGAGGATTTTGACAAATTCAGTCGAGGATGTTCGAAAAAAGTTTATTAACTCGGGAAAAATGTATTAATTGGTTGAGACAATTTGAAGGTTATATTCGTTTGTATTAGATAAAAGAAGCATTTTGTCATTTTCAATCGAGGTCTATTATTTTTTGTATAGGTAATAATATCGTATTAATAGTAGTCGGAATAATCTGTCTTCACTATAATTACGACAAGTTTCTACTTTTTTCACCTGAACATGGTAGGATTGGTGAGTTGATCTAAAATGGAGCATTTTTGTGTAAAAATTGTTTTTAGCTTATCAATGAGTAGATTTCAGAAAAAATACTTTAATCTAGGAAGTATTTTGATGATTTTTATGTATTTATTGGGTTATGCCTTTGTTTTTATTACTGTTTATTTGCTATTCTGCTATTTTTATTGCCATTTCATATTTAATTGCGATTCTCCAATTTTAATTGCTAATTCTCGTTTTAGATTACAAGAATTTAATTACGTTTTCCATTTTTAATATGTCCCTGAGATTAATACAATTTCCCACCTCAAACAAAAATCGAAATTTTCGAAATAATTTACAATTCTTTGTTTGTTAAATTACCTATATTTGGATAGAATGGATTTGTAGGCTTTTAAAGTCTTAATACATAACATTAGGAGTGAAAAAAATGCCAATCGATGTTTATTTAAATTTTAATGGTAATACACGTGAAGCAGTTGAATTCTATGCGGCTGTATTTAACACAGAAACACCAAAAATTATGACTTTTGGTGAAGCACCCCCAAATCCAGAATACCCATTACCTGAAGAGGCGAAAAATTTAGTTATGCATACTAGACTGAACATTAGCGGTAGCAACGTTATGTTCTCAGATACATTCCCTGGTTTCCCTTTTAACCAAGGCAATAATATTTATTTATCTTTTTTAAGTGAGGACTTAGAAGAACTTAGATCTGTCTTTACTAAATTAAGTGATGGTGGCAAAGTAGAAATGGAACTTCAAGAAACATTTTGGAGTAAAGCTTATGGTAGCCTAACAGATAAATTCGGCATTCATTGGATGTTTAATCACGGTACTGGTGAATTTTAATTTATAGATAAAAAAAGGAAATGAACCCTTTATTAATAGGATTCATTTCCTTTTTTTTACATATCTCTACTACACTTCCTCAATTGAGATAACTCCAATCTCGCTCCTCAATCTATAATTCTTTTCATTCAGAATTTTTACTATATAATAAAGTATATTTCTAGTTCTCTAAAAGTAGGTGAAATTTTATGCAAATACTATTAAAACGATTATCACAAAATAGAGAAAAACTTAGCCAGCTTGAAAAACAAGTATTGGATTATATTTTAAAAAATACGGATTATATTACGAAGCTGAATCTTGATGAATTATCAAAAGAGCTTTATGTATCTACGGCAACAATTAGTAGAACATGTCAGCAATTAGGCTTTCGTGGGTTTCAAGATTTAAAATATACTCTTTCAATGGAAACAAATAAAGTTCAAAGTCCAGTATCCTCTACTTCTTATCTACTTAATACACATATTGTGAGAATGAAAGAAGAAATGGAAAAGACATTGGGAAATATTGATGAAGAAAAGATTAAGCTAGCTGCTAATTATCTAAACCAAAGCACACATGTTGAAATATTCGGAGTTGGTAACTCACTTCCCGCTTGTGTTGACGCTTCTAGAAAACTTATGTTTGCAGGAAAGTTATGTAATGCCCGAACTGATTGGGACGAGCTACGTAGTGCTGCTAATAGTTTAACAGAAAATGATTTGGCCATACTAGTTTCATATAGTGGGGAGACTTTACATATGTTAGAATTTGCCCATATTTTAAAGAATAGGAACGTTAAAACGATCGCCATAACTGGAAGCCACTCAAATCGTTTACAAAAAGAAGTGACTTTATCTCTTCAAGCTTATATTACAAACACTTACTTTGGTGAGCTTGATATGACTTCAAGATTCCCATTAAGTATGGTACTAGATTTCATTATTATTGCTTATTTAAACGAAATGAAAATATGTTAGTTAATCAAAAGAGACAGAAGTCGTCTATTACCAGACCACTACTGACTCTTTTATTTATGTTCTTTTCTTTTAATCTACTTTAAGTAAGCAATATACAAAAAATGTACACGCTTACATAAACACCTCAAACTGTTGTTAAACGATTTTGCCGTGAGTATTCTTAAGACATATAAAAAAACGAAGGAGCTAAAAACATGGCAAAGAAGAAGTCCGTTAAATCACAACTATGGGAATTTTTTCAAGGGCTAGGTAAGACCTTTATGGTGCCTGTAGCATTATTAGCCTTTATGGGTCTTATATTAGGAATCGGAAGCTCATTTACTAGTCCGACAACAATTGAGACTTTCCCATTTTTAGGAAACTCTGTACTCCAAATTATTTTTAGCTTTATGTCCACTATTGGTGGATTCGCATTTTCATACTTACCAGTTTTATTTGCAATGGCAATTCCGTTTGGACTTGTACGATATGAAAAAGGTGTCGCTGCTTTCTCTGGATTTGTTGGCTACGTCATCATGCACTTATCGATTAATTTTTATTTAACAGAAACAAATCAATTAGTAGCGGCAGATAAAATGCGCCAAGCTGGTCAAGGTATGGTTATGGGGATACAAACAATTGAAATGGGTGTATTAGGAGGAATCATCGCCGGTATCATTGTTTATTTACTACACAACCGCTTTTATAGTATTAAACTTCCAGATGCATTTGCATTTTTTGGTGGTGCCCGCTTTGTTCCAATCATAACGACACTTGCTTTATCAGTAGTTGGGATTATCATTCCGATGATCTGGCCGATTTTTGCGATTGCCATTACAGGAATCGGAAGTTTAATTCAAAAATCTGGCGTTTTTGGACCATTTTTATTCGGTGCCGGTGAGCGTTTACTACTGCCATTCGGTCTTCACCATATTTTAGTTGCAATGATTCGTTTCACAGAAGCTGGTGGTACTGAAGTCGTTAATGGTCAAACGGTTTCTGGAGCTTTAAATATTTTCTATGCACAATTAAAAGCTGGAGCCCCGATCAGTCCATCAGCGACAGCTTTCTTATCTCAAGGAAAAATGCCTACATTCATGTTTGGTTTACCTGCAGTAGCGCTTGCAATTTATCACACTGCCCGTCCAGAAAATCGTAATAAAATTAAAGGTCTATTAATTTCTGGTGTTATTGCAACTTTTGTAACTGGTATTACTGAGCCAATCGAATTCCTATTCTTGTTCGTTTCTCCACCTTTATATTTCATCCACGTTATTTTAACGGGACTAGGTTTTATGGTAATGGCTTTATTACATTTAACAATTGGTAACACAGATGGTGGAATATTAGACTTTATTATCTTTGGCGTTTTACAAGGAGTAAAAACAAAGTGGTATCTTGTACCTGTAATAGGAACAATTTGGTTTACCGTATACTATTCAGTTTTTAGATATGCAATTTTGAAGTTTAATTTAAAAACTCCTGGTAGAGAAGAAAAAATGGATGATCAACAAAGTGAGGAACCATTGGTGAAAGGTACAAATGCCCAAGCATTAAAAATTCTTACTGCTTTAGGGGGCAAAGAGAATATTCAATCACTAGATAACTGCATTACAAGATTAAGACTTGTTGTAGATAATATGAATATTGTTAATGAAAAAGTTCTAAAGGATTGTGGTGCACTTGGTGTTGTAAAATTAGACGAACACAATTTACAAGTCGTTATTGGTCCACAGGTTGGTATTCTTAAAACACAATTAGAAAAATTATCATCTTAAATAAATTGGGGTTGTACAAAATGAAATACAAATTTGATCAGGTAGTTGATCGGACCGGTACGTATTGTACACAGTGGGACTATATTGAAGATCGATTTGGAGTGCCAGATTTACTACCATTCTCGATTTCAGATACTGACTTTCAAAGTCCTGATGAAATAATACATGCGTTAGAAAAGCGAATGAAACACGGTATATTTGGCTATACGCGATGGAATCATGCTGAATTTAAAGAATCAATAATAGATTGGTTTCGTAAGAGATTCTCCTGTGATATTAAAGAAGACTGGATTGTTTATAGTCCTAGTGTCATTTATTCAATTTCAAAAATAATTGAATACTTGACGAATGAAGGTGATCAAGTCGTGATCCAAACTCCTGCTTATGATGCCTTTTTTAAAGTTATTCAAGATAACAATCGTTTCATTTCTGACAATCAATTAATCTATGAAAATGGGAAATATCGAATCGATTTTGATGATTTAGAACAAAAACTATCTCACAAGTATGCCAAGATTCTTCTGCTATGTAGTCCGCATAACCCTTCAGGACGTGTTTGGACAAAGCATGAATTGGAAAGAATTGTAGATTTATGTAATAAACATAATGTATTTATCATTTCTGATGAAATTCATATGGATATCATATATGAACCTAATTTCCATATTCCGATTATAAACACTAGCATCAATTTGGAGAATGTATGTATTTGTACCTCTGCAAGTAAAACGTTTAACATTCCTGGTCTAGGTGGATCATATTTGATTTTACCAAACCAAATGATAAACAAAGAATTTCTTATATCTTTAAAAAATCGAGATGGCCTTTCATCTGCAAGCATTTTTGGGACACTTGCGACCATCGAAGCCTACAAAACCTGTGAGGAATGGGTTGATGAATTAGCCGAGTATACTCATGATAATTTAAGAACAGTAGAAAATTATCTTAACAATCATCTTCCAAAACTTAAATTTTCATTACCAGAATCAACATATTTAGCATGGATTGATATTACCGGGCTACCTTTTTCTAGTGAGCAACTACAACATGCACTTGTTAATCATGCAAAAGTTGCCATCATGCCCGGAGAGACATATGGCGAGGCTGGTAAAGGATTTATCCGTATGAATATTGGATGTCCCAAGTCTAAAATTATTGAAGGATTAAATCGTCTAAAAAAAGCAATAGATTACCTAGAAAGTAATAAATAGATAGTTAATTTTAATAACCCTCTAAAGGTAGAAGCTCAGTAAACTACTTTTAGAGGGTTATTCATTTGAGAAAATAGTAAAAAATTGCTTATTCAATTTTCGAACAAGTAATTATTAATTAGCAAATTAACATATATTCTATAAAGTCGCTTTTTTTAGAATATAAATTAGGGAAGTGTTAGAATGACATCCACTAAAGTTATTAAGCCATTCTCATTGAACTGGTATGTCTTACTTTCGTTTGCTGCACTTGCTGGAATTAGTCAAATGCTCTGGTTAAATTTTGCACCTCTCATTTCATATTTAAAATCGCATTATGACGTTTCAGAGTTAGATATTAATTGGTTATTAATTGTATTTCCATTAATTTATATTGTTTTTTCTATCCATTCAGGTAAAATAATTGATCGAGTTGGATACCGATTTAGTATTTTACTAGGTGGCGTTTTCATGTCCGTTTTTTCTATTATTAGAATTTTTGATTCAAGCTTCTCATTTTTACTTATTGGTCAAATAGGAATTGCGATTGGCCAACCATATATTTTAAATGCAATATCAAGTTTAGTAGTTGATTGGTTTCCGAAAAATAAACAAGCTACCGCCACTGGCATCGGCACAGTCGGTATGTTCGTCGGTATGGCAGTAGCCTTAGCGGGGACACCAATTCTTGTAGATCTTTTTGGATTCCAACCGACATTAGTCATCATGGCCATTTTAACAATACTTGCAACACTCGTCTTTTACTTCATCGGTCAACAAAATTCAGATTTCAATCGAAATTCCAGTACCTCAGGAAGTTTTAATACTACATTTAAATTATTGAAAAACAAGAATCTTTTACTATTAAACATTGTTTCCTTTCTAGGCTTAGGAGTCTTTAATGGACTAACATCCTGGCTTGAACAAATCCTAAAACCGTACGGAATTTCATCAGAACAAGCCGGAATTATAGGAGGAACCTTAATAGTCGGCGGTATTATTGGTTCGATAGTTATCCCGCTGTTTTCAGATAGAGTTGGTAAAAGAAAGCCCTTTTTATTAGTCACAATAATCGGCTCCCTTCTATTAATCTATCCTGTTTGTACTTCAGGGAATTTTACTTTTCTAGTTGTAATAGGTAGTTTCCTTGGCTTCATATTTTTACCAGCTTTTGCTTTATTATTGTCAGCTACGGAAGAGCTAGTTGGTGAAAAAGTTTCCGGTGAAGCAACAGGACTACTTTTAATGGCAGGGAATTTAGGAGCTGTAATTGTAATTGGAGCGATGCAACTGATTAAAGGCGAGCAGTCATCATGGAATCATTCAGTTTTTTTCATATTAATATTAATGCTTATTGGATTTTTCCTTATGATTTTATTTAAAGAAAGAGCTTGTTTGGTGGGTGATAACAAAAAAAATATTAACGAACAAAAATAAAAAAAGCATTAGAATCCATAAATTCCAATGCTTTTTTTTATAAAGTTATAACTTAAATTCTATTTTCTCCAAATATAGCCCACCCGGATCTGCAAGATTACTTACTTGAGCACGATCCTTTAATTCAATTATTTTCGATATAGTTTCAGCCTGTAATCTACCTGCTCCAACTTCAATTAGTGTTCCTACGATTTTTCTTACCATATTGTATAGGAAACCATTTCCGCTAATTCTTATTTGAATAAACCCGTCTATCTTATCAAAATCAATCGAGTAGATTTCTCGTACCATCGACTTCTTTTTAGATTTGGCATTTGAGAAGGCTGTAAAATCATGTTCACCTAAAAAATACTTGGCTGCAGCCTTTATTTTATTAAGATCTAGTTTCTCTTCTACATGCATACTGTATTTGCGCATAAATGGATTCGTATATTCCTCATTCCAAATTTTATATATATACGTTTTTGCACTAGTATTGTATCTTGAATGGAAACGGTCAGATTCAATCGAAACTTCCTTTATACTAATATCTTTAGGTAAATAACGATTTAAATAACTTTTAATTTCTATTTCCGGCATGTTCTCTTTTATTTTAAAATTAGCAACCTGTTCAAATGCGTGTACACCTGCATCCGTTCGACTACTTCCAATAATTTCAACTTCTCTTCCTACCATTTCTGATATTACATTTTCGATTTTACCTTGAATTGTATTTTCACCATTACCAAGCCTCTGCCAGCCTTTATAACGGCCACCATCATATTGAATGACTAATTTATAATTGTTCATCTCTTGCTCCTTTATCTAACCTATGTATGTACTTTTTTCCTACTTCCTGCTCTTAACACTTTACCACTTTTTTATCACATATCCTATTTTTAGCCCATTCAAGCGAAGTTCATAACTTTTTTCACTTTTTCGCAAACTACTTTAAGACGATATAGTAGAAATAAGACTTTTTACATTATACTAATAGTAACAATATTGAGGGAGTTTGACATGGTACTTGATGAGTTGGCATTAAAGATCATTAATGAAGTAAGAAAGTTAATACAAGAAGATATCATTATTATTAATACAGATGGCATCATTATAGCAAGTACGGACCCAGCACGAACTGGCACATTTCATGAAGGCTCATTAATAGCAATTAATGAACGAAAAACGTTCACGATCACATCTGATGATGAAAATCGCTTAAGCGGTGTGAAGGCTGGAATTAATCTTCCTATTTATTTTCAAAATGAAATAGTCGGAGTAATTGGCATTACAGGAAATCCCGAGCAAATTTCCCCTTTTGGAGAAATGCTTCGTAGGATGACAGAATTATTAATTAGAGAAAACTATTATACAGTTCAAATTGATTTGCAACAAAGAACGTTAGAAGCATTTGTATTTGATTGGATTCAAGATATTGAGTGGGATGATTATTTTTATGAACGTTCTACTATGCTAAATATTGATTTAAATTATATTAGGCAGGTTATTATTTTCGAATGGGAAAATAATAATAAGCTCCCAATCGATACAAGACAACTAATAATTGATTTATCGAATCGAAATAAAAATGACATATTTGTTCGTTGGGGCAATAATCGAATTGTATTTTTGATGAAAGTTGACGATACGAATAAAGATGCTCATAAACTACAAAGATTGCATGATTTATATGAAATCATAAAAAGTCGACTAAACTCACCCATTGCTACAGGCGTTGGGCAACAAGTCACTCCAAAACAATTACATAAATCTTATCATCAAGCGGATCGAGCATTAAAAGTTGCATTAAAAACAAGTTCAATTATTTTTGATGAAGATTTAACAATTGATCTAATTCTGCAGGAACTTTCACAGGAGATTAAGAAAACATTTATAGAAAGGACAATTGCACCTCTATTAAATGATGAGGATTTACTTATTACAATTAAAGAGTATTTAAATCAAAATCAATCTCTTAAAAATACCGCCCAATCTTTACATATTCATATAAACACACTTCTGTATCGCCTAGGTAAAATTACTGAATTAACGAAATTGAATCCGAAAGATATCCAAGATTTAGTTAAATTGTATATCGGAACATACCTACTAGATGATTCTACAAAAAAACACCGATAAATGGTGTTTTTTCTGTATGTTCCTCTATAGTAAATACATCTATTCACTCTTTATACTTGAATTAAGATAATGGGGGGGAATTTATTTATGATTACAAATGACATTGCACAAAGTTTTATAGCAATTGTTGGAAAAGAAAATTATGATGACTCAAAAGTAGAGAGACTCGTATATTCTTACGATGCTACACCAAATTTGCAAGCTCTTCCGGATGCAGTCGTTAGTCCTCGTTCTACTAAAGAAGTATCCGAAATCGTTAAAATCTGTAACGAAAACCACATTCCAATCGTTCCTAGAGGCTCTGGAACGAATTTATGCGGTGGTACTTGTCCAACAGATGGCGGTATCGTAATCTTATTTAAACACTTAAACAATATTCTTGAGATAGATGAAGAAAACTTAACAATTACAGTTCAGCCTGGTGTAGTGACTCTTGATATGATCAATACAATCGAAGAAAAAGGTTTATTTTATCCACCAGATCCAAGCTCAATGAAAATTTCTACAATTGGCGGAAATATTAATGAAAATTCAGGTGGATTACGTGGATTAAAATATGGTGTAACGCGTGACTATGTCATCGCACTTGAAATTGTATTAGCAAACGGAGATATTATCCGAACTGGTGGAAAGCTAGCAAAAGATGTTGCAGGATATGATTTTACTCGTTTATTTGTTGGTTCTGAAGGAACTTTAGGTATTATTACCGAGGCTACATTAAAACTTATTCCAATGCCAGAAACGAAAAAAACAATGCTTGCATTATATGATAGTTTGGAAGATGCAGCCAAAACGGTTTCTAAAATTATCGCTAATAAAATTATTCCTACTTCCCTTGAATTTATGGATCAGCCTACTCTCGAAGTTGTTGAAAATTTTGCGCAGATTGGGCTACCGACCGATGTAAAAGCTGTCCTATTAATTGAACAAGATGGTCCAAATGAAGTTGTTGATAGAGATATCGAATTAATAAAATCAATTTGCCAAAAAGAAAAATGTATTTCAGTTAGCGTAGCCAAGTCCGAAGAAGAAGCAGTAGCATTACGCACGGCTAGACGCTCTGCTCTTTCAGCTCTTGCACAATTAAGACCAACAACAATTTTAGAGGATGCAACTGTCCCTCGTTCTAAAATTGCTGAAATGGTCTCTGCAATTAATGTGATTGCTGAAAAACATAATGTAAAAATTTGTACATTCGGCCATGCAGGCGATGGGAATCTACACCCTACTTGTCCTACCGATGCTCGTAATCACGAAGAAATGGAACGCGTTGAAATGGCATTTGCAGAGATATTTGAAAAAGCAATTGAACTAGGTGGCACAATAACAGGTGAACACGGTGTTGGAATTGTAAAAGCTCCTTACCTTGAATTAAAGCTTGGTAAAGCAGGCATTAATGCAATGCTCGCTGTCAAAACAGCTTTAGATCCGAATCATATTATGAACCCAGGCAAAGTCTTTGCAAAAGACAGTCGTAAAAGAATGGTGGTGTCAAAATGACAACACTTCAAGAACAACAAGCGATCGGTCAACAATTTAAAGAGCGTATGAACGAAGATGAGCTTTTAAACTGTATGAGATGTGGTTTTTGTTTACCGAGCTGTCCAACTTATATTGAATCAGGTCAAAAAGAATCTCACTCACCACGTGGTCGCATCGCATTAATGAAAGCAGTAACGGATGGATTAATTGAACCGGATGAAGATGTGGAACGTACACTTGAACTTTGTCTTGGATGTCGTGCATGTGAGCCTGTTTGCCCTTCTGGTGTGAAATATGGTCATCTACTAGAAGAAGCTAGAGATATTATTGCTCAACACAAAAAACATTCACTTCCTGCACGAGCTGTTCGTAAAGTTGTATTTAAAGAACTTTTCCCGCATCAAAAACGCATGAGACTTGCAGTTGGTTTATTAGGTTTATATCAACGAACAGGCCTTCAAGTCGTAGCAAGAAAAGCTGGAATTATGAAGTTGATTCCAAATAATTTATCTGCAATGGAAAAGGTCTTACCAAAGGTACCGACTATGAAACAAATGAAGTCACGCCCTGACTATTTGCCACCATTAAAAGAAAAAGTAAAGAAAGTTGCATTTTTCTCTGGATGTTTAATGGATACAATGTTTCTAGAAACAAATAATGCAACGATGAAGCTTTTACAAATAGCTGGTTGTGAAATTGTCATTCCAAAAGACCAGGCGTGTTGTGGTGCATTACATGGCCATAGTGGAGAAAAGTCGATTGCGAAAGATATGGCAAAGAAAAACATTGTGGCCTTCGAAAATCTCGGTGTAGATTATATTATTACAAATGCAGGTGGCTGTGGTGGTTTTCTAATTGACTATGATCATCTTCTTAAAGACGATCCAAATTGGAAAGATCGAGCTCTAGCGTTTAAAAATAAACTAAAAGATATATCAGAAATTCTAGTAGAAGTTGAGTTTCATAATAAAGTAAAATTAAGTTTACCAGAACAAATTATTACGTATCAGGATTCATGCCATTTAAGAAATGTTATGAAAACAGCTTCTGCTCCAAGAACATTATTAAAGTCAATTCAAAATGTACACTATCACGAAATGAAAGATGCAGATCGTTGCTGTGGCTCTGCTGGTATTTATAATATCGTCGAATCCGAAATGTCGATGCAAATACTAGATTACAAGATGAAACAAGCAACAAAAACACAAGCTACTACAATTGTAACTGCAAACCCTGGATGCTTATTACAAATGAAGCTAGGTGTAGATCGAGAGAATCAATCGGAACATGTGGAAGTCGTACACATAGTTGATTTACTTTTAAAAGCTGCTGAATATAAAGCAAATTAATTTAAAAAAACACAAGGAGATTAATTTCCCTTGTGTTTTTTTACTGCCCTACTCTACATTTAAAGGGCCAAGGAATAAATCCTTGGCTCCTTATAAATATTAATGTTTTACAACTGTATATGTTGCAGCAGCACTAGTATTTCCTGCTTTATCTTTTGCAGTGACAGAAATAACTGTTCCTTTTTTCTGTGCTTTGATACTAACTGAATAAACCCCACTAGAGTTAGTTGTTGCTGATCCTAACACCGTAGTACCTTTCTTAACTGTCACAAGTGAACCTTTTTCAGCTTTTCCAGTAACTTTTAAATCATTATCATCTACTTTATTAATTGTTGGTTTGCCTGGAGGAATTACATCAACAACAGTTACAGTAGTCGCTACGCTTATATTTCCTGCAGCATCTTTAGCAGTTACTGTTAATTTAGTGCCAGCTACTTGAACGGCGATTTTCGCTGAAAACGTTCCAGTAGATGTAGCCTTTACAGTCGCTAGTGTTGTTGTCCCTCTTTTAATCGCAACAGTCGAACCAGCTTCAGCTTTTCCTGTTACAACTACATCGTTATTATCAACTCTGTTAACAACTGGTTTTGCAGGCGCAATTACGTCTACAACTTTTGTTGTTCCAGCTACACTCGTTTTCCCAACAAAGTCTTTAGCATAAACACTTAACGTTACTCCAGCTTTTTGAACAGGAATCTTAACTGAATAAGTTCCATTAGATGTTGCTTTTATAGGAGTTCCTAATACCGTACTACCGTTTTTAACTGTTACAATAGAACCGGCTTCGGCCTTACCTGTAACCACTAGATCATTATTATCAACTTTATTTACAGTAGGTTTACTTGGTGCAACATTGAATAATGTATAGACTCCATAATAATCATCTTCGGTATTATCGTCGTATTCATCATTATCATCATCCCATGCAGCTACATAATATGTACCAGCCTTAGCTTGATAGTATTGTTGTTCAAGATCAGTATCTTCATCATAATCGTAACCCAAATAAACTAGTTTATTATCTTCAACAAAATCTTTTTGATAAATGCCAATTGCTAATATAATATTTTCAGAACCAAAAGCAGTTCCACCTAAAGTAATTTTTCCATCAGTAGGTACAACGATTTTATAAAGGTCTTCATCATACAAAGGAAGCAATTGGCCATACATATTTGCTCCAATTGGTAAATCATTTGCTACATCAAAATCATCATTTACTTCTTCTTCGTACAGTTCTTCAATCTCATCAGCTTCAGTAGTATAATTTGATAGATTTATAGATGGTTTATTAGTAAAGCTAGTAAGATGTGAGTTTAAATTTAAACTATTAAATGTATGAAACTCCTTTGCACCTTTCGGAAACAGCTTTTCAACGTGACTCTCACTGCTTTTCTTTAATAAATTATAATTGTTTCCTTCTGCATGAGCAGTTGTGAAAGATAATGGTGAAGCTAATAAACCTAAAGTTGCTAAAGATAAAATTCCCTTTTTCATCATAATATTCTTTCCCCTCTTTATTTCGTTCGTTATAGTGAACCTCTTATTAGTATCCTTTAATAATTTCCCAAGCGCAATAAAAATTTTGCATAATACTAATAAAACTTTATGCCCGCTAAACAATGCTTAATTTCGATTTGATTTGATCACATAATTACCCTTTTAGTGGTATCAAAACTTGTTGTGATTGTAACTAACCACTTCCTTTCTGATATCACCTCCCCTAGTGAATGGATTACACTAACCACAATAGCATTTGCGTTTTTTCTGCCTTCCCCAAGGCTTCCAAACCTCCTTTAATTTTTGATGTTAATCATATTCTACCTACATACCCTTTCATTTTTTTGAATACCAAACTAATCCTCAAATCAACTCTCTTAAAAATAGAATCTGTTAAACTAAAATGGTGATTTTTTTGTACTAAAAAAGACCGTTTTATACTAAACAGTCTTTTTAATGATTATTCAACTAATGCATTACGTTAGTTGTTTACGAGTATAGATTCCTCACATATTCCTAAAAATGAATAAAGACGATTATAATATTCCGGAATTTTCAGAGGTGCACCTTAGATAATTCGCACATTTCTCCTTGAAACACTTAGTTACTGTTCCTGGTTTAAGTTGATCTTTAAACTTCTCATAACAGTAACATACTTCATCGTCCTGTTTAGGTGCATTCTTTCTACCAAAGACCATTGGTCCGATATCAGAAGGTTTTAAGTCTTCTATTCTATTATCTTCTTTGTACTTATCTAAACACGACTTACATATACAAGATTTTCTTACCTCTTCAGGCGATATCTGATTAAAGATCTCTCTTGGGAAATACTCATTATTACACCAACAAGTCTTCCCACTTGAGCACTTATTCTCATTACCACACAAGGGACAGAGCTTAATTGCCATTAAATAACCTCCTCAATAATCTGGCTAAAAAAAAGGAATTATCATTTAATACTATTCGATCATTTATTTGTTTACTAAATTTATCCATTTAATTATATCATTCCTTGTTACTCTAAACTGCCATATAGTTGATTTACTTTAACAGAGACTAAAAAGAAAAAACACAAGGAACTATGATTGCCTTGTGCTTTTTCTTTCATTACCTAACACTGTTATATCCTTGATCCTGAATTATTTACTTTTTTAATGATGAAATAGCCGTTCTTGTTTGATCGATATACTGAATTGTTTGATCATACTCTTGTGTCGCAACAGCCATAAATAAGATATCGATGACATGTAGTTGAGCCATCCTTGATGACGTTGCTCCACTTCGAAATGTTGCTTCCCTGTGTGGAGAATTGAATAATTTAATGTCCGCTAAGTTTGATACAGAATTGGAACCAAAGCCCGTGATGCTAATGGTGTTCACGCCGTTTTCTTTGGCAATTTGAAGAGCTTTTTGAACTTCTAGCGTTTCTCCAGAAAATGAAATTCCTACTAAGACATCATTCTCCTCGTGGTTCGCTATTTGAACAGCCAACAAATGCAAATCAGTAAATGCAGAGGTGTATTTTTTAATACGTAAGAACTTTTGTTGTGCGTCTAAGGCAACTACCATTGAGCCACCTACACCGAAGAAATAAATATTTCTTGCTTTTGTTAAAGCTTGAACGGCTTCCTCTAAATCACTCACATTAATAATATCGCTAGTATCTTTGATGGCCTGAATATTATTATTCATCATCTTTTTAATAATTGAACTTGTTGATTCCCCTAAATTAATATCTCTTGATCCTACTTCTGTTGTCGTAATGATATCACCTGCAATTCGCAGCTTAAGCTCTTGAAAACCCTTTAGACCAAGTGAACGACATAATCGAATGATTGCAGAGTTGCTTGTTTGGCTTTTTTCCGCAAGTTCAAAAACTGTATATTGAATCGATTTTTCTGGGTTTTCAATTATATATTTAGCTGCTCTTCTTTCAGATGGTGGAAGTTTATACAGCATTTCGTTTAACATGATTAAACCGCCATTTAGTGCATTCATTTAATCTACTCAACTCTCTCTTTATTTATATAAAATGATGACTTCGGAAATTTCCAACCGACATTTTCCCCTCTTTTAATCGGATTCGAAATATGACTATAAACAAATTATAAAATATAAGGAATAAAATCTGAATTATATTTTAATATGAAATAGAAGGCGACAGACTAGTAGTACTAGTTGCCGCCTTCTATTTATTTTTTTACTACCTTGCTAATAAAACCACTAGCTTTATTTAAACTGACCATTGCTTCATCGTAATTCATTCCAGTTAAAATCATAACGATTGCTACTTTCGGTTGATTATTTGCTTTCAGTAAGTAATTACTTGCCGTTTCATAATCACAGTCAGTAGCTTCAACGATTATTCTTTTTGCTCGATCAACTAGTTTACTATTCGTTAATTGCAGGTCAACCATTAGATTTTTATATACTTTTCCAATTCCAATCATTGAAGCTGTCGAAATCATATTACATATTAACTTTTGAGATGTTCCAGCTTTTAATCGGGTAGAGCCTGTTAACACTTCTGGACCATTATCTACTTCAATTTTTTGGAGGGCAACCTCTCCAATTTTTGAACCTTTATTACACGATAGTGCTACAGTTTTTGCTCCAATCTCATTTGCATACTTTAAAGCACCTATTACATAAGGCGTTCGTCCTGATGCTGCAATACCGATCACGACATCATTTTTTGTAAGGGATATTCGTAATAAGTCTTCCTTCCCAAGCTCTTCGCTATCTTCGGCACCTTCAACAGCTTTAATAAAGGCCCTCTCTCCGCCTGCAATTAATCCAATGACTTCATTAGGATTCGTTCCAAATGTAGGTGGACATTCAACTGCATCTAGTAGACCAATTCTTCCGCTTGTACCAGCACCTGTATAAATTAATCGTCCTCCGTTTTGAAATGCTTCAACAACTAGCTGAACTACATTTGAAATCATTGGAATTTGTTCCCTAACTGCTAGAGCCACCTTTTGGTCTTCTTCATTCATTATATTTAAAAACTCATCGACGCTTAGTTGATCTAAGTTACTCGTACGATCGTTTCTAATTTCGGTTGTTAAGTTTTCTAACACAATTACACCTCAATTATAAGGCAGGATTTTAACTCGTTTGTCATTCCTGCTTTTCCTGTTTTTATCGCACATAATTATTCCTTACGTGAATTAACTTCTTTCATAGCTAATAGATATCCTCCGAAGGTCGAAGAGATTTCGTCCGTGTAAAATGTTACTGTTGGATAGTGCTCAAGAATTGTTTGAATAAACGTTTTCTGAACGACTGGTATTCGACTTAGAATACTTCCTTTTAATGCAACTCGTGGCTCTTCTCGAAGATTTAATTTTTTTATGGCTTGGATAGTCGTTTTCCCAAGAAGTTGACCAGCTCTTTGTAGAACTGATAAGGCCATTAAATCACCTATGTTGGCCATTTCAACTATAAATGGAACATGTGAAGCAATCTCCGCTTTTGTATTGTGATAAATATATTTCTTAAGTTCTTCTACTTCTTTTAACTGCAATTTCTCCAGCATTTTCAAAGATAAATAACTTAATGGAACACCTTCATCAAATTCCTGTGTAATCTTTTTAAAGATCTCCATGCAAATCCAATATCCGCTTCCTTCATCCCCTAGAAGATGTCCCCATCCGCCAGCCGTAACAGTCCGTTCTTTATGCATTCCAATACAAATAGAACCCGTACCGGCGATTGTTAATACACCACTTTGTCCATTTAGTAATGCTGCATGTGCAATTTGTGCATCATTAACAATTTTAAATGGGATACGAAATGCATCATTTAGTGCCTTTTCTAACGGACCTCGGTCTTTTACTCCACCAATTCCAGCAATTCCTAAAAATAAAAACAAGCAATTCTCTTTTGGTAAAGGGCTTAAGCAATTTTCAATTGCTTCTATAATGTGATTAATTCCATCTTCTTCATTGATTAGTAAATTACTAAAACCAGAATAACCTTGACTAATAATTTCTCCATCTAAATTATAAGCAATAGCCTCTGACTTTGTTCCTCCACCATCAAGACCTATAACATATTTCACTAAAACTGCCCCCTACCATCTTTCGTCTATTCTATTACTATATGAATTGATTATTTCTCGGCTAATTTTTTATGTAAACGAATGATATGCTCTATAAGCTTTTGTTCACTCATTGCAGTCATTAAATGATCTTGAGCATGAATCATTAATAGAGACTTTTCACATGGCTGACCATTTAATTCTGCTTGAATTAAAGTCGTTTGTGTTTTATGTGCATGACCAATTTCTTGGTGAGACTCTTCGATTAAGCGATCTGCTGTTTCAAAATCATTTTTTTCTGCGGCCTCTAATGCCTCGTAAGCTAGTGATCTTGCATTCCCACCATGTGATATAATTTCAAAAATTTCTTGTTCGTTAGTCATCATTCTATTTATACTCCTTAATTTTTGTTTTTATAATTTAGCCTTATTGATTCACCATTTCTTCTTTATAAAATAATGGCAAGTATTCTTTATGAGCATCTAATAGGGCATCTAGTACTTCTTTTGCAACTTCATCACTCGGAACTAAAGGATTAATCGTTAGTGCCAATAATGCTTTTTCATAAGATCCAGTAACAGCTGCTTCAGCTCCAACTCGTTCAAATGATTTAATCTGCTGAACTAATCCATTTATTTGAGGTGGTAATTCACCTACTGATATTGGAATTGGTCCTTGCTTTGTAACGATACAATTTACTTCTACAGCTGATTCATTCGGAATCCCTTGTATTGAGCCATTATTTTGAACGTTTAATACTTGGATATCCTTTTTATCATTATAAATAGATGTAATTAAGCTACAAGCGGCATCACTGTAATAAGCTCCACCTCGTTTTTCCAACTGTGGCGGTTTAATAGCTAAATTCTCATCTTTATATAATTCAAATAAATCATCTTCCAACTTCTTAACGACCTCTGCTCGAGTAGTGCCAGTTTTAAAAGATTCTAATTCTTCATCTAATATATGTTTGGTTTTGTAATAGTAACGATGATATGGATTAGGAAGTACACCTAATGACATCAGAAATTCTTTTTGCCATGGTAATGGAGCGATGTTTTTCATTGTCATTTGAATTTCCGGATTTGCTAATAATTCTAATACATGTTCAGTCACTTCTTTTCCATCAACATATACATGAAGTCCATAAACCATGTGGTTTAATCCAGCAAAATCAATATGTACACGACTTTGATCCACTTCTAAGAGTTTAGCAATCGTCATTGTCATATTAATTGGTACATTACAAACTCCAATAACCTTTTTATGTTTACTATATCGAAGTAATGCTTCTGTAACCATTCCTGCAGGATTTGTAAAGTTAATTAACCATGCATCCGGGCATAGTTGCTGCATTTCTTCAGCAATTTCAAGTAATACAGGTATTGTTCTTAGCCCTTTAAATAAACCACCTGCACCATTCGTTTCTTGACCAATCATACCGAATTGTAAAGGTATACGTTCATCTTTAATGCGTGCCTCTAGTAAGCCTACTCTCATTTGAGTCGTAACAAAATCAGCATCCTTTAGCGCTAATTTTCTGTCTAACGTTAAATAAATTTCCATTGGAACTCCAGCTTCTTTTACCATTCGTTTAGCTAAATTACCAACGATTTCTAACTTTTCCTTCCCTGCTTCTATATCAACTAACCATAACTCACTTACAGGAAGTTCATTGTATCTTTTAATAAAACCTTCAACTAATTCTGGCGTATAACTAGACCCTCCACCTATTGTTACAATTTTAATTCCTTCTTTACTCATGATTGTCTCACCTCATAATAGTTTAAGTACCAAAAATAGTAGTCATTTTTATAGTGGGAATAACAGAAAATAACTCATTAATGTGCAAACAGCGGTAGAAATTAAAATAAACTTTAGTGCTTGTCTTCTATTCTTGTATTTCCCTTCTAGCTTTAAGACGACAAAAGGTAAACCTATACTACAAGCAATACTATTTGCAATAAATAATGATGTTTGGTAGGCAAAGCCTATTTGTTGAATCAGAGGACAAAGTAATAAATTGATGATTATTACGAAGGAGAAAAAGATAATTGCGCTTTTATAATTAAACTTGATAAACCAACTAGTTTCTTTCAATCTGATCACCCTCTAAATAAGTAATAAAGAAAGGTCGAACTGTTTTATAAAACAGTCCAACCTTTTCGCTTTTATAAAGTAAGACTATTTTTTTCAGTTACAGTCGTTACATTTTCTTCTTGTGCAAGTTTATTGTCATAAACCTTAAAGAATGGTAAATACACAAAGAATGAAATTGCGATGTTAATAAACACCAGTACAATCGCTCTCCAGTCTCCACCAGTAGATAAATAAGCTCCAATTGGTGCAGGTAAAGTCCAAGGAACCATAATATATGTAGGTCTTACAAAACCTGCAACTGTAGCAAAATATGATAAAGTTGCTGTAATAAATGGTGTTAATACAAAAGGAATAATTAAAATTGGATTTAAAACAATTGGTGCACCGAAAATTACTGGTTCATTAATATTGAAGATACCAGGAATAATTGCTGATTTACCAACAGCTTTTGTATATTGTGATTTTGAGAAAAATAACATTGCTAATACTAGTCCAATTGTTGCTCCAGAGCCACCAATCCAAATAAACCATTGAAAGAAAGTTTCAGGTGCTACGTGAGGAATAGTTTGTCCAGCTGCTACAGCTTCAGCATTTTTTGCTAAATATACTTCCCAAAGTGGTCTTGCCACTGTACCAACAATTGAGTCACCATGAATACCAAAAATCCAGAAAAACGTAATAAAGAATACCGGTACTAATACTCCTCCAAGACTGTCTCCAGCACTAACTAAAGGAGAAATTGCTTTATCCACTAAAGTATGTAAATCAATTTTAAAGACAACAGTTACTAAAGTTAATACGAATACAACAAAGGCAACAGGAATTAATGATTCAAATGAACGTGCAACTGATGGTGGAACCGAATCTGGCATTTTAATCGTAATTTTCTTCTCTTTAAAAAATCGTAAAGATTCTACAGAAAAAATAGATGTACACATTGCTACGAATAATCCATGGCCACCCATATTTCCCATCGGTAATACCATTCCAACTTTATCAACTAGTTGAGGTGTTAAAGTTAAAAGGAATGCAGCAGCCGATAATTGAGCACCTGATAAAGGATCCATCTTGTAGTTTTTCGACAAGTTATATCCAATACCATAGGCTATATATAGTGACATAATATACATCGTTAAACGATATGGAATTAAAATCTCAAAAATATGTTTTTTTGCCCAAAGTGAGATTGCCCACTTTTCTGGTAATGGAGGAAAAGCAATTATTAAGAATAAAGAACCAATAATAATAAAAGGTAGTGCAGAAATAACTCCATCACGAATTGAACGTAAATGTTTTTGTTCAGAAATCTTTGCCATTGGGCCAGAAAGTTTATTTTCCATAAAATTAATAAAACCGTTCATAATTCTCCCCCTTTTTCATTTTTAATAACTACTAAAATTATTTTTTAGTAATCTCTTGTACCATTGTTAATAGTTTTGGTCCACCAAGTGGTGTGTAAGCCATAGGCGGTATTACTTCACATGGAACATTTGCAGCATCTGCCTCAGCTTTAAAGCTATCAAATCGGTGACGAACTTGTGGTGCTACCATGGCTACGTCCCAACCGTTTTTAACTTCTTCACCAAACTCTTGAGTTCCCACTGCTTGTACTTCCATTTGGATACCGTTTTTTTCCGCTTCTTTTCTTAATGCATTCACAACAATTGCACTTGACATCCCGCCTGCACATACAAATAATACCTTCATACTCTTATCCTCCTAATCTAATTTAATAATATGAAAGATTCGAAAAACTGAAAACGTTTTCTATGAAGCTATTATATTCTTAATAAAATTAAATTTCAATTATTTGTTCAAAAAAATGAAATAAAATTTTAAGAAGATGTAAAAAAAATTTCACATCTTCTCAAACAATGATTGTTTAGTTTTCTTTAAACTGGAACTTACTCCAAGGATGTAAGAAATCTAGTAGGAAGATTTCTTCCTCAACAATACGTCCAACCACATTCGTTTTCCCTGAATTCTCCATATTCTGTAGTGCTATTTGCAATTCACCTTTATACTGACCATATAATTCATTTTCTATTAAAATATCGCCTCTACGAATAGGTGGAGTATAAGTAGGTTTAAACTCTTCATCTCGATATTTAACGCGAGACTGAGTTGAACGAATTAAGTAATCTGATACGTCCCCGCGATAAAAATGAAACTCCTCTAAAACAATCTTTTTCTCTAAATCTGTAATTGAATCATGTAAGTCAATATTTAGTGTAAATAATTCTTTACCGTTCTGATTTAGCTCCGAAAGCTGTTTGAACTCTTCTTCAGATGCATAAGCATTTGCGATAATAACATCATCAATTAAGTCTGAATAAAATAAATGTTTCGCTTGAGTTACGACTGATAAATTACGATGCATCTCTAAAGTACAAAGACCTTCTGACACAGGCCAAGGTCCATATGTTGCAGCCTGTGAATTAATAAATGCTGCTGTACGAATACCATGCTTTTTAAACTCTTCACTACATTTAACAAAATGTGAATAACTCAAACCTGCATAACGATGCGGATAAAAATTATGAGATCCGATTAAATTAGATTGATTAGGCTTATAGGCTAATATATTTTCTAGATATTTCGTAGCATTACTCATGTTAATTTCAATTTTCAACCCATATGGATTATAAGTCATAATGGACTCTTCATTCCCAGTAAATCCCATATCAAGTCTAACTCCATAAGCTCCTAAATCAGCAAAAAATGATAAATCATTATATGATATATTTAATATGCCAAATACTCGAGGAGCAATATCAACAATGACTTCCATCTCTAAACTATTTGCATAATCAACTATTTCTTTGAATTCTTTTATAATCTGTTCCTTGTCTCCATTAACTGATAATAGACACGTAAAGATTCGTTTAAAACCATATTGATGAGCTAATTTAATATAGGCCTTATCTTTTTCAACCGTTGAGTGCTCTGGATAAATTGAAATTCCTAATTTTTTCACGATGAATCCTCCTAGTATGGTATTGGTGTAATATTTCCTAAAACAACTAAACGATTTGCCTTTGTTGCTCCAGGTACATTACTTGGTAAACCGTTTAAAGTTTCATTTGCTAAAATCGCAAAGGCAATGGCTTCTTTTGCGTCCGAAGAAAAACCAATATCTTCTTGAACTAATACTTTTGAATCCTCACCTAATAATTCTTGAAGCATGCATAGTAGCGTTTTATTATGACTACCTCCGCCACCTACAATTACTTCATCAATCGGATGGCCTGGTAAAATAAACTTTTTATAATTTTCAGCAATCGATTTTGCAGTAAACATCGTCATTGTTGTCACTAAATCAATCGGTGAAATATCGCTAAACTCTTCTAATATTTCATCAACAAACTGTGTACCAAATAACTCTCTTCCTGTTGTTTTAGGTATAGGTGCTAAAATATAAGGAATACTCATGCATCTTTCTAGTAATCTCTCATTTACATTACCTTTAGCAGCTAAATCACCATTAGGATCATATGGCACGTTAAAATAGCGCTTACAAATTTCATCAATAATCATATTACCTGGACCTGTATCAAAGGCTACCAAATCGTCGATAGTAGAATTCCTTGGAATAATCGTAACATTACCGATTCCACCAATATTTTGTAATAAACGTGTTTTAGTTTTACTTTTATAAAGTAATAACTCAGAATGTGGAACTAAAGGTGCACCATACCCACCAGCTGCCATATCCATCACTCGAAAATTGGAAACAACTTGCGTGTTTGTTTCATATGCAATAACCGCAGGCTCTCCTAACTGCAAAGTAGATTGAATGAAATTTCCATGAGCTTCAGGCTGGTGATAAATCGTTTGACCATGCGACCCAATAAACTCAAGTTGCTCTAGCGAAAATTCATTTTTCCTACAAATTTGCTTTACTGCATTTGCAAAAGCATAGCCAAGCTTAAAGTTTAAACTACATAAATGCTGAGCGTTTGAGGAAACAAGTGTAATAGCATTTTGAATTTCATTTAATAAACCTTCCTCAAGAGGAACTGTCATAAAATCAATCAATCTTACCTCTGTCTCAGGTCCATATCCAGTGATTTCTACTAAAGCTGCATCGATGCCATCTAAAGATGTACCCGACATTAATCCAACTGCATATCCCAATTCATTCACTCCTTCATATTTTTATTAATAATACATTAAAACAGAATTTCAATTTTGTAAAAGAAAAGAGCGAAAGTTTATTTAGAATTTTTCAAAAAGTAATTGTTAATATTTTAAGAAATCAATAATTAGAATGAGATTTTTACAGGCAGATTTAGTCACTAAACATCTACCATTTTTTATTTCATATCTATAACCTAATAATGTATTAATACTCATTTCACCCTCTCCCACAAAATAACACTTAATAAAAACCAAAAATAAACTATTTTCTAAAAACACATTCATCACTTTGATAAATAAGCATAATTATCTTATCAAAATCTGTAAATAGTAAAAAAGTATTGAATGAACAAAAGAATAATTATACAATTCTTTACATAATCAAACAAAACCCTATCTAACAACAAGGAGAATCTAAGATGAATCATTTAGAAACACTAATAGATGAATTAGCAGATCAATATTTTACAAGACTAATAGAAATCCGTAGACATTTGCATATGTATCCTGAATTAAGTAATCAAGAATTTCAAACTACGAATTTTATCAATCAAGAATTAGAAAAAGCTAATATCAAAAAAATACAGTTGAATAGTCAAACAGGAACTGCAGCCGAAATCTGTGGTATATCGGGGCCGATTGTTGCACTCCGAGCTGATATTGACGCACTTCCAATACAAGAAGAATCCAATTTACCGTTTCGTTCAGTTATTGATGGAATCGCTCATATGTGTGGACATGATGTTCATACGACTATTACACTCGGAGTTGGATTTATTTTACAGGAATTAAAACACCTGATTCCTGGTACAGTTCGATTGATCTTTCAACCTGCTGAGGAGTCTGAAGGTGGCGCTGAGCAAATGATCGCTGAGGGCTTACTTAACGATGTAAAAGCAATTATCGGACTTCACAATATGCCGGATCTTCCAGTTGGTACGATTGGAATTAAAGAAGGCTTCCTAATGGCAAGTGTCGATGATTTTGCAATTAAGATTAAAGGGAAAGGCGGTCATGCGGCACTTCCTGAAAAAGCAATTGATCCGATTGTGATTGGCAGTGCTGTTGTCAACCTTATACAAACTCTAGTTAGCAGAACAATTTCTCCAAAAGATTCTGCTGTCATAACTGTTGGATCATTTCAGGCTGGGAACACAAATAATGTAATCCCTGAATTTGCAGTCTTAAAAGGCACAGTTCGAACTTCAAGTGAAACAATTCGAAAGCAAATTCAAGAAAACTTTCAAACACTAGTTCAAAATCTCGTCCATTCACTTGGAGGAGAAGTAGAAATAGATTATCAAGTATTACTGCCCGCAGTATTCAACGATTCGAAAGTAACATCAATAGTACGAGAAGCAGCAATCTCAACAGTCGGAGTAGAACATGTTGTGACTGCAGAATCGACAATGGGCGGAGAAGATTTTTCATTCTATCAACAAAAAGTGCCTGGTTCTTATATTTGGTTAGGCTCTGGAAATAAAGAAAAAGATATAACCTATGGATGGCATCACCCAAAATTTATGGTCGATGAAGATGCAATAAAAATTGGTGTAAAACTAATGGTAAAATCGGTATTAAAACTATTAACGGATACAACTCTTGATAAATAATAGACAAAAAAGTGAAATCATTAATTGAATAATGTTTTCACTTTCAGAGTGTTGAAATTTAAAGACGTCAATAGGGAAAATGGACTTTAAATGAACATTTAATATGATAAAATTAGCATTTTTCGAATGATTTTTTAATGGTTTTAATGTATAAGTGTTTGAGCAATTTCATTATTCCAATAACATAGTAATGATTTTTTTAGAAGGAAAAAATATTATGGGGTATTTTTAGGAAACAAATCTTATAGCTTAGTTTAATAATTGATCAATATTAATTGATCTACAAGTTGATTAATATACAACAGTTAGATTACTCTAAGTAAAGGCTATTTGACTAGTATTTTTTACAGACTTTTTTTTATTGAATAAGTTGATTGGAATGGAGGGGTGATCGACTCCTATGGGATTAGCGGGAAGGCTGAGACCCCGCAGGCTTGCCGAGGAGGCTCAGGTCTCGCCCCATGGAAAGCGAGCACCGTGTAGTGGAAATCAACATCACTCTACTCCTTTTACGAAAATTTGATAATTAATTGACATGGTAGTTTTTCAACAGCATGAAAGTGAAATCATTAATTGTATAATGTTTTCACTTTTTTTATTTCTCATCTATTGGCTTAAATGTTAATAAATACAGCCAATTAGACCAATTAAAACCAAAGGAATAAACTTTAGACACTCCGTCTCCCCACTACCTTTTCCAATCCTTCCTGCAATATTTTAGGACATTTATTAATATAATTAACTTGTAGAGTTTATAGGGGGGATTATATGCCGGATTTTGTACAAACAGCCAATTTTGAGCATTCGTTTTGGTTACATGTGTTAAGAGATCATTCTCAATTTATATTGGATGCTTTACCGTCTAAGCAAGAGGAAGAAATTAAGATTGCAAAATCATTTTACGTAATTTTTAATAATTTATTTACTAGGGTAAATAATAATGAAAATATGAACGAAATTACAATTCAAGCAGAAAAAAGTGCTTTAGCACTACGCGACTTCAAACTTTCATTGCTAACGAAGCATATTACTGACGCTAATTTTACGATTTACTTAACACCTACATTTTTAAACCATATGGTTAATGAATTGGAAGAATATTTATTAGTGCTATCCTACTTAAAACAAAATCAAACCCCACCTATCTTCAATGAACTTCATCATCATTTATTATGGGTGCTAGATGCAGCAGGTCATGCAGATGCAATTTATACGAATCTCGATGGTACAGAAAAAATGCTAAGAAAGAAAAGTCATGAATTTACAAAACATTTCGAACACTTCTATTTAAAAGCAGTAGAACTGACCGGATATTTACGTACTAAACTAAGTACATTTCCTGCATTAAAAAGAATGAACCAAGACGTAAAATTAGAAATTCAGCTTTTTCAAATATTTCTAAAAGAAATTGAAGAATTAGATATTTCCAGCCAAATGTTGAGTAACTTTTCCGCTTTAATGGCAGATCATATGTACAGAGAAGAAATGTATTTCTTAAAAAAATTAGAAGAATCTTCATCCATTAATAATTAATTTTTTAAAAATTAAAGCACTCTATTTATCACGTAGTATGATGTGTTAAATAGAGTGCTCTTTTACTTTAATTAAACTATTGTTTTATTGAAATCCAGTTATTTTTAATTACTTTTATGACTGCATTTAAGCGATCTGGCACGTCTAATTTCATCAAAATATTGGCAACATGATTTTTGACTGTTTTATTCGAAATAAATAATTCCTTACCAATTTGGATATTCGAAAATCCCTTTACTAAAAGGTGAAGTATTTCGTATTCTCTATTTGTAAGTAGCTCTTTTATATATGAATCATTGGGCGGCATAAAATGGATTGAATTATCCTTAAGAAACTTGTATTCTTTTATCAATTCATTCGTAAAGCGATTGTCTACCATGAATTGTCCACCCTGCACTAGCTTAACAGTATTCACTAAATAGGCCTCGTCAACATCTGTTAAACAAATACCTTTTACTCCTACATTCAATAAACGATCTATTTCATAAAAGTCTAAAGAGTTTTTAATAGTAATAATCTTCGAAGAATCATCATGTAACATAATACTTCTTGCATACTTTACCATTTCTTCTCCCGAAACTTGAGTTATAAGAATTGAATTACTAACTTCCTGGAAAGAAAAACTATCTTCTAAATTAATTTTAATAGCATTTATTCGATTAAATTCTAATATTGTACGAATACCCGCAACGAAAAGCGAATTTTCAACAAAAATAACAGTATTATTATTTCTTGGATGATTGGGAACTAATTTTGCTAACATTACTGCCACCTCCAATTTGCAAATTTTTTATAGCAACATTTGTATTGTACATATTTGAATTGATTAAATAAATTTAATATTTTTGAAATTAAAGTTAAGTACTTCTTAAACAAAAGATTTTTCTTATTAAAATTTAAACTAAATCCTGAAAATAAAAGATTCAAAAACTTACGGTCTTATATTATGATATCTATGTACAGATATTTTTTATTACTATAACTTTCCCAAGGAAATATTTTACTTTGTAACGGTTCAACTTATTGCTTTTTTAGTAAAAAGAGATTTCTTACTAAATTTAAGAATTATTTTAATAATATAAATTTAACTATATACAAGATTTTCCAATAAAAAAGGTGTATCATTAAACTGTTTTCTTATCTTAAGTTTTCCTTCATACCGTATCCACTATATAATTTTATTAGCTCCTCAAAATTAATGAAATTACTAAATTTTAACCAACGATGTCCATTATCTTTTAAGTTTTATGTTCTTAAATTACTACATGTATTAGAATTTTTTATTATTAGGAGATTACTATGAATTTCGAACAATTAGAGTATATTGTTTATGTAGCAAGTGAAAAATCAATATCTAAAGCTGCCGAAAAGTTATATATCTCTACATCAGCTATAAGCCAATCTATTTCACAACTAGAAAGAGAATTAAATATAACAATATTTAATCGTTCAAGGATAGGAACTACTCCTACACCTGAAGGAAATATTGTAATAATGAAAGCAATAAATATATTATCGAATATTAAGCAATTAAATGAGGAACTTTTTAACTTAAATATTAAAAAGGAAAAACAGTTAAAAATCGTTGCAGCAACAGCATTTTTTGATATTTTTCAAGAAGCAGTAACAAACTTCAATATAGAAAATCCTCAAATCTCCATTGACGTTGAGGAAATGCTTCAAGAACAGTTACTAAAAAGTTTTCATCCAGATCGTTATGATGTTGGTTTCCTACCAATGGAGAAAGAAGAATTAGATAAATATCCAAAATTGGGTAGAAAGTTAATCAGTAGAGCAAGAGTAGGTATTGTAGTTGGAAAGAATTCTAAATTATTCAATTATGAATATGTAACACCTGCAGATTTAAATAATGAGAAAATAGTAATATTAAAAAATACAAAAAATAGCATAGTAAAAAAGTTTTCAAAATGTATTACTAATCATGTTATCTTAACGACAAATAATCCTAGACTACTATTAAACGTCGTTAAGGAAAGTGCTGGTTTTTCTTTTATTCATGAGTTTACAGTAAAAAACTACCCAACATTTCGTAATGATGAACTCAAAGTAATACCAATTACATATACTGATGAAACGAATTACATCTATCAGGATATATGGGCTATTTATTCGCGAGAACATGGACTATCAAGTTCTTCCAATGAGATTATTAAGCACATGCTATTTCAGTTAAATAAATAATGAAAAGGAATAGGAACAATCCCATCTAAAACGGCTTTCTATTCCTTTTTCATTTTATTCATCAGTAACAAATGCAATCTGAACAGATATAATTTATAATAAATAAAAAGTTTTCATGATTTCTTTAGGAGGTGATCTATTATGACAAATATTGTTAGTTTGTCAGATAAATCAACATCCCATGCAAAGCCTAGATTTAGAAAGGCGATACTTTGCATGGGTAGGTTTTACTAATCGCCCAAGTAAGCAGTTCTGATTCAACGGCTTTGCACCTTATTTACTAAATAAGAATAAGGGGCTGGCAAAGATGGCATATATAAAAGCAACTGCTATTTTACCTGAAAAGTTATTATTGGAAATACAAAAATACGTACAGGGAGAAACACTTTATATTCCAAAATCTGAAAAAGTTCACAAAAAATGGGGCTCACGTTCAGGTACAAGAAAGCTAATTGATAATCGAAATAAAGCTATTAAAGAAGCATTTAAAAATGGTCAATCAATTGAGCATTTAGCGAAGGAATACTTTCTCTCAATCGAAACAATAAAAAAAATTGTATATACTAAATAAATAAATAAATAAAAACACTGATAACCTCATCAGTGTTTTTTTATGGCAACTTTGTTTCTTACATAAACTCAACCTATATAATTTCACTTTTTTGATGTAAATTAAAGATGTTATGTTATAAATCGAACTTTCCTCTCAAATTAGGAGTGATATAAATGAACCCCTTTATTAGAACAGAGCAATATAATTTTATTAAACATCAACTACAAGTCTTAACAAATGGACATTCTACAGTAAATGATAAAACTGTTTTAAATGCTTTACATTCACTAGTTAATGACAAGATCCTAAGTTTATTTCCTGAGCTATCTGAAGATCAACATCTACTCTTCAGTCCAATAAGTTCAATTAAAAATTCTGATCAAGCAGATGCTTTACTGAACCGACTAAAGCCTTATATAATTCCTTTTAAAGAAGTATCAGAACAATCCATCAAAAAGCTTTTTCCTAAAGCTAAAAAGTTAAAGCTTCCTTTATTACAAGATATTGATTTAGTTGAGACAACATATATTGGATGGGATGACTTAGGCTCTAATTCAAAGTTTATTGTCACATATTTAAATGACAAACTAATTGGTTTACAAGGTACTTTTAATCCAATGAAAAAAAGAGGCAACTGCACAATATGTAATAAGTATGGTGACTTAGGATTATTCATGACAAAAACAAAAGGAAAAATTGAAGGTACTTTTACACAAAGAGGAAATTACATTTGCAAGGATAGCCAAGTATGCAATCAAAATATTATGTCGCTTGATAAACTACATGATTTTATTCTGTTGGTTAAATAGTGAAAACTGATATACGTATGACCATTTAATATTTCAACACTCTAAAAAATCGCTTAGTGCTACAAATCTAAGCGATTTTTATTATTTATCATTTATTCTACGTTAGTATCTGTTGATTTCTTTTTAGAGAGAAACCAACCACCTACAGCGATTAAAAGCATGACTGACCAGAAAATAGTATTCCAGATTGGTCCTTCAACAAAATGATGTGAAATAATGTGTAGAGATGGATGTGCCAAAGTATGCATTAGTAGTTTCACCCCTACCCATCCAACTAAAAGCATAGCTGCTGTTTCTAAACTTGGACGTGTTGTCAGCAATTTAACAAAAATACCTGCTGCAAAGCGAATAACGATTAAACCTGCAATTGCTCCAATAACAATGACGATAAATTTAGCACCATCCATGCCACCTATATTACCCATTTTTGTATTAGGTAGATCAATTACTAGGGCTACTGCTGCTAAAATAGAATCAATCGCAAATGCAATGTCTGCTAATGATATTTGAGCAACTGTCATACCAAAGCTTTTTTCTTTTTTTCCTTTATCATCATCATGCTTTTTAAATAAATGCTTTAATGCGATGAAAATTAAATACGCCGCTCCGATTGCTTGAACCTGCCATACATTAAAAAGAAATGAAATAATAAAAATGGCACCGATTCGAAAAATAAAAGCTAAAAGTAAACCAATATTGATTGCTTTCTTTTGTCTTTCTTCTGGTAAATGTTTTGCCATAACAGCAAGTACTAGTGCATTATCGGCCGATAATAAACCCTCTAATAAAATTAGAATAATTAATACCCAACCGTACTCTAATAACAAAGATAGTTCCATGTTTTCCCCCTATTTAATTTTCTTTTAATCTTTTTTTAACCACTTTTTAATTATATTCCCTTTTTTATAAATTCCTTATCCAAATTCTTGAATATTCTAGTACAATTTTCACCATTTACACTTTTATCTGCTTCAAATTAGTTGACTTAGTCAACTTTTTTCATTTATATTATTAGTAATCTAAAATTTCAGAATATTCAAAGGGATAAAAATATGAATTATGTTGAAAAAATACGCAAATTTAACAGACATTATGCTAATGTATTGGGAAAAATTGATCAAGAAATCTATAATCACCCTTTTCCATTAACTGAAGCGAGAATCATTACAGAAATCAACGAAAACCACGGATGTACTGCAACAGATCTTATCGAAAAACTCGGCATTGATCGTGGTTATTTAAGTCGCATTATTCAACGATTCGATGACGAAAACATCATTTCAAAAATCCAATCTACTGAAGATAAACGTCAATATACTCTTCATTTAACAGCAAAAGGAAACGAAATCTACAATAAATTGGTTAATGATGCGAACATTGGTGTAGAAAGTATGATTCAAAGCCTTTCTACTCCTGAAGTAAAAGAGCTAGTAAAATCAATGGAAACAATTGAATCTATTTTCTCATTAAATCAGACATCTATTCCTAAACTTTCAATTCGACCATTTAAACCTGGCGATGTTGGGTATGTCGCTTATATTCATGGAAAGATTTATAGTACAACCTACCAATTTGGACGGGTATTTGAATATTATGTAATGAAAGGGTTAAGTGAATTTTTATTGAACCCTAACGGTGGTGAACTTTGGATAGCAGAAGTAAATGGAGAAATCGTCGGATCAATTGCTATTACGAAGGCAAATGAGTCAGTCGCACAGCTTAGATGGTATGTTTTAGATGAAAAATACCAAGGATTAGGTATCGGTAAAAAACTAATCGAAACAGCACTCAACTTCTGTAAGGAAAATCAATTCGAACATGTATTTTTATGGACTGTAAGCACATTAGAGACCGCACGTTATCTTTATAAAAAATATAACTTTACTTTAACTGAAGAGAAACCTAACTTTGATTGGACTGGATTTGAGTTAATTGAGGAAAGATGGGATTTAGTACTTTAAGGGATAACTTTAAGACGGAGAAAATAAGAACAAATTGATAAAGATTATTAAAATATTTTCAATCATTGCGGGGGTTATAACCGTTCTAGCTTTAGCTGGTTATTATACTTTAGATTTTCTATTTAGAGATATGTGTGGAAACGAAATTACCCAAAAGGAACTTTCTCCTAAAGGTGATAAGGTAGCTTATATTTTCGAAAGAAATTGTGGTGCTACAACTGGATATTCGTATCATCTAATGGATTCAGATCAGAAGCTAACCAATAAATCAGGAAATACATTTGTTTCAGACGATTTTTTTAAAATAAGTTGGATAAATAATAAGAAAATACAAGTTAATTATCCGAAGTCCACTGAGACATATGAAATGGATCGACACGTGAACGGGACTAAAATTGTGTATGTAAGCGAATAAACAACGCTATTTTGAATTTTTTAACAAAAAAAAGAAGAGGCTGTCTCAGATAAACTGACACGGAGGCGCCTCTTTTTTTTTTTATTTGCGATACCTTAGAATTTAATTGCAGTTTCGTAAATTTTAATTGCAGGATTGCTCATTGCTCATTATATTTGCGATTTCCGGATTTTATTTGCAGTCCTATCATTTTTTCTTACAATTCTTCCTATAAAAACGAAAGTTCCCATATCCATTTACTTTAATTTACCTAATTCATCAATAAATGCTGGTTTTTTAACGTATTTTTGTTTAAAGTCACTAATAATATTCTGAGCATATTGGCTACCAAAAATTTTATTAAACTCTACGATTGTTTTACAAACTTTTTTATACATTTTCCGTTCAGTTGCTTGTTCTGCTTCACTTTCAATTAATTTTTCATAGATTTGTCTTGTTTCTTCCAAATATTCTTCTACTAAATGCGGATAAAGGTTTTTAATTGAAGAAATGTGAGATTTACAATATTGAAGTAATTTATTGTTCTATCAACACAAAACCTAATTAACTTTTTTTAATATACGGATAAACGATTTCCCATCTAAACTATACTTATAAAATAAATTTGCAAGTGCAGTATTATGGCTCAAATTCTTTTTCCCACGTAATGGAGAAATGTTTTTTTGGTTAAATTTGATGAGCATGAAGTCTAGCAAAAATCCCATCTTCCTGTGATAGTAGTTCTGTATGAGTACCATCTTCAGCAATTCCTTCTTCAGTAATTACTAAAATGCGATCTGCTTTTTTAATTGTACCTAATCGATGGGCAATAACTAATGTTGTTCGATCTTTTGATAAATCATTCAAAGCTTCTTGAATTATGGCTTCTGTCTCTGTATCTAATGCCGAGGTAGCCTCATCTAATATTAGGATTGGTGGATTTTTCAAAAACATTCTCGCAATTGCTAATCGTTGTTTTTGTCCTCCAGAAAGCTTTAATCCTCTTTCTCCGATTTGAGTTTCATAACCATCAGGTAATGAAGCAATTAGATCAGTTAAGTGAGCTTTACTAGCTGCTTCTTCTATTTCATCATCAGTTGCATTTAACTTACCGTAAGCTATATTTTCTTTTAATGTACCTGTGAATAAAAACACATCCTGTTGTACGATTCCGATATTTGATCGCAATGATTCTTTCGTCATGTTTCGAATATCAATTCCATCAATTGTGATCGCACCGTCTAAAACATCATAAAATCTTGGAATTAATGAGCAGATTGTTGTTTTTCCAGCTCCTGAAGGACCTACAAAGGCAATTGTTTTACCGGCCTCAATAGAGAAGGAAAGATTATTTAAGATTCTACGTTTGTTTTCGTAACCAAAAGAAACATTTTTGAACTTAATATCCCCTCTTAGATTAATTACTTCAATTGCATCGGGAGTATTTACAATATCTGGCTCATTATCAATCAATTCAGTAAAACGTTTAAAGCCCGCCATACCCTTTGGATATAATTCAAGTAATGCACTGATCTTATCGATCGGTTTAAATAAAATATTTAAATATAAAATAAATGCTACTAATTCTCCATACGATAAAATTTTCGTAAAACTTAACCAAGCTCCAAAAACTAGAATAACAAGTGTCATTAATCGAGTAGATACATAGATTCCTAATAAATTCACACTCATTACTTTATAAGCTTTTAGTTTCGTTTTACGGAAGTATTGGTTATTTTTATTAAATCGTTTCATTTCATATTGTTCATTCGTAAAAGATTGAACTACCCTTACGCCTGAAACACTATCTTCAACTTGAGCATTTACATTTGCAATATTTCCATACATTTTACTCCATGATTTATTCATTTTCATGTTTGAGTAGGAAATCAACCAAACTAAAAATGGAACAATTATGATTGCTACTAATGCAAGCTTCACATTAATTGTTAGCATTATCCAAAATGCACCGATGAAGGTCATAATTGCAATAAATAAATCCTCTGGACCATGGTGCGCTAATTCACCAATATCCATTAAATCATTTGTTATACGACTCATTATATGGCCAGTCTTCGTATTATCAAAGAAACGAAAAGATTGACGTTGTACATGATTAAATAACTCACGACGCATATCAGTCTCAATATTAATACCAAGTTTATGGCCCCAATAATTCACAACAAATTGCATACCAGAACTTACTAAATAAAGTACTAAAAGTCCGATACTGATCGAGATAATTTTACTCCAATTCCCTTCCGGAAGCAGTTTATCAATAAACCAAGATACTGCTAAAGGAAATCCAAGCTCCATTAATCCTACTAATATTGCACAGAAAAAGTCTAAATAGAATAGCTTTTTGTGCGGGCGATAATAACTAAAAAAACGTTTAATCAAAATACTGCACCTCGAGTTCTATTGAATTTCTAGTTCGTTAGATGTTAATACCTTACCACATGTGATTTAAGTGTGCTATTATTTCAGAATTTTCCAACTGACCAACAAAAATATCATAATACTGAATTTCATTAAACAAGTATAAAAGACTATTTGTCTCATAGTTTAATAAAGTATGTACTAATTCATTTACCGGTTTAACTGTCGAATTGTGCGCATAATTTTTTTGTAAATTCTAAATAAAATGTATTTCATTTTCAACTTTAGTATGTTACGATTCAACTTGTGTGTTACTGGATATTTTTACCATAAGGGAGGAAAACTTTAATGTCGTGGTTTACAAAATGGGCCTTTAATAATAAAGCCGCCATTACCTTTTTATCCGTTCTCATTTTATTAATTGGAGTATTAAGTTATAAAAAGCTTCCAATGGAATTCCTACCTGCTGCAGACCAACCAATTGTTTCTGTCATTGTTATGGGCCAAGGTACTGATTCGAAAACAATGGAGGATCAAGTAACTACTCCGATTGAAACTGCCGTCTCTGGTGTGAAGGGCAAAAGTCATATTTATTCAAGCACAAGCAATGGTTTTTCAAAAATTGATGTATATTATGATTCAGGAACAAATATGAAGGACGCTAAACAAGAAGTCCAAGAATCTTTAAATAAAGTCACACTACCTCAAAATGTTAGTAAACCTACAATTGTTCAATTAAACACTTCCATGATCCCTATCGCAGATGTTGCAATCACTTTCGAGGATGGATTAAGTCCGACTAACATAGATTTTGCAAACAAAAAAGTTATTCCCTATTTCAAAGATATAAAAGGCGTAGCTGACGTTCAAACATACGGTACAGAAAAATCTTTTGTTTCTGTAAAAATCGATAATGCAAAGCTTGCACAGAATAAAGTATCACTAGAAACTGTCATGGGTATTATTCGCGGCCAAAATTCTGCAGTTTCAGTTGGCGAAGGTATTATAAATGATAAGACTAGTAATATAAAAGTTGTTGGGAATTTAGATAATATAGAGAAAGTAAAGAGTCTTATGGTCGCTGATCAGGTAAAATTAGCTGATATTGCAACTGTTGAAGTGAAAAAGCCAGCAAACAATTTAACAAGAATCAACGGAAAAGACGGATTATTATTAATCGTCACGAAGGATAGTAATTCTAATGCAGTTAGTATTACAAAGGATGTAAGAAAAGCTACTAAATACTTAAATAAAAAATATAAAAATATGAATTCAGATGTCATGGTCGCAACATCGGATATGGTTAAAACTTCTGTACATGCAATGATTAAGGAAGTTTTACTTGGTGCATTATTTGCTACGATTGTCATCATGTTATTCTTAAGAAATGTACGTTCAACACTAATTACCATTGTTTCAATTCCGCTATCGCTCTGTTTAACATTATTTTTACTTACAGAGTCTGGCATTACACTGAATGTTTTAACACTCGGTGGAGTAGCAGTAGCAGTTGGACGATTAGTTGATGATAGTATTGTCGTTATTGAGAATATTTTTAGAAAAACACAATCAGAGAAATTTTCAGTTCAAATGATTATTGATGCTACGAAAGGAGTCGGAAGTGCAATCACAGCCTCTACTTTAACGACTGTTGCTGTGTTTCTACCAATAGGAATTATTAGCACGGGGCTTAAAGATTTCATGCTTCCATTTGCTTTAACCATTACTTACTCTTTATTAGCTTCATTATTTGTCGCATTGACAGTTGTTCCATTATTAAGTGCATTCTTCCTTAAAAAGGCTAAATTAAAAGCTCATAATCCTTCAGTACGATATAAAAAAGTTCTTACTTGGTCATTGAATCATAAATGGGTAATTGTAGTCATTTCTTTTTTATTATTTGTCGGCTCAATTGGTACTTATTTCGCTATGCCAAAAGGTGCAACAGATAATTCTTCTTCAGACTTTGTTCAAACAACTTTAACGTATCCTAGTGATACACCAGTCGAAAAAGTAAAAGAAAACACTCTTAAACTAGAAAAGTATATTCTTGAACAAAAAGGTATAAAAGGAGTTTATACTCAATTGGGTAGTACAGCTGATGCTGCAAAATATGGGGATGTCCGCTCTTCTACCCAAGCAATCTTTTTAATTACATTAGATGATAAAAAACTTACTGATCAAGTTGTAAAAAAAATCAATACGCAAAAATCTAACTATGCTGATGCAGAATTAAGTACGATGGCATCTAGTTTATTTGGAGGTTCTAAAACTCAAATTACGATCGATGTAGTCGGAAATAATTTACATGATTTAGAGAATACCGCAAGTGAAATTAAAAATAAAATTAAAAATATTGATGGAATTAAGAAGGTAACAACAAATGAGGAAGATAAAAAAACGGTTTATTCATTAGAGGTTGACCCTTCAAAAGGTAATGCTGAGCAACTTTCGCAACAATTATTTGTTATGTTGAATCGAACTCCACTTGGAACAGTTACAATTAATCAACAACCGACTGATGTTTATCTTGAACCAATATTAGAACCTAAAACTCCTGAGGATATAAAATCAGTACCAATTGTGACTAAAACTGGAATCATTCCAGTATCATCAGTTGCTACATTAAAAGTAGAAGAAAAGTCTACTAATCTATACCATAAAGATGGCGATCCATATTTAAGTATATCTGCCGAAGTAAAACCAGATAAACTTTCAAAAATTAATGCAGATTTAAATAAAGTTATTTTTGGTGATAAAAAATCAAAGGGCATGAAAATTTCCGATGGTGTAAATGTATACATTGGTGGTGCCCTTGCACAACAATCTCAAGATTTCTCAGATCTCTATATGATCATGCTTGTCTCAATCGGATTAGTTTTCCTAATCATGATTATTACATTTAAAACATTCCGTGCACCAATTGCTATACTATGTTCTTTACCTTTAGCGGCGATTGGAGCTGTGCTTGGATTAATTATAAGTCGTATATCCGTTGAACCAACAGCACTATTAGGAGCACTGATGCTCATTGGAATTGTTGTGACAAACGCGATTGTATTACTAGACCGAGTAAAGCAAAAAGAAAAACAAATGATTCTTCGTGAAGCAATTATCGATGCTGCAGTAACTCGTATTCGACCAATTCTTATGACTGCTGTGGCTACAATTTGTGCAATGCTACCATTACTATTCAAAAAAGCCGAAACCGGTAGCCTTGTATCCCAAAGCCTTGCAGTTGTAGTAATTGGCGGATTAACTATTTCAACATTATTAACATTAATTGTTATCCCTGTTATTTATGAGTTACTTTATTTTAGAAAATCTAGAAATCAACGTAAACAGCAAGATACTAGTAAACCAGTAAGTTTGTAAATAGAAAAGGGATATCTCGTTTTTCGAGATATCCCTTTTTAGCGTAGAGACCAGTCACGAACACTTTATAAACTCGGCTTAATTTAAATTAAAACAAAAACACAAGGAAAATTAATTAACCTTGTGTTTCTTGTTTATACTTACCATCAACTTCCTGGAGGTTTTGGATCATCTTCCTGCTTATTAGATGCATAAATTTCATTGTTAGGCGAGTGATGACTTTGAATCGTATTTATTCCTAAACTCACCAGAACAGTAATCATTAGGGAAAGAGCGATAAGTTTAATCTTCTTTTTCATCTGAGAACTCCTGTATTATGTGTCTTCTTCATTTGATGTAAACTGATTTGTAAATACTTATTAGCTAAAAGTGGGTCGCCTTGTCTTTGGTAATATTCTGCTATTCGTTCACTATATTCATAAACCTTCATTCGATTACCGTGTTTCTCCATAATTGGTAAGCCGTCTGCCATTAAATACCGGATTAGTGCCTTCTCTTCACTTTTTGCTTCAAAATATAATACTCGTAATTTCACATATTCTAATCTTGTTGTATCTTCGAATGACTCTAGTTCATGTTCTAGCATATTCACTACTTGTTCATTTTTTTGTAGCTTTAGCAAATGAGTGGCAATATTTCCTAATGTAAGGTAATAACTGTCAGTATATTTCTCTATTAACGTAAGTGATTTATAATAACACTCCAATGCTTTTTCTGAAAAGTTTTGAGTACCATACAAAAAGCCCAAATTATGCCACGCCATCTCTTCGATTGTTGTGTTTTGAATTAATTCTGCATCATCTAGTATTTCTTTTAATAAATTTTCTGCTCTTTCATATTCACCTGTTTCAGTTAAATGGATTGATAAAATTGTTTTCACATCTAACATTCTAATAATATTATTCCTTTTTTTGAAAACTTCTAGAGCTTTATTACCGAAATAGATTGCTAATGCAGATTGTCCTAATCTACAATGCATTAAGGATTTTAAATAATAATATTCCGTTATGTCATCTCGATACAGTTTCCTTAAATCCTTTACCTCTTCTAGTAAGTCTAAAGATTTAATAAAATTATTCCTTTTATGATTAAAAATTGCATTTAATACATTCCAAACAAATAGTTCAAACTCAGAAAACATCTTTGTATTTTGACCTATTTTTTCTATTAATTGCTCTGCCAAATCGACCTGATTTAAAAACAAAGTATACCTCAACATGTATAATTCATATACATAAAGCAATTCCGTATACTGGACGAACTCCTTATATTCCGTGAGGTCTTGATAGAGTGTATTTGCTTTTTTATGGTGCAGTCGTTCAATTGCGTCATAGAACTCCTGTAGTTTTATTTTAATATGACTAACTTTATTTTTTTCAGCTTCAACTGATATACCTAACTTCATACACAATAAGTTTAAAGTTTCGATATTAACCTCTTTTGAGTTGTTCTCAATCTTACTTAAATGAGAAATTGAACAAATTCCATCACATAGTTGCTCTTGTGTCATCTGTTGTTTTTTTCGATGGTAATTAATAATTTTTCCAATTTTCATAGGTATTTTCCTTAAATATTATTTTAATATTGTTAATATTCATTATAGTGTAAAACTACTCCTATTTCATCTTACATTTTTTCCCAAGATTATAAAACTCTAATTATATATCTATACCAAAAAAACATAGAGTCGAATTCAGGCTCTATGCTAATAAATAAATTTTCTATAGTAAATCAATCTCTTTTGATAGTTTAACAGTAGATAAAATTAGCGTCTCTTTTACTCGATCTTTAGCGTAAGAAGAATTGTTTAATATCTCATGATCAAGATAACCAGGGTGACACATGACTTCAACAGATTGATCGTCCTGTACCTGTGTTAATATCTTTTCAAAATAGTCATTCGTCACGCCCTCCCCATAGAAATCATGAAGAAAAACATCCGTAAAAGGAACGACCCCTTGTAAAGCATTTTCAGAAATGCGTCTAGCACTTAAATTATATTTTTGAGCTAACTTCTGTACGACTGGTAAAAACTCAGGTACGGTATGAACATGGTGGTGGCTATCAAAATGAGTTGGTTTTAGTCCTGATTCTAAGAATTTTTCTATTTGTGCAGTCCATTCTCTTTCTAACTCATCTAGTGAGATATTTTTATCTTCAAAGAACTCATGTCTACTTTTAAAATGACCATTTTCATTAACAAGTGTTGGAACATCTTTTAAAAGTGGCTTTCCACAAGTTAAAACCAGATGGATTCCTACTTGAAGGCTTGGATTTTCTTTTGCTAGCTCTACTGCGTGACTTACGCCTGGCATATTCATCATCATTGTAGCTGAGTTAACAATTCCATTTTTATGTGCATCAATGATTCCATAATTAATTCCCCTTGAATAACCAAAATCGTCTGCATTCACAATTAATTTAATCATTTAACTTTCACCTCTTTAAAAAATTGAGGTAAATATTTTTTATGTGCTTCTAGCATTTCATCAACAATTTCCTTTGCAACTTTATCTGATGCAACTAGTGGGTTAATCGTTAACGCTAGAATGGCCAAATCATAATCACCTGTTACCGCTGCTTTACAAGCTACTCTTTCAAATGATTTGATTTGTTGAACGAGCCCCCTTACAGAAACCGGTAGATCCCCCATTACGATTGGTTTTGGTCCATCCTTTGTGATGACACAGCTAACCTCTACCGCTGAGTCATTAGGAATACTAGCAATTGATCCATTATTCATCGTATTAACTGGTTGAATATCACCTTTATCATTATAAATAGAAGAAATTAATCTAACTGCTGCATCACTATAGTAAGCTCCGCCTCGTTTTTCGAGCTGAGGTGGTTTAATTGATAGATTTGGATCTTTATAAAGTTCAAAAAGATCATCCTCCAATTTTTTAACAACTTCAGCACGAGTGCCTACAGTTTCGGCATTTTTAATATCCTTTTCAACCATTTCACGAGTTTTATAATAATAGTTATGATACGGACAAGGAAGTGCGTTTAAAGCACGAAGAAACTCAGGTTCCCATCCATATCCTTGAATATTCTTAACAAAACTAGAGTTTTCTGGATTCGTTAATAATTCAATGACTTGATCTTTTACACTTTCTCCGTCAACAAACACGTCTAACCCATAAACCATATGATTTAATCCAGCAAAGTCAATTCGTACACGAGAATGCTCGACATTTAATAATTTGGCAATTCCCATTTCCATTCCAATTGGGACATTACATAAACCAACTACTTTTCGATGGTCGGTGTAACGAAGTACAGCCTCAGTAACCATACCAGCGGGGTTCGTAAAATTTACTAACCACGCATTTGGACATAAATCCTTCATATCTTTTACAATATCTAAAATGACTGGAATTGTTCGCAAGCCTTTAAATAATCCTCCTGGTCCATTTGTTTCTTGACCAAGTACACCATATTTTAAAGGTATTCTTTCATCCTTTGCCCTCGCATCTAATAAACCAACGCGAAATTGCGTTGTAACAAAGTCAGCATCTTTAAGTGCCTCTTTTCGATTAAGTGTCAAATGAACTTCTACAGGAAGGCCTGCCTTTTGAAACATCCGTTTTGCTAATTGACCAACAATCTCTAATTTCTCTTTGCCTTCTTCAACATCTACAAGCCATAGCTCTCGTAATGGAAGCTCATCGTACCGCTTAATAAAACCTTCCACTAACTCTGGAGTATAGCTTGACCCTCCACCAATTGTCGTAATTTTGATTGATTTTCCCATCCTATGTAACCTCCTTTTATTGGTTGCTTACTTCTTGCCGCAGTTCAATAATCTCCCTTGCTAAATCTTTAAGCGTCATTGCTGTCATTAAATGATCTTGTGCATGAATTAATAGAATTGGAGTATCAAAATCTTCTCCGCCAGCCTCTGCCTGAATCAATTGTGTTTGAAAACGATGTGCTTGACTAAACTCGCGATCTGCCTCTGCAAGCTTCTCAAAAGCTAGCTCAAAATTTTTTTCTTTTGCTGCATAGATTCCCTCCATTGAAAGACTTCTAGCATTTCCGCTATGCAAGATTAACTGAAAGGAAAGGTTGTACAATTCTTCTTTTGTCACTAGAATCACACCCTTTATTAGAATGTAAAAAAACAATACCAAGAGCCTGCCTATTGGCAAGCTACATGTGTTTTTACCAAGAGTTAAAACTTTTTTTGTCCTGACTGATTGAAAGCCAGCACTTTTTAAACAGTATGGGAGCTTGCTAGATAGCAAGCCCCTTTATGCATTATACATTTCTTATTTTGGTGAGCCTTGTTCAGTTTGTAAATTTTGTTTATCCCACATTCTAAAGAATGGGAAGTAAATTAAGAACGCTACAACAAGATTAATCAATTGCATTGCAGATCCTCTCCAGTTACCTCCAGTTGCTAGCCAACCGCCGATAATTGGTGGAGTCGTCCAAGGAATGGCAATACCATGTGTTTTTGGAGCAAACCCCGTTTTCATTCCTATATATGTGGTTACAACAAGTACTAATGGCGTTAGAATAAACGGAACTAAAAGCAATGGATTCATTACTACAGGCGCACCGAACGTAATTGGTTCATTAATATTGAAAATACCAGGTCCAATCGATAGCCTTCCTAGTTGTTTTGCATGCTGACTCTTTGCAAATAATAGCATCATAAGAGCAAAACAAATTGTTGCACCAGAACCACCCATGTAGATGAAGATATCAAAGAATTGTTGTGTAACAACATTTGGCATTGCATGATGACCTTGAAGAGCTAAACGGTTTGCATCAGTTGCTGCTAACCATACTGGACCCATTACACCACCGACAATTGCCGCACCGTGTAATCCGACTGACCATAATAATTGAATTAATAAAACGGCAATTAAAGCGCCAGCTAATGATCCACCAAGTCTACTAAGTGGATCTTGTAATAGATCCCCAACGACATTGTGTAAAGTTTCATAGTGTGTATGTTCAATTAATAATCGAATGATCCATACTAAGAGAATAACTAGAAATGCAGGGAATAATGCAACGAATGATTTACTTACACTAGGTGGTACACCATCCGGCATCTTAATAACAAAATTTCTTTGAATGACCCATCTATAAATTTCAGTTGAGAACAACGCAATTATAATAGCAACAAACAGACCCTTACTTCCTAAAAATGCCATAGGTAGCACTCCGCCTACTTTAATAGCAGCAGTGGCTCCATCTGGCGTAAACATTGTGAAGTATGGTGTTGATAAAATGAACGAGGCAATTGAGATCGCACCAGCATTCAATGCATCTACTTTATAATGTTCAGCGAGTCGATATGCGATACCAAATCCTGCAATGAGCGCCATTATATCAAATGAAGCACTAACAGGATAAAGAAGCTTTGTTTGCCAAGCGGCACCGAATGTTTTTGCCATAAAATCTGGATATCCGTCAAACGGTAAGAAGCCTAAGATTAAGAAAATAGAACCGACAATAATAAGAGGTAGTGTTAAAATAATTCCATCACGTAATGCTTGCAAGTGTCTTTGACCCGCAATTTTTCCAGCAATAGGCATTACTTTCTCTTCTAACATTTGAGTAAAGTTGGCCATCACAAATCACCCCTAAATGAAATTATGAACCTATTAAATCGATTGCAAATTTCAGTACCTCTGCTCCTTTACACATCCCGTAATGAACCGGATTAATGGCATCAACTGGTATTCCTTTTTGTAAACCTTCTTTTTTTAATTGTGGGAGTAGATACCTTACTTGGGGACCTACAAGTAATACATCTGCTTGATCAAGATGATTTTTAACATCATTAGCACTCACTGCCCAAATCCTTGCGTCGATTCCTTCAGATTTTGCAGCAGCTTCCATTTTAGTAACTAATAAACTTGTAGACATGCCGGCAGCACAACATAGTAATATGTTCATTTAATCCCCCTTTCTCTCTAAAGAAAACGCTTACAATACAATTAAACTTCTACTAACAAACAGAATCTACCCCTTACCTCGCTCCCTCTAGAATTTTAATCTCAAGAAATATATATTCACTATTTTGGACATTAGGACAAATATAAAAAATATTTTTTACTAATTGAACTCTATAAATCCCTGCTCCTAAAGTCGCTTAAAATAAAGCTTTGTACAAGCCTAAAGTATGATAACTTGCCGGACCTAACTAACAGAATTTTACATTTAAACTAACTGTAAAAAAGTCTCGTATTTGTAATAAATAATCCATGTAATTTGACCCGAAATGCTAGTTTAAAATTTCTACCACTTTTAAATCTAGTAAAAATGAAAAAGGAAATAGTTTTAACTCAAACCGTTTCCTTTTTTTATCGACATTATTATTTAATAAATAAATTGAGGACTTGAGTTATATACTTAAGTCCTCATCGTTAAAAAATTATGAGCTTCAGTCGTAGTTTTCGACTAAGACATTCAGTTTTTTAATCTGTTCTTCGACACCAGTATCCGCATTCACGAATATTTGATATGTGTCATTACCTCGTATTCCTACAAATTCATAGCAAAGTACTTCTTGATTCAATTTATTTAAAATAATCGCTTGGCGCTCTTCCATTATTTTTAAGTTAGAACTAATACTATTTCTGGCTTCTTCAACCGATATTTTCGGCTTTGGAATCGTTCGTTTTGTATATGCTGCCAAGTAATTTCTTGATGAAAAACCTACAATACTTCCGTCATCAAGAGCAATTTTCATCGTAACAGATTCAGGATAGATTCTTACACCGTCCTGTTTTGTTACATATGTAAATACACCAATCGTATCATATTGTGAGCTTTCAGTTAGCTCCATATTAGAGAATTTATTTCGTTCTAAAAATTTAAGTCCATTAATAGAAGCCTGATTTAAATCGATTTTTTGTGCCTTAATATTTCGACTATCAATCACCCAAACTGGATAGCCACCTTTTTCGGTAATATCCATATAAATTTCGCTATTTGTTTTTGGTTCCTTAATTTCTATGCTATAATACCGATCTTCTAATTTTTCACCTGTAAGATCAACTTTTATTTGTGCTGTACTATTTAATTCAAGAAATTTCCTCGCAATTTCTTTCGCTTGCTCTGTCGTTATTTTTTCTCCTTTTACATTTGAAAGGCTAGCACGATTTACTTTATAATTTGTCAGTGATGGGTCTGCATTTGCATCGGAATATGACATGACATTCCTTTCAACTGTCTTAAATCCATCAATAATTACGTTATTTTTCGGATGTTGATCTTTTGCATAAGCAAGCTCTACATCCATCCAACGTAATTTATTCTCAAATACCAGATGCTGAACTTTCCTAATCTCTCCTTGAATTTCAGCAGAGTTATCATATAACTTTTGCAGTGTTGCGTATTCATTTTGGGTCAATGGTTCTTTATCTAAATCTCTTACCGCAGTTCGATAACTAAAATCGCCAATATTTGTTAGAAACTCCTCCGTTTTATTGACTGGTAATAGTCTCAAAGGAAGTTGCCCTACGTTAGATCTAGCTTGAGAAGTTAGTCCCCATACTTCAACTAGTGCTGGAGAGAGGGATGACTTTGATTTCATTGCTAAAGTATCGCCAATTTTATCATGTAATAAGTCTAATTCATAAGTTAGTTCATGAAATGCCCGTTGATAGTTGTTTTCTGCCTGGATATTGATTTCGTTTTTAGCCTTATGCTCTGTATAACCCCAATATGATGTTCCGATCAGTCCAATGGCTAACACGCCTATTGCAGCTTCCTTAATCACTTAAAACACTCCTTTCTTATCGGCAAAATATATGTCTACCAATTTGTTTTATTTGTGGTCTGCTCCAAATCCAAGCACTTGTCGCTGTGTCTGGATTAAAATAATAAAGTGCACTTTCACTCGGATCCCAACCATTTACAGCGTCTAAAACAGCTTTTTTGGCTGTCTCATTTGGTGTTAAATAAATTTGCCCGTCTGACACAGCGGTAAATGCACCTGGCTCAAAAATAACACCTGACACTGTGTTTGGAAACGATGGATTGCTAACGCGATTCAGAATTACTGCAGCAACTGCTACTTGTCCGATATATGGTTCACCACGTGATTCACCATAAACCGCATTAGCCATTAGCTGAATATCATTTTGTGAATAACCATTCGGAACATTTGATCCACCACCTGCATTTTCACCTTTTTCATATTTTGTTGCTTTTACGAGCATCGCTTTTGTCTTAGCTCCAACAACCCCATCGACAGGCATTCCGAAATTATTTTGGAAATTCCTAACCGCCCAATATGTGTTGTATCCAAACACCCCATCGACCTTGCTAGTGTAATAACCGTTGTATTTTAACCGAGATTGTAATTCAATAACATCTTCTCCTGTAGCACCCATTTGAAGTACTTGGCTTGTAAACGCATTTACACTATTAAGTTGAACATTACAAAAGATACTAAATAATACGATTAGTAATATTAAAGGGCCTTTTAAGAAAACTAGTTTCCTCATCACAAACCTCCTAAAGTATAATTATCTCTTTTTGTATTTTTTTCAAGAACCACCAATTTATGTAAATACTTTTCGAATTCTTTCCGAAGTTAAAAACAAGTCAGTTTTTTACCCAATAAAAAAGGGACCTTTTGGCCCCATTTTTACTTTCTATTAAAGGTAATACCATCACCATATACTCGATCGTATATTACCCAATCCCAAATATCATTTGAATGATTTCGAAGTACCCAATCATACCATGAATGTTCAATCTGACCGTTTGTTAGAACTTTCATTAAAAGAGGTGCAATTTCGTAGGATTCTAATTTAAGCTTTCCTTTTTCTAAAAATGGCTTCGAATAGTTTCTAATCTTGTCCATTGTACTTTTGTCATTACTCCAAATCCACATCGGTGTTTCATTATACCAATCTTCTCCTTCTTTTTTCACAATTGGTGCTCCCCACTGCTCGTAGGTTTCCTTTATATCGCCAAATGTTGGACGATGGTCGCCATAAAAAAGAACGATTGTAGGATTCTTACGTTTTTTTATTTCTTGCCATACTGAAACAAGAGAATTGCCGCTTTTATAAATACCACTTGCATAACTCTCTACTTTTCCTTTTAACTCCTCATCCATAGGTACTCCACTAACTCTCATGTTTTCTTCAGGAAAATGACCTTTACGCCAATCAAAATGATTTTGCATTGTCACAAAAAATACAAATTGACTCCCCTTTTTATTAATTAGAGATAATGCTTTTTTCGAGCTACACTCGTCTGATAAATAGGAACCAAATTTTTGGCAAGAAGATAAATCTGCTTCTGACAAGAACTGATTAAATCCTATGTTAGGATAAACTTCTTTTCGTTTGAAAAATGATGTTTTAAATGGATGAAGGGCTATCGTCTCCATGCCAAAATGTCTAACATCTTGAATGAAACTAGGTGATTGTCTATTCCCCATTTTTCCTTCTTGGTATGGTGTCCGATCTTCGAATTTACGTTTTAATTTTAGGCTAGTTAGTACTTCAAATTCCTCGTTAGCCGTCCGTCCTCCAAATGTATTACTTATTAGGGTTCCATGAATACCTTCATTTATAGAGCGAAGCGGTGCATTTGGATCTGTCTGCCATTTTAATTTCATGTCATCTAAAATACTGTAAGCCTCACTTTGAATCACTAAAATATCTGGTAATTGTTTTGGTTTAGAAAGTGGTTTTAAAGAATTGATTTCTTTAATGACCTCATTTTTTACTTTATTAGATACTTTAGGTTCTTCACGTTTGCTATTCATATAAGTTACTAAAAATGCTGGATACATACCATATCTTTCAACACTAGTCTCGTAATTCCAAGGTATATATTTTACATTTGAGTTTTTTACAAAATAAGCATAGCCTTCTTTTGATCCAAATGTAAAAAAGACCCCAAGCAATACGATTAGTAAAAAACGCAAACTATTTTTCCTTGCAGAAGCATTTCTCCATTTTTTATAGGCTAAGAAAGTTCCTAAAAAAAGAAATGTTATGATTCCAATTAAACCTCCCCATTTGAGAAGAAATGGAAGCTTTGAAAATTGTAAAAAGACGATTGGATCACGTAGGAAAAATAAATCACTTGGATGAAACGGCTCTCCGGTATATTTTATTTTCTCTGATAAAGCATATGAGAAAATTCCTATTGAACCTACAATCGTAATTAAAATCCACCAAACATTAAAGCCTAGAACAGAAAGCCCAATTACTAGAATTGAGACAATAACTGACACAATCAAAAAGTTCCACCTAAAAAAATCTGTGATAATCCAATTCTCATAAAGATTTACATTGTTCTTCCACAAATAATTATGAGACCAAATAACAAGTAAATAGCTACAGACCAATCCGATTAGAATTGGTCCTAGCAAATTGAAACTCTTTTTAATCATGAAGTATCTACCCTTTACAAAATTTATCATTAACTTTGTTTATTTTGGTTTTACATTAATTTCTCATTCGGTAATGCTTCATCAAGCTGGTTGTATTGTTGAATTAATTTCTCCGTAACTATTGCTTCAAACACTTTAGAAGCACCTTCAATATCGCCAATCTCAGATTTATATTTCGTTTCAAATCTACTGAGAATACTGCCTTCTTCAAAAATACCCCATATATTATTCCCACTACCTTTGTAATCGCTCAACTTAGAAGGTAAGTATGGATTAATATTTTTATAATCCTTCGTAAATGCATCATTAACAATTAGACAATCGAATTTTGTTGTAAAATTTAAAAACTCTAAAAAGTTAACATATGGATTCACTTTTACATGTTTTTCAATTACTTCTCCCGAAAGTTCATTTGCAAGAGATTTTGGATCTGATGTGAAAACATGAAGTTTAATTTTATCTCTTAATTCAGGTTTCGTTAATTTAAGTCCTTCAATTATTTCATTTAATTTCCTCGTTTGATAAAACGTTCCAAAGTACCCTAGGTTTACTTTGTTTTCATCCATTCTATATTTACTAGCTTTAACGTGATAATATTGCTTCGGTAATGTCGGTTGATTACAAATTCTAGCTTTATTTAAAATAACTTCTTTCATTTCTTTCATTGGGAACATTTCTGACATGTATTTCAATTGATTTTCATTTGTAAAAACAATTTCATCTGCAAATGCATAAGCAATGTACTCACACCAAAAAAACATATTGTTATTTAAAGCTAGTGGAAAGTTTTTTTTCTTTAAAAGTGCATTTACTTTTTTATAAAACCCTAAATCAATAATTGCTGACTTCCGTTCTTTTCCATGAATATCTAATAGAATCGGATCAGAGAATTCTGCAACCCATTTTGCCTTTGGATTTTTTAATTTATATTCAAATGCTAAAAAGTGTGAAGCAGGCCATAGTGCTCGGCTATAAATTTTATGGTATGCACCATGTATTCTTTCTTTGAATTTAATTTCTTTAAGAGATTTTTTAATAAAGTCTTTCATTGATTTCCATTGTTTAAAACTACTAGCAGATGATATTTCCATCCGATTATTAATAAAACCATCCACCATTGCATTTTGTCGATAATCAGTTTCTCTTACCTTCGACATATTATTATAAATTACGTCTACCACTTCATTATTTTCGATAATACGCTTAGCCATTACAGTTCCACTTGTATCAACATATGGTGGAAAACAATAAGAAATAATTAAAGAACGCGTATCTCCATTGTAGAGCTTAAAATAAGGAAAATAGACGAAACTGTGTTTATTTACTTCTTCAATTACTTTTTCTCTCAATTCATTGCTATTGTTAATATACCTGTCTATAAATCCATATTGAGCATGTATTTTTCCTTTAATGAATTGTTGAATCGTAGGACTATTCGTTTCTCCTAGTAAAACATCAAGATGCTTCATTACTTCTAAACGCTCTTTTACATTAAACTCAAATGAATTTTGACGTCTAGAAACTGAGTTATCTCTTAAAACTCGATAATAAATTGCCTGCTCTTCTAATGGAACAATCTTTAAATGAAAATGATGCAAAGCAAATAATTTAGTAAAAAACATTACATCTTCTCCACTTTTTAAACCGAGTTCGTAGCGTTGAGTTTTCACTTTCTTTGTTGGTATTAATTTACAAGCATTCATTGTTAAAACACTATTTAAATCAGTATAAGTATAAATTTTAGTATCTAACGCTTTTTTAATTTGGGAGTTAACAGGATTATTAGGATTACAATTACCTTCTAGATCTACGTCGACAACTTGTGAAATGACAACAGATTCTTCATCAGCATGATTGAATAGTTTTTCAAGAAAGTTAGGTGAAACGTAATCATCGTCATCCAAAAATGTAATGTATTTTTTTGATGCTTGTTGAATCCCCATATTTCTTGCAGCTGAAACGCTAGCTTCTTCTGAATGAAGAATATTGAAATGATTAATATTATGTTCCTTAATGAAATTCATCAATATCTCTTCGGTTTGATCTTTTTCTCCATTGATAATAAAGAACACTTCAAAATATTTTGGTGACAAAGTTTGATTTTTTAATGATTCAATACATTTTTTTATCACTTTTTCACCTTTGTATGTCGGGATGACTACGCTAATACCGTTTATCAACTTTTTAAAATGATATTTTGAAAATATTAAGTCTTCCGGGATTTCCTTATTCATTCGTTGGTAAATTTCAATCTTTATTCTTTCAATTTCTTCTAATCTTTGCTGAATTTCAAACTTGTTCAAAACTTACTCACCAACCTCTTATCTTTCTAAAAAGCCATCTTTTAGCTTTCCAATAAAACTGAATTAATCTGCCAAGCTTTGAGTGCATTACTTTCCGATAACGCTCTTCCATTATTTGAATTTCATTCTCTAGCTTTTCAATATACTTTATATTTTTATAATGCAGCTCTAACGCTGTTTCTTCATTAGTTAATAAGGTTAAGAATTGCTCATAAAACTGAGACTCCATGTCCAAATTATTTAAATTAGATTTAAACTTGTTTAATTTTATAAACCAACTAGGTATTTCTAATTCATTCTCAATTGTTTCCGCATTTAATGAATGTGTTCTTGGATCGATTGTCATCTTGATGAGTCCTTCCTAATAGCTTGAATACTTTATAATATGCCCTAAAAAAGCAGTTTTTTTTCATGAAATGATGAATTAGAGCTCTTTTCTTAAGATAAAAAAAGACAATCACCTTATCGGTAAATTGTCTTATGAAACATTTATTATGTTGAAATTAGAATTGGATTTGATTATCTCTTTTAAATTTGCGAGTTACATCTTCATATACTCCTGAACCAAACAAGACACCTATTAAAATTAAAATAAATCCGACTACTTGGGTTATAACAATTTTTTCACCTAAAAATAATACCGCACCAATAAGTGAAAAGAATGGATTTAAATTTAAAAAAATTGCTGCCTCTGTTGTGCCAACCTTCCCAAGAGCAAAATTATATAGCATATGCCCCATAGCTGTTGCAACAACTGCTGATGCAAAAAATACCGCCCAAATTCCTACTGAATGATGCACCATACTAGCCATTCCACCTGGCTCAAGAATTTGACTAATTCCAAATAAAATAATCGAACCCATAACTAGCATATATCCAGTCATTAATCTGGGATCTAATGTTTTCGAAACTTTTTTAATTAAAACAAAACTAGATGCTTGAGCCAAGATTGCTAAAAACACATAAAAATCTCCATGCGAAACACCATGAAAACCTCCGCCGCTCTGGAAAACAATAAAAGCAACACCCGCAAAACCAAATAAAACACCTAAAATTCTAACAAAATTCATTACACTACCTAAAAAGAAAACTGACAATAAGGCTGTTAAAAGTGGTCCCATTCCGAGAATTAGGCCCCCGTTAGATGCTGAAGTTTGGGATAGACCGATTGATAAAAAATAATGATGTGCAACTACATTTAATAGCATCGCAAAAAATACATACCCAAACTCTCTTTTTGTAAGCAAACGAACTTTTTTTATTAAAAACAAAATGATAAAAACACTTACTCCAGCAGTGAAAACACGGATAGCTGTCATCGTAACTGGCATAAAGTTCTCTACTAGAACTTTTGTTGCAATTACATTAAATCCCCATACCACCATAATACAAAATAAAATGATATAAATTTGTTGCTTCTTCAACTTCCCCACTTCTTTCTACTGGCCTAAATATAAAAAGAGGGCAAATTCCCCTCTTATAATTTTAGATAACTTTTAATTTTACTTTTTCTAATATAGTAAATTTTTGAGGTTTATTCAAAGTGTATGCTCAGATTCACTAAAAATATGTTCCTCAATTTACGTAAAAATAAATACTACCCTAGAAAAAGGTAGTATTTGTACTATAAAAAATATAGGAATCATCATGTACCACAAAAAGTCTGATAAGGACGATCCGGATCAGGAGGTAGTGTACAATAATTTATCTGTTCTTTCGATTCAGTAAAAGGATTAGAAAGTGCTTTAAGCAATTTCTCCATCACGCTATAATCTCCGTTCTCTACCGCTGCTTCTAAAGCTTCTTCTACGCGATGATTTCTTGGGATTACATACGGATTGTTGTCTCTCATTAATTGAAGAGATACTTCTTTTGATTCTGGTTGTCTACTTAATCTCTCCTGCCACTTCTTCTCCCATTGTTTAAATTCAGATGATGTTAACAAAGGCAGCTCATCTTGATTACCATATGATAATGCTCTAAACGTATTCGTATAGTCGGCTTTATACTTTTCCATAATTTCAAGTAACTCATCAATTAAAGACTTATCTTGTTCTTCTTCATTAAGTATCCCTAATTTTCTCCTCATGCCTGCAATCCAATTATCAACATAAATAATTGGGTATTCTGATATTGCATTCTGTGCTATTTCTAAAGCTTTTTCCTGATCATCATGCAATAAAGGTAATAATGTTTCTGCAAATCGGGCAAGATTCCAACCAGCCATTTTTGGTTGGTTTCCATATGCATAACGACCACGGAGATCAATTGAGCTAAATACAGTTGCAGGATCGTACGCATCCATGAATGCACACGGACCATAGTCAATTGTTTCACCACTAATTGTCATATTGTCAGTGTTCATTACACCATGTATAAAACCGACTAATTGCCATTTGATAATTAAGGAAGCTTGGCGCTTAATGACCCCTTGGAGTAGTGAAAGATATCGATTTGGATCATTTAATTCAATTTCCGGATAATGCCTTTGAATTGTATAATCAGCAAGTTCTTGAAGTTCATTCACACTACCCCATCTTGAAACATACTGAAACGTACCAACTCGAATATGACTAGCAGCAATTCGGGTCATAACTGCCCCAGGCAATCGAGTTTCACGCTGGATTTGTTCACCTGTCGTTACAACAGCAAGACTTCGTGTAGTTGGTATCTTTAGTGCATGCATCGCCTCACTAATAATGTATTCGCGAAGCATCGGTCCAAGTGCTGCACGACCATCCCCACCTCGTGAATAAGGTGTTCTACCTGAACCTTTAAGTTGTACATCAAATCGTTCGTTTTTTGGAGTGATCTGTTCACCGAGTAATAATGCTCTTCCATCCCCAAGCATATTAAAGTGTGCAAACTGATGCCCTGCATATGCTTGTGCAAGCGGCAATCCACCTTTTGGCACTTGATTCCCAGCAAACACATTTACACTTTCTTCACTTTGAAGTGATTGAATATCTAGACCAAGTGATAATGCCACTGGTTTATTTAGAACAACCAATTTCGGTGAACTTACCGGATTTAAGTCTTGAAGAGCAAAAAAGAATTCCGGTAAATTTGAATAACTATTATCAAAATTCCATCCTGCATCACTTTTTACATTTCCCTGAGTCATTTTATCCCCCTTTTCCACTTTTTTCTATTTTAGTATTTAACTCTTAACATATAACAAAAAAAACATCGATTTACTATGATTTTGTTTTTATAATCCAATTCTCAGGTTAGTGTCTACACCGCAACTTCAATCTATTCTAACATTAAATGAAAAAGGGATACTTCATTTAGTTCATTTAACAAAAATACGGCTACTCTACAGCAGCCGTTTCTAGTATCGTTTCCCGTTTAAAATTACAGTTCATCTTCCTCGAAATTTTAAAATTCTTGTTTATCAACTATTTCTCTATCTCCGACACTGCTTGATGAATTTACGAAAAGTATATTATAAACCTTATCACAAAGCTTGATCACACAATAACCAAGCAATCCTCCAGAGGTATTTAGTATTAGATCATCCACATCAAAAATCCCTAGAGAAAAAACAACCTGTAAGCTTTCTATGCACAAACTAAAACTAAAAGAACTAATGAATACGCTTATGAATGACATCCTTCTATTTTTAGACAAAAGTACAAGAAACATTCCAAATGGGATAAATGCTACAATATTCCCAACTAAATTACTAAAATCAGGCCACGAAGATAGACTCTGAATATTAATGAATATTGTTTTAAATGGCATAAGATTTCCCATTTTTAATTCGTTTATGAGATTAACAGGATTCCCGAGATTAGTCTGAAGTTGATACCAAAGAAAGGATATATCTCTCCAGCGGAACTTAAATAGAATAACTCTAATTATTGCATACATATAAAGGACAAATAGTGCTGAAACAATAATTTTGTTCATTAATTTTATTATCTTCATTCCGCTAGACTATCCTCCTTAAGATTCGTATATGTGGAGCTGTTAAATAACGTCACAATCACACCATCCATATTGTTGCCTGAAATTTCATAACGAAGATTGGTAGGCACCTGAATGGTCGTATTTTTAGTAACAGGGTAATAAGATATTTCGTATTTTTCGCCATTTATAGTAGTTGAAATAGACTTTTGTTTTTTTAAGAAATCCAAATACTCTTCCAAAGAAAAATTCTTTTCCTCCATGATCACACTGTGTGGCAATCCAACATAGCGAATATGCCAAGGTTCATACTGAATGCCAGTAATTGCTATCTTATCCTTTGGATAGCGTATAATAAAGCCGTATTTCCAAGCATTCTTTTCTAACCACTTACCTTCAGGTGCCTCATTCATTTTCATTTCAGTAGATCCTACATCAAGTGATAAACCTAAATTGTGTTCACTACGGCCTGCAGGTAAGGCATAGTCTGATCCCATTTGTTGATAAAGTGCATTTTGCTCATCAAAGTCACGAAAGCCACTATTAATTGTAAAATTAAGAACTCCTTCTTTTCTAGCATCAACGATCATCTTTGAAAATTTACGGGCAACATCCTCTGACAATTCAATTTTCGTATCAAGCAATTCGTATCCTTTTTTCAATTCTTTGTGAGTGAATAAGTTTACAACATCTGATTTTATACTTTCCTGATGCACAGGATATTTTTTGTTTATTAAGAGTAAGTTTCCTTTGTAGACCTGTTCTTTTGTAATGCCCTTCGATTGGAAACGTTCAGAAGTCTCTTTATTATCTAATTGATCTTTGTTAATTTTTTTATATGTTTGAATCTCTACTTTATCTTGAAGAGAAATTTCTTTATCAACGTACACAAAACTCAAACATATAACTATAAACACTAATAATCCCCACTTCTTCATTATCCCGTTCCTCCTAATTCTGATTGATTTTAGAATAGGAAAAACTTTTTAAATAAAAAGTGGGGTAAACTTTAAATTTTTCTTAAATTCTTTATGAACGTTTAAACTTGGTTAATTTGGGTACTTTCCTGCGGTAATCGCACTTCAAATACAGTGCGGATTATGCTACTTTCGGCCGTAATTGTTCCATTATGTTGCTCCACAATATTCTTTGCAATGAATAAACCAAGACCTGTGCTATCTTCTTGATGAGTTCGTGCTTTGTCACCTGTATAAAACATATCAAAAAGATAGGGAAGTTCCTCCGGAGTAATACAATCCCCATAATTAACAACCTGAACAATCACTTCTTGCCCATCAACAAACCCGTTAATATCTACAAACTGACCATCGTATCCATATCGATTTGCATTGGTTAATAGATTTTCAAACACACGAGCTAACATCTCTCCATCTCCCAAAATAGGTAAATTCGGCAAAAGGTTCATTCGCGCAATCAAATTATTTTTCTCAAAAACAGGGTACAATTCTTCTTTTAGTTGAAAAAGTAGATCACTTAAATTAATTTGCCTTTTTTCAAGAGGTAACAAGCCATAGTTCATTCTAGTTATTTCGAATAATTCATCTATCAGTCTTTCTAAACGCTGAGATTTAGTAAAGGCAATCGTTAAAAAATGTTTGACTTGTTCCTTAGTTAGCTTCTCATCTTTAAGGATTAAATCTAAATAACCCAACACAGAAGTTAGCGGAGTACGCAAATCATGTGCCAAATTTACAACTAATTGCTCTTTACTGTTTTCTGAAAAATCGCCTCTTTGTACGGCTTCTTCTAATTTTTCACTTGCTAGATTAATTGCTTGAGCAATATTTTCGAACTCATCATTTGACTGGATCGAAACCCGGTGTTTAAAGTTGCCATGAGCAAGATTATGAATCCCGTTTGATATTTCATTAAAATAAGTAGAATAGGGTTTTGTTAGTAAATAGAAAAACAATATCGAAAGTGGGATAAACAGAAATAAAAAGAAGTTAACGTCTCCAATACTCTGTATGAATCGACGAAGCTGAGCTAAGGGATCACCATAACGAACCATCGTGTGATAATAAAGCTGTAATCCTTTAAAAATTATGTAAGTTATAAGACCAGCTAGAGTCATACTTAAAGCAAATAATACGATGATTTTGGAGCGAAAACTGCGTATAATTTTATCCATTAAATGAATACCCCACTCCCCAAACCGTTTTGATTAACTTATTTTTTCGCTTATCTTCTCCGAGTTTTTTCCGCAAAGTTCGAATATGTACCATTACTGTATTACCACCTTCAAAGTATGCATCACCCCAAACCTGCTGAAAAATATTTTCTACACTAAAAACTTTCTTTGGATGACTAGCTAATAAATACAAAATATCAAACTCTTTCGGCGTTAGCTCGATGTTTTCACCATAATGCAAAACTGTCCGCTGATCAGGAGAAATCACTATTTCACCAAATTCCAAAAGAACTTTATGATCATCTACTTTCGGTTGGTTTAACTTCATAAAGCGCCGCAATTGAGCATTCACACGTGCAACCAATTCAATGGGGGTAAATGGTTTCGTAATATAATCATCTGCTCCAATAACCAATCCTTGTACTTTATCAAAATCAGATGTTTTAGCACTCAAAAATATTATTGGCATATTATGCCGCTCGCGAATAAGCCGAGTTACTTCATATCCATCCATTTTTGGCATCATTATATCCAATATCAACAAATCAATTGACCCGGTCTCGACTACACGAACAGCCTCATGTCCATCCGAAACTTTAATAACTTGATACCCTTCTTTTTCTAAAAGTAAGGCTATGAGATCAGCAATCTCCTGTTCATCATCCGCTATTAAAATAGATATAGGTTTCATCTACTTCCCTCCTATTTATCGTTACATTCAGTGGATGATTATCCAATTAAATATCCTAACGATGATTTCTCCCAAAAACTCGAATTAGCAATTTCAAGTTACAGCTAGCTTTAGTTGTCCAATAAACTTTAGGCTCTATATTATTTTCTATTATTTCCTCTTATTCTTCAAGAATATGGCCATTTTGGGAATATGACTGAACTTTTTATAATTTCTTCTAACTAATGTCCTTATTCTTTTAGACATAAAAAACCCCTTTAGATCATCTCATCTAAAGAGGTAATTCTTCACAGTATTTAATTCTTACTTTTATATTCCACACTTCAACTGAACTTGGCAATTATCACATGTATTACAACCACCATGTTCAACTACAGTACCAGCTAGGCAGATTGGACAAGTGTCTCCGTTTTCTACACCTACGTTACCTGTTTTAACTTGAGCAGTTTCATCAGTATGGTTTGTCGTTGCATCTTTACTATTTTCAACTGTTTCTAGTTCTACATTTGTAAATTCATTTTCTTCATTTGTTAGCGATAGTACTTGGGCATCACGTGAACCGTCTACATAAACAGTCCCGCCTTTTGCTCCACCTTTGTGTAATCTTTCATACACTTTTGCTACTTGTTCAACAGAATAACCTTTAGGAGCATTAACTGTTTTACTAATTGAAGAATCAATCCATCTTTGGATTATACATTGAACATCAGCATGCGCCTCCGGAGAAAGGTCCATTGTTCCAACAAATTGTTCAGGAAGATGTTCAATCATTTCATAAACATTTTCTTCAGTTACTTCATATCCATTTGCTTCTAACCATTCTAGGGCGATATCAGCTACAACTGGAATGAATTTACCTAAACGTCCTGAACGGAAGTATACAAAGTTAAAATAAGGCTCAAGTCCAGTGCTGACATTCATCATCGTTCCAGTACTTCCTGTAGGAGCAATTGTTAATAAGTGTGAATTACGAATGCCACTTTCTAAAACAGCTTCACGAATTTCTTCAGGCATTTTCTGCATATATCCCGAGTTAATAAAACGTTCGCGTCCATCTTCAAAAGTCGATAAGAATGGGAATTCTCCCTTTTCTTCCGCTAATTCAATTGAAGTTTGATAAGCAGTAGTTGCAATCACTTCAAAAATTTGATCAACTAGTTTGTTACCAGCTTCCGATCCATATACTAGGCCACAACGGATTAGTAAATCATGTAACCCCATTACACCTAATCCGATACGGCGTTCACCTTTTGCTTGCTTCGTATTCTCTTCTAGGAAATACGGAGTTGCATCGATTACGTTATCTTGCATTCTCGTTCCGATTTGAACAGTTCGCTTTAACTTTTCCCAGTTAACTTGACCATTTTCCGTCATTTCGGCTAAGTTAACAGCTGCTAAATTACAAACAGAGAATGGAGCAAGTGGTTGCTCTCCACAAGGGTTTGTTGCAACTACTTTTTGACCATAAGATACAGCGTTTGTCATTTTGTTCGCATTATCTAAGAAGAAAATACCTGGCTCAGCAGAATAAGTTGCACAAACATTGATTAAATCCCAAAGTTCTTTTGCTTTTATTGTGTGGTACGTTCGTACACCATATCCACGTGCAGCCCATTCACGGACATCTCCACATTCCTGCCATTCTTGATCATAAATTAAACGCATTTCATCATCATAGTTTTCTAAATCAGGGAATTGAAGCTTGTATACTCCATCATTTTCAACTGCTTCCATAAAATCATCAGTTAAACAAACAGATATATTTGCACCTGTTAAAAACTCAGGATTGTGAACTGAGTACTTACCACCGTCATTAAGCAGTTCTTTTGCCTGTTCTATTTCAGGTGTATTTAATTTCCCTTCAATTGTTGCAAGATGAATTAAAGCTTCATAAGCTGCTTTTTCAGTTGCACTAATTGGTTCGAACTTTAATTTTCGTTCTACTTCTTCACGAATTAATTTCGATTTTGTAGTTTGCGCGATATAGCGTAAAACCTTTGGATTCTGGTTCTTTGATACGATGAACTCTACAATATCAGGATGATTGACGTTCATCATAATCATTTGCGCACCACGTCTTGAACCACCTTGAATAACTAGATTTGTTAATTCAGATAAATCATGTAACCAAGAAACTGATCCACTTGAGCGTCCATTCACACTATATACAATCGCATCGCGAGGACGTAAAGTTGATCCGTTTGTTCCAACGCCACCACCACGTGACATAATTTCCATTACCTTCTTACGGTGTTCACCAATCCCATCACGAGAATCGTGAATATGAGGCATTACATAACAGTTAAAGAATGTTGTTGAAGCACCTGTACCGGCACCAGCCAAAACACGTCCCGCTGGTACAAAAGTTTTGTTAGCTAAAATTTCATAAAACATCTCTTTTACTTCGGAGAATTTTTCTGGAGTTTCTGCAGATGCAAGTCCACGTGCAACACGGTCTGCAATTTGTTCGTAGAAGATTTCAAGTGGTTTGTCTACTTTATTAAACGCAACTGTAATGATTGCTCCGTCTTCGAACTGAGAATCTAATTGAACAGTTACTTCTTCCTGACTATTATCAATAGCAATTACTTCACCATAACCACGACGAGGAAACTTTGGATCATCCTTATATGTTAGTACAACTAGGTCACCTACACCTAATGTAACAAGCTTAATATCTTTAAATGCGTATCGATCTAACATAACCGTTCTAGATACACCTTTAAATGTTGTTTTATGCATCTTTGGATTAATCGGTGTAATCATTGGAAAATGCATTATGTCTTGATTTAATTTCTGTATATTAGCAGGTAATTCAGCATCAATTATTGTATTTATCATCACCTGTTCCTCCTCGTAAAAGATTATATCGATTTTACCATATATCGATATATAGGTGTTCTCTTTCTTTTTAACACCCATATGTAGTATTTATCCCGTCTCAACAAGATATAAATATACCGACTTAAGAAGTAAAAGTCAATGTAAACGACTGAAATAAACTTATTTAAATTTGCACTAATTCCTACAAATTTCATTGACAAAGATAAATTTTACTAAGGCATGTTTAAAACCAACTATCAGAATTCCTTATTCTTAAATATCCTTCAATGGAAAGATTGTTCATATAATTTTTTAAATTAAGTATGCTAATTTCTCTATTAAATAGTGTACAATTTATAGATATTAAAGAATGGAGAAATCACATGGTAACTTGTAATGAAACAAGAGTCATAAGAACAAATTTAGTTCTTCCCAATGATGTAAATAGTCATAACACTTTGTTTGGTGGAAAATTAATGAATGACTTAGATATTATCGGAAGTATATCAGCAATGAAATTCTGCCGATCTTCAATCGTAACTGCTTCAACTGATTCAGTTGACTTTCTTCACCCGATTACGATGAAAGATGCAGTAGTTTTTGAAAGCTATGTTACTTGGACTGGCACTTCCTCATTTGAGGTTTTCGTGAAAGTAACTGCAGAAAACTTAAAAACTGGAGAAGAGAAAATCGCTGCAACTGCTTTTTTAACTTTTGTTGCATTGGATCAAGAAGGGAATTTAGTTAAAGTTCCTCAAATCGTTCCCGAAACCGAGGAAGAAAAATTCCTATATCAAGGCGGAGAAGAACGCGCTAAAATCCGTAAAAATAGAAGACTTAAAAGTAAGGAATTAGCAGACTTTTTTGACAAAAAATAAAAAATGGGTCGACCAATGTCGTTCCCATTTTAGTTTGTAGACAAACTACATTAAATTTGATTTTCAGACTGATTGAAAGCGCTTGTCTTTCGAGGCACTAAGTCTGGTGAAGAACGGAATTACCTTAGACGGTAATGAGCACAAAAGGCAGGCGAAGTAACGAAGAAAGCGAGCGTTTGTCAACAGTCTGAAACCTATACTGTCATTTTCCAACTAGATAACGTTAACCAATTTTCTCTTTCCTTATATTCTGGAATAATTTTACCGACAAGTCGCCAAAATGACCTGTCGTGATTCATATGAACCATATGGCACATTTCATGGACAACAACATAGTCAATCACCTTTTGAGGTGCCATTGCTAGTTTCCAATTAAATGTTAGTTGCCTTTTTGAATCACAAGTCCCCCAGTTTGTTTTACTATCAGTAATACGAATTGATGATGGCTTTACTTTAAAATTACTTTGATACTTCTGAATACTCTTTTCAACTATTGCTTTAATTTGTTGGTAATAAAACCTTTTAAGTGCCTGTTTTATTCGATCATCTTCTAATTGTTTTACAATAATATTTAGCCTATTTCCTTCAAAAACTACTTGATCTTGCTGAATACTTTCATCGTGTGAAATTTGTATAGGATATGAATTCCCTAAATAAAGAAATGTCTCACCGAATTCATAAGTCCGTTCTTTAGGACCACGTAGTCGCTCCTTCATTTCATTTGATTTTTGAAGAATCAACTCCCAATTAGCCTCTAAAACTTCAATAACACTTTTATCAGGTGTACCATTAGGAGCCTGAACATCAACGTTTCCATAAGCATCTATATAAATACCGATTGATTTCCGCTTTTTATACTTTAGATTAAAACTGATTGTTTCATTTAAATAAGTATGTATCATTTTTTTATCACCTATCATTAACCTTAATCCTGAAACTTTACAATTATATAATATACTACCGTAGAAGTTTTAATTTTAAAATAGTAAAAACAACACTCTAATAAACGAGTGTTGCCTTAAAATTTTTAATCTATTATAACTGGCAGTTCTTTATACCCATACACAAATGTACTAGGTATAATTCTAAGCTCTTTTGTTTTATCCAACCTCATATTTGGTAATGCCTTTAGCATCTCAGTAATACATATATTCGCTTCCAACCTTGCAAGCTGTGACCCTAAACAAAAGTGTACTCCCGATCCAAATGCTAGATGATTATTCGGAGAGCGATTAATGTCAAAATCATTAGATTCGTTAAATACGGCTTCGTCTCTATTTGCTGAGCCTATCCATGCCATTACTTCTTGACCTTTTTTTAGATTCATCCCATTCAAATTCATATCTTCCGTTACAAATCGATTCATGCAGTGAACAGGAGAGCGAAAACGTAGAGATTCTTCTATAGCTGCTGATATTGAAGAATTATCTTTATATAGTTGATCAAGTATATTTGGATGCTCAAACAAAGTAAGCATTGTATTCCCAATAAGATTTGTAGTAGTTTCATTTCCTGCAACAAGTAAAAGGAAGCAGAAGTTTAATAGCTCTTCAACAGATATTTTTTCACCATCTACATCTGCAGCAATTATAGTAGATACAAGATCATTTTGAGGGTTATTTCGTCTTTTTTCAACGATATGATAAAAATATGTCTGTAAGTCCTGTACCGCTTTACCTTGCTGTGCCATTAATTCATTCATCTCATCAGGTGATTGAGTTTGAGTACTAGACACTACAATATTAGACCATTCTTTAAACATTTCTCGATCTTCACTCGGAACCCCAAGCATTTCTGAAATTACAATAACAGGGAGTGGAAAAGCGATATCCGCAATAATATCGATCTCACGTTTGACTTTCAATGGTGCTAATAATTCTTTTGTAATTGACTCAATTCTTGGTGCAAGGGATTGAATTGCTTTTGGAGTAAATGCCTGACTTACAATATTACGGTATCGTCGGTGGGTAGGCGGATCTAAATCTAGTAAAGTTGGAAATAGTCCATTTCTGTTTGAACTAAATTGCTTAAAATTCTGTAAGACCATTTGAACATCCTTATAGCAAAATACGTCCCAACAATTTCGATCTGGGTCAAATGAAATGGGAGAGCTTTTCCGCATTTTTTCAAACCAACCATGGGGGTCATCGGTTCCAACTAACCCTCTTGGTTGAACTAATAGTCCATAGCTCTTTTGTTGTTCCTCCACCTTTATTCCCTCCTTGATATGTAGCTTATAACTCATTCTTCCAATCAAATAATGATACCTAGAAGTGTTATGTAACCATACAATTTATGCAATTTGCATTTTTCTTATGACCTCATAAAAAGAACAATTTTCAAGTAATCTTCTTACTCACTTTCAACCTACATTTGAATACCAGCAGATGTTGTTTCAAACCGATTATGATTTAAGAGATCTAAGTTTCTTTCAATATTTTTGGATTCCCGAAAATGAATTACCCATAAACCCGCTTTCAGCATCCAATTTCTTGGACGTGCGACCATGTTTCCAATCGATGCAACCTCACTATCATGCACTTTAATTAGCCCTTCACACTCACCTTCATCTGCAGCAGCAAGCTTTTTCGCAAAATTCCAAGCATAATTTCGAGACTTTTCTAGACTGAAGTTTATGATTGCTTTTGATGCCTTTGAATCAATGTGGTCTAAAAAACCAATCCATGGTGAAATTCGATCCATGTCATCCCTTACCTCATCCACTAACGATGCCAAAATACTATTTATTTTCATAAAGTCATTGTAAAGTGACAAAATATCAGATCCTTGGCATACCTTCGCTGCAGCTACTCCTAGATCCAAATTAATATGTGCATTAATGCCAAGCAACAAATGCTGTAATAAAATAGATTGACGGTTTTCAGCTTGCCGAAACGCTAACTGCCAACTGAGACTAGCAGATTCACCATTTAAATAGTTTTTAAGTGCTTTTAAATAGAAATTTGCAAAATTCACATCCAGACTTTCCATTCTGACCCCGTCTTCGAACTGATTATTTAATATCCCTTCTTTCACTTTAATCGTCACCATCCGATATAAAGAAGCAAAATATCCTAGTTTGGATTTTGTTTTATTACTCATTGAAATAATCTCATCCAACTGTTCAATTACTTCATCGATTTTACTTGCATTCCCTATTTGCATTGAAAGACTATCCATTACTCACTCTCCTATCTTTAGTGACAAGTGTGCTGTATTAAATTTGTTAATCAATATTCTATTTGGTTTAAAAAGATACTTTTAATCGTGGGGATATCTTTTGATATTCAGTACATCTTTTGAGAATTCCTTCGTATGGCGAACAGTTCATGAATTTGCTTAAAAAACAAAAAAGAGCAACTCATAATGAGTGCTCTTTTTGAGAGTGTTGAAATATAAAGTCGTCAATAGGGAAAACGGACTTTAAATGACAATCATGATAAATTAGCATTTTTTGAATGATCTTTAATGGTTTTAAATGTAAAAGTGTTTGAGCAATTTCATTATTCCAATAACACTAGTAATGATTTTTTAGAAGTTTAAAATATTATGGGCTATTTTTAGGAAACAAATTTTATAGTTTGATTTAATAATTGTTCGATATTAATTGATCTACAAGCTGATTAATATACAACAGTTAGATTACTCTAAGTAAAGGCTATTTGACTAGTAAATATTAATTATGTTTGTTGGCAGATTTTTAGATAATTTTTTTAAAAACCACTAACCAATTAAACCACCTATTGTATTTAGAATTAAATCACTTGTATCAAAAACTCTGCTTGGATAACCAGTTACTAATGAAATAAATAAGTGGGTAATTTCAATCAGTAAACTAGATAAAAAAACTAGTAAAATTACATTGTTAAACAAATAATTAGATTTATATAAACCGATAAAAACACCTAATGGTACAAACATAATTATATTTCCAATAACCTGGATCCATAATCCTCTTGTTAGAGAAATAACAATACTACGAAATGCTAAAAGTTCGATATATTGATTTAGTACATAAATATTAAATGGATGTTTATCACCTAAAAAAATCTTCATTTTAATTCACTGCTTGGTATGTATTAGACTTTTATTATATTTCAGATACACAATAAATTGATTTCAATAATGTGAAGGAAAGATGAAATTAAATCTTTATTCTAGATTTGTTCACAATTTCTCGAAATGACTACAATTGAAAAAAAATCCACAAGGTAATTACCTTGTGGACTTTCTTTATATATAATCAATGAAGCACTTTCCATTAATTCTGATCGCTTTCAGGAAATTTATCAAAATCCTTCAGCAATCCTTGAATATTTTTCTCATAAATAGAACCAATCTTTACAATAGGTGGTTCGGGACGCGTACGTGCATAAATGCTTTCGTAAATATCTTCTATTTCTTCTCCCGTTAAGTCGCCTCTTTTTAGCAGCTCTTGTGCAATTGAGTGTACGAAATCCGCGTGTTCAGTAACAAGTTTTTTTACTTGGCTCATTTGGTCCTTTAGAAGAAGGTTAATTTTTGGTCGTAGTGCTCTAAGCCCTTCTGCTTGTGAGCCTAATGCATTCCAGCTGAATAACTCATCACCCATTCCGACTAAACCTAAATATGCACCACCAAGTAGGGTTGCTTGTTGCAGATCAGATGTGACACCGTTTAATTTCTTGTGGAGAAACTCTTCTTCTACTGCTCTAGCCGCCAAACAAACTTGGATTGCTGCAAGGATTTCGCTGTCGCTTCGATTATATCTTTCTGTTGTTGGCTTAGTCGCAGCCAGGCCAAGTGCATCCCCCCTACGAATAATGGTTACCTTCCATACTCGATCATGTGGCTTTAACAAATATTGAGCTACGGCGTGACCTGCTTCATGATAAGCTACATTTCTCTTCTCATCTTCACTCATGGATCTAAGTGGCTGCTTAAGTCCCCACTCATACGTTTCCATCGCATCTCGGAAGTCAGTGTAATTTGCAACATCAGCACCTCGCTGATGAGCAATTACGACAGATTCATTCACAATATGTTTAATTTGTGCTGGACTATATCCAATTGTATCAAGAGCAGCTCGCTCTGGTGTTAATGATGAATCGATTTTCACCTTTTTTAGATAATATTGGAAAACATCAATCCGACCATCATAATCTGGAGAATCTACCCAGAGTTTTCGGTCAAAACGCCCTGGTCGTAGTAATGCTTGATCAAGTACATCAGGTAAATTTGTAGCTGCAATCGTCAGAACTGCCGGGCGCTCTGCTTTCTTTTTACGTAACCCGAGTGAGCGAAGAAATTTTGCTATTTTAGAACTATCAATGTTGGGAGGATCCATTTGCAGTAAAAGCTCATTCAATAATCCAGAACCCATTCCCATACCAAACAATCCGCCACCACCGGCTCCCCCTCCTTGACGAGACATTCCAATTGCGTCGACTTCATCAATAAAAATGATACATGCTCCGTAAATATTAGCTAACTTTCTAGCTTTTTTGTATATTCCCATTACTTTCAAATTCCCTACACCAAAGAACATATTTTGAAAACTTGGAGCTGAGGCATAAGCAAAAGGTACTTGGGCCTCATTCGCAATAACCTGTGCAAGATAAGACTTCCCTGTACCTGGAGGTCCGCAAAGCAGCAATCCACGAATCGCCTCTCCACCCATTTCCTTAAATTCTTTAACACCTTTTAGTAATGTTACGATCCGTTTTGCATTTTCAACAATCTCAGGGTTTCCACGATAATCATCCCACGTCGATCCAGTCTCACCAGGTAAAATCCAATAAGTCCGACCTCTGGCTAGAAACCAGAAAATTGCTACAAATTGGATGATCGCCATGAAAATCATAACGGCGAACTGAAATAAAAGACTAACAATCGATATTGCTACACTCCAGTATGTTGGCCCCCCTTTAGTAAGCACAACACCAATAAAAACAATAACAGCTAACCAAATTAATACTCTTCGCCATTTAACCCATTGATATTTTGTCATAAACATTACTTCCTTCTAGGGGAATTTTTTGAATATTCTATGAAAAAATTAGCCCATTGGTGCCTAGAAATATATGTATGCAAAAATTAAATAAATTTGTGTATTTAAATAAAATAAAATAACCTCTTTGACACAGACTTTTTAGTTTGTTTACAAAGTCCAAAATATTTGATTTCAAACTAAAAAACCCTCCTTAAAAGAGGGCTTTCAATACTTATTGAAATTTACTAAAAATGTCTTTTAAATACTTAATAACGATTGCGATTCCAGCAATGAAATAAAATGTTATTAAAATCCATCCTGTAGGATCAAGTCCAAACATTGTTATTAAAAACTTCAGTGGAAAAATGAAGTATAGAATATCCTTTAAATATCCTAGTATAAAAGATGTATCGAATGAACCTTTCCAGAATGAACGGATAAATGCTATTACAAAATCAAGAATCATTAATCCAGTAACTGCCCAAATAGTATATAACATCCAATCCGCAAGTCCGAAGCCTAAATCCATAGTTATCACCACCTTACATCATACTATTCAAAGAAAATAGGCTGGTGATATAAATTCACTTAATTTTCAGATAATATTTTTTAAACCTTTTAAAGACCATTGTTCTGTTCTTTATCCTAGTGTTTATCATATTAATTTAATAAGAGATTAATTGCTTAAGTTCCCACTTCATATTTACTAAAAATACTCTTTTACTAAAATTTATTATACGGAAAAATACAGACAATTCACTCTTCAAATTTCCTAACCAATCGTTGATATTCTGCTACACAATAGCCCAACTAAACATACCCAAGTTCCCCCATCTGTACTTGAACATAAAATATTAGTAAAAAAATATAGAGAGGGAGAAATAGTAGTGGGATTATTTATTAATAAGAATGAACACCCTGATGTCTTTAAAAATAATAAAACAATACACACACCGAATCAAGGGCTTGTTCGGCATAATTACTTAGCTGAACTAATGGAAGAACAACAAAAAAATAACATGAGTCTGGAGAAATCAATCTCTGAATTGAAGCCACGATATGAGCAATTAGAAGAATTGCAAACAAATCAGTGGAATCATGTTAAAAATCAAATAAATAGTCTCATAGGTAGTAACCGTGAGCGTGAACAATTTGAAAGAATCATGATCCAGCGGTTAAATACATCAGATGCAAATGACAGTCTGGAAAAACAAACATTAATTACTCAAATGATTAGTTTGAATGAAGCATATACAGAATTGGCAAAGCGATTGGAAAAAAGTGAAACTGATAACCAGGCTCTCTCATTACAACTAGATAAGCTAATTGAAAAACAAAATGAAGTAGCTCATGGATTATTACAGCAAGAGGAATTTCAACATGGGGTTTTAGATCGTCTTGATACTCAAGAAGCAATGATGGATAGAATCTCTCACCAGCTCAATAATTTACGCTCAATTATTTTTGAACGAGCAAGCTATATCACGACAAAACTTGAAGACAGCTATAAACTAACAACTGACTATATTTATAAACTTATAAATGGATCCGATAAGCCAAAATCCTACACTACTACAGTGAGCAATAAAAAAGAGGAAAAACAAAAACAAGTAGACTAAAAATATGGTAAATGCTCAATGAATGGATTGTTCGAAAACTTTTTTAGTTTAATTAGATCGAATATAAAAAAAGCTTCTCGAAATCTTTATCGAAAAGCTTTTTTTATGTTCACTTAAAAGAAGACTAATGCGACTTTTTCTTTTTCTTCTAAGTTTTCAATCATTGAATACCAAGAGGATGGTTTATTAGATAACACTGTATAATAACGCTTTAAAAACTTTACGATCAAGTCTGATTGAAGCTCATTAATCTCCCCATCCATTGGAAGGAAACAAAGATCTAGACCAGTTACCGCTTCACCGTCATTGTTCCATGATGGATGGATATATTCAAAATCCAGACGCTTATAACCTAGGTGAGCTAATACTTCTCTACGAACATATGGATTCATTGGTTTAACGCCGCCAAACTCATGGTGTTCTACTTGATATGGATCGTAAATTTCAGCAAACATACCTGATAACGTTTTATTATTTTCAGATGCTAATGTCTGTAAATCTACTAATCTATTTTTTGCTAAATATGGGCCGATTCCCAAACCAGCTTGGCCAATTATTGTAAAGTCTGTCATGGCAACATTAAAATCGTCATAATAGCGGTATTCTGTAGCTCCTACTACTCTATCTTCATGGACTGCAACAAAAACACGAATTCCTGGATCCTCCAAAGGCTCTTTCCAAAGATCGAATTCTAATACTTCTTCTGGAGGAAATACATCTTGCATTAATTGATGCATTTGTTTAAATAATGGGTCATTGATATTTGTAATTCTTTTATATTCCATTTCTTTCTCTCCCTTTAATTAGAATGTTTAAATGGATTTTTCCATTCCATTAGAGTTCCATAATTGCATGATTCTTCGTCCTCTAAATAATTCGCTACTACCTTAACTGGGGTACGACCACATCGAAGGAGAAAACTAATAACTGGATCCTTTAGCTCCCCTTTTATTACAGCATCTATGTATTGATCGGGTGACAAGTTATGCGCCTCTTTATGATATCCTGGCATCCTACCTCCACCAAGCAATCTTTCCAAATCAAGATGTAAAACAACATCATACATAGAAAACATTAACCATTTGCCTAAACCTAATTTTCGATAGGTCGGTCTGACGCCAATATCAACGACATAAAGTGTATTACCGTTTGGATTGTGGTTACGAATATAACCATGATCAGTAACCTCTTCCCATGAATGGTCAGGATGGCTAGGGTCAAACTGAACTAGTAGACCTGTCATAGAACCCGCCATTTGACCATTTACTTCTATACATAACGCTCCTTCTGGAAAAAGAGTTACATGGTTTTTAAGTTGCTCCTCATTCCACCATAGTTCCGATGGGAATGGTGGCGGAAAGCTTTCTTGTTGAATACGAATTAAATCAGTAAAATCATTCTCATTATAATTTCGAATTACCACTGGGACTGGTTTGTCCTGGTCGAAAACAAAAAATTCCTTTCGATACATGTGCTAAAACTCTCTTTTCTATTTAAGAATTAGTTTACCAATCTGGATAAAGGTCTGTACGTCTGTCGCGCCATGTTGTAACGGATCCTTTTTCCCGAACTTTGTATAATAAATCTAAATTAAGATCGGCTGTAACTATCATATCCTGATTCATTTCACCTTCTACCATAATTCCTTTTGGAGGAAATGGGATATCGTTAGGAGTGATTACAACTGCTTGACCGAAATTTGCACGCATAAAATCAACAGTTGGAAGTGAACCAATCGTACCTGTATTTACAACATATACTTGATTTTCAATTGCTCTTGCATGACATGTATAACGAACTCTGTGGAACCCATGGCGATCGTCTGTGCATGATGGACAGAAAATGACATCTGCACCTTTAGCTTTTGCCATTCGTACGATTTCTGGAAATTCAATGTCATAGCAAGTCAACATCGCAATTGTTCCTTTATCTGTCTCAAAAACCTCTAGACCGTCACCTGCACTCATATTCCACTCATTTACTTCTGTTGGTGTAATATGTAGCTTTGCTTGCTCAGCAATTCGGCCATCTGGATAGAACAAATGTGCAACATTATATAGTCGATCGCCTTTTTTAATAACATGCGTTCCTCCAATAATGTGCATATTGTATTGTTTTGCCAGCTTTAAAAATAAAGAACGATATTGTTCAGTAAAGTTAGGTAAATCTTGAATCGTTAATGCCTCACCTTTTTCATTACCAATTGACATAAGCTGAGTTGTAAAAAATTCAGGAAAAATGATAAATTCCGCTTCAAATTCCTCTGCTGTCTTAATATAATGCTCTACTTGTTTTTCAAACTCTTCAAAGGAGTTTATTGTGTGAAGATGATATTGAACCGCTGAAACTCTTAATTGCATATAATCCCCCTCTTCCCATTACTCTATATCTCTTACTATCATTATTTAATAAATAGAAGGAACGGGCAAGTATGTACTCTTATTAGCATCTAGTAAATAACTTAAATTTTCATTATTTACTTAATATTTCTATATTTTCATATTTATCCAGCGTGATAACTAAATCAGTCATTCCAACAAATAATCCGTTTTCTACCACTCCTGGAATCAAATTGAGCTCTCTTTCTATGATTTGAGTTTGTATATGATTAGGTATACTGCAGTCAAAAATATAGTTACCATTATCCGTAATAAACGGAGTCGCTCCATTTAAACGAAGTTGGGGACTTAAACCGATTGCTTTAATATGTTTCATTGTCATTTCCATGCCAAATGGTATAACTTCTACTGGAAGTCGGAACTTCCCTAATCTCTCTACCATCTTAGTTGGATCAGCAACTACTATAAATATTTTAGCTGCTTTCGCAATGATTTTCTCTCTTAGTAGAGCGCCTCCCCCACCTTTAATTAACTCAAAGTTTGGATTAATCTCATCGGCACCATCTATTGCAATATCAATCTGTTCAATTTTACTAAAGTTTACGAGTTGGATCCCCACCTCTTTAGCAAGCTTTTCAGTTTGTATGGAGGTTGGAATCCCCTTTATATTCAGTCCTTCCTGAACTAATTGTCCAAGCTTTTTTATCGTATATAAAACTGTGGATCCCGTACCTAATCCAACAACCATACCATCTTTTACAAATTCTGCTGCCTTTTCTCCTACAATTTGCTTATCATTCTCATTCATATTTACACCTTCTATTTTAATGTTCTATTTCTTAACTAGTATAAGTAATTATTCCAAATTTCATTTTTCGATAGGATGAACCATTTAATCGTACTGTATAAAAATAGTTTGAATAAAGAATTTTAACTAAGAAATACTAAATGAAAAAATACTAAGTAAGGTGAAGATTAGATGGATGTCCCTAATTTTGTACTAAAGTTTTGTATCATTTTAATGATATTACCTGTGACAATCGTTTGTTGTTATTTTGGATACTTAGATAAAAACTACCAAATAGTTATTTTCGGTTTTGCACTGCTATTATTTTCAATACTCGGTAATTACTTTGTCTTTACAAAAGGCAATAAAAATAGTAAATCGGAGCAATAAGAACCCTTTTCTAGTAACTTCAGTTATGGAAAAACCGACCAATTTGGAAATTCAATCGATCGGTTTTTTACTAGTATTTTTTGAATTTTTCACCTTAAAACCAACTACTAAAAGGCGAAATACTTTGAGGAAGTTTAAATAGATTGAATGGGTCATATTCTCGTTTCATAACTCTAAGGCGATTTATTTCCCCTTTACCCATTCAAAGCATTTAATACATCTCGTTTCTTTTGGCAAATACAATTATTTTAGGGAATTTTGGATTGTTTAAATTATTATTTGTTCTAGCCTGTTCATAATCCGCAGAATGCTATATTCTATGAAAAGCTCCTAGAAAAGACACTTGCCTAATGTGCATACTAAAATCCCGCTCATTTTCTCTTTTTTACAATCATACGCAAACCATCTTTCGGACGAAGAGTGATAAGCGGTTCTGTCTCCACTTTATGATGATTAGGAGCTAGTTCAATCGTATAATGCTGAACGATCGTTGCTAATACTAAAGTAGCCTCCATAATTGCAAAATGATTTCCAATACAAACACGTGGCCCACCACCAAAAGGAAAATACGCATATTCAGGTACACCTTCAACCTTTCCATTTTTAAACCGCTCTGGAAGAAATTCTTTTGCATGAGAGAAATACTTTTCTGAACGCTGCATGATATAAGAACTCATCATGACTGTCTCACCTTTTTGAATTCTGTAATCGCCAATGCTGACATCTTCTATAGCTTTTCTGCTAATAAGCCATGCAGGGGGATAGAGGCGTATACTTTCCCAAATAATTTGCTGAGCATAGATTAAATCTTTCATAGAATGATAATCTGCTCGTCTTTTGCCTAGAACACGATCTACTTCTTCATATAATAATTTAGCTTTGTCGGGATGCTGGGATAAAAGATATAAGCACCAAGATAATGCATTCGCTGTCGTTTCATGACCTGCAAGGAAAATTGTCATTGCTTCATCCCTTAATTGTTGTTTCGTCATACCTTCATTAGACTCTTCATCCCTTGCTTGCATTAGTAGTCCTAGTAAATCTTCTTTTGTTTCTGAGTTATTTCTTTTTTCAATAATTTCATATAACACCTTATCGATCGCCTTAATAGCCTCTGTTAAAGATTTATTTTTTGGTGTATTCAGTTTGAGTGGAGCTTTTAAAACAGATCGAATTCGCTTCGTTGTAATATCCATAATAATGTCAAAGTGTTTCCCAACACGATCATGTCCTTGATTGAGATCCATACTAAACATAGTTTTAGCAATAATAGCTAATGTAAGCTCCATCATATCTCTACTAATGAGATGCTCTTCACCATCCTTCCATGAACTAATAAACTCTTCCGTGAGCAATGTCATATCCTCAGCATAAGATTGTATATGCTGCTTCGTAAATGACGGCTGAATCAAACGCCGCTGTTTCATATGTACTTCATCTTCACTCGTTAACAATCCCTCACCAAGCAAAGTTTTCATCTCTTGAAATGGCTTTGATTTATGGAAAGAACGCTGCTTAGTTACTAATACCTCTTTAATTAAATCGGGGTCCAATAGCAAGTTCATTTTACGATGAGCAAATCGAAACGAGACAATCGTTTCGTGATTTCTATAAAGTTCACTTAAAAAAAATATTGGATCTTTCCGAAACTCATTCAAATGCCCTAAAGGTGAATAAGAAGCCAGTCCATTTACTTCAAGCATAAAATTCACTCCATTTCAGGAAAGTTTAATCATAGGATACTCTTATTATATTAAGAAGGGGCGGAGACTAATGCTTTTTATATTTTGATATTCATGTACTTAAATTTAGGTTATTTAGAACTAAAAAAAGACTGCCTAATTTAGACAATCTTTCAGTTATCTTTTTAAATAACCGTCCCAAAAAGTTAGACACATAATATAAAGTTGTTAGCGAGGATTGAATCCTGTATTGTACAAGACTCAATCCCCTTAATTTTGTCTTAAGTCGTTTGTGATTGTAAAAGTTAATGTACTGCTATGGTCTTATTTTTCTTAAAACAAATGAATGTTTTCCTTCTTACATGCTTCTCGCATTTCATCAGGCCATACAGAAGATTGAACTTCGCCAATATGCGCTTTACGTAAGAAGAACATGCACATTCTTGATTGCCCAATACCACCACCAATTGTTAGTGGTAGCACTTCTTCTAAGATCCCTTTATGAAAATCATAATCGCGTTTGAAATCTTCACCCGTCTTCGTTAACTGCTCATCAAGTGATTTACAATCAACACGGATACCCATTGATGATAATTCAAATGAGGATTGCAATACTGGATGCCAGAATAAGATGTCTCCGTTTAATTTCCAATCGTCATAGTCAGCTGCACGTCCATCATGTTTTTCACCTGAACGAAGCACATCGCCAATTCCAATAATAAAAACTGCACCGTGCTCTTTTGCAATCGCATGCTCACGATCTTTCGGTGTTAATTCTGGGTATTTATCTTCTAATTCTTGGGCTGTAATAAATATGATATTTTCTGGTAAATACTTCCCAAGGTACGGATATTTTTCAAATAAATAATTTTCCAAATCTTTGAAGATTCCATAAATTGTTTGTACGGTTTCTTGTAAATAATCTATTTTACGCCATTCTTTTTGAATAATTTTTTCCCAATCCCATTGGTCAACATAAATTGAATGAGTTGCATCAAGTTCTTCATCACGGCGAATCGCGTTCATGTTTGTATATAAACCTTCACCAGCTTCATAACCATATTCATGCAGTGCAAATCGTTTCCATTTCGCTAGTGAGTGAACAATTTCTAACTCTTCTCCTGAATGTAGCATATCAAATTCAATTGGGCGTTCTACACCGTTTAAGTGATCGTTTAAACCCGATTTTTTCGTTACGAATAACGGTGCAGATACGCGGAACAATCCAAGACGTTTTGCTAATTGATCCTCAAAAAATGTTTTAACTTCCTTAATTGCGATTTGTGTCTCTCTTACTGTCATTAATGATTGATACATGCCTATTTCCTCCTAAAATGTTTGGATGTAGTAAAAGAAGCCAACAAAAAAAGCCCTTCTTTCCCAAAAAACTGGGACGAAAGGCTTTGGTTCCGCGGTACCACCCAAATTAGCAACAGAGGTTGCTCACTTATTCAGTACGGAGATTAGAGAGATCTCGATACTGTTCTTCTTTAACGGCGAAGTTCACGGCTAAGTCTACTTTCCTTAAAAAGGATTTCGGTTAGCGACTCCAGGAGGTTCTTCATAACAGGCTTCGTATCAGGCTCACACCACCCCTGACTCGCTTTGTCTACGTCCTACTACTACTCGTCCTTTCACAGTCGTTTTGTTGTCACATCTCTGAAACATTTTATTAATGATTATTTTATAGATAAAAATGAGAAAGTCAACATTTTTTTCAATTTTTATTTTATTCTAAACAAATAACCAAGATAATAATAGGGACTTAAGCTGTAAAATATGGTCAAAAACTAAATAATCGTCTGTCACTACTCCATCCAAAACGAATTCAAGGGAGTATGTACCAATCTCTTTATCAAAGTAGTAAATATCTACGGTAAGAAACACAACTGCTTCAACACTTGAAAAATTATGCTTTAATTCTAGACCTTACTTCTATTGAACTAAAGCAATGCGCTAGTTACATAAGAATTCTTAGCTAATACTTATAGTTCGCTCTTTAATTTTTCAACGCTTTTATTAATTCGAGTTCATCTAAGTATCTAATATTCGTTATTTTGCCATCCTTGTTAAAATACACTCTACCTGAAACTACAGCATTCTTTTGTTCAGTTCCTTCTTTTTCGTACAATACTTTAACTTTAAAGTCATAGGCTCCTTCTGTTTTCTCAATTTTTTCAACATCAATGTGATCTACCGTTAGTTGATATCCCTTATTGTGTGCTAGAAATTGATATTGAAAAGCATATGCTCTGATAAAATTGCTGTACATATTTTCAGTAAAATAACCCCGGTACATTTTTTCATAATATTTTTCTAGTTTTGTAGGACTTTTAGGTTGTGTTACTTTTTCATCTTTTCCGACGACAGTTAAATTTTCATCTGATTCATACAATCCAACTAGTTTTAAATCAGGTCCTGTAAATTGTTTTTTTAGTACAGTTTTAATCGTTGAAATGTTTTTATTTTGAGGTGTAGATTTAAATGTCGTTGAAGAACATCCAGCTACTAAAATAATTCCTAATAAAAGAAACGACATAAGTATACTTGTAAAGCCACTTTTACTATTGAAAAGACCAATTTCTTTCATTTCGTTCACCATTTCTTTCTTTGATCTAAAAGACTTATTCTTAATTTTTTTTATTATATCAGCACAGTATGTTTTTGTAATTTGGGGGATTTTTGCTTTTTCCTTAGATTTTAAAATTATACTTATGAAACTAATTTGCCATTTACTGTAATAAAAAAACGAGCTGCAAGTAACTCGTGATCTTCAACTAAAGCTATGAGTTAGTTAATAAGGAATTATTTATTTATTTATTTTTTAGGTCCCCTCCAATAGTAAAAAGATGTTTTCCATCTACTTGTTTCAAATAACCTACTAATTGATAACTTGGATCATCAATCGCTAAAGATTCTTTATCGAGTCCATCAAATGGCATATATACATTTAATATTCTATCTTCTCCAGGTTGAATGTCTAACTTGTTCCCCTTTGCCTCTACCTTATAATCGTTGCCTTTGTGTGCGTTTTGATTTATTTCTATTGGAAACGAAACATATACATTATTTTGTTTAATTACAAAATCGCTACCATTAATTAATTTAAGAGTATATAGTTTTCCTTGTTTTTGAGTTTCTTCTTTTAGTAGTTCAACTTTTACTTTCTCGATATCACTGGTAGAAATATTTAATGTAGTTTTACTACAACCTACTACTAGTGCAATCATTATTAAAAATACAGAAAAAAGTTTAATCCTCATATAACACCTACCTAGTTTGTTATTTTTTTCCATTTTATCATTAATTTTTAATTATTTGATTCTTAAATAAAACTTTTATTCAACTTAAAAAGAGACTGTTTGTTGAAAACAGTCTTTTTTAGTACGCAAAAACTAAAATTTTAGTTTAACAGAGCCAATTTATTAAAAGTATTCTAATGTAACTAACGCATGCGTGCGTTAGCCATCCATGAATCCTCAGATTCACAACAGTGAATGGAAGTTTATATCGTACTCCCATGGTAGTTGCATAAGAAGATAAACTAAATAAGTAATTCTGAGAAATCCTATTTCCTTTAGTAAAAGTCTTTTGGTTCATTTAATAAAAATTTTATAGACAATTTAAATGTTTAGCTATCGATCAATAAGGGGATATTTTAAAGACTATTTGACTCTTCCATTGCATCGTAAGTATAATTATTGGATGGAAATAAGGAGGATAATCTTATGAAATCACAAGGTTTAATCAAGCAATTTCAATTTGTTCGCATGGGTACACTGAAAAAATTTGATACAATAACAGAGGAAATGGCAGATGTAAAGTTTGATGGACTGAATAACACGCTCCGTTGGCAACTCGGACATATTTATACGGTCACTGAAATGGGGATGCATTTGGGCAGCCCCGAAAAAATGCAACTACCAGCTCGTTATAAGGATCTCTTTGGAAATGGAACAAGCCCTGCAAACTGGACAGACGAGGTACCAACATTACAAGAATTAAAAGAAAAATTACATAGTCAAATGGCGCGTGTTATCGAATTGGCTGATGAAACAAACGAGACTGCTGCACCATTCGAAATTGCTAACTTTAAAACAGTCGGCGAAATGGTTCATTTCTCTATTAGTCATGAAATGCTTCATCAAGGTCAAATTATCATAATGACAAAATTGACACAATAAACGACAGTCTTTTGAAGAGATTGGAAAAATAGATTCAAAAAAAAATCTCTTACTGAATAGAAGCGAAGAAGTCATATTTGACAAATTCTTCGCTTCTTTAATTTTTGCAATTAAAAATTAGACTCTGTTAATCTAAAATGTTGATTTTTGCTTACTAAAAAAGGCTGTACTCACCAAACAGTCTTTTTAATGTTTATGGAACTAATGCATGCGTTAGTTGCACAACATTATGGTTTATAAATAGCCCGTTTCTTCAAGGCACTCTAAATAATACCTAAATCTGTGATTATCTATATTTTGTTCTTCCTGTTCTGTTCCGATAAAAACAACCAATTCACTTGAAATATATGAACAGCTACCTTGTACTGTATAACCACTTATTCGTTTGCCATCTTTACTTTCTAAGATAACATTTATCAATTTTCCTTCTGATAATCTATGATCTTCTTCAGGGTATCTTGGAGCGTATTTTTTAGCATATCGCTGATGTTTTTCTTTTTCTTCTTTACAATACAAATCGTCTAATACTTTTTCATCGGTAATTTCATAACACTTAACGATGTTAGCGTAATCCACATATATATCCTTTTTTAAATCGATAAAGTTCGTTTTATCTAATTCATTCGCCTTATATTTTTCTTTGTATATTCGTTCAACTTCATCTAATAAAAAATAATCTGGTATATTTTTAGTTAGAAAATTTAAATATAGTTTATTAATTTCCATTTTATTTTCTCCATCGTCATCTTTTTTTACAGCACTATTATATCATCCCTTATTCAACTAAACTGCCATTTAGCTACATAAGAAAAACGATTCATCGTTATTGAAGAATCGCATGCGTTAGTTGTATAAAAAAGATACTAGTTTTTAATTATATATTTCTCCCAATCGAGACTTCGAATCTCTTCATCTGTTGGTGTAGTAATTCGATTATCGTTAATTCTGTTCTGTCATTTAAGGAATTAACTTCTGATGGTTGATTCCATTCACTTTCACATTCATTACAATAAACAAAAAGGTCGTTGGTTACAACATCTTTTACTATCTCTACCCAACCTTGATCACAAATAGGACACCAAGCTACTTTATTCTTATAATAATTCATAAAAATCATCCTTTAATAAAAAAGTGCAAATACAACTAAAGCATGAGTTAGTTGCATAAGAAAAAAGCTATCGAAGCAGCTTTAGGTTGTTCAACTAATGTATTGCTAATCTAATTACTTGCTTAAAAGAAACACCTAGATAACTATATTTAATAGTAATTCTATTTATTTTTTTACTATGTAATATGCTTATCTCGTATACTTTATCTTTTGCTGAAGCAGTACCTTGATTTTGCTTCTTAATCAAATTTTTTGGTGATATATTTGGTTTTAATACCATTGATTTAACTTTTGTATTTTGTTTCTCAAAATCAAATACCTCGGAGCTATCATACTCTTGTAATCCACTTCCAACTCGAATCTTTGTTCCTTTAGGAATTTCTTCATTATTAATCAATATTTTCTTTAGATGAATATCACTTAAACCTATATTACCAATTTCAATAGCTATTCCTTTTCCATTATCACTCGGAACGATTCTACCCGTTTCAATTGGCGGTTTTTGTTTTATTAAAACAACGTATGCAACCACTAGTATAATTAAAAGTAATACACTAACAATAATTTTCTTCAATGCAACTATTCCCTTCCCAAGTCTTTCACAAAAAATTAAATACTAATTGAACCATCGCTCCACCAAATAAAAAACTCTTCTAATGATGGTGCAATCCATGTTCGGCTATCGTCTATATGATTCCATACATAGATATCATCTTTTTGTATGTCACCGTTAATGATTGAAAATCCAAAAAAATCACCATTGCCAGCGTCCGCGAAAAATAATAAACTATCGAAAGTCATGTAACAATCTTTATACACTTCAAGTGTTCTTCGCTCAACATTTTCTTCGATTATTTCATTCGAAGACCAAAATCTAACGCCTCCACTATCAAATCCATTTGTTTCTTTTAAAAGATTAGCTAATTCATTTTTAATTTCAAGATTAAACTTTTCATTAATTTCTTCTAACTGTTCCTGAGTCGCTGGTTCATTAAACAACGGTTCTTCTGAGACTTTATTTATTAAATTTTTCCACATGTTAGTAATCCTTTCTAACTTCAAATAAATAGATATATCTGAATTATTATAACATTTCTTATTCAACTAAACTGCCATTTAGCTGCATAAGAAAAACGATCCTTCGTTATTGAAGAATCGCATGCGTTAGTTACATAACGATTTAAAAAAGTAAAAATGGAACTATGATAATAAGAAAAAACAAAACACAAGTACTAATGATGCCGTTAATCTTTTCATTTGAAATAGATGGGTTTATTTTTTGCATTATAAATATAGTTAATCCTACCAAAACACCGCCAATTATAGGATAGAATACATATTCGTATTGGAAATGATAATGCAATTTATCTTTAATAAATCCTTCAATTTCCACAAACAGGATTGTTAGGCTCATTACAATTAGTACACCTAATTTCAAAATACCCCTCCTAAATAAAATCTTTCTTTTATATATTAATTACTTTAGAAAATTATACTGTCATAACGTGTATTTGTAACTTGGGGGAATTTCCACTTTTTCACCTAAATTTAACTATTCTTATGTAACTAAACTGCCATTTAGTCACATTAAAAAAAATCAATCCGCTCTAACAAATTCAAAATAAAAAAACAGAAACCAGTCATACAATCGACTGTTTCTGTTTTTAAATATTACTTCCCTTTATTACGTGTCATTACGTCAAACACAACCGCAAGAACAAGTACTGCTCCTCGAATGATGTATTGGTATGAGATATCAATACCCATTAAGTTCATCCCACTTGTTAATGAAGCCATTACGAATGCACCGATAATTGTACCTGTTACTTTACCAACACCACCCGCAGCAGAAACACCACCTACATAAGCTGCAGCAATTGCATCTAACTCAAACATTGTACCTGCCTGGGGAGAAGCAGATGCAAGTCTAGCTGTAAACAATACGCCTGAAAGGGCTGCAAGCATACTCATTGAACCGAATACAATGTAAGTGATTTTCTTTACGCTAATTCCACTTAACTGTGCTGCTTCAGGGTTTCCACCAACTGCATAAATGTGACGCCCTAAAGGAGTTCTTGTTGTAATGAAGTGGTAGACTACTACTACAATAAACATGATCACAGCAGTCCAAGAAATTCCTTGATAGCCTGCAAGTATATAGCAAATGTAACCAATGATACCGGAAATAAATAATAATTTTATGATTTGCATTGGCATTGAAAGTACTTCAAAACCATACTTTATGTTTACGCTTCTCTTTTTAAAGTCGCTCCATATAAGAAGAATAATACAGATCGCTCCAATTAATAATGTTGAGATGTGTAAACCGTTCAAATCTCCTAAACTAGGAATATAGCCATTTCCAATTGCTTTAAAGCTTTCGTTAGCAACGATAATCGTACCAGTTTTAACAAGAGACATTAGTAGTAATCCCTTGAATATTAACATGCCTGCTAGTGACACTACGAATGATGGAATTCCTAAATTAGCAACGAAGAATCCATTTATTAAACCAATAATAGCTCCAAATACTAGAACTGCAATAATTGAGATCCAAACCGGCATTCCATGTGTTAGAAATAGAGCAACCACTGCCCCTAGAAAACCAGCAACAAACCCAACTGAAAGGTCAATATGACGAATGACAATTACTAATGTCATCCCTACAGCAAGAACAGCTACATAACCTGTCATATTGATTAAATCACTTAAATTACGAGATGACATAAATAGTCCATCTGTATTTAAAGTAAACACTAACATTATTACTGCAAGAGCAATATACATTCCATATTCACGGATGTTTTTCCTTAATAACATGCCTGCTTCTTGAAAAAAGTTCATTTTATTCAACCTCTCTTAAACGGTAGCTAGAGCCATAACGCTCTCTTGAGTTGCTTCTTCTCTTAATAATTCCCCTGTTATTTTACCTTCTGCCATAACATAAATTCGGTCACTCATACCAAGGACTTCTGGAAGTTCAGAGGAAATCATGATAATGCTCATGCCTTGTTCAACCAGTAGATTCATAAAACTATAGATTTCAAATTTTGCCCCTACATCTATTCCACGAGTAGGTTCATCGAGAATAAGTACATTGGGATTTGTAAATAACCATTTACTCAATGATACTTTTTGCTGATTACCACCACTTAATTTTCCAACGATTGAAGTGATTGAAGGAGCTTTTATGTTTAACTTGTTTAAGTAATCATTTGCAACGACGATTTCTTCATGTTGATTGATTACACTTGATTTCGAAATTTCAAATAAGTTCGTAATTGAAATATTGTTTTTAATATCTTGTTCTAGAATTAATCCATCGCCTTTACGATCCTCTGTCACATAGGCTACTCCAGCTTTTATTGCATCTTTTGGATGTTTAAAACGCTTTTGCTCACCTTGCACTAAAACAGAACCATCAAGTTTGAAATTTGTAGGATTTCCAAAAATACTTTTCGCAAGTTCGGTTCGACCTGATCCCATCAATCCAGCAATACCGATAATTTCACCTTTTCGAACATTTAGATTGATATTATGAAGAATCATTCGACCTAATTTTGGATCGTATACATTCCAGTCTTTTAATTCTAATGAAACTTCACCAAACTTTTGGTTTGGACGTTTCGGATATATATCGTCAATTTCGCGACCAACCATGTGCTTTATTATTGTGTTTTCGGTGATTTCTTCTTTATTTAAAGAGCAAATCGTTTTCCCGTCGCGAAGTACAGTAACCGTATCTGCGACAGCAATTACTTCTTTAAGTTTATGTGAAATCATAATACAAGAAATTCCTTGATTTTTTAATTCTCCCATCAAGAAAAGTAGGTTTTCACTATCATCTTCATTTAAGGCAGCAGTGGGCTCATCAAGAATAAGTAATTTAACATCTTTACTAAGTGCTTTTGCTATTTCAACAAGTTGTTGCTTCCCTACACCTAACTCTTTAATTTGCACGTCAGGATTTACATCTAGTTTTACTTTTTTAAGTAATTCAATTGCTTTTACAATTGTTTCATTGAAATCAACAGTCATTCCCTTTTTAATTTCATGTCCGATAAAAATATTTTCGTATACAGACAGCTCTGGAAAAAGAGATAACTCTTGATAAATGATTCCGATACCCTTTTTTTCACTATCGCTTATTTTTGAAAACTTTTGCACTTCATCTTCAAAAACAATATCGCCTGTATATGTTCCAAATGGATAAATACCACTTAAAACTTTCATTAAGGTTGATTTTCCAGCACCATTTTCACCAACTAAGCAATGTATTTCCCCTTTTCTAACCTTGAAGTTAACATCACTTAATGCTTTAACACCTGGAAACTCTTTTGAGATATTTCTCATCTCTAAAATAAATTCACTCATATGATCAGTCTCCCAAATTTGCCCTCTACTTGAGTCATTGATTAAATTGAATAATTAACAAAATAGTGACGGTTAGACCATCACTATTTTGCAAGGTTTTCCTTCTATTAATTACTTCAATCCAGTGAAGTCTGAAGCACTATAGTATCCAGAATCAACTAAGTCTTTCTTCACTGTGCTTTGATCAACAACAATAATATCTGTTTGTTTTGTTTTGATATCAGCTTTACCGTTGTTTGTAACGCCTGAAGCATCAGGTGTTTCATTTTTTAAGATTGAAGTTGCAGTAGCGATTGCATCTTTAACTAAAGTACGAACATCTTTGAAAACAGTCATAGATTGTTTTCCATCAATAATGTATTGTACAGAAGCTTTTTCAGCATCTTGACCAGAAATTACATATGAAGATACGTCTTTATCTGATTTAAATGTATCAGCGATTGAACGAGCAGTTCCATCGTTTGGAGCAAGAACTAATACATCCCCTTTATCAGCTTTTGAAGCTTTTGTTAAGTTAGATGCAGTTAAGTTTTTAGCTACATTGAAGTCCCAGTTAGTTGTAACTTGACCAATAATTTTTGCTTGCTCATCACGAGTTAAATCAGCTTTAGCTTTTAAGCTATTTGCTGCTGCTGAATTCTCAACTTTGAATGTACCATCAGCAATTTTTGGTTGAAGAACTTTCCAAGCACCTTGGAAGAATAAGAATGCATTGTTATCAGATGCAGCACCTGCGTATAGGTATAAAGGTTGACCTGATTTACCTGAAGCATGGTCTACAAGATATTGTGCTTGTGCAGCACCTACAGCAACGCTATCGAATGATACATAGTAATCAACTGCGTCAGTACCTGTAATTAAACGATCGTAAGAAATTACTTTAACACCAGCAGCTTTTGCAGCTTCAGCTGAAGCAGCAGCAGCAGCACCGTCTTGAGGACAAATAATTAAAACTTTGATGCCTTTTGCAATTAAAGAATCAACGTTTGCTTTTTCTTTAGCAGAGTCACCTTGTGAGAATAAAATTTCAACTGAATAATCTGTATCTTTTAAAGCATTTTTAAAGCGAGTTTCATCTTGAGTCCAACGTGGCTCATCTTTCGTAGGTAAAACGATACCAATATCAACTTTACCATCTTTACTTTTCTTACCAGCAGAAGTGCTATCGCTTGATGTTGCTGACGATCCACATCCAGCTGCAACAAGAGTCATTACTAAAAATACTGAAATGATTGCAAAAATCTTTGATAACTTTTTCAAAGTGTTTCCCCCTTTTTTTCTGGTTACGCTTACATAAATAAGGTTATCACGATTTTCATTGGAAACGCTTACCCATTTCCTTCACTCTTTTGTCTATTATCTGCACTCATTTTCCTAACCTCAGAAAACGTTTACATTCAGAATATTAAAACTAGCATTATCTTAACTTTAGGACATATTAGTGCAGTTAAATTTCGATTCAAAACAAAAAAGAGTCAAACAGAAACTCAATAAAAGTATGTACAAATTAAAAAGCAATTCGTAAATACGATCATAAAGTACGTCGTTAGACTCTTTTAACAATAATTATTCAAATAAAGTAAAGTTCAAATTCTCCTCTTATTAAATATTCATTAATACCTTTTTTCGATATTCCTTAGGAGATTCATTCGTACATTTTTTAAATACTCGGCTAAAATAATTTGGATCATTATAGCCTACTTGATAACAAATTTCTTTTAAATTCAATTCTCTTTTTTCCATTAATTGTTTTGCTTTATTAATTCTCAAATTCATTAGGTAATCACTGAAAGTCTCACCTGTTTGCTTTTTAAATAGTTTGCTAAAGTAAACTGGATTCAATTTTAAATAGTTGGCCACTTGCTCAAGTGAGAGATCCTCAATGAAGTGATGAGCGATATATTCCCTGGCCAATATCATGAGATGATTCGTTTTGATTTCTTTTTCTCGATCGATTTTTGTAATTAAATGAATGATTTGTTGCTCCACAATCATCTTCAATTGACTAATTTCATTAATGTCTGGAATATGAAATTTCTCAACTTCAATCGATGAACTACGGAGAGATTGGAAAATTTGATTAAATAGTGAATTTAATTCCCCTCTAACTTGCTTAACATTATAATTAACAAATCTTTCATACAAATTATTAAATTGCTTCATAATTTCTTCTAAATCAGCTTTTCTAAAAGAATCAATTAAAACTTGTTTTTCCTCGTCCGGTATACTTAAAGAAAGATTTTCTGAATGCAGATTAACACGTGTTAACTCATCACATTCTAAACTTGCATGGAATGCCTCATTATAAGATTGTCGTAACCCTTCAATTCCTTGCTTTAAAGACCCAATACCAATCACTGTTTGATAACCAGTTTGATTTTCTATGTATTCAATGGTTTTTAAAGCATCTTGATAGAGTACAAGCGATTGAAGATCGGCTGCTCGATTTGGCTGTACTGGAATAAATATGGCTAATTGGCCATCTACAACAGGGCTAATTAAACAATTTCTCGAAGATTTCATAAAATGCCTTACACATTCATAAATTCTCCTCTGCTCCTTGTCATTTTGACTAATTTCTTTAGGCAATTTAATGACGTTCGCATAACCTAACTCAATTTCAAAACCAAGAATACTAGACAATTGAGACACATTTATTTCTTGTACAGTATTAAACATTAACATTAACGTATATTCATTTTCAGTGAGCGGACGTATAATAGATAAATTTTCAATAGCCTCTAATTCTTGTAATCTTTTCTTATGATCGTCTTCGATTTCATCGATCATCTTTTGAAGTAATGAAATAATATGATCCTTCTTAGCAGGCTTTAAAATATAATCCTTAACACCTAATGAAATGGCTTCCTGTGCATACGTAAAATAGTCATATGCAGTGACAATGAATATTTTCGTATCAGGTAGTTTTTGTTTTATAACAGAAACAGCCTCAAGCCCTTGAATTCCAGGCATTTTTATATCCATAAAGATAATATGAGGCTGGTATTCTATTGATTTTTCAATCGCAACTCGTCCATTTTCAGCCTGTTCAAATTGAAATCGATTAGGCATTGAACGGTTAATCATCAGTTCAAGTCCCTCGCGCTCTAATGGTTCATCATCAACAATTAATAAACGATACATAGGTACCTCCTTTGATTTTAAATTTTTGATGAGACAGGAAGCTTTAATAGAATGGTTGTCCCTTTATTTATTTCACTCTTAATATCAACAGTATCTTCTTCTCCGTAAAAGAGACGCCAGCGTTTAAACACATTTGTTGTACCTAATCCAGTTGAGCTTTTTTGAGAGATGATCGGCATAGACGATGTTAAAAGGGCCTCTCTAGTCTCTTCTTTCATACCAGCACCATTATCATAAATTTCAATGACAATATACTTTTCATGATTCTTGATCGTAATCCCTATTACTGCTCCTTGCTCCATCCCCTCGATACCGTGTATAAATGCGTTTTCAAGAAGTGGCTGCAATGTTAAACAAGGAACTTTATTTCCTAAACAAGACTCATCTATATTTAATTCAAAGCGTACACGATCTCTAAACCTCGCTTTTTGAATTGAAAAATATTCCTCTGCATTTCTAACTTCTTCCAAAAGAGTTACAGGCTCGTCTAATTTTCGTAAATTATAACGTAGCAAATTCGAGGTCGATACAGTTAGATCACTCGTTTGCTCAGCCCCTTCAATATAAGCTAACTTAGATATAACGTTTAATGTATTGAACAGGAAATGCGGGTTTATCTGACTTTGTAAAGCTTTTAACTCAAGCTCCTTTACAAGGCGATCCTTCTCTACTATTTCAATATTTTTTATCATTAAATTACTTAAGTTCTTAGACATTTCATTGAGGATTTTACCAAGAATACCAATTTCATTATTTCGATACAATGTGGGTGGATCCACATTAAAATTACCTTTACCAATTTGTTTAGCCATATAAACTAATCGATTGATTGGAATGACAATACTTCTAGACAACCAAATGGCAAAAACAATACTAATGATCGTCGTTATAACGAACAACTGGACACCTAATTGATTCATTGACTGAGTATTTGCAATAATCTTTCGAAAAATAGGCTGATAATTACTAAGCTCTAAATCAACTAAGTTTTGGCTATCCTCTCTAATAAAACCTGATATTTTCTCTATATCTCGGTATTGATCTGTATAACTTGAAAAATTTTGCGAAACTAAATTATCTGTAATCGATGATTCTAACTCTAGAAAAGAATCTATCATATGGGTAAAGTTTTCTAACACAAGCTGATTATTTTTAGTAGCATTATGTGTTAACAATTCCTTTTTTAATTTTTGTAAATTGCTTTTATGTTGCAAAATCGATCGATAGTTTTTTGGCTGTGGATTAATAATATAACTACTCACCAAGCTTAAATTCTCCTGAGTTTCAGAAGAGATTTGTTTATATAAAAATATTTTATTAATCATTAAATTATAACTCTCTTGAACTTTCTTACCATTTTCAAAAACAAAAAATGAAACTAGATTTAATAAAATAACTAGAATAGGGATAAAAATAAATAACTTTGTCCTAATTTTCAACGTTTCTCCTCCTGATCAACGTTTCTTTCGTCACCACCTCGGTTGGTGTAAAATTTTCTTTATTAATAACGTTTCCATGTAACCAATCGATTAATAATCCTACAGATTGAAAGCCCATTTCATATGGCTTCTGAATAACAGTTGCTTTAATCGCATCATCTTGAACTGCTTGGAGTGTACCTTCAATGTTATCAAATCCAAATATCTCAACTTGATTTAACTTTAAATTTTTCGATGCATTCAAAATGCCAATCGCGTCTAAAGCACTAGTACCAACCATAACTGAAATGTCTTTATTATTACGAAGCATACTTTCAGTTTGAAGCTTTGCTTGAATAATCGATATATTAGAGGACTCAATATCCTTAACGACTAATTTCGGATGCTTTTTAACAATACTTAAAAATCCGTTTAGCCTCGCCTGCTGACTTTCTGATTTTTCACTCCCTATAATAACGCCAATTTTCCCAACACCATTCGTTTCCTCTACAACAACTCTTCCTAACTGCTCTCCCGCGTTAAAATTATTTGTACCAACATAAGCAATACGCTTACTTTTAGGCGCATCTGTATCAATTGTAATAACAGGAATATGTTGTGTAACCGCTTTATTAATTACGGGCGAAAAAGTATTCTCATCCAGACTTTGTACTATAATACCATCCACCTGAGAAGCAATTGCCTTTTCTAATAACTTAATTTGTTCTTCCGGACTTGTACGTAAAGGACCAATATATTCAACATTTACTCCATATTTTTCTGCAGCAACATCTGCCCCTTCTTGTACTTTCCTCCAATAAGGATTATCAAACTCCTGCGAAATAAGGACAAAATGGAGTTTTTTCTTCGGTACTACTTCCCGATCCTGTAATTTTTGAACTGAATTTTCAATATTTCTAGCATTTATTTCAAAATGAATAAGTACATAAACAAACAATAAAAAAAGTACGCTTAAAATAATCGACCATTTTTTCTCTTCCATAACGTCCCCCAGTCCTATATTAAAATAGTACATTTTGATTATACAGTTTACAAGACTATTAAACTTTACAATTTTTTCCCTTTTATTTAAATGAACAAATGGCTTTATAAATAGATCTTCATAAAAATGGTCTTTAAGCTACTTTTAAATCGTTATATTGGAATTTTTTCAAAAAAAAATCCCCTTTCTATAATTGGGGAATCATCATGTTCAAAATGCTGTCCAAAACACTGATCCTACAAAAGGTATCATTAAATGATCACTTGTTATCAATACCCCATTTGCAGAAATCATAATTAATGATAACGGTCCAGGTATCGACGAAGCACACCTGCCCCATCTATTTGAAAAGATTTTACCGAAACGACAGCTCCCGCACTAGAAAATATGGTGGCGCTGTCCTAGGTTTGTCCATACCCAGTCAATCGCCTTGGAAGAGTACTATTTATGGCAACTTACATCTTATATTTTATAGTCACAGTTAAATTAACTTTTTGATCTATAATCAAAAAAAGAGCTTTACTCATTAGAGTAAAGCACCTATTAATTGAAGAAAAAGTATAGCATAAGTGGGGTAGCTACATGAACTGCCTTAAGTAAACCAAACTTACCAACTAATTTCTACAAGTTTTTGTTAAGGCGGTTTTTCCATAAATACGTGATCGTAATAAAGATATAGATGCAAAGTGTAATAATCGTTACGATGATTGGTGTCGTGAATATAATTCCAATTAGAATCATCATTAAAGCGATGATCACAGCCCAAGTCGTATATGGGAACCATTTAACTAAATAGTCACTTGTTTTTCCAGATGACTGTTTACGTGATTTCAAATGGGCAAAGGCAATAATCAACCAGATGAATAATACGGTATATCCAAGCGAGCCCATTAGGAAATCAAAGGTCTTGCTTCCTGCAAATAAGGAAATTAGTACACCGCCAAGTAAAGTAGAAGTACACATTAATATTGCGTTTACAGGAACTTTCCTCTTAGATAATCTTGAAAAGATTTTCGGAATGCGGCCGTCCGTAGCTTGCGTATACAGAACGCGAGATGAACCATACAATCCAGAGTTCATCGATGAAATAATCGCTATTAAAACAACGGCGTTCATAATATGGTCAGCACCAGGAATCCCTATCATTTTAAAGACCATCACAAATGGACTCTCAGGCACCCCGTTTACTTTGTTCCAAGGAATTAAACTAACGATGATAAAAAATGGAATGATATAAAAAGAAATGATTCTGACCAATGTACTTCGAACGGCTTTTGGAACTACTTTTTCGGGATTTTTCGTTTCTGCTAATGTGACCCCGATAATTTCAGTGCCACCATATGAATAAATTACCACCAGCATAGCTGAGATTAAACCTGTTGATCCATTCGGAAAGAAACCGCCATGATCTGTTAAGTTATGGAAACCTACTGCTTTGTGATCACCAAAATTCACTAGCAACAACACTAATCCAGCTAGGATGAACACAATGATGACAGTAATTTTAATTAAGGCAAGCCAGTACTCCGTTTCAGCAAAAACCTTTACTGATAGCAGGTTGATTGTTGTAACTAACACCGAAACAATTAATGCCAGTATCCAGATTGGGTAGTCAGGCAACCAATATTGAATGAAAATGGCAGCAACGATTGATTCGGCCGTGATGTTCAGGACCCACATTTTCCAATAGATCCAATCAAGGAAATAAGCAGGATACTTTCCTAAAATAGATTGGACAAGATCCCTGAATGTTCTTGCATCGCTATTGCGAACCGCCATTTCAGCTAAACCTTGCAAGATAAATAATAAGATGATGCCTCCTAGCAAGTAAGCAATTATGATAGATGGGCCTGCCATATCAATTGCAGAACTACTTCCCTTAAATAAACCTGCCCCAATGGCACCTCCTAATGCCATCATCGTAATATGTCTTGACGTCATTGTCCTTTGTAAATCCCGTTTTTCCGTTTTCATATCTTATCCTAACCTCCCAAAAAATCAAAAAAGGCATATCATCTCATTCTTCATAATCAAATGAAGAAAGAGACGATATGCCTTAGCTTACCGCGGTACCACTCTTATTGGCTCTTTTGTGAGCCCTACTTTAAAAACCTTGTAACGAAGGTCAATCGTTAAAACAAGAGAAAAGATTAAATCTAATCTTTCGCTTCACCACTCCCAGGCAAGTTCAAAGTATCATTGGACTGCGTTGCACCAACCCGCAGCTCTCTTAACCTAATCATTAACTTTTACTACTCCTGATCTTTGCGTTTTGATAAATATTTCTGAATATTTTTTATAATAACTAATACTATACGGACGTGAAGCAAACTTGTCAACCGTTTTTTTAGGATAATATTTTTGATAAAACAAATTATAAGCTTATTGGTTCAATAGCAAAATAGATCCGTAAAACCCTTTTATTCAAGTATCATCTGTCAATTTCGTTAATCCTTAAATCCAAATAAATCAAACGATATTTGATTCAAATATTAATATTTTTCAATTCGTTTTTAGTCACATGTAAATACCAACTATGAATAAAATTACTAAATGAAATGGAGAGTGCCAAGAATGAATGAAATGATTGAAAGTTTGAAAAGTATACACGATGAAATAAGTCATAAGCTTAGCAATGCTTCCAACTTCTCTGAAGCAAATGATAAGCATAACCAAAATTCACATCACGATTATACTGAATTATCTAAAGCTGCTAAAGAACAGTTAGAACAAAATAAAGAACACCAAATAGCTAAGACAATTTTAAACCATTTAGAAACTTTACTTAGTGAGGTTGATAAAATAAAAAACGCTTAACTTTTAATTGTTACATAACAATAATATTTTCAATCAAAATAGCACTCCCAACATGTATAAAGGACAGGGCCAATTAATACAAAAAATCTCTACGGATTTTCCATAGAGATTTTTTAAAATAAAGATTTTATTATCTTTTTGCTCCTGTGAAGCGTCTATTTAAAAACTTAGCAAATAATCTAGCAAATAAGTTAAATAACAGGATCATTACAATTAAGACTGCTGCAGATTTTGTAGCGATGCTTTGCGCGTCTGGAACTATACCTTCTGAATTTAATTTCCAGATATGAACTGTTAATGTTTCTGCTGGTCTGAAAATATTAAACGGATTCATCGGTGTATTTAATGGAGCAGCATTATTTAGAATAGGCGTTGTAAGTCCAGCAGTATAGATTAATGCCGCTGCTTCTCCAAAAATTCTTCCAGCTGCTAAAATAATTCCTGTTATTAACTGTGGAATTGCAGTTGGGATACTAATTTTAGTAATTGTTTGCCACTTTGTAGCTCCCAATCCAAGACTACCTTCTTTACTAGTTTTAGGAACATTTAATAACGCTGTTTCACTTACCCTTGTTAAACCTGGAAGATTTAAAATTGAAATCGCAAGTGCACCACCAATTAAAGTGTAGCCCCATCCAGTCATCGTTACAAATACTAATAAACCGAATAATCCTACTACGATTGAAGGTAAAGAAGCCAACGTTTCAATACATAGTCTTAAGAAATTTAAAAAACGACCTGGTTTTGCATATTCTGCCATATAAATCCCAGCTCCTACTCCAATCGGAACTGAAATAATTAATGTTAACACTAAGATATAAAATGAATTAAAAAGTTGTGGTCCAATTCCCCCACCTGCTTGAATATTACTAGGTTTTCCAAATAGGAAATCAAAGTCCCAGAATCCCCAACCTTTTAAAATAATTTCACTTAATAAAAATAATAATAATATTACAACTAAACCAGCTATTAAACAAAGTATTCCCGTCCATACCTTATCCATTTTTCTTGCGATCATGATTCATATCCTCCTTTTCTTCCAATTAAACGAATGACTAGTATAAAGAGGAAGGATATTAGAAGTAAGATCATTGCTAGGGTCCATAACGTGTTATTCCAAGCTGTACCGTTTAATGTATTTGCCATATCCATTGTTAATATTCCTGTTAAAGTTGCTGTTGGATCGAAAATACCATTTGGGAACTTAACTGTATTACCGATTACCATTTGTACTGCTAATGCTTCACCAAAAGCACGAGCAAGACCTAAAACGATCGCAGTTAAAATGTTTGTTTTTGCAGCTGGTACAATTGCCAATTTAATTGCTTGCCATCTAGTTGAACCTAGTCCGTATGATGCTTCTAAGTAGGTTTTAGGAACAGCTCGGACAGCATCAGATGCTATACTTGCAATTGTAGGTAAAATCATGATACTAAGCACAATAATCCCTGCAATTAAACTAAACCCTACGCCACCTACTGTATTTCTAATAAAAGGAACTAATATTGTTACACCAAGAAATCCATAAACTACTGAAGGAATACCAACTAGAATTTCCAATACTGGAATTAATACTTTTTCACCAAACTTCGGTGAAATAAAATTCATGAAAATTGCTAGTGCAATCGCAATTGGTGCAGCTATAATTACAGCACCAACAGATACTAGAATTGAGCCAACAATAAAAATTAAAGCACCATATGTTGGGTTTGAAGCATTATTTGGACTCCAATGTTTTGAAAACAAAATTTCACTTAACGATATATCATTTACTGTAAATGATTGGATTCCTTTACTAACAATAAATCCTATTATTGCTATTGTAATACCAATCATTAAGAAACCACATAAAGTTACAAGAGTTCTTCCAAGGTATTCAATTAGAAATAAGTTTCTTTTTTTGAAATTCATGATAAACCCCTATCATCCATTAATAAATTAGTTTGAGAGTTGGTATAAAACCAACTCCCATTTTTTCTATTATTCTAAACCTGTCATTTTTGAAGCTGGGATATAACCCATCTCAACTAACTTGTCAGCAAACTCGTCGCCACTAATGAATTCAATATATTCTTTTACAGGAGATTTCGCGTCGCCTTTTGTAATCATGTACTCGTAAGAATAGAATGGGTAATCACCTGCAACGATATTGTCTGTAGTAGATTCTTTTCCATCAATTTTCACAGTTTTTAATGCATCTTTTTTATCGCCGATTAAATATGAGTTAGCAAGATAAGAAATTGCTCCAGGAGTAGAGTTTACAGCTTGTTCAACTGCACCGTTTGAATCTTGAACAGTTCCTACGCCATCATTAATCTTAACGTCTTTCATAATTTTCTTTTCAAACGCTGCACGAGTACCAGATGATGCTGGACGATTAATCACATTAATTTTCTCATCTTTACCGCCAACTTCTTTCCAGTTTGCTACTTTACCAGCGAAAATATCTTCAATTTGTTGAAGTGTAAGTGAATCTACACCAACATCTTTATTTGTTACCATTGAGTAACCAACACCAGCAACTTTAGCTTCTACTAATGAACTTGCTAATGATTTATCTTCTAATTTATCAGCAGCAGGTACATCTGAGTTACCAATTTGAATTGCTCCTGTAGATACTTGGTTTACACCAGTACCACTACCGCCACCTTGGACTGTAATTGATACTTTTGGGAACTTCGCCATAAATTCAGTAGCCGCTTCGTCAGCTAGTGGTTGTAATGCTGTAGATCCTGCAGCACCAATTGTTCCTGTTAATTCTACTTTTTTATCATCTGAAGTCTTGCCAGTTGTTTTTTCATCTTTATTAGAACATCCTGCTAACATACCTGTAATAGCCATTGCTGCAAATGTTAATTTTAATCCACGTTTCATTTTAATCCCCCTAAAATGTTTGTTTTTATTTTTAATTTTGTATTTAATTTTTGTTTGTTATCTCTTACAATCTCTACTTTAAAGTTTTTAGGTTAAGCAAGTTTTAATCAATCGTAAAGAAATTGTAAATCTTTTTAAGAGGTAGTATGTTTAATTGATTTATGGGCATGTAGCGATAAAATACTAATTACTTATTAAATCTGCTAAATATAAAAAAGAAACTACTTAAAAGCAGCTAAACTTTTAAGTAGTTTCAGGTGCTGATCTATGACAAGTTGGGAATACTGAAAACATATAGTGGATTCTAAAGGAAATAAAAAAACTGACTCAAAAAGTCATAGACCTCTTGAGTCAGCTTAAATTGCATTATTATTGTAAACCTGCCATTTGTGAAGCTGGGATATAACCCATTTCAACTAACTTGTTAGCAAATTCATCGCCACTAATGAATTCAATATATTCTTTTACTGGAGATTTTGCATCACCTTTTGTAATCATATACTCATATGAATAGAATGGGTATGCACCAGAAGTAATGTTTTCAGTTGAAGATTCTTTTCCATCAATTTTCACAGTTTTTAAAGCATCTTTTTTATCGCCGATTAAATATGAGTTAGCAAGGTATGAGATTGCACCAGGTGTAGAGTTTACAGCTTGTTCAACTGCACCGTTTGAGTCTTGAACAGTTCCTACTCCATCATTAATCTTAACATCTTTCATAATTTTCTTTTCAAACGCTGCACGAGTACCAGATGATGCTGGACGGTTAATTACATTAATTTTCTCATCTTTACCGCCAACTTCTTTCCAGTTTGCTACTTTACCAGCGAAAATATCTTCAATTTGTTGAAGTGTAAGTGAATCTACACCAACATCTTTATTTGTTACCATTGAATAACCAACACCAGCAACTTTAGCTTCTACTAATGAACTTGCTAATGATTTATCTTCTAATTTATCAGCAGCAGGTACATCTGAGTTACCAATTTGAATTGCTCCAGTTGATACTTGGTTTACACCAGTACCACTACCGCCACCTTGAACTGTAATTGAAACTTGTGGAAACTTTGCCATAAATTCAGTTGCCGCTTCGTCAGCTAGTGGTTGTAATGCTGTAGATCCTGCAGCACCGATTGTTCCTGTTAATTGTACTTTTTTATCATCTGTACTAGTCTTGCCAGTTGTCTTCTCATCTTTATTAGAACATCCCGCTAACATACCTGTAATAGCCATTGCTGCAAATGTTAATTTTAATCCACGTTTCATTATTGTTTGTCCTCCTAAGGAAAATTATTATTTTCTACATCTCTAACTATAGAAAAGAATAGTTAACCTAGTTTTAAACGATTGTAAATAATTCGTAAAGTTGGGATAGGAGGATCAATTAATGATAAAAATAAGACTCTCTAATTAGTTTAGAGAGTCTAGAGAATCAATTTATTTCGTTTACGATTAATGAAAAACAAACCACTTAACCCTAGTAGTTTTGAAATAAGCCTTATTTATTCACTTTTTCTAGGCATAGCTTTAATACAGCATTAAGCAATACATTCGCCCCTTTAGCACAATCCTCATATGAAGTTAATTCATCTTCACGATGACTATACCCATTTACGCTTGGGACAAAAATCATAGCCGTTGGAATATAGGAAGCAATGAATTGAGCATCATGGCCGGCACCGCTATACATGCGATTTTCTTTATAACCTAGCTCTTTGCAAGCATATTCCACAGCATTGACGACTTCTTCATCAAAGTCAACTGTGTCTCGATCCCATAGGCGTGTGGATTTGACTTGACAGCCACTAATATTTTTTGGCAGTTCTTCCACCATACGTGAAACTTCTGCAATAACACTCGGATCCTTATGTCTCGCCTCTAAAGTAAAGGTTAGTTCTGAAGGAATGACCGTATGAATATTTGGATATGCATTTATTCGACCGATTGTGTAAACTAGATCTGAATCTAGTCTTTGTAATTTCTTTTGTAAATCTACTACCACATTAGCAGCAGTGAACATCGGATCTTTGCGCATACTGATTGGCGTCGTACCTGCATGGTTGGATTCTCCAAATATAGAGATTTCATAGCATACCATTCCTAGTACACCTTCTACTACCCCGATTTCTAAGTTTTTCCGTTCCAGTACAGGTCCTTGTTCAATATGTAGTTCGATATAAGCAGTTGCTTCTTTTAATCGATTTGTTTCAGAACCTTCGAAACCACTTACATTCAATGCTTGAGCAAATGATATCCCATTTTTATCAGTTGAAGTACTCATCTTCTCTTTATCGAATTTACCTGACAGTACTCCCGAAGACATTAGAGATGGCTCAAATCTTGCCCCTTCTTCATTTGTAAAATTGACAATTGTAATTGGGTAATCTAATTCGATTTTTTCATCTATTATTGTATAAACAGTCTCTAAAGCTGTGAGTACGCCTAGTACGCCATCGAAACGTCCTCCCTTAATAACTGAGTCCAAATGGGAACCAATTACAATTGGAGGCAAGTTTTGTTTCCCCGGTAAAGTAGCATACATATTCCCCATATCATCATGCTTTACTGTCATTCCCACATCTTCACATAATGCTTGAAATTTTCCCCTTGCAGCAATATCTTCAGCAGATAATGCTAATCTTGTTACCCCGTTGTTTTCTGTTTTACCATATTCACTAAACAACTCAATTAATTTTTGAAGCCGATTAGCATTCGTTCTGATCATATGAACGCCTCCTTTAATAATGGGTAATATCTTCAATAACAATTGCTGATCATTCATTTAGTGAACTAGAAATATTCGAGAAAATATTTACCAATTTAAATAAAGTTGTTTCATTAGATAATACGATGGAAACTGCTATTATAATACTAGGAATTCCACCTTACTTATTCATTCAAAACTAAGACAGACGTGCTCCTATTTTTTGACTGCATTTATCTTTATTTTTTTAAATGTATGAAGACCGTTAACAGATTTCTACCTTATTTTAGAACCCTAATCGTCTTAAACTATAATTAATTACCTAATCCCTAAAGGACAATTAACATTATTTATTTGAGCCCTTTCTAAGACTGACATTACGTGTCCATAATTCAGAAAATTTGTATTATTTTGCTATTTCCCATTGATTTGTGTTCATAAAAAGATATAATTATGTTGAAAACAATTTGTGCAAACGTTTGCAATAAATTAGCATTACCTACATACATATTTTTATTGCATCTTTTGTCTAATCGTTTTCCTAATTTAGAAAGAGAAAGGGGTTTTTTCATGAGGAGAAAACAGAGATCAATATTATCGCTTGTTACTGTATTAGGATTAGTTCTCCAGATGTTTCCGGGATTTTTTACAAATGTAAAAGCAGCAGAAACGACAGCTAGACAAGTTGTACTTGTAGGAAGCTTTCAAAAGTTGTTAGGAAATTCAAGTGACTGGGACCCATCTTCGCACCAAACTGAAATGGTATATAAAGGAAATGGTCTCTATACATTTACTGGTACTTTACCGGCTGGTGAATATGAGTACAAAATCGCCATTGGTGGAAACTGGTCTGAAAATTACGGTGAAGGCGGAAATCCTGGTGGCAACAACATTAAACTAATACTATCCGAACAAAAGGATGTCACTTTCTACTATAATGATAACACTCATTCAATTACTGATAGCACTCACTACACCGCTGTAGCAGAGGAAAAACAACCACGTCTTGTTGGAACGATCCAGCCTGCTATTAATGCAGGATCAGCTTGGAGTCCAGCAGACTCAACAGCCTTTTTAAAAGATGATAATTTTAAAAATATCTATTCATTTACTACAAAAGTGCCAAGTGGTACTTACGAATACAAGATTGTACTAGGAAAAGATTGGACAGAGTCCTACCCTACTTCCAATCAGAAGTTAACTGTACTCTCTCAAACTACTATTACATTTTTCTTTAATTACCAAACTAAAGAAGTTTATACAGATTATAAACCAACAGGCTCTGATGGCTTGATTGATCAGAATGCACTCTATCATGATTCATGGGACCAAGTATACAAAAAGCCATTTGGTGCCGTTCCAGAAAAGACACCTGTCACCTTCCGGATATCGGCTAAAAAAGGAGATTTAACAAGCGCGAGCCTTTATGTAAAAAACTATAATTCTGGCACAACAAAGGTCTTGGCTATGAAAAATGTAGGCTGGTCAAATACAAATAGCAAAGGTGACCTTGAATACTGGGAAGCTACGTTTACGCCAACTGACAAAGGGATTCATGGGTATAAGTTCATTGTCAGAGATCAAGATACAACAGCAGAATATGGAGAAGACACACAAGAAGGTCATACTGGAAAAGCAGTAGATAAAAATGCAAGCCTTTTCCAACTGACAGTATATGACCCTAGTTATCAAACACCAGATTGGATGAAAGAAGCTGTAGTCTATCAAATCTTCCCTGATCGCTTTTTTAACGGAAATAAGGCCAATGACAATGTCAAGGATAAAATTGGTGCTCGTGGTAATCAGCCAATCGAACATCCTGCTTCTTGGTCAAGCTTACCTGATAATCCTAATGAACAAGGAACTGGAACATATACTGGAGATGGAGAGTTTAGTAATGATTTTTATGGAGGAGACATCGATGGAATCAAATCTAAGCTTGATTACCTTCAATCACTAGGGGTCAACACACTCTATTTAAATCCGATTGCACTTGCACCATCTAATCATAAATATGATGCAACAGATTATAAATTAGTTGACCCAATGTTTGGTTCAGAAAAAGAATTTAAGGATTTCACAAAAGAATTAGCAAAACGTAATATGCACTTAATTTTAGACGGTGTTTTTAACCACGTCTCAGACGATTCAATCTATTTTGACCGCTATAATAAATATAATACAGTAGGTGCATATGAATATTGGTCTCGCATTTATGATTTAATGAATAATGAAAAATTGTCCGAAGCTACTGCTAAAGAGAAAGCGAAAAAGCAATTTATCTCCGAAGGCCAATCTTTTAGCCCGTACGGTTTTGAAAACTGGTTTCATATTGAAAATGTTAAAGTGCCAAACGAAAAAGTAAACGGTGTATCAACTGGAGAACATTATAAGTATGAAGGTTGGTGGGGCTATGATAGTCTCCCAGTATTTGAATCAAAAGAAGGTTCAAAAGTTGACCACCTTAGTGAACTTAATAACACTGAATTGGCTAACTATATAATGTACGATAAGGACTCTGTAAGCAAATCATGGATTGATCGAGGTTCTTCTGGTTGGCGTTTAGATGTAGCGAATGAAGTAGACAGCGCATTTTGGCAGGAATTTCGAAAAGAAATTAAATCCAAAACGATGACTGGTTCAGGACAAACTCTTCAAAAAGATGAAAAACCACTTATTTTAGGAGAAATTTGGGATGATGCTTCCAAATACTTTTTAGGAGATCAATATGACTCCGTAATGAATTATCGTTTCAGAGGTGCCGTATTAGATTATCTAAAGAATGGTAATGCAGAAAATGCACAAAACTCACTCCTTGCAGTACAAGAGGATTATCCAAAGGAAGCTTTTTATGCTCTCATGAATCTAATGGGATCTCATGATACTGCCCGAGCTATATTCCTTTTAGGCAACGGAACAGATACTTATAACAGAGCTGAACAAGATCCGAACTATAATTACAATGAAGGTGTGAAACGATTAAAGCTAGCCTCTATCCTTCAAATGGGTTACCCTGGTGCACCGACCATTTATTATGGAGATGAAGCAGGTCAAACAGGTTCAAAAGATCCAGATGATCGCCGTACGTATCCATGGGGAAATGAAAACCAAGATTTGATTAAACATTATCAAAATATTGGTCAAATTCGTAGTAAAAATTCCGATCTATTTAGTCATGGTGATCTTCACCATATTTATGCTAAAAATGATGTATTAGCTTACGTTCGTACTAAAGGCACAAAATCAGCTCTTATCATCATCAACAGAGGGAAAACTGCACAAACTGTTGATGTTGACACAAAAAATCTGATTGCAAACGGAATTCGTCTAGAAGACCAATTAGATAAAAAATACGCTGCTACAGTGAAGGATGGCAAGTTAACATTGACCATACCTGCTGAATCAGGAAGAATGTTACTTTCTAGTAATGACGTGAAAAATCCACAGTCAGTTAAAAATGTAATCGGTACTGTAGGCTCTAAACAAATTACGTTAAACTGGACAGGAACTGGCACAAAATTCAATGTCTATCAATCAACAGTTGCTGGCGGATTATGGACAAAAGTAAAAGAAACGAAAGACACTAATGTAACCATTTCAGATTTAAATAATGGCCGTAACTACTATTTTTCTGTAACTGCTGTAGATTCTAATGGGAACGAATCTGAACCTGCAGTCTCAGTTGGTCTCGTTCCTCATTACGATGTTAGCAAAGCTAGCGTGTCCGACATGACAGCCTTAGCCAATCAGGAACTGAATTTAGCGCTTGATTCTACTGTTAAAGCTACTTTTTACTTGCAAGGTGCAACAGAAACAGGCCCAGCTGAAGGAATTATGGCGGAACTTCAGGTAAGAATGAAAGGCCAGACTGCTTGGGAATCATACAAGGCTCTATATAATGGTCAATCTCATGAAAATCAAGCTAATGAGTTCCAAGGTAGCTTCACACCATTAGAGGCTGGCATATATGAATATCGAATGGCCTTTACACCTGATTTAGGAAATACATGGGTATACTCTGAAACAGAAGAAGTGAATTATACACGTAGCAGTTTAGATACTACTCCCCCTGCTAGTAAGGTCGCTTTGGAAACACCCATTCAGGAATCTGGTCAGGTTAACTTAAACTGGAAACTTACGCAGCCAGATCAGCCATATAAATCTGTCATTTATCGTGATGGTCATATACTTACTTCAGTAAATGGGGACACTACTACCTTCCGTGACTATCAGGTCACAAACGGTACAACTTATAATTACCAAATCCGAGTCTTTGATCAAGCAGGAAACTATGTGGACTCAAATACTGTAGCTGTCACACCAGATATTGTCATGGTACAAGTCACCTTTAAGGTTCATGCACCGGCTGACACTCCATTGTCAGCACAAATGAATATACCTAACAGCTTAAACGGTTGGAATACAGGTGCTTGGTCAATGAGCAGAAATGGTGCAGTTACACCAGATTGGGAATATTCAGTTGAGCTTGAGGAAGGAACTGAAATTACTTACAAATACACAAGAGACAACACATGGGATCATGAAGGATTAGCTGACCATACACCATCTGATCCATCAGATGATGATATCAGCTACTATGGTTACGGTGCGACTGGAACCGATATGAAAATAGTTGTTTCAAATCAAGGTGGTAACAAAATGACAGTCCAAGATACGATTTTACGTTGGATTGATAAGCCACTTGTAGTAAGCCAAATTGATGTGAATGGTTCAACCTTGACTGTCAAAGGGAATTCTATTAAAGGCGCTAACCTCACTATCAATGGAGAAAAAGTAACTGTAAATAATGATATGAATTTCACCCAATCTTTTAATCTAAAAGAAGGTCAAACACAAGTACCAGTACACATTGAACCAACTGATTCAACTAAAACCACGATTTTTAAAGGTGATGGTGGTTCGATCAACAAAAACACAAAAAACTACGTGATTGATGTTATGAATAAAACGATTAGTGAGTCTAAGTAAATAAAAAAAATAAAAGGTCTGCCAAAAAATCGGCAGGCCTTTTAGATTCACCGCAAACTCTCGCTTTCTTTGTTATTTCTCATGTCTGGCCGCGGTACTCAGGAAAATCCGCTCCTCACTAAGCTTCGAGTAATGAAAGGAAGCGTTTTCCACATTGATGATAAGGAAAGGTGTCCCTAATCATCGTCGTCATCGTCGTCATCGTCATCGTCGTTACAAGTTGGGTCAGATGCACCAGTTATTTGCGGATTACTGTTGTTAGAGAACGTACTATTTGTAATAGTGATTGTACCAGTATTCGCAATAGCCCCTCCACTCGTAGCTGTGTTGCCATTGAAAGTACTTCTATCGACTGTCATTGTTCCAGCATTCTTTATAGCTCCACCAACACCATTTGGAGCACTATTGTTAGTAAACGTACTTCTATCAATCGTTGCTGTTCCAGTATTGGATATTGCTCCTCCATCACCATTAAGAGCACTGTTATTAGTAAACGTACTTCTCATAACGATAAGTGTACCATCATTTGTTATAGCACCACCATTACGCGTAGCGCTATTGTTAGAGAACGTACTATTTGTAATATTGACTGTACTGCCAGAAAAATTCCCTATAGCCCCACCGAAATTAGAGCTGTTGCCAGAGAACGTACTATTTGTAACAGTAACTTCAGAACCAGAATCACTATTCGATATAGCTCCACCAACACCATTTGGAGCACTATTGTTAGTAAACGTACTATTTGTAATGCTAACTTTACCTGAGCCAAAATTTGCTATAGCGCCACCATCACCATTCGGAGCGCTGTTGCCAGTAAACGTACTTCTCATAATAGTAAGTGTGCCATCATTTGCAATAGCCCCCCCTCTACCAGAAGCAGTATTACCAGAGAACATACTATTTGTGATGTTAACTATCCCATCATTTGCGATAGCTCCACCATTAGACGTAGCACTGTTGTTAAAGAACATACTATTTGTAATATTGACAGTACTGTTAGGAAAATTTCCTATAGCTCCACCAAAATTAGAAGTGTTGCCAGAAAACATACTATTGGAAATATTCACTACACCAGAATTCTGATTCGCTATTGCACCACCAGACTGGGATGAATGATTGTTTAAGAACGTAGACCTTATCACATTCAATGTGGCACCATCATTAAGGATGGCTCCTCCAGTAATATCATTACCATTTTCGAAGGTTAGATTACTAATTGTTACTGTATTTGCACCGCTAATATTAAAGATACGCGTACTACTACCGCTGATTGTCGGACCAGGGCCACTTATCGTTAAGGTTTTATTAATAACTATAGGACTGCTTAAAATAATGGTACCAGATCGCACAGGTCCCGCAAAGACAATTGTGTCACCTGGGTTTGCTATTGCAACTGCATCTCGAAGTGAACCCGGACCGCTATCATTAGTATTGGTCACCGTAATTGTTGCCATATTATCCTCTCCTTATTTTTTATTCTTGGACTTGTCCTATTTTGTTCTTAGACTTGTCCTAATTTATTCTATTCAAAGTGAAGCTAATCGTGACAATTTCCGACCTTTTACTTTATTAATAAGCAACACAATTCTCCAATTATCTCTTAAAATACTAATGTATCGTAGCCACAACATTAGTAAAGTAATTAATCCTCTTGGAAAATGTTTTCCAGGAGGATTCTAAAGGAATGCAAAAACAAGAAGATGCCCCCTGTTTAATACAGAAATCATCTCCTTAAAGTTGCATAGACTTTTTTTCAATGTCCTTTACAAAGGGTACATTTTAATCAATAAGTCTATTTTTTATATTAATATGTGAAACCTAACTAAGTTTCCTTCATTAAATAGTAGATAAGATTGACCTATTCAATTAATCCTAAAAAATTTTTTCCAAGTATGTATTCCTTTTCATTATCAGGAATTAGAAGGCATTCAATCCAACTTTTCTTGTCCGAATAGTCATATTCATTAAATTGTTTCATTCCATATGGACCGTCACAACCAAAAAGAACTTTATGGTAACCTAAAGCCTCCACTGCTTGTTTTACAATTAACGGATTAAGATAGTCACTTGACGTATCAACATATACATTTGGTTTTTCCTTAACATATTTCCATAACTTTTTCCAAAATGGTAGGCCAGCGTGAGCAAATATTAATTTAAGTTTAGGGAAATTTTCTGGTAGATATTTATAGGAGTCAATCTCAGAAGATAGATGAATAATCATAGGTACACCTTTTGATTCACATAAAGCAGCGACTGGATCAAGAGCTTTAATACTATAACCATGCATGAATGGATGAGCTTTTACCCCAATAAAACTAGGGTTTTTAAGATAGAATTCTACTTCTTCCATAAAATAAGGAATCAATGGGTTCACTGCTACCCAACCAAGAAATCGGTCTGGAAATCTTGCAATTGCATTAGCCACGATATCATTTTGCGGCTTTGTAAAAATCTTATATGAATTACCATAAAGTTTCAAATAGCCATCTTTCACAAGACCATTATAAATTTTGTGCCCAATTTGAGGTGTATTAAGTATTAGAAAACGGAATAATCGTTGGATATGATACTGAATGGTACTATCCGATTCAAACATTGTTTCACTCATATGAGGGATTAGAGCAGTTTTTGCTATATTATTTTTATCTATCCCCTCGATCATTTTTTCTAAAGTCAGCATAGATTCATCCACATGAAAATGGCAATCAACAATCATATAAATCTCCCCCTCTTCTACCCTATTATTTTCAATGTATTGCTTTATTGAATTTTAAATTATTTACTTTTAACCTATTTTTACTAGTATCATATATATGCTTCGAAAAAAACCTTTATTAAATTAAAGACTTCTGTGTAGATTCAATACACCTTTAGCAGCAAAAGAATTGATCTTTCTTTTTTTACAAATTTATTTAGAAGCTCTCTTAGGGGGATTTTTTAACTATTCAATGTAGGATTAAGAATTGGAGATACATAGTTTTTATTAATTGATATCAACAAAGTTGGTGCAAGATCACCTTCCGAAAAAATACTGTTCACACATAATGAACACCCTTAATTAAAATCTAAATAAAATTTTTAGACTATTGAACTAAATTGTTGTTCGATATTTAAAGATATATAGATACTCAGTATACTAATGAATAGGAGGCTAGCCATATGATTGAAAACAAAAGGTCACGAATAATTATAACAATTATCTATTTTGGGTCATTTTTAGTGGTATTTCCGCTCAGTATACCACTCATGATAATCTTGACATTTATGACAGATGATCTGTCTGTTACAAATTCAACAATTGATTGGATGTGGTATGGATATTTAGCATTTATCAGTTTATCAGGTTCAACGGTATTGAACTTTATATTCAAACATATTTTGGGAAACAAAAATACGAAAAAAACATGGCTAATTTATATCTTGCATTTAATCTTGATACCCTCTACTACAGGACTTTATGAAACGATACTGTTTCAGTAAAAGGTAAGTTTGTAATATTAAAGATTGCATAATGCAAAGGAAGGAAGAAATAGAAAAGTAGGTGTTTTAATGTCACTTAATAAAAAGAAATCAATGGCGATATCTTTTGCAACTATAATATGCTTGTTGTTAAGTGGTTGTAAAGGAACGACAATTAAATCCAATTTTGAAGTTCAAGAAAGAAACCATTCGGCAGAAAAGGTGTTCGACAAAGTATACAAAGAAGAAGGATTTATCGGAAAAACAAATGTGTATACATCTGAAAATAAGGAAGTGGTTGTCGAAACAGTTGTGAAAGGCACGAAAAAGTTTTACATCGTTCCACTTCTTCTTGCATTTGATCATGTTCAAAATAAATTGCGAACAAATTTTGATGTACATGTGAAAGTGTTGAAATCATCGGATTATGATTTCTGTACAAAAACATTTAAACGTGATGGTGAGATTCGTGGGAAGTGGTATGATAAATGCAACATTACCTATGATCATGGATACTACACAAATGGAATGGGTACCCAAAAAATAGAAAATAAATAAAGTTTAAACTCATAAAATAACAGGAAAATGGATAAAGGTGACTACATTAGTCCCTCCATCTTTTCCCCTGTTCGTGCCTTTTCTCAGATGTCTATTCTGATTTTAGCAAAGGTTTATTATTTTAAGACAAGCTCCGCCACACACTCAACATGTGCAGTATGCGGAAACATATCAACAGGCTGCAAATACTTCACATCATAACTCTTACTCAATACCTTTAAATCCCTAGCTAAAGTAGAAGGATTACAAGAAACATATACTAATTTCTTCGGCTTAATTTTTAATACAGTATTTAAAAACTCCTCATCACAGCCAGTTCTCGGTGGATCAGTTATAATAACGTCTGGTTTCCAGCCTTCATTTAACCATTTCGGTAATACTTGTTCAGCTTTACCTGCTTCGTAATGAGTATTTGTAAATCCATGGCTTAGGGCATTTGTTTTCGCATCGATGATTGCTTCTTTCGTTACGTCCATGCCTCGAACTTCTTTTGCGTCTTTTGCTAGCCATAGTCCGATTGTCCCTACTCCACAATAAGCATCTACGACTTTTTCTGTTCCGGTAAGTGCCGCTGCTTTTTTGACTTCATTATATAGCTTAACTGTTTGTTCAGGATTTAATTGGAAAAACGCTCTTGCCGATAGTTCGAATGATAAGTCTCCAAGCTTTTCTTCAATTACTTCTTCACCTGATAAATAGACAGTTTCACGACCAAAGATCACTGAAGTCATTTGATTATTAATGTTTTGCATTAAGCTTGTCACTTCAGGAATTCGTTTTTTAATTTCACTGATTAAATCATTTTTTTGAGGAAAATCTTTCGTTCCAGTTACTAGTACTAATTGGATTTGACCAGTACGTAAACCAACTCGCGCTACAATTGTTCGAATTACCCCTTTATTTTTTCGTTCATTATAAACAGGGATATTTAAACGAGTTAAAATTTTCTTCACTTTACCTGTAATTTTATTTAAATCCTCATGTTGGATTGGGCAATGACCAATATCGACTACATTATGAGAGTTTTGTGTATATAGTCCAGCGATGATTTTATTTTTTTCTAACCCAGCTTGAAGCTGACTTTTGTTGCGATAATTCCAAGGATTTTCCATACCAATCGTTTCTTTAATTGGTGTTTTTTCTAGTAAATCTTTCGCATACTTTTCCATTGCTTGGATGACAATGTCGCGTTTATATCGAAGTTGTCCTTCATAAGATGCATGCTGAATTTGACAACCACCACATTTTTCGTAGATTTTACAAGTTGGTTCTACGCGATCTGGTGATGCTTTTCGAATACGTTGAATTTTCCCCTCTGCAAAACCGTTGTGAACATTCGTTACCTCTGCAACTACTTCCTCACCAGGTAATGCTCCTTTAATAAAGACTACTTGTCGTTTGAAGTAACCGACACCCTCACCATTAATCCCAATACGTTTAATTGTAATAGGAAAGGATTGGCCTACTTCTAATTTATTTTCTAACTGATTGCTCATATATACAACTCCATTATTCTATGCTCTTCCAAAGATAAAGGGCAGCGTAGCTTCCAAACGGAGAAACCTGCTCTTTTACATAATCCATTATTTCTTTCGAAGGCTTTTCATCTAAATTTAAAAGCTTTTGAAGTGCGATTTGAATTCCAACATCACCAACTGGGAAAATATCTTTTCGACCTAGACCAAATAATAAGAAGTTTTCAACTGTCCAAGGACCGACTCCCTTAAGTTTGATTAACTCCTTTGAAATTTCATCCGAAGATAATGTCCGATAATCTTGATGACTTAAAACTCCTTCACTCCAAGCTTTAGCAATTCCAATCATATATTCAGCTTTTCTAGTACTAAGCTGCAAATCTCTTAACTCATCTATTGTTAAATTAGCAATTATTTCAGGAGATGGAAAAAACCACGAATTACCAATTCTTTCACCATACATTCGAACAAATCGTTTTGTTACTTGGATAGCAAATGTACGCTGTATTTGTTGATGAATAATACATGTAATTAAACAGGCAAAAGGATCATTTGAAACGGTAATTGGTGTATGTCCAAAAAGGTCAATTAGAGGAGAAATTGTAGTTTGTCTTAAATGATGATGTAGTTCTTCAAATTCTGTTTGCCATTGCAAAATAGTAGCAACTTCTTCGAGAATTTTCTCTTTATTTTCATGTTCACTAATGACTTCAAACTGAACCGGAGCATCATTTATTTTCTTAACCTTTACAACTGCTTGATCCCCATCAATATAAAGTGGAATGCTTAACCGCTTTTCAGCATAATGCACTGTAAATGTTGGTTCATGCTCTAATCTCTTTAGCACTTCTTCCCATTGATATTGTGTTTCTAAAGCAACCTCTTCCTTCCACATTCTCCCGTTCCTCCTTAATTACTCTGAAGTGTATTATAGCATAACAAGTACCGCTTAAGAAAATTTGTGTGAAACGCAAAAAAGCTAGAGAATGATCTCTAGTTAAGGTGTGCATAAAAATTTGATTTTCAGACTGACTTCAAGCGCTTGTCACCAGTCTGAAATTCAAAAAAAGCTTGGGGACTAGTCAAGCTTTCTTTGACACATTAAATTTTAAGGGAATGGGGAAACTTTCAAGTCCAATCAGGTTTCAAAACTTATCAAATATCACAACAGCGGTGTTGATATTTGCTATACTTAAATGATAACGATTATCATTTTCAAAGTCAAGTGTTGCATAAAAATAATTTCAATCTTTTTTCCATACTTTTTGCAGCTACTCTTTCAAAACTATTATTCACATCTACTCTCTTCTTCCTAAAATATCTCTATTAATAATTGGAGATAATACAAGGACGATACCTACTTACCATTCGTAAATTATGTTCTTTCGAAGACGCATTAGGTTATAATTTATGATAAACTATTTAATTGAAAGTAGAGACTAGTGAGGTAAGACTATTATGGAAAAAGCAAAAGTTAGTGTAGTCGTTGTTGCTCATAATCATGAAGATGTCTTAAAAGATTGCCTAAATAGTATACAAGGTCAATCATTAACTGATATTGAAACGATTATTATAGACAACGGTTCATCTGATAATAGTAAAGAAATAATTGAGAACTATTCAAATTCACATAAAAATATTCGCTTCATATCATTAGAACTAATGACAAAAAACAAAGCTCGTAACATTGGCTTACATGAAGCTACTGGAGAATTTGTGGCATTTATCGATGCGGATGATATTGTAAATCCTTCAGCCTATGAAAATTTATATAACAGTGCAATCAAGGATCATACTAATATTGCTTTAGGAAATATACAATTATTTAATGGTACAAGAAAATGGGAGCACCATGAATTAAAATCAATCATAAAAAAAGATTTACCAACAATACGTGAGTTTCATAAACATCCAGAACTATTGTTAAATCCTTCTATTAAAAATATGATTATTAAAAGAAGTTTATTAAACGACAATCAATTGCAATTCAATGAGCTTTTAACAGAACAACAAGATTTATTATTTACTCAACAATCTTTTATTTGTTCAAATAAAGTTTATGTAACTTCTGATATCGTAATAAAAGTGAGAGATTTAACAAACAGTGATGTTATTAAACAAACTAGTACGTTAGAATTTTTTGATAACCTTCTCGTTACTCAAACTGAATTAATAAACTATTATAATTTGAAAGAAATCACCTCTCATTACTCGCATGTTGAGAAAAAATTATGGGATTATTATTTAACGTCTTTACTGACAAAGGCATATTATTTCCCTTCTGAACAATACAATGGACTTTTAAGGATTTCATCAGTTTTTGCTAAAAACTTATCTGAAAATCTAATGGAAAATAATACTTCTAAAATCAGTAAAGTATTTTATACTATTTTTCTTAATCAAAATCCAGAAGAATTTCATTTATTGATGTCTCTATTATCAGATCGTACCTTACAAAAAGGAGCTGTGAAGATAGAGGGAAAATATTATCATTATTTTGCAAAGTATTTTCCGAAATATAAAGAATACCTAGAAATTAAAGAATTTAATTTACATCAAAAAATTGAAATCCTTTCGTTACGAGGTGACCGCTTGCAAGTTGGTGGCTTCGCATTTATCGAAGAAATTAATAATGTAGATTCTATTAAAGAATTACAGTTTAAAAATAAATCAAATGGTCAGCTAATTACAGTTACACTCGAAACTCTTGAGCGTTCTGATTTGTCTTATCTTTTCTCAAAAAATAGTATCAATTATAACGATGGTGGCTATAAAACAACTACACTTGAGCTAAGTAAAATTTTACCTGATGGCGATTATGAAGTGTTTATTTCAGTAAAAGTTGGAGATATTTCATTAAAAAAACCACTTCATATTTTTTATTTTTCAACAAAGGCAAATTCAAAACCAGCTACAACTAAAACACATAGTATCGTACCCTATTTTCCAAAGAAAAATTTACACATTCGAATTAAAAAAACAGGCCTACTTGGAAAATTAAAAACAAAGATCCAAAAATCATTCCGTGATATCGTTTATGAATTTGGATTACTTGTACTAAGAAGAGAATGGAAGTCATTCCTTATTTTTTACCTTTACCGTTTAACCCAAAGATACTATCGAAATAAGCATATTTGGTTAATTGGAGAACGAAAAGATACAGCACAAGATAACTCATATCATTTATTCAAGTACATTCAGCAAAATAAAATAAGAGATAACTGTTACTATTTGATTGATAAAAAGGCAAAGGATTACGAATATATAAAAGAATTCGGAAACATTGTACAATATGGAAGTTTAAAGCACACACTTTACTTATTAACTTGTGATAAAACAATTAACGCCTATTCAGAGCGTGCCAACATGTACACGCATGAGTATTTACAAGTTTTAAAATGTCATCCTGAGTGGCAGCAAAATCAAAAAATCCTTATTCAACATGGCGTTATTGGAGTTAGTCGTGTAAATCATGTACTGAATAAGAATCGAATGGGCTATTCATTATTTATCGTTTCATCTGATTTTGAAAAAGATCATATTGTTAACGAATTCGGTTATGCTGAAAATGAGGTAGCTGTTACCGGATTGGCTAGATGGGATGCCCTTGAAAATACAGGAAATGGCAAAACCATTTTAATCATGCCAACATGGAGAAACTGGAATAAAAGTACTCAACAATTAATGAACTCTGAATACTTTAACCGTTATTTATCTTTACTAAGTAATCCCGAGTTACATCAAATCTTAGAGAAAAATGATTTAAATATCATTTTCTATCCGCACTACCAGACTCAAATTTATATGAAGGATGTTCCAGATTTCCATAAAAGGATAAAAGTAATCCGTCAAGGTGAAGAAACCGTTCAATCTCTATTAAAAAGATCAGATTTACTAATCACTGATTACTCAACAGTTTCATTTGATTTTTCATATATGGAAAAACCAGTTATTTTCTATCAGTTTGACTATAAGCGATTTTATTATGAACATTACAACCAAGGACCAATTACACAAGATTTACTTTTTGGAGAAGTTGTAACTGAAGAAGAGCAAGTTTTAAATGGAATAAAAAAATTCGCCAATAAAGATAAACAATTCCTAGAAAATACAGTCGAAAATCCATTTGTCATCAAAACACCTAAGCAACATGCTAAACTAAACTATGAAGCGATCGCAAACCGTTAAAGAAAACTCGTCGATTGACAAGCCTACTCCTAAAATTGGCTACTACGTCGAGTTCGACTCCTCGTTGCCAATTTCTTAAAGTATAAAAAAGCTAATGATTTAAGCAGTTAATAAAACTACTTAATCATTAGCTTTTTATTTTTTAGGTAGATAGAAGTCCGAATCAAATCCGCTTCTTTGCATCATTAATTCATCTAAGCTTTTAAATTGATACCCTCGTTTATGTAAGCCAGTAATAATCGCATCCATCGCTTCTGCATTATCCTTCGATACAGTATGCATTAAGATAACTGCTCCAGGATGAATCATTTTCATCACATTATCATAAGCATATTTCCAACCTCTTTGTTGATCAACCTTCCAATCAACATACGCCAATGACCAGAAAATATTTTCATATCCTTGTTTATTAACTAATTGCAAAGTACGTTCGCTAAAAACGCCTCGCGCAGGTCTGAAATATTTCATATCTGATCGGCCCGTCAATTCCTGGTATGCCATTTTAACTTGTTCCAATTCCTCAATGATCTTTTGATCACCAATCGTTGTCATATCAGGATGACTCCATGAATGGTTTCCGACTATATGCCCTTCATTAACCATTCGTTTCACTAATTCAGGATTTTCCTTAATGTAATGCCCGGTTATAAAAAAAGTCCCGTGAACACCATGCTTCTTTAAAACATCCAAAAACTTTGGTGTAAAACCATTTTCATACCCATTATCAAAAGTTAAATAAACATCTTTTTTAGTAGTATCCCCTAAATAAACTGACCCCGTATTTGATAGCAATTTATTAAGTTGCGCACCAGCATCAGGTGGAACCTCATTCTTCGCACGAACAATCCCCCAGCCGTGTGGCGTATTACTATAAGCAAATGTTGTACTAGGAAATACTAAGAAGAAAGTAAGAATATATACAATAATTTTTTTCAATTCATTCACCTCACTTAAAAATAGTATCTGTAAATAAATTAGAAATATGAACAGAATTGGTGCATTTTTGATAAGAAACTAAATTTTTCTAACAAGAATTGAATTTTTGATGAAAAGGAGATGCTTCTCGAACTAGTTGTGTTTTTCTATTTTTAATCTGAACTTTTTTGAACTTAGGACAATTAATTTACCCTAAAATAAGACTTTTTCTTCATGATTTAACTACTTATTTGTACTCTTGGAGGGGTTTATTTGCAGTTTTCATTTATTTAATTGCAGATATGAATTTTTTAATTGCAGTTTCTTATTTTTAATTGCGGATATGCTATTTTTAATTGCAGTTTTCGTATTTTTATTTGCAGCTCTCTTCCTCCACCTGAAGCTTCTTCCCGCCAACCAAAAACAAAAAAAAGCAATGCCAAAAAAATGACATTGCTCTTTAAACTCAATTATTAAAATACCTTCTCAGCCATAGTAGCCAATTTTTCAAGTGAACTCTTATCTACATCTTTATGCAATGAATTACCATGAGAATCCATTGTTACGACTGCTTTGAAGTCTTCAACTTGTAAGTGCCACATAGCTTCAGGAATACCAAACTCTAGGTAGTTTACGTCTTTTACTTCCTTAATACATTGTGAGTAGTATTGTGCTGCTCCACCAATTGCATTTAAATAAACGCCGCCATGTTCTTCTAGAGCTTTTAATGTTTTTGCACCCATTCCGCCTTTACCGATTACAGCGCGAATGCCGAATTTTTTCATGATATCGCCTTGGTATGGCTCCTCACGAATACTTGTTGTTGGACCAGCTGCTTTAATATGATATTTGCCTTCTTCATCTTTTAATACTACAGGTCCACAGTGATAAATAATTTGTCCATTTAAATCAACTGGACAATCGTGGTCTTTTAAATGATGGTGGATTGCGTCGCGTCCTGTGTACATCATGCCACTAATGGAAACGACATCTCCAACTTTTAAATCACGAATTTGTTCTTCTGTAATTGGAGCTACTAATTTCACTTCGCGTGGTGCTTCAGTTGTTTCATCAGTTTCATTTGTAAAGCTAATTTCTTCACCTTCGCGATATAACCATTCTGAGATATCACCAGTTTCAGGATTAATTTTCATTCCTAAACGGCGGAATGCCCAGCAGTTATAAGCTACTGATACGAAGAAGCTCGCTGGTAAACGGTTCATCACACCGATTTTACAGCCAAGTAGAGTTGTTTCTCCACCAAAGCCCATTGTTCCTACGCCAAGCTTGTTAGCATTTTCCATAATGTAATCTTCCATTGCTTTAAGCTCTGGAATTGAATTTTCATCATCAGATAAACGGAATAATTGATCCTTAGCAAGCTCATAACCGCTAGTACGGTCACCACCAATACCAACTCCGATGAAACCTGCGCTACAGCCTTGTCCTTGTGCTTGGTATACACTGTGTAAAATACATTTACGGATACCATCTAAGTCACGACCTGCTTTTCCAAGTCCTTCAAGTTCGCATGGTAAGCTGTATTGGATGTTTTTATTTTCACATCCGCCACCTTTTAAGATTAGGCGAATATCGATATAGTCACTCTCATGTTGCTCAAATTTAACAACTGGAGTACCTGGTCCTAAGTTATTTCCGCTGTTTTTACCAAATAAAGAATCTACAGAGTTAGAACGAAGCTTACCATCTTTTGTAGCTTGTTCAATTGCAGCATAAATTGCTTCTTTTATCACAAGTTGGTTTACCCCAACTGGCGTTTTCACTTTAAAAGTTGGCATACCAGTATCTTGGCAAATTGGTGAAACATCGCCTTCAGCCATCATAATATTGTTTGTAATCGTTTCCAACGCGATGGCACTTCTTGTACCTGCAGTTTCACTTGCTTTAGCTTGTCTGATTGCTTTACGTACGTCTTTTGGTAGATTTGTTGATGTTTCTACAATTAATTGATAAATACTTTCCTGTATGTGTTGCATTCATGCTCCCCCTTAAAACCCTTTATAAAAATACTGAATGTTCCCCTCTTCATTATAATACAATTTTTAATAAACGGAATAAAAAAAGCCCTTCAGTATTAGTTTCTGATTTGGACAAATATTTAGCTACTTCTCTTGTTAACATCACTTTCCAATAAAAAAAGCCCATTACTATGGACTCAATCTAAGCGATTAACTTCACGACATTTACTTTCTAAGTCATCTAGTACTGATAATAATTGATCTAGCTCTTCTAAGCTTACTTCTTCAGCTTCTAATGATTCGATTGTTTCCATTACTGAATTAAAACGTTCTTTAATATAGGATAATTGTTCTGTGTTTGACATGAAATGATCGTCCTTTCTAATACAAATTGCTAATTATATTATACCCTTATTCTCCTATATATCGAAAACTTTCGACATTTTTTTAAATTTTAGGAAGTTATTCCTATACAAGGTTTCACTTTCTTTCTTATAATAGTTGAGGAAAATTAATTTAGTCTAATACTTATGGGTACAGTTTTGTGCCTAAAGGAGTTATCACATGAAAAAATTATTACAACAAATAACACCTACATATGATCCTTGGGAAGCATATTTAGATGTTGAAGAGTATGGTAAGAACATGCTTACAAATGTAGAGTTTACGACTACAACGATTTGTAATATGCGCTGTGAGCATTGTGCTGTCGGATATACTTTACAACCTAAGGATCCAAACCCACTACCTATTGAGCTAGTTTTAAATCGCTTAGAAGAGATTGAGAAGCTTCGTTGTATTAGTATCACTGGTGGAGAACCGATGCTTTCAAATAAAATGTTGAACGGATATGTTGTACCTTTATTGAAATATGCACATGACCGTGGCGTACGTACTCAAATTAATTCAAATCTAACATTAGATTTTGAACGATACGAAAAAATAATTCCTTATTTAGACGTGCTACATATCTCTCATAACTGGGGAACTGTTGATGAATTTGTAGAAGCAGGATTTGCGATGATGGAACGTAAGCCGACATATGCGCAGCGTGCCAAATTATTCGAAAATATGATTGAAAATAGCCGACGACTTGCTGATGCTGGCGTTATGGTATCTGCTGAAACAATGTTAAACAAACGTACTCTTCCATACTTAGAAAAAATTCACCGTCAAATTATAGAAGAAATGAAATGTCAGAGGCACGAAGTTCACCCTATGTATGCCAGCGATTTCGCTAGTACACTAGAAGTCCTGACAAAATCAGAGCTTCGCGAAGCAATTGCAACTTTACTTGATATACGTGATGAAAATATTTGGATGCTATTTGGTACTCTGCCATTTTATCCATGTAGCGATGATCAAAACGATTTAGACATCATTCAGAGATTATATAATAGTAAAAATGTAACATTACGAAATGACCCTGATGGTCGTTCTCGCTTAAATGTAAATGTATTTGATGGTAGCATCATCGTTACTGACTTTGGTGATGTACCTCATCTTGGAAATATTCAAACCCATACATTACAAGAAGCATATGATACTTGGACATTATCAAAAACTGCAAATGAACTAAGCTGTCATTGTCCAGCAGTTAAATGCTTAGGACCTAATATTCTTGTAAAAAACAGCTATTATCCTGAAACTGATTTTTCGAATAGAAGTACTAAGATTTTAAAGGGAAATTAATTCCTTAAAAAAGAGCATGTCATATTTATGGCATGTTTTTTTGTACATAAAAAGAAAGCCAAGTATTTGTCCAAAACAAAAAACCACAAGGAAAATAATTACCTTGTGGGATTTCTCTATTATCTAGGGTGTGGTGAAGTGAAATAACCGAATGAAACATAATCCTGAACGGGAATCCATGCACCTACACCTTGTGATACTACATTTTTAACTTGAAGACTTCTTTTATTACCTTTTAAGATTAGGTACACTTCTCCAAATGTAACTTTTCCTTTTTCATTAACTGCAGGAGCATAAGCATATAAATAGCCGAGTTGCTTTGGTGGTACATTATATACTCTTTCGTTTTTAGTTCCAGCTCCAACTACTGTTTGGAATGCAAGTGGGAGAGTTGTTTTCTCTGATGCATCATGCATCATTAAATTAATCACATCATCCGCATTCCTTACTTTAGCAGTTAATCCACCTTTAACAATCTGTTGTGAATTTTGGTAGTATTTTATTCGTCTATACGCTTTATCTCCTCTATTATCTAAAAAGTTTGTATTAATTTTTTTATATTGCCAATTAATTGTTGTCTCATTTGATTCGTAATTTAACGGCCAAACACCTAAGAAAATTTTCGCATTATAGCCTACTGCAAATGGTGCTTTGCTGACAGAGGATTCATTAAACATACGAATGAGATTCGGATTCTCAATTTTTACATTTGATGAATCTAATAACTGCTTAGCTAATCCCCCTGGTTGAAGTTCTGGCAGGTCCTGAGTAGGATTAGGGTAAGTATTCTCTTTTGTCACATTTGCAGCCGAACGTGGGACTTTAATATCTGAATTAGCTGCAAAAGTTGTTTGTCCATTATTTAAAGAAATAATTAAAATAGCTATATTAATAAGAACGAATGGCTTAAACCATTTAGACATATTCATGCCCCTTTCACAAATAAGGAAATTATTACTCTTAGCATGAACATTTTATGTAAATATATGTATTCCTTAAAATGAAAAATTTTGCTATGAGCTCAGCTTACTATAGAGTTTCTCAATAGGACCTCTTAACCTCTGCAAAATAGGTCCGATACTGAATGTAATTAAGACGGTTCCGATTCCAATTGGACCTTTTAGAAGAAATGCCAATACTAAAGCAAACACTTCACCAATCGTTTTTGCCACGCCTAAACTTACTCCAAACCGTTTGTTAAGCGAGATCATTAAATCATCTATTGGACTTAACGGAAACTTAGCTTGCAAATATATCGCAATACCTATAGTCATACTTAAAATAGCTAGTACTAATTGAATATATCTAGTGACCATATTTGAATCAAATAAATGCTCCGACTCTACAGTAAGCCAAAAATCAAGAAATCGTCCAATTAAAATAAACGTAATCGCAGCAAGCCAATCCGGTCTTTTCTTTTGTAAAAAAGCATTTACAAACAACAGTATTGATGAGTTAATAATAATCCAATTTCCAACAGATAAGCCAAAGGTTTTCGATTCTCCAACAGCTAATGCATCCCATGCACTAGCTCCTAGTCCAGCTTTAATCGCTAAACTAATTCCTAAAGTTAAAAATAGTAATCCAATTAAATAAAATAGAATTCTTATTATTATTTTCATGTATTACCACCTTCAATTTTTATTTTTATAATAAGTAGAAACCGATCCCCATTATCAGATAAGCAGCTAATAAAGTTAACCCCTCAAACCAGTTTGTATCTCCGTCATTCATAATCGCAATTGTTAAAAATACGGAAGTAATCATTGAAATTAATTCCGGCATGGAAAATATTAATGGCATTCTATCCCCGATAAACAATGAACAAATCACTAACACTGGTGCTACGAACATGGCAATTTGTAAGGATGACCCAACAGCAATTTCTACCGAAACCCCTACTTTATTTTTATATGCCATCACAATCGCAGATGCATGTTCAGCCGCGTTACCAACAATAGCAACAACGATTATACCGATAAATAATTCAGTCCATCCGAACTGATCTCCCACTGTCGTAAACGTGTGAACTAGCTTCTCTGAAACATATCCAACCGCTACAGTAGCTAACGCTAAAATAATTATGGCTTTCCCTGTTCTCCACTCAGCTTCTTCATGCTCTTCTACGATTTCTTGATTTTTAGCTACGTAAACCCCACGATGTGTAACTAATTTGAAGTAAAGTGCTGCTAAGTATAAAACCATTAACACAATCGATACGCCTACACTAAGTGTCATCTTATCATTTGCAGTCATTTTAACTGAAAAAATTTCAGGAATGACAAAGGCTAGTACCACTGCGAAAACCAACAATCCTGAATTATGTCTCGCATCGTAAACATTAAAGCTTTGACGTTTATATTTTAATCCACCAATAAAAAAGGATAGTCCACCTACAAGTAGTAAGTTTCCTATTACAGAACCTGTTAATGATGCTAATACTACTTCCGATAAACCATTTTGTAATGCAAAAATCGCGATAATTAACTCTACCGCATTCCCGAATGTCGCATTTAACAGTCCCCCAATTCGCGGGCCAGCTGCAATCGCTAAACTTTCAGTAGCTCTTCCCATAATGCCAGCTAATGCAATAATCGTTAAACAGTAAATGATAAATAATAAAATCTCGCTCCAATGCATCAAGCTCCCAATTACCGATAATGGTACACCGATAAATGTAACAATAAAAAATAAACGATGAGCCATAATAACCTCCTAAATAAATATCCTTATAAATATCATATGCAAAAGACTTAAAAAAATAGGTTTAAATGTAAAACAATTAACAAACACTTAAAGTGTTGATGACAAAAATCATCGATTGCACGGATAAAAGTTTCGATTTCACCTATATTGCTCAAAGGATTATGACCTCGAGAACTAGAATTACTTATGTTGGAGATTCGGTTGGTAGAATAAATTTCTACCTTCCCTTCTTCTGAACTAGGAGGGAGTTAATAAAAATGATTCAAGAAAATATTATGAAAGTGCTTAAGGCGAAACAATTAGGTCTATTTACAACCATTCGTGAAGACTTTCCGCATAGTTGTTATATGGTATTTTTCTTTAAAGGCCTAACACCTTATATCGCTACAAATAAGAATTCACAAAAAGTAGAAGATATAAAAAAGAATCCAAACGTACATATACTTCTTGGCCATGATGGTGACCAATTAGATGATAACTTTGTAGAGATGTTTGCAAGAGCTGAAGTAATTGAAAATGCAAGTCCTGAAGAGAAAGTATGGACCGAGGAATTGTCTAGATGGCTTGAAGGTCCCGAGGATCCTAACTATGTAATGATTCAAATGAATCCAGTTAAAATTGGTTATGTAGAGAAAGCAGGTACAGAACCTACTTTTATAAAGCTTTAAAAAATGAAATCTTATCTAATTGAATTTAGATAAGATTTTATTTTTTGTTATACAAAAAAAACCATTCGATCAAACACGAATGGATTTTTGAACTTTTGCTTTTCGCTTCTTACTTATTAATAAAAATAAACATGCTCCTATTAGTGCTCCTATCGAATCAATTACTACGTCTTGAACTAGTGGAGTTCGGTTAGCGGTAAAGGATTGGTGAAATTCATCTGAAGCTGCATAAAGGATTGAAAAAATTACGCCAATTATAAAATCTCTGTTCCCATAAAGCTTTGCTAATCTTGTAGCAAAAAAGGTAAGTAGAAGATAGATTGTAAAATGGGATAGTTTTCGAATAAAGAACTCTGTAAATCCTGCTACTCCAAGCTCTTTTATACTTACTTCATGTCCAGCATAGTTAAAGTGGACAAATGTAAAATGCTTCATTAGATCATATAAAAATGTAAAATGACTTATTTCTGGTCTTATATCTTGTTTTTCATAAGGCGTCGCTGATGAATAAAAGATAATGCCAGCTATAAGAATCACAGGTATCCAATATCCAATAAAAATTCTAAATTTACTTTTGGATTCCATACTATTCCTTTCCAACACAACTTTAGTATCTATAAAACTCTATTAAAATAGACACTATATGAAAAGAAATCTATTTCATAAAGTGTCTATTTACATTATTGATTTACATGCATATTCTTTTCACGGTCTGCTGCACGTTCTGCAGGTGTTAATTTATTATATTCATTTAGGAAATTTTGATAGTTATCGCATACTTCATTTATTTCACCATACTCAACTAATTTTCCATAATGAATCCATAAGCCTTTTGTACAGAAGTTTCTAACTTGACCTAGTGAGTGACTGATAAAGAAGATTGTTTTTCCTTGTTCTTTAAAATCATTCATTTTATCTAAACAACGTTTTGTAAAGGTAGGATCTCCAACGGATAATGCTTCATCGATTACCATGATGTCTGGGTCAATGTTTACAGAGATCGCAAACCCAAGTCTTGATCTCATACCACTTGAATATGATTTTACTGGTTGATTAATAAATTTCCCAATTTCGGCAAATTCAATAATATCAGGAGTGATTTTTTCAATTTGCTTAATCGTAAGACCCATCATCAAACCTTTTAATCGAATATTTTCTAAACCAGTTAATCGGTTATCTAATCCAGCTTGAATTGCAATAAGTGAAGCAACTCCATTTACTTCAACTTCGCCATCATTTGGCATTGTTACACCAGCAATTAAATTAGACATTGTACTTTTACCTGAACCATTTAAACCAATAATCCCTACAATTTCACCTTGTTCAATTTCAAATGAAATGTTTTTTAACGCATGAAAATATTCTCCGCCTCTTCCACCAAAGAATAAGTCCTTTAGCTTGTCAGTCGGTTTATTATAAATTTTAAATTTTTTAGTAACATTTTTAAAGACAACTTTTTTTGTCATACATTTCACCTTCTATAGGAAATCAACAAACTGCTTCCTGAATTTAACATGAAAAATTGAACCGATTATGAAAAAGGCTAGCAATACACACCAAAAGTAAATAGTTATTTTAGAAAAAATCAAATTAGAATGTCCATATAATAAGGCGCCACGATATCCTTCAATAATATAGTAGAGTGGATTTAACTTCATTAATTTAGTTAAAATATTTGCACCCTTAGGCTCCCATAAAATAGGTGATAAATATAAAAGCATTCTAGTTAATGATTGAATTAATAAATGAACATCTCTAACCATTGTCGATAAAGTAGATGTAAGTAATGCAAGTGCGATATTAAATAGTAAGCCCACAATCATAAAATAAATTAGTGCAAAAATATTTATATGTTCGATTCCTCGATTTATTATTACACCGATTATTAAGACTGCCATCATAAATAAATGCGTATTGAACCTAGATAAAACGACATAAGATGGAATAATACTTAATGGAAAATTCATTTTAGATACGGTTCCGATTCGGTTAAAAATCGAACTTGAACCTTGCATGATCGCAGCACTAATAAAGAACCACGGAATTAAACCACAAAGCATCCAAATAAGAAACGGAATACCATTTACTGGAGCCCCATTTCTTATCCCTGTTCCGAAAGTTACCCAGTAAACAGCTATTTGAAAAAGTGGGTTTAAAAATACCCAAATTACGCCAAGTTGGCTATCTGCATACTCTTTACGTGTTTCATAAGATGAAAGACGTAAGATTAATGATAAATTTTTAGCATGTTCTTGTAAAACTGTTTTTATACTACTCATAAATCAACCACATTCTTTTTAATTTCTTTATATAAATTTCCGTAATTAACAAATTTCATATCAGAATCACTTGAAGTTGGTACACAATTACGTGTATCAAATAGCACAGCTTGCTTCATTTGTTTAGCAAGTTTATTGTAGTCCATTGTTTTAAATTCATTGTGATCTGTTAATACAAGAATTAAGCTTGCATCTTCCACAGCTTCCTCAGCAGATAAAACATTAATTTTCTCAGAAGTTACATGCGGATCATGAATTGTGACATTTAGTCCCTCTTCTTGTAATAACTCAATAATTTCCATTGCAGGACTTTCTCTCATATCATCTACATTACCTTTGTATGTCACACCAAATGCTGCAATCTTAGGATTATCTACACCTGAAACTAATTCTTTTACTGAATCAACAACATATTTAGGCATAGATACATTTGTATCACGAGATAATTTGATCATACCAGCTAATTCAGGAGTTTTAGCTACAATAAAGTATGGGTCAACAGCAAGACAGTGACCTCCAACACCTGGACCTGGTGAATGAATGTTTACACGTGGATGTTTGTTTGCCATTTGAATAACATCTAATACGTTGATTTCTAATGTGTTACAAATCTTTGTTAGTTCATTTGCCAACGCAATATTTACATCACGGAATGTATTTTCCATTAGTTTAGACATTTCAGCCGTTTTTGCATCTGTTTGAATAATTTCGCCTTCTACAAATGCACGATACACTTTTGCTCCAGCTTCACTACATGCAGCTGTTATTCCGCCTACAATACGGTTATTATGAATTAATTCGTGTAAAATTTGGCCTGGTAATACACGTTCTGGACAGTGAACAAGATAAATATCTTCCCCTACAGTAAATCCAGCTTGTTCTACTAGTGGTTTTACAAAGTCATCCATACTTCTAGGTGCGATTGTTGATTCAACGATTAAAACATTCCCTTTTTTTAAGAAAGGAATTACTTTATTAACCGCGTCTAATACATATGATAAATCACAAGATTTATTCTCATCGTCATTATTAGGAGTTGGTACCGCAACAATAAATGCGTCTGCCTCTTCAGGTGTTAAAGATGCTCTGAAAAATCCTTTTTCTACAACTTCTTTAACCATTTCGCCTAATCCAGGCTCTTCTATATGAATTTCTCCAGAATTTAATTTATCTACAACGCTTTTTTGTACGTCTACACCTACAACACTTGCGCCATATTTCGCAAACATCGCAGAAGTTGGTAATCCTATATACCCTAGTCCAATTGTGCAAATTTTCATTTTACTATAACCTCTTTCAGAAATTTTACTAATTTCTACTCTTTTGCTTTACTAATAGTTTACTGATATTTAGATTATAGTAAACGTCTTATTAGTAAACTTTTTGGATAATTGGATAAAACATAAATCGCTATATCTTACCTTTTCTATTAAGGAAACTAATAAAATAGAAAAAGCACCAATCATCATTTTAAATTAGTAGAAATTATATTTCAATAAATATCTATTTATCTTATTAATTAATCTTACAATTAATTTTCACGATTCGACTCTATTTTACATTAAATTAACTAAGATTTAACAAACTTGTATCTTAATGAAAATAGTGAAAGAAGGTAAACTACTTTTCTTAATTTACTATTCGTCATTTTAGGATTTGATTTTAAGGATAAATAAATTTTTAAAGCTCGTTTATCTTTTAATCGCAATGTCTCTGCAACAAACTTTGGTACAACACTAAGCTCATCTTTAATCGATTCATTTCGAATTGTTTTCATAAAATCATTCCCAACAGATGCAAGATTCACCTTCTCATCTTCTGGTAGTTTATTTGCCTTTATATTAATTGAGTTAATAAAGAATTTAAGCTGTCTTCTTTCAATATGTATTAAATCTTTTGTAAAACCATTTTCTTCATAATAAGAACGTAGCTCTCTTTGAAGCATGACTAATTGTTTAAAAAATTGTATTGTTCCAGCTTTAATTAAACTATTTTCTGGATCTTCAATTCGATAACCAATTACATCTACATTGCATACAACTGTACAGTTTGATTTCAACAATGATTTCTCCGTAAAAAATAAATCTTCGCCGACTCGAAGTTCTTCATGAAATCGAATACCTTCTCGCTCTAGTAGTTCCTTTTTAAATAATTTATTACTAGCAGATGGTGTAAGATGTAGCTCTGGATTCTCAAGAATCTGTCTATTTTCAGGCAAACCTTCTTTGAAAATTTCTTTCATATAATTTAAACGCCACGTTTTTTCGCCGTTAAAGCATAAAATATTACCTACTGCCGTATCAGCGTTATATTTTTTGGCTAAAGAATATAATTGGGCATATGCATCAGGGTAAGCAATATCATCTCCATCCAAAAATGCAATATATTCACCACTTGCATGAGATAAACCTGTATTTCTAGCAGCACTTGGTCCCTTATTTTCCTGTTTAATAAACTTTGCATTTTGATACTTTTTTGTGAATTCTTCTGCTAATACGCTACTTTGATCAGTCGATCCATCATCGACAACGATCAGTTCAATATCTTCTAATGACTGATCCATGACAGATTGTAAACTTTCCTCAATAAATTTCTCTTTGTTATAGTTAATGACTACTACACTTAACTTATAATTGGTCATTTAGCTTACCTCTCTATGCATAGAAAGGTAAAAAGAAATATGGCATAATCCCTAGTTCTTTTTACCTTCTCTACTAAAATATTCACATAATCAAACTTTTAGCTTACCATTGCCTTTTCACCGTATAAAACTTTTTCGTAAATTCCGATGAAAACTTTCTTCTCATTATTCCAATTGTATTTATGTCTTGCTTTTAAACAATTTTTGCTCATTTCGTCTCGAACTTCAGGGTTGTCTAATAAATAGTTCACACCTTCAGCAATTGAATCAAGATCATGGGAGTCTACACATACACCAGTATATTCACCTTCTACTACCTTCTGAATTTCTGGGAAGCTACAAGCAACAACTGGTACTCCGCTCATCATGTACTCAAATAATTTATTCGATGACGCTGAATAATGATTAAAATTGATATTATTTAATACTTGAAACCCTAAATAAGCATTTCTTGTATAATTAAGTAATTCATCTACTGGCACTTTATCAATAAATTTCACTCGATCTTGTAGTTGTAGCTCTTCTACTAGATTTAAGAGTGTAGGCTTTATCTTTCCATCACCAATAAAAACAACGATCCCTCTTTTATAAAAAGGTGCAGCTTTTACAATTAGTTCTAATCCACGCCCTTTTTGTATACCGCCTTGATAAAGAAGTATTGGTTCGTCTTCACTAATTCCTAGTTTTTCATGAAGATTAATCGCATTACTTTCTTCCGGCTTAGACACAAATGGGTAATTATGAATTACCTCAGGATATTCAATATCATATAAATCTTGAGTATATTTTGCCCTAGTATTATTTTCGTGAATCATCACATCAATATATTTAATTAAAAACTTCTCAATTTTTCCGAAGATCGGATTCTCATAACCAGATCTGCTAGATTGAACTTCATGTGAATCATAAATTAATTTACTTTTTTTGAATACCTTTGCACAAATGATTCCTTGAGGTAAAGTATTTAAATCATTCGCATGATAAATATCGTAATCCCTTTTAAGCCCATGATAGATCATTTGTAAAATATTATAGCCTCTAGTTAACAGTACTTTCATATAACGATTACCAAAAAGAACGATAATAGCTGCAATCATAATCGTTGCAACTGCATTTAAAAATAATCCAAGTAAAATCAATAAAATAGCAACTAGTTTCATTAATAAACTACTTTTTACTAAATTAAAGATCTTTGCACAATAATGAACTAGATGATAGAGTCCAAATGGTAAACGATTGTTTACACGGATAACATTAAATCCTTCTTCCATACGTTCTCTTTTTGGTAATTCTTTTGAATCATCATGTAAAGCAATTAAATCAACATCATATCCGACTTCTGCTAATGCAGAACATTCACGCAGTACGCGTGCATCATTCGTAAAATGATTAAATACAAACGCACAAACCTTTTTATTCATGGATATCCTCCATCACGTTTAATAACACATTAATATTCGTTTTCCATCGTAGATTTTTGTATGCATATTGATAGCCATTTTCTCCATAATTTTTTCGGAGATTTGGATCATTTGCAAGTTTATATATATTTTCAACCAATTCTTCAGGCGTATCTTCTTTTAAGATCATTCCACAGTTTGCTTCATGAATAATTTCACTTGCATACCCTGCTACATCTCCAATGATTGGTTTTTTAACACACATATAGTCAATTATTTTCCCTGGTAAAACGGTTTTAAATACTTCTTGGTTTACTAGGCTTACATAAGCAATATCAGCACTTGCTACAAGTTTTAAAGTTTCGTTTCGGGATTTTGCAGTATGTAGTGTTATATTTGATAATCCATTCGATTCAATATAATTCTTAACTTCATTTGTATTTTTTCCATAGCCAATAATTGAAAAATTAATTGATGTATTTTCCTTTAATAATGCAGCAGTTTTCATAAACTTATGCAAATCCTGTGCTAGACCTAAATTCCCAGTATAAATAACAGTTATATTTTCTTTTTCTAATTGAGCCTCTTTATATGCTAATTCACTTTCTGTTAATGAATTAGGTAGAAATGTAATTTTATGATTACTGACATTTTTATTTGTCATATATTGAATAAAACTTCGGCTATTAACGATTATTTTCGTTGCTTTTTTATATAAAATATCTTCTACTTTATATGCAGTTTTTAAGATTAGAGGATTAGAGAAAACTTGTACACCAGTTAGAGACTCTGGCCATAAATCTCTTATATCTAAAATTAGTGGAGCTTTTAACTTCCATTTAGCAATTAAACCTGCCACACCTACAAATATTGGTGGAGAGGTCACAAAAATATAATCAAATTCAGCCTTTTGTTTAAAAATAGTACCGATAAATCGAACCATAACTTCCAGATATAAATATAATCTCTTTAAAATACTTCCAGAGTGTTTTTTTATAGAAGGATCAATTCGAATAATATCCTTTTCGTCGATTAGTGGTTCATTCCAAAATTGTTTATCTTCATATAGTTCACGACTAGGATATCTAGGTTCTAATGTTAGTACCTTTACATCGAAACCGTTTTCCTTTAACTCTATATAAATATTTTTCATACGGTTTGCTGCACTACCTATTTCTGGATAAAAGTGTTGCGAAATAAGTAGAATCTTCTTTTTATGTAAACCCAAGAATGTCTTACCTCCTGAATAGAATTAATCATCAATTCTAACTTGACAAAATATACGATATTTTACCATAAACCATCCTTTTTTACCATTTTTCTAATAGTCAATCATATTATTCGAAGCTACTTGTACTATAACATCGAATAATATAGTATAATGTCGACTAATTATTTTTTATTTGATATTATTATAGTTATGTAAATTCAACAATTGACGAAATGTAATTTTTTTGTATACTTTGGGTATTTTATTAAAATATCCTTACTTGACATAATAATTCCAAAATAACAAAGCAGGTGAAATGAATGATTTATGCAGAAATATTAGCGGGTGGAAAAGGTACTCGCATGGGAAATGTTAGTATGCCAAAGCAATTTCTTGCACTGAATAACCGTCCAATTATTATCCATACAATAGAAAAATTCATCTTAAATGACGAATTTAAAAAGATTTTAGTTGTAACGCCAAAAGAATGGATTCAACATACAAAAGATATCATCAAAAAATATATCGGTATGAATGACCGTATAGCTGTTGTTGAGGGTGGTAGCGATCGTAATGAATCAATCATGAGTGGTATTCGCTATTTACAACAAAACTTTGAAATTACTGATGAAGATATTATCGTAACGCATGATGCTGTTAGACCTTTCTTAACTCATCGTATTATAGAAGAAAATATTGATGCGGCTCTAAAATACGGAGCTGTTGATACTGTTATTGAGGCTGTTGATACAATCATTCAATCTTCTAATCACGATACGATTACAGATATCCCAGTAAGAAATACAATGTATCAAGGACAAACTCCTCAGAGTTTTAATATTAATCTACTTACGAAACACTATTCTGAATTAGATTCAGAACAAAAAGCAATCTTAACTGATGCTTGTAAAATTTGTCTTCTTAAAGGTGTAGACGTAAAGCTAGTTAAAGGTGAAGTTTTTAATATGAAAATTACGACTCCGTATGACTTAAAAGTAGCAAATGCACTTTTAAAGGATCAGGTGACGACAAAATGATTAATCAAATCTATCGTTTAGTTTCAACAAAACAAATTGAGATCACTTATAAAGAACAATCTCTAGAAGGTGACTATATCGTTGTACGTCCAACACATTTATCAATCTGTGCTGCTGATCAACGATACTATACTGGTACTCGTGGCAAAGAAGCGATGGCTAAAAAATTACCAATGGCACTGATCCATGAAGGTGTCGGAAAAGTTGTTTATGATCCAAAAGGTGATTTCAAAGTAGGCTCTCATGTCGTGATGATTCCAAATACACCTACTCAGGTTGATGATGTTATTGCTGAAAATTATTTAAAAACGAGCAAGTTTCGTTCAAGTGGCTATGATGGTTTCATGCAAGATTATGTATTTCTTGAAAGAGACCGTGTAGTAGGATTATCAGAAGACATAAACCTACAAGTTGCAGCGTTCTCTGAATTAATCAGTGTAAGTATGCATGCAATTGTCCGATTTGAAGAACGCGCACATCAACGTCGCGATGTTTTAGGCGTTTGGGGTGATGGAAACTTAGGATTTATAACTGCTCTAATCCTTAAAAAGCGTTATCCAGAAAGTAAAGTATATGTATTTGGTAAAAACCATTCAAAATTAAGTTACTTCTCATTTGCAGATGAAACGTATCAAATTGATGAAGTTCCTGAAGATGTAACAGTCGACCATGCTTTTGAATGTGTTGGTGGTATTGGTAGTCAATACGCTGTAGAACAAATTATTAATCACATTCAACCTGAAGGCTCGATTCCATTACTTGGCGTATCTGAATATCCGGTTGAAATTAATACGCGAATGATCCTTGAAAGAGGAATTACTTTAATAGGTAGCAGTCGAAGCGGACGTTCTGACTTCGTTGAAACGGTTAACTTCCTTCATGAGTACCCTGAAGTAGTCGAATACTTAGAGACTCTAATTGGAGATGTAAATGAAATTCGTAGTATCGATGATATTCATAATGCATTCGAACGTGATTTAACAACTAACTGGGGAAAATCAGTTATGGAATGGAAAATATAATATAAATTAGAGGGGATACTGCTCTCCTCTTTTTTATGTTAATCATATAACTCATACACTATTTTAATAATGAGGAGAAATTACCTAAAATGAATTTTGAAGTAGTAAGACCATCTAAAATAGATCAACCTAAGGTTAGTATCATCATACCTGTATATAATGTAGAAAATTATATTAAAGAGACAATTGAATCACTTGCAAAACAAACATTAAGTCCAATTGAAATTATATTAGTTGATGATGGTTCAACTGATAATACGCCAAACATTATTAATGACCTTTTAGCCTTATATCCAAATATACTATATGCAATTCAGAAAAACGCTGGTCCTGGTGTTGCAAGAAATAATGGTTTGACATTGGCTAAAGGTGAATACATTAGTTTTGTCGATTCAGATGATTTATTACCTGAAGATGCATTAGAAACTATGTATCTAGCAGCAAAATCTGAAGATGCTGAAGTAGTTACAGGAGCTTCTTTAAGCTTTAATAGTACTCGTTCTTGGTATATTGCTAGCCATGTCAACAATGGTGTATATACTCCTGGAACTAAATCACTTATTGCAAATAAAGGACTATTATATTCATTAGGCCCTTGTAACAAAATGTTTAAAGCTACTCTAATTAAAGGTATGTCGTTTCCAACTGATATTAGAGTAACGGAAGACCACCCATTTATTATTGAAGCTTATTTAAAAGCAAATAAAATTTTTACAGTTGATAAAGTAATCTATCATTACCGTAATCGCGAAGAAGAATCAAATCTTTCTCTTTCACAAGTAGTACGTGTTGATTCTGTTAAAGTTTTACGTGATATCTTAAAAAGTTTGAGCTACTCTAACCAATTATGGAATAATTTAATACCGAATGAGCTAGAGCGTTTAGATGTGATGGGTGTTTATTACCATCGTATCGTTACAGCTGATTTATGGCCTGCTATTATGAGCGCGGTTCGTTCGAAAGATGCTTCAATGCAAGAAGAAGCATTTCAATTAATTTATGATTGGCTTAAGACAATTGACTTTAAATTATATAATAAAGTACCTGCTCTAACTAGAATCACATCATACGAGTTAGTTCCTCATTATGGTTTATTATCGCAAAAGGCAAAGGAACTACATTTAAACTGGTTAAAAGAATGGGTAAAACTTAGTAACCCAGGTACTATGCATACATTGAAAAACTCGAATAGAAAATTTGATACACAATTGTGTTTAAAAGCATTACAAAAAAATTCGATTAAGCCCATTCAGAATCATATCAGCAAACGAGATCGTCGAAAACGTATTAATAAAATTAAGAGCCGTTTTAAGAGTGCATTTGCACGTCGAGTAGTTTTTAAGTTTGCTAGTTTGCTACCTGCAGAAGATACAATCGTTTTTGCATCAAATAAATCGAAAGGCCTTGATGATTCATATCCTTTTATTTACGAACAAATTCGAACGAAACGTCCACAATATAAAGTAGTTGATGACTTCTTTAAGAAACGTGAGTTCACTGATTTATGTAAAACATACTACCAATTTGGCCGTGCTAAATATATTATTCTAAACGACTATCACCGCCAAATTTATAAAATGAATTTTAGAAAAGAAACAGAAGTTATTCAAATGTGGCATGCTTGTGGTGCATTTAAAAAGTTTGGACATAGTGCAGTAGGTTTTGCAGATAGTAATCCAAAACAGTTTGAAACAAATGCTCACAAACCTTATACAAAAGTTGTTGTTTCAACGAATGAAGTTGTACCTCATTACGCTGAGGCATTTGATATTGATCCAAAAAATGTTCTACCTTTAGGATTACCTAGAACTGACCTTTTCTTTGACGATGAAACAAAGGAGTATGTTCGTAGAAAATTCCTAAATAGATTTTCAAAGTTAAAAGATAAAAAAATTATTACTTATGCTCCAACATTCCGTGGAAACCCAAGAGATCGAAAAACGTTCCATTTGGAACTTGATTTAGCTGCAATGCAAGAAAAATTAGGGGAAGATTATGTACTTGTTCTAAAGTTGCATCCAGCAGTTACAAATAATGTAAAAATCCCTGAATCTGCACGTGATTTTGTATTGAATTTAGGTAATGAGAATATTAATGAAGTATTATTAATGACAGATATTTTAATCAGTGACTATTCTTCTTTATTATTTGAGTATACATTACTTGAAAGACCTGTTATTTTCTTTGCATATGATTATGAGAACTACATGAAAGAAAGAAGTTTCTTCTATGATTATCATGATTTTGTACCAGGTCCAATTACTTCAACTACAAATGAGATTATCGATTTAATCCAAAAAGATCAGTTTGACTTAAATAAAGTGAAAGAATTCAACCAACGTTTCAATGAAATAGCTGATGGACGAGCTTCAGAAAGATTCGTAGAAACGCTAATTAAATAATTTATGAAAGGCAAGTAAGCATTTAAATCCGTGGATTTATTGATTACTTGCCTTTTCTTTAATTTACCCTATGCATAAATCCTTTAAGAAGGAATAATTTCCAATAGTTTTGACAAAATTACTTTTAACTAATAAATAAACTTTTATTTAATCGTTTGAAATGAGGAAAAATTGATGAGTTTTGAATTAATAATCAACCCTGATTTAAAGGACGTTAAAGTTAGTTTAATCATCCCTGTATACAATGTAGAGGAATATATTGAAGTAACCTGTTCATCCTTAGTTAATCAATCACTTAAAAATATCGAAATTATATTTGTAGACGATGGTTCAAGTGATCAAAGTGTTGAATTAATAAAACAATATGCAAAAGATTATCCTAATATTGTATTAGGAATTCAAGATAATAGCGGACCTGGTACTGCTAGAAATAATGGAAAGAAGATTGCTAGAGGTGAGTATATCGGCTTTGTCGATTCTGATGATTTATTACCTCACGATGCAATCGAAGCAATGTACCAAGCAGCAATTGATGAAAATGCAGATGTTGTTACAGGGCAATCTTTAAGCTTTAATAGTACTCAAAAATGGTTTATTGGCAGTCATGTTAGTAATGGAGTAAATATACCTGGAGAAAAGTCATTAATCTCAACCCCTGGACTACTCTATTCTCTTGGACCTTGTAATAAACTTTTTAAAGCTACCCACGTCAAAAATATCAATTTTCCTAAAAACATTAAAGTAACCGAGGACCATCCTTTTATAATAGAAGCATACTTAAAGGCCAATCGAATTTTCACCGTTGATAAAGTTATTTATTACTATCGTTCTAGAGAAGATGAAGATAATATTTCTTTATCTCAAATTGTCAGAGTTAATTCTGTTAAGGTCATAAATGATATTTTAAAGAGTCTTTCAATTTCCGATCCTCTTTGGGATCAATATGTTGTAAACAAATTTGAACGCAATCAATTAAAAGCGCATTACTACCAAAGAATCGTAATGGCAGATATATGGCCAGCAGTTAACAGCGCGATTCGAAGTATGGACACTGAGACCCAAGTTGAGAGTTTAAAACTTTTTTTGGAATTTGTAAATAAAATTGATATTCATCTTTATAACAAAATCCCAGCTATCCCTCGGATTCTATCCTACGAATTCGTTAATCGATATCATTTTATGAGTCCAGAAGCAAAACGAATTCATTTAGACTTACTAAAGGTTTGGGAAGAAAGATTAAATCCAGAAATGGCTCATCAATTAATAACTTCTAAATTTAAACAAGAGGTTAATTCTTGTTTGGAGGCCGTCAGAAAAAATAGTTTATCTCCGATTAATAGCCTGGTTAGAATGAAAGCAAATAAAAAAAGGAAAAACAAATTCTCAAGTCGGCTAAAAAGTGCCTTCGCTAGACGGGTTGTCCTAAATTTTGCAAAAATGCTACCAATGAAAGATGAGATTATATTTGCTTCAAATAAATCAACTGGACTTCAAGACTCTTATTATTTTATATACGAAGAACTGATTAAAACAAAACCAGAGTACAAAATTATTGGTCATTTTATTAGAAAGCGTAATTTCTCTGAGTTATGTAAAATGTATTATGATTTTGGACGTGCTAAATATGTCATACTGAATGATTATCACAGACCTCTTTATAATGTAAATTTACGAAAAGATACGAAAATCATTCAAGTATGGCATGCGTGTGGAGCCTTCAAAAAATTTGGACTTAGCGCAGTAGGCTATAAAGATAGTAATAGTAAGGATTTTGAAATAAAAGCACATACTTCCTATTCCAATGTGATCGTTTCTTGCGATGAGATTATTCCTTTTTATGCAGAGGCATTTAACGTTCCTGAATCGAAGGTTTTAGCCTTAGGATTACCAAGAACCGACTTTTTTTATAATGACGAGATGTTAGAGTCAGTAAAAAATAACTATTTTAATAAGTATCCAATGTTGAAAGGCAAAAAAATTATTACTTATGCTCCTACATTTAGAGGTAGTCCTAAAGAGCGAAAGAATTTTAATTTACAATTAAATCTAATCCAAATGGCCAATAACCTTCAAGATGAGTATGTACTAGTCCTTAAACTACATCCAGCCGTAAAAAAAGCGATTGTCATTCCACAAGAAGCAAAAGACTTTGTCATTGATTTAGGGAATCATGATATGAATGAAGTACTTTATCTTACAGATATACTAATCAGTGATTACTCATCACTTGTATTTGAGTATGCAATTTTGGAGCGACCAATGATCTTTTATGCATATGACCTTGAAGAATACTTAGATGAAAGAAGCTTTTTCTATGATTATGATGAATTTGTTCCAGGACCGATTGTCAGAACAACGGATGAAATCATTAACATTATAAAAGAAGGTAACTATGATCTTCAAAAAGTAGCTGAATTTAATCATCGATTTAACAAATATCAAGACGGTCAATCAGCTAAAAGATTAATTCAAACTTTAATTAAATAATGATAGCCCTACCGTACTAGTTATTTTACATGGTCTAGTTTGTATTACTATGGTAAAATTAATATCATAATTTTAGTTAAAATATAAAGAAGTCTATGATTGCTAGTCCATTATTTAAGGAGAAGTTTTATGAAAAAGATCTTAATTACAGGCGGTGCTGGTTTTATTGGTTCAAATCTTGTAAAAATGTATATAGACAAAGGTTACCAAGTTGTAGTTGTAGATGATCTTTCAAGTGGAAACATAACTACTCTTCCACCAAATGTTACTTTTTACGAAGAGAGAATTTGTAATTCTAAATTTATTGATATCGTACTTAAAGAAAAACCAGATATCATCAATCATCACGCAGCACAAATCGATATTCAATTTTCAATCCAAAATCCTTTAGAAGACGCAAAAATTAATATTTTAGGTACAATCAATTTATTAGAGGCTGTACGCAAACTAAAAGAAGAAAAAGAAGTAACACTTGTCTATGCTTCTTCAGCAGCTGTTTATGGTAATCCGGTCTATTTAGGAGTGGATGAGAATCATCAAAAACACCCTATTTCTTTTTATGGCATTTCAAAATTAACACCTGAATATTACATAAATGTATACCATCAATTATATGAAATCCCTTTTACTATTCTTAGATATGCCAATGTATATGGTATTGGCCAAGATCCAAAAGGTGAAGGTGGAGTTATTAGTATTCTGATGGATAAAATCATATCAAATTCTACCTTTACGGTTTTCGGAGACGGCGAGCAAACTAGAGATTATATCTACGTAGAAGATGTTGCTTCAGCAAACTTCAATGCAGGTGAAAAACCAGCAAATGATGTATGTAATGTTGGTACAAACGTAAAAACATCTTTAAATACATTATTAGAGGTTACAGAACAAATTCTTAACCGAAAAATTGAAGTTCAATACCAAGATGAACGAAGTGGCGATATTCGTGATAGCTATTTAACAAACGAAAAAATACACTCATTATTAAATTGGCAACCAGCCTACACTTTGTATGAAGGTCTTGAAAAAACATTGAACTATTACATTCAACAAGCTAACAAGGACGTTGAATGATTAACTAAATTAAACCATTTCGAAAACAAAAACGACTAAACTTTGTTTTACTAACAAAAGGTTTAGTCGTTTTTATTTGTACTGATTAAAGCTGAACTTCTACTGAAAGAATCTTTTTTAAATATTGAATCAAGTCTTCTCTTATTTCTTCTTTTTTTAATGCAAATTCAATGTTTGTTTTTATAAATCCTAGTTTTTCACCTACATCATATCTTGTTCCTTCAAAATCATAAGCGAATACACGTTGAATTCGATTTAATTTTTGAATTGCATCAGTTAATTGAATTTCTCCGCCAGTACCAATATTTTGTTCTTCTAAAAACATAAATATTTCTGGTGTCAGTACATATCTACCCAAAATGGCTAAGTTCGAATCAATTGTTCCAGGAGCTGGCTTTTCAACAAAATTCTTTACTTCGTATCTTCTACCATTTTGTAATAATGGGTCAACAATACCGTATCGATGAGTCTCTTCACTAGCTACAGGTTGAACACCAATAACTGATGAGTAAGTTATATGGTATTGATCAATTAATTGCTTTAAAGCCGGAACTTCTCCATCAACGATATCATCACCAAGTAAAACCGCAAATGGTTCATCTCCAATAAAATTGCGTGCACACCAAACTGCGTGACCTAATCCTCTTGGTTCCTTTTGACGTATATAATGAATCTCAATATTTGAAGGAATTTTTACTTCTTCTAAAAGAGAGTACTTTTCTTTCTCATATAAAGTTTTTTCTAACTCAAATGCTCGATCAAAATGGTCTTCAATCGCACGCTTACCTTTACCGGTTACAATAATAATATCTTCTATACCCGATTCAATCGCTTCTTCAACGATGTATTGAATGGTTGGCTTATCTACGATCGGTAGCATTTCTTTCGGCATGGCTTTTGTTGCAGGTAAAAATCGCGTACCAAGGCCCGCAGCTGGAATAATCGCTTTTCTGACTTTCTTCATATTCATCACTCCTAAAGTTTAATCATTAGACCCCTTTATTGAATGGCTAAACCATTATATAGAATTGAAAGACTATAAATCTAGTTTACTTTAAAAACGAATACATGCCTATCGTTCTTGATGAGATAAAAATTCAAGTTCTTTTAATCGAAAAAGACTATCCTTGAATAGTTTTCAAAGATAGCCTTTCCTTGCACATGATTACTTTGTTTTATGATTAAAATGTTGAATAATGACTTCAACAATTCTTCTAGAAGCTTCGCCGTCTCCATATGGATTAGATGCTTTAGACATTTTTGCATGTGCCTCTTCATCCGATAACAGTTCGTCAGCTAACGAGAAAATGACTTCTTCGTCAGTTCCAGCAAGCTTTAATGTACCCGCATCAATTCCTTCAGGGCGTTCTGTCGTATCACGTAAAACAAGTACTGGTACGCCTAATGATGGTGCCTCTTCTTGTACACCACCAGAATCAGTTAGAATTAAATGTGATCTCGCAGCAAAGTTATGGAAATCAATCACATCTAGTGGCTCGATTAAATGAATTCGAGTATCATTTCCTAAAACTTCATTTGCAATTTCGCGAACAACAGGATTCATGTGTACAGGATATACAACTTGAATATCGCTATGTTTTTCGACTAAGCGCTTAATCGCTTTAAACATATTTCTCATTGGTTCCCCTAAATTTTCACGACGATGTGCAGTCATTAAGACTAATCTGTCATTCCCAATCTGGTCAAGAACAGGATGCGAATACTCTTCTTTTACAGTTGTTTTAAGTGCATCGATCGCAGTATTACCAGTAATAAAAATCGTTTCTTCCTTTTTATTTTCAGCTAACAAATTTTGTGCTGATTTTGTCGTAGGAGAAAAATGCAAATCTGCCATAACACCAGTTAATTGACGGTTCATTTCTTCTGGATATGGTGAATACTTGTCCCAAGTACGTAAACCAGCTTCAACATGACCAATAGCAATTTGATTATAAAAAGCTGCAAGACTAGCAATAAAAGTAGTTGTCGTATCACCATGAACTAATACAATGTCCGGTTTTACTTCTTGCATAATCTTATTTAAACCTTCCAAACCTCGTGTTGTTACATCGATTAAAGTTTGGCGATCCTTCATTATATTTAAATCATAATTAGGTGTGATTTCAAAAATTTCAAGAACTTGATCCAACATTTGGCGATGCTGAGCTGTAACCGTCACAATGGATTCTATTTGATCAGGATGTTTAGCAAGCTCAAGCACTAGTGGCGCCATCTTAATCGCTTCTGGTCTTGTTCCAAAAATTGTCATTACTTTAACAGTCAAAATTCTTTCCCCTTTCAAAACAAATCGGCTTATTGAAATATGTATCTATCTATTGTATCTTAACTGAGGAAATAAAGACATTTTTTCCCATTGAAAATACCATTTATTCCTCTATTTACATGACTAATTGTAAAAATTAATCTTCTAAATCCCTAATAAGTTCTTTATAGTTATTATTCGATTCTATACACTTAGTTTCCCACATTTTGAAATCATTCATACTCGAAGTAACTAATAATAGAAGAAAAAAGCACAGTTCCTTCTACTCAAGAATTCACTGTGCTCTGAAAACTTAATGAACTAATTTTACTTGTAACTCATCAATGAGACTCAAAATCTCTGAACACATTTTATCCATACAGTAATTTTCCTTCACAAATTCAACTAGTTCTTTCCTAGATCCTTTTCTACTATCCGCAATGTACTGCGCTGCTTGATCCAGTGATTCGAAAATATACTCATCAGGGAATATCGTACGAGCCCCTTCACGATTTAATACAATTGGCACAGCGCAAGAAGCCATCCCTTCAACGGGTGCTAAGTGAAAACTTTCATAATCGCTAACTGATAAGACATAACCAATCGACTCGAGCCATTCCGCTGAATCTCCCCACTCTTCAAACTGAACTTGATTACGATAGTGGGATTTCTCAATTTTTCGAAATAAACTTGTATAATAATCCTGCTCTTGTTGATTATTCCAAACCCACGGAAACTCTTTCGGATGCTTTCCTTTTATCGAAAGAGTATATCGGTTATCTTTTTCGTATAACTTTTCAAATATCTCAAGCGCCCGATCCAATCGTTTTAACTTCGGTACATAACCAAGTAATCCAATTCGAAAATCTGCATCATATTGCTTAGGCAAATGGAATCGACCAACATCAACACCATTTTGAATGACAATCATCTTTTCTCTAGGAATTTTTGCAACACGATGGAACTCCTCATATATATAAGAAGAAATTGCAATAATCTTATCAATCTTCGTAAAATCAAATCGTTCTGGAAAAGGAGTATTCATTTCAAAACGATGCATTCTAACAATTAACACTTGATGATCCTTTTTATGCTCCTGATACCAAATGACATTTCCAAGTCCCCACTCGCAAAAAAGAACATCCGCCCAATTAACGATTTCTAAGCTTTTACCAACTTGATGAATTGTATGGCCTTCCCATAAATCTATTTTTATTTCTATGTCACTCCTAGCTTCAAACCTCTTTATCGCTTCGTTAATAAATTTTAAATCATGCCCTATAATCGCCAGTTTCATAAAAACAGCTCCTTATACTAAAATACTCTCAATTTTGTCTCGGCTAATGGCTTGTTCATAGGCATCTCGATAAAAATTAAACTCATCAATTTCAAAAAATTGAACACCCGCTTTTGAAAAATGTCCAATTGAAGATTTATGATCTAATAGCTTTATAAATTCATTTGGATGAAGAAATCTAGTCGCCTTTTTGCAAATTAATGCTTCGTCAATATGACAATCATTTACGTAGTTATAGCTATTTCCATTGCCTTTAGCAATAATCGTATCATTCGTATACTTAGTAGCTAACATTAAATCTCTTAAATAATTTTCTCCATAGTAATGATCTAGATTAATTGGAGCAATATAATTTGAATCCACAAGATCATTCAAGCTAAAGTAATGATGGCAGTAATCAATTAGGTAGGTTTTTACTTCACCATGATTGTTTTGATTAAATATGTCTAAATAACCATCAAACAAATCGAGTAAGATTACTAGCTTTTTATGTTTAATTCCTTGTTTATTGTATATCGCGATTAATTTTTTGTAATCAGCTTTACTTCGTACAATCCCTACTAATGTGGCACTCGCTTCATATTTTTCGTAAGGTAGATTAATAATATTGAATAAATCTTCCACTCGATTCGTATAAGTGTGTTCTTCTAATACTTTTCGCAATGTGAGTAAACGATTTTTCTTATAGAAGGTCTCATCTGCATAGTAGTTTGAAAGTCGTTGCTTCATCAGTTTTTCATCATCAGTAGCTGTTACAATGTCTCCAAACATTCTATGAATCCCCTCTGAATGGGAACTAATTATCGGGGTATTACTTGCTAACAACTCAAATACTCTCCGGGCAAACATTGTCGGAGATTTTGTAATACTATTTACATTTAGCGCTACTTTATATCCTTTATATGCTAGATCGATTTCATTTTGTTTTAGGTTTCCAACAATATATGGTTTATACTCATCTGGAAATTGATTAGGACTTATTGGATTATGATAGTTTCGGTCATATATATCCAGTCCGTATTCCTTTGAAGAATTGACTAGTTTCTCCATTGCACTCGTACGCTCAGGAAACTTTTTACCATAATAAGCTCCAGCGAAAACTACTTTCTCTTTACGTGGAATATATTCAATTGGATTGTGAATTTTCGGTTGAGCTGCAAAAGGTAAGCAATAAACATTTTCACAGCCTTCATCTACATAGTTTTGAACTGATTCAAAATCAGTCGTGCATACATAATCAAAATGCTTAGCTGTATCAATAAAAGCTTGGTAATGAAATGGATCTTCTTTATTCCAAAAGACAGTCGGGATATTATGTTCTTTACACCAATAAACTAGTTTTAATAGTTTTGTATGATTTCTGTGATTTTTCGTACCGATTTTATCCTTCCAAGCTCCATCGTTTCCAAGCCACGCAGACTCACAAAAGAATAAATCAATTCGGTGCTTTTTAAATTCAGTCAACCAATTCTCTGGCGTAATTTTTACAAGTTGAAACTCATAATCAAAGCATCTTGTCGTGAATTCATCTGCAATAAATCCAACCCGAAAGTCCTTAATTTCTTTCTTTTGTTTCTTCAAGTGACTATTGTCTATCGTACTATTTTTATATGAACCCATTAATTTAGCATGGAATAAATGGAGTGTAGCAGCACCTGTCATGTAAATCGAAAAAGAAGCCGATTGTATCTCATTTTGCTTAAATTGAGATAGATCAACTAACTCGTCCATATGAAAATTCACTGTACTTGGGTTATTCTCATGATCCACCAATCGTAATTCACAAACAACCTCACACTTACCGCTGACAAAGCCTGTGACGCCAAATTTAGTAAATAACTGACTTCTTCCTTCATTAAAAAGTAGTTCCATTAATTTTTTTTCGTCTTTATAATCAATGACCGCAGTCTGCTTTATAAGTTTGTTATGAAATAGTGTTTTCTTTTCCTTCTGAAACTTTTGAATGCCTTTTGAGACTATAAAATCATCAGCTGAAAATGGAAGTAACTCATGATTTTGAAAATAGAAGGGTTCATCCACATTCATTAATTCAGACAGCATCATCTTTGTGTCATATTTATCATTACGTAATCTAGTAATTTGTTTTTCGATTAATTCTTTTAACATAAATGACCCCTCATTTTCTTTTTAAATACTTCAAGAGCTTCCAATACTTCCTTGCTAATTTGCCAAACTTCGAGTTCCTAAACGTTTCATAATTTAATTGCAGCTTTTGGTATTCTTCTTGCAATTTTTCATATTCATACGAACCAAATGACTGCTTTACTTCGTTTACAAGAACATAATCATCGAGTCCCATCATAAATTCCTCATGCTCTACAATTAAATCCAACTGACGGAATAATTGTTCTTCCATTCTCTTTTCTAATTCCATCACTTTATTAGAAAGAAATTCATTTTCTTTCATTAACATTTCATTTTTTCGTAGAGTATTAGCATCGAAATCCTCAGTCGAAACCTCTATTAAACTTGGTTTAAAATTTACAGTTGTTGAATCAACATGACTACTATTCAATAATTCACTATTCTTCATTTCAAACCTCCAGAACAATAAGATAAACACCGTAAGTATGACGTGTTTATTAAAAAAGGATAATTATATTAATTAAAGATTAACGATTTTTTGTGAATCTTAATGAGTATCCATGTTAAAATATGTTAAAAATATGTAAAAAAAAATAACCGCCACTGCATAGTTTGCAATGGGGTTATTTTAAATAAGTTTTATATTATTGGACTTGATTCCTGTGATCCTTTTATTGGTTATTTCCCATACTGTTTTTCAAAATAATGTTTATACTCACCAGAAACAATCATTTCCCACCATTCCTTATTATCTACATACCATTGAACGGTTTGAACAATCCCTGTATCAAAATTATAGGTTGGTTTCCAGCCTAGTTTTTCTAGTTTACTTGGATCAATCGCATATCTTTTGTCATGACCTAAGCGATCTTGTACAAATTGGATTAAGTCTTCAGATTTTCCAAGAGTAGAAATAATTGTTTTAACGACCTCTAAATTTGTGCGCTCGTTATGTCCACCTACATTGTAAACTTCCCCATTTTCTCCTTTATGCAAAACTAAATCAATTGCTGAGCAATGGTCAAGAACATGTAACCAGTCGCGAATATTTTCACCAGTACCATAAACAGGAACTTTTTGGTCATTTAGAACTCGAGAAATCGTTAATGGAATTAATTTTTCAGGGAAGTGATATGGCCCGTAATTATTTGAACAACGGGTGATATTCATCGGAAATCCATACGTTTCGTGATAGGCACGAACTAATAAATCAGATGATGCTTTACTTGCAGAGTACGGGCTATTCGGTTGTAGAGGTGTATCTTCGGTAAAAAAGGTTGTAGGGTCAAAATTTAGATCACCATACACTTCATCTGTAGATACATGTACAAATTTCTTAACGTTTATCTCCTTTGCAGCATCTAGTAAAACTTGAGTTCCTACTACATTTGTTGTCACGAATATACCCGGGTCTGTAATTGAGCGATCAACATGACTTTCTGCTGCGAAGTGGATGACATAATCGAACTTTTCTTTTCTAAATAATGTCATGATTTCTTCATGGTTTGAAATATCAATTTTGATAAAATGATAGTTTTCATTTTGTTCGATGTTTTTATGCTTTGTTAAGTCACCTGCATAAGTTAAAGCATCCAGATTGTATATTGAATAGGCAGGGTATTTATTGATCATGTATTGAACAAAGTTTCCACCGATAAATCCGGCACCGCCTGTAACAGCTACTTTCATGTTTTACTGAACCTCGTCTCTTTTATTTAATTGAACTATATATCTAGTTAATGCATCTTGCCATGAAGGTAAGGGTTGAAAGCCATTTTCTACTAGTTTTTGTTTTGATAATCTCGAATTTTTCGGTCTAGCTGCTCGAGTAGGATAGTCTTCGGAAGCAATGGGTTTTACTAAAGTTTTACTATCAGTTTGTTTGAATATTTCTTTTGCAAATTCAGCCCAACTAGTATAGCCCTCATTTGTTGCATGATAGATTCCATATTTATCGGATTTAATTAAATCTACTATTAATCTAGCTAAATCAACTGTATAGGTTGGTGAACCAATTTGATCTCCGACTATATTTAATTCATCTCTAGTTTCTGATAATCTTAACATTGTTTTAATGAAATTATTCCCATTATTCCCAAATACCCACGATATACGAATGATAAAATAGTTTTCGATGAATGATTGAACAACTTTTTCACCTTCATACTTTGTTAATCCATAATAACCGATTGGGTCCGGTTGGTCATCTTCATCAAAAGGACTTTCACCTTTCCCATTAAATACATAGTCCGTACTAATATAAATGAACTTTGAATGATGCTTTTTCGCAGCTACAACTAAATATCTCGTTCCTTCTACATTCACGTTCCAGCAATTCTCTTTATCATCTTCAGCATGATCCACCGCCGTATAGGCAGCACAGTGAACAATTACATCTGGTTTATATGAATCTATAATAGAAGAAACAGATTCCCTTTTAGTAATATCCAGTTCTTTTCGTCCGATTGCTTTTACAACTAAACCATGTTGTTCACATGCTCGAACGACATCATAGCCTAACTGCCCACCGTAACCAGTTACTAAAACCTTCATTTATCTTACTCCTTATAGATAAAATTATTTTCAGCATCCTTTAATAATGGTGCGATTTTGTCTTTTGCAGATATTATTGGTGAAATATTGATTGGCCATTGCACCTGAATAAATGGGTCGTTCCAAACAATGCCTCGATCACATTCAGGTGAATAGAACTCATCAACCTTATATTGAACTTCCACATCATCTGTTAAAGTCATAAAACCGTGAGCAAACCCTTTTGGTATGAATAATTGTTTTTTATTTTCGGCACTTAGCTCAACTCCAAACCACTTCCCGTATGTCGGACTCCCTTTTCTAATATCGACAGCCACATCAAAAATGGAACCCCTTATACAACGAACTAACTTTGTTTGTGCTTTTGGAGACAATTGATAATGTAACCCACGTAATGTTCCTTTCAATGCAGAAAATGATTGATTATCTTGTACAAAATTTAAATCCATTCCAAAATCCTTCATTTTAGAATCATTATATGTTTCCATAAACCAACCACGGTGATCACCAAAAACAGTTGGTTCAATCACTACAATTCCTTTTATAAAAGTTTCTGTAATTTTCATTGATAATGACCCCTCAAGCTAATATTTAATCTCTCCATTTGCAACTTTTCGTAAATAGTTACCATAACTTGTTTTACTAAGCGATTCGCTTAAACGTAATAACTGTTCTTTATCGATCCAACCATTTATATATGCAACTTCTTCTGGAGCAGAGATTTTTATTCCCTGATGCTCTTCAATTGTTTTGACAAAATTTGTTGCCGATACTAAACTTTCATGTGTTCCTGTATCTAACCACGTATAGCCGCGACCTAGTAACTCAACATCTAACTCACCCAATTTTAAATAAGCTTCATTTATAGAAGTAATCTCCACTTCTCCACGATTGGATGGTTTTACGTTTTTAGCAATCTCAATGACGCGATTATCATAAAAATACAATCCCGTCACTGCATAATTAGATTTTGGAGCTTTTGGCTTTTCCTCAATGCTCAAAACTTTTCCATACTCATCAAACTCAACAACACCGAATCGCTCAGGATCCTGGACATGATATCCGAACACTGTTGCCCCTTTTTCCTTCATCGACACTTTTTTCAAAATACCACGCAGCCCACTGCCATAAAAAATATTGTCACCTAGTATCATCGCAACGGAATCATTTCCTATAAACTCTTCACCAATAATAAAAGCCTGTGCCAACCCATCTGGACTAGGCTGTACTTTATATTTCAACGAAACTCCAAATTGAGAACCATCACCTAATAAAGCCTCAAAACGAGGCAAATCCTCTAGAGTCGATATAATTAAAATCTCTCTAATACCAGCCAGCATTAAAGTAGATAACGGATAATAAATCATTGGTTTATCGTATACAGGTAATAGTTGTTTACTAGTCACCATCGTTAATGGATAAAGACGAGTACCGCTGCCACCTGCAAGTATAATCCCTTTTATCGTAAAGACCTCCTAAACATTTAGGAATATATATATTATTATGATGATGCTTTAGGGGTTGTGTAGGTTAAATTCTTAGAGGATTGGAATGAAATGATGAGTTCAGTTGAAATCTAGGTGGAGGGAAAGTAGAGAGATAGAGGAAAAAAAGACATAAAAAAAGAACCACCGTTAAAAAGTTAATTTTTTAACGATGGTTCTTGAGATTTAGATGTTATTTTGTTTCTGAAGGTAGTTCCAAGTGCTGACGAAGATCATTAGATATATTATCTTTTTCTTCTTTCGGAACAATAAAATAATAAATTTTATCAATCATCTTGCCTTCACCTTTAACTTGGGTCTTACTAATATTTTGCGCAGCTGCACGGTAATCCTTTTGAATTGAAACCATATCATTTAAAGTGATATTTGTTACAACATTCTTTTGAATCGCTTGTAAAATCGATTGATAGTTTGTTAAAGAAGAAATTGAAGCTCCCTTTTTAATAACCGCTTCAAGAATTTCTCTTTGTCGAAGCTCTCGACCAAAGTCTCCACGTGGATCCAACTTACGCATACGAGAAAACTTTAAGGCATCATCACCATTTAAATGAATTGGTCCCTTCGTAAAGTGAACGCCACCATAAGTAAAGTCTAAGTCATTATTCACATCAACTCCACCTACTGCTTCAACGATATCCTTAAAGCCTTCCATATTAACTTCAAGATAATAATCAATAGGAATGTTCAAGAAGTTTTCAACTGTATCAACAGACATCTGAATTCCACCAAATGCATACGCATGGTTAATTTTATCCTCTTTACCTTTTCCAACAATTTCAGTTCTTGTATCACGTGGAATACTAACCATTTTTGTTGTATTTGTATTCGGATTAACCGTCAACACAATCATCGAATCCGAACGACCCTTATCACCTGGGCGATGATCAACCCCTAATAGTAAAATAGAGAAAGGTTCTTTCTTTTCAACATTTACTTCTTCTTTTCGTTTATCTGTTTTCTTTATGTCTTTATAAATTGCGTCTGTTGTTTTATTTACATTGTGGTAAATTGAATATGCATAACCGCCTATTCCTAGACCGATTACAACTAGTACACTAAGTACGATTATTAGTACTTTTTTTGTTGTGTACATTTTTTTATATGTATGTTTATCTTTTCTGGACACTTATTTTCTCCTTGAAAATTAGTTTATCTTAGTTTAAAGATGTATATTTATTTACCAAATAAGAATAAATTTGGAAATATACACTAAATATCCTAACAAGGTAAGCGAATTTTTTAATTTTTCATTATTGACTGGTAAAATTATTAAGATATTTACTGATATATTTTATTTTTGAATTATGTGTTTTGAATATGTATAACAACAAAGCAATCCTTTTGGTACTGTAAAATAGAATTAAATTGAAGGTTCTACAATACAATAAACATATAATAATATAGATTAACTTTGTATTTAAATTAATAAGCGTAAGCGAACAGGCACACTATTGTGTTGCCACCTGTACGCTTATTATAAAAATTATGATTCTATTAATACTTTGGTTTTATACCCGTTCGGATTATTTTCTTGCCATCTCCAAGAATCCCGACACATTTCTTCAATTCCTCTTTCAGCAACCCAGCATAATTCATTTTTAGCTTTTGATGGATCTGCATAGCATACTGCCACATCTCCTGGTCTTCTATCCACGATTCGATAAGGTACTTTCATACCTGATACTTTTTCAAATGCCGAAACAATTTCTAATACACTATAACCAGTTCCTGTCCCTAAATTATATGCTTTAACGCCATTAGAAGAAATTATTTTCTCTAGTGATTTTAAATGTCCTTTTGCAAGGTCCACTACATGGATATAATCTCTTACACCACTACCATCAACAGTTGGATAATCACTACCAAACACTTGGAGTTCTTTTAACTTCCCAACAGCTACCTGGGTAATAAATGGCATTAAATTGTTAGGTATTCCATTTGAATCCTCTCCAATCATACCATTTTTGTGTGCTCCAATTGGATTAAAGTAACGTAATAGGGCAATGCTCCAACTATTATCCGAAACATATAAATCTCGTAATATCTCCTCAATCATGAGCTTTGTCCGGCCATAAGGATTTGTTGCTTCGAGTGGGAAATCCTCCGAAATTGGTACTTGTTTAGGCATACCATATACCGTAGCAGAAGAACTAAATACCAAATTCTTTACCCCATACTTCTTCATCACATCACAAAGGATAAGCGTCCCTGTGATATTATTATGATAATAATGAAGTGGAATCGATACTGATTCCCCTACAGCTTTTAATCCTGCAAAGTGGATAACAGCATCAATTTGATTAATGGAAAACACTTCTTCAACGGCATTTCGATCAAGTAGGTCAACCTCATAAAAATTAAAATCTTTACCTGTAATCTCACTTACTCTATTTAATGATTCAGGTTTACTGTTTGAAAAATTATCTAGGACGATAATTTTATATCCGGAATTTAGCAGTTCAACACAAGTATGACTACCGATATATCCTGCTCCACCTGTAACAAGTATAGCCATGATTAAATTTCTCCTCTTTTCTATTAATGATTAATGGCATTAGAACATGTAATAATACAATAATTTACACTTTTCTATACTACACCCACAATTTTTCGATAAATTTCCAGAGGTGTCAGGTACTAGAATTAATGTAACTAATAAGTATAAATAACCTTAAGTGATAATGAGAAACAAACAGGAGAAAAAAGCATGTATTAATGAACATGCGATATGAATCTTCAAAGCTTCAAATTCCATGAACAATATTGAACATTAGTTTTTAAAAGTTAAGTTTATTCTTTTTAGTAAACCATACAATAAAACTTTAAAATAAATAAACTCTGATCTTTTATAATAAGCAATTAAAAACACTACATTTGGTACAATTAAACAAATAATTAATTTATAAATAAAAGTTAAAAAATTTGTACTATTAAAAGTATTTGCAAGTGACCAAGTTAAAATTGCTCCCCCAAGAGTAACAAGTAAATATACAAAAAAACTTTTAAAATACTCTCTTATTCTAACTTCAAGACCATATCTAAATAGAACTAATGGTTCTATCCAAAAACAAGTAGATAGTGTTGATACTAAGGTACCAATAAAAACACCAGCTAATCCAATTTTTTGTGCTAAAATGATTGATACTACTAAGTTAATAACGGATTCAAATATAGGCTTATATCTGTCCTTCCAAAAAAGCCCCATCGCATCTCTAAACACCAATGTAGTTTTTCTAATAATTGTTAAATAAGAATTTATTACAATTAAAATTACAACTGATATTTTAAAGGTAAAATCCTTACCAATCCAAAGAGAAATAAATGGGTTAAGCAAAATAATGAGAGAAATCGAAGATACTCCCCCAATCCAAAAATTCGAAAAAAGAATATTTTTGTAAATGGTGTATGTTTTCTCTTTCGATTCCGTAACATTTAGATTCCCTACACTTGCAGTTAATGCGTTGTATATTAATGTAATAATTGTATTAATTGCTTCGATAATTAGAACATAGTTGGAAAATAGACCAACCATATTTATCCCTACAAATTTAGATATTACTAAACTATCAGTTCCATTTACTACTACCGTTCCAATACGATGAAAAAATAATGCTCCTATATTTTTAAATATAAGATTTCTTTCTTTTTTTGGAAGTATTGAATTTGTTTTTTGTTTAATAAAGGGAAACATTCTATTTGCTTTTAATGATATATTAATATTAATAATAATATTTATAATTAAAGAAACTAACAAAAATAAAACATAACTCCTATAAAACAATAAAACTAGTATTTGAAAAATATACATTAGTAATATAAACTTCATTCTATTAGCTGAAATGATGTAGTTTTTTTGTGCAGCAGTTATTATTGATGTTTTATAAACAAAGAAATATGAGGATGCAGAATTTAATACATATATAAAAAAGTATAATCTTAAATGCGGTATATTAGATGCATCAGAGGTAAAGTTTTCTAGAAACGGTATTAATAATAAACCGATTGTAATTACTAGCATACCAATGTAACTATATAATTTAGCATATAAATTAATTAAGAGCCGCAGTTTCTTTTTATCATCCTCAGCCATTGGTTTGTACATCGAATAAACAATAGCTGTTCCAACTCCCATTTCAGCAAGAGACAGCATTTGAAGTAGATTACTGAATAATCCATTAATACCAAGGTATTCAGTACCTAACATTTTTATAAAAATTGTACGAACAACAAAACCTGATATTATTGTTATAATCTGCAAAGAAATTGCAAATAATGAATTTTTAACCGAATTTTCCACTCTCATTTATTTCTTTACCTCTTGTTCTTTTCCTTTATCCTCTTCATAAATCTAATATTGCTTCATAGGTTCTCTTACAGTTATTAGAGTCACGTAGGATAAAAAAATCATTAATTTCATTCTCTGTACTCTCAGGCAATTTACAATCTTTCTCGATAATATCACTTATAGTACTAATTAGATTACTTTCATTAGAGTACCAATCTCCAAATGAACAACTTTTCAAATTTAAATATCCAGGCTTTCTATAATTTTCATCACTATCAAAATGATAAAAAAGAATAGGCTTTTTCATATAAGCAAAGTCAAAGAACACACTTGAAAAATCAGTAATTAATAATTGTGCCTTCTTAAGTAAATGCTGCACATCATACTGGCTCTTACTTGCAATAATAACTCTATCATTTATATTATTAAAGCAATGTACGAATTTTTGCATTTCATAATGCGGATAAAATAATAGCCGATAATTATTCCTAGTCAAAACTTCTAATAACTTCTCTGAACAAATTAAACTATTATACTTCTTATAATAATCTGTTTCCATGAACTCAATATCACTTTTACAATTTGATAGAAAGCTGCGCCAAGTTGGCATAATCAAAACAATGCGATCAGTATTGATATTTGACAGATTATCATATCTACATAAGCCCAAGTATTTCACCACTCCTTGGGGATGATTAAAATTCTTACTAACATATTCAAATTCGGGCTTAGCACCACATATAAATAAATCTAATTTAGCATTAGGATAATATAGTTGTGGAAAATCATTATAAATTATTCCATGCTGTAGAAATACCTTTTTACCAAAAATAAGAGAATATTTATCTAGCAAATAAAAAATATACATATCAGGGGAATAGCCCATTATATGTGTGCTGATTTTAAAGGAAGAAGTAGCAAAATATAACCAATGTTTAAAACTATTATGTTGTATAATATTTGAGTGTTGGCGAATTTTTGAAAAATCTTCAGAGTTTTTGTCAATTACGTAATAAATATTATGTCGATTAGTAGTCGACATAATATAATTAAAAAAGTGGTATGCATTATCACGTGCATCATATCCTCTTTCCGCTATAATCCAAATATTTCTATAACCTGGATGTATTTTAAGTAGCGACCCCAATATCAAAAAAAGGAAATATTTTAAAATCATATATATTCCAATAAGTTTATATTTCATGAGAATTCCGCCTTGTACTTAATTATTAATATATTTTTGTGAAATCACCTAAAGTCTTAAAAGATCTACCTCTTACAAACCCCCGTACCTAATGATTTGTCGCCAAATAATTTTTTGCTAATATGGATAAGAGCGTTATATAGAAAAACTCATCAAAAAATAGCATATCTAGTGAAAACCATGAAAAAAAGTAAGCAATTATTAATATCAAAAAGTAATATTTTTCAAAAGTGCCTAGTTTCACTTTATTAGATAAGGAAGAATAAACCATTCCCCACCAAACAATTAAAAAAACCGAACCAATTGCACCGACTTGATATATACTTTGTATTAAAGTATTGTGAGAGGCCCTTTCATTAACAAATTCCAATGAAGAAAGTCCAACTCCAAAAAACAACCTTAAATTACTTGAAAACAAATAATTAATATACATATCAAACAATCCGCTTCTCCCGGTGGTTAATGACTGAGTATCTGTAACCATTCCAAATCTTAATAAATAAAGGCCAAACTGTTCAGAGAACAAATTACTTGCAACAGCGATTCCCACAACAAGAAATATGGTCAACACCATCCCAATCTTATATGAAAAATTACGCTTTCCTAATAGAAGACAAAACATCCAAAGGACAGCTATTAAAGCGATACATATTATAAACATTTTTGAAACAGAAAGCATACCATAATATAATAACGCCATTATCGAAAAAATTTGAAATGCTATCAATGTTTTATTTCTCGTTTTGTACATAACTATTTGAAGTGATCCGATTGCTACAAGGATGTTCGCTGAGTAAAAATTAGCATCACCATAAAAACCACTTAATCTTGTTAAACCAATGTTTTTCCATTCATAAACATCTATATATTCAAGCATATGTGGAAAATTCATAAGTATTTTTGCAGCAATACAAGCTGACAAAACGCCTGCCGTTAAATACAATACACACGTTTCAAAGTCCATCTCCTTCCTATATCTATTGACGTAAATAGGAATAAAAAAGAGCATCATGATAAAAAACAAATAAGACATATCAATGGAGAGGCCCTTCAACATTTTAACCACCAGTGTATATGCTATAAAAAAAAGTGGCAGAAATATATGCACTTTTGAAGATATTGACTTGGTAGACCCATTCAAGATCATAAGAAGAAAGACACAAGGTACAACTAGAGTGAACAATGTAAGCGTACCTGGATTTGTCTTTAGAACTGGGGACCATGGAAGATAAAACAGCATAATTGGTAAAAAGTATTTTTTGTGAGGAACCAATGCTACTCCTGCAAACAACAGCAATGAACCCAACAGCAATATTTGATTGTTAAAAGCATGTCCAATTGAGAGGCTAAGTACGCTTATTAAGGCTAAAATTAATAATTTTACATTTTTTTTCCTAACTTGATCCATTTTTGTTACAGCTCCTCATCTGATACCAACTTACTAAACTGTTCGATTGCTGTTTCGTTTGTATGGTTTTGTGCACTTAGATATTCTCTACACTTTTCAATAAAAAGAGGCTCGTCAAGAACACTTTTTAATTTGTTATATATTTCTTCTTCATTATTTTCGCAAACAAAACCTTCAAATCCCTCTCTTACCATTTCCTTTGCAGATGTAGTATTTGTGGTAAATATTGGTACTCCTAAGCATTTAGCCTCAGCAAATACCATTGGTGCTGCTTCATGAAATGAAGGAAGAAAAAATAGGTCTGCGCTTTTAATATACTGATATGGATTTTCCTGATTACCATATAAAATAACGTGCTCTGACAAATCATTAATTAAAATTTGATTCTCAATTTCACTTTTTTGTGAACCGTCACCAACGAGATGCCATCTTATTTTGTAATTTTCTTTGACGAGTCTATTTATGACATCTATCCCTCTTAAAATCCCTTTTTCAGGACTTAGTCGAGCAACTGTCACAATATTTAAACTTTCTCTGGGGTATTTAACAGGGTTAATGTTGGCCTTATTAATATATTCATTATAGTTATGACAGTTATAAACACAATGAGTTCTCTTCGCTAGCTCTGGAATGGCTTTTATAAAACTTTGTCGGCACCCTTCTGATACAGCAGCTATCTTGTCAAAATGCTTATATACTTCCCGATTTCGTGTTGTATTCCCTCCATAATTTAAAAAATCACAGTGAGAAAATGTAATCTTTTGTTTTGCATTTACTCTTTTTAATACAAATTCATTGCACCCACCATAAAAGGATTTTTTATCAGCATTGTGCAAAAATGAAATTGCAATATCAAACCCTAATAACTTCTTCTGAGTCGAAACAAGTAAGGAGATAGGTAAATGATTACTAAAAATTTTTGTATATAAAGCAAAAACAGCCCTAGTAGCATAGAACATAAACCCCATTTTTTTTGTTTGTGCTTGTGACATACCGAGCAATTTTAATAACGGTGGTGCCTCGATTACTTTTATCTGTGAAGGTATTAATTTTAAATAGTCTCCACTATAATCAAATACAAATAGTGTTAGATCATATTGGTCTTTTACTTGGTTAATAAGATTTACTAAAGAACGCTGTACTCCACCAGTTGCAAGGTTATTATTCACAATAAGCACTTTTTTCTTTCCATTAGCCATACGAACCTCCAACTTTGTTTCATTTCTAGAATAAAAAATATATAATATAAATCTATTAATCATTTTTTTGAATCATTACTAATAGAAATTTTTATTGAATTCTTATAAAATATTTTCATATTCGGTATTTTAGTATAAAAATAAGAAATAATTTTGTATCTTCATACAAGTTATCAAACCTATATGATTTTAATTTTCTTACTTCTGGATAAATTAACATTATACAAAATTATCTCTTCTACCTTCACGCATATATTTTATTGCTTGAATCATGCCCATTTCGTTTTTATACAAATTATACTTTCTTATCGCATACTGTAAAATTAACAAATAAGAGAGTTTTTTGGAAAGAGTAGCATATAAAATCCCTTTATCATAAAAATATTTTTTATTATAACCTCTAAACCAAGTTGAGTCTTCTTGACTAACTGTACCTATTTGAGCGCTATTTGTAGATATTTTTAATCCTTTTTTTAGACATTCAAATAAGAAGAGTGTGTCTTCACCTGCACTGTATTTAGCTCCACCACCAAACAATAAGGAGAAATATATATTTGCTTTTTTTATACTTTCTCTTTTAAACGCTATACTAACTGCCCCATACCTCATAAAATTAAAATAATTGACTTGTGAATTTCTTTTAATTTCAGCAGTGTTCTCTCTTTCTTTGTTTAAACTTGGTACATTAAAAATTATTATGTCTGCATTTGGATCACCCTTAAATGCATTTAATACAATATTTTCATAGTCATCATTATATATAACATCATCATCAGCAAATAAACAAATATCTCCTGTTGCCCTCATAAGTGCATTATTCCTGCTTAAACCAATTCCACGTTCATTAAAAGATAAAAATCTTATAATATTTCCCTTATATCGAAATTCTTCAAATATAACTTTATCGCACTGATTAATAAATATTGCATTTGAATGAATGTTCATTTTTTCTAACAAACTATTATCTTTCTGATGCATGGTTGAAACTAAAACTTCTAATTTCATATTTTTCTCCTATCCTATCTTTAAAAATAGTTTTAAACTATAAATAGGTGATGTGATAAATGCGTTAATTGAATACTTAGCAAAGTCAGTATAATTTTTTCTTCTTAACTCTGCAAAAGCCAGTACTGCGTAGTGTCTCATCTTTATATATCGAATATCCTTTTTAGTTAGCTGTGAAAAGAATTGCTTCTTATACTCAAACAAATTATTTTCACCTTCGATTTTACTTTTCCCACTTGATAGTCCATCTGTATTTGTATGAACATATGCTTTAATATCACAGACAGCTAGATAGCCAAATTTACCTCCCGACTCTATAGCTTTATGCATTAAATAAAATTCATCGCCTACATTAATTGGAGGGAAGCCCCCGATACTCACTATAAATTCTCTTTTAAACATTATTGTATCCGTTCCTGTCATGTGGTGCATAAGATGGTACCTAAGTAAATCAGTTTTTGTTGTTTTCTTGATATATTTCCTATTACGTCTTTCAAGCAGTTTGCCATTTTCACCATAAAGGAATAAATCAGTTATGGAAAAATCAGACTCGTTTTCTATCATATACTCTACCTGATTTTTAATTTTGTTCGGTAAATAAATATCATCATCATCAAGAAATGTAATATATTCACCAGAAGCAGTTTTAATACCAATGTTTCTGGTTTCCGCTGAACCCTTATTAACTTTGTTCTGAATATATTTAATCCTCTTATTTATTTTAGACTCAAAATTATCAATGATAGATTTGACCTTATTATTCCATGTATCGTCTGCATTATCATCAACCACAACAATCTCTACATGTTCATATGTTTGTCTCATAAGTGAGACCAGTGCTTTTTCCAAGGATGTATCCCGTCGGTAGGTTGCAACGATTACGCTAACTAACGGTAGTACAGCCACTGTGTTACCATCCTCAAAATCATTGCGGCTCTTACAACTAACAATCCCCACTGCCATTATCTTAATTTCCTCCTATTTTGAATTAATGGACGTCATTTATATGGCACTTTCTTCGACCTCTTTATTTTCCAATGTTCCAGTCTTACCTTCAACAACGCCCTCACTCTTTACAACACTCAGGATGGTCCCAAAGAAGCACTTAACATCCATCCAAAAACTTATTTTCTTAACATATTCCCCATCAAGCCTTGCCTTTATTTTAATAGGTAACTCATCTCTACCATTAATCTGCGCCCACCCAGTGAGTCCAGGTAGCACATTATTAGCTTCATATTTATCTCGTTCAGCAATTAAATCATACTGATTCCACAGTGCTGGTCTTGGACCAATAATACTCATCTGTCCAACAAATATATTCCATATTTGTGGTAACTCATCTAAAGAAGTTTTCCTCATAAATTTACCCATTTTTGTAATGTATTGCTCTGGATTTTCCAAAAGATGTGTTGGTGTGTCCTTTGGTGTATCTATACTCATTGTTCGGAATTTTAATATATGAAAATGAGTTTTATGAATACCGATACGTTTTTGTTTGAACAGCACTGGACCTTTTGAATCCAATTTTATCGCCAAGATAAGAAGTAAAAATACTGGTGATAAAAAGAATAACCCACATAAAGAAAGAATAATATCTATAAACCTTTTTACCTTCAAATACATTTTTCTCACACCTCAACTTCAAAACTATATTCTTTTAATTTCTTTTTGTTAGAATAAACCCTTCCAGCATCTAATTTCTTTAGTCGGTCAACTCTGCAGCCTGCTTTAACAATAGCACCTGAATTAATATGTGATCCCTCACCAACAAAACTGTCGTGATCCACTAATGCTCCTATACTAATGATGCAGCCTTTCTCTAGTTTTGCATTTGTATTAACAACTGCCTTTGCGCAAATTATAGATCCTAGTTCAACCATCGCTAACGGACTTTTATAAGCAGTAGGGTGCAAAAGCACTGGAATCTGAAAGCCTGCTTCAATCAATTCTTCAAGCCATCTCATTCTCTGCTCATTGTTACCTATAGCAACAAAAGCATAATTGTATTTGTTAACAAACAATCTATAATCATTGCAATTGCCTATCGCTATATCAGAATAGTCATCTAGGAAATCAATTTTGGCAAAACAATCCATTGCAATGGCAGTTTCTTTAACTACTCTTCCATGACCACCGGCGCCCAGTATTAGTAAATTTTCTTTCAAGAAAATCAGCTCCATTATTATTTCCTAGGAGAGTAGCTTAGAGTTTAATTAGAAATAAGAACTTTTTAAAATCTACTAAATTACTAATAACCTCTCACTACTTTCTCATAACTTTTTCAATACTTACATAAAGCTTTGACCCGATAATATCAATTTCATTGAATATGAACTAGAGATTTATTATTAGCCATAGCTAAGAGTCTTTCACGTATTACTTCTTTACTCATATTTTCAAAATCATTCATAAACATTTCAATAATTTCACGATCCAAAAGAACTGCCTTACCTACATGTATCTTAGGAAAAATTTGCTTTGGATTAACTTCATTTTCATTCAATAATTCCTCAAACAATTTTTCTCCAGGGCGAATTCCTGAGAATTCGATATCAATTTCTTCTATTGAAAAGCCTGACATTGTAATTAAGTTTCTTGCTAGATCCACAATCTTAACTGGCTCACCCATATCAAGGACAAAAATTTCTCCACCCCTTGCAATGGCACCAGCCTGTATTACTAATCGTGAAGCCTCTGGAATTGTCATAAAGTAACGAATCATATCTGGGTGGGTTACCGTAACAGGGCCTCCTTTTTGAATTTGTTTTTTAAACAAAGGAATAACACTACCTCTACTACCAAGGACATTTCCAAATCGAACAGCAACAAACCGTGTATTACTTGCAGAAGCCATTTGTTGGACTACCATTTCTGCGACCCTTTTTGTTGCTCCCATCACATTTGTAGGATTAACTGCTTTATCGCTTGATACCATAACAAACGTATTCACTCCAAATGTATCTGCAGCTTCTGCCACATTCTTTGTTCCAAATACATTATTTTTTACCGCTTCTTCAGGATTTCTTTCCATCAACGGTACATGCTTATGTGCGGCTGCATGATAAATAACATATGGTCGATGATTATCAATTACCTCAAATATCTTATTTCGATCTTGAATATCTGCAATTTCGGTAATTATTTCAACACTATCTTTATATGTTTCTCTTAACTCCATTTCAATAGTATAAATACTGTTTTCTCCATGACCTAATAGAACAATTTTTGATGGTTGATATTTTAAAACTTGACGGCAGATTTCTGATCCTATCGATCCACCTGCTCCTGTTACTAGGATTGTCTCATTTTTAATAGAATCCAAAATTCCTTCATCATCTAGTTGAATGGGTTCTCTTCCTAATAACTCTTCTACTTTTACTTCTCTAAATTCGTTTACTGCAACTTTCCCCTGTAATATATCCTCTAACATTGGAACAATTTGAGTTTTAGCCCTAGTTTTACTGCACTCTTTAAAAATAGAATTAATTCCTTTTTTATTTAAAGACGGAATAGCAATTATGATTGTTTCGATATTATAATCTTCAACAACTTTTTTGATTTCATTTGTTTTACCCACGACTGGAATATTCATTATTTCTAATTTAAACTTTGCTGGATCATCATCAATAAATGCCACAGGACAAAGTTCTGTATCACTACTTCTAAGTAACTGACGCACTACCATAGTCCCTGCTTTTCCAGCCCCAATAATTAAAGTTCTCTTTTGGTTTGTAGACTTAGCAATAAATGAATCCCTGAACATTCGCCAAACAAAACGAGAACCCCCGATTAGTAATATATGAAGCATCCAAGTTATCATTAAGACACGTATATAAATTCCATTTGTAGAAACTAACTGAACAATTGCAGTAATCATAATTGATAACGATACTGCTTTAAAAATATGGAATAGTTCTCCAACACTTGAGTATTCCCACGCTTTCTTGTAGAGCTTATAATAGAATGCAAAAATATGATGACAAATTAAAATAGTAGCAGAACCTATAATTAAAAAAGGTGGGAAATTATCCATAATGTTGGGATATAAAAACCAATAACTTAAATAAACAGAGGTAAGAACGATAATAGAATCGAGAAATGCTAAAAGTGAAATTCTTTTTTGATATGACATTATATATCCCCCTCACTCAATTCCAAAAAATCAACTAAATTACTCACATTACTTTAATTTATTTCTCTTAAACTAAAATCGGTTCTTTTCTTAAAATTTCATCCATAAATTTCAATAAGTCTTCCTTTAAATCCTCATGCTGTAAGGCAAACTCGATTGTTGTTTTAATAAATCCTAATTTCTCCCCAACATCATGACGTTTTCCTTCAAAGTCATATGCAAACACACGTTGAATAGAATTTAATTTTTGAATTGCATCAGTTAATTGAATTTCTCCACCTGCACCGATAGATTTTTCTCCTAAGTACATAAAAATTTCGGGTGTAAAAACATAACGACCCATAATCGCCAAATTAGAAGGCGCTGTACCAGGCGCTGGTTTTTCAACGAAGTTTTTTACTTCATATCTTCTACCTTCCTGCGTAATTAGTTCCACAATCCCATATCGATACGTTTCTTCTTCTGGTACAGTTTGAACACCAATCACTGATGAGTATGTATTGTAATATTGATTAATCAACTGCTTTAATCCAGGAGTTTCAGCTTCAACAATGTCATCTCCAAGTAATACGGCGAATGGTTCGTTACCAATAAAATTACGCGCACACCAAACAGCATGACCTAATCCTTTTGGTTCTTTTTGTCGTATGTAATGTATGTCAATATTCGACGGAGCTTTTACTTGTTCTAACAATGCATATTTTTCTTTTTCCAATAAGTTGTGCTCTAGCTCAAATGAATAATCAAAATGATCTTCAATTGCACGTTTTCCTTTACCCGTTACGATGATAATGTCTTCGATTCCCGATTCTATAGCTTCTTCAACAATGTATTGAATTGTTGGTTTATCTACGATTGGTAGCATCTCTTTTGGCATTGCTTTTGTTGCAGGTAAAAAACGTGTCCCTAACCCTGCGGCTGGTATGATTGCTTTTCTTACCTTCTTCATTCATTAAACCCTCCATTTTTTTCTTTCCCCAAAGAATAAAGTTTCCACTTCTACATTCATGTGTGAATAAATACACAAGAAGAAACTCTACTTTCTTTTAAATCAAATATATTTTAGGGCATCTAACCCCTCCTCACACTATACCTCTGACGACTTGCGTCTAAGCAGATTATTTTAAGTTTTTTACTCCTTATCTCGAATGCACATAGCCCTTTAGTTTGAGTAATTTCATGAGGTCTAATTGCATTAAGATAAATGGAAAACTAATCAATTTAATCATCTACCACAATATAGCCGAGTACCCCCATTGATAACGGTAAGGAGATATCACCTATCATTTATTAGATTCCTAATAAACGACTAAAGATATTTTGTTTTAATTTTAGAGGTTCTTCTGGATAAAGAACGTCACCATTCAAAATTGATTGAGCATTTTCTCTCATTTGGAACTCAGTTTCAATCCCAAATTTTTCACGAATGATGTCATACGCTTCAATTAACTCAAAATTCCGATTTTTAGTGTTGTGTGCATCTGATGCAATAATATGTACCCAATTTGCCTCAATACATTTAAAAGCAAACTTTTGAATTTTTTTACCGAAGTTACCTGTTATTGATGAAGCAGTTAGTTGAGTTAAGATCCCTTTTTGGACAAATTCAAAAAGAATGTCTGGTTCGTTTATAAGAACTTTGTTTCGTTCAGGATGTACAAGAATCGGTATAATTCGATTTGCTTGCATCTCGTAAAATAACCTATTTGTAAATTGTGGTATATAGGATGATGGAAGCTCACATAATAAATAGCGTCTTCCATCATTAATAGAAACAATTCGATTAAGCTCATAGTCTTGAATTAATTCCCCATAAAGCCTTACCTCTTGTCCTGGTAAAATCGTTAATGGTATGTCTTTTTCTTTTAATATATTATTTAACTCTTCTACTTTTTCTACGATTTCTTTTCTGTCTGTATTGTAACGTCCGTTCTGATGATGAGGTGATGCAACAATTGTATGAATTCCATTGTCCACTGCGGCTCGAGCCATATTAATACTATCTTCCATTGTAATTGGACCGTCATCTAGGCCAGGTAAAATATGACAGTGAAGATCAATCATTTTTCGCTACCATAATAATCGTAGTATCCGTCTTTACCCTGTTCCGCTCGATTTAACACAACGCCTAAAATATTTGCGTTTACTAGTGTTAATAACTCTTTTGCTTTTTTAATTTTTTCTTTTGCCGTGTATCCTCTACGGACAACTAAAATCGTTCCATCACACACTTGTGAAATGATTTGAGCATCTGTAACTGCTAACAATGGAGGAGCATCAAAAAGAATCACATCATATTGTTCATACATTTGTGCAATCAAATTCTTCATTTTCACTGAAGATAATAGTTCAGATGGATTTGGTGGAATCGGACCCGAAGTTAGAATTGATAGATTGCTAATATCAGTTTTTTGGATAACGTCCTTTAAGGACCTTTCTTGTGCAATTGCAGTTGTTAATCCTTTAAAATTCTCTAATTTAAAATCAGAATGCAATTGCGGTTTACGTAAATCGGCATCTACTAAAAGAACTTTCTTTTCTTGCTGAGCATATGTAACAGCAAGATTGGCAATTGTTGTTGTTTTACCTTCAGATGGTTCTGAAGATGTCACTAAAATTGATTTTATTTTTTTATCGATCGAAGAAAATTGAATATTCGTACGAACTGTTCGATATTGCTCTGCAAATGGTGATTTAGGGTTTGTTAATGTAATAAGAAATCTTTTTAATTTTTCTTTTGTCGTTTTTTTACTCATTTTACGCACCCTTTCCCAATTTTAATTTTATTTTCGGAGTGATCTTTCCCTTTGTTACTTCAGAAATAACACCTAGAATCGGTAACTCCAATAATTCTTCAAGCTGTTTTTCAGTCTTAACTGTGTTATCTAAAAACTCCAGTAAGAATGCAATACCAACTGAAAGCATTAACCCAACAACAAAACCAATTGCAATGTTTAATTTCTTATTTGGTTTAATCGGATTTTCACTTAAATCTGCTTTAGCTAAAATAGTCACATTATCTACACTCATAATTGTTTTAATTTTTGCCTGAAAAACATTTGCAATCGTATTCACAATCGTTTGAGCCTGCTTAGGATCAGGATCTTGTACAGAAACCGTAAATACTTGTGAATTTGCTTCGCTTGCAACTGTTATATTTTTAGTCAGTTCTGCAACTGTATAATCTAAATTTAATTGTTTAATAACTTCATCTAAAATTGCTGGACTCTTAATAACGACATTATATGTATTAATTAATTGAACATTTGTTTGTACTTGGTTATTCTGATAAATCGAAGAATCTTTCGTCTCTTTTTGATTAACTAATAATTGAGTTGAAGATTGATAAATCGGGGTTAAAAATAAATAACTAATAACTCCTGTAACCACTGTGGCTACAACTGTAATACTAATTATCATGATAAGACGTTTTTTAATAACGCCGAATAATTCCTGTAAACTAATCGTCTCTTCCATTGTTTCCTCCTTAAATTCTATACGTTTATTATTCTATTAAAATATACCCTGAGATTCAACAGTGACTAGTATAACAATTACTTAACCAAAAGTTAAGTAAAAATTAATCTATAAATAGGGAAATTTGGTTAAATTTCCCATAAAACAAGGTATTTTGTCGGATTTTTTACCCATTTTATGGAAGCCCTTACAAACCTGTCTAGTTATGTTACATTCATTAATAAAAATTGTAACATTAGATATTATTATAGAATAATATATCCACTGTAAATTGAATAATAATTACTAAATGATAAAATTAATTTTTTACTTATTTAGTAAAAATCACTAGCACATTTTTATTTTTCTGTTATATAATAAAATATAAATAAATACACTGTATTAATACAGAATGAAAACAAATTAATCATTCATTTAATTCAAAGGGAGTGTTGTTGATGATGAGTAGAGAAGAGCGTAAAAACATGGTTCAATTTTTGGAATTAACAAAAGGATTTTCAACAGAAGACTTAGTTTTCATGACGGATGCTGATTTAGAGCACCTTTACGACACGGCTTATACGTATATGTTACATCACGCTGAGTAAGATCTTACAACTTTGGATTACTGCACTTATAAAATAAAAAGCTAGGTGAACATCCTAATTTGGATTCACCTAGCTTTTTCATTTACCAATGTTTCTTACGTCAATGCTGTATCGAATTACTTATTTTTCATCTTTTTCTCGAATATACAAAAAACATCAAAAGTCCTACTTTTCCGACTATATTTCTTAATTTGAGTCTAATACATTTTAGTAAAGGATTTTCTATGTATCTTTTTGTTATATCGAAATTTTATTTTTTCCAATATTTGGTAAATAGACAGATTGTACTTTTTTGTAGTTTAACGCCTAAAATTGTATACAATTTGTACGTTTTTTCTTAGTCATTTTGTCTAATAGGGTGTGTATAAAAAAATTTTTTTTATTTAATTTTTAATAAAAAAATTTGTCTATTTTATTATTAAAAACAATAAAAGTGCATATCTCTATCCAAACCTCTGCCTATTAAAAATAAAAAAGCTAAAATGCATCCTTTAAAAGAATTCACCTAGCTTTTTAATTTTACTCATATTCAATTAGCAGTGTTTCGAATCGATACCCTTTTCCCTTAATCGTTTTAATATATCTAAGATAATTTGGAAGTTCCTCAATTTATTAATCTGCTATTTTTACATACTTGAATGTGGAAGGTTTTTAAATTCATTCATATACCGGTTTATCGGCATTTCTGGTATATGGACTTTCATATTGTTTCATTGTTTTTCATTTTGGGTAGACAAAAATTAAGCACGTATCAATCAAAAGCCTAACCATTATTATTCCTGAATTTCCTTCAACACTTTCTTAATTTCATCCTGAGTCAACTGTTCCCATGGTGCTGCATCATCATTAGCAAGGGGTTTTTCAGGATTTTCATCTTTGTTCCACCATTTTGCCTCATACGGGATGCCATTAACCATTACCCGATCACCAGCTCCATAGACTTGTCCTTCTTCCCATTCCTGATAGGTTCCTTTAGGCAAGCTAACTTTTGGTATTGGTTTTTCTCCAGGCAATACCGGACCAACAAGTTCCCAAGGAATTGTATTTTCATCCAGGATAGGTGCGTCAGGAGCATCTCCTTTTGTCCACCATTTAGCTCTATACACATTGTGCCTCCAGACAACACGAGTACCTTTTAGATAGGTTGTCGATTCATCCCATATCTCATACGGGGAAGTTTTCGGATCATCAGGTTTATTCAAATCTATATTCGTTACATCTGACTTGGTTGTTCGTTTTGCATCACTAGAAACACTACCATTCATATTCTGTTTCAAAATTGTTGCAAACTCTTGATTGTTTTGTTTAACACCACTGTAAAAGTTGGAAACACTTTGAATTCCAACACTATTTTCATTGGACTTCCTGTCACGGTTTGCTGACCACATAGATAAACGTCCCAAACCATTATCTATGGCAAATTGATTCAGCTTAGCAGCATCTTCTAAACCAAAAACTTCACCTTGGATATCATTTTGGCCAATCATTGGTGTTGCGCCGAGTTTTCTCCATAATGCTTTATCGCTCAAGTTAACTCCTTGTTTTTGATAAATAATCTTTAGTTGGCGGTGGGTTTTTTTCAAGGCATTAATCGAATTGTCTGCCATAGAAAGTGCTGTATCACGACTTTCCCCATAATTCATTGTCATGATATTGACGCCAGCTAAATCTACTCCAGCTTTCAATAATGTTGTTACGGCATCCGTACCATCCTCAGTCAAACCTTGCGGGGTTACTGGTAATGTTACCCAAATAGCTAACTCTTTTTTATCTTTTTTTCGTTCTTGCTGCAATTTTGCCAAAGCTTCCCCACGAAGTTTAGCCGCATGCTTATTTGTCAATCCTTCTTGCTCTAAATCTACATCAATCGTATTCAGATCATAACGCTTTACTACTTTAGCATATGCATTTTTTATTTTTCCAACATCTGTTGTTGTAATTGCTAATTCGGAATTGGATAAGCCACCAAATGAAACAATGACTTCCCCACCCTTTTGTCGTAGGCGAGCAATTCGTCGATCTATATCTAAATCCTCAGATGCCTGATCCATTGAATAGGCGCCTCCCCAACTAGGAACAGCACTATTTTTATTCTCAGCTACTATGAAAGAAAGCACAACATTACCATCAGTTTTTTCAAATTCATATTGCGGTGTCAGTGTAGCATCGACATAAGCGGCAAACCAAGGATTTGATTCTACTGCTGTTTTTTCTGTTTTTTTTGTTTTTTCTATTTTACTAACTACGACTATATTATCTCGATAAAAATAACTTGCTCCTACAGCTACCACAACTAAACATACCAACATTAAACGCGGTATAGACAATTTCTTTTTATTTTGCATAATCTTTTTTCATCCTATTTTTTTATTGCTGAAATTAAGTTTATCTTCAACTTCAGTTGTCTCTGTATTTTCCAATTTGCCAAGTGAAATACTTAATGGGACTTCTGTTCGCCCTTTCTCATCACCATAGTATAAAACCGATTGCCAATTGATTTCTGATTGATTTTGTTCATCTTTTTCAGTTTGCTTAGGTTTTACTTCTACGAATATCCACTCTTTAAAGTTATGAACTAAATCCACAAGCATATTGACAGGTCCGATAAAAGTTAATGCAGCCCATCCACAAGTAAAGGCGTTAAAAAAGGAAAATAAAGCATTCGGCCAATTGCCAAGCATGAAAGAGCGCCAGCAAATAAAAGCAGAATAAACAATAATAATGATCGGCGCTAAGATATAAAGTGTTGGCGTGCCAGTCCGGTCATTAACCTTAGGTGTTCGGGCAAAAGGAATTTTTTCACTTGTTAATAACTGTTGGATTGACTTTAGTACTCCAGCCAAATTAACAGCCAACAAGATTAGATTGAGACCATAAATTCGGAAGATGTCCATTCGTTTATAACGATTGTATTTTAAATCACTCGCCATTGCAGTAAAGTAAGGGACAGCTGCACCAACAATAAAAATACTCAATAAACGATCGTCAAAGGGATAGGCTAATAGGAAGATTAAGCCAAAACTAGCCCAAGCAATAGATGCCATGTAATTCACTCGCAACAAGATTTCCATTAACTTAATTGGATTCCCTTCTTGACGGCGTTGGCGAATAGTAGCAAATAGTTTCGACATAATGATTAATCCACCATTAGCCCAACGACGACGTTGAATAACTAAAGAACCGAAATCTGGTGGAGTTGCTGAGTAACTCAAACGCTCCGGATAATTCGCCAAAGTCCAACCATTTTTTTCTAAATCAATACTAGACTCCGTATCCTCAATTACTGTACGGTCTTGAATAAAACGGCGAATTTTAAATCCATTTACATATTCTGTTTCGGCAATTTCCTCGATTGCACGTTTTCGGATAACCGCGTTCGCCCCTACCCAAAAAGTTGCGCCATAATACGTTGTTCCTTGGTGTAAGGTGTGTTGAATATCTGTTGTAGCACCAGCAATTCGTTCGATTCGAGTTGGACATCCACGGAAAGAAGAATAAGGAGTTTGTGTTACAGCTACTTTTTCATTTCCTTCTTGATTCAATAGATAGACCAGACGTAAACAATACTCTCTTAGCAGAATAGAATCGGCATCGAGCGTTAGTAAAAATTCAGTATCTGGAATAACTAAATCTGCTTCTGCCTCTGAAGATACTCTCTGCAATACTTTACCAGCTGGTGTTTGGCGAATCTTGTAGCTCCCTCCCATTAAATCAATATAAGAGTTAAGATTCATAGCTTTATTGGCTTCATCAGATAAAGAAACATACTGTTTTCGTTGGAAATACCCTACTTTTCCGGTAAAAATCCATACTAATCGAGAATAAAACTGATAGATACGTTCATAGCTCATGTAATATTTTTCTTTTGTAGATTTCTCTAATGCTACTGCTGTTACTTCTAATTCCTCAGCTAAAGCTCTTAAAACATGATTATTAAAGAAATCATCTACATGAGTCTCCGAAGGTTCTTCATCAGCAAATTTATTAATCCATTTGGCAGCATATTTATATTGCTTTATTAAATCATTTAAAGTAGAAGAAGAGATTTCCCCTGTTTTGTTAAATGTATTTTCAAAATCGTCACGAGCTTTTGCTAGCTTTGTATAAGGGACTTCCAAAAGCTCTGTTATTTCTTTTGCAAGATTCATAGTTGCTTGCAATTTTTCCCTTTTTTGCGGATCTGTTGGATTTGGCTTATCATCAATCAAAAGTTGTACATTGATTTCCGGATATTCTTGTAATATAGCTGATAGTAATGTTTTTCGAATAACGTCAACCTCTTCATCATACGAAGGAACCAAAACAGTAATTCCTGGTTGATTCTCAGAAAAATAAGCAGATAAAGTTTCCCGTGGGATCCGAGTATGCTCTTTAAATCGGATCAATGCCCCTTGTCTAGAAAAAAGATACATCAATGCGGAAAAACATAGTGTCGTAACAATCAAGATATATAATCCCGCTTCTACGACTTGTTTAAAAGTTCCATTTCCATTATGCAGTTGATCAAAAATTGTGGATGCTACATAAAGCAGCCAAAATCCAATCGTAAACAAAATATAGATTCGATTCAATGTCAATTTTGCAGTGGATGGTTTTTCATGCACTCTTGGTAATGGTTCCAAATTGCTTTCAGTGTACAGTTGTCTTTTCATTTTGTTCATCCCTCTTGTTAGTCAAGTCCCTATTATTGGGTAAATAAAAAAATACAATGTTTCAACTATTTTTGGGTGGGCAGATTAAATTGTCACGTCAAAAATCTCCCATCCTTTTCCGAATAAACTCTTTTCCACTTTTACCGGAGTTTAAAAAAAGAAAAATTAGACCTTTAGAATCTTCTAACTTTAAAATAATAGCAATAATAATATGAACTGGTAATAGTAGTATAAGACCCCAAAAAAAGCGCCAAATAAATCCACTAAGCGCTTAGTAAATAAATAGATCCTTCTTTTTAATTGTTTCTTTCGATAAGAGTGGCTACAGAAGCATATTCTAATTGTTCAAATCTCAATTGCTTTCAATCTATTCATCTATCCTTAATTAATATTGACTGTTAACATTTCATGTAAATACTTCAGTAAATCTTCTCTTAGGTCTTCATTTTTTAAAGCAAAATCAATTGTTGTCTTAATAAACCCTAATTTTTCACCAACGTCGTGACGCTTTCCTTCAAAGTCATATGCAAACACACGTTGAATTGAATTTAATTTTTGAATGGCATCTGTCAACTGAATTTCGCCACCTGCACCGATATTTTGTTCTTCTAAATACATAAAAATTTCAGGTGTAAATACATAACGACCCATGATTGCTAAATTAGAAGGTGCTGTACCTGGTGCTGGCTTTTCGACAAAGTTTTTTACTTCGTATCTTCTACCCTCTTGCATAATTGGTTCAACAATGCCATAACGATATGTTTCTTCATCTGGTACTGTTTGAACACCAATCACTGAAGAATATGTTTTATCATATTGGTCCATTAGCTGCTTTAAACCTGGTGTTTGTGCTTCAACAATGTCATCACCAAGTAATACTGCAAATGGTTCGTTGCCGATAAAATTACGCGCACACCATACAGCGTGACCTAATCCTTTAGGTTCTTTTTGTCTTATGTAATGAATGTCGATATTAGATGGAGCTTTAACCTGTTCTAATAACGCATATTTTTCTTTTTCTAATAAATTTTGTTCTAGCTCATATGAATAATCAAAATGATCTTCAATTGCGCGTTTTCCTTTACCTGTTACGATAATGATATCTTCGATGCCTGATTCAATTGCTTCTTCAACAATGTATTGAATTGTTGGTTTGTCTACGATTGGTAGCATTTCTTTCGGCATAGCTTTTGTTGCAGGTAAAAAGCGTGTACCTAAACCCGCTGCTGGTATAATTGCTTTGCTTACTTTCTTCAATTTCTAATTCCCTCCATTGCTTTCCTTCCCCAAATGAATAAAGTTTCCACTTCTATACTCATGTGATTAAATACACAAGAAGAAACTCTATTTTCTTTTAAAATAAATATAATTAGGGCATCTAACCCCTCCTCACACTCATTGTTAGCAGTTACTGATGCTCATATCATTTCACAAGTGTGTGATGGCTTGTAATAATCTGTTTAGAAGCTAGTTGTCAGAGGTATTAAGGAGCATCAAACAGAATCTCATCATATTGTTCATGCATTTGTACAATCTAAATTTAAATTGATTAATAACTCCGTATAAAATAGCTGGACTCTTAATAACGACATTGTATGTTGATCAATTGAATATTTGTTTGAATTTGATTATTCTGATAAATCAAAGAATCTTTTGTTCCTTTTTAGTTAACTAATAATTGAGTTGAAGATTAATAGATTGGGGTTATAAATAAATAGCAAAGAATCCTGTAATCCTTTTATTATTCCATTAAAATATACCCTCAGAATCAACAATGCTTAGTATAACAATTACTTAACAAAAAGTTAAGTAGAAATTTAGCTAAAAATAGGAAATTTTAGCTTAATTTGCCATAAAACAAAGTTTTTTGTCGATTTTTTTTACCTGATTTTTGGAAAGCCTTACAAACTGGTCTATTTTTGTTACATTCATTAATGAAAATCGTAACATTAGATATTATTCTTAAATAATTAATGTGTTGTAATTCGAATAATAATTAATGAAATGATTAAATTATTTTTTTTACTTTTTCAGTAAAAATCTCTAGCACATTCCAACTTTTCTGTTATATAACAATTAGTAAATAATTATCTCGTATTAAAACAAATTGGAAACAAATTAGTCAATCATTTAATCCAAAGGGAGTGTTGTTAATAATTAGTAGAGAAGAGCGTAAAATATGGTTCAATTTTTGGAATTAACAAAAGGATATTCAACTGAGGACTTAGTTTTCATGATAGATGCTGATTTAAACTACTTTTACGATACGGCGTATACTTATATGTTACATCACGCTGAGTAAGATCTTACAAGTTTGGATTACTGCACGAATAAAATAAAAAGCTAGGTGACTATCCTAATTTGGATTCACCCAGCTTTTTCATTTTACGAATTTTTCAGTGGTTAATGCTGTATCCAATTACTGATTTTTCCTCTTTTTTAAGAAATTACAAAAGACCCCAAAAGTCCTGCTTTTCCGACTATATACCTTAATTTGTAACAAAAATATTTTAAAAGAGTATTTACTATCATTTTTTGTTATATCAGTATTTTTGTTTTACCAGTATATGGTAAAACAATCAGATTAACTTTTTTGTTGTTTAGTTGTCTAATAGGGTTTGTACAAAAAATTTTTAAAAAACAATAAAAGTGATTTTCTCTATCCAAACCTTTGCCTTATAAAAATAAAAAAGCTAACTGGCATCCTTTAAAAGAATCCACCTAACTTTTTAATTACACTCATCTTCAATAAGCAAGCGTTTCAAACCGATACCCTTTTCCCTTAATCGTTTTAATATATCTAGGATAATTTGGAAGTTCCTCAATTTTATGTCGCAAACTATGAATATAAATATCGATTAATCTTCTATTTTTATAAACAGAAATCACTTCCATTAGTTCTTCTCTTGTTACAATAAAGCCGGCTTTTTTTATTAAAAACAGTAAAATTGCATATTCCCTACCATTTAATTCAATCCTCATTTTGTTTTTGTAAACCTCTTCTCGATTTAAATAGAAGGAAATGTCTCCAAAATATAAAACTTTTTCTCGGTCTTCTTCTATTTTTTCATTGCCTGCCCTCCTCATAACTGCTTTTATTCTTGCGGACAAGTCTCTAGGATGAATCGGATATTTAACATATTGATCCGCTCCCGCTTCAATGCAAATCGCTGCTTCGTATGAATCGTAAGTTTCAACTAATAATATGATCGGTATTTCTGATATCCTTCTTATTCTCATGATTAATGGAATAAACTCGGCCAAGACTTGGCTTTTCATTAATACTATGCATCCTTTTAAGAAACCAAGATGTATTTCTTCATTAAAATCTCCATATCGATATGTGCTGATTTTAATTAGTCCGAATTGTTTACTTTGTTGAAGCACATGTTCAATCTCGTTTTGATCTTGGATGATGACAATTTGCTCCACCGTATATCTCTCCCATTTTTTACTGTTTATACGGTCATTTTAATTGGTTATTAACAAAAAAGGGGGACTTTCACTATACCTTTACAAATTCTTTACGTAGCGTTAAAAGCAAGTTAATCTTTCTGGGATATTGTTAAAAAAATAGTAGAAAACAACTTGGGGGATACTGAAGATACACTGAGAAAAGTACTTTTAATAGTCGTCGCAATCACAGTAATGATTATCTTTAGCGGCTTGTGGAATTGCCTATCACCCTAATTTAAGTACATCTGAAAAACAATTAACTGGTAGTATGAAATCAATATCAATAAAATAGAAGAAACTAAACACAAATAACCTTTCTCACCCCCAATTTTAATATAAAAAAAGCTACGATTTGGTCTTATCCCTGTCAAGTAGACAGATAAAAAAAGCTATGCTGCTAACGCGTGTCGGTATTCAACTGGCGCGCGTTTTTTTAATTTTTTTTGAAAACGTTTGTAATTATAGTGGTAAATATAGTCCTCGATCGCTTGTCTAATTTCTTCTTCTGATTTACACTGTTTTATATACAACTTCTCTGTTTTGAGATGCGAAAAGAAGGATTCAATGCAGGCGTTATCTAGGCAGTTTCCTTTGCGAGAGTGGCTGCCTTTTATGCCATAATCCTCTAATCGTTTATTGTATGCCTTAGACGTATACTGAAAGCCTTGATCTGAATGGAGAACGGCTTCAGCTACGTCTTTTTTTCTTGCCCATTGCGTAACTGTATTCAAAACAAGTTCAAGGTCATTGCGTTTTGATAGTTGCCAGCTTACTATTTCATTATTAAACAGATCTTGAATGACAGATAAATAATAAAATTGTTTACCATCCGAAACATAGGTAATATCCGTAACCATTTTTTGATTAGGTCCCGTAGCCCTAAATTTCCTCTGAAGTCGATTAGGGTAGATAACCGAAGGAGTCTTTCCATGTCGTTTTCTTTTCTTTCGAATGATCGATTGGATCTTCATTTCCTTCATCAGGCGATACACTTTTTTATGATTAATCCTGTAGCCGTTTTCTTTTAAACTGTCAGTCATCCGTGGGTATCCAAACTCTGGATTAAGTAAATGCACACCTATCATGTGTTCTCGTATATCTTGATTTTCTTCAACTTTAATCTTCCTATTTATTTTTTTACTTTTCCACTTATAGTAGCTCGCAGGCTTCACATACGCGATTTCTAATAACCAAGTAATTGGATGGGTAACTTTTAGCTCTTCAATCATTTCATACTTTATTTGTTGGGGGATATCATCTACTCCTTTATCAGATTTGGATACTGCTTTTTTAGGTATTCTACCTGCGCTTTTAAGTAGTCTCTTTCTTCTTCTACTGATTTAAATTTCGTTCGTGGTCTACCTTTAAGTGGATTTGTACCCCCGCCTCGCACATCAAATGGTTCGCCACTTCCCCACTTCTTAACCCAAACTTTAAGCTGGGTGCAATGTCGAATTCCTAGTTCTTCAGCTATTACTCGATAACTTTGGCTACCATTAACATACTTCATCACTGCTTTTAATTTAAATTCTTCTGTATAGCTTTGAAACTGTTGACCTTTTTTAGCCATAGAAAAATCCCCTCCAAGTCACATTCATATCTTCATGTTAACATGAAGCTTTTTTCGAATGTCTACCTAAAGGGGATAATATCAATTCGTGTTTGAATCGTAGCTTTTTGTTTAATTTAAAGATCAATTATCGTCTTCTTATTAATGATTCTCTCTTTAAGTTCTGCACAAAGCTCAATAACCCTTTGTGTTTTCTCCTCATATTTCATATTCAATACATGATAAAGCGTAAGATCACGACATTTTAAAAATGAAGGAATTCGGCTATACCATTCTTCATCTAATACATATTCGGTTTCATAACCTTTTCGAAAGATTTCTAACTGTCTTTTTGCGAAATTTGATTTTTCTTCGAATGATGCCTTACTACCCCAAGCAGTATAATATAGGACAATTGCGATATCTGAAATGAAATAATTATATTGCAGGTCATCGAAATCAAAAGCCGTTATTCCACCTTTATCATTTACGAAGAAATTGTGGAGATGCAAGTCACTATGGATTAATCCATATGAATCTTTCTTTCTGTCATAGCTTTGGATTTCTTCTATTAATTCTTTCGTAAAAATACCAAGCTCATCATCAGCTACCATTTCATTTAAATAAGCTTCTTCGTCCCAATGCTCACGATGATTTGTTACAGGATAGTCAACTGTTAACGCGTGAAGCTTTCCGATTGTTTTTCCCCATGTGTACATTAGATCATCATTCCACACAGCTGGGTTTGTACGATCAACTAATTGACCATCTGCCCATTCAAACATTGATGCATAAAAACTTGTGCCATCACTTGCATTTTGGACTTCTACTAAATGACCGTTTAAAGAAGGTAAAGAACCTGCTGCATTTGCTCCGTTTTCTCTAGCATATTTTAAAAACTCTAGCTCAGCCTCAATTTCTTCTTTTGAGCGATGAGATGAATGCGTTAATCGTAAAATGCGAACCGTTCCATCAGCCAGCTTACCTTTAAATAGATAGTTCTCGAACTCTCCGACTGGTTTTTCTTCTACTGTAATCCCAAATTGTGATGCTGCATTCGCTAAAATCTCTTTAGTAAAAACTCTTTCAACTGCCTGTTCCATTTTTTAATCCCCCGAAACGTAGTTTAAATATACATAGATTAAATATCTAATTACTTATTCCTCAGTTTCCAGGTATTTCCTGCAACTTTTTTACTAAATAATGACTAATCATTCATATTTCGGTATTCATTTGGAGTCATCCCAACGATTTTCTTAAACACTTTTCGAAAATATTTATCATCCTGATAGCCGATTTTCCCAGCTATTTCATAGATTTTCAAATTTGGGAATTTCAATAATTCTTTCGCTTTTTCAATCCGAATTGAAACAATATAATCTGATATATTCACACCATAAATTTGTTTAAACTTACGGGATATATATTCACGACTTAAATAAAATTTCTCTGAGAACTCTTGGAGTGAAATTTCTTCAGCATAGTTAAGTTGAATATAATTTGCGATTGCTTCAATACTATTCAGTTCTTGGTTCGATTGATTCTTTTCTTGAATAATCGATTGAACTCTTTCCCTTTGAGTCGCTACATAATCACCAATTTCAAAATGCCCTTTCGCATTCCAGAACAATTCCAGATTCACTTCCTGAATCGTTTGAAGTGATAGTTTATTAATCCAATGATTAAGGAAGATTAGAAACTCCTGATGCAATGAAAGTAACTGCGCAAAAGGTAGATAATTCTTCTGTGCGATTCGTTTACTAAAAAGTTGAATGACTTCATCGTAAATATATATATCCTGTTTCTCAACCATTTGTTCAAATAAATTGATGATTTCTACTAGATTAATCGGATTATACTCTTTTATATCTTCATATGAATAAACTGGTACATCTCGCTTTTCTAAAATATTTACGTGCTGTAGAACATTTACAACTTCATCATACCCAGACTGGATCGAATCAATTGTTAACTTTCTACTGATTGCAAAATGAAACGGGAAAGGTACAACTGTCGATAAAATTTTAGCTAGATGCTGAATACTATCAGTTACTTGCTCGCCCCAATAGAGTAAGCAAATCTCCTTTGTACCTTGTAAATTACGAAACGCAATTCCTCCATTTTGGTTTTGAAGAACTTCATTTACTATATTCAATAGGGCAAAGAAGCATAAATCCTCCGGCCAAATATCTTTAAATGTCTCTAGATTTCGTAATTTTAGTAAAGAAACATGTAAAGTTTGCCCTTCATCATATCCTAATTGGTTTAACATGTTCTGATTATATTCTTTACCGTAAAGAGCATTTGTTAATTCTTTGTCTCTATAAACAGGTAAAACTTCCTGCAGCAAACGAAAATCATTTAACGCATCAATTCTCTCTTTTTCTTTTTCATTCCAATCTGATACTACTTTTACCAAAGTTTCATTCAATATATCCGGATCAATTGGTTTCAATAAATAATCAGACGCACCGAACTGAATGGCTTCTCTCATATAATGATAGTCATCATATCCCGTTACAACGATTACTTTACAATTAATATTTTCTGAATGAAGCCACTTTAATAATCCTCTACCGTCTAGCTCTGGCATCATTAAATCAGTAAATATAATTGTCGGTCTTTCCTTTATAATGATGTCTTGAGCAATCGCTCCATTTTCTGCTTCTAATACTTGAGTAACACCAATTGCATCCCAATCTGCAAGAAGTTTTACACCTTCTCGTACATGCTTTTCGTCATCTATTAGTAGAACCTTCATGATTAACTTCTCCTCTTGTCATTTCAATCGGTAAGATTATCGTTACTACAAAGTTTTCATGCTTCACACTTTCTATTTTTACTTCTGCTTTTTTACCATAATAGAAATGAATGCGATCAGAAATATTTTTTAAACCGATACTCTCGTTAGTATTTAATCCACCTTCTGATAGCGATGTATTGATGATTTCTAATTCCTCTTCTGAAGCACCTTCACCATTATCAGCAATGACTATTTTTAAGCGATTATCTTCTTGTCTATGAATCGAAATATTTAATTCACCAAGCTTTTGTTGTTTTTCAAAACCATGTTTAAAGAAATTTTCCACGATTGGCTGTAAAATCATTTTTGGCATTTTTACTTTATTTAACCCTTCATCTACTTCCAGGTTATAAACAAATTTGCCATCATAACGTTCATTTTGAAGCGATAAATAATCTTTTATATGGTTTAGTTCATCCTTAAGCGTTACAAAATCTTCGTTATTTTTCATGCTATATCTCATGATTTTTGATAGTGACATAATTAATCGATACACTTTAATTCCGTCATTTTTTAATGAAAGAGTTCCAATTGACTGCAAGGCATTGTATAAAAAATGCGGATTAATTTGAGACTGAAGTACTTTTAGTTGATTCGTTTTATTCTCTATTTGAAGCTTGTATTCTTTTATATATAAATCATTTAACGTATCGACCATTGAAGTAAAATGTTTACCTAACTGACCAAACTCATCATTTCCTAATGTATCAAAAGAAACCGCAAGTTCTCCCTTCTCAATCCGCTGCATATCACGAATCAAGATTCGTATCGGTCGTGTAAATCTGAATGATACGATAATAGTCAAAATGATGACTAATAAGACTGAAATTGCCCCGAGAGTAACTGTAATTTTCAATAATTGATTCGAGTTATGGTAGAGATTCTTATAAGGAATGCTTTTAATGATTGTCCATTGTTGATGATTGCTTCTTATTTTGTCATACACATAAACTCCACTAAAATCCTTGCCCTTCCATTCAAAACTAAATTCACCTGATTGATCTGTGCTAATTTTTTTATACCATTTTGTTTCTAGCTTTTTACCTATCAGCTTTTTTTCAGATGAATACAGAACAACATTCCCATCACCAACAACGAAAAGATGTTCCTCACCTTTTTTATATATCCGATCAAAAATTTCATTAATTCTACTTAATTCAATATCGATTGATAAAAAGCCTAGCCATTGGTCGGATGTAACATTATTTAAAAAATAATGAAATGATACAACCTGCTTAACTGGCTCAATTCGAAAATCAGATAAATTATTATAATTTTGAATCGGATGAGTCGGTTGAATATAATACGAGTCCCTCGAATAACTTAAATTTCTATATGTGGGAATTTGATTGAAATTATACAATTTCCCTCGACTACTCACCTTTGCATTGTAAACGGTGTAATCATCCTTACCCTTCGTTAAATATAAATGCAACTGCTCGATTTCTCTTCTAGAAAAATAAAGTCCTAATAAACTACGTTGAATTTCAGCAGAATTTTGTTCGATGTAAGCTGTAGCACCATTTTCTAACACCGACAAAAACGGTCTATTACTATAAATGGACAATGGAATACCGTAAATTTCATTAAAATAATTCAATAAGTCATTTCCACTACGCTTCAATAAATCATAATTCGTATTTACGAATTCCTTCGTAACCGTGTTTTTCGTATAAAAATAACTTGCTATAATTGATAACCCAAATGGAATAATGGTTGCGATTAATAATAAGATTATTAGCTTACTTCTAATACTGTTTTTCATGATAACATCCTTTGCGGAAACGTTTGCACTTTCTATTATCTAGTTTATCAGAAAGTTTAAATTTTAAATATAGAAAACTGAGAGTTAGTTGTTGAGAGTGCACTAAGACAAAAAAACAAACTGGGAATAATAAAAAACCCACAAGGAAATTTAATTCCTTGTGGGTTGCCTTAATCTATAGAGGAAAATTAGGGAAGCCTCAAATTAAGAATTTATTTTTTTAATTTCATCCAAGTATCTTCAAGAGATTTTAACATTTCATCAGCAGATTTTTGCTTTCCAACATAAGCTTGCATTGATGCACCAAACTCATTTGTAGCTCCATCTGGGTATTTGAACCAGTTCCAAGATAATGTTTTACCTTCAGCAGAGTATTTTTGTAAGTCGTCTGCGATTGGTCCTAAGTTTTTACCTTGAATTGTTTTTAATGCTGGGATAAACTTGAATTTTTCTACAATGTATTTCTTACCTGTGTCAGAAGTAACCATCCACGCTAAGAATTTTTTAGCTTCTTCTTTGTTTTTAGAGTTTTTGTTAACTACCCAGTTATTCGGTACACCCATTGGTAATTTGTCCATTGCTGCTTTGTCATCGTTGATTGGCATTGGTAACACGCCTAAGTTCATGTTTGGAGTGATTCCATCAACCATACCTTGAATCCAGTTACCTTGTTGGATCATAGCAGTTTTACCTTGAGCAAAGTTTGTTACTTGCGTGTTGTAATCCGTTGTTAAAGGATTTTTGTTACCGTATTTAATCGTTAAATCAAACAGTTTCATAAATTGTTTGAATTTCTCATTGTCTTGAATTTTCACTTTACCAGAAGAAACGTCCTTCATGAACTGATCTGGATCTTGTTGTTGAGCGAAAGGAATATTTAATAAGTGAATTCCTAGAATCCACCACTCACCATATCCAACTGAGAAAGGTGTGATACCTGCTTTTTGAAGCTTTTCAGCTGCTGCAGTTAATTCGCTTAAAGTTTTTGGAGCTTCAGTAATACCAGCTTTTGCGAATAAGTCTTTATTGTAAATAAAACCATAACCTTCAGTATTCATTGGCATACCGTAAAGTTTGCCGTCAATTGTCATTGGTTTTTCAGTTCCTGGATATAAATCTTTTACCCATGATTGATCAGAAAGATCTTCTAATTTATCTTTCCAAGTTATTGCTTCTTGGAATCCACCGTTGTTAAAGATATCAGGCTCGTTACCTGAAGCAAATTGAGCTTTTAATGCAGCACCGTAGTCAGCACCGCCACCTACAGTTTGAATTTTAACTGTTACGTTTGGATTTTCTTTATGGTAATCCTTCGCCATTTGTTCTAAATCTTTCGCAATCTCAGCTTTAAACTGGAATACGTTTAATGTTACTTTTTTATCCTTTGAATCATTTGAACCTTTGTCTGAAGATCCCCCAGAACAAGCAGAGAATAACATCACTGAAGTTGTTAATGCTGCTGCTACCTTTAGCATCTTTTTCATCCTAAAAACCCCCGTCTTAATATTCTTTATTTTGAATACGCTTTCATTATACATTTAAAAACAAACAACTTTAGATAGTCTAAATTGACATGATGGGTGGAATATATTGATAGCTTCCACCCAGTCACCTTATTTAATTGAACCGCTTGTAATACCTTTAATAATATGTTTCTGTGCTGCAAAGTAGAAAAGTAATAGTGGTGTTATACCTAAAACAAGACCAGATAACGCTAAGTTCCACTGTTTTGTATATGCTCCAAAGAAGTAGAATGTAGCAAGAGGAATTGTTCTTAACTCCATATCTCTTAATACAAGTGATGGTAATAAGAAGTCATTCCAAATCCATAACGTATTAAGGATGACAATTGTAACCGTAATTGGTTTTAATAGTGGGAAAACTACTTTCCAGAAAACCATAGTTGGTGAACATCCATCAATAATTGCCGCTTCCTCTAACTCAATTGGAATTGTTTTAATAAATCCATGATATAGGAAGATCGATAATGCTGACCCGAAACCTAAATACATTATTACTAATCCCCAATGGCTATTCATTAAATGAAGCGTACTTCCAACTTTCACTAATGGGATCATAATTGATTGGAACGGTATAACCATTGTCGCTACAAAGATAAAGAAAATAATATTTGAAATTTTACTTTTTGAACGAACTAATTTATATGCCGCCATCGAACAGAAAAAGACGATTACAACATTACTAGCAATTGTCACGATTAATGAGTTCATTAACGCTTTCCAGAAATTCATGACTTCAATTGCCTGTTGATAGTTTGTAAAATCTAAGCTTTTTGGAAGCGAAGATGTATTTTGTAAAATATCAGCAAATGATTTAAATGAGTTTCCTAACACATAATAAAAAGGAACTAAGAAGATGAGAGCAAGTATAATTGCCGCTATTTCTAATAGAAAAGTAAAGCCAGTATATCGTTCTTTTAGCATTATGCCTCAACCTCCCTCTTCTTCGTAATGTACACTTGAATAACTGAAATTAACGCAACGACTACGAAGAATACAATCGCTTTTGCTTCACCTAATCCATAACGATTATTAACAAAAGCTTCCGTGTAAATGTTTAAAGCCAACATCTCAGTAGACTTAAATGGTCCACCATTTGTTAATGATAAGTTTGTATCAAACACTTTAAATGACCATGAAATTGTTAAGAATAAACAAACTGTTACAGCAGGTGCTACCATTGGAATAATGATTTTACGTAACACTTGGAATTTATTCGCACCATCAATTTGAGCTGCTTCAATTAATTCCTGTGGTACACCTTGTAGAGCCGCTACATAAATAACCATTATATAACCTGCACCTTGCCAAACTGCTACGATGACAATTGCCCAAAACGCACCTTTTTCTTCACCTAAAAGTGCTCTTTGTAAAAAGTCTGAATGTAATAATTGTCCAATTGAAATTAAACCTTTATTAAAAATGAACTGCCAAATGAAACCTAATAATAATCCACCGATTAAATTTGGAAGGAAAAAGACTGTTCTTAAAATATTTCTAGTCTTCAATGCTTGCGTAACGATTAACGCTAAACTAAAACCAATCACATTTGTTAAAATCACAGCGAATAAAGTATATTTACCCGTTAAAATAAACGAATGGATAAAATCCGTATCTTTTGTAAAAATGTATTTATAATTTTCAAGTCCGACCCACTTAGCAGAATCAGCTACACCATCCCACTGAGTAAATGAATAGAAAAAGCCGATTAAAAATGGCGTTAACACGATCGCTGCAAAAACTATAGTTGCTGGTCCTACAAACGTAAGATAATTTAAAAAATCTCTTAATTTTTTAGATGACTTCTTTGTCTTGGCATCTGTTAAATTTGTATCAATCACTTTTTTCGTTTCAATCATCTGTAACACCTCCACTATCATCATAAAATACCTCTCAAGTTGTGAAAACGTATTCATTTGAACAGTAGGGTGGAATATATTGACTAGATTAATTTTTAGGTTAACAGTTTAATCGTATTTTACCTAGTTTACAAACTGCTGATGACCGACCAAAACACTCCTAAACAAGTCACTCACTGGGTTTATTCATAAAAGTTTCAATTCCTTCTAACTAACTTAAAATAATTACCTTATTAAAAATAATAAAATGTTTACAAACCTTGAAAAAAGAGGGATTATCTAATGAATAAAATAAATAAGAAGATTTTATTTACATTTCTTTTTTTAATTATTTTATTTGTTGTTTTACATAAACCCTCTAAATTAAATAAGGGTTTCCCTATTCCGTTAACTGCATTTCAGTCCAAAATTGACTACAAAAATCAATATGAAGTCTACATTTGGAAAATGGCATCTGAAGAAAATGGTTTACCAGATTATTATGAATTAATTTTAAAAATGTTGAGTTAGAATGAAGTAAAAAAAGAAGCCCTTGGCGCAAGAAAGGTTTTCACCAAGGATTGAGAAATAGTTAATATTATTTCTTTAAATGATAAGATTGAAATTCATTTTATAAATAATTAATTAACCTAAAGAGTGTTCTAATTACGCTTATTTTTTCACTATAAGAAAAACGGAAAAAAACAAAAAACCGCCCTTTTCAAGACGGTTTACATATTGATCCTTATTAATTTCAAGACATCAATTAATATTTAGGATTCGCACCAAATCGATTATCTCCCACTTCACTATCCAAACAGAAGAAAATTATAAGAATAATCGTACCAATAAACGGAATGATTCCAATTAACAACCACCAACCACTTCTACCTGAATCATGTAATCTGCGAGCTCCTACTGCTAAAGATGGCAGTATCGTCAATAGACCATAAATTCCAGTTAATATATTATCGATATCCGCAATGCTTTGTAAAATTGAAAGTATAATAGTGATAATGGCATTAAACAGGAAAAACATCCAATACTCTGTTCTTCTAGCTCTTCCGTTGAATACTGCGTAATTCTTTAATACTTTTAAATACCATTCCACAATGAATCCCTCCTAAGAAGTAAATACGGTACATTTAAGTCTATTCTTACTACCTAGGTAACATTATTAATTTTTAATAATAGGACAATTTATTTTGAATTAACACAAAAAACCGCCAACTTTTAGGCGGTAATAAGCTTAGTTTTTCTCGTGTTGGGCCAAAGTGATCATCATTTAATGAAAAGTTTAGTGAAGAAATACAAAATTATTAATGTATAATAACTTATTATTAATTAAAACATTTTTTGGGAGATTTATTTTGAAACCTATTTTCATAAAATATTTACTGTTAATTTCTTCACTTGTGTTTATTTTTAGGTTTACATTTTTTCCAGTCGCTTCTTTAGGAATAGGTGTTTCTGAGGGTAGATTAAATTTAATCCCCTTAATCAAACTGTTTAATGAATTTAGCAGCATTAAACAATTTATAGTTAATGTCTTTGGAAATATCATTCTTTTTGTGCCATTTGGGTTTATTTTAACATCCATTAAGAGCTCAAAAAAAGTAATACTTATTGGCTTATTTTTATCAGTAAGCATAGAAGTTGTCCAATTTATGATGTCTTTTAGAACCTCAGATATAGATGATGTTATTTTAAATACGATAGGGACTTACATTGGGTATAGAATTCAAAAGATCAATTTATTTAAGAAATAAAATGTACATTAAGTCTTTTCCTAATACCAATGAACATTAATCTTATCTTGGAACTGGCCCAAAACGATTCTCATGATCTTCACTTTTAAAACAAGCAAGTATGAATAAAATAATTGATCCTATAAACGGAATGAAACTAATTAAATACCACCATCCACTTTTACCAATATCATGTAATCTGCGAACACCGACTGCAATTAGTGGCAGCAAGGTAAGCAAACCATAAATTCCAGAAATCATGTTATCTGTATTAGCAAAGTTATCTAATAAATTAAGTAAAAAAGTAATAATTGCATTAATCAAGAAGAACATCCAATATTCTGTTCGACTCGCTCTACCATGAAATCCTACATAATTTTTTAATACTTTTAAATACCATTGCACAACTGATCTCTCCTAAGAAATTATTTTATCCAAAAGCTTGTGTATTCGTCCTTTTTAATATTCCCATAAGAAAAATAAATCACATATTTTATTAAAAAAAATGAAATATAATCAGTGCACAAAAAAAAGAAGTCCAAAATCTCGGACTCCCTCGTCAAAAAACTTATTTATTAACATGTGTTAACGTAGCACCATAAGGAGTTACATCAAAGAAATCTCCATAACCAACAACTGTACCACTACCGTTCGCAATGACTGATTTTCTAGATTTCCATGTTTCTCTCCATTGTTCATTTACATCTGCAGCACGACGGTTAACGATAATATTCATTTTTTTCGTTTCGATTTGTTCTTTTGTCAGGTTTTTTGTATCAATTTTTTTAAAGTCATCTAGGATTAAATTTTTCGTTTTATCCGAAATCGCTCCACTTTGAACAAATATATCAAACATTAGTGCATATCCTCTTTTTGTCCATAATCCGAATGTTTTGTAATACTTTTCTGCTTGATCGAAGTACCATTTTGAAGCATTAATTTGTTCATCAATACATTCTTTACTTGTACCTAGATTTTTAAAGTAAGTCTTCCAAGGCTCTACGACTTGGTATTTATTATTAGGGTCACTGATTGAATCTCCCCAAGCTACCTGTTCTTTTGTCGTTTTGTTCATAATTACATCTTTAAATGTATTATATGAATCCGTATCACCATTAAAAGCTTTCAGGACAACATCATTATGATTTGCGAACATATTTTTCATAATTGGTTGTAAAGTTTCTGTTCCAAAGTTTTCTTGAAGCGCGCCAAAAGATAGTCCGGCACCGTCGAAATTACCACTTGTTTCTCCAAATGCATCAGCCTCAGATGATGATGTTTCATACCATGAAGTGATTTCTAGTGCCATCTTTTTAACTGATTCACTTGCTGGAAGTTTCACTGGAGCAATTGTTTGTGTTGCTGGCTTCTTTGTTGCAACTTTCGGTTTAACAGGAATATTTAACTTTTGTCCAATTCTAATTGTATTCGATTTTAATTTATTTTGCTTTTTAAGCTCTGTAACAGATGTTTTGTATGTTTTAGAAATTTTAGAAAGCGTGTCCCCTTTTTTAACTTTATAAACAACAGATGCAGCATTCGCTGGTACAACTACTGTTCCTAAAGAAAAGACGATCGCTGTTGATAAAATAACATTTTTAATCGATTTTTTCATATTTGATTACTCTCCCTTACTATTAATCTATTTATCTAGGTTAAACTCAGGAATTTCATTTATTTTCGTAACGTTAATTACTATATCACGATAATGAACTCTGTTCATCACATAAAATCTTCCAACCGATAATTCTTTTAATAAAACCCTTTTTAATAATTGCACAAAAAAAGACAATCCTCATCCGAAATTATTTCGAAATAAGGTTTGTCTTAAATTTATACTAATCCTACTGTTTTTTTAACTTATCCCAAGTATCTTGAAGTGATTGCAGTAATTGCTGTGGATTTTTTTGTCCTCCAACATATGCTTGCATTGAAGCACCAAATTCATTTGTTGCACCGTTTGGATACTTAAACCAGTTCCATGATAGTACTTTTCCCTCAGTTGAATATTTTTGAATATCATCAGCAATCGGGCCTAAGCCTTTTCCTTCAATTGTTTTAACTGCTGGAATAAATTTAAACTTTTCAACGATATATTTTTTACCTGTATCAGAAGAAACCATCCAATTTAAAAACTTCTTCGCTTCTTCTTTGTTTTTTGAATTTTTGTTAACTACCCAGTTATTTGGTACACCTACAGGGATTTTATCCATTGCCTCTTTGTCATCATTAATCGGAATTGGTAAAAGACCAAGTTTCATATTTGGCGTAATGCCATCAATCATACCTTGTGTCCAGTTTCCTTGTTGCATCATAGCTGTTTTTCCAGATGCAAAATTTGTAACTTGTGTATTGTAATCTGTTGTTAATGGATTTTTATTTCCATATTTAATCGTTAAATCAAATAATTTTATAAACTCCTTAAATTTATCATTATCAGGGATTTTTACTTTGCCTGCATTTAAATCGGCGATAAATTTATCTGGATCTGGTTGTTGTGCAAATGGAATATTTAATAAATGAATTCCTAAAATCCACCACTCACCATATCCAACTGAAAACGGCGTAATGCCAGCGTCTTTTAATTTTTTTGCTGTTGCTTCTAATTCAGTTAATGTTTTTGGCAATTGTGTAATCCCAGCTTTATCAAATAAGTCTTTGTTGTAAATGAATCCATAGCCTTCCGTGTTCATAGGCATCCCAAGTAATTTTCCATCAACTGTCATCGGTTTTTCGGTTTCCGGATATAAATCCTTCACCCAATCTTGATCTGACAGGTCCTCGAGTTTATCCTTCCAAGTAACGGCCTCTTGGTATCCACCATTATTGAAAATATCTGGTTCATTTCCTGATGCAAATTGAGCTTTCAATGCTGCTCCATAATCTGCACCTCCACCTACTGTTTGAACCTTCACCGTAACATTTTTATTTTCCTTTTCATATTCTTTTGTTAAAGCCTCTAAATCTTTTGCAATTTCAGCTTTAAATTGAAAAATATTTAATGTAACTTTTTCACCAGCACCAGGCTTTTTTGTTTCTTCTTTTTTATTATTACATCCAGTAAACAGCAACATACTAGTTGATAAAACGGCAATCGACTTAAATAATTTTTTATTCATATGATCCTCCTTAACTTACTTTATTGAGCCACTTGTAATACCTCGGATAATTTGCTTTTGGGCAGCGAAGAAAAAGATCAATAATGGCGTAATGCCTAAAACTAATCCGGCAAGTGCTAAATTCCATTGTTTCGTATAAGCGCCAAAAAAATAAAATGTTGCCAGTGGTATTGTGCGTAGCTCTTCATCACGCAAAACTAGAGATGGTAATAAGAAATCATTCCAAATCCATAACGTATTCAATATAACAATTGTTACGGTAATCGGTTTTAATAGAGGAAACACCACTTTCCAAAAAACCATAAATGGTGAACATCCATCAATAATTGCAGCTTCTTCAAGCTCAATTGGAATCCCTTTTATAAAACCGTGATAGAGAAATATAGAAAGTGCTGAGCCAAACGCTAAATACATAACAACAAGTCCATAATGACTATTCATTAAATGAAGTGTACTTCCAACTTTAACAAGTGGAATCATAATTGATTGAAAAGGAATTACCATCGTTGCTACAAAAATAAAGAAAATAACCGTTGAAATTTTATGTCTTGTGCGAACGAGTTTATAAGCTGCCATTGAGCAAAATAAAACGATAAACACATTACTGGCTACTGTTACAATCAAAGAATTCAATAAAGCCCTCCAGAAATCCATAACGGCAATCGCTTGGGAGTAATTTGTAAAATCTAATGATTTTGGTAGCGATGATGTATTTTGTAAAATATCTGCAAAGGATTTAAACGAGTTTCCTAATACATAGTAGAAGGGAATAAGGAAAAATATCGCTAAAATGATCCCAAATAGCTCAAGCAAAAACGATAGTCCGGTATAGCGTTCATTTCCCACTATGCTTCAACCTCCCTTTTCTTCGTTATATAAACTTGGAGAATTGAAATAGCTGCGACAACGACGAAGAAGACAATAGCTTTTGCTTCTCCTAATCCGTATCGATTGTTTACAAATGCTTCTGTATAAATGTTTAACGCAAGCATTTCTGTCGATTTAAATGGTCCACCGCCAGTAAGTGATAAATTTTGATCAAATACTTTAAATGACCATGAGATTGTTAAAAATAAACAGACAGTTACAGCTGGTGCTACCATTGGAATGATGATTTTCCTTAAAGTTGTAAAACGATCTGCGCCGTCAACTTGAGCTGCTTCAATCAATTCCTGAGGCACTCCTTGGAGTGCGGCTACATAAATAATCATGATATACCCTGCACCTTGCCAGATGGCTACAATGATAATTGCCCAAAACGCTCCATTTGCAGTACCTAGCAATGACTGCATTAATGAATCGATCCCTAGCGCAGCTCCTAATGAAGTGAGACCTTTATTAAAAATGAATTGCCAAATAAAACCGAGTAATAGTCCACCTATTAAGTTAGGTAAAAAGAAAATCGTTCTAAGGATATTTCTTGATTTGAGCCCCTTTGTAACTAATAGAGCTAAGCCAAAACCAATCAAATTCGTTAAAATTACAGCAAAAAACGTATACTTTGTCGTAATTATAAAAGACTGTTTAAAGTCTGCATCTTGCGTAAATATGTACTTATAATTATCAAAACCGACATAATGGATATTTCCAACTACCCCATTCCAATTTGTAAAGGAATAATACAGACCCATTAAAAACGGAATAAGCACTAAAGCTGCAAATACTAGAAAGGCTGGACCAACAAATACGATAAAACTTCCACTATTTCTACGTTTCTTTCGATAGGAGACTTTAAAGTCAGTAGCATCATCTACAACTGTTTCAACTTCTTTATTCATTGCTTTATCAAACTTTGACAACTATGTACCTCCCTTCATATCGATCTATAAAAAAAAGCAACTCCACTTTATTATTAAAAAGTAGAGTTGCTTTTATACGGAATGCATTCTATTTGAGTCAAGATGCACTCTTCATATGAGTGCTACGTTGATCCTTTTGATAATTTACAATAATAATACCTGATGTAACCATCACTAAACCAATAAATACAAGATAAGATAACACTTCATTCAGCATGATTGATGATAAAATTACACCAAAAACAGGAACTAAGAATAAGTACATTGATACTTTTCCAACTTGGTTATATTTCATAACATTGTTCCAGAGTATAAAACCTACAGATGAAAGCACTGACAAATAAACTAGCATGCCAAACGTTTTTAAATCAAAGTGGAACGGTAAAAACCCTGCCGTTAAACCACCAATTAATAACAATCCAATCGAACCAATCATCATTTGATATGCCGTTAAATAGGCAACATCCACTTTCTTTGCAGCTTCCTTCGCAAGTACATTACCATAGCCACCAAACGCCATTGCAACCAATAATAAAATCTCACCAATTCCTAAATGTAAAGAAAGAGTGCCTTTTGTAATATTTACGATAATTACACCCGCAAACCCTACCGTTACTCCCAGTATCTTACGCAAGTTTAAACGATCATTTTTATACATAAAATGCGCTGCTAAAAGTTGAAAAAACGAAGTAGTTCCAGCAATTATCGAGCCTTGAACGCCCGTTGAAAAACTCAATCCAATATAAAACAACACATATTGTAAAAACGTTTGAAACAAACCTACTTTTCCTACTACAAAAAAAGTATCTCGCTTAAAAGTTAACTTTCTACCTAATATCGTAAAAAATATTAAAATTAACAATGAGGCCAAAAAGAAACGATAACCCGCAAAAATCATTTGCTTCCAAATCGCATTCTTCCCAATATGCAAGTGCTCATAACTTAGCTTAATAAATGGAAATGCGCTTCCCCATAAAAAAGTTGTAATAACTGCTGATGCAATCACTCCCAAAGGATGTGTAAAAAATCTCTTTGCAGACATTGTTTCCCTCCATAAGCCTTTTTCTCTCTATAGAATACAGTTTATTCTATCATCTATAGGGCATTCCTACTATTGTTTGATTTTGAGAAAGGCCTGAACGTAAAGACATTTGTTGAAAAACTTTTTATGAGAATTTTATTTAATTCGCTTATACCCTAAAAAATGCTTTTTCCAATATGAGTCATTTATATTCGAAATCGTAACGCCTGTACTACTACCAGCTTGTATAAATTCATTTTGGTTTAACATAATTCCCATGTGTGATGGTCCATACGTATATGTATTTTGAAAAAATATTAAATCGCCTGGCTGTGATGATGTGACTTTTTGGAATGAAGTATTGTTATGCCAATAACCTGATACATTTGTTCTTCCAAACGGCTTACCATTTTCCTTAAGGACATAATAAATAAAACCACTGCAATCAAAACCCGTAGGAGAAACTCCTGCCCACTTGTAAGGAACTCCTAAAAATTGTTTTGCAAACGAAATCATATTTTGCTCATCACTAGTCGAATCAATTGAATGATCAATTTCTTTATCAGTATATCCAGCACTTATATAACCCGTTTTTCCTTGATAGATTATTTTGTGCCAACCATTTGAAGTTGAAATAACATCTAACTTCTGATTTTTTGTCGCACTTCCTATTATATTGTAATTCGTTCCTGCCCCTGCGCGAATATTTACTCTTGCTCCAGTTACAATATATTTAATCGTACTATATACTGGTTTTTCATCTTCAATTTTCTTTTGTTTCTGAACATAAGTGCCGCTTATGTAACCAATTCTTCCTTGATAAATAATCTTGTACCAACCATTTGAGGAAGATTGAACATCTAATTTATCATTCTTATTTACACTTCCTAAAATACTATAATTCGTTCCTGCTCCCGATCGAATACGTACACCGTTCCCTGTTGAGATGTAAATGAAGGTATTACTATCTATTGTTTCATTTTCAACATTACTACTTTGTTTTTTAACATAAGTACCACTGATGTATCCAACTCTTCCCTCGTAATTAATCTTATACCAACCATTTGAGGAAGATATGACATCTAATTTAGCATTCTTATTTACATTTCCTAAAATACTATAATTCGTACCTGCCCCTGAACGAATACGTACCCCATTCCCAGTTGAGATATAATGATCCACGTATGTGATTAACTCTTTGGGTTGATTTGTGATTGTACCTTCTGCATCCGCTTCTAATAGATCCATAGAATTAATACATGAAACAGATCCTATGATTGCAATCGATTGTATAATTTTTTTTTTCAAAATCTCCACCAGCTTTTTATTTTTATTTATATTTGCTATACTTTTTGAATTTTAAATAGATGAACTAGCTTTTAATGTAGTAACAAATATGTATTTTAATGTGCTTACTGTATAAATATCGGTTGGATGCTTAAAATTCTTTAATAAACATCAGAAAATTTATTAATAGAAAGAACCGTTAAAATGAAATAGGCAGACTGAAGCACTGGCTGCCCATCTCTACCTTTATTTTCACAACTCGATCACACTCATTAAAAAATTTTTAATTTAAAAGCAAATTTTTTTCTCACATATAAAGTAATGTGGTAATATATATTTAATAAGAATTATTTTAATTAACAAATCTGTGAACTACACATCTAAGAGATTAAATAAATAGTAAGGTCTTATAAAATGTACGCTGCTGTCCTAGGACGGCAGCTTTCGTCGTTTTATAAGGATAGTGAATTTGATTATTTTTCTCAATTGAAAATAAGAAAGGGGTATTTATTATGGAAGCAAGTCCAAAAGTTACTACGATTCATGCTACATATGAAGCAGACCATGTGGAATCTCCATCATTTCTTTCAAAACATGGAGAATTAATTGCCGCTTTAGTTTCTGGTGTATTAATTCTAATTGCTTCATTCATTAAGAATGATAATTCAATCATGTCGATTATTTTATATGTTTTAGCATTTTGTATTGGAGGTTACGCAAAGGCAAAGGAAGGTATTGAAGATACGATTGCTGAAAAGGAACTAAACGTTGAAATGCTGATGATTATTGCGGCAGTTGGTTCAGCTGCAATTGGATATTGGACTGAAGGTGCAGTACTAATTTTCATATTTGCTTTAAGTGGCGCACTTGAAACATATACGTTAAATAAAACAAATAAAGAGATTTCTTCACTATTATCTCTTCAGCCACAAACTGCAATTCGATTAGTCGATGAAGTTGAAGAAGTTGTCAGCATTAAAAGTTTAAACATTGGTGATTATATTTTAATTAAAGCTGGAGAACGTATCCCTGCTGATGGACAGATCGTTAAAGGAGAAACATTAGTAGATGAAGCTGCTCTTACAGGTGAATCAGTTCCAGTTGTTAAAAACTTAAATGATGAAGTGTTTGCAGGAACAATCAACATTAAAGGAACGCTTGTAGTAGAAATTACGAAACATAGTGATGAAACTCTTTTCCAAAAAATCATTAATCTTGTTCAAACAGCTCAAAGTGAACAAACTCCTTCCCAACAATTCATTGAAAAATTTGAAGGTGTTTATGTTAAAGGAGTATTAATTGCTGTATTTTTTATGATGTTTTTACCACATTTTGCATTAGATTGGTCATGGACAACAACATTTTATCGAGCAATGATTTTATTAGTTGTTGCATCACCTTGTGCATTAGTAGCATCGATTACACCAGCTGTTTTATCTGCAATCTCGAATGGAGCAAAGTCGGGAATTCTTGTTAAAGGTGGTATTCATCTTGAGCGATTAGGTGTATTAAAAGCAATCGCATTCGATAAAACTGGTACTTTAACGATTGGTAAACCCGAGGTAACTGGTTTTGAGAAAATAGAAGATTTTGATCGTACAGAGTTATTATCAATCGTTGCTTCAATTGAAAGATACTCAACTCACCCGCTAGCTGCAGCAATTGTTGAATACACAACGAAACAAGGAATCACAGTATCTTCGTCATTTGAACAAATTGATGACCACCCAGGTTTCGGAGTATCAGCGATTTTAAATGGTTCTGAGTACAGAGTTGGTAAAAAAGAATTCGTAACGATGAAACAAAACCCTCTTATTCATTTTGAACAAAAATGGGAACAAGAAGGAAATACAATTGTTTATGTAGGTACTCAAGATAAAGTTGTTGCGATTTTTTCATTAAAAGATTTAGTTCGTAACGAATCAAAGCAAGCCTTATCGACTTTAAATAAATTAGGTGTTCAAACAGTCATGATTACAGGTGACTCTGAACAAACAGCGAAAGCAATTGCTGCCGAAAGTGAAATCAATGAATACTTTGCATCATGCTTACCGGATGAAAAAGTTTCGATTGTTAAAAAGCTAAAAGACCACTACGGTCAAGTAGCAATGGTTGGTGATGGTATAAACGATGCCCCTGCCCTAGCGACTGCAAATGTAGGTATTGCAATGGGTGGCGGAACTGGAGTTGCCCTAGAAACTGCAGATGTCGTTTTGATGAAAAACGACTTAACAAAAATATCAAAAGCAATCACTTTATCTAAACGCATGAACAGGATCATAAAACAAAATATTATCTTTTCACTAGGCGTAATTGCATTACTAATCTGCTCGAATTTCTTACAAATCATTGATTTACCTTATGGAGTAATCGGTCACGAAGGAAGTACAATTTTAGTTATTCTTAACTCATTAAGATTATTAAGAGATTAAAAAAAAGCATCGTACAAAATTTGTACGATGCTTTTTTCTTCTAAACTGAACTAGTAATGAGCCTTTTTAGCAGGAAAAGCGAGTATTCTAATCAGTCTAAAAATTAATGATAATCATTATGTCCGTTTGCAGAACCGCTAGTTTTTCCCTTTGGGTGAGAGCTACTTTTTTGTTTCTTATTCGATTTATCATTATGGTTTTTCTTATTATTACTCATTTTTAATGTTCCTCCCTTTTTGAAGTCTTTTTTAGTTTACCTCTCTAAAATAAGACTACTCATGGAAGAAAACTCCATTATTATGATAGTAGAAATTATTTTGGATTTGGATTATTTGGGTCAATTAGTTTTGGTTTAGATTTGTGCTTACCATATTGTCTTTGCTTTATTAATGCATTAAGCTCTCCACCAATAATCACAACCATTGCCGAAATAAAAAACCAAATCATCAAGACGATAATTCCACCTAAACTACCGTAATGACTTGTATAATTACCAAAATTATCAACGTAAAAAGCAAATCCAAAAGATGAAATAATCCATCCAAATGTTGCAAATAGCGAACCAAAGAATACCTTTTTAATGTGAACTACTTTACTTGGTCCAATGGAATATAGAACAGTAAATACAATCATTAAAATCACAAAGCTTAGTGTCCAGCGAATTAAGCTCCAAGTATACAAAAAATCCTGAGATATATCTAAAAATTGAAATACAGACTTAGCAATTACTTTCCCGAACACTGGTATTAATAATGCAAAGACAATAACAAAAATCATAATAATTGTTAAAAGAATTGAAACTCCTCTTGTAACAAAGTAATTTCGTTTATCTTCTACATCATACGCATCATTAAGTGCACGGATGATTGCATTAATCCCATTGGACGCAGCCCAAATTGTCGCAATTAACCCTACTGATAAAACTCCACCATGTGATTGCCCGATTATTAACTGCAAGTTACTTCGTATAATAGCCATCGCATCTGGCGGAGCATATTGACTTAAAAATGACAAGATTTGTTCAGTAGAAAGTGGTAAATAGGTTACGACTTGAGTTAGAACAAGTAGAAATGGAAAAAGAGATAGCATTAAGTAATATGCTAGCTCCGCTGAACGAGATACTATTTCGTCTTCCATACACTTTTTCACTAAATCCCAAACAAATGCTACAATAGAATTCTTTTTCTTAATCAAATTGACACCTTCAATTGTTATTCTTTAGATGTATTACCTGCCAATAAAATTGATTCTACTTTCTCTTGTACTTCATCTGCATTTTCATCAGTTAAATCTTCAATACCTTCAAGAGTAGCTTCTAACTGCTCGTCAGTTTCAGAAGTTTCATTTTCATGATTTACTTCTAGTGAAGTTGCTGAAATTTGCGATTTGCCTTCTTCTAAATCGATTGAATCTTCAATTTTCGCTTCTACAGCTTCAACTGCTTTTTCTGATACTTTAGAAGAGCCTTTATCAAACTTATTTAATGTTGAATCTTTAATTTCGATCCATTTATCTTTTACAAGCTGTACATTGCCTTCTAATTTCTCAACTGAGCTTTGTACTACTCTCAACTGATTTCGAACAGCACCTTTTACGATTTCTGGATCTTCTTTAATTTGATTTAATTTATTTGTTACGCTTCTTCCTTTACGTGAGATTTTCTCACGATTTTCCTTGTTAAGTAGAGTAACCCCTGCACCAATTGCGACTCCGACTAGAATATTGCGTAAAGCTTTGTTACGTTTTGACATTCTACATCCTCCTCTAAACTGTTAATTGGTGTTGCTTTAAAATATGCTGAAGTAAATGAGAGCATCCTTCTGTAATGACGTCATATACTTCATTAAAATTACCCGTATAATATGGATCAGGCACTTCCTTCCACATTGATGCTGGAACATAATCTGAAAGTAGTGAAATCTCTCCTATACAATTATTTCTTGCTAAATTCATTAAATCCTCTTTATTCTGTGCATCCATAGCAACAATATAACTAAAATATTTAAAGTCATTATCTGTCACTTTTCGAGCTTTCATACCTTCACAATTAATACCTTTTTCACTCAATAAACCTTGTGTTCCCTTATGTGGAGGGTGACCTAAATGCCAATCTCCAGTACCAGCTGAGTCTATCATAAATTGTTTATCTAACCCTTTTTCTGTCACTAAATGACGAAAAACAGCCTCAGCCATTGGCGATCGACAAATGTTACCTAAACAGACAAATAATACTTGAATCATCTTTATGTCTCCTTCAAATTATTTACACTTTCTGCCAAAATTTAGCTGTTTCTTTCGTATTCATTCTACACGGTAAATTTTAAAATGAAAAGCAAGCCACTGTGAATAATTTATGACCAGTATAAATAAGATAAAAGTTATCATGCTTATTTTTTACATAATAGCTATGATTACACTCATTTTTTAAAAATAATTTTAATGTCTATCTAAAAAGTTAACTCAGTTAATGTTTTTCGCGATTCTTACAAAGATTCCATTAACAATGGCCAAATTTTTTTAATTTTTAAGATAAATTAATTGTATTTTTAAAAGACCTTGACTATATTTAGTAAAGACAACTAAATGTAAGCTTAAACCACAAGGGGAGCCATTTGGCTGAGAGTGAATAGATTAGCTATTCTTACCCTCTGAACCTGTTAGTTAGTACTAACGTAGGGATGTGGCACGATGAAAAAGCAACACCGGGATCATCATGCTACCCAGTATTGCTTTTTTTATTTATTCCTACTTAAATCTCCCTAGTTTGAAATGTGGAAGTGGCTCGCTTTTGCCCCGACACCACAAAGGGCAAGCGCTGGACCTAGACATTACTAAATGTTTGCGACTATTCGCTCAAAGCATCATTACTTACAAAGTGTTTCACTACATAAGTTGTCCACTAGATAAAGGGGGAAAAGATATATGAAGACATCAAAGATTCAATTAATGACAGAAATAGCGATGTGTGCAGCACTAGCAATCATTTTTGATTTCTTACCATTGTTTACTGCACCTCAAGGTGGCTCTGTATCATTATCAATGATTCCAGTTTTTCTAATTGCTTTTCGTTGGGGATTAAAACAAGGATTAATTACTGGACTATTATTAGCAGCACTACAAATCGTTACAAAGCTATACTTTGTTCATCCAATCCAAGTATTTTTAGACTATATTGCAGCATTTACAAGTCTCGGATTGGCTGGTCTTGTATATAAACAAATAAAAAATAGTTTAGCATATGGCAATAAAAAAAGTGCAGCAGCCTATATAATTTTAGGAACTTTTATCGGTTCATTAGCTCGATTTATCTGTCACTTTATAGCTGGGATTGTATTCTACGGTTCATACGCTCCAAAAGGTACACCAGTTTCTCTTTATTCATTAGTATATAATGCATGGTATATGGTTCCTTCTTTTATTATTAGTGCAGTTCTATTAATCATTTTACTTTCTTCTGCACCAGCTCTTGTTCATGTTAAAAAGAATCGAAATCAAGCAGCATAAGGATCGAAACTTCCTTCAAGTTTACACAATTTAATTAGAAAAAACTGAATCCTCCATCGATTTTTTTGATCTACTCAATGGGGGATTCACCTTCCCTTTTACAACTAATTATTTCCTGATTTTAGAGTGGCGTATCTGCTAATGTCCACGTTAAAGTCGTCTTATATTTAGCTCCTACTTCTTTATAAGCTGCTCCTGGCACGAAAAGAGTTACACTTGATGAATTCAGACCATATGCGATTGTCCACGTACCGAGTCCCTTACCCTCATCTGCAAAGGCTACATCCTGTGCACCTCCACCTGGAACCAATGTTACTGTAGTGGCTACTGGTTTATACTGCTCTTCGGTAGTTGAGTTTAAAATAGGATTATTTAATTTTAATACGGCACCAGTTAACTCATTATTTTCACTTTTAAATTGCTCACTTTGTTGCACAGATAATTTCCACCCTGTATTTGTTCTACGATGGTCTGTTACTTGAATAAAATTTGGTACTTGAATGACCGAGCCATCTGAAGTTTGTTTTACTTGATCTAATTGAGCAGTATAAACTTCATTACTACCAGAAATTTCATGTTCCCCAAAGTGAAAATTTGACACATAGTCAATACTTAATGAACTCTTTGTTCCCGGTTCATGAGGATTATCTGGATCAATCGGGTTAACTGGTTCGACTGGACTTGTTGGGTTCGTTGGATTGACTGGATTTTTTGTTTCTGCTGTTACCGTTACATTTGTATTTGTACTAGTATTACCTGCGACATCTGTTGCAGTTACACTCACTACATCCCCCGCATACAACGTCCACGGCGTTACGGATACCGAATATGAACCATCTGCTCCGGCTTTTGTCGTTAAAAATGATTGGTCAGGTAATGCTATTTTCACAGTACTATTCGCCTCTGTTGTGCCCGTTATACTTGCACTAATATCTGTAATCGGATTTACAACTGGCGGTAAAATAGTTTTGTCTACTGTAAAGTGTAGAATTGTTTGATTACCTGCTCTATCAGTGATATCTAATGTGTGTTCACCATCTGCTGGGTTTATTGTTCCAGAAGAAATAGTTGCCCCATTTAATTTAGCAGTATCAATACCACTGAGTGCATCACTGAATGTAATGTTTGTTGCTGTATTTTTATTATATAATTGCCCGTCAGCATAGTTGGTAATCGGTAGTTCTTTATCAATTTTGACTGTAAATTTAGCTCCAGGATCGGTTACTGGATTACTTTGGTTGCCAGAATCATCTTTTGCTCTAATTAGAATATTTGTCGTACCTTGGGTTGAAACTGTATAATCAACGCCTGATGAGGTGGCATTACTTAAACCGGCTTTACTCCATGTTTCACCATTATCTGTTGAAACTTCGTACGATGTTGGATCGACACCATGATCGTCAGTTGCTGTAAAGTGAATTGTCGTGTTTTTATTGGTCCATGATTCACCACTTTTGTAATCTTTTGGTATGGTAATAGCTGCATCCGTTATTTTTGGTGCCTCAGTATCTAGTACTGTAACAGAAACATGATCAACCTGAAAGATTTGAAATCCACTACCATCAATAGCATCTTTTACACCGTCTTCAAAAGCAATGCTAAGATGTACTTTAGTTCCGACCGCAGTGAAAGTAGTCGTTACGTTTTGAGGACTTGTGTAGACTCTCCATTCTCTATCTGTCGTGGTACCACTTGCTGTATCAGTTAAAAACCAAGAATACCTAGGATGAGTATTCTTATTTTCAATAAGTTTAAAAGGAAACTTTAAGATATAGGTTTTGCCTGGAATTGTGTTAATCGTTTGCCTCATACTCATATACTCTTGGGAATCTACAGTGTTTAATACTTTTAATAAAATTCCACCCCCAGGAACAGGTTTAACATAACTTTTTGGATTGACTTCACCAAAAACCTTATACCAGCCGTCACCTTGAGCCTCTAAATTGGAGCTATAAGGCCCTTGACTTTGATTTTTATTTAAATACGCTAGAAATGACCAATTTGGAAAAGTAGTTGTTTGACTTTCAAAATTAAATGTAGGGTTTTGGATCAAGTTTGGAAATGTTGCTGCTTCTGTAATAGTAGGTTTAAGTAGTCCCTTTAATCCAAGTAGTCTCGGTTGCGTCCCACTGGTCATGAAGACAAAAATGGAAGCTAAAACAGTCGCTTTAAAAAGTAGCTTTCTTTTTTTTACCATTATGTTTCTCCGTTCCAAAATAATAATTTTTCTTCTCTCTTTTTCTATTTTTTTAAACGTCTAATAAACATCAGTATGACGAGTAATAGTAATAAAATACCGCTAATGAAGTACCGCATTTTTCTATCCTTTTCCAGATCTGAAGTCTTAAATTCTTCAGCTGATCTATCCTTAATCGTAAATTTTCTTGTCCATTTCCAAGATTGCTCTCCATCTGTGGCTTTCATTTCTAGACGGTACTTACCTGATTCAAATGCTCGGTCACCCCAGTCAATTACATAATCAAAGTTTGAATTAGGTGCCATTCTTAGATTTTCTTTTTTTGTTTCATGCAAAATTCTTTCCCCTTGTTCCGTAAATACTTTCGCTTCTACAATCAAATTTTTTAACATGGCTGGCTCTGTATTTTGTAAGTTAGCTGTAACTACATTTCGTGCATTGATTAGTGATGGTTTTACTTCATTTAATTTTAAATCTGGCTTGATTGCTTTATCGGTTTCTCTTAATAAAACACCAATAATATAAGCATATTTATTTTTTATTTGAATGCTTCCATCTTCTTTTTTAGCTTGTCCCTCGTCTTCTTTCTCACTAAAATGGAGTCCACCCAATATAACACCATCGAATCGCTGCTTTGGCATCTCAATCGTAATCTCTACTGTTGCTTCACTTTTTGCTGGAATTTTCGTCTCTTTTTTAACCTTAGCTATATTAGTGAAAGGAATTTCTAACGTATCGTCTATTTTGGAATTTGAAATACTGTAATCCGCAATTCCACTACTATTTGTAATCGCTGAATTAGCTTTTGTTTCAACAACTATATTTTTATCAGTATCATTTTTTATTTGAACTTTTAAGATTTGCTTTTGGTCTGGTTTCATTCTCAAATCAAAATAAGTTTTGCTCTGATCAATTTGATTAGTTGGAATAACAGGCGATACGGCAAAATTCATCTTAGCTGCACTTGCATGAAAATTATTAATATTAATAAGAAATAAAATAATAATAAATTTTTTTAGTACATTCATAGATAGCTCCTTTTTTTGATATCGACTAAAAAATTTCATGCAGATTAGGTTACTGTTATTTAGTTTCTTTATCGATTGCTTTATTTGCGATACACAAATTGAGTCGAATTAGCTGTCTTTTATTTTTTAAAATCACATCAAAACCTCCAACTTTGATTCTTTGCTGAACTTACAGTTAATTATGTGAAAAATGTTACATGTTTATCTTCGGTGGTTCAACGACATTTTTTACCTATGTCAACGGTAATATAGTTGAGTTTTAACTTGTATTATGTCTTGGTAGTTCTTCTTAATATTTTAGGTGTAACTTCTACTAATTGTGATGTCACTTGCATTTAGTTAAATCCATCCAACCAAATAGTAAAAATACTTTATCCACATTTTAAATATGCATTTAAATTTTGAACACTTTGTGAATTTTGGTTATCTGTCCTTTTCTTCAATCATATATATGAATACAGAAAAGTTTCGAAGGGGGTTTTATATTGGTCTATGATGTAATCATCTTTTTCTTTTTCTTTATTATTCTTTTAGGTATGATTGGTGCATTTTTCTTAGTATTAAAAAATGCATTTAATGTAGATGATGCTTTAAGAATTGACCCTAAGCCCTCCCTTCCCGAAGAGAGCGTTCATTCCTAGCTAAAAAACCTCATCAAGTTAGATGAGGTTTTTTGGTTTTTTCCTTACATATAAGCCTGTTTTGAGTAAGGTGTTTTCGTCTATATGTTTTTTAATTACTTATGATCCTTTTATGAGTATGCTTTATTCATCTTTTTGCTTTTTTACTTACTCATGATTTTTTTATGTAAGTAAGAGTCTTATCTCCATCCAAACATTACATTTTTTTATATCAATATAAAGCTATTTACAATTTAACGTTAATTTTACTAATTGTTGTCTTAGCTATCAAATATTACCATGACTATTTTTACTCAATATCAGTTAAGATGGTTTATATGGTTTTTAATCTTTTACATCATTTGGAGGAGGGGTTTTAATGGATACATCATCCATCTCAAAAACGACTGTTGATGTGCTAAATAAGCAAATAGCAGACTGGAATATTCTATTTGTAAAGTTACATAACTATCATTGGTATGTAAAAGGTTCAAATTTTTTCACTCTACACACTAAATTTGAGGAATTTTACAATGAGGCAAGTTTACATATTGATGAGCTAGCAGAGCGAGTGTTAATAATTGGTGGAAAACCACTAGCTACAATGAGAGAGTATCTTGATACTTCAAGCCTTAAAGAAGCAAATAAGAATATTACTTCTGATGAAATGGTCCTGGACATTACGAAAGACTATAATTATTTAATTGAAGAATTAAAAGATGGTATGGAAATTGCAGAGTCTGAAAATGATTCAGTTACTCATGATTTACTATTAGCCATTAGAGAACAACTTGCAAAACATGTATGGATGTTAACAGCCTACTTAAATTGAGTTAAAACTTAAGATTAAATTAAAAAAGCAGTGTACAATAAAACGGATTAATCATCCTTTTATCGTTACACTGCTTTTTTCTTTCCTAATTTATCTAAAATTGGGTTTAGTAGACTTATATTTTTTAATGTATTTCTTATTTTCCTATGTGAAAACAGGTAATTTGAACTAGGAATTTCAAACTACAAATTGCTCATCCAACTTATATTTTCTACTAAATTATTTCAATTTCCGACAAAAACCTCTTTTATTCTCCTTTATTTTCAAACACATCTTTTTATCTATTCTAACAACCATTTTGGAAACGTTTTCATTTTGTATTTTCTTACTCTCCCCTATTTTATCTAGTCTATCAACCTTTCAATTGAATCATAATTACATTTTTTTCCTATTAATTTACTAGTTAAGCCGATTTTTGCATGAAATTTAGTCAAAAAGGACTATATATTACAGAAAATGTTTTCATATTGAAACATTCGCGTAATAATATTATACTTATGAAAATTCTAAATATAGCAATATTTTCACTCATAAAATCTCGAAAGGAGACACGAAATGTCAAAACCTCTTTTGGAAATCGAACATTTAACGACATCGTTTCGTATAAATAACCAATACTATCCTGCTGTAGATGATGTATCACTGACTGTCCATGAAAATGAAGTTCTTGCAATTGTGGGTGAATCAGGCTGCGGTAAAAGTGCACTAGCCCTCTCAATCCTAGGACTACATTCAAATAATCGTACAAAAATGAATGGATCAATCTCTTACAAGGGTACAAATTTACTAACGCTAAATGATAGTAAATTGAATAAAATTCGAGGAAAGGAAATCGGAATGATTTTCCAAGAACCTCTTACTGCTTTAAATCCGTTAATGACGATTGGTAAACAAATTGAAGAAAATTTAGATTTCCATACTGATCTTTCACGCTCACAAAAAAAGGAACGTGCATTAGAGTTACTAACTCAAGTTGGAATTCCAAAGCCAGAGGTTACTTATAAACAGTACCCGCATGAATTATCTGGTGGTATGAGACAACGTGCTATGATTTCAATTGCCATTGCATGTAACCCTTCGTTCATTATTGCAGACGAGCCAACTACTGCGTTAGATGTAACGATACAAGCTCAAATTTTAGACTTACTAAAAGAAATACAAAAGCAAACGAAGCTAGGCATCATTTTAATTACGCATGACTTAAGTGTTGTTGCAGAAGTAGCAGACCGTGTTGCTGTTATGTATGCTGGACAAATTATTGAAACTGGTTCAGTAGAAGAAATACTAAATAATCCATTACACCCATATACGCGCTCTCTATTAAACTCTATTCCTACTACTCATTCTAAAAATCAAAGACTTCATATTATTGAAGGTACAGTACCACCACTAGACAAGTTACCTAGAACAGGCTGCCGATTCAGCCACCGTATTCCTTGGATTCAAAATTACGCTCATGAAAATCAACCTACCTTACACGAAGTTACACCAAATCATTATGTACGTTGTTCTTGTTATAAGCATTTCCATTTCAAGAACGAGAAAGGAGCACCGATCGTAAATGTCTCTACTAAAGGTTGATAACTTAAAAGTACATTACCCTATTCGTGGTGGTATTTTTCGAACAGTTGTAGATTATGTTCGAGCTGTTGATGGAATTTCATTTGAACTAAACGAAGGCGAAACATATGGCCTTATTGGAGAATCAGGTAGTGGAAAATCTACTGCAGGTAAGGCAATACTTCAATTGACACAGGCTACTAATGGAAGTATTAAGTTTTTAGACAAGGACTTAATAACAATAAATAAAAAGCAAATGCGAGCATTTCGCCAAGAGATTCAAATGATATTTCAAGACCCATACTCTTCTTTAAATCCTAAAAAGAGAATTATTGATTTAGTTGCAGAACCGCTAAGAAATTTTGAAACTTTAACTGCTGAAGAAGAACGTGAAAGGGTACTTTACTACCTTGATAAAGTTGGATTATCTCCAGAATCACTATATAAGTATCCACATGAATTTTCTGGTGGGCAACGTCAACGAATTGGAATTGCTAGAGCTTTAACTTTACAACCTAAGTTAATCGTTGCAGATGAGCCTGTTTCTGCTTTGGATGTTTCAGTACAAGCACAAGTACTTAATTTCTTACAAGATTTACAAGAAGAATTCAAACTAACTTATTTATTTATCGGACATGACTTAGGCGTTATTCGCCATTTATGTGACCGAATTGGTGTTATGTATAGAGGGAGACTTGTTGAAGAAGGCACTACTGAAGATATTTTAAACAACCCACAACATATATACACTAAACGCTTAATTGCAGCAATTCCAGATATTCGTCCAGAAGTTCGAGATGAAAAAATTAAAGAAAGACAAGCAGTTAGACAAGAATATCAACAAAATGCTTCTTCTTACTTTGATGCAAATGGCCGACCTTTTGATTTAAAAGCAATCTCAGATACTCATCGAGTAGCATTACCTTAGAAAGGAGTAACGAATATGTTAAAATTTGTCATTCGCCGTATACTCATCATGATTCCTCAGCTTGTGATCTTGAGTATACTAATCTTTGCACTAGCTAAAGCAATGCCTGGTGATGCTCTAACTGGACGATCAATTAACCCAAAAGCTAATCCACAAGAAATTGAAAAAATTCGTGAAGAAATGGGTTTAAATGATCCTGCTTATGTCCAGTATTATCATTGGATTAAAAATGTTGCAAAAGGAGATTTTGGTGTTTCCTATACACACAAAATCAATGTAGTTGATGTAATTGGTGACCGTATTGGAAATACTGTATTACTTGCCCTTTGCGTGCTTATTGTGACTTATTTACTGGCAATTCCACTTGGTATTATAAGTGGGCGGTATAGCGACACGTGGGCGGATAAGCTGATAACCGGTTATAACTATTTAGGTTTTGCTACCCCTTTATTTATTTTTGGAATTGTTATGTTGTTTGTTTTTGGATTTTATTTTGATCTTTTTCCTACGGGTGGTAGCGTAGACCCTCAGATTGCTGACGGAACTTTTGCTTATTACGTAAGCAAATTAGATCATCTTGTTTTACCAACTTTATCAGGTGCACTTATTTCAACTGTTGGAATTTCTCAATATTTACGCAGTGAAATTATTGATACAAAAGTAAAAGATTTTGTTAGAACAGCTAGATCAAAAGGTGTTCCTGAATCAAAGGTCTATTCTAAACATATTTTACGAAATTCATTTTTACCAATCGCTGCATTTTTAGGTTATGAGATTACTGGGTTAATAGCTGGTTCAGTATTTTTAGAATCAATTTTTGGCTATCCAGGAATTGGGCAACTGTTCGTCAAATCCGTTATGTTACGTGATTTTACCGTTGTAAATGCGCTTGTTTTAATGACATGTCTTGCAACACTTTTCGGGACATTAATCTCAGATATTATTCTAAGCATCGTAGATCCACGTATACGGATTGAATAGGGTAGGTGAAATTTATGGAATTAAAAATCGAAAATCAAACTCATATTACTGAGCAACGAAAAAGTCCATCAGGATTTAGTGTCATTTGGGCTGAATTTAGACGAGATAAATTAGCTTTAGGTTCTCTTATCGTGCTTGGCCTAATAATAATAAGTGTGTATGGTATTTCCCTTATTCTAGATCAAGATCAAATTGTTAAAGTAGACTTTCTATCAATCTATCAGCCTCCTTCCTCTACTCACTGGTTAGGTACTGACTACGGGGGACGCGATATATTTGGACAACTAATAATTGGGACAAGAAATTCCTTTACTATTGGATTTTTTATCACAATTATTACAAATCTACTTGGCCTAGCATTGGGTTTAATAGCTGGTTATTTTGGTGGTTGGGTAGACAGTGTCGTAATGCGTATTATTGACTTTTTCTTATCCTTACCAACATTAATGTTAATTATAGTATTCGTAACAGTTGTACCTAAGTTCTCAATCATAAATTTTGTCCTTATTATGAGTCTTTTCTTATGGACAGGTAAAGCAAGGTTAATTCGTTCAAAAGTTTTATCAGAGAGCGAATTAGATTATGTGGCAGCAGCGAAAGCAATTGGCACACCGAATTGGAAAATCATTATCTCACACGTTTTACCAAATGTAAGTTCATTAATCATCGTTGCATTCACTTTAAACCTAGCAGGAAATATTGGAATTGAATCTGGTCTAACCTTCCTTGGATTTGGTTTACCAGAAAGTACACCAAGTTTAGGAACACTAGTTAGTTATGCAACAAATCCTGATGTTTTACAAAATAAGCTGTGGATATGGTTACCTGCATCGTGCATGATTTTAGTGCTCATGCTGAGTATAAATTTCATCGGTGAAGCGCTAAAGCGTGCAGCTGATGCTAGACAAAGAAGAGGTTAATTAAAAAATAAGGAGAGTGGAAATATGAAAAATGCAAAAAGCTTTACTAAAGTATTAAGCGCAATGGCAGTATCTATGATGATTCTTTCAGCATGTAAAGGCGGCGACACAAAGACTTCAACTACTACTAAGCAAATCGATCAAGCTGCTTTTCCAATTAAAGTTTCAAATAACAAAAAATCGATTTCAGGTGGCATTTTAAAATATGGTTTAGTTTCAGATACGCCATTTGAAGGTATCTTAAATACAGTTTTCTATGAAGGCGATCCAGATTCTCAAGTTCTTCAATTTTTTGACGAAGCACTTCTTTCAACAGATGAAAACTATATTTATGACCAAGATGGTGCTGCTACATATAAATTAAGCGATGACAAAAAGACAATTACATTAAAAATTCGCGATAATGTAAATTGGACGAATGGTGATCCAGTGACAGCAGAGGATTTAGAATATTCTTATCTAGTAATTGGTAATCCAAAATATACAGGTGTACGTTATGATTCACAAATGTCTATGATTGAAGGTATGGAAGATTACCATAACGGAAAGGCAAAAAACATTTCCGGTGTTAAAGTAATTGATCCTAAAACAATTTCAATTACATTTAAAGAAGCTAACCCATCTGTACTTACTGGATTATGGACTAACCCACTACCTAAAAAATATTTAGGCAATGTGCCAATCGATAAATTAGCATCATGTGACCAAATTCGTAAAGCTCCTATTGGCTTTGGACCATTTAAAATTAAAAAGATCACTCCAGGTGAAGCTGTAGAGTTCGAAGCGAACAAAGATTACTGGAACGGTGCTCCAAAACTTGATGGTGTACTTTTAAAAGTTGTTAATCCAACGATTGCTACATCTTCTCTAGCTAACGGAGATATCGATATCGCTTCAGTTTCAGCTGACCAATATGATCAAGCTAAAAAATTAAAAAATATCCAATTAATCGGTAAAACAGAGTTAGCTTACTCTTACATTGGATTTAAATTAGGTCATTACGATGCGAAAAATGGTGTAAACGTAATGGATAATCCAAAATTCCAAGATAAGCGTGTACGTCAAGCAATGGCTTATGCCCTTGATAATAAAGCAGTTGGGGAAAAATTATACAAAGGATTACGAGTGCCTGCAACATCTGTAATTCCACCATCATTCCCTAAATACTTTGATAAAGCATTAAAAGGATATACTCATGATCCTGAAAAAGCTAAAAAATTACTGGACGAAGCTGGTTACAAAGATGTAACTGGAGATGGTTTACGTGAAGATCCAAACGGAAAACCATTTAAAATCAACTTCGCTTCTATGAGTGGTGGCGATATCGCTGAGCCATTAGCACAATTCTACTTACAATCTTGGAAAGAAGTTGGCTTAGATGTTCAATTATTAGATGGACGTTTACATGAGTTCAACTCATTCTACGATATGGTAGAAAAAGATAATCCAAAAATCGATATTTTCGCAGCAGCTTGGGGAACAGGTTCTGACCCAGATCCATCTGGAATTTGGGCGAAAAATGCACCATTCAACTACGTTCGTTGGGTAAATGACGACAATGATAAATTATTAAAAGAAGGTATTTCACCAAAAGCGTTTGATGAAAAATACCGTCAAGAAGTATATGATAAATGGCAAGAGCTTGTAAATGACGAAGTGCCAGTTATCCCTACTCTATTCCGCTTCGGTTTAGATGGAGTTAATAAGCGCGTTAAAGGCTACGACTTAACAGCTGGTCAAGGCTTCCAAGGTCACTTACAAGACATCACTGTAACAAGTGCAGAATCTGAAAAAAATAAATAAGCTGTAAAAAATGTATCTGTCCCTTAAGTCAATGTACTTTTGGGACAGTTCTTTTTTGTGTATAACTCATAAAGAATAAATAATGATAATCGTAAAATGTGGATAAGTAACTCCCCCTACCTTGTTATTAACAAGTACATTCGAATAAATGTTAATATTTAAGGCAGATTCAGTTATAAACAGTAATTCCATTATCAAAACAGTGGATAAGTAGTCGCTCTCCTATTCAAAATCAAAAAAAAATTAACGAAAATATGCACATTGTTGATAAAATTGTGAAATTTGTTAATAAAGTAGTCATTTTTATTCTTTACGCTAAACCTGTTCAACCACAATTCAAGAAAAACAAAAAACTCGCCAGTAGTAACTTACTAGCGAGTTTCACCATTTTTTGAGACGATCACAAAACTATTATTAACTTACTTTTTTATTTTCTTCTTGCTCGTGTTTTTCAATTTTATGCTTAGCCGAGAAGTGATAATAAATTAAACACAAAATCATAAATGGCACACCACAATACAATGCAATGCGTTGATCTGGGATAAATGCAAGGCTAATAATTACAGCTACATTTAAGACAAAAGCAACGATTGGAACGATTGGATAAAGAGGCGTTTTATATTTTAAATCCTCTAATTTCCCACCTTCTTGAATGTATTTCTTTCTACCTAAAAGATTTGATAATGCGATGCTTGCCCAAACAAATAAGCAGCCAAATCCTGCAATTGATAGTAACCATAGATAAACCGTGTCTTCTGCGTAAATTCCACTTAATAGAGATAAACATCCAAAAAACATACTAAAAGTTAAAGCGTTTAAAGGTACACCTTTTTTAGTTAGTTTTCCTAATTTCGAACTAACCATTCCTTTTTGAGCCATTGAATACATCATACGAGATGTTGCGTATAAACCTGAGTTAGCAACTGATAGAACTGCTGTAATAATGACAAAGTTCATAATATCTGCTGCATATGGAATACCAATATTATCAAATACTACTACGAAGGGGCTATCTACTAAACCAGCTTTCTCCCAAGGGAATAAGCCTGCTAAAACAAAGATTGATAAAATAAAGAATACTAGAATTCGCCATACAGTGTTATTTATTGCTTTAGGTACAGCTTTTGCTGGATCTTCACTTTCACCAGCAGCAATCCCTACTAATTCACTTCCCTGAAATGAGAAGTTAACTGCAACCATGGTGACCATAATCGCTAAAAAGCCATTCGGGAAAAGTCCGCCGTGGTCTGTAAAGTTAGAAAGCATTGGAGCCTTTGTCCCTTCCATTGGTACAATGCCAAACATTACTGCTCCTCCTAAAATAATAAAAAGAACAATTGTTACTACTTTAATACTTGCAAACCAAAACTCAACTTCAGCAAAGGATTTCGTAGAAAGTGCATTTACTGAGAATAATATTACACCAAATACTACACACCAGATCCAAGTCGGTACATCTGGAAACCATCTCTTCATTAACATACTAACTGTAATTAACTCTAAACCGATTGTTACCGACCAGTTTAACCATGCCATCCATCCAACTACATAGCCTGACGCTGGTGAGATATACTTAGTTGCATAAGTTTGATAAGAACCAGCATCTGGTAAATTAACTGCTAATTCTCCTAAACATAGCATTGTTAAATACATTACTAATCCACCTACTAAGTAGGCTAATATTGCTCCACCTGGGCCAGCTTCACTAATTGTATAACCTGATCCCATAAACAAACCTGTCCCAATTACTCCCCCAAGAGCAATCATAAACAAGTGTCTACTTTTAAGCTCTTTCTTTAACCCCTGTTCTTGTTGTGTCATGAAATTCCCTCCTCTAGTTGTAAATTGTGTGTATAAGTTAAAATATTCTGATATAACAGAATATAAGTTCACTTATTTTCTTAACGAACACTAAAGCGTTCTAAATCAACGTATCTTAAGACTAAATTTTCAGATAATATCTGTAAGCGTATACAAACTTATTGTACCGAAATAATATCTTAATTATAAAAATAGAGTTTATTATCTGTCAATACAATATAAGTGCTCCAAATGAAATTTTCATCTGGAGCAAACCTATTAGTCTATTAAACCCATCCACGGAAACGAGATGCTTCCGCCATTTTACGAATACCAACCATATATGCAGCTAATCTCATATTTACTTTGCGATTAACTGAAGTTTGGTAAACACTATCAAATGAACGTACCATTTTTTCACGAAGTTTTTGAGCAACTTCTTCATCAGACCAGTAATAACCTTGATTATTTTGAACCCACTCAAAATAAGAAACAGAAACTCCACCAGCACTTGCTAGTACGTCTGGAACTAGTAAAATTCCGCGCTCTGTTAATATTTTAGTAGCTTCTAGAGTAGTAGGTCCATTTGCAGCTTCAACTACGATTGATGCTTTAATATTGTGAGCATTTTCAATTGTAATTTGGTTTGAAATTGCAGCTGGAACTAAAATATCACAAGGTTTTTCAAGTAATTCTTTATTCGAAATTACATTAGTAAATAAGTTAGTTACTGTTCCGAAGCTATCTCTTTTTTCTAGTAAGCTATGAATATCTAAACCGTCTGGATCGTATAATGCGCCAAGTGCATCAGAAATACCGACTACCTTTGCACCTGCTTCAATCATGAACTTCGCTAAGAAGCTACCCGCATTTCCAAATCCTTGAACAATGACACTAGCACCCTTTAAATCGATTCCCTTACGTTTAGCAGCCTCTTCAATACAAATTGTAACACCTTGAGCTGTAGCTGTTTCACGTCCTTCTGAGCCACCTAATACAAGTGGTTTACCAGTAATAAATCCAGGAGAATCAAATTCTTGAATTCTACTATATTCATCCATCATCCAAGCCATAATTTGTGGGTTAGTGTATACATCTGGAGCAGGAATATCCTTTGTTGGTCCAACGATTTGGCTAATCGCACGAACATATCCTCTACTTAAACGCTCTAACTCAAAAGTTGACATTTTTCTTGGATCACAAATGATACCGCCTTTTCCCCCACCGTATGGTAAATCAACGATACCGCATTTTAAGCTCATCCACATTGATAAAGCTTTTACTTCGTCTTCATTAACCTCAGGATGGAAACGAATTCCACCCTTTGTTGGACCTACAGAATCATTATGCTGTGAACGATAGCCAGTGAAAATTTTCACTGAGCCATCATCCATTCTTACCGGAATTTGAACTGTTAAAAATCGTAATGGTTCTTTTAATAACTCATAAAGTTCTTTTGAATAACCAAGTTTATGAAGAGCTTCTGAGATTACTTCTTGAGTAGACTCAATTAATTCTCTGCCTTCTTCTTTGATTTTGTTTTGTACTTCATTTTGTGGGATTGTAGTTGTCATTTTTATCGCTCCATTTATACAGTTGCTTTATATTGGCTAAACACTTCGTTAATTTGTTGAATTGACCAGTCTAAATCTTCTTTTGAAATAATTAATGGTGGTGCAAAACGAATTACTGTATCATGTGTTTCTTTACATAATAAACCTTGTTTCTTTAAAGCTTCACAATAAACACGTGCTGGTACATGAAGTTCAACACCAATAAATAATCCACGTCCTCTAACTTCTTTAATATGAGGATGATCGATTTCTTTTAATTTTTCCATAAAGTAGTTTCCAAGCTCATTTGAACGCTCAGCTAACTTCTCTTCTTCAAGAACTTCTAAAGCAGCTACAGAAACTGCACAAGCTAATGGATTTCCACCAAATGTAGATCCGTGAGAACCTGGCTCAAATACGCCTAAGATTGAACGATTTGCAGCAACACATGAAATTGGGAATACTCCGCCTCCAAGTGCTTTACCTAAAATGTACATGTCAGGAATTACTCCATCCCAATCACATGCAAAAGTTTTACCAGTTCTACATAAACCTGTTTGAATTTCATCTGCAATAAATAATACGTTTTCTTTTTTACAAACTTCAGCTACTTCAGGTAAGAATCCTTCTCTAGGGATATTAATTCCAGCTTCACCTTGAATTGGTTCAATTAAGAATGCAGCTGTATTAGGCGTAATCGCAGCTTTTAATGCTTCAATATCGCCATACGGTATTAACTTAATTCCTGGTAAGAATGGTCCAAATCCACGTTGATAATCTTTTTCTGATGATAAAGAAACTGCAGCCATCGTACGACCGTGGAAGTTTCCAACACAAGCAATAATTTCTGCTTGGTTTTCTTCTACACCCTTAACATCATAAGCCCATCTTCTAGCAGCTTTAATTGCTGTCTCAACAGCTTCAGCACCAGTGTTCATAGGTAAAATCATATCTTTGTTAGTAACTTTTGCTACTTTTTCATACCACTCACCCATGTTTTCACTATAGAAAGCACGTGAAGTTAAAGTAACTTTATCAGCTTGATCTTTTAAAGCTTGGATAATTTTTGGATGACGATGCCCTTGGTTTACAGAAGAATATGCACTTAACATATCTAAATATCTGTTACCCTCAGGGTCTGTAACCCAAATACCTTCAGCTTTAGAGATTACTACTGGAAGTGGATGATAGTTATTTGCGCCATATTGATTTGTTTGTTCAATGATTTTTTGAGAATTAGTTGTCATTTGAGTTCCCCCAATATTATTGATTAATTTATAGTTTCTTACTAAAAGAATAAGCAATTTCCGTGCCAAACATGTTAAATAAACTAAAATTCACAAAATGTACTAATTCTAAGCATTATTCTTCCTTAAGCATGATACCGTTTTCAATTTACCGCAAAATATTTTTGCATTCAGGTGCAAAATTAATTAAAATAAGCATAGAATATTTGCAGTAAAAAACCGATTAACATAGAAAATTAGCACATTCGGAAAAAACTGCCTTTTTATCTTACCAAAAATAGTTAGAAGTGCAAATTTTTTCTATTGTTATTATGAAAAGAGAGAATTATATGAAAAATGATAAGCAAAACTTTTTAGCTGTTGATGAATTATTACAATTAATATTAGAAGAAATAGATATCGGTATACATGTAGTTGATCAAGAAGCAAATACAATGGTGTATAACCGTAAAATGATGGAAATCGAAATGATGAATGAAGAGGATGTCTTGCATAAAAATCTTTTAGATGTCTTCACGTTTCAAAAAAACCAATCGAGCACCTTACTTGATGCCCTTCAAAAAGGAAAAGTACGAAAAAATATTAAACAATCTTATTTTAATAATAAAGGAAAAGAAGTTACGACAATCAATGATACTTACCCAATAATGAAAGAAAATAAAATTATTGGCGCAATTGAAATGGTTCGCGACGTGACAGAATTAAAGCAATCTGTGCAGGAAGGAATTCTTCAAAATCGAAATACACGTTATACATTTGAGCAATTAATCGGAACATCCGAGTCATTTAAAAACATAATTGAAGATGCAAAAAGATCTGCCAAAACTTCTTCATCAGTATTAATTGTAGGAGAAACTGGAACAGGTAAAGAACTATTCGCTCAAAGTATTCATAATGCTAGCAAAAGAGCAACAAAGCCATTCATTTCTCAAAATTGCGCCGCTCTTCCAGAATCCTTAATTGAAAGTATTCTTTTTGGGACAAAAAAAGGAGCATTTACTGGGGCAATTGATAAGCCTGGATTATTTGAAGAGGCAAATGGTGGAACATTATTATTAGATGAAATTAATTCACTTAGCCCTAATTTACAGGCTAAACTTTTAAGGGTTATTCAAGAACGTAAAGTTAGAAGAATAGGTGAAATTAACGAAAAAGAATTAGATGTTCGAATTATCGCTACGATAAACGAAGACCCTATTGAAGCAATCGCGAATAATCATTTACGTAAAGACTTATATTACCGCCTAAGTGTCGTTTCATTATTTCTACCGCCACTACGTGAACGCTTCGAAGATATATTATTGTTAGCAAACTTCTTTATTCAAAAATATAATCGTCTTTTCGGCCATCGGGTAACTAACTTAGATGAAAATGTAACAAACTTTTTCCTGAATCATAACTGGCCAGGTAATATACGCGAACTTGAACATATGATCGAAGGTGCAATGAACTTAGTAGAAAATGAAACAACTATATCTGCAACGCATTTACCATCTAGATTTTTCAATGAAAAAAGAAATACAAATGCTACTCCTATCGTTCAACAACATAGAGACGTTACATTACATCAACCAGAATCAATAGATGACAAATCAAATTTAAAAAATACTTTAATGAACAAAGAAAAACAACATATTATAAATGTTTTAAATGATCATAATGGCAATATTACACAGGCTGCAAAAAAATTAGGCATTAGTAGACAAAACTTACAATATCGTATTCGTAAGTTTAATTTATTAAATGATTAAGTTTTAATAAATAGAAAGTTTTATATTAACTAATTCTAATTTTTTAATTCAATATAAAATACAATATGCCCAAACCTTCCACTTTTGTCCTGCATATTTTGATTATGTAAGACTCATAAGTAAAGGAGGTTTTTTATATGTCGAATGAACATGAGTTTCGTCCACATGGATTTGGTGGCGGTGGCTTTGGACACGGCGGCTTTGGACACGGCGGATTCGGAGGCTTTCATGGTGGATTTGGTGGATTTGGAAGACCTGGGTTTGGATTCGGTAGACCTGGCTTTGGATTTGGATTTGGACGTCCATTTTTCCGTCCGTTCTTCCGTCCATTTTTTCCATTTTTCCCATTTTGGGGTTATGGTTATGGTTATGGCTATCCTTACTCTTATTGCCCACCAGGTTACTATTGTCCTCCCCCGTATTACTACTATTAAAGTAAAAATAAAAAATATAAAAGAGAAGGTTCTTATACCTTCTCTTTTCTTATAATGAGATTGTTGAGTAACTTCCCACAACTTCAACTGAGAAGCCCAAAGCTTCCAATTCTTGCTTTACTCCAGGTAATAATACTTCATCATAGCCCATCTCAACATCAACAATGAAAAAGTAATTTCCTAATCCAGTTTTCGTCGGACGTGACTCTATTTTTGAAAGGTCAATCTGTCTCCATGCAAATGCAGAAAGTACTTGGTGAAGCGCACCAGCACGATTCTCCGGCATGTTAATAACTAGAGTTGCCTTTGTATGTTTAGGTTGAAAATAACTTGTTTCTAAATTAACATCTTGTCTTTGCAAAACAACAAATCTTGTGTGGTTATATGAATTTGAATGAATATCTGAAGCAACAATTTCTAATCCATATTTCTTTGCAGCAAATTCGTTAGCGATAGCCGCTATACACTCATCAGATTGCTCACTAACCATTTTAGCCGCAGCACTTGTAGAAGTAACTGGTTCTAACTTTGTATATTTATATTGATTATGCAAAAATGTGTGACACTGAGCTAACGCATGAGAATGAGAATAAATTACCTCAATATCCTTTACTCGATGTGCTTGTCCTTTTGCCATCAATAAGTGCTGTCTTATCGGAATAATAATTTCACCAACCATTTTTAATGGCTGTTCATGTACAAGATAATCAATTGTTGTGGTCACGGATCCTTCAACAGAATTCTCTATTGGAACGACAACTAAATCAACTTCACCTTCTGCTACATTATCCATACAAACAGGAATACTAGAATAAGCAATATGTTCATCATTCTTAAAAACAGACCGAACAGCAACATGTGTAAAAGTCGCCTCAGGACCTAAATACCCAACCTTCACGTTCCCACTCCTTTTAATTTTTAATTATACTAAAAAGAGTTAAGATTAAAAGCAAAATGTTTAATTTTTAGCAATTATCTTACAAATTTCGCAAATATTTGTTTTAAAGGCTACTTTGACGTATCTTTAACGTCGTCGGAACAATCACTTTTTTAGCTACTTTCCTACCTAAAAGTCTTTCCATTACTAAATCCACTGCAGATTCACCCATCAATTCAGTGTATACCTTCAAAGTACTTAAGCTAGGAAAAAGATATTTTGAAAACACAAAATCATTCATGCCGATTAAACTTACACGCTCTGGTACTGATATTTTTGCTTCATGAAGTGCTCTTAGACATCCAACAGCCATCGTATCACAACCAACTATAAATGCTGTTGGTAAATCTCCACCTTGTTCTCGAATTGCTTTGTTCATCAAATTAAACCCTGCATCAGCTGTAAAATCACTTAAGAACAGATTCTCTTTTCGAAAGAGCCCCTTTTCTTCCAAATAATTTTTAAATGTTTTCACTCTGGAATTAATTTTTTGACCTTGCTTCTTGTCATACTCGCGTCCACCAATATATCCAATTTTTTGATGTCCATGCGATATAAAATGATCTAAAATTTTTCTAATAGCATTCTCATAATCTGTAACAACAGAATCGTATTTTTCTTCATCTGGTGAAAAATCAACAAAAACGATATTTTTCGAAACTTTTTTCAATGAGCTAATTTGCTGATCATCAAACTTACCTAATGCAATCACACCAAGTATTTGCTCATCTAACATCCCTTTTTCATTTCCACGAAAAAAAGTAGAAATGTGCAGGGAATGTTGTTCACACTTATTTTCAATTCCAAAACGAATTAGCATATAAAAGAGATCGCTTAATTCTTCATTTCCATTATCGCCTTTAACTAGTGCGATTTTTGCAATATTCTTTTTTACTTTCGATTTTTTCTTATATGAAAGCTTTTCTGCTGTTTCAAAAATTCTTTGTTTTGTATCGTCACTTACTGATAGTGCAGGGTCATAATTAAGCACTCTTGATACAGTAGCAATCGATACCCCTGCTTTTTCGGCAATATCTTTAATTGTAGTCATTACAACTCTCCTCGTAACCTTCCAATCTGAATTGTTTTCGAAACTATTACTTTAATTTTAACAGTTCAAGGTTGTACGATTATTCATTAAATATGGAGAATTTCTTACATATTTTATTTTATTTAAATCAAGATTGTATAATTAAGTTTTATTTAAGCAAATTTGAAATATTATAATTTACATGAGGAGAATTTAATTTTTTCCGGAGTAATCTTAGCTGTTTTTTAATTATTGAAAATATTGATGTGGTTTTACGTTTCTATTCATATAAAGTTTTTAACATTGTATCTGTTAAAGCTTCAACTGATTTAGTTGAGGATAGCCCTACTTCATTTGGCAGATTACTGTAAATCAGTATGTCCATCCCCCTATTGATCCGATACCCTGCTTGTTTTAAATAACATATCACTTTCTTTAAGTAGCTAGTCCAGTCATGCTTTATTTCGTCACCTAAATCATTTAAAGAAATTTCAATGATTCCTAAATCTTCAAAGTTTAAGGATACTAATTTAATTAGTTGCGTCTCTGTTCTAGATAAAAGCACATAGATGCCAAATGATTGTGAAGTATGGTGACCGTTTCCATCAAAATCTGTAATTTCTTCGATTTCGTCCGTATGGCCAGATACAAAAAAAACGCGTAAATTAGAATGACTGTAATACTGATTGTAAACTGATATTAAGTCTTTAACATTCATTTCCTTATCACTCCTATAACTAATTTTCCATGATCCCTACCCGCTTTTCGATCAGATAGAAATAGATTTAAACCAAACATTTAATTATTTAACCCTGTATTTCCTCTCTAGCCTTATTTCAATTCTTACTGTTAGTAGATACCAATCTTACTAGTACTGTTCACCATACTAGTTTTAAAAGCTACTACCTTAGCGATGGAACATAATAAAGAGAAAAAAGAGTTCTATTAAAAGTATCCTACTCCCCTAGATATTATTGGTCAATAATTAATCGAATTAAAATTTACTAAAATGGAAGGATTTTTTACTTAGTTTTTTATTCTGTCACAATTAATGTTCATATTAGGAAAATTACAGGATTTCCACTTAATTTAAAGCTTCTTGGATAGTAGTTCTATTAGATTATTAATAGTAATTATTTTACATTTTTTACTAGTTTGAACGATTTTAGCGTTATATTTAGATAATAAACGAAATAAAATTCACTAAAATAATTTAACGTTTACAATACAGGCTCCAATTTTATTAACTTGTTGAAAGAAATAGGTTTATTACTTTCAGAAAATTTAATAAACTATATATATAGGACGATTTGAATAAAAAAGGATCATGAAGTGTAAGACTTACAATTTATAAAAAGGGGGGTCTTAATAATGTCAGGGTTTGATGCAGGTTTTGATATTTTTAAAATTATTGCTTTCGTATTTCCAATCATTTTCGTCTTCGTTTTTGCAGGTATATTTTTTGCACTAATAAAAGGATTAAAGCAATGGAATTATAATAATAAACAACCTAAATTAATTGTCCCAGCAAAAATAGTTACTAAAAGAATAGATTACGTTCAGCGTGCTAATACGAATCAGTTCGCTCATTCCTCTACACATTATTATGTTACACTTGAGGTCGAATCGGGAGACAGAATTGAATTTCAAATTGATGGATTCATTTATGGTCAATTAGTAGAAAATGATGCGGGAAAATTAACGTTCCAAGGAACGAGATTCATAAACTTTGAGCGACAATAATTTCTTTTCGGGGTGGAATGATGAATGTTTTCATAAGTGGCGCTACTGGTTTTTTAGGAAAACATACTACAAAAAAATTAAGTGAAATGGGCTATTCTGTTATAGCCTTTGGAAGAAATGAAGAAGCAGCTAAATTTTTCAACAAGATGGAGAATGTCACCTTTGTCAAAGGAGACTTGAATGACTCTGTCTTATTAGAAGAAAATATAAAGAATGTAGACTATGTAATCCATTGTGCTGCACTTGCAGCACCTTTTGGACGTTTTTCTGAATTTGAGAAAACAAATGTTGAAGGGACAAAAAATATTGTTAAAGCTTCACTTTCAACAGATTTAAAAAAGTTTATTAATATTTCGACCCCGAGTGTGTACTTTACTAGTGAGAGTCGTAAAGATGTTAAAGAAAGTGATCCGCTGCCATCAAAACACTCTAATTACTACGCTAAAACAAAGCATATGGCAGATTTAATTATTGAAGATGCAATTGAAAAAGGATTACCTGCAATCTCACTAAGACCTAGACAAATTTTCGGTCCTTTTGATCATACGATTTTCGGAAGATTTATACAGATAAATGAAAATGGAGGAATTCCGTTAGTTCATAAAGGACAAGTTCTAATGGATTTTACTTATATCGATAATGTTGTTGATATGATCGTCTCTTGTATGAATGCAGATAATGCCTTTAATGGTGAATACTATAATATTACAAATGATCAGCCTATTTATTTAATTGATGTGCTTAAACAGCTCTTCTTTGCCTTAAATAAAGAGCTGAACACCAAAAATTTCTCACCAAAACTACTGTCATTTATCGCGTTGAATTCAGAAATAATTGCGAAGATTACTAACAAACCATCAAAGGTTTCCAAGCATATAGCCAATTTCTTGAGTTATGACTATACATTAAACATTGAAAAAATCAAAAATGATTTAAATTATGAACCTAAAGTATCAATTAGTGAGGGTATTAAGCGTTATGCTGACTGGTACTTAACTACATTGACCGAGAGTAAGACAAACTAAAAACAAGCTAAAGTCACCTAAATTAATTATTTTCAAGTGATTTTAGCTTGTTTTCTCTTAGCTGCAACAGGCTGTTTATTTACCCTAAAGCAATGTTAATAGCAATCTCAAACTATATTTTCTCTATAAAATTCAGTAGAAATCTATTTAATAGTTGTTTGGATCTCCTTAATATTTAAAGACCATAATCCACTATTTAGAATAGTATCTGCAGCTACTATATTTAAGCGTTCTTTAAATAGTGGTCCATCAATTACAAACGTATGATATTCTCCGCTTTCGCCCATTAGACAGATTTCTTTGCTAATGAATAGTTGTTTTAAATCTTCATTTAGGCTCTTACCAACGATCATAGAATCAAAAATATTCTCTTTTGCCCTACAAATAATTGCATCGTATCCAGTCGCAAGCCATCTGTCTAGTAAATTAGTCGTTTCACTTTTCTTAATCCACACTGGGAACATCGGCTCAAGTCCTACCTTAGTTGCAACTAGTTCATTCCATTGTCGATCTTCCTTTACATATAAAGTACCAAATGCAATCGCTGAAAGGTCAAATTGCTCTTTTATTGCTTTTAGTCCATTGATCATTGACTCCTCGTATTTTCCTGCTGAGTCAATCATGACAAGTGGAATTCCAATTGCATCAGCTTGCATTTGTAAGAAATTAAGCGGAGTTCCGTGCGCATGATTCCTTTCATCTCTTTTCGATACCATTGAAACTAGACATGCCACTTCATATTTATTTTTAATTAGTAAATCTAATGCTAGACAACAATCCTTCCCACCACTCCAAGAAACTGCTACTTTACGATTGTTCACTTATATCACTCTCCCTTAACATTAAAGCGATGGAAATAATTAAACTTCCATCCATAGTTTATAAAACTTTTAAGTTATTAATTTTTTAGTAAACTTTTAACGTATGTCATACCTTTTATTGCATAATTAAACCACTGTTCATCCCCGTATGGAATTTCAACCCATTCTCTCATAGGTTTCCCACCCATTGGGTCAAAGTTTTTTGCCCCGCTTATTTTTAAAGCTGTTGCAACATCCTCTTTCTTTAACTTTACGACAATATTAGGTTCATTAAAGAATACAAAAACTTTACCTTGTATTTTTAAGCCTTTATGGCCAAAGATACTTCCTTTTGATGCTTCATAGTGATTGATTAGTTCAGTTCTTAAGCTTTCAAATCTTTCTATTGTACCTTCCATTCATTTTCACCATTCCTTTTTATCTAACGCTTTTCTTCATAAAAATATCTTATTAATACCAATAACTTATTGATATTATTCAATGTAATATCACCGTCTATACTAATAAATAGAAGCACCTGAATCAAATTTGGGGAGGTAATCACATGGCCATCAACTTCCACGATGCACACAATAATAAGACTTATACAACTAGAGAGGCTGATCAATCTTGGATTCAATTAATGATGGATAACATTGATTTGTATGGAAAAGACGTAGTTGATATAGGTTGCGGTGGAGGGATCTATTCAAAAGCTCTCACTAAATTAAAAGTAAACCACGTTACGGCGGTAGATTTTTCAGAGGAAATGCTTAAAGGAGCTAGTGAAAACTGTAAAGACTACAGTAATATTTCTCTTAGTAAAGGAGATGCATATCATACTAAACTTCCATCTTCAAGTTATGATGTAGTTTTGGAAAGAGCTTTAGTTCATCATTTAGATAATTTAAATGCCTGTTTCAATGAGGCAAATCGTTTACTAAAAAAGAATGGAATATTAATCGTACAAGACCGGACGCCAGAAGATTGTTTACTTCCTGGAGACGATAGCCATATACGAGGTTATTTTTTTGACCTGTACCCAAAATTGAAAACGAAAGAAATAGCAAGAAGATATGATACACAAGAAATGAATTCAGCATTAGAATTAGCTGGGTTTGATATAGAAAACACAGTAAAACTGTGGGAAACAAGACGCATTTATACTGACCTAGAATCACTTCGGAGTGATTTATTACTTAGAACAGGTCGATCAATTCTTCATGAACTCACTGATGAAGAACTAAATCAATTAGTAAAATTCATCGAAAATAAGCTTCAGTATCAATCTACTATTATTGAAAAAGACTGTTGGACGGTTTGGTTTGCTAGAAAGAAATAATATTATGACACAGCTCATATTAATAGAAAACGCTTAGTTTAAATTCTAAGCGTTTTTACATTCCCATTAAAGTGCAACCAATCGAGTAACCATTTTAAAAATAGAATCAATTATCCGTTCACTTTACCATCTTCAGGCTCAACTTTTGGTAGTTTAATTGTTACTTTTGTTCCTTCATCAACGCTGCTCTCGAAAGTGATTGTTCCATTCATTGCTTCTATGATTCGAACAGAAACTGTAGTTCCTACGCCAGTTCCCTTTTCTTTAGTTGAATAGAATAGTGTACCAATACGTGAAAGCTGTTCTTTGGTCATTCCTTTTCCATTATCTCTAATCGTAATGACCGTTTTATCCTTTTCTTCGTGAAGCTTCGTATGTACATATCCCCCTGAGCTAGTTGCCTCTATTGCGTTTTTAATTAGGTTTATTAGTGCTTGTTTAAATTGATTTTTATCTGTATTTATAAATGTTTCGACTTCTGTATCCCCTTTTAATTTAACATTTTGCTTTAAAGCTAAAGGAACTAATAAGGTGACTACATCTGAAACGCATTGCTTTAAATTGAACGTTTCTACTTTTTCGAATTGTGGTTTGGCAAAGTTTAAATAATCATTAATGATTCCTTCTGCTCTACCTAATTCGCTCAATACTAGCGGTAGATATTCCATAGACTGATTGTCTTTGCTTTCTTGCATTAATTGTAAGAAACCTTTAACAACTGTAAGTGGATTCCTAACTTCATGAGCAATAGAAGCTGCCATTTCACTTAACGTATTAAGTTTCTCAGCCCTTTGGATTTCTTTATGTAATATTTTATTTTCAATTAGTGTTTCAATCAGTTTTGCTCCTAAAGTAATTGCGATTAACTCTATTACAATAAATATAAGAACTAATCCAAATAGTCTATAATCACTTTTAAAACTAATCTTATTCACGATTAAAAAAGTAAGTAAGATTCCTAGTTGAACTAAAGCGGGCCATAAACTAATAAGAGCTGTTGCAAGTATTCTCTGTTTAGGTTTAAATGTCCAAAACCATTTAAATAAAATTAAAGATCCTAGTGAGGATAAGGTAATACTGATCATACCAAATATGATAGCGTCTCCACCTAAAATTATTCTAGCTAATAAGATCGCTAAAAAAGTCACGATTCCCCAGCGATAGCCACAATAAAGAAACGCGATCGTTAGTGGTATATATCTTAAATCCCAAAATAACCCATATGCTGGATATGGAAAGGCCATACAAAAAAAACCTGCTACAGCCTGAAACATGCCAAAAAGATAAATTTTATCTTTATAGCCATGCCTTTCATAAATAATACTGTATATTAATATTGGACTTAATATGATTAAAACATGTAGCAAAAGTTTTTCGATTAACACGTTTTTATCCTCACTAGATTCGAAGTTTTCGAAATGTAATTAACATAAATATAATACGACAAAACTTCCAAAAATCCTTTATTTTACCCTATTAACTCACAGTATTTTTCATATTCTGTCGATTTATATTTTTATGCTATTTTTCAATTTATAGAAAGTGAAATAGATGCGTTTATAAGTTTAAACATATATACTAGAAGTACCTTACCACTATCGTATGAAAGGGATCATTATGAATAAAAGAATCGTATTAAATATTATTTTGGTTATGACTTTCTTTTTCCTAATTAATTTTTACATAGGTCTTAATGGATGGATTTATATTAATGCTCTGCTAAGTAAATGGACGAATCCAACAATAAAAATTATCTATTGGATCGTATTTCTGTTAATCACTTTTGCGTACATTCTTTCAAGAGTTTTAAAGAGTAAACTTCCTACTTCATTCTTTAAACCGATTCATAAAATTGGAGCATACTGGTTAGCCATCTTTTATTATTTAATTTTCTTTGTCATCATTGCTGATTTGATTGGACTGATTTTAAGAGAATTTACATCTTTCAAAACAAGTAATATAACCATGGTACTTGGAACACTTGTCATATTATGTGTCGCAAACCTTATTGCAAAAGGAAGAAAAAGTGCACTAGACACACAGATTGTTCATTATGACATTAATGTTGATAAACCAAATGAAAAGTATAAAGAACTATCTATTGTACTAGTTTCGGATTTACATTTAAGTACATTAGTCACGAATAAAAGATTAGCGTTTCTTGTTGAAAAGATTAATAAGCTTGCTCCTGATTTAGTCTTAATTGCCGGAGATATTATTGATGAAGATATTACTCCTTTTGTTGAGGAAAATATGATTCAAACCTTAAAAAAGTTAAAGCCGAAGATTGGTATATATGCAGTCCCTGGTAACCATGATTATTACGGTGGACATTTAGATTTACTTGCCCAGCATTTAAAGGATGCCGGTATTCATATTTTATTAGATGAGAAAGAACTTGTTGATAACAATTTCTATATCGTTGGTCGCAAAGACCTTGCAAGTAAAAAGCGCTTAGATTTACATGAACTGCTTAAAGGAATCGATCATACAAAACCAGTCATCTTACTTGATCATCAGCCCTATCATTTAGAAATTCCAACTCAATTAGGCGTAGATTTACAAGTATCTGGACATACCCATCGTGGCCAATTTATGCCAAATCACTTGATTACCCGTCGACTTTATGAAGTTGATTGGGGCTATTTACAAAAAGAACGCTCACACTTTGTCGTTTCATCAGGATTTGGAACTTGGGGACCTCCAATTAGAACGGGTAACCCTTCTGAGATTGTTACGATCACTGTTTCATTTTCTAATTAACTCAATCTTTTCAGACTGTTGACAAGCGATCGCAATCAGTCTGAAAATCAAATTTTTAGAACCTTGTCTAAACACTGAAGAGACCAAAAAAACTTTTTTGGTCTCTTTTATATTAAATTTGTCATAATTTATCTATAAAAAATTTTCTGAAAAGTGTAAAATATTATTGAAAGTTTCTTTTCAGAACGGAGATTGAAGCATGAAAAATACAGAGTACTACAACAAAAGGAGTCGTCGAATTTATATTTTTTTTATGGCTTCACTCACTTCCTTATTACTAGTAGGAATTATACTCTCTCCTTTAACTTTTAAGGATCATCCAATTGAACTTATAACTCAAATTATTTTAATGTTCATTGTTATTTTTGCTTTATTCAATTTTATAAAAAAAGATAACACATTTTCAAAAGTATTATTTACGACCATTTCTTCACTATATGTGTATATTAAATTTTGGACATACCCAGACACATCAACAATGTATAGTTTTGTAGCAATCATTCCAATCTTTACGATTTTTTTATATAATCGCATAGCATTTTATATCGGTTGGGCATTAAATATACTAATTGGACCTACTTTTGTATTACTAATCTCATTCACCAATCTAAAAGTAAAATATTCTTATATAGCATTAGACCCTGTCGGCAATATATTAGAATTCCTTTCGATTCAATTAATACTCTTATTTGTATTTTTACAAACAGAGACGAAGGTCATAGCTCTAGAAGCCAATCACAAGGAAATACAACAGGCGAAACAATTAAATTCAATTGGTCAACTAGCTGCAACAATCGCACATGAAATTCGTAATCCAATTACTGTCGTAAAAGGTTTTGCACAACTCTTTCAACAAACAAAAACAATGAACCAAGACGAACAATACTATGTCGATACAATGCTAAAAGAATTAGAATACGCTCAAATTATTATTAATGATTATTTATCACTAGCAAAGCCTCAAACTGAAACGCTACAAGTCGTTGAAGTGAATAAAGAAATATTGAATGTAACTGATTTGCTTGCATCGATGGCAAATAGCCAAAGTATTGGTTTCCAATTAAACTTAAATCAAATACTTTACACAAAAATAAATCCGATTGAATTTAAACAAGTTCTCGTTAACTTAATGAAAAACGCAATCGAATCAATGCACGATGCCGGTTTTATAATAATCAATCTATTACAAGAAAATGAATATGCACTTATTGAAATCATAGACACTGGAATGGGTATGTCACAAGAAACAATTGAAAAGCTCGGCACTCCCTTCTACTCATTAAAAGAAAGAGGCACAGGGATTGGATTAACCGTCTGCTTTAATATAATCGAAAAATTTAAAGGTAAAATTAAAGTAAGTAGTAAAGAAAACGAAGGATCCATATTCAGGATTTATTTACCGATTTGGCAATGTGAAATTGAGTGAAGGAAAAACCACAAACATATATATGCGCTAATTTTTGTAATTTAGTTACTCAGCACAGGAAATTCCTTGTCAGAACAAAAAAACTCACCAAAAAAGTGAGTTTTTTTGTTCTAAACATATTAAAAATCTTTTGCAGTTTCCTTAGCTTTTTGAATTGCTTGTTCTTTAATTTCCTGTGCTCGGTCTGGGAATTGATTTTGACCTTCTACAAAAATTCCATTAAAGTCTTGAACACCTAAGAAGCCCATTATCACTCCAATATAGCGATGTCCCATTTCAAGGCCTGCAGCTGGACCTTCTGAATAAACCCCACCACGTGCTTGGATATGCAATGCTTTTTTACCACCTAATAATCCTTGAGGACCATTAGAAGTATATTTGAAAGTTTTACCAGCAACGCAAATTGCATCAATATAGTTTTTCATAATTGGGGGGAATAAAAAGTTCCATAAAGGTGTTACAAATACATATTTATCTGCTTCAGCAAATTGAGTTACAATCTCATTTAATCTTCCTACTTTTGATTGCTCATCTGAAGAAAGTGTATCAAAAGATCCTCCAGATTGAAGTTTCCCCCAACCTGCAAACACTTCAGCATCAATATGAGGAATCGTTTCTTTATAAAGGTCAATATGTACTACTTGATCATTAGGATGTGTGGCTTTATAACTCTCGATAAAAGCATCACCAACCGCCATACTGTATGAAGTAGACTTATCGTGAGGATGTGCTGTGATATACAATAGTGTTGTCAAACGAATTTCCACCTTTCATTCTTTACCTTTTAAAAAGCACGATATTATCATCTGTCATTTCCAACTAAACTATACAACTATTTATAAAAAAAACCTTTACTCCAATGGTAAAGGTTTTTGTGTATAGACAAAGTCTAAAAATTAATTTAAGATCTTTTATTTCGCTTTAAAAATCCCAAAAGGTTTCCCTACAGGTAAGAATTCTCTTCCAAAGTGACTATTCAATACAGCTGCAGCCGACCCATAAAATGACATAATAGCTATTCCTAATTCACTATATGCTGCAAAAGTATGTGTAGCTTCTTCCATAAATCCTAATGTGCTTAATGATAATCCAATAAATAAACAATCAATTAATACAAAAATAATAAATAATACCTTATGCGTTTCCATTGCACCAATTGTCATAAAAATTGAAAAGATTAAATATCCTACAAATGCAAAACCAAGTTGTTTAACATCAGCAGCTTTCATTAAAGCTTCTCCAAAAACACCTAATTGGATTAACCAAGTAGTCCCAACAGCTAACCAAAAGAAGGCATATGCTCCAAATGCTGTTGCTCCAAATACATTATTATGTTTAAAATCCTGGATACTAGCAAATAATTGTGCAATAGCACCTAAAAAAATTGCCCACGGTAATACTAATGAAACACCATCAGTAATTCCTAATTTTTGTGTTGAGGCAACAAGCGTTACCATCGCTAAACCGAATAAACCAATTGCAGATGGATCTGCAGTAGTTATTTTAATTTGTTGTACTTCTTTCATTGATGTAAATCCTCCTAAAATTTTAAACAGACTAAACTATACTACTATAAAATTTTAAGGATTAATATAGCTTTTTTTCGATTTTAAATAAGAAAGCACTTTCTTTTAAAAAGAAAGCGCTTTTTACCAAAAATTACTTTTTATGTCGTTTTGCATAACCGCATCTTTTGCATAATTCTTCCACCGCACACCGTCTTGAGAAACCATCATAAATTGCTCTTGCACGTTCAGAATTTAAAATATCTTCTAATGATGTCTCATAAATATTCCCTAACGGAATCTTCCCTTCGCTATCTAAACAACATGGTACTACTGTTCCATCAACTAATACACCGATCTGATCCCTTAACCCATAGCAGAATACATTTTCATCGATGATATCATTCCCCATGTCTGGCCATTGGAACTTTTCTGCCATATTTAAATAAATTTTATCGCGCAGTTTAATATTATGTGTTTCCTGAAGTCTTTCACTTAAAGAAAAATCTAAGTTTAGTTTTTCCTCAAGTAAATTTAATATATCAATATTCAGTGAGTTACTTGCTCTTAACTCTTCACTATCCATATTCCAAAGCCTAATTGCACAAATCATATCACTTTTTTCATTCGCTTCATTAATGAAGTTCGTAATATTTTCAACGTAATCGTGCAAATCCTTTGTTAAATCATTTGCCTCAAAACTATGAAGTGAAAAATTGATTTGTCTTAAACCTTTGGATTCAATTAATAAATCCTTTACTTTATTAATTAACGTACCATTCGTTGTTATGTTAACCTTCAAACCATTTTCATGACTAATATCCAAAAATCTACCGAGCTTTGTATTTAAAAATGGCTCACCCATCAAATGAAAATAAATATGATCCGTATAAGGTTTAACCGAATTTACAACATGAGTAAATGCTTTCTCGTCCAAAAACTTCAACGGTCTCTCCAACGTTGGGCTCGGACAAAAATTACACTTCAAATTACATATATTTGTAATCTCTATATAAACTTTCTTAAATTTTCTCATTCTACTCTCCTACTTTTCATTATCTATATCCATATTTTTCGCTCTAAAAAAACTATAATCCTATCATACAATAATTTTTAAGATATTAATATTTCAACACTCTGTTCAATTTTTACCAACCGAACAGAATTGTAATCATTCTAAAACTTCATGAATTTGTTTAAATTTTATAATTACAACCACAGTTTCATTATAATTATTTTATTATAATAAGATTAGGCAATTGAATAGCATAGGGGAATTGGTTTTATCTTCTTTTCTACGCATTCTTGTAGAAAGGAGGTGCTGCCAATGCAAACACTTGAAATACTTACTCTACTCTTCATCGCAATGACCTTTGTCGTTGCATTGATCCAATTAGTAGTTAGTATGATTAACGCAACAAAAAAGAAATAGCCCCTATGCTTTCGCTCGGCATGGGCTACTTCTTTGATTTACTTAGATAAAACCATCTCGGCTTATTTAGTTGCCTAGAACGAGTGTTAGCGCACTCGTTCTTTTTTTATATATGTTTATTATATCATACGATTCTTTAGTTATACTTTAATCGCATGAATTTTTTGTTAAATCTAAGAAAATTCTTATATCTATCGCTTTGTCGTTGCATTGATTCAATTAGTAGTTAGTACGATCAACGCAACAAAAAAAAATAGACCCTATGCTTTGACCTGGCATGGGCTACTTCTTATGATATAACTAGATAAAACCATCTCGGCTTATTTAATTGCTTAGAACCAGTGATATCCCTCTCAATCTTAATTTTCATAATTTGTAATCGAAATTTATAAAGTATATGTTATTTTTGTGAATTGATAATATTTTACAATCCCAAGCAGTTTTATCAGCATTCAATCGACAATTTTCCATATTTCCCGAGAAATTTCCTACCCAAGTTTTGACAAAATCAAAGTTTTTTTAAATAAAATTTGTTGACAGTTGTTTGTCATCTGTAATATTATTTGTTCATCGCAAAGCAAACTAGTTTGATTTTATAAAAACTGCAGTATTGAACATATTTGAAAATTTAATTTTAAAAGCATTGATGAGAAATAGTAAAAATATTAAGTTCTTAAACAGAGAGTTCCCGGTTGGTGCGAGGGGCGTAAGACAATATTTTGAACACATCTCTGAGCTGAGCACCGAACCCTTTTTGGTAGTAGACTGTTTCCGGATTCCCTGCACCCGTTATCGTGCTAGAGTATAGCTTAATTGCTGCACTTGAAGAGGTTGGTATCGTGAGGTATCAATAAATAGAGGTGGAACCACGTGAGTAATACTCCCGTCCTCTAGCTATTTCATATAGCTAGAGGACGGGAGTTTTTTGTTTTTCAAGAATATTTTAAGGGAGAGAGTAAAATGAATAAAAAATTAATGTCAGCAATGATCATTTGTATGATTTCAATATTAGTTGTAACTGGTTGTGGAAAAGAAAAACGAAATGCAAACGAAGTAGTCGTTGGATTAGATGATACTTTCGTTCCAATGGGTTTTAAAGATGATAAAGGTAAGGTTGTAGGTTTTGATATCGATTTAGCAAAAGAAGTATTTAAACGTGAAAATATGAAGGTAACTTTCCAACCAATTGATTGGTCAATGAAAGAGACTGAATTAAAATCAGGAAATATTGATGCAATTTGGAACGGCTATTCAATTACAGATGAGCGTAAGAAAAAAGTAAATTTCACAAATGCATATTTAAAAAATAGACAAGTTATTATCACCCTAGCAAATTCAAAAATTAAAACAAAATCAGATTTAAAAGGTAAAAATGTTGGGATTCAAGAAGGATCAAGTTCTTTAGATGCAGTTAATAAAGATAAAAACTTAGTACAATCCTTTAACGGGAGTAAACCTGTATTATATGAAAATAACAACCAAGCTCTAATGGACTTAGAATCAAAACGTGTAGATGTGGTTGTAGCGGATGAAACATTAGCTAGATATTACATGAACAAAAGAGGCCAAAACAAATACAAAATTTTAGAAGAAAACTTTGGTGAAGAAGAATATGGGATTGGCGTTAGAAAAGATGATGCTGATTTACTTAAAAAAATTAACAAAGAAATTAGTGCTATGAAAAAAGATGGTACTTACGACAAAATTTATAAAAAATGGTTCGGTACATTGAAATAAAAAGGAGCTTACAATCATGGAACAAATTACATCTTTATTACCTTCCATGCTTGATGGATTAAAAGTAACGCTAGAGGTTTTCCTAATTACTCTAGCGTTAGCAATTCCACTTGGAATCATCATTGCACTAGGAAGACTTTCGAATATTACAGCTATCAAATCAATTATTAGTTCTTATATTTTATTAATGCGTGGTACACCTCTACTTTTACAATTAATCTTTATCTTTTTTGGTTTACCATTAGTCGGAATTGTCTTTGACCGTTTTACAACCGTTATTATTGCATTTGCACTTAATTATGCAGCTTATTTTGGAGAAATATTCAGAGCTGGTATCCAATCAGTGGATAAAGGTCAATATGAAGCAGCAGAGGTTTTAGGATTGAGTCGCAGTCAAACTTTTAAAAGAATTATTCTGCCTCAAATGACTAAAAAAGTATTACCTCCTGTTTCAAACGAAGTAATTACTCTAGTAAAAGATTCAGCTCTTGTATATGTTGTTGGACTTGATGATATGCTTCGAGTAGCTAAAATCGCATCAAATACAAGCGCATCACTAATACCCCTGGTTTTCGTTGGTATTATTTATCTATTACTAACAGCAATCTTAACGAATTTATTTAAACGATTAGAAAATCGATATTCATATTATAAATAAGGAGAGACTAAAAATGTTAAAAGTAAACAACTTAACAAAACAATTTAATAAACAAACTGTATTAAATGAAGTCTCTTTTGAAGTTAATAAAGGAGAAATCGTTACTCTACTAGGACAATCAGGAGCAGGTAAAACGACTATACTTCGTTGTATTAATGGCTTAGAAAGCTTCGATGGTGGATCAATTGAAATAGATGGCCAAATGATAAAATCTAAAAAAGATCTTTTAAATGTAAGAAAAAACGTTGGCCTCGTTTTTCAAAACTATAATTTATTCCCACATAAAACAGTAATTGAAAATATCATTGAAGCCCCTACTCTTGTATTAGGTATGAATAAAGAAGAAGCTACAAAAAGAGCAATGGATTTATTAAAACAAGTTGGTCTAAGTGATAAAGCAAATTCATTACCAAACGAGTTATCCGGTGGCCAGCAGCAACGTGTAGCTATCGCTAGAGCGTGTGCACTACAGCCAAAAATTCTTTGCTTTGATGAACCTACTTCAGCACTGGATCCTGAACTATCGAACGGAATTGCTGAGATTATGAAAAAATTAGCAAATGATGGAATGAGCATTCTTGTCATTACTCACGACATGGAATTCGCAAATAATGTTTCAACTCGGACGCTACTTGTAAAAGAAGGAAAAGTTTTAGAAAGTGCATGAATATAGCGGAAACTAGGTTATATTTTAAAATATTTGCTTAGATTCCCCTCTTTTTTCTATCTATCTAAATAATTCGAACATAATTCCAGGTGAATATAGCATGTTAATTGCAGATTCACCTTTTTTATTTGCAGTTTCATCAGTTTATTTGCAGTTATATAAAATTTATTTGCACCCCGTCGCTTTAATGGACTTCCATAAAATTTATTTGTAGTTCTCCCCTACCTCTTCCTTTATTCTAAAAAAGGCGCCTCAATAAATAGGCGCCTCTCCACTCATTATTCAATGAAAAAATTTACTAATAAAAGATAATCCCATAATAAAAGCTACAATAAAACACAAAAGAACAAGCCGCTTTTCATGTTTATTAGAAGAGTGCATTTCATCTCCCCCACTTTACTTTTTGCCTTGAACATACTCAGCATCAAATAAAAATAGTTTAAATAAGAACAATAGCGATGGGACTAAAAGTAGTAACCCTAAGACAAATACAGTTACTAGCATCGTACCGGATGTTTGATTGGTATAGCCATTGTATATCGTAATATATGGATCTAATATATATGGCAAGTGCGCTGCTCCATAGCCGAAAAATGCAAAGAAGAATTGAAGCATTACAAATAGAAAGGCTGTTCCGTAATTTCGTTTTAGTAAAATTAATGAAGATGCTATTAGAAAACAAACTAATGATAATAAAAACATCCACCAATAATGATTAACGATATTTTCATAAAATCTAACATTATTATCTCTTAATCCTACAAATATAAGAAAGCTTGATAGGATTGTTGGAACGGTCCAGAATAAAGCATATTGTCTTAATATTGCTAACGCACTTTCATCTTTCGCTTTACTTGCGTAATAGGTTAAAAATGTTGCGCTAATATATAAGACTGAAATAATTGCAATGATTACAACACTCCAAGAGTAGATACTTGTTAAAAGGTTTTTAGCTAAAAATTGGACGACTCCATTTTTTTTAACTATATAGCCTCCTCCGGAAATGGTCAGAACCGTACAAAGTGAAGCTGGAATCAATAGGCCAGTCGCTCCATATAGGAATAAATAAACTTTGTTTTCCTTTGATCCATAATTAGAAAAGGCATAAAACGATCCTCTAATTGCTAATAGGACTAGCGAAATACTTCCTGGGATTAAAAGCGCCGTTCCATAGTAATATGCAACACTTGGAAAGAAACCTATAATGCCAACAAAGAAAAATACAAAAAATACATTCGTTATCTCCCAAACAGGTGATAAATATCTACTAATCAAATTATTTATTAAGTGATCCTTTTTTGTTACTTTTCCATAATAAGCAAAGAATCCAGCACCGAAGTCAATAGATGCAATAATGATATATCCATATAGAAATATCCATAAAACGATTATTCCTAATAACTCAATATTCAATGTTCACCCTCCTATTCATTGGCTTTGTCTCAAATTCCAGTAATACTCCTTCAAGCTACGATTCGTAACTTACCGAGAGTTTTTTAATTGAAATCTAACAGAGCCTATTTTTTAAAACGATATTGAAGTTCATCTTCGGGTGGATTATGAATGAACATTTTTCGAATAACGATTGTACAAAAGACTCCTAAAAATACATACAATACAAAAAATAACCAAAACATACCGCCTAGTCCTTTGGCAGTTGTGGCTCCCTCTGAAACCTTCATGTATCCTCTTAATATCCATGGTTGGCGGCCAATTTCGGCAATCATCCATCCAAGTTCGATATTGATCATCGCTAATGGGCCAGTCAGCGCTAGTCCACGTAAAAGCCACTTATTATGCATCCAATTTTTCTTCTTAATAGAAAACACAACAAATATGAAGGTCATCGATATAATTAAGCCGACAAATGTCATCTTAATATCGAATAAATAATGTATGCCCAAAGGTGGCGTCTCATCTTTTGGAAATTCATTTAATCCAGTTACTGGGGCATTAAAATCTGAGAAAGATAAAAAGCTTAGCAGTTTAGGAATTCGAATTTCGTATTTTACTTCATGTGTTTTATCATCTAGTGTTCCGAATAAGACAAAATCTGCCCCTCTTTCTGTCTCAAAATGCCATTCAATTGCTGCTAGTTTTTCTGGTTGATATTTAGCAAGGAATTTCGCTGAAACATCTCCTGTGACACCTGTTAAAACGGCAAAAATTAATCCTAGTGTTGCTGCTAATCGAAGGCCTTTTCGTGTGTATTCTGAATTCTTTCCTCTTAATAATTGAATAGCGGCGATCGATGTTAATATAAGAGCGGATGCAACATATGCAGTAACAATTACATGTAAAGTTTTAGAAGGAGCAGCTGGATTAAACATTGCAGCGATTGGATCGACCGTTTTAATTACTCCATTTTTCAGAGTAAAACCTTGTGGAGTATTCATAAACGCATTTACTGTGGTGATAAAAAATGCCGACAAAGTGGAACCTAATATAACAGGTAAAATGATCAACCAATGATAAATAGGTTTTTTAAATCGGTCCCAAGTATATAAATAGATCCCTAGGAATATCGCTTCAAAAAAGAAAGCGAATGTTTCCATAAACAATGGGAAACTAATTGATTGACCCGCGATTCTCATAAAGCTCGGCCATAATAAAGATAGTTGTAGACCAATACAAGTACCAGTCACTACTCCAACCGCAACAGTAATTGTGTAACCCCTGGCCCACCTTCTTGCCATTAACGTATAATGTGGATCCTTTTTTAAGATCCCTAACCCTTCTGCAATTGCGATCATTAAGGGTAATCCTACACCAATTGTTGCAAAAATAATGTGAAATACTAGTGTCATACTTGTTAGTAATCTACTGAGTGTGACATTATCCAACTCCATCTGAAATCGCCCCCTATAATGTAATATCTTATTGTCCAATTAAATTAATTATTCTAATCAAATGACCGATAATGTTACGATTTTATGAACACAATCAGCCAAATTGCATTTTAATTTGTATCTATAAAAGTATGTTCCTATAACAATAAAGGTATACGGTATTTCTAAAGGGAAAACAAATAACCACAAGGAATTCCTTGTGGTTTTAGTTCATATAAATAGTGAATTTCAAATTAATTTACTAAACTGACTATACGTTTCTTTCTCCAATAAAATTTATAATATAAAAAGTTTAATCCAAGTCCAACTAAAAAAGTTGCCGGATATCTGAACCAAATACCTTTCATTCCGAGACTTGTATAATGAGATAAAAGATAGGCTACAGGAACTTCAATATACCATATTACGAATAGTCTAATGAGCGTTTGCCAAAGTACTGCTCCACTAGCACGCATTGTGGACGATAAAATAAATGAATGTCCGAGTACTAAATATCCCCATAACGTAATCACCAATAAACTATTCGCTATTTGTACAGTAAGATCGTTAGAAATAAATTTAAAAGGCTTCGAAAAAAAACAATTGAGTAATACTACAATTCCACCGAGCACATAGTTAAGTAATAGCCCTATTTTAAAAACTTGGTTTAATCGATCAACCTCATTTGCTCCTGAAGATTAATCTCAGATGTAATCAAGTCTGATCACCCTTGCTATTGTATGTGTTATATCCTCTTTCACCATAAGGTTGAAGTTTTTCTAACCATTTTTCCTCGAGTCTTTTTAGATCTCCCTTGATACCTAATGGACTAATGTCCTCTTCCTTTAAAAATTCTAATTCCTCAAATACAAATGACTCTTTTCCATATTCATTCCATTCTTGTTGAAGAGTTTTATTTGTACAAGACCCTGCCTCTAATTCAAATTTCTTTCCATTAATTGTTTTTAAATTTTTAGTACTTACTATGAATATTTTCTGGTTTTTTATGTTTTTAATTTGATAGATACCTGCTTGAACTTTCGTTTCTTTATATTGCATTTTTAATTCTTTTTTTCTACTCATTTTTAACAACCTTTCTCTTCTAAGCTTTTAACCAATAACTACTGCCATCTGACTTTCGATCAATAAAGCCATATTCAATTAAGTATCTTCTTAACACGACATAATCAGGATAAATAGCTGTCAGTACTTCATTTATCTCTTTTTCTGTATATTTCTTATTTGGTGAAAATTTTTTAACGATTTCTCTTAGAACAACAAGCTTTTGTTTTTCCTTTAATGGAAATTTTTTTAGTGGTCCATCTATGCCTTCTGGAAAGTATTTTTTTAAGGTTTTTTCCATTTCACCTTCTGTAATGTTATAGCGCTCATCGACCATTTTTGCTGTTTTATGAAGCGGTAAAAAACTTGGGGCATGCTGATCCTTTTCTTTCAAAAGCTCCATCATGACAAGAAATAATTTTGCTTGTCTTTCTTTTTCCTTTAACACAAAGCGATGATTCCTGATCGTAGAAGCGCTACCGATACCAGTTTCTTTTTGAATATCCGTATCACTCTTCCCATGATAGAAAAGACGTAAAAGATGATTTTGATGTTCTGTTAATCCTGTTAGTTTTTTATCCAATTGGATTAAATAATCGAAAACAGAGTCATGACTTTGTTCTATATGAACTTTCATGTATTTTTCGGCTTCATATAAAATTCCTGAATCTTGATAAATAATTCCTTTTTCAATTTTTTTACTACAGAGTAAACATAAATAATGATTTTCCTCTTCGATATATCCTTGTTTTAACTCTTCTAGATCTGCATTCCAAAAAACATCTAAGTTTTCCACTTAACAAACACAACCCTTTTTTGTTTACTATTAACCAAACAAACTTTTAAAATGTTTATTTATTTACAAACATAATATGTTATCGTTTGAAAAATGTCAATTTTACTTTTTAAATACTAGGTTTTTTAATACTTTCTTATTTATAAAAAGTATGCCTCAAAAGACCTTTTAAACTGTTAGAACTATTTATTACACAAAAAAAGTACCTCAAAAGTACTTTTTTCCTAATGAGATGCCATTACATTTATTAAAAATTATTAAATGGTACTTTCTATACTTTCCAACCTAATTTTCTTATTCCAAAGGGACTAATTTCAAATCTTCAATTGACAATTTCTTACAGTACTTTACAATTAAATTGTAAGGTAAATTTAATATTCGACATATTTTAATGTATTTAAAAAACCTGTTCTCAATAGGGAAAATCTTTACATATTATTTTCCTTAGAGACTAATATATTTAAAGAAAAACACGTAGAAATAATTATGACAAAAGATATAATTTTAGTCATTCTATACTGTCTTTGAATAAACGAAAATTAATGATTTCTTTACAAGATAGGAGGAAGTTATGTCAATTTACAATGAAAAACTTATTGAACTTTTATCAATCGAACAAAACTTCGATAAATCCTTTTTGCATATAAAACTATTATTTAATCAAGAAATAGAACTTCATTGGGAAATTGACAACGAAACGGCCAATCTTATGAAATCAAAAATTATTTTTGATGAAAACTATAAGTTTAGCCTTTCTTTATGTAGTACTTGGGATGAGGGTAAAAATCAGTTTACTAGTTTTGTAACTAAATCAAACGATAATGAGAGTGAAAAAATCTACTTTACTTGTTCAGAGGAGTTTCATCTTCAACTTCACTCCATAAAAAATATGAAGGATCTTAGGATTTTAATTGATCTACCTTATTTATCAATTAGTCGGTCCAGTTCAAAAAAAGAAAAGAGTAATTCGAAACGATATAAACTTTATGGTTGGCTTACTGTTGCTGCTATTAGTATTCTATCGATTAGTTTAATAGCTTATAAAAGTCAAACTTGTAAATCAGAATCTTTATTTTGCGGAAAAAAACCAGCAAAAGCTGAAAGTGTTTCAAAGGCACAAAATATAAAATCTCCAGAGAAACCAATTAAAACAAATCAGGATAAACAAGATCCCAAAAAAACTGATATTAAAAACGTAGCTCAACCGAATGCGCATACAAATGAGCCGGATGTTAGATATGCAATAAAGCAAGAACCAATCAATAAACCTGTCCAATCAATTTATCCGACTGTAAAATTAAACAATGTAGTTAACTATAGTATCCCACAAGGTAGCGTAGCCCTTACTTTTGATGATGGTCCCTCGAAATATTCAAAGGAAATTGTAAATGTTTTAAAAAAATACAAAGTAGGCGGTACTTTTTTCTACATCGGAGATAACGTTCAAAGATATCCTGATAGTGTACAATACGCATATTCTAACGGTTACTCAGTTGGAAGCCACTCCATGCACCACAATGACTTCTTAAAACTATCTTATAAAAATCAAGAAGATGATATGGTTAGAACAAGTAACTTAATAACAACTATTACTAAACAAGACACAATTCTCTTCAGACCACCATACGGTGCAAAAAACCAAGCAACTATTGAATTAATGCAAAAACATCAATTTAAAATGGTTTTATGGGATAAAGATACTGAAGATTGGAAGAACCGCAATACAAATACAATTATAAATTATGTTAAAAGCCACACCGAATCTGGAAGTATCATTCTACTTCACGAAACTAAACCTTCTTTAGATGCGTTACCACAAATTATTGAATATCTTCAATCAAGAAATTTAAAAATTGTTAGTTTAAATTAAAAAAAGTAGTCGCTATTAACTTAGCGACTACTTTTTTATTCAAACGTTTGTTTAAACTTTAAAATCCTTAATATGTGAAAAAATAGAAACCTATATTAGTAAGTTTAGTACAGTATTCAGTCCCTTATTCCTAATATCTATAATCTCAATATGTAAATAGCTATCATAGAAAAAACACTTCTAAAAGTAATGCTTCCGTGTGTAGAAAACATATTTTTACGATCAGCAGTTTCAAAAAAACGACTATAAAAGAGCAAGATTTTAAGATTCTTGCTTTTTTTGTTTTGGTTCTTTTTATACTTTAAAGCGTTAGTTGATTGGAGCAGAAGTATTCCTTGGCTCTTTTTTTAAATTAATTGTTTATAGTTTGTTTACGAATAAGTATGCCATCTGTATACTACTAATTCAGGCCAAATTTCCATTAAACAGATAGGCTGATTTTTAGTAAAAATTTCCTTGAATATTTTTTACTTTTTATAAAACTTTTTCGAATAGGTATACGTCTTTTATAATGTGTACCTTCTTAGATACGTATCTCAAAAAAGGAGCTCTTTAAATGAAGGGGAAATCTAACTTAGAAAAGGAACTTGTAGATTTTATTATAAATAATAAAGATGATTTTTATCGATTAGCTTATAGCTACGTTAAAAATTCAGAAGATGCGGTGGATATATTACAAGATTCTATTCATAAAGCCATTTCCTCAAAAGATAAATTAAAAAATGAACAATCTTTAAAAAGTTGGTTTTATAGAATTGTAGTAAATACATCGTTAGATTTTTTAAGAAAACAAAAAAAAGTAACTGTAATGGATGAAGAAACGATTGAGTTATATTCTTCAGGACAGGATGATAATTATACGGATATTGATTTAGAAAGATCATTAGAATCTTTACCAACTAAATATCGGGCTGTAATTGTCCTCAGGTATTTCGAAGACTTAAAGATTGAAGAAGTTGCTGAAATTTTACAGGAGAGTCCAAATACTATAAAAACTCGTTTATATAAAGCTTTAGAAATACTCCGGATTAAAATGAAATGAATTTATTTTTGGGAGGCCAATTAGTTGGATAAAAAATTAGAAAAATTAAGATCGGACTATAAAAATGTCCCTATCCCTGATAATTTGGACATTATTGTTAAAAAAGCAATTAAACGTTCTATACAAAAAAGATTCCCTCTAAAGTCAATAACAGTTTTTTGTACTGCTGCACTTTTTGTTTTATCAATCAATACTAGTTCGACTTTTGCAAAGACATTATCAAATGTTCCAATACTTGGAAATGTTGTTAAAGTACTAACTTTTACTGAATATACTGTAGATGAGCCAACCTATAAGGCAGATTTAAAAGTCCCAGCAGTTAAAAATTTAAAAAATAAAGATTTAGAGCAAAGCTTAAACAAAAAATACTTAGAAGAAAATAAGAAGCTATATGATCAATTTATGAAAGAAACGGAATCTGTGAAAGATTCTGGTGCACACTTAGGTATTGATAGTGGTTATGAAGTTAAAACAGATAATGAGGACATATTGTCGATTGAAAGATATGTTGTTAATACTGCTGCTTCCTCCTCAACAACTATGAAATTTGACACAATTGACAAGAAAAAAGAAATTTTATTGTCATTACCTATTCTTTTTAAAGATAAATCATATGTAAAAATAATTAGCGAAAACATTAAAGAACAAATGATAGAGCAGATGAAAAAAGATGAAAGTAAGATATACTGGATACCAGAGGCAAATCTTGACTATTCAATTGATCCTTTCGTAACCATTAAAGACAATCAAAATTTTTATATAAATAAAGATCATAAGCTTGTTATTTCATTTGATAAATATGAAGTTGCCCCTGGTTATATGGGTGTTGTTGAATTCACGATTCCAACTGACGTTCTTTCAAAAGTTTTAGTTGGACATCATTATATTAGATAAACTTTAAACAAACGAATAAAGGAGCCATTCTTATTTGATTAGGTTTGGCTCTCTTTTAAGATAATAAATACATTAAACAAAAAGCCAGATATATAAAGAAGGCTGACATAAATAGTAAAATTAGGGGAAGGGGAAATTATTAATGAACTTCGCGGTTCAGGCGGTTAAGAAATTAAATTTTATAAGAGCTCAACATTTGTTCGAAAAAGAAATTGTTTACGAGGTGTTTAAACAAAGGGGTTCTGCTTATGTCTAATACTAATAAACAGTTTCGTTATATGGCTGGATTAGACGGGCTTAGAGCATTAGCAGTTTTATCGGTCATTGCATATCACTTAAATTTTTCTTGGGCTTCTGGAGGGTTTCTAGGAGTAACAGTATTCTTTGTACTTTCAGGTTATTTGATTACTGATTTATTAATTGCCGAGTGGAGTACAAATCAAAGGATCGACTTAAAAAGTTTTTGGTACCGCCGCGCAAAAAGACTTTTACCTGGAATGTTCACCTTACTATTAATCGTCATTGCATTTGTTTCATTATTCAAATCATCAATGATCGGAAACTTAAAACAAGATTCAATAGCTGCAATTTTTTATTACAGTAATTGGTGGTATATTTTCCATCATCTTTCTTATTTTGAGTCTTTTGCTAATCCTTCAATATTAAATCATTTTTGGTCATTAGCAGTTGAAGAGCAATTTTATATTATTTGGCCAATCCTTACTTTATTAGGTTTAAAATATATTAAAAATAAAGATCGCCTATTTTTGTATACATTAGTTGGTGCAATCGTTTCTGCATTACTGATGGCAATATTATTCCATCCGGGTAGTGATCCTAGTAGGGTCTATTACGGTACTGATACGAGAGCTTTTTCATTATTAATAGGGGCTTCTTTAGCATTAGTATGGCCTAGCCGAAAACTTACAAATAACGTTACAACCTCTGGAAAGATACTAATTGATCTAGTTGGGATTACAGGTTTACTTATTTTTCTACTTATGGTCGGTAAAACAAATCAATATGATAGTTTCCTTTATCGCGGAGGAATGTTCCTATTGTCTATTTCCGCTGCAATGCTAATCGCAGGACTCGCTCACCCTACAAGTAAGATTGGTAGATTCCTAGCAATGAGACCATTGAAATGGATCGGATTACGTTCATATGGAATCTATTTATGGCAGTATCCTGTCATTATTTTATTTTCCCCTAAGGTTAACACTGGCGATATTTCACTTTTTAGAGCAATTTGTCAAATTACTTTAATATTTGTTCTTGCAGCACTATCCTACCACTATATTGAAGACCCAATTAGAAAAGGTAAACTAGGTATACTTTGGAAGAACTTCCTTGCAGGAAATATTAATTTAAAAGAATTCTTTTATAAACATATTGTGATCATTAGCACGTTTATTTTACTATCTGGTATTGCAAGCTTTGGGCTATCTGCGCTCCCTGATGCAAAAGGTGTAAAAGCAAGTTCAGAAATTGAATCGGTTCAATCCGTATCAAAGCAATCTTCTGAAACTGTTGTTGAAAATAATACTAAAGAACCTCCTTCAACAGCTATAGTTGATCACGATAAACAGGTGTCTAAGCCAATTCAGCAAAATGATGACAAAAAAACAGTAAATAATGTAGATAATGCAGTAAATAAAGATGAAAAGCCAGTTACTGACAATACAAATAAGCAAAATAATAATAGTCAAACAACTGCAGATTCTAAACCAGGTGTAAATAACAACCAAACTCCAAATACTACTACTAATACAAATAAACCTGCTGAAACGAATAAGCCGGTTGTTTCAAACAATAGTGTATTTATCATAGGAGATTCTGTCGTTATTAATTCAATTCCTCAACTCAAAAAAACATATTCATCTCTTTCGGTAAATGCTAAAATTGGAAGACAATTTACTGAAGCATCTGCAATTATTCAACAAGCAAAAAATACAAATTCGCTTGGTAATATTGTTGTCATAGAACTCGGTACAAACGGTCCGTTTACAGTAAAACAAATGTCTTCTCTCATAGAGTTGATTGGAAAAGATCGAAAAATTTTATTTGTTAACACGCGTGTACCAAGACCTTGGGAATCGATTGTTAATAAAACTTTAAGAGAAGTTTCAAGTAAATATTCAAATACTAGCGTTGTAGACTGGCATAGTGCTAGCGCGAATCATAATTCATATTTTTCTCCAGATGGTGTTCATTTAAAACCAGATGGTGCAAAAGTATTTGCGTCATTACTAATAAATGCAATTGAATCTTGGAAGTAACACGGATTGATTTAGTTAAATGACGAATGGCCACAAGGTAAATTTCCCTTGTGGTTTTTTGTTTTTTATTGGATTCCTCAAAATATACTCTTAAAACGAAGAAAAACCACAAGGTAGCTTCCTTGTGGCTATCTATCGAAATCACTTAATCTTGCGCTCTAGTTAAATTTCTTTTTCAATTCTTCTAATGTTAACTTACCTGTTTTTTCAACTGGTTTAATTGATGTAAGGAAAAATGGATTTGTTGTCATAAAGTTCTTTTCAACATAATTGAAGTCCTGGATATCAACTACTCCGTCTTTATTTAGATCCTCCTTCAACATATCGCCAGTTTCTAGAGCTTTATTTGCAATAAGCTTTGCATCATAAATGTCGATTACATTATCTCCATTAATGTCTCCTGCAGCTGCAGTTTCAGTATAAGCGATATAGTCTATACCTTGGACTTTTCCATCTATTAATTTACCTAATTTAATTTTTTTACTATATTGATAGTGCCCTGGAATATTGACTACGAGTGTATAATCATCCTCAGTTGCCGGAATATCAAAAATCGTCATATAGCCATTTTCTGAAATATCCGCTTTATATTGTTTTCCGTTTTTATCTACAACATATGCTTTTACACCTAACTTCGAATAATCTAAATCGTAGTTATAAAAGTTAACTGCCTCACCGTGGAAATACCCTTCTAAAACTGAATGGTGGGCGATGAATTTAAAGCGATTAGCATATGTCGGTAACGTAACCTTATTATCTTCATTTGTTTGATATGTTGACTCTTGATAATAAAAGCCACTCTCCCTCATATAGTTAAGGTCGTTCACAACCTTTAAATTAATATCTAATAAATCAATATTTCCATTTATTTTTACTGGTAAGTTTGTCTTTTTATCCTTAATGTCGACTGAAAATGTTGTAATATTTGACCAGGTATCCTCTGTTACTTGCGGTTTTCCAATGCGAATACTCCAATTATTTTTATTCATTAACTCATCTAATTGCTTCGATTGCTTTACACTCATAACTTTGTAATAGTTTGGAATATTTATTGTCGCGTTAGCACTAGTTAAATCTTTCGCATTGTGAATTGTAAATGTACTTGTAAACTCTGAACCTAGCGTAACTTCTTTAGTCCCTGTATTAATTGTTGAATATCGATCACCTTTTTTAATAATCGTAAAATCTGGGAAAACCGGATTTCCTGCTGTTGCATAATCATAAGTATAAATTGCTACGTTCGTAGGGTAATTTGCATACTCTTCTGGTAATACACCAAATTTGAAGTCACCATTTTTAGTTGGGAAAAATTGTGCTGTCGGCCATGAAGAATCCTGGTAGGCAAAAACTGTGTTTGCTTCCTGAGTTAAATTATGTCCCCTACTCTTTAAATAATCAATCGTATCGTCATATACATTCCCGTGTACCCAATAAGCTTTGTAGTCTTTTCCATCCATTGGGTTTGTTTCGGTTGTTAAATCTGCATCGGAAATTTCTTTAATGCCTGTCTTTTTATCAAAAACTACTTTTGGAGGTGTATTATCAATTACCATATCATTGTCTACTTTATAGGTTTTTCCATCTGCATCTGTACCAATATAAGAAACAATATATTTGCCCTCATCCAATGATTCATATTCTAGAGATAATGGCTTATTTGGGTCACCTGTAAAAAATTTCACATCACCTGAAAAGCCATACATGATTAAGTAGTCTGTATCAACATTAGCACCATCTAAATTGAAAGTACCATACAGGCCAATTGGTTTTCCAGATAGATCACTAACAACAACATCGATTTTTTTCATATCACTGTTTAATCTTATTGTAACTGGTGTAAAAGGTAGTATATAAGGATGGAAATTACTTAAGTCACTTGTAATTGCATTCTTAAAGAAATCAACCTTTGCAAAGCCACTTGTCGTATATCTCACGTGGAATGGTATTTGGTACTCCTGAGTTTTTGATTCATTTTCTACATAAATATAGCCTTCATATATGCCAAACTCAGCAGATTTTGGTATTGTTACTTTGGCGTCTATATTGACACTTTCATTTCCATTAACAGTTAATTTAGAAGGCAATTCGAGTTTTACTCCATTTTTACTAGCATCCTTTGAAACATCATCGATCGTTAAAAATTCTACTCTTGTATGATATGTTTCATTATTTTTGCTTAAATTTTTAATACTAATTGATGTTGTTCGATTTTGTTCTTCGCTCGTTTGTGTAATACTTCCGAAAGGTAATGAACCTGATATATCATCGATTTGTTTTTTAAATCCATTTTCATCCAGTGTGTATGTTTTATTTTGTACTTCTACTAAAGTAGTGTTATGAACTGCCTCATAAGCATCTACTCGCCCAGCTCCAACTTCGTTTACATTATATGTTCTTCCTTTTAATGGGTCCGCTGTATTCATAAGTGCAGCTTTTACATCGGCAACAGTATATTCTGGATGGGATTGTAGTAATAATGCAGCAACCCCCGCAACATGCGGTGTAGCCATTGAAGTTCCATCCATGCTCGCATAACTAGTTGAATAATCTGTTTCTTTCCCAGGATTATTAATATATTCTGGTACAGTTGAAAAAATAGAAACCCCTGGTGCCACAACATCTGGTTTAATATCAAAATTATTGCTTACAGGTCCTCTAGAACTAAAATCTGCTAATACGTCACCAGATGTCATATTTGATTGTAAATCCGTCATTTTTAATTTAACATTTGGATTCTTATTGAGTTCACTAACAATACTGTTCCCTTCCTCTTGACTCATTTTAAAGGTTGGTACATATCCAAAGTTTTCTCCTAAGAAGAAAGGAATCTCTTCTTCTATATTGTTATAAATTAACACTGCTACTGCTCCTTTTTCATGAGCACGACGGATTTTTTCATCAAAAGATAAAGTACCACGTGATATTAGCGCCACTTTGCCACTTACGTCTTTATTTGTATAATCCTCTTCGGCACCTATTCCTACATCTACTACATTTAATTCTTTATCAAGAATACTTAAATAATCTTTACCTAAACCGTGAGCCATTAACTCATTTTTAACTGAAACATTCCCAATACTCGTCTGTACAGTTGGAATATCTGTAGGAACATCGCTTGCTCCAACAGTAATAGCTAAAGGTGATGAACCAGGAGAACCTAATGACCCTGGTGTAGGACCTGCGTTACCTCCTGCTACTACGGGAACTACTCCTTGCAAGGCTGCATTATTAATCGCTACTGCTGTAGCATCTAAAGAATAATTATTACTGTTTCCTAAAGAAAGATTAATCACATCCATGCCATCTTCTACGGCCTTTTCTATACCAGCAATAATCCATGAATCATATCCTGAACCATAATGCCCTAAAACCCGATATGCATATAAATCAACATTTGGTGCAACGCCAGTCATCGCATAATCAACGTTATTTCGTGGGTTTGATGCAATCGTACCTGCAACATGCGTTCCATGCTCAGTAACAAATGGACGACCATCAATTTCTGCCGGCTCACCAGAAGTAGCAAGATCTCCAGGTGTAGACTCCATTGGATCCGAGTCATTATCTACAAAGTCATAACCACCTTTATAAACATCCTTTAAATCCGGATGATTGTAATCAATACCCGTATCAAGAACTCCTACTTTAATCCCCTGACCTTTTATATCCTCGTTATGCAAACGATCTACACCCAAAAGGGGTAAAGCTGGTGGAACACTTTTATTTTTTGTAGAAGCGTTAACAGAGAGCTCATTGATCGGTACACTAACTTTGTTATCCTTCCATACTCGTTTCACAACACCTGTTTGAAGAAGTAAATTAATTTGATCTGTCGGAATGGTCATTGCCAGTCCATTAAATACATTTTCAAATGATTGTTTAATTTGAAATTGGTTTGTTTTCTCCTTAGCTTGCTGAGTTGCTTCCACTTTTTCGTTTTTCTTACTCCATAATTCTGTTAATCGTTTTTTAAAGAACTCTTGCTCACCTTTAATTTTTTCTTTCTTACCTTTAGAAATCTCTTTTACTTTCCCATTTTGATCATTTTCAATTGGTGAAGTTTTTAGTTCAACAATAATATTTGCAGTTTTATCCTTTAAAGATAATAAACTAGGATCGATCACAAAGCCTTCTTGAGGAGTTAAACGCTTAATCGATTGTCTTTGCTCATCTGTCAGCCCCTTTAAGATTGATTCTACAGAGTTAGATGTTGCATAAGATTTCTTTTGAGGCATTAAATAAGATGTAAAAAAGCTTGTAGTTAATACACTTGTTACCATCACATTTAGCATTTTCTTATTTCTAAGCTTCATTTCGATGCGCTCCTTCTACTAGATTAAGTCAAATTAAGTAAAAAATAGTTACTGAATGAAAAAATGATTAAATCAACTAAATCTAATTCATTCCTCCAATTAAAAAAATGATGTAAAATTAGAATTAGAATAATTAGACAAATCTAATAATTTAATTGTAATTTAGCGATTTTTCGTGGTAAATGGGGGTTATTTCAGTCCAAATTTTCATTTATAATCCATATTTCGGCATTAATCATCATAATTAAATTTTCTTTTTAGAATTAAAGTCACATATTTTACTAAATTTATTGATTTATTGATTATGTTTGGAAAGAAAGTCTTTAAAATTCAATAGAAATTTTTATTATTAACTTGGGGGAATCGGTGGTTTTCTACTGCTCAAACTATTAATAAAAAGGTTTACAAAGGGAGAAATTTGTTATGTATGAGGGGAAAATCATAAAATATTATCGAGAAAAATCTCAGATGACACAAGAACAATTAGGGAAAGGAATTTGTTCTAGTACGCATATTAGTAAAATAGAAAGATCTCAAACAGAATATGCAACTGAAATTATAGCTCTACTATCAGTACGACTTGGAATAAAAATCGAAAATGAGATTTTAAAATTAAAAAATATTAAGATGCGTATAAATAGTTGGCAGCAGTCTATTGCAATGCAGCTATTTGACGAAATAGAAGAAATTAACTTAGAACTTGAGCGAGAAGAGTTAATTCAAATTTCAAATTATGTAAATCAATATAAATTACTTCGCATCAGATATTTATTAATGAGTAATTTAATGAATGAAGCAAAAGAGCTCATTAATGAAATAAAAAAAATAAAACACAAATTGTCACCTTATGAAATAAATCTTTTTAGACATGTGCTAGGTATTTATCACCTAACGAATCATGAACCTTTACTTGCCATTCAAGTTTTAAAGAAAATTAATATTGAAGAATATGCAAATGAGGAATATTATTATCATTTAGCTTCTGCTTACCATTCTAACGATTTACCTGTTTTGGCTTACTTTTATGCTGACAAAGCCCGTCAGTATTTCAAAAGTATTAATTCCTATCTTCGTGTAATCGACTCCGAAATGCTTATGCTAATACAAGTTAAAGATAATGAAGAATTTTCAGAGACGATTAAGAGATTTGAAAACTTAATCCAAAGCTGTGAAATTTGTAGATCATCAGACCGAAAAGCAAGGGTATATCATAATTTAGCTTTTGAATATTACCGAAGAAAAAATTATGAGTTAGCTAAAAAATACTATTTTGAGTCTATGAAATTGAAGGATTCCAATTCTATCCCCTATTTACTTTCCCTAGAAGGATATATACGCAGTTCCTATTATGGAGAACTATTACCTAAAGGTGAATTATTACAATATGTAGGTAAAGGGTTTGCTCTCGCTTCACAAAAAAATGACAAACTTTTTATCAATTTATTCATCTTATTGGACTTTTTAATCTTAGAAAAAGAACAAGAATATCACCAATATTTGGCGGATCATTCATTACCATTATTTAAAAAACTAGGATTCGCTTATTTAATCAATCAATCTGAAAAAGAATTGTTTAACTATTATTTTAAACGCAAACAAACCCGTAAAGCACTAGGTATGGCAAATACTTTAATCAATCTATAATCCAGGCTACTCAACTCGAAAGAAATTCGTTTGGAAAATCTATTTCTTGTTGTCTACATAAAAATGCATGTCTCATATTAATGGGACATGCATTTTCAGAGTGTTGAAATATAAAGACGTCAAAAGGGAAAACGGACTTTAAATGAACATTTCATAATGATGAATTTAGCATTTTTTAAATGATTTTTTAATGATTTTAAATGTAAATGTGTTTGAGCGATTTTATTTATTATATTACTAGTAATGATTTTTTTAGAAGTTAAAAATATGATGGGCTATTTTTAGGAAAACAAATTCGATTGTAATGGAAATCAACATCACTCTACTCCTTTTACGAAAATTTGATAATTAATTGACAAGGTTGTTTTTCAACAACGTAAAAATGCATGTCTCATATTAATGGGACATGCATTTTGGTTATTATTATTTTTTAGCTGGCATCGCTTCTTCAAGTGCAAGATGATTCGTATATAAATAAGTAGCGTATTCTTTTCCAACGTATCGAATATGCCATGGTTCATAGTGATATTTTGTTATATCTACTTTATCTTCTGGGTAACGAATAATAAAGCCGTATTCATGTGCATGCTCTGCTAGCCATTTTCCTTCAGGCGTTTTGGCAAAACCTACTTCTAAAGCATTACCAAATGCCGGCGATGAAACATCCATCGTTAGTCCAGTTTGGTGTTCACTCGTTCCTGGATATGCACTGTATGCCTTAGTCCATGCCTCACCGTGTACCGATATATAATTATTGTATAAAGCAACTTGTCGATCATAAGAACGGTATCCAGAAATTGCTGCTAATGTATAACCATCCGCAGCTGCACCAGCAAATAACTTCTCTAATGCATGTCCAGCTTCACTTCTCATTCTAGTTTTTTCTTTTACTGCCCCATTTAATGGTATTGATGGATAGATAAGATCGTTAGGTTCATAACCATCTGGTAACTTTCGGTCTTTATTAACTAAGACTAAATTTGAATCAACGTTTAACACTTCTAATAATCCAGATTCATCTTCTTTTGTAGTTTTATAATAATCTGGAAAATTTAGTACATTATCATTTTTTACAATGTCATTTTTTACCTTAGCATTCTTTTTAATAACAATAGTTTTAGGTTCTTTATTTTGTTCATAAAGAGTTCCAGCAACTCCAGCTACTAAAACTAAGGAAATTGCGATCCCTATAATTGGTTTTTTTCTACGATTTTTCATAACTCTGGACAATTGTTTTCTCCTCCTATAATTTCTATACTTTTTATCGTTTCTTAATTGTTTGTTGTCGTAAGTATTTGATAGCTGTTTAATAAAGTTATTTTTATACTAGTATCGTCACGAATTCTTTTAATCAAACTACTATATAATTAACGTTTAAGATTAAACAAAAGCTAACAAGAAAAATAGTTAAATTTGTTATACTAAAATTAGACGATTTAATTATACAAAAAGTTTTATAATCTGACATTTTTTTTAATTATATGTTATGTTAACAAATAGTATTTATAACAATTTTAAAATTGTTTTAATATAATTTTATCAATAATCATTTTTCAGGAGAATTTTCACTAAAAAGTTAATTCATCTAAAGATTCTATGTTGGAGAATAAAATAAAAAACCTTCTTTTTGGAAGGTTTTTTTATATTTACATAATAACTAACTTAATTATACTATATAATTTTAATCCAAAAGAACTATTCATTCTAATTTTAGAGACTTTTGTATGTCGAAAATGTGTCGATTGAGTATTTAACCCGCGACATGATTGGGTTTGGCGGATTCAATTTTGCCTCAGATGTTATAACCTGGAACAAAAAAACAAGAATACCCAGAAAGTATTCTTGTTTTAGTTTTTAACTTTTTTAAGTTTTATTAACTATGCAAATTTCCTTTTAACCAAGGTCGATTCCGATAATGACCTATTGGAATTTGAATTAAACTTGTTTTTCCTATTTCGTTTATTTTGTATAGCTCATCGCATAATTTTACATTATATCCAAGTAGTGGATGCCCCCCTAATCCTAATGCTGATGCGGCTATTAGTAAACGCTGAACCATTATGCCAGCTTCCATTTGTTGGATTCGATAACCTCTATAACTATGTGTCGATTTTATATGCTCTATATTCCCTACTACATGTATACAAATTGGCACTTGGAATAAATTAACGGTAGGGGCATTCATTCCGTATTGGAGTTGCATACGATGATCGCCTAATTTAGTTTGTATTAGTGTATTTGTATGATCATCATAATAATATGCACCATTGTTAATTCCTTCAACGTTATACAAACATAAATATAATTTTGGCCGATTATTATTATTTTTAAAGGTTCCATCTAAATCATTTATATATGAGAAGGATGCTGTTGCCTCTTTTAGTAGTGTTGCTAAGTTTATTTGACTGATAGGGCGTAAAACAAAGTCAAGTTCAGGTGAAAACCGTTCTTTACATATAGTAGCTAAATCATAAGATAGTCGCTCCACTTTAGGTAAAGTTATTCGATGTCGTCCATCTGAAGCTTCAACAGCTTCTTCAACTTTTCTAAATGATTGTGTCGATTCGATCATCGATACTTTGTTCAGTTTAATTAGCATCGGGAACTCTTTAATCTTTTTTGATTTTACTAAATATTTATGTGAAACTGTTTGTAGCTCTTTGCTTAGATCAATAGAATTGTAATTTTTACTTTTTAACTTATTTTTTGAAATTAAGGTAGATTCTTCAATAGAGAGTGGAATGACGCCATATACACTTTCCTCGCGTTCGTTTATGCCAATTAAATGGTTGATTGCTCGATCTAGAAACTGGTAATATACTCCCGTTTTAAACCCAAAACTTTTAGCCATCTCTAATATCTGTCCAATTAGCACACCACAATCTAACCCTTGAAGGCGATATGAAAAATTATTGTATTTAAAGAAATTTTTCCAAAACATTGTTGAAATAAAAATAGTACCGAAACACTTTGTAAGATTACATCTATTTCCTAAAGCTCTTGATATATAAGAATCAAAATTTCCTTCTCTTAATAAAACTAAGCAATGTCTAGCAACATCATAATGATAAATCCCTGGAGTGACTTGGTCAGACTTAAGATATAAATACAATTCATTCGGATACAATCCTCCACCCGAGGGGATGAATCTTCGGTTTGAAGACATCATATTAACCATTTCGTTGGAACCGGAAGTTATTGCTGTTTGAGCAACTTGAGCTATTCCATATACATACCATAAAAAGTAGCCTATTTCGTCTAAATTCGGCTCAATTGAGTCCCTTTTTTCTTTTAAGGATAATGGAACGTTAAGTGAAAGTGGAATGGTAGGTAAATCTTTATAAAGCTTATAAGTTAGTGGGGCATCCTCCCAATCTACTTCCCAATCCAATTGATTTGCCTTTTCAATATCAAAATGAAGATTGTGTAGAAATGTTTGTAAACTCATCCAATCACCTCCTAGAACACCACCTATGGGAACGGGTGCGGATATGGATTGAGCTGCTCCGGCTTTAGCGGCTTCTTCGTATAGCCCATTTTAACAGGAACTTTTAACACTCGATCAAGTCCATTCAATCGTTTTAGATGATTGCCGAATGTCATAGGCAACATTCCTGGAATTAAGACTTTTACACAAGATAATCCATTTCTTTTGATTTCAGATGTAGTTTGGTCAACTACAATCACATCAAGATTTAATTGTTTAAATACTTGTAAAATATCCTTTAGATCATTCGTCAAATCCAGATGGTTTGTTTCCCATTTAAATTCTTCTTCAAAAGTCTTTAATGGACGGTTATCATCTAATAAAAACTTCAAACGCTCCTCTGCTTGTCGTAACCCATATAACATTCCATGATCATCCATTTGTTTAACGAGATTATTATCTAAAAGCATTTTCATAATTTGAGCGTAATTATCTTCAAACTTTTTATCCAATGTTAACATCATGCCAGCTAACTCATGTACTGCGCTTTTAACTGCCCTAACTGGATCAAGATGAGCGCCTGCTGCACAAATTAGATTTAAACCATGATCTTTACGGTTTTTTGCAATGGCAACAATACTTGGAATTCCATTCTCCATCGTCGAATTATATAAGTGAAGATCGTATCCGCCAACCAAACTCATGCGTTCAATCATTAAATCGAGTTCTTGATCCTTAGCCGATTTTGGATCAAGTCGAGGAAGAGGCAATTGAGCATACCAAGTCATTAAGAATGAATCCCGCTCAACAATTTCCAAAATACCATAAAAAATAGCTTCTTCTAAACTACCTCCTAATGCACATCCATTGGAAGTTTCATACACATAACCGTGTCCGCATCCTAGACTATAGTATGAAAGCAACTCTGGTACAAGAATCGGCTCTTCCTTCATAAATGAATAGCCCCATACCCAATCAATCTTTCGTTTAGGATTAAATTTTTTAAATGGAAAACGCGGCAGAGCATATTGTTCTTTCGAATGAGTACCGACAATTTCAGGATTAATTGCATAATCTTTTACGTTATTATAACTATCATGTACTACCGTTTTTTTCCCTCTTGGAGTGAGGCCGCAATACCTTTCTAACCCTTCTAAAATGGCAGTTAATTCACTAGATTCATATGAAAGTGTACGTCCCGCTGTTCCTTCATCCCCTTGGAGTAACGGTAGGTTTACGACTACATCTGCAAATGGCGTGGTTAGATCTATTGCCTTTCCATTTAAAAACCCTGTCTTTTGACCTAAATAGTCATTAACTAATACTTTTTTTAATTCATCCATTGAGCGACTACGATAGCTAGTTGGAGTAACTTTCATACTAGGCTCGAGTGAAATAATAGCAGAATCAGAAGTATCATCTTCTAATTCACCACATAATGGACATAAAGGATTCGGTAAAAAAAGTGATTAGAGCTTTTGAATGTTTTCATATTTAATAGAAAAATACGTTCCTCTAGACGAGTTTCTTTACCGTTCATAAATTTTTCTACTTCAGCTGCAATTAAGTAAGCCATTTGTAAAAGTCCCGTTCTTGTACCCCATACATCATCCGATACTCCATCAACTTCTACTAACTGATGATCTATTTCTAGCATTTCTCTGCGCTCTCTACCAGCCATTAAACGTCTAAAATCGGCACACTTTATACATCCTTTTTGCCCTGGATGTACTAAAGGTCCGATTACACCTTCCCCAAATGATACACAGGCACGAAGCCATGGAACAGTTCCTATCCTTAAAATTTCATCTGCGTTTTCATAAATTTTAGGGTTCCATGCATCATCCAAAATAAGTATTAAACTAGTATCTGCGTTAACCGAAGACTCTAATTCTTTCTGTTTAACTATTTTATATTTATTTAAAAGAATTTCGGATGTGTACTTACTTAATAATCCCTCTCCAAAAATGGTAACCGTTGAATTCAAATCGAGCTCACCTCTCTTAACAAGACACCATAAACTCCCGCGAGTTCATCTACATTAATCGATTCAAGCATAAACTCCAATGTTAGTAATTCCAGATTATTTTGTTTTAAGATATCGATCGCCGTGACTAATAATTCAGAATGTACACCACGATTAGATTTAGGGATAATCATTTCAGGCACTTGCTGTTCTTCCACTAACACTGATGAACTCTGGATTGCTTTTGATGAAAGTAGTGGAGTTTTATTTTGCGATTCCTTAAGTACTTGTTTTAGTGCATCCTGTAAGGCCAATGATCTATTTAAACCAACACTTCTATACCAGCCTATTTCTGTACCAATCCAGACTACTGGAAATCCACAAATCTCTGTTCCTAATGCTATTTTTGGAGATTCTTGTATTGTATTTAATGTTTGTAAATAAAATTGAGCACAATCATCTTCAATTTTTATCGCTTTAATTTCTTGAATATGATTTTTATGATCAGCTGATTGTTTATTAAGCTCTTCAGACAAGTATTTTTGTAGTGCTCTACAAATACTTTCTGAAAAAGTTTGACCAGTAGCAATTGCGATATATTCTCCAGGTTCAATACACTCTACAACATCAGACTCAGAATTCATAATAAGTTGACTGGCTATTTGAGATACATACATTTCTACCCCAGTAAGTCCCGCCTCTCTTCGTGCTTCTTCATGAGTTAATTCAGTACAAATCGTACTCGTTAATAGTTTTACTGGACCTTCTGTAAGAGGATCTACTACTTGTATCCGGCATTGAGCCAATGGTAGTTGATTTAATTCGCCCTCATCCCAAACGTGAAATAATCCAGTTTCTTGCGAATTGAACTGCCCTAAGTAAGTTAATAACTTACTTAGATCTCCTCTAGGTTTATTTTGCTCTAATTTCTCATCAAAATTATGAACTATTTTAGCTTTCGCTTTTCCAGTCACTAGTGGATGAGGAGAGAATGAGTGCCAACTGCCCTCTAGCGTCTCTTGGTTAATAATATAAACCTGATTATTCTTTTCTGTTTCGCGTGACTTTGTAATATCCTTAAATAACTCGAACACCATTATATTTGCCAACATTGCTGATGTAATCGAAGACACTATTTGGTTGGTTCCTTCTTCACAGAGTATGTTTTGATGCACACTTCTCCACGCCGACTCAAAACAAGCTTCAGAATTTAAAGTCACTAGTGGTCCGGCCATACAGATCTTTTGCGAAGAAATTGCTGGGATAAATCTCTTTTTCTCTCTTTTGCAGATTTCATTGAGCATTTTCAGCTCATAAACACGATCATCTTCTGATACGTATAAAATCGAGTCAAAAGTAGAAACAATCTCTTGTAATGAAAGCTTCTTTCTCTTAATTAATTCAACTTCGACTTCATGATCTGTCCTTTGTGCGATGTCTATCATTTCTTTTATTCGTTTTTTATCAGTATTCTCATTATTCGTTATTAAAAGATGAAATTTTGCTAACCCCGACTCTAATAATGCTGATACTAGCGAAGTGACAATTGCTCCAGAACCAATTGCCAATATCCTGGATTGACGATAGGTTTGAAAACGATATGCGCCAGACTCTCCAAAACAATTTAAAAACTCAATTTGACTTGCATACTTAGTTAAAATATCTTTAGATAATTGATGTGGATGATCCTTACTTACATCCCGTGCAAAGCCATTTTTATATAAGATCTCTCCTATTTCATATACTCTTTCTCGGTATTGGTCAGGCAAACCGTTTGTTAAAATTTCTAATGAGTGTTCACCGTTAAACATCGGAACTAACTTTTCAATCCACTGGTAAACAGATGCACCTTCCATTCGAAATGAACTTAAGTTATTCCTAAAATAAACACCTCCGTTCGAATCAGGTACAAAAAAAGTATCTCGATTAATCTTTAGACGTGCAGATGGATTCAATTTTGACATCCTTTTCAACCCCTTCGATACAGTGAGTTGTACATTGAATTACATAAATACTTTCTTCATAATCCTATGTATATTATGTACTCCTTATGTCATAACCTAACTTGATAGCCGTTGCCAAAAACTAATAAAAATCTATAAATAGCCCCTACTAAGATTAGTAGGGACTGATTGTCTATCTAGACAAATAGTTTTTATGAAACATTACATTTAACGGTGACAGCGACCGCAGCCTCCACATCGGAAACAGCCTCCGCAACCTCCACAGCCTCCACAGCCTCCACAACCAAAACAACTAAAAATAGGGAAAAAGCATGCAAAGCAAACTCGAGCATCTACATTTTGATACTGATTATAATCCCACGGAACTACTTGACTAGATTGAAACTGATCAACGTTTAATTGTTGAAGCTCTCTTTGAAAATCATACATTTTTATAACCTCCGACATAAAATTTGAAAGCGATTAAAAACATAACGTACTTAAATAAAATAAATACGATTCCTAATTTGAATCTACTAAAACGCAGACTCTCAACAACAAAATATGTTGAGGACTTGGGCATTGTTACCGATTCACTTGCCCAATTTATGAGCTGATTCTAAGTGCAAAAAAACCTCACATAAAAAGTGAGGTTTTTCAGAGTGTTGAAATATAAAATCGTCAATAGGGAAAACGGACTTTAATTGAACATTAGATAATGATAAAATTAGCATTTTTTAATATGTTTGAGCAATTTCATTATTTCAATAACACTAGAAATGATTTTTTTGAAGTTAAAAATATTATGAGCTTTTTTTAGAAAACAAATTCAATTGTTTAGTTTAATTAATGTTCGATATTTAATTGAGCTACAAGCTGATTAATATAAAACAGTTAGGTTACTCAAAGTAAAGGCTATTTGACTAGTATTTATTGCAGACTTTTTTTGTTTGAATAAGTTGATTGGAACGGAAGGATGCTCGACTCCTATGGGATAAGCGGGAAGGCTGAGACTCCGCAGGCTTGCCGAGGAGGCTCAGGTCTCGCCCCATGGAAAGCGAGCATCCTGTAGTGGAAATCAACATCACTCTGCTCCTTTTACGAAAATTTGATAACTTAATTGACAAGGTTGTTTTTCGTATATCTTTCATTTATTCTACTCTTTCATCATTAAAATCAGTTAATACTTAATCTTCATTAAGTTTAAAGTTATTAAGGGGTGAATATGAATATCCATTTTTTTTAATTGCTCTTTTATTTCTCCTGATTTCTTTTCCAAAAACTAATTTCGTTGCCTTTATTTTAAGTACTTTGAATAGTACGAGATATAGTAATAGTAGAGAATCAAAAATGAATAGTAAGTCCCCTATCATAAAAAACGAGAATATTGTATTGGAGATTTCTTCTGTTTGATCAAGAGTAGAAAATACAAAAACAGCATATCTTTCATAAACAGTACAGATTAAAAATATAGTTCCAACCACTAATGAAGTAAAACTATAACCAATAGATCGTTCTCTTTTATTGAATTCTAAAAAGATTGGAAGTATATATAGCAAAACAACAATAAAAATACTAAATAATAATCCTAACAAAGTAATTCGGCTATGTAACATAGACTGAACTAGCAAAAGTTTTCCTAGGATAAAAAAAAGTAACACTATACCCATCATTTCCCTCCTCATTTCTCCATTTAGAGCAACACTCATGATCACATCCGTATACAAATTAAACGAGTTCCTTTTCAAAATAAATTATAGCTTCGCTTATTAAAGTTTCAAATACTCTTTTTTACCGTTTTGATAGGTAAAAACAGCTAATATATAAAGTTTCATTAAATGATGCATGCCCTTCGTTAATTAAAGTAGATTGTCGAGTAAAATATATTTATTACCGTTTTTAACGGTAAAAATAGTCATATCCTTATTCATGATCTAAGTTTAAAATAATTTTGAAAACAATATCTTAACATCACTTTTTGTGATTGTTATCACAAAAATAATCAGTTTATGTTAGTAAAAATATTATTTTAGATCAAAGTAGGAGATGAGATGGATAAGGCGAGTTTAAGAAGATTACACTTAATCGATATTTTAAGTAGTCAAGAAAAATGGTTCAAAACGGAGGAGCTTGCTAAAAATTTAAATTGTACTGAGAAAACAATTCGAACTGACATACAAATTATCAATTCAACATTCCCGGAAGGATGGCATATTGAAACGATAAAAGGAAAAGGTATTTATATAAATAATCCAATTAATTCCTCGCTTGATCAAGTTCGTTCACTTTTTGTTAAGAACTCTTTATCGCTTCAGGTAATCATGTTTATTCTAATAAAAGAGATTGAACACATTAGTGATTTAGGAAAAGTCTTATATACGCATCACAATACTGTTTATAAAATTCTCGAACGAGTTGACACCTTATTGAAGTCTTATAATTTAAGTTTAAAGCGTGCACCACTTGAAATTGTAGGTAATGAGTTTCAAAAAAGAATCTTATGCTGTGATGTATTGTATGGTCTATATTCCCATACAAATAAATGGCCATATGATTCTCTATCGTATTCTATTATAAAAAAAGTAGTTACGAAGTCGGCTGAAAAAAATAATTTACTTTTATTTCCACCTACTATATATAAATATATTTATTATGTTGGTACGATGCTTCAAAGAATCGATCGAGATATACAATTGGATTTAAATCCTTCTAACAATATTAAGGATTCAAAGTTTTTTTCAGTTGCAACTGATATATGTATACAGCTAGAAAACATTTATAAAGTATCAATTCCATTAAATGAACTAAACGCACTTTCTATAATGATATCTGCATCCCCTTATTTTTCTAGCGATAATGAACCTCAAGATGAAATTATAAATAGCTACCATAATAAATCAGAAAAAAAATATATAGAATTACACGAGCTCGTTACGATGCTCGAAAAAAAGCTTAGTATAAAATTACATGATCATAATGAGTTTATTCTCACTCTTCAAAAACAATTTAAAGCCTTTTCCCTAGTTCTTTTTTTAAACGGTAGAATTGATCGATCTTGTCTCATTTCCGAATACGTTAAAAAGCGTTATCCGGATTTATTTAATAAAGTAAAAACGGTATTTCGTAATTGGTGTAATTTCTTTTCATACCCAGAAGTAAATAATGAAGTAATTGCTAAAATCACATTAAATATTCAAGCAATCATCATTAAATTATCATTAGTCAAAAAAAGGGTGCTACTGTTAAGTAGTGAAGGTTATGGTGTAAGACAGTATATAACAACTAAACTAATAAAAGAATTCGGAGATAAAATACAATTTGTTGAACTCCAAAATGGCGAATTGAGACCTGAAACAATTAGTCAATTACGTTTGGACTTTATCATTGCTGATTTTCAAATTGATATCGACATTGTTCCAATTGCGGTAATTAGTTCTACTCTATCACAGCGCGATATTAATCATATCTCCCATTTATTAAAATAAATTAAATAATCATTCTAAGGTGATTTTATGATAAAAGAAAGGTCAACATTAGTCACAAATGAGTTAGTTGAACGATTAAGTCAACTTGATCATGATACTTTTTTACACGGGATGCGTGTAGGTGAAATGTCTTATAAATTCAGTAGATATTTAGATTTCTCTTTGCATAAATCAAATCAATTACATTTTATTGGTTATGTTCATGATATTGGAAAGCTTAAAATACCAAATTCAATCGTTACAAAAAAAGGTCCTCTTACTGATTTCGAGTGGAATCTAATGAAGAATCACACAATTTATGGGTATGATTTATTAAAAAATTTATCATATCATAAAGATATTTTAAATGCTGTACGTTATCATCACGAAAATATTGATGGGACTGGCTATGAAGGTTTATATAGTAACGAAATTGACTTTAATTCGAAAGTAATTAGAATAATTGATAGTTTTGATGCACTAACCCATGATCGTTCTTATAGAAAAAAATGTTCAATTGAAATAGCCTTAAAAAAAATTCAAAAACAAAGTGGTACTGTTTATGACCAGGATTTAATAAAGGAATTCACTAAGTTTATTTGTAAACTGTATTAAGTAGTATCCAATAATACTAATAATTTACACCTATTAATTGCTAGACCAGGATCTATTAACATGTTATAGTTTCATTAAAATTATAAATTTCACTCGTATAATAGTGAGGATATGGCTCACAAGTTTCTACCGGTTAACCGTAAATTTACCGACTATGAGTGGTAACACATCTGACATTTAGCTCTAGTGAATCAAAGACTCAAAATGTGTTACTTCACTCATTTTATACAGTGAAGTACATGTTTTGAGTTTTTTTTAGATTAAGGGGGATCATTATGGAATTATTACTTAAAAAAATTGAACAAGAAGGAATCGTTTTAGCAAATGATGTATTAAAAGTGGATGCTTTCTTAAATCATCAAATGGATCCTGTTTTAATGAAAGAAATTGGGGAAGAATTTGCGCGATTATTTTCTGAAGAAAAAATAACAAAGGTAGTTACTATAGAATCTTCAGGTATCGGACCTGGGCTAATGACAGCACTTGCTTTAAATGTCCCTCTAGTTTTTGCACGTAAGAAAAAGTCAATCACAATGCAGCAAGATGTTTATACTGCCAAAGTATATTCATTTACAAAAAAAGAAGAAAATGAAATTTCAGTTTCTCATAAATGGTTAGACGAAGGCGATAAAGTTTTAATAATAGACGACTTCTTAGCAAACGGACAGGCGGCTCTTGGATTACTTTCAATCTTGGAACAAGCGAAGGCAGAAACAGTTGGATTTGGAATCGTAATTGAAAAATCATTCCAAGATGGTGGAAAGATTCTGCGTGATCGTGGTTACCGAGTTGAATCTCTTGCTCGTATTCAATCTTTAAAAGACGGACAAATTAAATACTTCAATGAAGAATTAACTGTTTAAAAATAAAAAAGACATTGTTTGAACGATTTGTATTGTTCACAATGTCTTTTTTCTATAAATTAAGCCTTTTTTAGGATTAAATATACAAAGTAAGGTCTACCGATTAGCGCTACTATAAATCCTGCTGTTATTCCTTCTGGATCGATTAAATTTGTTCCGATTGTGTCGGCAACTAATAATAATCCACCAATTAGAATTGCGATTGGTATAAATAATTGATTTCTAGTGCCAACTAAACTCTTAGCAATATGTGGTGCCCTTAATGCGATAAACGGAATTCCTCCTGTTACTGAAACAGCAAATGCTGCTAACATAAAAACAATTCTTTCTTTTTCTAAGGAGACCCCTACCCCGATTGCAACAGGCTTATTTAAATTCAGAAGGTTTAATGTATTTGCTTTATATAAAGTAAACGGAATTAATACAATTAACCCGTCTATTTACTAATATTGTCAACATTAGTTTTTAGTGAAATCATTGAATAATTGTCAAAAATGGTTTATATTTTATTGAGAATGATAATCAATGACAGAATATTCTGGAGTGAGAACATAATGAACATGAACGATCTTTATGATGTAACAGTAATCGGAGGAGGTCCTGCTGGACTATACTCTACTTTTTATAGTGGTTTAAGAGAAATGAAAACAAAAATAATAGAATTTCAATCTGAATTAGGTGGGAAAGTTCATTGTTATCCTGAGAAGATGATTTGGGATGTTGGAGGACAGCCACCAATTCATGGTGAGAAATTCATCGGCCAAATCGTTCAGCAAGGTTTAACTTTTGATCCTACAGTTGTATTAAATGAAAAAGTCGACACGATCAATCGTGATGATAATGGCATTTTTATTTTACATACTTCTTCAGGTCAAAAGCATTATTCTAAAACAATTATTGTTGCAGTTGGTAGTGGAATATTAAACCCAACGAAGCTTAAAATAGATGGTGCAGAAAGATTTGAAGTTTCAAATTTAAACTATACAGTAAAATCACTTAAACATTTTAAAGACAAAACTGTAATCGTTTCCGGTGGTGGTAACTCTGCGATTGATTGGGCTAATGAATTAGAGCCGGTAGCTAAGAAAGTTTATTTAACTTACCGAAAAGATGCTCTAAAAGGTCATGAAGCACAAGTCTCTCAATTAATGAATAGTTCAGTAGATTGTCTTTTCAACACATCAATTACGAAATTAATTGCTTGTCAAAATCATGAAGAAATAGAAAAAGTTGAACTAACAAATAACGAAACTGGTGAAATATCTCATTTGGCAATTGATGAAGTAATCATAAACCACGGTTATGAACAAGATACTTCATTATTAAATAACAGTGAAATAAAAGTAGAAATGATTCAGGATTTCTATATTAAAGGGAATACAACGAGTGAAACTTCAATTGAAGGGATTTACGCAGCTGGAGATATTTTAATGCATGAAGGAAAGTTACAATTAATTGCTGGTGCATTTCAAGATGCCGCTAATGCCGTTAATAAAGCGAAGCAATATATTCAACCAGATGCTAGTGGTTCTGCAATGGTTTCTTCTCACAATGAGGTATTTAAACAACGAAATCGTGATTTAATTAAACAGATGATGAACTAATCTTAGCAAATTTCCACTTGGCTAATAACAAAAAAAAAACGAATTCCATGTGAATTCGTTTTTACATGCTGTTGAAAAACTACCTTGTCAATTCATTATCAAATTTTCGTAAAAGAAGTAGAGTGATGTTGATTTCCACTATCTCATTTCCACACCGTCATATATTTTTTTCGATATTTTGGATCCTCTTCAGTTTCAATTAACTCTAAAGCCTTTTGTTTAATCTCTTCATTCTTAAATGCATCATAAAGGTTTCTCATACATTGAATGATATCGTAACGAATCAATGTATAGTTCTTCTCTTCTTTGCAATTTAAATAACGATTTTCTAGATGATCAAGGACAATTGCTCTTTGTTCAGGACCAGCTAATCCTACTCTCCATATTGATTGTAATGTATGTCTTGCAGTAACAAATTTTGGATCATATGTAACTTGCCAAATTTCGGGAAAATCATTTAGCATTCTTTTTTCTGGATCACTAATTGCTAAATTTGAGAGAAATTGTGCCGCTCTTGACCGCTTGTGATTTCCTTTATGAGTTAGATCTGATTTTAATCGATCCCATACTTCATATGACCAATCCACTTTCTCTTTTGTAACGGAAATAATGTAGTTAAAGGCTTCGAATTGCAAATTCTTGTCTTTAGATTCAAGGTTTTCAAAATAAGTTTGTACTTGTTGATCCATTTCATGTACCCCGTTGAGAATAAAAAATTCTTTTATCTAGATATCATTCCCCAGTATTTATTAACTATGAAAAAAATTATCTTATCTTTCATCATTTTTTTTCGATTTATACTAATACTAATCCTACTTATTCCAGTCAATATAAATAATATCGTTGCATTATTTATTTAATTAAACGTTTGTTTAGTTTTAAATTAAGTGGTTTTCAGTAAAAATATACCTTTGTATTACTAATAAAATTAAAATAAATGAACGATATGCAGTCCCTGGTCGTATAAGAAGTAAGGAGGGATTTTTATGAAAACAATTTTATTTGAAGAAGATAAATTAATCATTACACTTTCTAGTCTTGAAACAATATTAGGATTAAAACATACCATAGTAGTTCCCTATAGCGATATCAGTGATGTTTCGATTGAGGATATACATGAATTTCTTTGGAAAATATACGGTACACACTTAGGAGCATCTAAATATGGCCATTTCAAAAAAGACGGTGTGAACTATTTTCTTGCTACTAGTACTAATAAGGGAAATTTAGTATTAACGTTAACTAACCACAAATACGATAAAATCATTTTAGAACTAGATCACGTTGAAGATGTTTTACAAAAGATACAAAATACGTTACGTACTAATATTAAATAACTTAAATAAGACTGTCTTTAACGGACAGTCTTATTACATGCTGTTGAAAAACTACCTGGTCAATTAATTATCAAATTTTCGTAAAAGGAGTAGAGTGATGTTGATTTCCACTACAGAGTGCTCGCTTTCCATGGGGCGAGACCTGAGCCTCCTCGGCAAGCCTGCGGGGTCTCAGCCTTCCCGCTAATCCCATAGGAGTCGATCACCCCTCCGTTTCAATCAACTTATTCAATCAAAAAAAGTCTGCAATAAATAAAAGTCAAATAGCCTTTACTTAGAGTAATCTAACTGTTGTATATTAATCAGCTTGTAGATCAATTAATATCGAACAATTATTAAACTAAACATTCAAAAAATGCTAATTTTATGATTATTAAATGTACATTTAAAGTCCGTTTTCCCTATTGACGACTTTATATTTCAACACTCTGAATAAGACTGTCTTTAACGGACAGTCTTTTTACTAGAATTTAATTTTATGACTTCACCGCTTCAACCGTAACTTCTTCAAATGGCCAAGCTGGAAGCATTTTTCTTAACACTTTATCTTCTCTATATCCAAGGTCATATTCAGCTTGCATAATTGTGTGAATTTCTCTTGTTCCTTCGTAAATAACAGGTGCTTTTGAGTTTCTTAAATAGCGTTCCACTGGGAATTCGTTTGAGAATCCGTATGCACCGTGAATTTGAACTGCATCGTTTGCTGCTTCATTTGCGGCATTACAAGAGATCCATTTTGCTAGAGACGTTTCTCTAGTGTTACGTTTTCCATTATTTTTTAACCAACCAGCCTTATAAACTAATAGACGTGAGATTTCAAGGTTTGATGACATTTTTGCGATCATTTGTTGTACTAATTGATGTTTACCAATTTCTTTTCCAAATGTTTTTCTCTCATTACAGTATTTTACGCTTGCTTCAAGTGATGCCTGGATTAATCCGCAAGCACCAGCTGCAACTGTGAATCGTCCATTATCAAGCGCAGACATAGCAATTTTAAACCCTTCGCCTTCGAAACCTAGTAAGTTTTCAGCTGGGATTCTTACATCATCTAAAAATACTTCACCAGTATTCCCTGCTCTAATTCCCATTTTTCCTTTGATCGCTTTTGTGGAAACGCCTTCAAAAGTTCGTTCTACGATAAAGCAAGAAATTCCATGGTGCTTTAAGTCATGATTTGTTTTCGCAAAAATTAAGAAATGATCAGCTACATCACATAAAGAAATCCATGTTTTTGATCCGTTTAAGATGTAACTATCTCCATCTTTTACAGCTGTTGTTGCCATTGCTACTACATCTGATCCTGCATTTGGCTCTGTTAATCCAAACGCACCAATTTTTTTTCCTTGCGCTTGAGGAACAAGATATTTTTTCTTTTGTTCTTCAGTACCCCATTGAAGTAATGTCATACTATTTAAACCAGTATGTACTGAAACAGCAGTACGGAAAGCAGTATCTCCACGTTCTAATTCCTCACATACAATCGCTAATGTGTTATAATCCATTCCTACTCCGCCGTATTGTTCTGGAATACATACACCCATTAATTGTAAATCTGCAAGTCGTTTTAGAATATTAGCTTCAAAATGTCCTTTTTCATCCCATTCTTTGATAAAAGGGATAATTTCTCTGTCTACAAATGACCTGACTACTTTCCTTACACTAATTTGTTCCTCTGATAATGAAAAATCCATTTTTATTTCCTCCTTAAATTGTTTGATTACGTTTCATTTCTTCTATTTCAATTTGGGAATATCCTAGTTTACTTACTATTTCTTCTGTATGCTCGCCATGTAGGGGCGGGTGTCTTAATACTTCAATTGGTGTTTTTGATAATTTTAACGGTGATCCGACTAATTTTAGATCCTTTATAAAAGGATGGGTTACATCCAACACCATTTCTCTCGATTTAGCTTGTTCAGACTGTAGAGCTTCACTCACATTATTTATTGGGCCATTTGGAATCCCTATTTGATCTAATAATTGTTTCCACTCTTTTTTACTTTTCAACTTCAACTTATTTTGAATTAATTGCTCTATTTGTTTTCTATGCTGTAAACGGCTAGTATTTGTCTTAAATTTTTCATCCAATAAAATTGGTTCATCAATTAGTAAAGTAAACCTTTTAAATTGTTCGTCATTACCTACCGCTACGACTAATTCACCGTCACTTGCAGTAAAGACTTGATATGGAACGATATTTGGGTGTTGATTCCCCATTCGTTCAGGAACAATTCCACTACATAAATAATTACTAGCTACATTTACTAAAGCAGCTAGCTGAGAGTCAAACAATGAAATATCGATTTCCTGGCCTTCTCCTGTACGATCTCGATTTTGAAGTGAAGCAAGAATCCCAATACATGTAAATAGACCAGTTAAAACATCGGAAATGGCTACACCTACTTTTGTTGGCTCTGCCTCTTTCTCACCAGTAATGCTCATTAATCCAGACATCGCTTGGATGATATAATCATATCCTGGTAAACTTGAATTCGGTCCTTCACTACCAAATCCACTAATGGACGCTAGTATTATATCTTCCTTTATTTTCGTCAAGTCCTCATACCCAAAACCTAGTTTTGTCATTGTTCCAGGTTTGAAATTTTGAACAACTACATCAGCCTCTGAAACTAGCTTTTTTAAAATTTCTTTACCTTGCTCACTTTTTAAGTTTAGTGTTATGCCTTTTTTATTGCGGTTCGCACATAAATAATAAGCGCTTTCACCTTCAACGAAAGGTGGCCCCCATCCCCTTGTTTCATCGCCATTATTTATACTTTCTACTTTTATAATCTCTGCTCCTAAATCCCCAAGGATCATCGTACAAAAGGGTCCGGCTAGTACTCTTGTTAAATCAATGATTTTTATTCCATGTAATGCACCCGGCAATTTTTCCACCTCTATTAATCTAGTTAATAAGCCAGTAAAACGATCAATCACAATAGTTGAATTGAATGTTTAACTGGCTTACAACTGCGCTTTGTATTAACAGTAGATTTATTAAATGTCTAACCCAATTGAAATATATTTAACTTCTAAAAATTCTTCAATTCCAAAATGACCGCCTTCTCTTCCAAGACCGCTCTCTTTATAACCGCCAAATGGAACTTGTACAGCAGAAGGTGTGCCATCGTTTAGTCCAATAATTCCGTACTCAAGTGCTTCTGTAATACGGAAAGAACGACTTAAGTTTTCCGTATAAACATATGCAGCAAGACCGTAATTTGAATTATTTGCTCTTTCAATTACTTCTTCTTCGGTTTTAAACGTAGTAATTGGTGCAAGTGGACCAAATATTTCTTCCTTCATACATGCCATTTCATCCGTAATACCCGTTAAAATCGTTGGTGCATAATAATATCCATTTTCCTCTGAAGGTTTATTTCCACTATATACGATTTTCCCACCATTATTAGTAGCGTCTTCAACTAGCGTTTTTACCTTTTCTAAAGCTGCATGATCAATTAGTGGACCAACATCAATTCCCTCTTCTAAGCCGTTACCCACTTTTAATTTTTCTAGCTCTTTTGTAAATAACGCTGTAAATTCTTCTGCTACACTTTCCTGTACATAAATACGATTTGTACAAATGCAAGTTTGACCTGCATTACGGAATTTTGACTGCACTAAACCAACCGCTGCTTTTGATAAATTAGCATCATCCATGACAATAAATGGTGCATTTCCACCAAGCTCTAGTGAAACCTTTTTGACATTCTCTGCTGCTCCTACCATTAGCGTTTTGCCAACTTCAGTAGAGCCAGTGAATGTAATCTTTGTTACCCTTGGATCTTTTAACCATACATCACCAATTTCAGCAGACTTACCAGTAACAACATTAATTACACCTTTTGGGATTCCCGCTTCATGAGCAAGCTCCGCAAGCTTTAACGCTGTTAAGGGTGTTTGAGTAGCTGGTTTAATAACTGTTGTACAACCAGCTGCAAGTGCAGGAGCAACTTTTCTTGTAATCATAGCTGCCGGGAAATTCCAAGGAGTAATTGCTGCTACAACTCCTACAGGTTCTTTCCTAATTAGAATTCGTTTATTAGGTTGTGATGCAGGAATTGTTTCTCCATATACACGTTTGCCTTCTTCTGCATACCAAGAAATAAAACCATTTGCATAAACAGTTTCACCTAACGCTTCTTTTAATGGTTTACCTTGCTCAATTGTCATTAATTTAGCAATTTCTTCTTTCTTTTCGTCAATAAGACGATACCAGTTCATTAGTAAATGATATCTTTCTTCTGCTGTCTTTTTTGACCAAGTTTTAAATGCTTTATGAGCAGCATCAACAGCTAATTTAGCTTCATATGTACCACCCGTTGGAATTGCCCCTACAACTGCACCAGTTGCAGGATTTGTAACCTTCGTATAATATTCATGATCGTTCCCAACCCATGTACCATCTATATACATTGGGTAGACTTCATATTTCTCTTTAATTTGGCTCATGAGTTTACCTCCAATTGTAATTCTGGTAGTAGTACAGCTTCAATTGACTCCCTTAAAATATCTAGTCCTTCTTCAAGCTGTTCATCTGTAATCGTTAGTGGCATTAACAAACGAATAACATTGCCAAAGATACCTGCGCTTAACAACATTAACCCTCTATTGTTAGCTTCTTTTACAATCTTTCCAACTGTCACTTTATCTGGTGTTTTATCTTTCTTATTTGTTACAATCTCCATTGCACACATTGCGCCAATTCCGCGAATATCACCTATTTGTTCAAACTGTTTAGCCCACCCATGCATTTTCTCATTAACTTTTTCGCCAATTACAACAGCTCGCTCATTTAAACCTTCTTCCTCAATGATATCGAGTACTGCTAATGCTGCACGACATCCAAGTGGACTTCCAGAGTATGTTCCGCCTATTTCTCCGGCATCAGATGCTTCCATAATTTCTTTTCTACCAATAACGCCACTAATAGGTACTCCTGCACCCATTGATTTTGAAATGGTAATTAAATCAGGCTCAACTCCAAAGTGCTCAATTGCAAAATATTTACCTGTTCTAGCAAAACCAGTTTGAATCTCATCTGCTACAAATAATATGCCATATTGCGTACAGATTTCTCTAACCCTTTTTACAAAGTCAAGATCAGGAACAATAAAGCCACCTTCACCTTGAATTGGTTCCATTACGACTGCAGCAATCGTTTCTGGTGCAACCTCTGCAATCAAAAACTGTTCAAATTGTTCAATGATAAATTTACTATATTCTTTTTCATCCATTTGATCTGGACGACGGTAAACATATGGGTATGGTGCTTTATATACTTCAGGAGCAAATGGTCCAAATCCATATTTGTATGGCTTAACTTTACTTGTCATCGTCATTGTCATTAATGTTCGACCATGGAATCCTCTAGTAAAGGAAATGATTCCTTGACGCTTTGTATACTTTCTTGCAATTTTCACTGCATTTTCAACAGCTTCTGCGCCACTATTAAAAAATGCTACTTGTTTTTCAAAACTTCCAGGTGAAAGTTCAGCTAATCTTTCTGCAAGCTGAATATAAGATTCATACATCATGACATTAAAGCCTGTGTGAATATAATCGCCAGTCTGAGCTTGAAGCGCCCTTACTACTCTAGGATGGGAATGGCCCACATTTATTGTTCCAATTGCACCTGCAAAGTCAATAAACGTATTACCATCAATATCCTCAACTAATGCACCCTTTGCTTTTTTTACAAATGCTGTACTATTATTACTAATTCCTTTTGGAACCACTTTATTTCTTCTTGCAACCAACTCTTGTGATTTTGGTCCTGGAATTGAAGTTTGGATTTTAACGAATTTTCGATCTGCCATAATTGCACCATCCTATCTATAATGATTTTTGAATGTAATGAAAGCATGTCATGATTATCGGTCATGACATGCAGTAAAGACTAAACTTCAATAGTAGATAAAATTTCTTTAAATGCACTTACTACAGTATCAACTTCTTCATAGCTAATTTTTAAAGAAGGCTCGATACGAATTGTTTTTGAGTTAATTAATGTACCAGCAACTAGGATCCCTTTATCAAACATTCCTTTAGAAACTTCATAGCCAATTTCATCTTGATGGAACTCGATTCCAATCATTAAACCTTGACCACGAATTTCTAAAACTTTGTCTTCATGTCCTTTTGCTGCTTCTTTTAATTGATCTAAGAAGTAAGCCCCAACTACTTCTGCTCTTTCAGGTAATTTTTCTTCAAGAAGCACGCTGATTGTAGCAATAGCTGCTGCACATGCTAATGGATTTCCACCAAATGTTGTTGTATGCATAAATGGATTTGGGAACCAGCTTTTGAATACTTCTTCTTTTGCAACTACTGCTCCAGCTGGCATAACTCCGCCGCCGAATGCTTTAGCAAGACAAATAATGTCCGGAACTACTTCATATAAATCAGCAGCAAACATTTTTCCAGTACGTCCCATACCTGTTTGAACTTCGTCAAAAATTAGTAGAGCTCCATACTCATCACATAGTTCACGAACTTCTTTTAAGTAGTTTGGAGGAGGAAGAATAATTCCACCTTCACCTTGTATTGGCTCAAGTATAACTGCTGCAACATCTTCACCTACTAAAGAGCAAGTTTCAAATGTTTTTCTCATCATATCAATGTCACCAAATGGAACATGACGGAATCCAGGAATTAACGGTAAAAACGGTTTACGGAACATGCCTTTTGCAGTACCAGATAAAGAACCTAAGCTTTTTCCGTGGAATGCACGTGTAGTTGAGATAAATGTACTGCGCTCACTATACATTTTTGCAAGCTTTAATGCTGCTTCTACACTTTCAGTACCACTATTTGTAAAGAATGAGAATTTTAAATCACCAGGTGTAATATCTGCTAAAATTTTAGCAAGCATTGCACGTAATGGATCTAATAAATCTTGGCTATGAAGTGCCTGTCTTTTTAACTGATCTGTAACTGCTTTGATAACTTTTGGATGACGGTGTCCAACATTATAAATTCCAAATCCGCCTAGACAGTCAATATACTCTTTACCATTTACGTCTTTAAAGCATGAGCCGCTATCAGACCATTCAACAGATGCAAATTGACCGCCTTCTGTAACAGTTTTACGGTAAGCAAGGAAACCTGGGTTTACATGCTCTCTAAAACCATCAACTGTTTCCTTAGTAATCCATGCAGCGTCTTCTTCTGTAACAGTCTCTTTTTCTATTAAACTTAAAACCTTATTAATGTACTCGGTTACATTTTTTTCTTCACTTTTTAATTCGTTTTTTAAGTTGATACTCATTTTGTTCACTCCTATAGTCATTTTATCTATTTTTTTCTTACCTATCTGTCTCTTCTTAAAACTGCCTAAAATTATTCTGCAAACCATCCAATGGGTTCAACTTGTAAATTAATGTTAATTTGTTTAATTTCTTGGAATTCTTCTAGCCCAAATGTACCTAAGCTACGTCCTACACCGCTTTGTTTGTAGCCGCCCCAAGGAGCTTCATTGTATGTTGGGTGGTATGAGTTAATCCAAGTAATGCCTGAACGTAGCTTTTTAATTACCCTTAAAGCTTTCGCTCCATCTTTACTAAAGACAGCACCCGCTAAACCATATACAGTGCCATTTGCAAGTTTTATTGCTTCTTCTTCAGATTTAAACTTTTGAATACATACGACTGGACCAAAAATTTCTTCTTGGACAATGCGCATATTTTGTTCAACATCTGCAAAAACAGTTGGTTCAACAAAATAACCTTTTTCTAAGCCATTTCTTTCGATTCGATTTCCACCGCAAGCAAGCCTTGCACCTTCTTCTTTACCTATTTGTATATAGCTTAAAACTTTTTCTAAATGCTCTTTACTAACTAGTGGCCCCATTTCTGTTTCAGCTATATTACCAGGACCTACTTTAATTTTCCCAGCTCGCTCTACAAATCGCTCTACGAAGCGATCATAAATTGATTCTTCGACTAAAATTCTTGATCCAGCCGAACAAACTTGACCTGAACCTGCAAAAATCCCAAATAGAGCATAATCGACGGCCGTTTCAAAATCTGCATCTGCAAAAATAATATTCGGAGATTTTCCACCAAGCTCTAGAGATACTTTTTTCATTGTATCTGCCGCTGTTTTCATGATATGTTTGCCCGTTTTTGTTCCACCTGTGAATGAAACCATATCAACATCAGGGTTGGCAGCGATTTCATTTCCAACTACTGGACCAGCACCCATAACCATATTTGCTACACCTTGTGGAAGACCAACCTCTTCAAAAATTTCAAATAATTTCTTAGGTGTCACTGGTGTTACCTCAGATGGTTTAAAAACGATTGTATTACCTGCCGCTAATGCTGGAGCAATTTTCCATACACTCATTAATAATGGATAGTTCCAAGGAACAATTAATCCACATACTCCAATTGGTTCGCGAACAACCATAGCCTGCATAGGATCTGCTACATGGTAAGTAAAACCATCTGGCTTTGTAATTAATCCTGCATAATAACGAAAACAAGCTGCTGCATCGGCAACATCAAAGCCCGCTTCACGATTTGGTTTACCGTTATCTAACGTTTCAAGTTTCGTTAATTCCTCTTGGTACTCTTCTATTTTGTCTGCAATTTTAAATAAATAAGTTGCTCTTTCTTGAGCAGATAAATCAGACCATCTTCCATCATTGAATGCTTTACGAGCAACATCAATTGCTTCTTTCGCATCTTCAACCGTTCCTTCAGGAGCATATGCAATGATTTCTCCATTTGCCGGGTTAATAACAGGGCGTTTCTCATGATTGCTAGAATCTTTCCATTCGCCATTAATAAACATCTTTAAATCAATTGTTTTAAATTGAACATCGACCATTGTATATAAACCCTCCTTAAATTCTTAACAATTTAATAGTTTGCAAGAACCGTGCCAACTTTAATACTCCTAATTTATAAGGGTTTAACTTCAAATACCCTGTAGACTACTATTCAATTTTGCATAACACTATTACACTTTGCATAATCTTTGAAACTCGTACAAATTCTGCAGTAATTAAACGTTTTTTAAACTATTTCTGTAAAACGACATATTAAGAAAATTCATTGCATAGGCTAGAACACCATGAAAGGGGGAAATATTATGTTGCTTGCAGGAACATGCATTGCAGTGGGACTCATCATCATATTCATGGCATTTAGTCTATCCAGAGATCAAGTTAGTATGACTGAAGTAATTGATAGTCATGTTGAAAATATAGGGGATTTAGAGAAATAAAAAAACGCACCCAGTGCGTTTTTTCAGAGTGTTAAAATATAAAGTCGTCAATAGGGAAAACGGACTTTATATGAACATTTAATAATGATAAAATTAGCATTTTTTGAATAGCTTTTAATGATTTTGATTTTAAATGTAAATGTGTTTGAGCAATTCCATTTTCCAATAATACTAGTAATGATTTTTTTAGAAGTTAAAAATATTATGGGCTATTTTTTAGTTTAATAATTTTTCGATATTAATTGATCTATAAGCTGATTAAATACAACAGTTAGATTACTCTAAGTAAAGGCTATTTGACTAGTATTTATTGCAGACTTTTTTTGATTGAATAAGTTGATTGGAACGGAGGGGTGATCGACTCCTATGGGATTAGCGGGAAGGCTGAGACCCCGCAGGCTCGCCGAGGAGGCTAAAGAATCTCGCCCCATGGAAAGCGAGCACCATGTAGTGGAAATCAACATCACTCTACTCCTTTTACGAAAATTTGATAATTTATTGACAAGGTAGTTTTTCAACAGCATAAAAAAACGCACCCAGTGCGTTTTTTTATTTAAATGACATAAAGTCACTATTCATATTCTTTTCATTCATTATTTTTTGATACTTACGACTAACCGATGACTGGCTAATGCCTAAAACCTGCGCAGCCTTCGTTGTTGTTTTATATTGCTTCATTGCAAGCACAATGAGTTGCTCCTCTACATAGTCAATCGCTTCTTGTAGAGGAATTACTTTATTAATAACTGGTTTAGATTTATTAAAATCATAGCTATTTGGTAAGAATTGATTAACATCCTCTGCATTAATAATTTGATCTTCAGCAGAAACGACTAATCTTTCTATGATGTTTTGAAGTTCTCTGACATTCCCTGGCCAGGAATAAAATTCCAATACGTTAATTGCATCTGGAGTAAGATGAAAACTCTTATTATACTTTTCATTTAATTGCTGTAAAAAATGGAAAGCTAATAATGAGATATCTTCAATTCTTTCTCTTAATGGTGGAATATTTAAAGGTATTACATTTAGTCGATAATACAAGTCCTCCCTAAATGTTCGTTCTTCAACCATTTTTTCTAATCTTTTATTTGTAGCTGCAATAATTTGCACATTTACTTTAATTGGCTTTGTACTTCCGACTGGAATTACTTCTTGTTCTTGAAGGACTCTAAGCAGTTTTACTTGTAAATGTAATGGCATTTCACCAATTTCATCTAAAAATAAAACGCCTTCATCTGCTTGCTTAAAATAGCCGTCCTTATTTTGATCTGCTCCTGTAAACGCTCCTTTAATATAACCAAAAAGCTCACTTTCCAGTAGATTTTCAGGTATTGCACCGCAGTTTAATTTTAAAAACGGTTTTGAAGAACGGTTTCCTAATTGATGAATAGCCTGTGCAATTACTTCCTTCCCTACACCAGACTCTCCATGCAGTAACACAGTGGAAGAAAAATCAGCAATTTTTTTCGCTTGATTAATGATTTGCTCCATTTTTGGGCTACAGTAAATCAGTTTTTTGACAAAACGATCCTTGCTCTTTATATCTTCAAGCTCCTTTTTATATTGCTCAGAAATCTTCTTCATTTCTTTTAATTCCGTTTTAAGTCGTGAAGTTTCTGTAATATCCCTAGAAGCAATAATAATACGTTCAATTTCCATATTCTCATCAAAAACTGGATTTCCTACCGCAAGTACTTTACGTCCATTAATTGTTTCTTGAACAATTGAGACTTTCTTCTTTTTTTCTAAAACTAGTTTTGTAACTGATGGCGTAAAAAGTCCTTGGTTTTCGAATTCTAAAATACTCTTTCCAAGTAGTTCTTTTAAATCTACATTCCAAAATCCAGGTATTATATTTTCACTGTAACGGATTAGCTCACCCTTGCGATTTACTACAAGTATTTCATCATAAATACTCGATAAAATGGCATTCAGATCTTTATTTAAATCTTTTACATATTCTATTTCGGAGGCCATTTCTTCAACCATTGGGAGATCTTGTACGACAATGACAACTCCTTCAACCTCGTTATCAACGAAAATTGGGCTATAATCAACAAGAACACCCATATCGTCACTAATTTGAATCTGATTAAGAATTGTTTTACCTGTCGCAAATACATTATCGACTTGTTCGCCGCTGAATATAGTTTCTGCTTTTGTATTAATTACTTTTTCTGATGTTGATTTAATCATTTTCAACCCAGCATCATTGCAATTTACAATAACTTTATTTTTATCTACTACAAATGTTCCCATCGGTATCGATGTTAAAATGCTCTTTAATAAATCTACACTTTTATTTTCTTGTTTAAAAAGCTCCGCTAATATATCTTCACGAAGTATGTAACCAATTGGCATTTCTTCCTCTTCTTTTACAATTGAGATTGGTTCACCAATAATTTGAAATAGTGTAGTTAATGAAATTTGCTCACTTAAGCGACTAACACTATTTATCGATTGAGAAGAACTAATAATCTTCGAGAATGCTATACTTCTCTTTTTATTACTACTTTGAGTAATATTATTTAATTGAACATAACCAACAATCTGGTTTTGCTTACGTAAGAATAAAAAGGGTTCATTTATATTGGATAAATCGATTTCATCATTTTCTTTAAATTGATCGATATCTATTGTGATGACTGGTCTTATTTGTTTCTCATTTATTGATAACATTACTTTCCCCCCTTATATCTATTCCATTATACATTCCTATTTTAGCAGAATTTTTAAATTTATCATAAAAATCTAAAATTATAATTTACTAATCTATTTAACACAAACAAAAAGAAAGGGCAGTCTCTTAAGTCTATTCGACCAGAGACACCCTTTATTTGTTAGAAAAGAGAACGAGTTCATTGAATCAAAGTTGTTATTTGTAGATCCTCAAAATCTTAATCACAATTTACTCAATCGCTAGCAGTAACAAACAAATCTTCTTTAACATAAGCAAGAACCATTCCAGGAACTATTTTGTCTCCATTTGAGACCTCCAATGAAACAACTTCACCACTTATTCCTTGATGAATAACTTTTGTAATTCCATCTGTAGTTTTAATAAAGAATAACGGCTCCCATTCATAAATTCTTGAATCTTTCTGAATAGCAGTCTCTTCAACTGTTCCATGGTAGTCACTGACAATGACTCCATAATACATAAAACTCACTCCTTTTTTTGCACATTAAAGAATGTATAGATTTGCAGCGAAGATAGTAATTCGCCTTTTTTTAGCCTTAAAGCTCGCCAATAAGGGAGTTTTCTTAAAAAATAATTCCTGTATTATAACTCACAGATATGTTTTGATGGCAAAACCATACTAAAGAAATTTTGAATTTCTAAAATATCCTCTTCAGCAATACCTAATTTAGGTGCCCAATATTGTTCAGAATGAATATCTTCTAAACATAATAATGCCATTTTACTAGATTGAATTGATGTAACCATTGATTTTCCATAAAAGTGGCTTGAAAAGCCAATTGATAAATCATATCGATTGTTCTGCGTTAATAGACAATAATGGTGTACAAGCTGTCTTTCCGTTGATTCAGAAATAATATCAATCATTCTAGATCTCTCCTTTTTATTTTAATATTTTACCCAACCTCTTAAGCGACAAGCTTCAGCGATTTTACGAATCCCTTCAATATAAGCTGCTATTTTCATGTTTACATTATATTTTTGTGATGTTTTATAAACTTTTAAAAAGCTATCTGTCATTTTTTCTTTTAATCTCTCATCTACAGTACTCTCAGTCCAATAATAACCTTGCATATTTTGACACCATTCAAAATAAGAAACAACAACTCCACCTGAGTTAGCTAAAATATCGGGAACGACTAAAATCTCTTTTTGATCAAGAATTTCTAGGGCTTCTTTAGTAGTCGGTCCATTCGCTGCTTCTACAACAATCTTGCATTTCAATTTATCCGCATTACGGTTATTAATAACACCACTTATTGCAGCTGGAATTAAGACATCACATTCTTTTTCTAATAACTCATGATTGGAAATTGCATTTTTAAATAAATTAGAAACAACTCCAAATGAATCGCGATTGTCTAATAGATATGGAATGTCTAAACCTTTTGGATCATAAATTGCTCCGAGTACATCTGAGACTCCAACAACCTTTGCCCCAGCTTCATGTAAGTATTGTGCTAAGTAACTACCAACATTTCCAAATCCTTGAATAATGACCTTCATATTTTTAATCTCGATTTTCTGTATTTCACTAATTAACTCGAGAGCATAAAATACTCCTTTTGATGTTGCCGTCTCACGACCTACTGAACCCCCTAAAGTTATAGGTTTACCAGTAATAAAGCTTGGTGAATCAAACTCTCTAATATGGTCATATTCATCTAGCATCCAAGCCATTACTTGTGCGTTTGTATACATATCAGGTGCTGGAATATCTTTAGTAGGTCCTACAATTTGGCTTACAGCTCTTACATAACCTCTACTTAATTTTTCTAGCTCATTCATACTTAATAGTCTTGGGTCACAAACAACCCCACCTTTTGCTCCCCCATAAGGTAAATCAGTAATACTACACTTTAAACTCATCCATCCAGCCAATGCTTTTACTTCCTCTGGCGTTACATCAGGATGAAATCTGATTCCCCCTTTAGTAGGTCCTAATGCATCATTATGTTGGGCTCGATACCCTTGAAATACTTTTGTCTCACCATTATCCATTTGAACGGGAATACTAAATTCTAAAAATCGCATTGGTGTTTTAAGGAAATCAAACACTTGACTCGGATAGTTCATTATTCCGATTGCTTCATTTAATGTTTCTCTAAACTCCTGAAGGGAATCATCTATTTCTACCTGTTCACTACTCTTTTCATTTTGTTCTACTTTCGTTAAATTTGAGCTCATTTTACACACCTCATAGTTATATTTTAAAAATTTAATAGCAATTCCTGTGCCAACTTGAATTCATATCATAACTCTGTGAAGTGATAAAATAGACAAAAGCTTATTAGTAAGGCAATTACAAGACTTTTATCTATTTTTTTGAACGATCCTTTTTATTGTTTTTTCCTTCAATAACCTAATTTGATCCTTTACTGAAAATATGATTGAATGCATGAATTATTCAATTTTGCATTAATCATTATTCAAAATTGAATTACTTAAAATCCATTATCAAGGAAAAGAGAAATGCGAATAGAATATTCCAGATTAGACACAAAAAAGTCACAAGGAGTAAATTTCCTTGTGACTTTTTTTCATTTTGAGTTTACTATACAGCAGCCTCTTCTTCATATTTAGGAGGGGCAATTTGGAATGCCTTCGTTAAGTAAATTAGATATAATAATCCAACGACAAACCAAACTGTTCCCATTATTAATGAGCTTTTTTCAATGTTGAACCATAGGATTGCTACGGATGCGGCTCCAATTAAAGGCAAAAGCAGGTAAGAACAGAATCCTTTGAATGATCTATGCTTTCCTCTAATGTAAAAATGGTTAATGACTGATAAATTAACAAAAGTAAATGCCATTAATGCTCCAAAGTTAATTAATGAAGTAGCTGTTACCAAGTTGAAAAAGATTGCTGATAATGAAATCACACCGACAAAAATTACGTTAAATGCTGGTGTTTTCCATTTTGGGTGAACAAATCCGAACCATTTATCTGGGAAAACTTTGTCACGCCCCATTACAAATAACAAACGTGAGACACTTGCATGTGACGCCAATGCAGAAGCAAGTGTGTTAATAAAAGTAATGCATAAGAAAATTGATTGAAATAATTTGCCACCTACATAGAGTGCAATCTCTGGAGATGCAGCATCTGGATGCTTAAATCTAGATATGTCCGGATAGTATAATTGAATGAAAAATGATGTAACCGTGAAGATAACTCCTCCCCACAGAGCTGTATAAAGAATTGCTTTAGGAATTGTTTTTGCAGGGTTTATTGCTTCTTCTGATAAAGTTGAAACAGCGTCGAATCCTAAAAATGAGAAGCAAAGAATTGTTGCACCGGTTACTAATGTACCAAAATGCATCCCTGCATTAAATAGTGGTTTTAGACTGAATCCACCATATCCTTCTCCATGATGTAATCCTTGAATAACTAGAATGATAAAGACAACCATAATCGCAAGTTGGACTAATACAAAGAAGGTATTGAAGTTCGCCAGCATATTTATACTTCTTAAGTTTAAGAAAGTAACTAGTCCTACAAACCCAACTACCCATATCCAGGTTGGAACATTTGGAAAAAGTGCGTTTAAGTATATTTTCGTTAATAAAGCATTTACCATAGGTAGGAACAAGTAATCTAGTAATGATGACCAGCCAACTAGAAAACCTAAGTGACCACTAATTGCCTTCTGGGTGTATGTGTATGCAGACCCAGCTTCAGGAAATACTCTTACTAACTTGCCGTAGCTAACAGCTGTAAATAACATTCCTATTAGAGCTACTATATATGCACTTGGTACGTGACCATTAGTTACATCAGAGACAATTCCAAATGTGTCGAAAACAACCATAGGGGTCATATAGGCTAACCCCATCATAACTACTTGCCATAACTTTAAGGATCTTTTTAACTGTGTTTTATTTTCCACCTATCATATCCCCTTCGTTTTTTAAATTAAGCGCTTACACCGAAATTACTACTTCCTTATAATTCTTACTTATCCGACAGAAACCTCCTTTTTTTGAATATTTAAATAAGTCTTTTTTTAGAACTGCAAGTTTTATGCCAAATTATTAATTTTTTGTAAACGTTATAAAGAACAGCTACTATTGCTTTGAAATTATTAAGTATTAATCGAAAAAACGAAATTCCTTTCACTAGTATCTACTTTTATGATCAGTCTGGTTGTTATTCAGTACTGCATACATTATTCAAGACCACATAAGATTTACTTCTCTTTTTATACGAAACTCGAAAATTACTAATATCTTTTAGACTGGCACGGAAGTTGCATTATTAACGGTAAACGATCATTCTGCCCAATTTTAGGTACAAGATTAATAGGTAGATCTTTTACCGGATTGATAATAAAACTTTTGGTTAATCTAATTGGACTAACTATGAGTTTAATTATAAGAAAATTCTGTAAATATATGGAGGAGATGATTTATGAGTAAACAAGGTATTGATTCAGATGCTTTACAATCGTTTAACTACAAACAGGAATTACAGCGATCATTAAAATTTTTCAGTTCATTTGCAGTTGCATTCTCGTTTATCTCAATTACAACTGGTATTTTTAGCTCTTATAGTCTTGCTTTAGGAGCAGCCGGACCTGCTGGAATTTGGACATGGCCATTTGTCATGGTGGGACATTTACTTGTAGCCTTAATATTTGCAGACTTATCGAGCAAAATTCCTTTAAGTGGCTATGTATACCAATGGGTTAGCCGTTTAACGAATCGGGGATTTGGTTGGTTTACAGGTTGGGCAGCGTTATGTTACTTAATTATTGTTGTTCCTACTGTTGATTATGGTGTAGCACCAATTTTTCTTGATTTAATTGGTATTAAGAGTACTACTACAGTTCTTACAACCGTTGTATTAATTACAATCGTTATCCAAGCATTATTAAATATTTACGGAGTAAGGATTGCTACAATTATTAATAATTCAGCTGTCTATACAGAAGTAATCGGATTTATTGGTATTATTATTATTTTAAGCTTTGTCTTATTTTTTAAAGGGGCAGATTTTTCATTATTAACTTACACTGCTCACAAGGTTGGTTCAAATGGAAGCTATTTAACAGCATTTGTACTATCAGTCGTAATGGGATCTTATACATTAGTAGGCTTTGAAGCTGCGGCAAATTTAGCAGAAGAAACAGTGGATGCTAATAAAACCGTACCTAAGGCAATCGTTTACTCAATGTTACTTGCAGGTATAATTGGATTTGTTTTCTTAATCATTGTTACTTCAGGAATTAAAGATATTAATAGTATCATGGCTTCTACATCCCCTATTTCTGATATTTTACAATCACGTTTGGGCACTGCGGTTGCTGACTTCTTCCTTGCATTAGTGATCGTGTCAATTTTTGCTTGCGGATTAATTATTATGGCTTCTGCTTCACGACTTATTTATGCCCTTTCAAGAGACAATGTGTTTTTTGCTTCAAATGTATTTAAAAAGGTAGATAAAAAACATAATGTACCGTACAATGCGATCATTTTAGTTTCTGTATTAGGCATTATTGCCGTATTCTATTTTGGGAAGCTATCTTTATTAATAGGTACTTCTGCTGCTCTTCCGGCCATAATTTACTTAATTACTGTAATCGCATATGCTACTAAAATTAAGACCTTACCGGATACAGATGGTTTTAAGTTAGGAAAGTGGCGACTACCTGTTACCATTCTTGCGATTATTTGGTTAGTATTTGAAGTTGGTATTTTAACAATCCCTAAAGATTTCATACCAACTACTAAAGTAATCCTTTACTTATTTCTTGCTGGAATCGTTATTTACTGGGCTCTATTCAGGTCTAGAATACAGGAAGGGAAAATTGGTATTAATTTAGAGAAGGATTTAGATATGTAAAAGAAAAATAAGCCGATGCTCCCCTATATTAGAGGAGATCGGCTTTTTATTAATTTAAAAAATAGATTAGTATTCTAGCTTCCACATATATCTTCTTTTTGTTAACGGATGATTTCTAACTTTAGCTAGTTGCTCCGCATACACTCGTAAAACACCTGAAATTAAAATTGGATTGAAGTAATCTACTACTTCTTTTGCGATGACAGAACCTAAACCAAAATCTTTTGCGTCCACCACAGTCGTTTTAGCTTCGAATCGATTTAAGAAATCAAGCGCACGAGAATTTCTTATATCTTTAATTAATCAAGTTGTTCCCCATTAGTTTGAATAACATTTTGGTACCAATAAAATGATTTTTTCTTTTTGCGTTCTAAAGTTCCGCTTCCATCATCTTGTTTGTCTACATAAATAAAGCCGTAGCGTTTAGACATTTCACCTGTAGACGGACTTACTAAGTCAATGCATCCCCATGGAGTGTAACCCATCAGTTCGACACCATCCTCGATTGCTTCACCAATTGCCTCAATATGACTACGTAGGTAATTAATACGGTAATCATCATTAATCGAACCATCTTCTTCAATTTGATCGTATGCTCCAAGGCCATTTTCTACGATGAATAGTGGTTTTTGGTAGTGGTCATATAATTGATTTAATCCAATGCGAAGACCAGTTGGATCGATTCCCCATCCCCAATCACTTTCTTTTAAAAATGGATTTTTAACGCCACCAACTAAATTACCTTGGCTACTTTCTTCGTTCGTTTTATGTTTTTTCTCAGTGCGTGACATATAGTAGCTTAGCGAAATGAAATCAACTTTTCCTTCCTTAATGATTTCTAACTAAAGGATACCGATTTTTCAGATAAAAAAAGAGATGCTAATTCTAATACGAATTACATCCCTAAACAATTACTATTTTAATTAAAAACGATAAAAAAATATGTCTTTCTCGCTCAATTCTCCAAATCGCACTCATTAAGCTGAACAATTTTTGTTCTTTTTATTAGTTTATAGCCAATCCATAAAATAAGAAATAATGGCAACCCTATATATGAAACAAGTACACCATTCCAGTCAATTGTTTTGCCCATAAATGCTGAATAGTTTTGGCCAAGAATTACAACCCCACATAGTACAAAAGCAAATATTGGTCCGAATGGGAACCATTTTGCTTTATACGGTAGGTCATTTAAATCCTTCCCTTGTGCTACGTAGGCTTTGCGGAATCGATAATGACAAATTGCAATGCCAAGCCATGCAATAAAACCAGACATACCTGAAGCATTCAGTAACCAAATGTAAACAACTCCGTCACCATATAGAGAAGCTAAAAAAGCTAATGTACCGACTGCCGCTGTAATCATTAATGCATTAACTGGTACACCTCTTTTATTTAACCTACCTAATGCCTTTGGAGCTTTTCCTTGGCGAGCCATGTCCCACAGCATTCGAGCTGAAGCATACATTCCTGAATTTCCAGCTGATAAAACCGCTGTTAAGATAACTGCATTCATTACAGATGCTGCAAATGCAATGCCAGCTTTATCAAATACTAGCGTAAATGGACTAACAGCTACATCTCCACTTGCTAGATTATGATTTGTATATGGTATTAGTAAACCTATTACAAATACAGATAATACGTAAAATAGTAAAATACGCCAAAATATTTGGCGAGCCGCACGAGGAATATTTCGCTCTGGCTCCTCACTTTCTCCAGCTGCTACCCCTAATAACTCGGTACCTTGGAAAGAAAATCCAGCTGCCATAAAAATTCCAAGTGTCGCCATGAATCCTCCATGAAAAGGAGCGTCACCAACTGTAAAGTTTTTAAACCCTACTGCTTCTCCGCCGATAATTCCAAAAATCATTAAAAATCCCGATATTAAAAAAATGATTACTGTAACAACTTTTATAATAGAAAACCAGTATTCAGATTCCCCAAACCCTTTAACAGACAGATAGTTTAAAAGAAAGATAATCGCTAAAAATAATGAACTCCATAAGAGTGAGGATGTATGTGGTAACCAGAATTTCATAACCATTGTAACGGCAGCTAATTCAGCTGCTATCGTAATTGCCCAGTTATACCAGTAATTCCAGCCAAGTGCAAAACCAAGTGCAGGATCGACGAATTTTGTTGCGTATGTACTAAAAGATCCGGCAACTGGCATATATGTAGCCATCTCAGCAAGGCTTGTCATTAAAAAGTACACCATTATTCCAATCGCTATATAAGCTGCGAGAACACCACCTGGTCCTGCAGTATGGATTGCACCACCACTTGCCAAAAATAGACCTGTTCCAATTGTTCCTCCGAGTGAAATCATTGTAATATGGCGTGGTTTTAATCCACGCTTTAGCTCTTGAGGCATAGATGGAATATGGTTCTTAGAATCATTGACTGTTATTGTAGTTACCGTATTTTTCATTAAAATACTCCTTTTCAGTCGTTTTTTTGTATTCTAAATTTTCTAATTTTTTTAAACACCCATCAGCAGGATTAGGAAAAGTTTGAACAGTAGAGAAAATGAGAAGCGAATAGTCGCTTCTCATTTCTTATTTGGAAAAGTCAAAGTAATTCCTCTTTAATAATCTTTGTTGCTCGATTAACCCATTATATGAAGTTGTTTTACCAAGTAATTTAGTGTCGATTAAGTATAATTGCTCTTCAATTGCACTAACCGTATCATCTGTTTGATATGTTATTTTACAATCTAAGCAAATGATACATGGTGTTTCTTTAATCTCAATTGCCTTCGTACCATCAGGAAGTTCCCAGTAGACCGTATTTGTTGATTCAACTATGTTAGCTGATTCACACCACTGACATTTCATCATTCAGTGTCTCCTTGCGCACTTCCTACTAGCTTTTCACTAACTTGGATTTTTGTAAGCTGTGCTTGGAATTTCTTCTCTTTTAATTCGTCGCGTTTATCCCGCTTATCTTTCAAAGAAGCATGCTCTGGGTTTGTTGCATATGTTTTACGAACTTCCATACGTTGTAAACCTTCTGGTACAAGATTGAATTTTGTTTCATTCATTAATCCCGCGATTCCTGCATTAGAACGTTTTTCTTCCATATTAGGATAAATTTCTTTAAAGTACGCTTCTGCTCTACCTGGTACGTAATTTTGTGGTTCTGGATAAGTAGTTATTACACCTTCAAAATTACGAAGAACAACTTTATCAGCACTTTGCGAAATTAAGTAATTTGGTTGAAGAGAAATTTTTCCTCCTCCACCCGGTGCGTCTACTACAAATGTTGGTACTGCATATCCAGAAGTATGGCCGCGTAATCCTTCCATAATTTCTAAACCTTTTGAAACAGGTGCACGGAAGTGACCAATTCCTTCTGATAAATCACATTGATAAATATAATATGGACGAACACGAATTTTAACTAAATCATGCATTAGCTTTTTCATAATTGGTACACTGTCGTTAATTCCAGCTAAGATTACGGCTTGGTTTCCTAATGGTACACCTGCATTTGCAAGCATTTCACAAGCTCGTTTCGATTCCTCTGTAATTTCAATTGAAGTATTAAAGTGAGTATTTAACCAAACTGGATGATATTTTTTTAAGATATTACAAAGATTTTCAGTAATACGTTGTGGGAATACTACAGGTGCCCTTGTACCAATACGGATAATTTCCACATGTGGAATTTCACGTAAATTTTTTAAAATATACTCTAAAATATTATCGTTAATTAAAAGACCGTCTCCCCCTGAAATAAGTACATCTCGTACTTGAGGATTTTTGCTAATGTAATTAATAGCAGCATCAAGCTGTTTCTTTGGCACTCCCATTCCAATTTGTCCTGAGAAGCGACGTCTAGTACAGTAACGACAGTACATTGAGCATTGATTTGTTACTAAAAAAAGGACACGATCTGGATAACGATGTGTTAAACCTGGTACAGGAGAATCTTCATCCTCATGAAGAGGGTCCTCTAAATCATACTTAGTTTTATGAATCTCCGCAGAGATCGGAACTGATTGCATACGAACTGGACAACGTGGGTCATCCGGATTCATTAACGATGCATAATATGGGGTAATGTTTAGTGGAATTGTTTTTGTCGCAATTCGTACCCCATCTTCTTCGTCTGGCGTGAGGTTAATTACTTGCTTTAACTCATCCAATGATTTGATGGTGTTTGTAAGTTGCCAAACCCAATCATTCCATTGTTCATCTGTTACATCTTTCCATAATTCAATTTCTTTCCAATGTCTTTGTGGAGCATAGACTGCATTTACCATACTTACATCCCCTTTCAAACTGTTTGTATTAATATATAGCAAGAGCCGTGCCAAAAATTTACAAATATTTAATAAAAACGCCACAAATATAGAAAATTCAAACTATTCAGCCTGTTTTTTTATTTTTTAAAGTTAAAATCTTAAGTTGGTATCTTACCAAGATGAATCCAAAATAATAAAACCGCCTAAAATTAGGCGGCTTGGCTATTAAATGAAGTGCTAAAACTAGTTTTTTAGAAGTTTAAAAAGTAGTTTATACTACGATATTTAACTTTTGAATCTTATATTGAAGAGTTTGCCTAGGTATTTCAAGTAGCGCTGCAGCTTGTTGAATATTAGAATTCGTTTGTAGCAATGCTTGTTTAATAAGTGAAATTTCCATCTCCTGCATTGCAGTACGTAAAGGCTGAACTCCTTTTGTTTCAGTACTTTTCTTAATATGTTGTAGTTGAATTGGAAGATGTTTAACCGTAAGAGTATGCCCTTCTGCCATAATCATAGCATGCTCAATCGTATGCTTTAATTCTCGAACATTACCAGGCCAATTATATTGGTGGAATAACTCAAATACAGTATGTTCTACATTTCGAATATTCTTTGAGAAGCGTTCATTAAATTGCTCAACAAAAAAAGATGTGAGCAGCTCGATATCATAATTCCTTTCTCTTAACGGAGGTATGAACAATGAAAACACATTCAAACGATAATACAAATCCGGTCGCATAATACCGTTTTGAACGCAATCTAAAGGTGATTCATTAATCGCAGCGATTACTCTTACATTAACTTTACGAGTTTTTTGATCACCTATCCGGCGAACAACTCCATCCTCTAGTACTCTCAGTAGCTTAGCTTGGAGCTCTAATGGCATTGAATTTAGTTCATCTAAAAACAAGCTTCCACCATCAGCAAGTTCAAATAACCCTGCTCGATCTATCGCTCCCGTATAACTACCCTTTGTCGTACCAAATAGTATACTTTCCAATAATGATTCTGGTAAAGCAGCACAGTTTTGAGCAATAAAAGGGCCTTCACTTCTATTTGAACTATGATGAATTGACTGTACAAAAAGTTCTTTACCAGTTCCAGTTTCACCAACTACCAGTACTGCAGAGTCTGCATTTGCTACCTTTCCAACTTGATTTTTTACGGCTATTAAAGCAGGATCATCCGTTAATATATCTGAGATCGTATATGAGTGAACTTGTTTAGCTTTTCCTTTTTTCACTTGCGGTTTAATCCTCGCTTGTAAGTCTAAAACCTTCTCACCGAGCGACTTAATTGTAGAATAATCCTTTGCAATTTCTACAGCACCGATCAATTGATCATCCAAAATAATCGGAATTGTCGTGTTAACTGTATCAATAAATTGACCTTTAATATTTTCATAGCGTTGAGGCTGTTGAATAATCGCTTGCTTTGTTTCTAGTACTTTCAATAAGGTACTTGTTTCTTTCGTTAAAGAAGGGAAAGCTTCTAGTACATGCTTTCCCAGAACCTCTTCAACTGAAACACCGTCATGGTCAGCCGCAACTTGATTATAAAATATAGTCATTCCATTTTTGTCGACTGCGTGAATTGATTCATCGATACTATTTAATATGGCACTAATCATTTCATTAGTTGGAATTGTTGCGTTCATTTCATAACCATCCTTTCACTGCCGAAAACTTGGCAATTCTGCGCTCACTTTTCGGCAGCTTGACATTAAAAGACTACTTTTGAAAGATCCTTTACCCATACGTTCATATCTTCTAATTTATCAAAGATATAGCAGTTGTTTGTCATTCTTCCAGTATACTGATACCCTAATTGATGAAAGGCTGCATTCATTCCATATGATAATGATCGCGCTATCGTATAAGAGCAATAAACTGATTGGCTTACTAAATCCTGTTCCAACTTCTTCATTAGCTCCTTCATCAATCCATGCTTACGATGTTCCTCAAGTGTTGCACAATTTGTTAGCTCGGCATTTCTTTGACCGAAGTCCACTTCAGCAGATGCTGCACTTACAATATTTCCATCTTTCTCATAAATCCAATAAATAGTCCCTTCATCCATCGTCTTTTCAACATAAGCGGATTCATTTAAAGGTGTAGGATATACTTTAAAAACTTGACCATATAATTTAGCAAGTTTAGTTGAGTCATTTTTTTCTGCTCTTCGTAAAACATATTCATCAGGAATTACTTTTTCTTTTGATCGATCACTTTTTAAAACAGCATCTAAAATATCATCTGCAGCGGCCCAATAAAGACTGTTTCTTCTATCCTGGCTAGCATATTTCGTAACAAAAAAACCATCACTACCTTGAAAATAGCCTTTCAGTGCTGATTCAATCATATATCCTGATTGTAAGAAGGAATATAAATGTTCACTTCTTGCTTTAATGATTAGCTTAGTAAATTTGTATTCTTTTGCTAGTTTTTCTATTCTCTCAATTAGTAGTGATGCATTCCCTAAGTAAAAATCAACACGAATTCGCTCATTAAAATAATCTAAAGCACCTTCAAAATAATAGTTTTCTTGTTGAACTTTAATTGTTTCATAATACTTTTTCGTTTTCATATGCTCCCTCACCTTCATGTTGTTGGCCCTCAACTCCACACCAGTCAATTAATGTACAGGCAATGATTTCTGCAGCTAAAAACATTTGATCTAAATCAATAAATTCATCTGGGTAGTGAGCTACTTTTGTCTCCCCAGGTCCAAAAACAATCATAGGAATATTTAAAATTTGTGTAAATAATCCTCCATCAGTTCCCCATGGTGCAGCTTCAACTACTGGGTTTTGTTTCGTTGTTTCAAGATAGTTTCGTTGCAAAGTTTGCACTAATTCACTATCAGCTTCAACAGTACCTGGAACCCACCTTGCTCCAAACCACTCTACTTCTACAGGATTTTCTACAAACCAATCATCAAGATTTTTTATATTATCAATCCAATTCTCAAATTCTATTTTCGCATCTTCTAATCTTTCATTTGGCGCAACTCCGAATCTTCCTTCTAAAGTCACTAGATCAGATACAGAAGATGGCCATGTTCCACCATGAATTGTTCCAATATTAATTGGAATCGGAATTGGTACTCCATCATATAACGGATCAGCTATTCGTTCATTTCGTAATTGCTCAAGTTTTTGGATTTGTTGAATGATGAGTACACTTTTTTCGATAGCGCTTACACCTTCGTAACGAGTACCACCATGAGCTACCTTACCTTTTACATTAAGACGGAACCACATTGATCCTTGCTGCTTAATGAAAAACTTCATATTTGTTGGTTCAGGAATAATAACACCATCAGCTGTATAGCCTCGCAAAATTGTAGCAAGTGTACCAGCACCACCACTCTCTTCCTCAATTACACTTTGAAAATAAACATCACCTTTTAGTGTAATTCCACTTCGTTTTATTGCTTCAATCGCTAAAATTAGCGCAACATTTCCGCCTTTCATATCAGTAGCACCACGCCCATAAAGCTTATTATCTACAACGGTTGCACTGTAAGGAGGGTACGTCCATTGTTGAATATTCCCTTCTGGAACAACATCTATATGTCCATTTAAGATCATGGACTTTCCTCCGCTCGTTCCTTTAAGCGTAGCGACAATATTAGGACTACCAGTAAAACTGTCTCTTGTTGAAATAAAATAAGGATGCTCTTTCATTTCTTTTAGATCTGGTTCCCATACGTCTAAATCCAATTCAAGCTCTCTTAGTTTTTCAAGGACAATTGCTTGTGCCTTACTCTCATTACTAGACACACTATTTTCCATTACTAACTGTTTAAGAAGATCAATTGTTTTATCTTTGTGATTGCTTATATAATCTTGAATAACTTTTTTGTAATGACTCATCCTCTTCCCCTTTTCTATATAAACATTTTTAAATCTGTACTAATTTCTAGTTTTGCACCAGTTTTTTCAATTACATCCTCTACAGTATATGGACTCATTAGTTCTTTAAGCACTAAAGTATCATCGACTACTTCAATGACAGCCATTTCCGTAATAATTAAATCAACACAAGATTTTGAAGTTAACGGCAAACTACATTCTTTCACAATTTTTGGATTCCCAGCTTTATCGGTATGATTCATAACGACTATTACTCTTTTAGCTTTTTGAGCTAAATCCATCGCCCCACCTATTCCCGGTACACGCTTTCCAGGTACAATCCAATTTGCTAAATCCCCTTTTTCACTAACTTGTAATGCCCCTAGAACCGTTAAATCTAGTAAACCTCTTCGTATAATGCCAAAAGCAGTAGCACTATCAAAATAGCTAGAACCTTTTAAAACAGTTATTGGAAAACCACCTGCATTACATAAATTTTCATCTTCTTTCCCTTTTTCGGGACTTGGTCCAATTCCCATAACGCCATTTTCCGCGTGGAACATAACATGTACATCTTCCGGTAAATAATCAGGAACAATGGATGGAATTCCAATCCCTAAATTTACAATCATTCCGTTTTTTATTTCCTTAGCAGCTCGCATTGCAATTTTTTGACGAAAGTCTATTCCCATGCCCATTTCCAGTTCACTCCTTCTGATGAAATTATGTAATCAACAAATACACCTGGAGTTACGATTTCCTCAGGATTCAACGAGCCAAGTGGAACAATTTCTTCCGCTTCTACAATCGTAATATCTCCTGCCATAGCCATATGAGGATTCATATTCCTTGCACTCTTGTCAAAAACCAAATTTCCAAATGGATCAGCTTTCTTTGCAAAAATAATACTGACTTCTGCTTTAAGAGCTTCTTCAACTAGAAATTGTTTACCTTTTACAGATACTTTCTCTTTACCGTTTTCTGCCATACTATCAAGACCTACATCTACTAATACTCCCCCAAGCCCCATCCCTCCAGCTCGGATACGCTCTGCTAACGTACCTTGCGGAGAAAATTCTACTTTGAGTTTTCCTTCCGTCATTAGTTTTCCTGCAAACGGATTCGACCCTATATGAGATGTCACAATTGACTTGATCCTTTCATTCCTTACCATCCTTCCGATACCAATGTCTGGAAATCCAGTATCATTACAAATCAAGTTAAGATCCTTAACCCCACTATCAAATAATGCTTGAAGTAAAGTTGGCGGTGAACCGACTCCTCCAAATCCTCCAACCATTAGTGTCATGTCGTCATGAAAAAATTGAAGAATTTGTTCCATTGTTGCTATTTTTTTATAAGTATTTTCAACTAAATTCATACGATTTCCCCCTTAGCTGTATAAGTTAGATGGGATTGTTCCATTTCTAATTCTTTTAAACCCTCTGTAAGAATTTGAAGCAATTCATCCAGTTCTCCATATGTAATCGTTAAAGGTGGAGCAATCATGAAAGCTGAGTCTTCTTTTCCGTTTTTTCCAGCAACAGAAGGGTATAATAGTAAACCCTTACCCATTACTTTTTGAATAAAGGAACTTGATTTAATATCATTAATAAATTCAATACCAATTAATAAACCTTTTCCTCTAACATCTCCTATGAATGGAAATTTCTCTTTTAATCCTTGGAGCTTATTCAACATATAATTACCTTTTTCTTCTGCGGCTTGTACTAAATTATGTTTTTCAACATACTCAATAACGGCTAACGAAACAGCAGCTGATAGTGGGTTGGCACTAAAAGTATGTCCACTCATTACAAGCTTTGATCCTTGCATAATTGGTTCAATAACTCGATCGCTAGCAATCGTTGCAGCCATAGGTGTATAGCCAGATGTTAATCCTTTTCCAAGCGTAATGATATCTGGCTGAACACCCCAATGCTCCATTGCAAACATTTTTCCAGTACGTCCAAGGCCAGTCATAACCTCGTCTGCAATCAGTAAAATATCGTACTTTTCACAAATGGCTTTAATTCTTTGGTAATAACCATTAGATGGTACAATTGCACCGCCTGCAGCACCGATAATTGGTTCGGCAATAAAGGCTGCAATATGTTCAGAGCCAATTCGATCAATAGCTGTTTCTAATTCAGATGCACACGCTAAATCACAAGATGGGTGTTCTAAGTTGAAAGGACAACGATAGCAATATGGTGGTGAAACTGAAGGGTAATCCTCCAAGATTGGTACAAAACGTTGACGTCTTAAAGGGTGACCAGACATAGATAGTGCTCCGATTGTTATGCCATGGTAGCTCATCCAACGTGAGAGGATTTTATTCTTCCCCTTCATTCCCTTTTCTTGGTAATGCTGTATCGCTAGTTTCATAGCAGTTTCCGTTGCTTCAGTACCACTATTAACAAAGAACGTCCAATTTAAATCACCTTGAGTGATCTCACTCAGCTTTTTTGCTAGCTTCTCAGCAGGTTCACTAGTAAACTGTGAACGATAAACAAAAGAAACTTGTTTTGCTTGTTCAGTCATAACATCAATGATTTCTTCAACCCCATGTCCAATTCCTACAGTAATTGCACCAGATGAACCATCAATGTACCTATTACCATCTTTATCAAATAGGTACACACCCTTTCCATGAGAAATCATAGGGTAATGCTGGCCAAGTAATGGTTTAATCAAATAATCTCTTTCCATTTTTTATCCCCACCCTTCCTTATATAAAACGAAAAAAGCCACACTACTAAATATTGGAAATTTAAATAGAGGGTATTTTTAGTATTCTTGCTTTCTGAGATACTTCCTTTTTATTTTTTTACACTTAATCTATGTATTCAAAATTTAATAGCTGTTTTTACTTCTTAACAATAGATTTGTACAGATAGTTGCCCGCCCCAATTGATGGCCCTATACATATCTATATAAAGAAAACTCGTCGACTGGCAATCCTTTTAGGTGAAGACAGAGGCGTAGTTGCACTTATACTTAATTCCTAAAATTGGCAACCACATCGAGTAAGATTCCCTGCTGCCAATTTAAATTTTTAACGTGAAAAAATAGGGATTACAATCAGTTGGCGGTGAAGATTAAAAATGGATTTATCGGAGAAAGTTAGAGCTGAAATAGATAGTCTAATAGATAAAATTAAATCGGATCAAAGTGATGATGGATCATGGAGATATTGTTTCGAGAGTGGTCCTATGACAGATGCCTATATGATTATTATGTTAAGAACGATTGAATGTCATGATGAAAAATTAATTAAGAAGCTGGTAAATCGTCTATTAATTAAGCAAGATGCCAGTGGGTCCTGGAAGCTTTTTGATGATGACTCAGGAAATTTATCGGTAACTGTAGAAGCTTACACTGCCTTGCTTTTCTCGGGTTGTATAGAAATTACTGATGAAAAAATGAAGAAAGCAGAAGCGTTCATCCGTCAAAATGGGGGATTAGAGAGTGTACACATTTCCACAAAATTTATGCTTGCTTTACATGAATTGTACCCATGGCCCAGATTTTTTCCAGTCCCTCTTCTGTTAATGAATTTACCAAAGTTTTTTCCTTTTTCCTTCTTTAAATTTAGTTCTTATGTTCGATTCCACTTTGCCCCACTTTTAATATTAGGACATAAAAAATTTACGATTAAAAATCAATGGACGACTACAATACAACATTTGTTTACAAACAATAAATTTAAAGCGATGAACAAAAAGCGGAAATTCCCAAATTTTAAAATACCTTTCACAAAATCCTTATCCAAAATGGCTATTAAGAAGGCCGAGAACTATATTCTTCAAAATATTGAAAGGGATGGAACATTATCTAGTTATGCCAGCGCTACTTTTATTGGAGTTTATGCACTTCTTTCATTAGGCTATCAGGTTACTTCTCCCGTAATTCAAAATGCTGTTTTAGGTATAAAATCTTTCCTATTTGAATTAGAAGATTCCCTTCATATCCAAAATTCCCCATCGACAATATGGGATACAGCACTTACTAGTTACGCATTGCAGGAAGCAGGTGTGCCAATAAATGATAAAGCGATCGAGTCTGCTTCTAACTACTTAGTCTCTCTCCAACATACACTAGTCGAGAAAGATCATCAGATTTGTTTAGGTGGATGGGGGTTTTCGGACAGTAATACTCAAAATCCGGATGTAGATGATACACAAGCAGTCTTAAGAGCAACAACTGATTTCTCTTTAATTGATGACGATTTTAGAAAATCTTGGAACGCTGGAGTGAAATGGTTATTTGATATGCAAAATAAGGACGGCGGATGGGCCTCATTTGAAAAAAACAGTAGCAAGTATTTAAATCTCATTTTCCCTATCCAAAATTTTGTTGATACTGCAATTGATCCTTCTACAGCAGATTTGACCGGTCGAACAATCGAATTTCTAGGATCCAAATTAAAATTAAATATGGTTCATCCAAGAATTGAGGATGGGGTAAATTGGTTAATCCACCATCAACACAAAGATGGTTCTTGGTACGGTCGTTGGGGAATTTCATATATTTATGGAACATGGGCCGCTATTACTGGAATGAAAGCAGTCGGTATCCCTTCAAATCACCCGAGTATTCAACAAGCTAATAACTGGCTCCTCAATATAAAAAACGAAGATGGTGGCTGGGGTGAGTCTTGTAAAAGCGACATAGAAAGAAAATATATCCCACTTTCTTATTCCACAATTGTTCATACATCATGGGTTGTAGATACGCTCATTTCGATCAACGATTATCCCACTAGTGATATTGATGATGGAATAGTAAACATTTTAAACTGGTTAAAGGTCCATGATAAGCGATTCACCTATCCAACAGGTGGCGGATTACCAGGTCATTTTTATATAAATTACCATAGCTATCGTTATATATGGCCCTTATTGACTTTAAGTCATTATCTTAATAAATATGAGACAAGTGACTAATTTGCGATTTCTAGTTAAACGCCTTGTCCTTATTTTCTTTGATGGCATATAATACATTGTTATTTGTGTAGATGTCATTTTAGTTTATGGTTCAAACAATAAAGGAGTGGCTTTATGGGAAATCTTGACCCAAGCTTAATGAGAGAATTTTGTGGGAAAATTTGTGATCCTCGCAAGTTTCCACGCATTTATAGTATTCTTCGATCATATCGTAAAAATGATTTAAAAAGTCGAGAAGGTGCATGTCATATGATTGACAGACTCTCGGATTGTTGCAGTGTAACAATAACTGCGGAACAACGTGAAAACGCAGCTCAATGGCTAATGAATTGTGACGTAAACCCACAAGATCCTGATCACCAAAGAGAAATGTGGAATATGATAAAAAGCAGTAGAAGACGTTCTTGGTTTTAATTAATTACAGACAGTAATTATTAATCTTTTAAAAAAAAGACCTATAAACTTCCTCTTTTGAATCATTGTAAGGGGATTTTTATAGGTCTCTTTGTGTGGGTGTTTTTATAAAAAATTAAGAAAATACGGTAGTTCCCTTATCAATGATCATCAAAAATTAAAATGAATGCACCTATGACGTTGACTGGGCCATTTAGTAGAAGAAAGCACTTTTAAATTTCGGTATGATTAGGACGCCTCTTTTGTATGGGAGTGATCGCCTTGCTACATTCCTTTATCTAATAGAGTGGTGTTTTTTGTTAAGGTAAAATAACCCTCATCTGTTATTTATATAGGGAAGTTAATTACTTTATTTCTTGTTAATCCTTTTAACTTGCAAAAATGAATTTCAAAAAGTATATTGTAATCATAAAACAAAACGATACGTATCGTTTCATTAGTCTGACTGTTTAAATTAAGGAGGTGAAATCAATATGACAGAAAAGAAAAAAGAACCTCGAAGTAGGAATGCGATTCTTAATGCAACCATTGAGATGTTAGAATTCACCAATTATTCTTCTTTAACAATTGAAGCAATTGCTTCAGAAGCTGGAGTCGGAAAAACAACTATCTATCGATGGTGGGAAAATAAAGCTTACCTTGTGTTAGATGCTTTTTTAATGACAGCAGATTCAGAATTTAAATTTAACAGCAATGATCCTATAAAGGATACTTTTAATCAACATATGGAAGCTTTAGCACGTATTCTTAACAGCAAGATTGGAAAGTCAACATTAACCATAGTTACAGAGAATGAAGAAGTTGCTAAGAAATTTTACACTTCATATCTTAGCCTTAGAAGAAGTGAAGCAAAACATTTACTTCAAGCTGCAATGGATAAAGGTGAAATCCAATCCACAATCAATTCGGATGTAGTTTTAGATATGTTATATGGTCCTATTTATTTCCAAATACTCATATTTAAAAAAGTTCCAGATGAAGACTATATCAACGAATTATTAACCCATGTTATGAAGGGAATTAGTATCCCGAATCAATCTTAAAAAAGGAGGATTTATACTGGTGATTCAACCGGAAATTACAACATCATACAATAAGAATTATTTTTTAATAACCACGATATTATTTTGGTGTGGTTTAGTTATTTTAACGAGTATGTATATTACGATTCCTTTAACAACTGTATTTATCCAATCCTTTCAGGTTAGCTCTTCACAAGCAGCTTGGATTGGAAGTTCATTTTCTCTATGTTATGCACTGGGGTGTCTCCTTTATGGACCATTCTCCGACAGATATGGACGTAAAGTCTTTTTAGTAACGAGCATCAGTGTGTTAACAGTTGTTACAATTGCCATTGGATTTGTAGACAGTTTTTACGGATTTATTATCCTAAGAGGGGTTCAAGGGATTGTAGCTGCTGCGTTTGCTCCAATTTCATTAGTATATGTAGGGGAAATGTTTCCGCTCCAAAAAAGGCTAACAGCTATTGGATGTATCAGTTCAGGGCTTCTTATGGCAGGCATAGTGGGACAAGTGTTTAGCGGACTTGTAAATGAGTATTTAGGATGGCACGCTATTTTCTTTATTTTAGGAATTTTGTATTTTGTCACTTCCCTAGTCGTTATAGGAATTCTTCCAAAAGATGAAATACTAAGACCAAGAGAAAATATACTTATTAAGTTTAAACAAATGGCAACTCTACTAAAACAAACACAGTTACTATTAGCTTTTTCTATTACGTTTATGCTCCTATTATCTTTAGTTGGAATGTATACCATACTGGGAAGTTATTTAAGTTCGACTAAGTTCTCACTTACTAACCAGGAGATCCTAAATATTCGAGCAGTTGGGATCCTTGGGATGTTTCTATCACTGTTTTCCGGAAAAATTGCACAAAAAATGGGAATAGAAATTGTTCTCAGAGGGGGATTAGCTTTAGCTGCTGTTGGACTGCTTGCTTTGGGTCTTAACTCTTACTTGCCATTAATTATCCTAATGAGTGTAGTATTTGTAGCCGGTATTGCAGTTGTAACTCCCATAATCATCTCAATTATCAGTCAACTAGCTGGGAATGCAAGGGGAAGTGCTATTTCGTTTAACGCGTTTATTCTCTTCCTTGGTGCCAGTACGGGTCCGATATTAGCTATTTACTTACTAAAAATAGATCAATATGTATTTTCTTTCGGAATCTTAGGTACCATTCTCTTAGTAGGTTTTTTATTATCCTTTTTTATCAAATTTCCTTCTACGGAAACTTCTAAGAGTAAACTAGAACGAAATTCCTAACCCTTTTAATCTAAGATTTTCTAACCTATTGGAAATGGATAGTTTGTTTTAAAAAAACACTTTAACTTGTGATTGAAAAAATGAAAATGGCCTAATTGGAGCAATTTTAGGAACCTGTTGCTAAATTAATATTGAAATAGATTGACGCTCATTCTAACTCAAGTTAGGATGGGCTTTATTAAGAAATCATAACCTAATGTAACGAACGCATTGCGATAGTTGGACAATAAGAAGACTGCTTAGGTAGCCTATTTTTTTTGGAACAACTGGCAGTTTAGTTTTCAATTTGGAAAAAGGGATGTCTAAGTGATTAATTGAATATATATTTATTGTTTATCAATTTGCAGGAGGTTCCTTTATAATAGATCAGCTTTACTATATTGCTGTGTATCAAGTAATTGTTACTTCGTTGTAAGAAAATTTAGTGATTCTGAATAGACCTAGCATGCATAAGAAGGAGTAGCGAATTTATATATTATAGTTGCCCGAAGAGGTTGATATTATCATATATCAACCAACTGGGGTGGTACTAAGAATTTGTAACTCTCTTCCTCAATCATTATTTCTTTCGGATGATAGTTTTTTTATCATTTAAGTTTCATTAGATTATAATTTAAAGTTTTCGAGAGGGGAAATTATATGAATCCTATTTTATTAGATGTTCCGTTACAAATAGAAACAGACAGACTAATTCTTAGAGCACCACTTCAAGCTGGTGACGGGAATGTAGTATACCAAGCTATTAATGCTTCAATTAGTGAGTTAAAGCAATGGTTGCATTTATTCCAGTCAATTCCTACTATTGAAGAAACGGAAATTCTCCTTAGAAATGCCCATATAGATTTTTTGAAAAGAGAAAGCTTTCGCTATCTTATCTATCATAAGGATACTAATGAATTTATTGGAACTGCTAGCCTTCACAGAATTGATTGGAAGATTTCTAAATGTGAAATTGGATACTGGATAAACACACAATTTAGTGGCAATGGATATATGACAGAAGCAGTAAGTGAGTTAACAAACCTTGGCTTTCAGCTACTCAAATTTAGAAGGATTGAAATACGCTGTGACTCTAATAACACTAAAAGTCGTTCGATCCCTGAAAAACTAGGTTTTGAGCTTGAAGGGATATTACGTAATGAAGATCTTTCAGCTGACGGTAAAAAGCTAACTGATACCTGCATCTATGCAAAGGTAAATTAGATGAAAAAGCAGCGTATTCATACAATATTTCATATATCTGGTTCTATTTAACCCATCATGAATACGGTTAGAACTACTACCACTAACACTAAAAAAAGAGAGTGTCCTTAAATTGTAACCCTTTAAGACACCCTATACTTTAACAAAAATTTCTTAACCAAGTCCTCGAACCGATAATCCACCGTCACTAGAAATGACTTCACCAGTGAGTGCACGTGACTGGTCGGATGCTAAAAGTACATATGCAGCGACATGATTTTCAGGCATTTGTGCAAGTTGAAGTGGATTTCTTTCTTTTTATATTGCTTGCTTTTGTATCATTATCCACAGATTTAGTAAAAGTAGGTAAAGGTGGGATGATAGTTAGTGCTGTTATTGTCCCTCCTGGCGCTACTGCATTAACCCGTATATTTGGTGTTAGTTCAAAAGGTTCTATTGAGATACCGCTACTAATTAAACTAAATACTATTTTCATATTAAAAAAGGCGTCTCGTGTCAGTTAATCTGACTTTATGAGACGCCTTCTTTTACAAAGAGATGATCACGATCGAAAATTGAATTTTCTACAGTGATTATCTCTTCTATTACTTATTTAAATCAATTTTAGTTCCAGGGCGGACAGTCCAAGAAGGATTTTTTCCTACCTTATCCCCTTCTTTTACTCCTTTAAGAATGGCAATATATTTCCCTTGTTTTTGACCTGTTTTTACATTTTGTTTATAAATAGTTCCTTTTTTAAGTACATACACATATTTTGATTTTCCTGATCCTTTAACGCTCGTCACTGGTATTGCTAACAAATCCTTTGATTGTACTACTACTTCAAGATTTGTTTCATAACCAGGATATAGATTCTCTTGTGAATCTAGCGTTGCTCTAAAAGTATAATATGGTTTAGCTTCTTTTTTCGAATTTTTATCTTGATTTGTGGATTGATCATTCATAGGATAGTTACTTACCTCTGAAATGCTTCCTTTCCAGTTCTTATCGGCAACAACCTTTGAAGTGACTTTAATTGCTTGACCTGGCTCAACTTTTGCTTTCTCTTCTTCTGTTAGCTTTCCTTCAATTTGAAAAGGTTCGTTTGAAGCGATTTGCATAATTGAGATTTGCTGTTTATCTGTTGCTTTATAGCCTTGACCGATACTTTTGTTCAAATTAAGTACTACTCCATCATTATTACTGTTAACAATTAATGATTCTTGTTGTGCTTTTAGCTTTTCAACTTCAAGTGTATATTGTTCTACTTTTAGATGTGCAGCATTAAGCTCTTCCTTTGTAGTATTAAGTTCAGCTTGCAACGATTGAATCTCAGATGTATTTGTTATATTTGCTGCATTTTTATCTGTTTTATTTACATCAGATGTATTAGATGTTGATGTTGACGCTGAAATAGCATTTTGAATGTCTTTCTCTAATGATACAATTTGGTCGTTTTTCTGGGTAACAGTTGTTTCTGCTAGCTTCTTATTTACTTCTGCTTGTCCTAGTTCAGCTGCTATAGTTGTATCTTCATAAGAAAAAAGTTTTTGCCCTTTAGTGACAGTATCTCCTTCTTTAACAAAAATCTCATTTATAGAACCTTTAGTTGGATTAACGTAAATTGTTTCAGTCTGACTTTGTACGACGCTACCTGACACAGTTTCAGTTTTCGTAAAATTTTTTACCGTTGGACTGATAAACTGTAATGTTTTAGATTTACTTTTTTTAATTTCTACCACCGCTACGCTAAGAACCACAGAAACGATGAAAAGAACAATGATCCCCATTAAAATAATTTTCTTCTGACGTGGCGTAATTACTTTTACTTGTTCTTTTTCTTCGTCAATTCTTTTCGCCGTTTGCATAAAACTTTTGCCCCTTCCTTATCTTGCCAAAAACTTAATACGACATCTCCTATATCTATTGTCTATTGTTTTAAAAAGCGTTTCAAGGAGATTTTTTAGAAAATGATAAATATTTGATATGTTTTTTTTAAAAAACATTTTATTTGTCCTTTTGAGGGGATTTTTAGGTTGATTTGGACTTATTTAAATTATTTCAGAATATTCAAATTTTAATTTTAAAAAAATAATTTTATCGTTACTGTTTTAATTTTTCCCAGGAAGAATGAATGAGTAGAGTCTACTAAAAAAGTCACAGAACCCCTTGATAAATCTATGTATTTTCTCACACACTTTCATTAATTTAATTAAAATTTAGACTCTATAAGATTAAAATATAATATTTAAAACATTCATACTATTATTGCGTAGTATTATTGAACTATGTTACAATACAAAAAATATCTTTGTAGAATAGGATATTTTTTCCATTCTATAAGTCTATTAAAATGTTTTTCGTATACGTATTGGAAAACGCTTACGAACTTTTCAAGGAATTAACATTTTTTCTCTATCAATTTTGAGATTATTTCAAATCTCCCGATGCAAATTGATTAGTTACTACGCACTCTTTTAAGCGGTGTGTATTTATTTACTAAAAATACAGATTATTCACAATAAAGGGGGAGTCTTTGGATGAATGCTTTTTTCAGGAAAAAGTCGATTGAACAGCTCCAACAGGATGGGGCTAAAAATACCGGACTTAACCGCGTTCTAGGTTTATGGCAACTGACTGCCATTGGTTTAGGCGGAATCATAGGTGTAGGTATTTTCGTATTAACCGGTGTAGCTGCGGCTGAACACGCCGGTCCGGCAGTTCTTATATCGTTTATTATTGCTGGTTTAGCTAGCGCAGCAGCAGCATTGTGTTATGCAGAATTTGCTGGATTAATACCTGTAGCTGGAAGTGCTTATACTTACAGCTATGCTGTTTTAGGAGAAGGTACAGCTTGGTTAATCGGGTGGGATTTGTTACTCGAGTACGCCTTAGTTGTTGCAGTAGTAGCTATTGGATGGTCTGGCTACATGCAAGAGTTTTTATTACAAATGGGAGTTCATATTCCTGTATGGGCACAAGGCGCGCCTGGTACTGGAGCAGGTCACAAAGTTGACTTAATTGCCGTTTTAGTTAGTCTTGGAATTGCGGGCTTACTTACATTAGGCACTGAAATGGGTTCTAAATTTAATTCATTAATGGTTATAATCAAATTAGGTATTATTCTTTTAGTTATTGGCGTTGGAAGCTTTCATATTAATACAGCTAACTGGCACCCATTCATGCCTTTTGGTTTTCATGGCGTAATGAGTGGAGCAGCTCTAGTTTTCTTTGCTGTATTCGGATATGACACATTAACTACAGCAGCCGAAGAAGCAAAAAGACCGCAACGTGATTTACCACTTGCAGTTATCATATCATTAGCTGTCGCTTTATGTTTGTATGTTGCAATGTCACTTATTATTACAGGGATGGCTCCATATGAAACACTTAATAATGCAGCACCTGTAGCAAAAGCTTTTAGTAATATTGGTATGAAGTGGATTACGTTAATCATTTCTGCCGCTGCAATTACAGGAATTCTATCAGTATTATTCTCATTTATGCTTGCCGGATCACGTATTTGGTTCTCAATGAGTAGAGATGGACTATTACCAAAATGGTTTACAAAATTACATCCTAAATATAAAACACCTTATCGTCCTACTTTATTAATTGGTTTAATTACGGCAGTTGTAGCAGGTGTTACGCCAATTAATGAAGTGGCAGAATTAGTTAATATCGGAACGTTGACAGCATTTATTTTAATTTGTTCTTCTATTATTGTATTACGTATAAAACGTCCTGATTTAAAAAGAGGTTTCAAAACACCATTAGTACCAATTATTCCATTAATTGGGATTGGATTTTCTGCTTATCTAATCGCTAGTCTTCCAGGTATTACATTTATTCGTTTTATTGTCTGGATGGCTATAGGACTTGTTGTGTATGGATTATATGGTAAGAAAAGAAGTACACTGGGTACTGCGAATGACAACAACAATAATAAAACTAAAATAAGCTAAAGTAGCAAAAGAATGGCTATCACAAAAAGCCACTAAAAATAAAGAATGCCACAAGGAAAATTCCTTTCCTTGTGGCATTTTTTGTTAATTTAAGTATCCCTTTCTTTCCTATTTTCCAATAAATCCTGTTCAAAACAAAAAGCATGTATCCGATCTTAAATCGAATACATGCCCAATATTTTCGCATTCTAGTAAACTATTAAATTAAAAGCTTACTTTCTTGCTCCGTCTTTACCTACTTTATATTTACCGATTGTAGTATTCACAGCCATTATGCCAGATTTGTTGAAGTAATAATATTTACCATTTATTTTTTTCCAGCCATTACTAAACATTACACCATTTGGATCGAAGTAGTAGTGTTTAGAGCCTAATACTAACCAACCAGTTTTCATTACTCCGTATTTATCAAAGTAATAGTGTTTATTTCCTAATACTAACCAACTAGTTTTCATTACTCCGTACTTATCAAAGTAATAGTGTTTATTTCCTAATACTAACCAGCTAGTTTTCATTACTCCGTACTTATCAAAGTAATAGTGTTTATTTCCTAATACTAACCAGCTAGTTTTCATTACTCCATACTTATCGAAGTAATATTTCTTGCCATTGTAAGTTAACCAACTAGTTTTCATTACTCCGTTATTATCGAAATAATATTTTTTACCACTGATTGTTGCCCATCCAGTTACTTTAACACCTTTGCTATTGTAGTAGTATTTTTTGCCACTTTCTACTACCCAACCAGTTTTAATCGGTACATCTGCGCGATGAATAACTACTTCCTTCACTGTTTCATTACCAGCAAGGTCAGTCGCTCTTAACGTAATTTTATTTTGTCCTTCTTTTAACGGTACAGTTACTTCATAATCTTTGTTTAGTGGTTTTACAACATCTACTGGGCTTTTTAATGGTACTTCAAATTCGTGGTTTTCACCAACGAAGAAGTTTAAGTAGCTGTAGTTATCTTTTAAGTTTACTTTAAATGTAACTTGATCTACCTTTTTATCCACTCGAGTAGGAGCGTTTAATACATTGATTTCCGCTGCGTGAGTATCAACATAAATATGACGCGCAACTGAGAAGTTTTTGTTAGCAAAGTCTGTTGCTTCTACTTGAACTGTGAACGGTCCATCTTGGTCAAATGTTACAGTTGTTGAATAGTTGTAGTGTCCAGTCTTAGCATCAAAATCTACTGGAACTTCTTTTCCATTAACCTTAACTGTTTTAATACCAATATCATCTGTTACGAAACCTTTAACAGGAATTGTGTTATCACTGTAAGCCCCCCATGGTTCTGGTGAGTTTGGAATATATTCACCACTATCATCTTTGGATCCGTCAGTTATATAGACTAATGGAAGTTCTACATCACCAATTGTTGCAATATCTTCTACCCCGTTACCTGCATAGTCCATAGCAACTACTTCTACTAAAGCTTTAGCAGGAGCTTTAGATAGATCATAAGAAGATTTTGTATTATCAGTTGTTCCATCTAGTTTACCATTTACGAAAATACCATATACTTTGACTCCTGTTGCATCATCCGATCCTTCCCAAGATACAATTTTCTTATCTGGATCATAAGTTGCTTTAATACTTGGAGCTTTAGTATCAATATAAACTGGAATCTTTTTAGACTGCCACTTTGCATTATCATAGCCAATTACAGATTTAATCTCGTAATAGTATAAACCGTCTGGCATAACTTCACCATTTACTTTACCATCCCAAATAGTTGACTCACTATCCTTAAACGGTGTGCCTTTACCATTGTCATATGCGTTTTTTGTAACATCAGATTGAGCACTTAAACGGCGAAGAGATTTTCCGCCTTTGTCAAGGATGTTATATTGTACTTCTGATGCATTTCTTAAGAATGATGGAAGTGCATTGATATCATCACCACTGTTATCGCCATTTGGTGAAAACGCGTAATAGTTCTGCCCTCCATCCTTTCCAGGAGCAGCATCCCAGAATGTACTATCGCCATCAGTTGTCATGTCATGTGCATCGTCAATATTATAATACTTTTTAAAATACGGTTGTAAATCAAAATAACGAGTCTCACCAAGATCTTTGAATCCATCAACGATTGGCAGACTGTCCCACTTACCGTAGAAGCCTACGTATGGAGCTGTTAAATTTGGATTGCCATTTGTACCGATAAGATTTACAGAACCTTCTACGAATATGTTGTCATGAAGATCTGCTAGGATTTTTTTCCCAGCTTTATCGAATCCTGGAATTTTTGCATTAGTTAAATCAACTTTCACAGTGAAATCAACAGATTTACCTGCAGGAACTTTAATCGTTTCAGGAGCATCTATTTTTGCACCATCTAATGCACCTGTTTGTAGCGCATTACGATCAACATTAGCAGTTTGATAGAATTCATCTGTTAGCGCATTTGTGTCAACTTTATATTCAGCATCTTTTTCAGAAATATTTTTGGCTGTGAAAGTCATTGATACTTGCTTAGATTGGAAATCTTTTAATTCGTATTTTGCTTCACCTGTTGCCTTACTATAGAAATAAACTGGTGTTGTAACAGCGTTTTCAATTTGCATCATACCTGCACCTTGACGACGTGGTGAGAACGGATGACCATCTAAGTCATTAATAACTTTTGCAGTATTCATTAATAATACTTTTGCTAAGTGAGTACGTTGACTTAAGCTTAAAGAACTGAAACGTTTATCATTTTTCAAGTACTCTTGTACTAATGCAGAACCACCAGCTACGTGTGGAGCTGCCATTGAAGTACCACTCATTACTTCATATTGGTTGTTATTAACAGTTGAATAAATATTTCCACCGGGAGCTGTAATTTCTGGCTTTAACTCAAGGCTAGGTGTAACTCCCCATGAAGTGAAGCCTGTCATACGACCCATTTCAGGACTTTCATTTTTAGCTGTTTGGTTAACATGAATTGTTCCTGAACCATTAATCGAATTAAATAATGCTTCACCATCTGCTTTTGAGTTAACAAGCATAATAGGCACATCCCATCCGCCTTGGTCAGCGTATTGAGTACCGTTTGTTGCATTCCATACGATAATACCAACTGCTCCAGCTTGTGCAGCATATTTCGTTTTATCTGCAAAAGTTAAAGAACCACGTGCTACTAATACAATTTTTCCTTTTACATCTACACCGTTATAATCATCAGGTGAACCTAATTTGTAGCTTCCATCAGCCTTTTTACCAAGGTTCACAACTGGAATATTTCCACTGAATTTATCAGATAAACTTTTCCAAGCATCGATTCCCTTACCAACAACGCTAAGATCATTATTACCATCAACAGTGATCGCATGTTCAAAAAGATAAGCTTCATTACCAGAAGCAGCTACTGAGATTGTGTCTTTATTAAGACCTGGAGCACCAGTTACACCGATATCAGGATTTTGTGATAGAGGATCTCCCCATCCATAACCAATATGATTCGAGTTACCAGAAGAAACAGCACACACAATACCATTGTCAACTGCACGAGTAATTGCAAGATCTTCTGCGCTATTTGGCTCATAAGAAGATGCTACAGAACCAAGGCTCATGTTTAATACATCTGCTCCTAGTTTAATAGAATCGTCGATCGCTGCAAGATAAATATCAGACCATGTAGATGGATAACTTGGGTCATTACTGAATACCTTCATCGCAAGAACTTGCGCTTCTGGTGCAACCCCTTTAATACCACCGTTTGCTTCGTCACCGTTAGCAGCCGTAATACCTGCTACGTGCATACCGTGCATTGAAGCACCAGGTCCAAGATCCGTTACAATACTATTTTGGTCATAATAGTTATAACCATAAGGAACCTTATCAGTGTAGAATTTACCAGGTAATCCTTTATCTTTTACAAGTTGAGCTACTGAATCTTTTGTTAAGTCTTCTTTTGAGGGATCAGTTAATTTAAAGTCACGGTGTGTTGGGTCAATCCCTGTATCAATAATAGAGATAACCATCCCTTTACCGTCGTATCCAGTGTCTTTCCAAGTTTCTTTAGATTGAATAAATTGATGGCTCTTCGTCATATCTGGAGTAGATGGCTCAGCTGTAGGACGGTTATATTCATTTGCTAAATAAACATTTTTTACACCTGAAGTAGCTTCAATTTTTGCTACATCACCAAACTCAACTACACCACTGAAACCGTTAAATGCAGTTGAAAATTGTTTCTTATAATTAATGTTGATTCCTTTTGATTGTAACTTAGATTTAACTGAGTTTTGTTGGCTTTCTACAGTAGCATAAAGACTAGATTTTTGGCTTTCAGATAGGTCCTTAAATAATTTACCTTGTTTTGTTGCGTATTCAATTGGTGACTGTCCGTCCACTTCAACGATGACACGTACTTTATCTGAAGCTTTTAAATTTGCTTTTTGTTCAGATACTTTGTTTTTATTTTGTAGTTCTTTTGATTCTTGTGATTGTTTAATTTGTTCCAACTTTGAAGCTAAGTCACCTGGTCGGTAAGATTCAGCTGAAGTTGGTGAAACAAATGCTAAATTAGAAAGAGCAAGAGCAGATGCCAAAGCATATGTAGTAATTTTACGGTTCTTCTTGTTATTCATTTCTTTAGTTCCTCTCATGAAAATTTTAAGTAAAAAATAAAATAGATTTTTATAAACTTTCTTAAAAAACTTCCCCTGTTTTTTAATACGGCAATTCGAGGAATATCGACACATCAATGAAAAGATTTCTCAATCAAGAGCATGCCAAATTACCTCTAAAATTTAATTCCAGATAACCCCCTAATATCTCCTTTCATCGTTATTAAAACTATTATTGCATATACTTTTTAAATAATTTTTAAAAAGTATTTAAGGAATAATAGATAAATTAAGTAATTCTTTTTTTGAGTCAAAACTCCTTTATAAATTTCCAAATATTTTTAAAATTATTAAAATTTTAATGTATTTTTGATAAAAATATGTAAAAATTTGTATTATATTAGCGTTTTAAGTATGTATTTTATAGACTTAAAGTTCTAGAATTGTTTATTTATCTAGATAAATATTCATATTTTTTTAAAAATAGAAAAAAAAAAAACACTGTAAGACTTCTATAGTAAATTTAGGTGTTTGAAATCCCAAATTAAATAAGCAATAAGATGGTCCATGGCTAACGAATAGCTTTAAATAAGTCAAAAAATAAAAAAGACAGCACCCACATCGGGTTCGCTGCCTTAAACAATCGTTTTATTTAAAAAACCTTGGTAAATATTCTTTATGAGCTTCTAGCATTTCGTCAACGATCGCTACCGCTACTTTATCATTTGCTACAAGCGGATTAATCGTCAATGCAAGAATTGCTTTTTCTCGACTTCCTTCTACAGCAGCCTCAATTGCTGTTTGTTCGAAAGATTTAATCGTTTGAATTAATCCTCGAACTGGAACTGGTAATTCCCCGATTGTCAGTGGAATTGGACCATCTTTTGTAATGACACAGCTAACTTCTACTGCACCGTCATATGGTAAGCCTGAGATAGCTCCCTTGTTTATCGTGTTTAATGGTTGGATATCTCTCGTATCATTATAAATAGATGAAATTAAACGACAAGCCGCATCAGAATAGTAAGCTCCACCACGTTTTTCTAGCTCAGGTGGTTTTATATCTAGCGTTTCATCTTTATATTTTTCAAAAAGAGAAGCTTCAATTTTTTGTACGACTTCTGCACGCGTTTCATTTGATTCAAAATCTTTTAATGCTCTTTCAAGCATTTCAGATGTTTTGTAATAGTAATGGTGATAAGAACAAGGAATGACATTGATTGCTTTTAGGAATTCAGGTGCCCATTCTTCAGCATCTATATTTTTTACAAAACTAGCATTAGCAGGATCCATAATCATTTCAAGTACTTGCTCTTTTACACTAACTCCGTCTAAATAAACCTCTGTTCCATATACCATATGATTTAGACCTGCAAAATCAATACGTACACGTGAGTGATCTACGTTTAATAGTTTTGCAACACCCATTTCCATTCCGATCGGTATATTGCAAAGACCAATGAATCTCTTAATATTTGAATATCTTAATGCTGCTTCTGTAACCATACCCGCAGGGTTTGTAAAGTTAAGAATCCAAGCATCTGGACATAGCTCCTCAACTTCGTTACAAATATCCAAAATAACAGGAATTGTACGTAAAGCTTTAAACAGTCCACCTGCACCATTTGTTTCTTGTCCGATTACCCCATGTTTAAGTGGAATTCTTTCATCAAGTGCACGTGCAGCTAGTTGTCCAACACGAAGCTGTGTTGTAACAAAATCAGCATCTTTTAAGGCCTCACGACGATCAAACGAAAGATGAATTTCCATTGGTACTCCAGCTTTTTTGACCATACGCTTTGCTAGTGCACCAACTGTTTCTAATTTTTCGCGTCCAGCTTCTACATCAACAAGCCACAGCTCAGTTACTGGGATTTGTTCATAGCGCTTAATAATTCCCTCAACCAATTCTGGCGTATAACTTGAGCCCCCACCTATTGTAACGATTTTAAATTTCTTTGACATTACTTTAGGCCCCTTTCATACATGTCAACGAACTCTTTTGCCAAGTCTTTTACAGTCATTGCATTCATTAAGTGATCTTGAGCATGAATCATTAAAAGTGAAATCTCCGTTGGAGTGCCACCGATCTCTGATTGAATAAGCGTTGTTTGAATATGGTGTGCCTCATTTAAAGCATCACCTGATTCTTTCAATTTCTTACGAGCCAAATCAAAGTCTTGTTTTTTTGCTGCTTGAATCGCTTCCATTGCAGCACTTCGACCATTTCCACCATGAAGAATCAGTGTGAAAATTTCCGTTTCATTTTTTACCATAAACTGACCTCCTCTCTTGATTAATAAATTTTTTTATCGTCATAACCCCACGGTTATTAATTTTCAAAGTTATAAACCTTTAAGGTATTCATCGTATTTTTCTTGAGTAAAGATCAGAAAAGTCATTTCTAAACAAATTACTACTTATTTTCAATTAAATTGATAGCTTGCTCTAGGATCGCTTCACCATCACACATGCCGTAATTCATCATATTAATTACTTCAACTGGAATGTTTTTCTCTTCACATATTTCTTCCATTTCTTCTAAAAGGAAACGTACTTGTGGACCTAACAATAACACATTAGCTTCATCGATTTCTGAGCGAACAACTGATTCAGAAACTGCCCAAATTCGTGCTGAAATCCCTTTTGATTCAGCAACTTTTTCCATTTTAGAAACGATTAGACTTGTTGACATGCCTGCAGCACAGCAAAGTAAGATATTCATGATGATTTCCTCTTTCTTTAGTAAGATTATTTAGATTTCATTCTTATTTATAACGACAAATCGACCGATTCGATCGTGAACAGCTAATGATTTTTTATTTGCAAACATACTAATAACGGATAAAAAGAACGGAAGACCTTGAAATATAAACATCGTCAAAAATTTAAAGAAACTTCTAACAATCACTAGTAATACATAAGGAAGTATTCCCTTTTTATTATTAATGCGTGTTAATTTCAATCGAAAGATCTTCTTTCCAATTGTTGATCCTCTTAACAATAAGGTTGTTAAGACGTCATAACAAAAATAGATTATAAGCGATTGGAGAAATGCTTCATTAAAAAGAGCCATTACCTTTACAGCTGCATCTTGACTAGCAGTTGATTTTTGAAGCTCAATCATATTTGCTAGAACTCCTGGAAAATTTGGAAATCCAGTGATTCGATACACAATTGACAAGATGATTGAAACAATTATTGCATCAATGGCAAAGGCACCGATTCTTTTTAATCGAAACGAAGTTATTATTTTTTGTCGATTTTCCATAAGTTTAAGTCCCTTCTTCTAATCAATTATCCATCTATTTGCACGCGAGAATTATTTACTAGCTTTCTCCATTTCTAAGTTTTTCTTATCCCAAATTCGAATGAATGGGAACCAAATGATCGAAGCCACTGCAAAAGCTACCAATTGCATGACTACACCCATAATCTTACCACCCGTCATTAGATAACCACTTATGAAATATGGTGTTGTCCACGGGATGATTGTTCCAGTTGTATGTGGGAAAATTCCCATTGCTGTCCCAAAGTACGTTACTGTTAATACTGCTACTGGAGCTAGAATATAAGGAATCATTAAAAATGGATTTAAAACAATCGGAACACCAAACATAATTGGCTCATTAACGTTAAAGATAGATGGCCCGATTGCTAGACGTCCTACCTTCTTAAGAAGTTTTGACTTCGCTAAAAATGTCATATAGATTGCAACTGGTAAAGTAGCACCAGAACCACCCATCCAAATTCCATTCTCATAAAATGTATACGTAATGATATGTGGTAACGTTTTACCTGCTTTAAGTGCTTCTAAGTTTGCATCTGCATTTGTAATCCAAATTGGTTCCATAACAGACGTGATGATTGATGAACCGTGGATACCAAAACTCCATAGAAGGTGTTCCATTAGACATGCAACAAGTGTACCAATATAAGTTGAACCTAAAATCGTAAATGGCTGTGTCACAACTTTATGAACAAACGTTGCAAAATCTCCCCAACCAGTATGACTAAATCCGTATCGAACTAGTAAGAAGAAAAGGATAATCACAAAGCCAGGAATAAGAGCCGTAAATGAACGTGAAACTGTTGGCGGCACAGTATCTGGTAAAGTGATGATGATCTTCTTTTGTAAGAAGTAACGATAAATTTCAGCAGTAATAATTGCAATGATTAATCCAACAAACAAGTATTGTGCACCAAAAAGATCAGGCGACCATGCAGATACTGTTTCCTTACCATCTTTAAAAGTGCTCATAATATTAACGATTAAATAACTTGCTAATGCTAATACCCCAGCTGGAACCCCATCAATATTCTTTTTATCGACCTTATAACTACTTGCTAAGGAATACGCTACACCAAATACTGCAACTAATGCGATAATCCCCATTGAACCGTTATAAACGATATCTCCAAAAGCATTCCAATTTTCGCCAAATACTTTTGACATGAAGTTTTGATACCAATCCGCTTCTAACCAAGCTACGATAATGAAAAATGAACCAATGATCATTAGTGGCATCGCAAACATAATACCGTCACGCAAAGCAAGTAAGTGTCTTTGATTACCTATTTTCGAAGCGATCGGTAAGAATTTTTTTTCAAAAAAGCTGCTGTTCATTTCGTTATCCCCTCTCTAAGGAATTAGGATCTTGGTAAATCAGTAACTCCCCATATACCAAGATCCCTTTTAGAATTTATTTCATTTTTAAATTTAAGATTTAAAGTTTGAATTTAATAACAGTTGTGTAACTACCGTAAACTTTAACTTTTCCTTCTAGAGTGAAAGCACGAACTTTAAAGTAGTACGTTTTACCTTTAACTAATCCTGTTGAAGTAAATGCTCCAGTTGTCGTTGTTTTTGTTGTTTGATCAGAGAAATCGCTTTTTGTTGCACGAACGATTTCATAACCAGAAACACCACTTATTCCAGTCCAATTTACTTTAATTGAAGTTGTACTCGCTTTTGTTGCTTTTAATCCTGTTGGTGTAGCAACAGTCCATTTTGCGTAAAGTGTTGTATTTGCTGTTACTTTATCAGTTGCAAAGTTCCATGCTGTTTTAAGCCCTGCATCTTTGTACCATCCAACGAAGTTAAATCCTTTTTTCGTTGGGCTAGCTGGTTTCTCAATGATAGAATCATAGTTTCCTGTTATAGTAGCTACATTAGATCCACCTTTACTGTTAAATGTAACTGTGTATTTGTTAATACCCCATTTAGCGTAAAGCGTAGTAGACTCTGTTACTTTATCAGTTGCAAAGTTCCATGCTTGAGTACATGAAGCATCTTTATACCAACCAAGGAATGTATATCCTGTTTTTGTTGGTGTTGGAGATGTTAAAGCTTCATTGTATGTTGCAGTTACTGGATCAACTGCAGATCCACCTTGTGAATTAAATGATACTGTTTGTTTTGCATCTTTAGATACTGTGCGTACAAAAGTCATCACGTGGCTATCATTTGCAAATTGTGGATCTCCGTTCAATGTCATTCCAGAGTATACAACCGTCGCAGTGATGTTAGCTGGTTTATCAGTGTTGTACGTTACTTTTCCATCTGCATCAACAGCAACGTCGTCTGGTGATGATGATTCGTAACTAACTTCTACATATTTGTTTCCGTCTGTATTCAATCCTTTTTCAGCCATTGCATCTTTTAACCACGTTGGGTATGCAAATGAGTTCTTGTCAAGCTCAGTAGGAGCAATTTTTTCAGCTGACTTCATCGGATCAACAACTTTGATTGTGTAAGTGATTTTTTTCGGTGTTCTAAAGAATCCATCGATCACATAGCCCGTAACTGTACTAGTTCCTGGTCTTAAAGCAGTTGCGTATGAACCATAGTGCACACCATCTACACTAATTCCAGCTGCATTAACATTACCAACTTCACCGTAAGCTGCTAAATTTCTTAAATCGAGAACTTGAGATACATTTGAATCAGCATTGACTTGTGTTGGTAATCCATTGCTATAACCAGCTAAATCCCATGAATTAGTTAACCAAGATACGTTGTTCGTATATCCTGTTGTTTTAGCATCTAATTTAACAGAGTCACCAACATTAATCGTAAATGTATGTGTGTCTTCGTTATATTTAGCATTTGGATTCATAGCTGCTACATTCGTTGGATAATTAATACTTTCTGTTCCGTTATTTACTGGCGCAGTAACTTTTGATCCTAAATCTTCTACATATGCAGCATCCTCAGGGTTTTGAGTTAACCAATAAGGCATAGATGTTACAGTTGAAGATTCCATTGATAAGCTGTTTCCAGAATCAATTGTTCTTCGGTCCATCGTTCCGAAAATATTTGTATTGTATTTAGACATCATCACTTCATCACGTGGAATTAATTGATCAACCATTAAATCAGGTGTCACGTGCGTTACGTCATTTCTGTTTGCAGAAAGTACATCCCAGTTCATGAAGTTATTTGGTATACGTGTCATTTGCCATGTTGAACCTGCAAGGTCAACCGTTGAACTTCCGATACTAAATCCTTTTTCTTTCAATGCACCTAGAGAAGCTGCATAGAAAGTTGACATAAATGGATTTTTCTCTCTCTTTTCATTGAACCACCATTGGTTCATACCATCTAAGATCCCTTTAGCATTCATTTTCTCTGCATGGTGAGATAATGTGTAGTATGATAGTGCAGCTTCTTCTTCATCTGAATAGTTCATGTATGATTCGTAAGAAACACCACTTACGCCAATATCGTCTCCGTTATGAGCAGAGATACCAAAGTATCTAGAATGGTACTGTAATGACATATCAAGTAATGAAGTTGAATTATAAGACTTCGGATATCTTGTTTCATAATCATTGTGCTCTGAAGCCGTTGTAGAAGCTTTCACACCATTCATTACTTTGTATTCATTTGCAAAATCAAGTGGAGAAATTACTGCAACTCCTTGTGCTTCAAGAGCAGCTTTTTCTGCTGGCGTATAGCCGCCCATATCTCTTGCAGCTACAAGCATTTGTAATGCTAATGTTGCATTTAATGGACCATCTTCGTAGTCATTTCTACCCCATGCATTAGACACACCGTCAAGGAATTCTGGATTTAAATTTGCCCATTTAGTTGGAGCTGAAGGAGCATTTAATCCATCTCCAGGTGCTGTTCCATTGAAACGAGATTCAATTGGATTCTCCCCAGTAACACTTACTTGATAATAGTTGTTTAAAACCATTGCATTTGTATGGTTAATTAAATCATTTTTCACAAGAGCCGCTAATTCAGGATCACTATCTTTAAACGTGTTGTAAGCAAGGTCTAGTGTAAAGTAATGACCAACTAATTCGTCTGTAGACGTAGTTGCTTTATAATAGACTTTGTTTGAGTCTAAAGCTTTTGTTGCATCATCTAAATTAGGATTTTGTTCATTTACAATATTCGTTAAACGCGGTGGTACAGCAACAGTGTCATAAGCCTTGATTCCAGCAGTTCCTCCACTGATTTTACCTGGAACAGAATATTTAACTGTATTCCCGTTTACATCTTTAGTAGTTCCTGCACTTTTTTGAAGCCATGCTTGATCCCATGATTTGCTTTCTGCAGTATTAGAACCATTGTTGCTGCCCTCTACTTTATATGATCTTGCAAAGAAGCCAGCAGAAGCAGGTTTTCCTGTTGTGTCTAACGTATACTTTCCTTCATTATCAACGAACACTGGTTTACCTTCGTTATCTGCAAGCCACTTCTTACCTTCATCAATTGTCGTTACATTGCCACCTAGTGAGTTAACAACATAAACAACATCGTTAACATTGTCTTTTGAAGGTACCTTTAACTGCGTTCCAGATACATAACCAAGCGTTACAATGGCTTCAACAGCGCGAATAGCAGAGGCTTTAGCATCTATTGTTCTAGCATCTTTTTCACCAAAGTTTTCTTTCATGTAGTTGTATCTCCAAATTTCACCTGAAGCGTACATCGTTGTCCATAATCCATCATTATCCGTATCAGAAATTGAGCTTAAAGCATCTTTATCTGCAGTCATAAGAGCTTTAATCATATTATCCTTATTTGCAAAACTCATAGATCCAGATTGGAATCCAAATCGATCTGCGTAGTTTCTAGAAATTTCTTCTTGAACTAATGATTTGCCCATTAGAGACATTTGTTTTCTTACAATATGAGTAGCATTTCCTTTTTCGCCTAGAATCCAAAGACCATTATTTCCATCAGGCATAATGTTTGTAATTACTTCTTTAGCGTTAAATTGAATCGGGTTTCCGTTTTTATCGACTCCTGAACCTGAATTTTCACCAGTTTGAGGAATATATCTTCCACCTTGTAAATATTGAATTTGATCAGCTGGAGCTAAGTTAGGATCATATAGAGTAATTGCATCAGATACGATACCTGTAGTAACAGGATGATCTTTTTCGTCACCAAAATTAACGTTACCATTTGACTTAATTAAAGTATCCTTTGAAACTAACCATTTAACGCCATTTTCTCCATTAACATATCCAACATAGTTTTTAGAAGGAAACTTAGTTCCTGATGGAGCAGTTGGAATATTTGTTGTTTGCAAATTAGATGATGAAAGAGCAGCAGGGATTTTTGAATCTCCCGCATTGTAATAGTAAACTACTTTTTCAAGATTAGTAGATGCCTGAGTCTCAATTACAGAAACCGTAATATTCACAGTAGCTGCATTACCACTTAAATCTACTCCAGTACCTGTGATGATTGCCGATCCACCAGATACACCTAAAATCTTTCCACTGTAATCACCTTTTGCGTTACCAATCGTGTCAACATATGCAACGTATGGATCAGAAGTTGTCCATTTTACTGGCTTTGTTGTATCTAAACCACTTGGTTTTGCATGAGTGATTTGTGTAGTATTCATAAAAATCTTAGTGCCAGTTGAGATTGGCGCTACTGATTGAGTTGTAATAGTTGGTGCAGCTTTTGCAACAACGCCACTAAATGGAGTTGCAAACATTGAAGCCGCTAGTACAGAAGCTGGAAGTGCTCTACCTAAAAACCATTTATTTCTTTTCATTTATCTTCCTCCAAAATAATTTATTTAATTAATTTTCTAATCGAAGAACACCTTTTTAGTAAGTAACCGTTTTCAAGATTATCTAAAAAGGACAAATGATAGCATGAAGTTGATTCGTTTCTATTAGCGATCATCTACCAGTTCTTTTGTTAGAATGATCGCTAAACTGCTACGAACCATATTGAAACAGGATTTTTGAAATTTCATACTGAAAATCGTTAAAATTATTTGATTTTAATACTTTCTGCTTCGTCTCGGGGTGGTCCATTAAATGTAAAAATAATCGACTTAACTCTTTGTGTAAAAATAAGTCTCCGGCACGAAGATTAATTAAAAATAAGATTTGTACAACTTTCCCATCGATTGTTGGCGGATTTTTAAAAATCACCACACTGATCGAATCCTGAATCGCAACCATTTTTAATGCATGTGGTGCAGCAATTCCATTTTGCAGTATCGTCGATATTTTTTCCTCACGATCGACAACTAAAGCTGGATAGTTAGGTCCTGCAAACCCTAGTTCAACAACCCTTTTTGCCTTTTCTTTAATAAAGGCTTTGTAGTCAAACGACTCTTTGCTTTCTTCTATATAAAACAAATCTGTATGAAATAAAGATAAAAGTGTTGGTACATCTTCTTTAACTTTATTAGCCGGGTATCTAGTAAGCGTACGACGAATTCTTTGGACATCCGTTTCAGTTAGTATTGGTGCTACTTGAATATACGGAATCGAAATATTGTCAAATGGAATCGAAGTCGATGAAACTAATAAGTCATAATCTTCTAAATTTAATAATTGAAGCTCACTATACAAAACGACATCAATTTTTGCGCCTTGGAAAAGTGTCTCAAGTTTCATTTTCATTAATTCAGCCGACCCTGCTCCTAATCCGTAAGAGAGTAGAATTTTTTTGTAGGAACTTAATTGTTTTTGCTTCTCCCTTTCCACGTGAGCTGCTAAATGCATTGTAATATAACCCATTTCGTCACTAGAAAGTTCGAACCCCCATATTTCCTTTATCATTTCAGAAAAATTTAGAGCAATCATAAACACATCCGAATACCTACTATAAACATCATCTATTAATGGATTCGTAAGCTTCAAATTAAAATATAATCTTCTTAACAATGGATACATATGCATGATCATCGTATTTAAAAGTTGCTGATCACCTGAAAACTGAGTTAAGAAAGTTTGATCTAATCTTTCTAAACAATTCTTTAGTTTTTGTTTTAGGTCATTTTTTTCATGTTCCTCAATATCGTCTACACTCGACTTACCACTTATATGAGCAGCTAAATAGATTATTTCACTCTCTGGTAATATGACATGATATAGTTCAGATAGAATTTCACAAATTCTCTTTGCTATATTCATAAACGATGGTTTGATTAGAGAAACATCTAACTTTTTTTCTTGATTAGGCAAGATAAAGTTGTGTTGAGTTACTCGAAACGAGAGTACTTGGATATGCACTAAAATATTCTCAAGTGCAAAATAACTTAATTTCAGTTGATTATTCTGTACTTCTTCACTCAAAACAGCTCGAATTTCCTCAAACGGAAACGCTTTCTCAAAAGTTTGATAATTTGACTTCTTTAATAATCCTGTTTCTTTTTGACTTAGGAAGTAGGAAAACGCTCTTCTAAAATTCGTTTCATCGCCAAGTAAACGAACTCCGTAACGTGATTTTGTTTCTACTTTTAAATCAAAAATCCTTACTTGCTTTTCAACTTCAATCATGTCGGTAAAAACTGTCGATCTGCTAATCATTAGACTATCAGCAAACATATCGATTGTTTGAAACTCTGTCGTTTGAAGTAAAAGCATAATGATATTATTCACTCGAACGCGAGGTAAATCTGGTGCCAATGCCCCGTCTATTTCTTTCATATATGTTTGAACCAACTCTTGGTTCTCTACATAAAGTAAATAGCCCTCACCACGTTTTTTCTGAATCACAAATCCGGACTTTTCTCCAATCGTGTTTAATTCTTTCAATTCATTTCGCAATGTACGATTTGAAATAGCGAATTCTGATTCAAGTTCCTGTGAAGTTAGTGATTTTCCTTTTTGATACAAATATTGCAAAATTAAATCTCTTCGCATACATTACCTCACCACCCTAGATGCCTAATCTAGTATTTTAAGTTTACTTTCCAGCAAATCTATTTAACAGTTTGAATTTTTCCAATATAGTTCGCAATTTAAAACAAATACGTCTAGTTCATATGTCTTATATACTTACAATGCTATAATACGCCCTAAGTCCTACCGCAAAATACAGGAACATTTTACTAGCACCAATCGTTTCTAATTCTTTTGTATACAAAAAAAATCCTTATCTTAGCATAAAAGCACTAAGCACAAGGATTTTGTCTTTTTATTGTTTTAAGCATTTCTTAACGTTGTATTAGAAATTCTGTAAGACAATGTTAACACTTTATTCCGTTCAAACGTGAAAAAGCGCTCCCATAAACTGGGAACGCAAAAGGGAGCCAAAAAGTAAGTTAAACCTTATAGATCCTTTTTGATCGATATTCGATTCATTATTAAACACCATAATACTTAGCGAACAACTCTTTATTCCATTCATCTCCACCATCTACATTAGAGCTTTTAAACACAGGTGGTTTTAATCCAGCTTGATGATATTTTTTGGCTAATAATATAGAAATTGATTGAGCAACAAATGCTCCGGCCATTGTAGAAGTTGCCCCCATACCTGTATTTGCTTCTTCTACATAAAAGGCAGCATCTCCAGGTCCGGTGCAATTATCTATGACTACATCACTAAAATCACAAAGATATTTTCCGCTACTATGTCTGGATTTTGAGCCTTCTGGATGATTTGGATTTGTAAAAGCAATTACCTTTGCACCACATTCCTGTGTCATTTTTGCAAGTTCAACAGTCATTCCATTTCTTCCCGAATTGGAAGCAATCACAAGAATATCCTTTGAGCTTATTTTGTATAATTCAAAAATTACCTTTGCATAAGCTTCTATTCGTTCAATCACAGTACTTTTTAATGGATGGTCATGTAAAAAAAACTCATTGGGCAAAATTGGAGAGACCTCCGCAAATCCACCCGCTCTTACATAAAATTCTTCTGCAAACATATGGGAATGACCCGAACCAGTAACAAGGAAGCGACCACCATTTTGAATGGCTTCAAAAATACAAGTTGCTGCATGGTCAATGTTTTGATTCTGTGTCGTATATAGTTTTTCAAGATTTGCCATCACATACTTAAAATAATTCTCCATAAATGAATACCTTCTTTTATTGATTTAATAAAATTACCAACCGTACTTCTTTTCACTCCATTTTTTTATAACTAAATCTTGTTTTACAAACACAAGACTATTTTGTTCAATATCTTTATCAATGATTGCACCTGCTCCAAGCACACTATAAGCCCCTATTTTACATCCAGGCATAATAATCGTATTCACACCAGTTCTACAATAATCACCAAGATAAGCTGCATTTGAAAAATGTAAAGGTATTTCTTTCCGCCCATTTACAACGTGCTCAGTTTCACCGTCATCAAAGCGTAATGTTCCACATACAGTTGCAGCACCGATATCCGTATGACTGCCTATTGCTCCATAAAATTCACCATAGTGGTAAAGATATACCTTATCCATTACCATTCCGCCAAGGAACTCTGCACAATGGTCGAATATACAATGCGACCCAATTGAAACGCCATCATAAATCATACAATAATTACGAATGGCTGTATGATCGCCAATAACTGCATTGCCATTGAAAATCGCACCATTATCTATGATTGTATTATCACCTACAATTAGGTTACCGTGAATGACCACTCGATCACCAATTGAGGAATTCTTACCAAGCTTTACGTGACCATGAATGGTTGCATTTTCAGAAATCGTCGCACCTTCTGCAAGTTCATTCTCTTTTATTGCATTACAAAAATGGTTCACCATATATTCATTCGCTTCTAACATATGCCAAGGCTTATCGATATCAAAGAAATAGCCATTACACTCAATCGCTTGTAATTTGGTTTTCTCAAGTGATTTTAGAAGTGCAGCTTCGATGTATCGTTCTTTCGGAACACCCACTCCTACTTTTACATTCGGAAAATAGTCGGGCGTTCTTCTGACTTCATCTAGTAATGAATCGTCAAAAAGAAATCCTGCGAATTGGTGGGTAATACTGTCACCACGGTAGTGAGCACCGATTGACTGGACAAATCCATCCTTTATACTTGCACCGATCCAATTCCTTGAAGATTCTTCTAATTTTTTCAACAAAACGGTAGATTTGTTGGAATTAGCTAATTGCTTGAGATCCTTTTTTTGGATAATCGTATCACCGTAAAGAACAAGAAACTCCTTAGTACTTGAAAGTCTTTCAGCTCCCTTTACTAAACTTTCTGCGCTTCCTAAATTTGATTGATCAACTACAAATTTAACATTATCTATGTCGAATAGAAGATTCTCAATCTCTCTTTGATGTTCCTCATTAACGACAACAACAATCTCTTCTATTCCCATTGTTACAATTGATTCAATATTATAACGTATTAGTGATTTACCAGCGATTTTTATTGCTGTTTTGGAGCGAACTGCGTTGAAAGGATTCATTTTACTCCCTTTGCCTGCTGCAAGAATTACTGCACTTTTTACCATTCTAATACCTCGACTATAATATTTTTTTATTTATATCCAACTAATCGAAATTTATTTTTGCCTGCTAATAAATAAGGCATTAAATCGTATGCAAAAGGATGAATAAATCCAATGACATTATGTTCAACGGATTGTCCTAAATCTTTTAATGAAATTTGTACCTCTCCCTCATATTGTGCACTTCGATTATTTAAAATAGAAACTGTATATTTCTCTCTTGGAGCACAGTAGCAATGAGGAACTTCCATTCCCCTTGTATCAGTTGCACGAATTAGATTTGCTGGTTGATCTACTCTTGAAATAAGAACCTGCTCGCTAATTTTCGCCTTTGTCTGCTCGGGAACAAACTGATTAAAAACAACTGGAATTTCTATATAATCTTGTTTGTAACATCTAGCCATTTCTTTAAGCTCTGATAAATCTGCAAATGAGTCTCCAATTAACACATCATTAAAACCATTTGCAAATAACTCTAGCATGGCAATATGGCTAGGCAAGAATCGGTGTTTTTCAATTGTACAAACTCCATGACCTAAATGGTGTAAATCTTTAGGTGAAAGCTGCGATGCAACAAATCCTCCGACTGGTACACCAAATAAAGCAAACATATTGTTAATTGAGCGTATGTCCTCTAAGGACAATGCTGTATCTGGTAGAGGAAAGAAATTATGACAAGCTGTTAGTTGTCCGATATTTCCTTCTCGTTCTATTGTTTCTAAAAATTCACGACATTCGCGTAAAGCGTTTCCATTTTGATTATTAGAAGAAGACATTGAAGCATTTACTTCTATTTGAATTCCCTGTTTATTTTTAGAAAGAAGTGCAACTTCTTCACTGGTAAACCCACCATCGATGCGGAGCCTTGTGATACCCATATTCTTTATTGCTGTAAGGTCGTTTAATGTACAACCCAACTCACTGAAAACTTCATCATTCATATCAGCTGACACAGTCATATTAAGTTCCTTGCAATAACTAAATAATTCATTCCAAGTGTCCACATTTACATTTATTGCACCTTCAAAACCATGATTATTTAATATCAATGAAACAAATACCTTTTTAAATCCTAATGATTTTGCCTTCTCTAAATAATCTTTGATTTGTTCTAAAGGATAAAAATTGGGATACACACTAATTCCTATTTCACGCATATTCAGTCGTCATTCCTTACTATTTTTATTTTAATTACAAATATTTCTCGCCAATTATGATAGCACCGAAAACTGGATCATAAAGAGGTGTAGAAAGTTCAACCTGTGGTAAAGCCACACCTAACTTCTCCTTTAGCGTATCGAAATACTCAGCTGATTTCGTCAGCAAACTTCCTGCCACAGAAAGGCGGAATTTAATTGAACCCATTTGTCGGCTGATTCCAATGACTAAACGAACTAACTTATCTAGTTCCCCTTCAACAATTGTACGAGCAGCCTCGTCACCGTTTACCCATGCCTCTAAGACGATAGGCGTACATGAAGCTACCTTATCTACGGGAATTGTATCTTCCAAGTATAATAAATCCATAAAATCTTCCGGAGAATTTAACTTAAAATGAGCGAGCAATTTTTCGGTAAAAGTAGTAGGAGCAATAACTTTGTCGTACTCATTCATAACAGCCGCGATTGCATGCAAACCGATTTGGAAACCGCCACCCTCATCACTTATTAATCCGCCCCATCCGCCTGAGCGTATTGTATTTCCTTTTGAGTCTACTCCCATAACAATGGAGCCTGTTCCAGCAATCATCAAAGCATCTTTTCGATCTCCGTTCCCTCCAACAAGAGCAATTTCTGCATCATTCACTACTTCTAGCTGGCAAGAAAAACCACTTTCTTTTAATGCATTCAAATAAATATCAATATCTTTCGGTCGGTCTACTCCTGCAGAACCTAGTACAAGAATCGCATTTTGTAAACGCTCTCCAAAATAAGAAACAAGCGATTCATATATTTCATTAAAAACCGGTTTAAGTCCCTCTACACCGATGTTGTTATAATTTGACATTCCAAAATTTTGATCAAATAACGTTTCTCCATCTAGGCGTTCTTTGACCATAACTCTCGTTTTCGTTCCTCCGCCATCCATTCCGATTATCAGTCTATTCATTATGTGTTGATCCATCCTTTCGTAAGCAATAAGTTATCTTATCACCTTATACAAATAGCTTTAGTTCATTCTATTTTCGTTTCTTTTTTCTTCTTAAATTTCAAATTTGTTATGAATGTATAGTTGCATTAATTGTAAAGTAAACATTTCTCATTTACTAGGTGGATATTTTCTTCATGTAAAGGAAAAAAACCACTTATTCAATGTGAACAAATTCGTCAAGGTTTAGACATAGAGATAATATAATGAAAACAAAAAAGTACCCTATAGCTAGACTTTTTCATGTCTACTCTAGAGAGTACTTTTTATTGTATTTATATGTGCACACTGTAATTGACAACACAAACGCTGACACTTTTACAGTTCCAAAATTCCATCAAGATTCTTTGACTCAAAGTTATCAAGCATTGCACGTACCTCATCTGTTGATGATGTATTCATTAATTGATTTCTTAACTCACTTGCCCCTCTAAACCCACGAACATATATCTTAAAAAAGCGATGAAGAGCCTTGAACGAACGCAGCTCTAAATGTGAATATTTATCATGGAGATCCATATGCAATCTTAAGAGATCAAGTAGTTCCTTACTGCTATGTTCTTTCGGCTCCTTTTCAAAAGCAAACGGATTATGGAAAATACCGCGGCCAATCATAATCCCATCAATACCATATTGATGAGCGAGCTTTAAGCCAATTTGACGGTCAGTGATATCCCCATTGATCGTTAAGAGTGTATCAGGTGCCACTTCATCACGAAGTTTCTTTATCTCCGGTATTAATTCCCAATGTGCATCCACTTTGCTCATTTCATCTCTTGTGCGAAGATGGATCGACAGATTGGCAATGTCTTGTTTCAAAATATGAGTTAGCCAGTCGCGCCATTCGTCTACCTCAGAGAAGCCAAGCCTTGTCTTTACACTTACAGGCAATCCTCCTGCTTTTGCTGCTTGTATTAATTCTGCTGCAACTTCTGGGCGGCGAATCAGGCCGCTTCCCTTTCCGTGGCCAGCCACGTTAGGTACAGGACAGCCCATATTGATATCTACACCTTTAAACCCAAGTTCTGCCATACCAATACTCATTTGTCGGAAGAATTCAGGCTTATCACCCCATATATGAGCTACCATCGGCTGTTCATCCTCTGTAAAAGCCAAACGCCCACGCACACTTTTGTTTCCTTCTGGGTGACAATAACTCTCACTGTTTGTAAACTCTGTGAAAAACACATCTGGTCTGGCTGCTTCACTTACAACGTGGCGAAAAACAACATCCGTCACTTCTTCCATTGGTGCCAGTATAAAGAATGGTCGCGGTAAATCACGCCAAAAATTATCTTTCAATTCCATTTTCAAATCTCCTATCCCAAAATTAAAAAGCAAGATGTACTTGCTTGCACTTGTACCTTCATTCCCTTATCATCTCCACGCAATCAATCAGCAATCCAGTGAACGTTAATAATGGTTTTACTAAAAATCTGAAGAACTTTAGAAGAACACCTGGTTCAAAAACTTAGTGTCTGTTCCCTTCCTTAAGTACTAATTTCGCGACAGCTTCTACATGACTAGTATGTGGGAACATATCCACTGGCTGTATTTCTACTGTTTTATAACCACCGTCTTCAAGTACTCGTAAATCTCTTGCTAATGTAGCAGGATTACATGATACATAAACTACTTTGCTTGGCTTCATATCAATGATTGTATTTAATAAAGCCTCGTCACAACCTTTTCTTGGAGGGTCTACAACTAATACTTCTGCTGTAATTCCTTGCTTGTACCAATTAGGTATAACTTCTTCAGCTTTCCCTACTTCAAATTCAACATTTGTCATCTCGTTAATCATAGCATTTCGTTTCGCATCTTCAATCGCTTCTGGTACAATTTCTACACCATAAACCTTTTTAGCCTTTTGAGCTAAAAATAAGGATATTGAACCGATTCCACAGTATGCATCAATAACTGTTTCACTACCGTTTAAGTTTGTATACTCCAGTGTTTTATCATATAATACCTTAGTTTGTGTAGGGTTTACTTGATAAAATGATCGAGCGGATATTTCGAAAGTAATATCACCAATTTTATCCTTAATTGTTTCACTTCCGTATAAAACAATTGTTTGATTTCCAAGTATCACATTTGTTTTTTCATTATTTACGTTTTGAATAATACTTGTAATCGTTGGATATTTCTCAATAATTCTAGCTATCAATTCGTCTTTTTGTGCAAAGTTCACTTTATTAGTAACAAGAACTAGCATTGATTCATTTGTATAGTATCCATAGCGTGCCATAATATGACGCAATAGTCCTTTGTGGCCAACTTCATCGTATGGCTCGATTTTTAATTCTTCACAAAGATCTTTCACGGATTGTATCATTTCATCATTTTCTTTTCCTTGAATGTAGCATTCATTCATTGGAATAATTTCATGGCTTCTCTTTTGATAGAATCCAACAACTAATCCACCTTCTAGTTCCCCCACTGGAACTTGTGCTTTGTTACGATAACTCCATGGATTTTCCATTCCTAAAACCGGATGGATTACTACGTCATCAAGTTTCCCAATTCGTTTTACAACTTCTACTACTTGTTTATGTTTCGCCTCAAGTTGGCCTTCATAGCTCATATGTTGAGTTTGACAACCACCACATTGATTGTAAATCGAACAAATTGGTTCTACTCTTACATCACTTTCTTTTTGGAATTCAATAATTTTACCGAATCCAAAACCTTTACTTGTTTTTAGCACCTTAATTTGTGCTTTTTCACCTGGAAGTGCATTTGGTACAAAGATTGGATATCCATCTACCTTTGCAACTCCATGTCCCTCATGGGTTAAATCGATAAATTCAACATCTATGAATTGATTCTTTTCTACAGGTAACACTCTTTTCGACAAGTCCCTTACCTACCTTTCAACCTTTTATTAAACCATTTTATTATACAAAATAAATAACCACGTTAACTACCGTGGTTACTTTTTCTAGTATTTACTACTATTTCACTTATTATGGTACATAGATTTCTAAGTGGTTGTAAAGCATATCAACAGTACATGGTGTTTCTCCACCATACTCACCATCAATATTTAATAGTAGTTTATCATCAGACATAATTTTCAAGTGGCTTGCTCTAGTATAAAGAACATATTCATTTTGTACATGCTGACCACTTAATAGCTGTGCACATACTCTGATGATTTCGGCTATATTTGATTTCTTTAAGACTAATAAATCAAATTGCCCATCATTAATACTTGCCTCTGGTGCAATTTTTTCAAATCCACCAACTGAATTTGTATTCGATAATAAGAACAAATACGCTTCTTCATCAAAGACTTTTCCATCGTACTCAATTTTTAATCGAGTAGGCTTAACCCTTGGTAACATTTCAATACCTTTTAAATAATATGCTAGTTGTCCTAACATTGTTTTTAGTTTGCTAGGTACTTCATATGTTAATTCTGTAATTTTACCGGCAGCTAAAATATTTACAAAATATTTATCATCAACTCTTCCAATATCAAGGGGTACAGTTTGCCCATTTGTTATGACTTCAGCCGCTTCCATAATTGAAACATTCACACCAATTGCTCTAGCAAAATCATTTGTTGTCCCAACCGGGATTAATCCTAACTTTGGTCGATATTCTTGTTCTGCCATACCACTAATGACTTCATTAAGTGTTCCATCTCCACCGCAAGCTACAACTAAATCAAATTTTCGTTCACATGCTTCTCTTGCTGCGATTGTCGCATCACCTGCACCGGTTGTTGCATGACAAGAGGTTTCATAACCCGCTTGCTCGAACAATTGCAACACATCGGGAAGCTTTTTCTTAAAAATTTCACGACCAGAAGTAGGGTTGTAGATAATTCTTGCACGTTTCATCATTAACCATCCTACTTATTTATTTAAGTTCTCTAACTTATATCCTAACCTAAAAAGTTTTTGTAGTAAACTTTTTCCATTTACTTATCTATTTTTACCTTTATAAAGCATGTTCAAACCCATATTGAAAAGCAATATTATATTATATTAAATTTATATTACATTCGTTTCTTTGCTATATTTTTCTATCGTTTTGAACAACTTAATCATTATAGTACATATTGATGATAAATACATTAAAGTAGAATTAAGGATTGATAATGAGATGGAAAACAAACCGTTTATGAATGTAGAGTATTTTGCTCTAAAAAAGTTAAAAATTTACCGAGATAGTGTTTTGCGTTTTTTATTAAGAGCAATAATGGCTAGTATGTTTATAGGCTTCGGAGTTATAGTAGCATTTAAATCAAGTAATTTCTTTCATGCTACGTATACACCTTTTGACTACTTAATGGCTGCTATAACAATTACCGTCGCCCTGCTTCTAATTGCATACGGTGGCGCTGATCTATTTATAGGAAACATATTTTATTTTGCCTATACTGCCATTAGAGGAAAAATGAATTGGCTAGAGGTGCTTAATTTGTGGCTTATTACTTACATTGGAAATATACTAGGTGCTGGTTGTTTTTCATTATTAATTCATATAACAGGATTATATAATGACCCAACAGTTAAGTGGATATCCTTTTGTATGCACCAACAAGCCAACCATATTATTGAGTCATTTTGACCTTAGAGAGTACAAAAAAACTACGGAGCTTATAGCCCGTAGTTTTTTATTTAAAACCTTATCTTTTTTGAATTTCTTCCATTAAAATCTTATTTAATAGTGGTGGATTTGCTTGGCCTTTAGTCGCTTTCATCATTTGACCAACAAGGAAACCAATAGCACGGTCCTTACCATTTTTAAAGTCTTCAATTGACTGTGGGTTAGCATCAAGAGTTTCAATAACGATTTTGCGAAGAGCGCCTTCATCAGATAATTGTACTAAGCCTTTTGCTTTTACAATTTCATTTGCATCTCCACCGTTTTCGATTAACTCAGTAAATACTTTTTTCGCAATCTTAGAAGAGATTGTACCGTCTGTAATTAACTTAAGCATACTAGATAAGTTTTCAGGTGTTAAAGCAACTTCATGCAATTCTTTTTGTGATTTATTTAAGTACGCTGAAACTTCACCCATTAACCAGTTAGATGCTAACTTTGCATCTGCACCATAGTTTACAGTTTCATCGAAGAAATCAGACATTTCTTTTGTTAAAGTTAATACCATTGCATCGTATGCTGGCAAACCTAATTGCTCCACATAGCGTTTTTGACGAGCATCTGGAAGCTCCGGAATACTTTGGCGAACACGTTCTTTCCACTCATCATCAATGTATAGTTCAACTAAGTCTGGTTCTGGGAAGTAACGGTAATCATCCGATCCTTCTTTTACACGCATTAAAATTGTAGTCTTTGTAGCTTCATCGTAACGACGTGTTTCTTGTTGGATTACTCCGCCAGATAATAAAACTTTTTCTTGGCGAACTTGCTCATGCTCTAGTCCTTTTTGAACGAAAGCAAATGAGTTTAAGTTCTTTAATTCTGCTTTTGTACCAAATTCTTCTTGTCCAAATGGACGTAAAGAAATATTTGCATCACAACGAAGTGAGCCTTCTTCCATTTTTACATCTGATACCCCACTGAATTGAATAATTGACTTAAGTTTTTCTAAATATGCATAAGCCTCTTCAGGAGTTCTCATATCCGGCTCAGAAACGATTTCAATTAAAGGAGTTCCTTGTCGGTTAAAGTCTACTAATGAATATCCTTCATCTGTATGATTTAACTTTCCTGCATCCTCTTCTAAATGAACGCGAGTAATACCGATCCGTTTCTTTTTACCACCAACTTCGATTTCAATCCATCCATTTTCACCAATTGGCTTATCAAATTGAGAGATTTGGTAAGCTTTTGGATTATCAGGATAAAAGTAGTTTTTTCGGTCAAACTTTGTTTCAGTAGCAATTTCACAATTTAATGCCATTGCTGCCCTCATACCAAAGTTTACAGCTTCTTCATTTAATACTGGTAACACACCTGGATAACCTAAATCAATTACACCAGTGTTTGTATTTGGTTCTGCACCAAACGCATTAGGGCTTGGTGAGAAGATTTTTGATTTTGTTTTTAATTCTACGTGTACTTCCAAACCGATTATCGTTTCAAAATTCATCTTTCCCGCGCCTCCTTATAGTTGTGGTCTTTGTTTTGTAAAGTCAGTTGCCTGCTCGTATGCATGGGCAACTCTGTAAATTGTAGACTCATCAAAATGTTTACCGATAATTTGTAATCCTAATGGAAGACCATTATGGAAACCACAAGGAACAGAAATCGCAGGTACACCCGCTAAGTTAATAGGAATCGTTAAAATATCATTTGCGTACATTGTCATTGGATCACTTACTTTTTCGCCTACTTTAAATGCAGGAGTTGGTGTAGTTGGGCCAATAATAACATCATAGTTTTCAAATACTTTCTCGAAATCTTCTTTTATTAATGTACGTACTTGTTGTGCTTTTTTATAGTAAGCATCATAGTAACCAGAACTTAACGCATAAGTACCTAACATGATACGGCGTTTTACTTCGTCTCCAAAGCCTTCAGCTCTAGTTTTCTTATAAAGATCAATTAAGTTTTCTACATCAGCTGCACGATGACCGTAGCGAATACCATCGAAACGAGCTAAGTTAGCAGATGCTTCAGATGAAGAAATTAAATAATATGTAGCTAATGCATATTTAGAATGTGGTAAGGAAACCTCTTCCCAAGTAGCGCCTAAGCTTTCTAATAAATTTAAAGCAGCCATAACAGATGCACGAGCTTCTTCACCAACACCTTCACCTAAATATTCTTTAGGTACAGCGATACGAAGACCTTTTACATCACCTGTTAATGCCTTAGCAAATGAAGGAACTTCTACATTTGCTGAAGTAGAGTCACTTGCATCTAATCCTGAAATTGCTTGTAATAACAATGCATTATCTTCTACATTTCTAGTAATTGGACCAATTTGGTCTAGAGATGAAGCAAATGCTACTAAACCAGAACGAGATACACGACCATATGTAGGTTTTAAACCAACAACTCCACAAAATGAAGCTGGTTGACGAATTGATCCACCTGTATCAGAACCTAATGAGAATAATACTTCTCCAGCAGCAACTGAAGCTGCAGATCCACCGCTACTTCCACCTGGTACGTATTCAGTATTCCATGGGTTACGAGTACCACCGAATGCAGAATTTTCATTAGATGAACCCATCGCAAATTCATCCATATTTAACTTTCCGATCGTAATGCTTTCAGCTTGTGCTAATTTCGTTACAACTGTCGCATCGTAAATTGGATTGAAGTTCTCAAGAATTTTACTCGCACAAGTAGTACGAAGACCCTTTGTAACGATATTATCTTTTACACCGATAGGCATACCAGCAAGAATTCCACGAGACTCATCCCAAGGCTTTTCATCAAGTGCTTTTGCTTGTAGACGCGCTTGCTCTTCATTTAAAGTTAAAAATGATTTTACTTCACCATCAACTGCAGAGATTCGCTCATAAGATTCATTAACTAATTCTTCTACTTTAATCTCTTTTGATTTTAATTTGCTATGTAATTCTGAAACTGTATATTCAAATAATGACATTCTAATTTCCCCCCTTAATCCAATATTGACGGTACTTTAACTTGTCCATCTTTGTGGTCTGGTGCATTTTTCAGTACCTCTTCAATTGGTAAACCTTTACCTGGCTCATCTTTACGTAATACATTACGCATTTTTAGGACATGTGTAGTTGGTTTCACATTTGATGTATCAAGTTCACCTAACTGCTCAGCAAAATCCAAAATTGCTCCAAGTTGTTTTGAAAACTTCTCTGCTTCTTCCTCTGTCACCGCTAAACGCGCTAAATGAGCAACGTGCTTAACTTGCTCCATTGTAATTTTTGACATTTATATGCACCTCCATATTATTCGCACAACATACAATATACTGATAATACCAAATTTCCCATGTGTCGGGCAACATTCCACTTAAATACAAGTAAAATAATTAAAGACTGTCCGCCAAACGCTCGCTTTCTTCGCTGCTTCACCTAACTGAAGCTCATTACCGTATAGGATAATTCCGCTCCTTATTAGGTTAAATGAACATCGAAAGACATTCGCTTTCAAACAGTCTTTACTAAAATTTTTACATATAAAATTAATCAAACGTTTGTTTCAATTTGGACTAAAGTTTATTCAGCAGGGATTCTTGTTAGTTCAATTCCATATTTTTTAAAATACTCAATTGAATAATCATCCGGATAGCCTACATTATATACAACTCTAGTAATCCCCGCTCCATTTATCATTTTTGCACAAGCTCGACACGGTGCAGTCGTACAATAGATTGTCCAATTATCACCTTTCGTTTTTTGAATTCCTGATTGTACTAGTTGATAAATTGCATTTTCTTCAGCATGGAAAGCATCACAAGGATACTGATCTGAGTATTTGCCACTATCTAATAACCCTTCTTGGCGAGCAGCAAAGCGTGGACATCCCCCATCAATACAGTGCTTAGCACCTTTTGGATATCCATTATACCCAGAAGCAATTATTCTATTATCACTTACAATAACTGCTCCAACCCTTCTACTTCCGCAAGTTGAACGAAGAGAAGTTATAAATGCCTGTCCTAAAAAATAAGAGTCCCAATCATCGCGAGTTCCTAAAGGAATTGAATCTACTAATTGAATTATTCTCTGTAAAATTTGCATGGTATCCCTTCTCTCTATTCACTATAATTTAATTAAAATTATAGCATAATAATATGGGGAAGGGTTTAGTTAGAAGTAAAGTATTAATTATAAGAAAAGAGCTTATCACAAAAGTCCAACTTACTAAAACAGTCCTATTTTATAAATCAATATCTGCAACTAAATCCACAAAAGTATCGAAAGCTAACTATTATGCTCTAAAACTTACTAAATCAAATAAAACTCTGTTAATTATCTATAAAAAAGGCGATTATGTCGACAACATAAGAAGAAACCCCACAAAGAAATTAACTTCTCTGTGGGGTTTCTTCTCATAAAGGATGTATTAAAACAAACCTTTACTCTATTTATTAAAGCATTTCTGAAGTTGTTTTACCTTGCATGTGAAGAACTAGGTAGTCTGGTCCGCCTGCTTTTGAGTCAGTACCTGACATGTTGAATCCACCAAATGGTTGGTAACCAACGATTGCACCAGTACATCCACGGTTGAAGTATAAGTTACCAGCGTGGAAATCTTCACGTGCTTTTTCGATGTTTGCACGGTTGTTAGAGATAACAGCACCTGTTAAACCATATTCAGTGTTGTTTGCAATTTCTAAAGCGTGATCAAAGTCTTTAGCTTTGCAGAATGCTACAACTGGTCCAAAGATTTCTTCTTTCATTAAACGAGCATCTTCAGCAACGTCAGCAACGATTGTTGGTTTGATGAACCAACCAGTAGAATCGTCTCCTTCTCCACCTGTTACTACACGGCCTTCTTCACGTCCGATTTGTACGTAGCTCATTACTTTATTGAAAGCAGCTTGGTCATTAACTGGACCCATGTAAGTTGAACGGTCTTCTGGGTTTCCAACAGTTAATTCGTTTGTTAATTCGATTGCACGAGCAAGAACTTGATCATACACATCTTGGTGAATTACTGCACGAGAACAAGCTGAACATTTTTGACCAGAGAATCCGAATGCTGATGAAACGATTGATTTAGCAGCTAATTCTAAATCAGCTTCTTTATCAACTACCATAGTGTCTTTACCGCCCATTTCAGCGATAACACGTTTTAACCAGATTTGACCTGGGTTTACTTTTGCAGCACGCTCATAAATACGGATACCTACTTCTTTAGAACCAGTAAAGCTGATGAAACGAGTGCGTGGGTGATCAACTAAGTAATCTCCTACTTCAGCACCACTACCTGGTACGAAGTTTACTACTCCTGCAGGTAATCCAGCTTCTTCTAATACTTCTAAGAATTTGTAAGCAACTACTGGTGTTGTACTTGCTGGTTTTAATAAAACAGTGTTACCTGTTACTACAGCAGCTACAGTTGTTCCAGCCATGATTGCAAATGGGAAATTCCAAGGAGAGATTACAACACCAACACCTAATGGAATGTAGTTGAAACGGTTATATTCACCAGGACGGCTTTCAACAGGAATTCCGTCTTTTAATTGTAACATTTGACGAGCATAGAACTCTAAGAAATCAATTGCTTCAGCTGTATCAGCATCTGCTTCATTCCAAGGTTTACCAGCTTCTTTAGTTAATAAAGCTGAGAATTCGTGTTTACGACGACGAATAATTGCAGCCGCACGGAATAAGATGTCAGCACGAACTTCAGGTTTAACTTTTTTCCATGTATTAAAAGTTGTATCAGCAATTTGCATAGCTTTTTCAGCTAAGTCACGGCTTGCTTTAGATACAGAACCAATAACTTCTTTATGATTTGAAGGATTTACAGATACGATCTGTTCTTCTGTAAAGATACGCTCTCCACCAATGATTAGTGGGTATTTTTCACCTAAATAAGATGAAACTTTTGCTAATCCTTGTTTGTATTGTTCTTGATTTTCCTCTAAGCCAAAGTTTGTAAATGGCTCATGTTTGTAAGGTATAACCATTGAATAAATCCCCCTTTAGTTTGAAAATAGCAATTACTGTAACCGTTTTTCTATCAGTGTTTTCAGTCAATTGCTAGTAGAATAACTACTGTATAAAAAACTCACATTTACATAATACAATATTCCTATATATTCTTCAAATATGAAACGCTTACAGATTCTTCCCTTATATAAAAAAAAAGGAAGAGTAGTCTTCTTCCTTTTAGTTATAAATATGCACACTTGGTTCCTTAGCATCTACATCTTTTACGATGAGTGCTTCCTGTCCATTTGATGAGAAAATATTCGTCTCAACCTTTAAGTATGAAGGGAAATGGTCCATCATAAGTCCCGCTACATATTGAGTAAAAGCTATGACTTCTGCCTTACCATAAAATTGCATAGGTATATCAATTTTTAGTTGTATTAATTCATTATCCTTATAAAAACCAGTGCCTACAACACCAGTATAATTCGGAAAATAATTTTCTATATCTGATTTAAAATTAACCATTTTCATTGCATCATCTCGATAATCTGCAGTTGCAGCAGCTGAAGGGAATAAATAATATTTCTCATTTATTTTATCCCAATTGCTTATTGAGAGATCATTTCCAGAAACTGAAGTCATAGCAACATAGTTTCCAGGTACTACAGATGACTGACTTTGCTGACGGAAAATAGCAAATGTGATTGGTATACCTTTAAATTCGTCCATTTTTCGCACTCGCGTCAAAATTTCTTGTGCGATCGCTTTACCTTGTTTAATCATTTCATCTTGAGGAATTTTAAGCTCTCTTGGGTAGCCGTGCTCCTCTTGATAATAATAAACAGAGTTCATTGCTAAACCAATTGCTACGCCCTCAACTTTAACTTCTTTTCCGTCCTTTTTTAGATAATCCTGCTCTAAAATAGAATTTAAAAATATCGGAGCTAGTTTAGCTTTTTGATCTTCAGTAAGATTTTTTGTATCCGTTTGAATTGGATTCAATCCGTCATTTGTAATTGAACTTGGTTTTAAATTTGCGCTCTTAAGTGCATCTTGTTTTTGTTTAAATTGTGAAGGAGTATACTTCCTTTTTAGCCAAGATTCCACCGTTTTTTTACTTAATAATTGTCCTTCTTGATACAGGTAATCTTTTGTTGAATATTGCTCTTGTACAATTCGCATTAAACCTAATTCAAATTCACTAATATCAAGTCTATTATCGATATTTGCAACGACAGCACCCCTTGTTTTACTCGGTTTAAATGGAAGTATTGTCTTGTAGTAATCATTTGAAATTGAATAACGGGGTATTATAGCGTCTTCCCCTTTTTTGTTATTGCTCTCTTGTACAACCTTATCTTCATTCTTTATTGATAATGAACAGCCAGATAAGATGAGCGAAAAACAACATAGGAGCATTCCTATACGTTTTTTCATCTAACTCACACCTTCTACTTATTAAGTGAACGAACTAATACCTCATTAATCCGCCCTCTAGTTGATTGAAATTTTATTGTGGTTGAAGCTCTTTAATCATTCTTTCTTCATCCCAAATCTCGATATTTAATTTACGTGCAGCATCTAATTTCGATCCAGCTGCCTCACCTGCTATGACTAGATCAGTACTCTTACTAACACTTCCTGCTACTTTTGCGCCAAGTGCTTCTAATTGCTTCTTAGCCTCACTTCTAGTCATCTGTTCTAGCTTACCAGTTAATACTACTGTTTTACCAGCAAAAAGAGAATCCATATTAATATTTTCTACTTGAATTCCTTTATATTCAGTATTAACTCCAACAGTTTTAAACGTTGAAATAAGTTCTTTTACTTCGTCTTGTGAAAAATACTCATTGATTGATTGAGCCATTTTAGAACCAATTTCATTAATTCCTGTTATTTCTTCAACTGATGCTTCCATCAGTCGATCAATTGTTTGAAAATGCTGAGCTAATGTTTTTGCTGCTTTAGCACCAACATGACGAATCCCTAAACCAAATAATAATTTTTCAAGTGAATTTTCTTTAGACGTTTGAATTGCAGAAATTAATTTATCTGCTGACTTTTCTCCAAATCGTTCAAGTGATAATAATTGTTCTTTCGTTAGGAGATAAAGATCTGTAAATGTCTTAATCAAATTAGCATCAAATAGTTGTGCTACTACTCTTTCACCTAGACCCTCGATATTCATTGCATCACGAGACGCAAAATGAATTAATCCTTCACGAATTTGAGATGGACAGAAGGGATTTACACAGCGAAGTGCTACTTCACCTGGCACTCTTATTAACTCATGATCACATGAAGGGCAGTGAGTTGGCATTGCAAAAGGCTGTTCATCACCAGTACGACGATCTAATAGTACATTTACCACTTCAGGAATAATATCTCCAGCCTTGCGAATAATGACTGAATCACCAATTCGAATGTCTTTTTCTTTAATTAAATCTTCATTATGAAGCGATGCACGTTTTACTACTGTACCTGCAACTCGAACGGGTTCTAAAATTGCAGTTGGTGTTACTACACCTGTACGTCCAACACTTAATTCGATATCGACTAATTTCGTTACTACCTCTTCAGCTGGGAACTTATATGCAATAGCCCATCTTGGTACTTTAGCTGTTGATCCTAACTTTTTCTGAATACTGTATTCATCCACCTTTATGACAATTCCATCAATCTCATAAGGCAATGATGGGCGTTTTTCTTTCCATTCCTCAACGTATTCAATTACTTCTTCAATTGTATGGCATGTTTTACGGAAAGTATTTGTTTTAAATCCAAGTTTGTGAAGATAATCTAATGCTTCGCTATGCTTATGAATTGAAAATTCCTCAGCTGTAGGGAATCCATAAACAAAGAACGATAAATCTCTCTTTGCAACAATTTTTGGGTCAAGTTGACGTAATGAACCAGCCGCTGCATTTCTTGGATTTGCGAATAATTCTTCCCCATTCTTTTCACGCGATTCATTTACCTTTTCGAAGCTAGCTTTTGGCATAAATGCTTCACCACGGGCTTCTATTGAAATTGGCTCAGAAAGTCTTAAAGGAATTGCTTTAATCGTCTTTAAATTATGCGTAATATCTTCTCCAACTGTACCATCACCACGAGTTGCACCTTTGACAAATAATCCATTTTCATATTGAAGTGAAACGGCTAAGCCATCTATTTTAAGTTCACAAACGTAGGATACTCCCACAGAATCCTGTCTAATTCTTTGGTCGAAATCTCTTAAATCTCCTTCATTAAACGCATTGCCTAGGCTTAACATTGGATGACTATGAACGACTTTTTCGAACAAATCAATTGCCTGTCCACCTATACGTTGTGATGGAGAATCTAGTGTTAAAAGAGTAGGATATTGTTCTTCTAATCCAATTAATTCATGTAATAGTGAGTCATACTCTGCATCTGGCACTGATGGCTGATCTAATACGTAGTACTCATAGTTATATTGATTTAATTTTGTTCTTAGTTCTTCAACTTTATCAATGATTTTTGGATCCAAAAGCTCTCCATCCCTTCTATGCTTTCGTAATTGGAGCAAATTTAGCTAATAAACGCTTAATACCAACAGGACTTGGGAATGCAATGTCTAACTCCATTGCTTCGCCTTCTCCTTTTACACTTACAACTGTACCAATTCCCCATTTACCATGAGAAGCTTTATCTCCAACTCTCCAACCGAGTGACTCTCCACCTGTTGTTTTCATTGCCACCGCTGGTCTAGATACAGCACGGCGCTCAGTTATTACTTTCTTATTAGCACGATCTAATAGCTCATCAGGAATTTCATTAATAAAGCGAGATTCTTGGTTTACACTAGTACGCCCATAAAGTGTACGTGTTTGAGCATTTGTAATATATAAATCCTTTTCCGCACGTGTTATACCTACATACGCTAATCTTCTTTCTTCTTCCATTTCTTCTTCGTCCATTAAAGAACGGCTATGTGGGAAAATACCTTCTTCCAAACCGATTAAAAAGACTACTGGGAACTCTAATCCTTTTGCAGAGTGAAGCGTCATAAGGATAACCTCATCTGATTGTGACTCTTCTTTATCCGCTTGATCGATATCAGATACTAATGCTAAATCAGTTAAAAATGATACTAAACTTTTATCATCACTACTTTCTTCAAAAGCATTTGTAACTGTTAAAAACTCTTCAATATTTTCGATTCTAGAAGCAGATTCAATTGTATTTTCATCTTTTAACATTTGGATATAGCCTGTTTTATCAAGTACTTCTTCAACTAGTTCAGTTACCGATAAATAATCTAGCATCTGTTGCCAGTTTTTCGTCATAGCATGAAAATCTCCAACTGCTTTTGTGATTTTTCCACTTAATCCAACAAAATCAATTTGCTCTAAAGTATCAGATAAAGATAAGTCATTCATTATGCTATAGTTAATAATTTTATCTACGGACGCTGCACCTACACCACGTTTTGGTACATTAATAATTCTTGAAAAACTGATCTCGTCATTTGGATTGGCAATAAATCTTAAGTAAGCAAGTACATCTTTAATCTCTTTACGATCATAGAACTTTACTCCGCCGACCATTTTATAAGGAATATTGGACTTAACTAAAACTTCCTCCATTGCACGTGATTGTGCATTCGTACGATATAGAATTGCAACATCGCCATATTGACGAACGCCTTCTTTTTTCCACTCGGCTAGTTTCCCAGCTACGAAATATCCTTCGTCTTGTTCAGAGGCAGCTCTGAAATAATGAATCGGAGTACCTTCTCCATTTTCTGTCCATAGCTTTTTCGCTTTACGATTTGAATTATTCGTGATAACTGCGTTCGCTGCATCAAGAATTGTTTGAGTGGAACGATAGTTTTGTTCTAACAGAATAACTTGTGCTTTTTCGTAATCTTTTTCGAATGAGAGTATATTAGAAATATCTGCTCCACGCCAGCGATAAATTGATTGATCTGAATCACCTACAACGCAAATATTTTTGAATTGTTCGGCAAGTAATTTTACAATTTTATATTGGGCATGGTTTGTATCTTGATACTCATCTACGTGAATATATTGAAATTTTCGTTGATAATATTGTAGTACTTCTGGAACTCGTTCAAACAAACTAATTGTCATCATAATTAAATCATCGAAATCTAAAGAATGATTTTTACGAAGTCGATCTTGATAAGATGCATAAATTTCTCCAACGACTTTTTCATATGGAGTAAAAGCATCTCTTGAATAATCTGCAGCAGTTTGTAGTTCATTTTTTGCACTACTAATAGTTCCTAGTATGCTACGTGGATCAAATTTCTTTGAATCTAAGTTTTTCTCTTTAAGGATATTTTTTATTACTGTTAATTGGTCAGTTGTATCTAAAATAGAAAAGCTTCTATTGAAGCCAATCCGATCAATATCTCTACGAAGGATCCGTACACACATTGAGTGAAATGTAGAAATCCAAATATCTTCTGCATCTTTTCCAACTAGATTAAAAATACGCTCCTGCATCTCTCTAGCTGCTTTATTTGTAAATGTGATCGCAAGAATATTCCAAGGAGCGACACCTTTTTCACCTAATAAATACGCGATTCGATGTGTTAGAACTCGAGTCTTACCTGAACCTGCTCCAGCCATAATTAATAAAGGACCATCAACCGTTTTAACGGCTTCTTTTTGCATTGGATTTAAACCTTGCAATAATTCTTCTGCTGTTTTCATTACTTCGTCGCTCCTTTTTTCACAGCTTTCACTGTAAGTAAAGCCTCTTGTAAGTTATCATATATAATATTCCCAACAACAATTGTATCAGCAAATTGCTTCATCTCAATTGCTTGTTGAGCTGATGAAATTCCCCCACCATAGAATAATTTCGTATTGTTTACTACTTTTGAAACTTCTTCTACCACCTGGGGTGAACCATATGTGCCGCTATACTCTAAATAAAAAATCGGTAATTTTAATAATTGCTCAGAAACTTCCGCATAAGCGACAATATCTTCTATTGAAAGATTTGTTACTGCACTTGTCAGCTTTGCAGCCTTACAATCTTCATTTAATATACAATAACCTTCCATTACCAATTCTTCAGCATGAACTAAATGACCAAATTCTTTCATTGCTTGTTGATGCATTCCAATAATCCACTTTGGATCATTACTATTTAAAACTGTCGGGATAAAATAGAAATCATAACCTGGAGTTACGGCTTCAAGATTTGATACCTCTAGAATACACGGTACTGCAAAGCGTCTTATTCTAACTAGTAGAGATATCGTAGCATCTAACGTTACATCGTCCGTTCCACCAACTAATATTGCATCCGTTCCTGACTCACAAATTTTTTCTAATTCATCATCAGAGATTTCTTTATTTGGATCTAATTTAAATATGTGATTCCATTGTGAATAATCGTACATTTTGTCCTCCGGAATATGTTTTTTAACATTAATTTATCTATTTTTATTAAGTACTTTTTATCAAAAATATAAATGTATTGTATCTTAGTTAAAAAGGAAAAGTAACCCTACGTCCCCATTTTAAGTAATTAATACTAATTGTTTCCTATTATAATGAAACAATTAAAGGGAAAAATGGTAAAGAGTGATATAGTCACTGATACTTATTATAAGGGGAGTTACTGTTGAGACCAAATATTAGTATTATAAATGCACTTATACGTATAACTGCTGGCTTAACAATTTTAGCATACGGCACAGCAAAGCTCACACGAAGAAGATGTAGTAATTCTATAATCATTTTGATCATTATCGGTGCCATGAAAGTTGCAGAGGGAGTTTTACGTTTTTGCCCAATGACTGCTCTAGGTAAGAAATGTAAGATTATGGCAGATAAAAACGACGAGGGAGATACATTCGAAGATTATATTCAGCCTTCATAAAAATAGTTTATCAAAAATGAAGTAGATTGTATAGATAAAAATAGAACACTAGTTCTTATTTTGACAAGAAATAGGGTCGTCATTAATAATAAATGACGACCCCTTTCTTACTAATTATTTACTTTAATTGCTTTATGTGCTATATCGTGGCGATAGAATAAGCCAGTTGATTGAACAGTATCAATTTGTTTATATACATTTTCGCAAGCTTCATTAATGGAGCTTCCTTTATGCGCAATAATTAATACTCGTCCACCATTTGTAACATATTCATTATTTTCAAGCTTTGTACCAGCGTGGAAAACCATTGTTTCATTACTTACATTATTTAATCCAGAAATTACAGCACCTTTTTCAGGAACTTCTGGATATCCATTTGCAGCAAGCACAACTCCAACAACAGCTTCCTCTGACCATTCTAAATTGATTTCTTCTTCATTTAATATTGCTAATAATACTTCAGCTAACTCACTCTCTAAACGGGGTAATACAACTTCAGTCTCTGGATCACCAAATCTTGCATTAAACTCGATTACTTTAGGTCCTTGGCTTGTTAACATTAAACCAGCATAAAGTATTCCAGTAAAATATCTTCCTTCAGAAATCATTGCTTTTGCGACTGGTACTACTATTTCATTTAAAGATTGTTCAACAACTGAATCTGAGATTTGTGGTACTGGCGAATAAGCACCCATACCACCCGTATTAGGTCCTTTGTCTCCATCATAAGCACGTTTATGGTCTTGAGCGATTACCATAGGATAAACCTTATTCCCGTTAACAAATGACATTAGCGAGAATTCTTCGCCCTCCAAATATTCTTCAATTACTACAGATGCACTTGCATCGCCGTACTTTTCATCAAGTAGCATATCATGAAGGCTTACGATTGCTTCTTCAATTGTCATCGCTACAACTACACCTTTACCAGCTGCTAAACCATCAGCTTTAATAACAATCGGTGCGCCAACATTTTCAACATATGCTTTTGCTTCTTCAAAATTAGTAAATGTTTCATATGCTGCAGTCGGGATTGCGTATTTTTTCATTAAATCCTTTGTAAAGCTTTTACTTCCCTCAATAATTGCCGCTTCTTTAGTTGGACCAAATATCTTTAAATTAGCAGCTCGAAAATCATTTACAATTCCGTTCATTAAAGGAACTTCAGGACCAACGATTGTTAAATCAATTTCTTCCTTTTTTGCAAATGCAATAAGTGCTTCATGGTCACTTTCATCAATATTGACAAGTGTTGCAACATCAATCATTCCATCGTTACCTGGAGCAACAAATACGTCTGTTACATTCTCCGATTGATTTACCTTCCAAGCAATTGTATGCTCACGGCCTCCGCGACCAATGACTAATACTTTCATCTTGTCATCTCCTTATTTCTTAATGTTTAAAGTGACGAACCCCTGTAAAGACCATTGCAATTCCATATTCATCAGCTTTTTTAATTGAATCTTCATCTTTAATTGATCCGCCCGGTTGAATAATAGCTGTAATACCAGCTTTAGCCGCTGCTTCTACTGTATCATTCATAGGGAAAAATGCATCTGAAGCTAACGCTGCTCCATTTGATTTTTCGCCAGCTTGCTCAATCGCAATTTTTGCAGCTCCAACGCGATTCATTTGACCTGCACCAACACCGATTGTCATATGATCTTTCGCTAAAACAATTGCATTTGATTTAACATGTTTTACGACTTTCCAACCTAATTTTAAATTCTCCCACTCTTCTTCAGTCGGTTGACGTTTTGTAGGAACTGTAATTGTTGCTTCATCTAATCCAAATGTATCCATATCTTGACGTAATAAGCCACCATGAACTGTCGTTAATTTAGGTGCAAACGTAGGCTTAGTTTCTAAGTCTACTGTTAATAAACGTAAGTTCTTTTTACTAGTTAAGATTTCTAAAGCCTCTTCACTGAATGAAGGAGCGATAATAATTTCTAAGAATAATTCATGCATTTTCTTAGCAGTTGCAGCATCAACTTCACGGTTTGTCGCAATAATACCTCCAAAAATGGAAACTGGATCAGCAGTATAAGCACGATCATAAGCTTCTTCAATTGTAATACCTTCGCCTACTCCACAAGGATTCATGTGTTTTACAGCGACAACAGCTGGATTTGAGAATTCACGTACAATATTTAATGCTTCATTAGCATCATTAATATTGTTATAAGAAAGCTCTTTACCATGTAATTGCTCTGCATAAGCAATAGACGAAACTGTTGGCATTGGCGCACGATAGAATGTCGCTTTTTGGTGAGGATTTTCACCATAACGTAAAGATTGTTTTAATTCGTAAGTAACAGTATAGCTTTCAGGATTTTCTTCTCCTACTTGCTCTGTTAAATAATTGGAAATTAATGAATCATAAGCTGCAGTATGACGGAAAACTTTAGCAGCTAATCGACGGTTCGTAGTAATAGAAACCGAATTATTTTCAGCTAACTCAGCTAAAACTACTTCATAGTCTGTTGGGTCAACTACTACAGATACAAATTCATGGTTTTTAGCTGCTGAACGAAGCATTGTAGGGCCACCGATATCAATATTTTCAATTGCATCTTCAAATGTAACATCAGGCTTCATAATCGTTTCTTTAAACGGATATAAATTTACACAAACTAAATCAATTGGCTGAATACCTAACTCGTTCATTTGACGCATATGTTCTTCATTTGAACGAACTCCTAGTAAACCTCCGTGAATTGAAGGATGTAATGTTTTCACACGACCATCCATAATTTCTGGAAAGTTAGTTACTTCTGAAATACCAATTACATTTAATCCAGCATCTTTTAGTAAATTATAAGTTCCACCTGTTGAAATAACTTCAAAATCATGTTTAATTAATCCACTTACAAATTCAATAATCCCTTGTTTATCTGAAACGCTAACTAAAGCTCGTTTTTTCATGATATACATTCCCCTATCTAATCGATTTCATGCTCTATATCTAATCTAATTAACTAAACAATTTTTTTAGTGTTTGCACATATAAAACATGCTCCACACTATGAACCTTCTGCTCAAGGGACTCCTTAGAATCTCCCTTTTCAATCAGAATTTCTTCTTGCGCAATAATTGGACCAGTATCCATTCCTTCATCGACATAATGAACCGTTACACCAGTCGATTCGACACCTGCTAGGAGAGCTTGACCAATTGCGTCTTTTCCAGGAAATAATGGTAGAAATGAAGGATGAATATTTACTATTTTCCCAGGAAATGAGTCTAAAATTGTCGGACCAATCAATCTCATATAACCCGCTAATACGATAAATTCGACACTTAACTCTTTAAGATGGGCAATAATTTCACTTTCATACTGCTCTTTTGTTTCATAGTTTTTCGCTGAAAATATAAATGATGGAATATTTGCTTGCTTTGCTCTTTCGATACAAAATGCATTTGGACGATCACAAACAAGCAATTTCACTTCAGCATTCACTTCTCCGCTTAGAGTTGCATTAAGAATGGCCTGAAAGTTACTGCCATTTCCTGACGCAAATACGGCAATCTTCTTCATTACAGAGAACCTCCGCCAAAGGTTACACCTTCACCTGCTTTTGTTCTTCCGATAATAAATACTTTTTCTCCGTCTTCTTCTAATAGTTTAATAGTGTCATGTAAGTTCTCTTCATTAACTGCAAGAACCATTCCAATACCCATATTAAAAATATTAAACATTTCTTCGCGCTTCAATTCACCAATCTCTTCTAATAAATCAAAGATTGGTTGGATTGGCCATGAACCGTAATCAATTTCTGCACCGATTCCTTCTGGAAGCATTCTTGGGATATTTTCAATAAACCCACCACCAGTAATATGTGCCATACCTTTTACTTCAAACTTTTTTAGTACATTTAAGATTGGTTTTACATAAATTTTAGTTGGGCGTAGTAGTTCTTCGCCTAAAGTATGACCTAATTTATCAATGTGTTGATCAAGCGTTAAGCCACCTTTTTCTAATAAAACCTTACGAACTAGAGAATATCCATTACTATGAATCCCGTTTGATGAGATTCCTAATAAGATATCTCCTTCTTTAATGCTTTGTCCTGTTACAAGCTTCGGCTTGTCAACAATCCCTACTGCAAAACCAGCAATATCATATTCATCTTCTGGATACATACCAGGCATCTCTGCAGTTTCTCCACCGACTAATGAGCAACCTGCTTGAACACAACCATCAGATACACCTTTTACAATTTGCTCAATTCGTTCAGGTACAGCTTTGCCAACTGCTAAGTAATCTAGGAAAAATAAAGGCTCAGCTCCTTGAACCACAATATCATTCACACACATCGCGACTGCATCAATGCCAATCGTATCGTGACGGTCCATTTGGAAAGCTAATTTTAATTTTGTTCCTACTCCATCTGTCCCTGATACAAGAACCGGTTCCTTATAGTTGAATTTGGAAAGATCAAACATTCCTCCAAATCCTCCTAATCCACTAAGAACTTCTTGACGCATTGTTTTTTGAACGTGTTTCTTCATTCTGTTCACTGCTTCATAGCCAGCTTCGATATCTACTCCAGCTTGTTTATATGCATTCGCCATGTGATGATTTCCCCTTCCGTTCCTTATGAATAGATTCAAAAAGAGGCGGCGACTTTGCTCACCGCCTCTGTTTTTTAATATTAATTATGAGAATGTACTAATTCATTTTCATCATAGATTACTGTTGGATACTTCCCTGTAAAGCAAGCAGTACATTGTCCTCTATTTGGTCCCTCATGATTTCTACCAATAGCATCTAGTAATCCTTCTAAACTAATAAATTCTAATGAATCTGCACCAATTTCTTCGCAAATTTCTTCTATTGTATTAGTTGCAGCAATTAACTCTTCTCTTGTAGAAGTGTCAATACCGTAATAACAAGGATTTTTTAATGGTGGTGCGCCAATACGTACATGAACTTCACTTGCACCTGCATCACGTAACATTTGTACGATTCGGCGGCTTGTAGTTCCACGAACAATTGAATCATCTACCATTACTACACGTTTCCCTTCAACAATCGAACGAACTGGAGAAAGTTTCATCTTAACTCCTTGCTCTCTAAGTTCTTGAGAAGGTTGAATAAATGTGCGAGCTACGTACCGATTTTTAATCAATCCAAGTTCATATGGAATACCAGATTCTTCTGCGTAACCAACTGCTGCTGAAATACTTGAATCCGGAACACCGATTACTACGTCTGCTTCAACAGGAGCTTCTTTAGCTAATACACGTCCCATATTTTTACGTGCAGCATGAACATTGATATTATCAATATTGCTATCAGGACGAGAGAAATAAATATATTCCATACTACAAATTGTGTGATTAACTGATGAAGTAAACTGATCAGTTTCCACTCCATTGTCTGAAATAATAAGTAATTCTCCCGGATTAATATCTCGAATATATTTAGCTCCGACTACATCAAATGCACACGTCTCTGAAGCTACAACATAAGCGTCACCTAGTTTAGCTAACGCCAATGGTCTAAAGCCATTTGGATCTAGTGCTACATACATTGCATCTTTTGTTAGAACTAAGTAAGCGAAAGCTCCTTTGATCATATTTAAAGATGCTTTAATGCTATCTTTTAATGGAGCAGAACCATTTCGTTTAATTAAATGTGCAAGTACTTCAGTATCAGAAGTAGTTTGAAAAATACTACCTTGCATCTCTAAGTCTTTACGTAATCTTGAAGCATTTACTAAATTACCATTATGAGCAAGAGCAATGCTTCCAGTATGAGATTGGAATAATAGAGGCTGAACATTTTCATAGCCGCCTCCGCCTGCAGTTGCATAACGAACATGACCAATAGCAGCTTTTCCGTGTAAATCATTTAATTGACCTTTACTGAAAACTTCTGTTATTAAGCCAAGTCCCTTTGCACCTTCAAGTTCATTCCCATTCGTTACAACAATTCCAGCTCCTTCTTGGCCTCTATGTTGTAAGCTATGAAGACCATAGTAGGAGATTTGGGCAGCATCTGTATGCCCCCAAATTCCAAATATTCCACACTCTTCGTTTAGTCCTTTTATTTCAGCAAGCATGGGATCGCCTCTTTCCAAGCTTGTTTGAGTTCATCAACTGAAGCATGAAGAACTGTTTCATTGTTTTCATTACGAACTGTTACTGATGTTTCTTCTGTAACTGTACCGATTAACTTTGCATCTACTAATGCTTCGAATTGTTCTTTATGTTCAGGTTTAACTGAAAGTAAGAAACGTGATTGAGTTTCGCTAAATAATGAAACAACTTCATTTCCTTCGATCGTAATAGTTGCACCAACTTCTGACGGACCAAATGTGCTTTCTGCAATCGCTACAGCTAAACCGCCCTCAGAAATATCGTGTGCTGAAGCAACTACACCTGCTTGAATAGCAGCAAGAATTTGCTCTTGGCGACTAGATTCAACAGCTAAATCAATACTTGGTGCTTTACCAAAGATTTTGCCATTTAATAATTTTTGAAGCTCACTTCCACCGAATTCAGCTTCTGCTCCGCCGATTACATAAATTAAATCTCCAGCAGTTTTAAAGTTTTGTGTCGTGATATGCTCGACATCTTCAATTAGACCTACCATACCAACTACAGGAGTTGGGTAAACTGCTTCACCATTTGTTTCGTTATATAATGATACGTTACCACCGATTACTGGAGTACTTAATACATTACAAGCTTCACTCATACCATCTGTTGCTTTTTCTAACTGCCAGAAAATCTCAGGTTTTTCAGGATTTCCGAAGTTTAAGCAATCTGTAATTGCAAGTGGACGAGCACCTGAACAAACTACATTACGAGCTGCTTCTGCTACTGCAATTTTCCCACCAACTTCAGGATCTAAATATAAGTAGCGTGCATTACAGTCAGTAGTCATTGCTAGAGCTTTTTTTGTATCACGAATTCTGATTACTGCAGCATCTGAACCTGGAGCAACTACTGTATTTGTACGAACCATGTAATCATATTGACCGTAAACCCACTCTTTACTTGCGATTGTAGGTTGAGAAAGTAATTGTTTTAACGTTTCTTTTGAATCACTAATTTCAGGGATATAGTTTTCCATCGCTTGGAACTCACCATAATATGCAGGTTCAGTTGATGGCTTATGATATACTGGAGCTTCTTCAGCAAGAGCATCTACAGGTAATTCAGCTACAACCTCACCTTTATGAAGTAAGCGAAGCATCTTATCGTCTGTAACACGTCCTACAGATACAGCATGTAGATCATACTTTTCAAATAAGTCTACGATTTCTTGCTCTCTACCTTTTTCTACAACTAGTAACATACGTTCTTGAGATTCAGATAACATCATTTCGTAAGCTGTCATACCAGCTTCACGTTGAGGAACTAAATCAAGATTCATCTCAATTCCCATTCCTGCTTTTGAAGCCATCTCAGCAGATGAAGATGTTAATCCAGCTGCACCCATATCTTGAATACCAACAAGAGCGTCATTTTGAACAACTTCTAAACATGCTTCAAGTAATAACTTCTCCATAAATGGATCGCCTACTTGTACCGCTGGGCGTTTCTCATCAGATGCATCAGATAACTCTTCAGAAGCAAAAGTTGCACCATGAATTCCGTCACGTCCAGTTGAAGCACCAACGTACATTACTGTATTTCCAGCACCATGCGCTTGACCTTTTTTAATATCTTTATGATTGATTAATCCAACACACATTGCATTTACTAAAGGATTTCCTTCGTAACATGGATCGAAGTTTACTTCTCCACCAACTGTTGGAATACCAATACAGTTTCCATATCCAGCAATACCTGCAACAACTTCTTCAAATAAATATTTAACTCTTGGAGTTTCTAATTCACCGAATCGTAAAGAATTTAGAAGTGCAACAGGACGTGCTCCCATTGAAAATACGTCACGAATAATTCCACCTACACCAGTTGCAGCACCTTGGTATGGTTCAATTGCAGAAGGGTGATTATGGCTTTCGATTTTAAATACTACAGCTTGCTCATCGCCAATATCAACAATACCTGCTCCTTCACCTGGTCCTTGTAAAACATGCTCACCGCTTATTGGGAATTTACGTAATAAAGGTTTTGAGTTTTTATAACTACAATGTTCAGACCACATTACTGAGAATAATCCAAGCTCTGTATAGTTCGGATTGCGACCAATAATTGATTTGATTAATTGAAACTCTTCATCCGTTAAGCCCATAGTGGCATAAATTCTATCATTTTCAATTTGAATTGGATTTGGCTCAAGAAGTAACGACATGGTTTTCCCTCCAGTTTCTTACAATCGAACGAAATAGTTGAAGTCCGTCTGCACTACCTAATAATGCATCAACTGCACGCTCAGGGTGTGGCATCATACCTAATACATTTCCATTTTCATTAACAATTCCTGCGATATCATCTAAACTACCGTTCGGATTATTTTGATAACGGAAAATTATCTGATTATTATTTTTAAGTGATTCGTAAGTTTCTTGATCGCAATAGTAATTTCCTTCACCATGTGCGATTGGTACAGTAATTACTTGACCTTTTTCATAACCAGTTGTAAACATTGATTCATTGTTTTCAACAACTAGCTCTACTTGTTTACACATGAATTTTAATTTCTCATTACGTCTAAGTGTACCTGGTAGTAGACCTGCTTCAGTTAGGATTTGGAATCCATTACAAACGCCAAATACTGGTTTACCTTCAGCAGCAGCTTTCTTCACGGCATCCATCACGTTTGCAAAACCTGCAATTGCGCCAGAGCGTAAGTAATCTCCATATGAGAAGCCACCTGGTAATAAGATACCATCAAATTCATCTAAATTCGTTGAATCATGCCATACGTATTCTACTTCTTCGCCTAACTCATCTTTGATTGCATGATACATATCAACATCACAATTTGAGCCCGGGAACACAATTACTGCAAACTTCACTGTGCGACTACCTCCTCTACCTCATAACGGTAATCTTCAATTACGATGTTTGCTAATAACTTTTCACACATTTCTTTTACTGTAGTATCTAAATCTGCAACATTTTTATCAATTAATAATTCCATATATTTACCGATACGAACATCTTGAACTTCGCTAAAATTCATGCTATGAAGTGCATTTTTAACTGCATTTCCTTGTGGATCTAAAACACTTTCTCTTAATGTAACGAATACTCTTACTTTGAACATGATAATCCCCCTAAGCGTTTTAAAATTTCTTCGTATCCATCTGTTAAGTTACCTAAATCTCTACGGAATACATCTTTATCAAATTTTGCGTTTGTATCTTTATCCCATAATCGGCAAGTATCTGGTGAAATCTCATCTGCTAACAAAATTGTTCCATCATTTAATTTGCCAAACTCTAATTTAAAATCAACTAATCGAACATTACATGCATTAAACTGTTCTACTAGTACATCATTAACACGGAGAGCAATCTCTTTAATTGTTTCAAGATCTTCAGTTGTTGCTAGTTTAAGTGCAGCGATATGATCTTCATTAATAATTGGATCACCTAAATCATCACGTTTGTAATAAAATTCAATGATCGGTTTTTCTAACTTAACACCCTCATCTAATCCCATGCGTTTCGATAAGCTACCAGCAACGATATTTCTAACAACTACTTCAATTGGTACAATTGTTACTCGTTTTACAAGTTGTTCAAGTTCTGATGTTTTTTCTACGAAATGAGATGCAATACCTGATTCCATTAACTTTGAAAATAGTAAACTAGTAATTGCATTATTCAAGCGACCTTTACCGGCAATTTCTGCTTTCTTTTCACCGTTAAATGCAGTTGCTGAATCTTTGTACTCAACTCTTACAATTTCAGGATTCTCAGTTGAGAAAATTCTTTTTGCTTTTCCCTCATACAACATTACTTGCTCTGCCATGCTAACAATGCCTCCCATATCCTCATTTAAACACCCAATAGAATTTCTGCTTTATCTGTTATTTGACTTGTTTGGCTAAGAATTTTTTTCTCTAATCTTAGCCAAACAAATTTACTAATTTAATCCTAAGCGTTCAAAAATTGTATCGACTTGACTTAAGTGGTAGCTGTAGTCAAAGCAATCATTAATTTCTTCTTGAGATAATAAAGAAGTAATTTTTTCTTCTGCTTCTACAAGCTCTTTAAACTGAACTTGAGTTTCCCAAGCTTCCATTGCTTTTGGTTGAACAGTATCATAAGCCTCTTCACGTGACATGCCTTTTTCAATTAAAGCAAGAAGTACACGTTGAGAATAAATTAATCCGTAAGTACGGTCCATATTACGTTTCATATTCTCAGGGAAGACTGTAAGGTTTTTAACAATATTTCCAAATCGATTTAACATGTAATTTAAAAGTATTGTTGCATCCGGTAAGATGATTCTTTCTGCAGATGAATGTGAGATATCTCTTTCATGCCAAAGTGATACATTTTCATAAGCCGTAACCATATGACCTCTAATTACACGAGCTAAACCTGTCATGTTTTCAGATCCAATTGGATTACGTTTATGTGGCATTGCAGAAGAGCCTTTTTGACCTTTTGCAAAGAATTCTTCAACTTCACGTGTTTCACTTTTTTGTAATCCACGTACTTCAGTTGCAAACTTCTCAATTGAAGTTGCAATTAAAGATAATGTAGCCATGTAGTGAGCATGACGATCACGTTGTAAAGTTTGAGTTGAAATTGGTGCTGCTTGAATTCCTAACTTTTCACAAACATATTCTTCAACAAATGGAGGAATATTTGCATATGTTCCAACAGCGCCTGAGATTTTACCTACTCGAACTGTTTCAATCGCATTCTTAAATCGCTCTAAGTTACGCTTCATTTCTTCAGTCCATAATGCAAGTTTTAAACCAAAAGTAGTTGGTTCTGCATGTACACCGTGAGTACGTCCCATCATTACTGTGTACTTGTGTTCTTTAGCTTTCGTTTCAAGAATTCCAATGAAATTCTCTAAATCTTTTAATAAGATATCATTTGCCTGACGTAGTAAGTATGAAAGTGCCGTGTCTACTACATCAGTTGATGTTAAGCCATAATGTACCCATTTACGTTCGGCGCCTAATGTTTCAGAAACCGCACGTGTAAATGCAACTACGTCATGACGTGTTTCTTTTTCAATTTCATAAATTCGGTTTATATCAAAAGAAGCTTTTTCACGTAACACTTTTACGTCTTCTTTAGGAATATCTCCTAATTCAGCCCATGCTTCACATGCTAAGATTTCAACTTCTAACCAAGCTTTAAATTTGTTTTCTTCTGTCCAAATTGCTGCCATTTCTGGGCGTGAATAACGTTCAATCATATTTTTACCTCCACCGGGTTTTGTTTCCAAATCCCTAACTCTTGTACTTTTTGCATCGCTAGTTCTGTTGATGCTGCCATTATATTAATATGTCCCATTTTACGGCCTTTTTTGCTTTCTTCTTTTCCGTAAAGATGGACATTTAATGTACTATCATTTTGCATCACATTCAATACTTCTTCAACATGTTCACCTAATATATTCACCATTACAACTGGTTTAAGTAATTCCGTATTCCCTAATGGTAAATTACAAACCGCTCGAACATGCTGCTTAAATTGTGAAGTTTCGACTGCCTCCATCGTATAGTGTCCTGTATTATGTGGACGCGGAGCTAATTCATTAATATAAACTTGCTCATCTTCTGTTACAAATAACTCAATTGCTAAAACACCTACAAGATGAAATGAGCTAGCTACTTTTTTTGCATAGTTCTCTGCTGTTTCTATTACTGATTTTGAAGTATTTGCCGGTACAGATGAAGTATGCAGAATTTGATTTATATGAACATTCTCTGCTATTGGAAACGTATTTACCTCTCCATTACTATTTCTTGCGACAATTATTGACAATTCTTTTTCAAAAGGAACCCAGCCCTCAAGAATACATTGCTGTTTTTTAACAAGTTCTAACGCTTCAACAAAGTCTTCTTCAGATCTTAAAACAACTTGCCCTTTTCCGTCATAACCACCTGTTGTTGTTTTCAAAACAGCTGGTAAACCTATTTTCGTGACTGCCTCAGAAAATTGCTCTTCATTTTCTACTAGTCGAAATGGAGCAACCTTTATGCCTAAATTTTGAATAGCTGTTTTTTCAGTTAATCTATTTCTTGTTAGCTTCAATAACTCACTACCTTGAGGTAAATAGGAATGCTCATCTAAGTACTCAAGTGCATTTACATCAATATTTTCAAATTCATATGTTATAACATCACTTACATTCGCAAGCTGTTTAATTGCTTCTAAATTAGAATACTCAGCCGTAATCTCTATATCTGATACTTGCCCACAAGGCGAGTTCGGAGTAGGATCTAAAACAGCTATTTTATAGCCCATTTCTCTCGCTGAGAGCGCCATCATTCTTCCAAGTTGGCCTCCCCCGATAATCCCTATTGTTTGTCCTGGTAAAATTACTTTGCTATTCATAGTGATTCACTGCTTTCTAGAACTTGTTTAGTAGTGTTTTCACGACGAGTTTCTAATGCTAAATAAACTTCTTGATCTTGGATACTTAATACTTGAGCTGCAAGTAAGCCTGCATTCGTCGCACCTGCTTTACCAATTGCAACAGTTGCAACAGGTACTCCACCTGGCATTTGCACAATTGATAATAATGAATCTAACCCATTTAAAGCTTTTGATTGTACTGGTACACCAATTACTGGAAGTGTCGTTTTTGCTGCTACCATTCCTGGTAAGTGAGCAGCCCCGCCTGCACCCGCAATGATTACTTTAATACCTCGTTCTCTAGCTGATTCTGCATACTCAAACATTAAATCTGGTGTACGATGTGCTGAAACAACACGTTTCTCATAACTTATATTTAGCTCTTCTAACACATCACAAGCATTTTTCATTGTTTCCCAATCACTTGTACTCCCCATAATGACCCCAACTATCGGTTTCATCTGCTTTTCCCCCAAGTTTATTCGCTATTTTTTTATTTTTACAAAAAATTCCCAACAAAAAACGCCTAAATAGAATTATTTCTCCATGGCGAGAAAGATAATCTACTTAGGCGTATACTAATTTACGTACACGTGTGATTAACTTCCCCTCATAGTCCAGTAATTTAAGGTTACTAGGTAGAAACTTTTGGGCCATATTCCCAAACTTATATGAGGTTTGCTAAATTTCCTATCTCTATAGTATCAATTTATAACACTTTTTTCAATAAAATATGAATGTTTTTCTTAAAAAATATTTTAATGTTCGTGTTTTACTCAGCTTTTCACATTCTATGATGTCAATTATAATTAAATTACGGATAGTAATGGTATTTTTTTATTTCTTATTCGGATTTCTATTATCGACTAATCAATGAAAAAAAAAGCTATCTATCCCTATAATAAATAGGAAAGATAGCTTTTTCAATTATTGACTTTTATTGAACAACCGTTACTTTAGTTGGAGTTGATGTTACTTTGAACCCATCTTTTGTCGTAACATCAGCAGATATATAGTATGTGCCGTTTGGTAGGTCTGGTTTTGGAATCCATTTTGTGTGCACTTCTCTTTCATTTTTAAATGATATTGTATCTACTATATTTCCATTTATATCCTTCATATTAAACGTCCAATCTACTCTGTTTTGAGCAAAGAAATCCATTCCTGCTACTCTATTTTTGTTAATATTTGTAGTTGGGTAAACACTTCTATTTGAAAGAATCATCCATTCACTCATATATTTTGCACTTTGATCTCCCCAAGTAGTATAAGAGTGGTTAAATGCATTGTCAGCCCCACCTATTACAATACTCTTTGGTTCAACATTAACTAGTAAAGTTTGAGCTGCACCTGGTGAATAGTTACTTCCGTTAACCCAAACAACTGAAGCTGCATAACCAGATTCATTATCTGTGCCCTTCCAAGAAATTTCATATTTCCCATCTTTTGGAGTCACCTTAATATCTGTAACTTTCGGAAGGCTAGAATCTACTTTAACTGGCATTTTCACTTCCTGAGGTCTTGCACCTTGATAGTCTAATGTTGTTCGAATAACATATTTATAATCTCCATCAGGAACAAATTTTCCAGACTCATCTGTCATATCCCAAGCATAAAGTTCATTATAGCTTGTATCACCAAATGGCATGACATTTTTTCTGAATTTATATGAAGTTCCATTAAATTCACTAAAATCACCTAAATATTTAACCATTTCACCGTTTTGATTTTCGATATACATTTCTGTTTTAGCTAAATTTCGTAAAGCTGTAAATGAAGAATAGATTCCATTTAAATGGAAGTTTGGCGAAATTGCTATTTTGCTAAGATCGTATGTACCTGTTGCAGAATTATATCCTTTTGGATAACGTTCAGAAGTTCCATCCCAAAGTGCAGTATATCCTAAAAACGCATCCTTTTCCCACGCAGGTGCATCAATATTTCTTGGCTCATCCCATTTTCCATAGAAGGCCATATAAGGAACGGAAATTGGAACTGCCTTATCTTGATCTTTTGCCACAGGGACTAAGCGTACGAATCCCTCAACAAAACTATTTTTCGTTAATGAATCTGGTAAATTTACATTAATTGTCAGCATCTTTGACTGACCTGGTTTTATTTTAAGTAATGATCCATCTTTATATGTTACTTTATTATCATTTACAGTAATCGTTGCACCTTCAATACGTTCACTAGTCATTGTTAAATAATCTTTTGAATCCATCGCACCATCATTGTCTAAATCAAATTGCTTTGTTTCTGTTTTATCTTTTAATAAATCCACATAAACAGAGTATTCAATATCAGCGCTATTATTTTTTCCCTTTTGCGCATCAAATGCTTCAACATTTAATTTAAAGCTAGTATTCTGGCCAATTTCTTTTAATGCAACTGCCCCAGCTTGCTCTAATGGTGTATTTCTACTTGTAACAATAACTGGCGTATTAATTGCATTTTGAATTTGCATCAAACCTGATCCCTGTAATCGAGGAGAATACGGAACTTCTCCATTTGTTTTTGGATCCATCACTATACTTGATGTATTCATTAATGCTATTTTTGCTTTTAAGGCTGCATCTTCTGAGTGTTGTAATCCTTTTTCATACAGTGACTGCAATACTAATGCCGAACCACCTGCAACATGTGGTGTTGCCATTGATGTACCGCTCATTACTTCATAATCATTTCCAGGTACAGTGGAATAAATATTTCCACCTGGAGCAGAAATTTCTGGTTTAAAATCTAATGTTGAGGGCGCACCGTACGATGAAAAACTAGACATTTTGTTCTTGTTAATATTATCAACCCATGTATCTCCTGCTAATTTCATTTTTACAATTTGGCCATTTGTTAGTTTATTAATTAATTCTTGACCTACTGCCTTACCTGTTGTAGCAGTTGGAATAGAGGACCCATTTAGTTTCATGTATGGATAATCTTCCAAACTGCTAGGTGGAATAATAATAGCAGCTTTAGCTTTATATTTTGAAGCATTAGATTGAACAAATGAGTATGAAGTATATTGATTGTTCATTTTCGCAACAACGATTTTACCTTCAACGTTTTTAGCACTAAAATCTGTAGTCTTCGAACCTTCACCTACGTATACCAATTCATACTCTTGACCAGGAGTTAAATTTCTAGAAAGTTTAAAGTTCACTGTAGGAGCAAATTGAGTTTGATCCATAAAAGGCAGCTTAAAGCCATTGGCATCAGCTAAAGTATTTAAGTGCATCTTTGTATTTTCATAGGAAGCAACTGATAAAGCATACGGACTTACCCCAGGTGCACCTACTGTTCCAATATCAGGATTTTCTGCATATGGCTGTGCAGCAGCATCGAAAAACAAATTATTTTTTGTGCTGTAAGCTGTGTTCCCAGCAGCAACTACAACAAGCGTACCTTGTTCAGTCGCTTCTCGAATTGCTTTTTGAACAGGATCGAAATCTTCTCCAACAAAACCTGCATCAACGCCTAAGCTCATATTGATCACATCAGCACCCATTGTCACAGCATGCTCAATTCCTGCGATGATGTCATCCTCATAAGCTCCTCCACCACCTACATCAGAAAATACTTTCTCTGCTAATAATTGAGTTCCAGGAGCGATACCTTGAACACCACCACTTGCTTCATCGCCATTTGCACCAACTGTACCAGCAACGTGTGTACCGTGTGGACTGCCATCTCTTCGAGGAATAACATCAGTATCATGATCAGCCCAATCATAGCCTGTTGGCACTTTATCTGTATACCATACTTCATTCACAGATGTAGCATCTAATTTACTATTAATTCCACTTTGTGTTAGCTTTTCTTTTTGTTTACCCTTTTCAGTCAACGTCATATCCTTATGATTATAGTCAATACCAGAATCGACGATTGCTACTAGTAAACCTTCTCCTTGGTAGCCGTATTGGTTCCAAACTTTTTGAGCTTGTACTAACTCTTTACTTGCTGCCATTGTTTCATGAAATGTTCTCGCAACATTTACATGAAGTACTCCAGGAATAGACTTAATCTCATTTAGATTTTGATATTCCGTCTCAATGCTAAATCCATTGAATCCCTCAAAGAAACGTTGTTTTAATTTAGGGGAATTTAATTTAGCCTTATTTTTCTTTGTGATTTCTTCGATTACTTTGTCTTGTTTTTCTTTAAATAAGGATTTTTTGTTTGATGTAGAAGTGTCAGTAGCTGATGGTTGCTCAATCTCCACTATAAAGCGAACATTATCGGTAGGTTTATAAGTTTTCTCAGATTCTTCCTTTTGTATATCATTATATAAGTCCTCTTTACCTTTTGGACTTTGGTCTAATAATTGGGGTGCTTGGTCCTCGGCCTCTTGCGTTGATGTATCATTATTTTCCGCAAGAGCCGTATACGATGAAAAGATTAAAGAAGATAAAGCCACTGTGGTCATTACTTTAAACGGTATAATTTTACTGAATTTCATTAAAGCCTCTCCTTTTATGTGGGTATATTTCGATTATGTATTTGCTTTAATACTATGATTAAGAGGTTAGTAGTTTAATAAATAGAGATTTGTTTAAACTTTAGCCCTTACTCTTAAGTGAGTAAATAAATACATTACTATCTAAATGTACATTCAGCATATGACGAAGTAAATTGGGGAAATTTCACATGATTTAAGGCGTTATTTCTACAAAAAGCGGCAAAAAAAATTGTATTAGACAAAATTAATTGTAAAAATTCTAAATTATATAACGATAATTCAATAATTGTGTCGGAAATTTTTAATAATATATACTCTTTTTTATTTTAATTTGCGGAAATATAAAGATAATTTGTTTAATTCCATATGTTTATTCTAATTCCGTAGAAAAAATGGTTAATAAGTACTAATAATTTAAAGTAAAAAAGGCGATACCATTTTGGTTTCGCCTTTTTAGAGATTAGCTAATTTTAATTTTTAATGATACTTTCAATTTCCTCTATTAATTCAGACTGAATTTTATCAACTTTTGAAAAGTCCATTGCTCCAATATAAATAGCTTCTAATTCGTCTCTAAGAACTTTAGCTTCTGCCAAATAAGATATTGCTTCTTTCATTTTATCTTTATATGAATTTGTTGTTCTTTCGATTTCAGTTGCGTATTTCTCATCTGTTCCTGGCGTAATACATCTTTTGTACATATCAATAATCTCATCATTTTCACGATCAGGAAAATATTCATGTGGTGCTGTACTGTCAAAGATTGCAATGCCTTTTTCCGGAATAATTACCATATCAAGACTGTTTGGATCAAATCCACAATGATAAATCTGTACATCAAATCCTCTTTCTTCTCCTGCAGCTGCTATTTTCTTTAACATTGTTGATTTACCGGAACCTGCTCTTCCTTTAATAAAATATCGCTTTTCTATTTCTTCTGTTAAATTTTGAATATAATCAACTGCACCACTTGGAGTTGCTGCACCTAAAAATCTATGTTTTACTTTGGAATCTTTTTCAGTATTACTGTCATTACCATAAAATAGCGCTATCAATTCGTCAGTCAGTTTATTAGCTTCTAAAAAGTCCATATTAGAAATATATATTTCTTCAATCTCATCATGGGCCCTTAATGAAGCGGCAAATGTGTTATATGCTGTTTGAAACTTCTTGGAAATTTGATCATTTAGTTTTAGTATTGCTTCCCTGTGTACAGATAATTTCTTAGAATCCCAAGCAACACCTAAATTCACATATTCCTCAATAACCCCTGGAGCTTTTGGTTCAATTACATGTGGTGCTGTTCCGTCTACTATACCAATTTGAAATTTCGGGATAATTAAGCCATCAACTGAATTGGTATCTGAAGAACAATGTAAATATTCAATATCGATTCCCTTATTTACAATCAGTTCTCCAATTGTTTTCATTAAAGTTGATTTCCCAGTACCTGGACCACCTTTTAGAATGAATAGTTTATCTAAATCCTCTAAAGCTGAGTCATAGAGATTATAAAACCCTTTTGCAGTATTACCACCTGCATAATAATTGAGTATTTTTCCTCTCATCTTTTTCCCTCCATTCATTCTAGGTTATGTAGATTTATAATTAAGGGTGTTTGCCCAGCATTAATATTATTGTTTACTTAATTAATATTTAGCAAAAGTAAAGTAACTTTAAACATAAAAAAACATCAGCCTAATAGCTGATGTTTTTAGTTACCAGGCGACGTTCTACTCTCACAGGGAGAAACCCCCAACTACCATCGACGCTGAAGAGCTTAACTGCCGTGTTCGGTATGGGAACGGGTGTGACCTCTTCGCACTAATCACCTGATTTATAGAGTTGTACTTCGTACCCTCAAAACTAGATAATGTCATCATCAAACTTGTTAGTTAAGTCCTCGACCGATTAGTATCAGTCAGCTCCACGTGTCACCACGCTTCCACCTCTGACCTATCAACCTGATCGTCTCTCAGGGGTCTTACTAGCTTAACGCTATGGGAAATCTCATCTTGAGGGGGGCTTCATGCTTAGATGCTTTCAGCACTTATCCCTTCCACACATAGCTACCCAGCCATGCTCTTGGCAGAACAACTGGTACACCAGCGGTGTGTCCATCCCGGTCCTCTCGTACTAAGGACAGCTCCTCTCAAATTTCCTGCGCCCACGACGGATAGGGACCGAACTGTCTCACGACGTTCTGAACCCAGCTCGCGTACCGCTTTAATGGGCGAACAGCCCAACCCTTGGGACCGACTACAGCCCCAGGATGCGATGAGCCGACATCGAGGTGCCAAACCTCCCCGTCGATGTGGACTCTTGGGGGAGATAAGCCTGTTATCCCCGGGGTAGCTTTTATCCGTTGAGCGATGGCCCTTCCATGCGGAACCACCGGATCACTAAGCCCGACTTTCGTCCCTGCTCGACTTGTAGGTCTCGCAGTCAAGCTCCCTTATGCCTTTACACTCTTCGAATGATTTCCAACCATTCTGAGGGAACCTTTGGGCGCCTCCGTTACTCTTTAGGAGGCGACCGCCCCAGTCAAACTGCCCACCTGACACTGTCTCCGAGCCGGATCACGGCTCTAGGTTAGAATTTCAATACAGCCAGGGTAGTATCCCACCGACGCCTCCACCGAAGCTAGCGCTCCGGCTTCTCAGGCTCCTACCTATCCTGTACAAGCTGTACCAAAATTCAATATCAAGCTGCAGTAAAGCTCCACGGGGTCTTTCCGTCCTGTCGCGGGTAACCTGCATCTTCACAGGTACTATAATTTCACCGAGTCTATGGTTGAGACAGTGCCCAAATCGTTACGCCTTTCGTGCGGGTCGGAACTTACCCGACAAGGAATTTCGCTACCTTAGGACCGTTATAGTTACGGCCGCCGTTTACTGGGGCTTCAATTCAGAGCTTCTCCCGTAAGGGATAACCCCTCCTCTTAACCTTCCAGCACCGGGCAGGCGTCAGCCCCTATACTTCGCCTTGCGGCTTCGCAGAGACCTGTGTTTTTGCTAAACAGTCGCTTGGGCCTTTTCACTGCGGCTCTCCCGGGCATACACCCAAAAGAGCACCCCTTCTCCCGAAGTTACGGGGTCATTTTGCCGAGTTCCTTAACCATAGTTCTCTCGCTCACCTTAGGATTCTCTCCTCGCCTACCTGTGTCGGTTTGCGGTACAGGCACCTATTTCCTCGCTAGAAGCTTTTCTTGGCAGCGTAGAATCAGGAACTTCGGTACTATATTTCCCTCGCCATCACAACTCAGCCTTATGATGTGCGGATTTGCCTACACATCAGCCTAATTGCTTGGACGCGCATATCCAGCAGCGCGCTTACCCTATCTTTCTGCGTCCCTCCATCGCTCAAACGGAAATGAGGTGGTACAGGAATATCAACCTGTTATCCATCGCCTACGCCTTTCGGCCTCGGCTTAGGTCCTGACTAACCCTGGGAGGACGAGCCTTCCCCAGGAAACCTTAGGCATACGGTGGACGGGATTCTCACCCGTCTTTCGCTACTCATACCGGCATTCTCACTTCTAAGCGCTCCACCAGTCCTTACGATCTAGCTTCAACGCCCTTAGAACGCTCCCCTACCACTGATACCATACGGTATCAATCCGCAGCTTCGGTGATACGTTTAGCCCCGTTACATTTTCGGCGCAGAGTCACTCGACCAGTGAGCTATTACGCACTCTTTAAATGGTGGCTGCTTCTAAGCCAACATCCTGGTTGTCTAAGCAACTCCACATCCTTTTCCACTTAACGTATACTTTGGGACCTTAGCTGGCGGTCTGGGCTGTTTCCCTCTTGACCACGGATCTTATCACTCGTAGTCTGACTCCTATGGATAAGTCATTGGCATTCGGAGTTTGACTGAATTCGGTAACCCGTTGGGGGCCCCTAGTCCAATCAGTGCTCTACCTCCAAGACTCTAACACATAAGGCTAGCCCTAAAGCTATTTCGGGGAGAACCAGCTATCTCCGAGTTCGATTGGAATTTCTCCGCTACCCACACCTCATCCCCGCACTTTTCAACGTGCGTGGGTTCGGACCTCCATTCAGTGTTACCTGAACTTCATCCTGGACATGGGTAGATCACTCGGTTTCGGGTCTACGACCACGTACTATATCGCCCTATTCAGACTCGCTTTCGCTGCGGCTCCGTCTCTTCAACTTAACCTTGCACGGGATCGTAACTCGCCGGTTCATTCTACAAAAGGCACGCCATCACTCGTTAACGAGCTCTGACTATTTGTAAGCACACGGTTTCAGGTTCTCTTTCACTCCCCTTCCGGGGTGCTTTTCACCTTTCCCTCACGGTACTGGTTCACTATCGGTCACTAGGTAGTATTTAGCCTTGGGAGATGGTCCTCCCAGATTCCGACGGAATTTCACGTGTTCCGCCGTACTCAGGATCCACTCAAGAGGGAACGAGGTTTCAACTACAGGGTTTTTACCTTCTTTGACGGACCTTTCCAGGTCGCTTCATTTACCCCGTTCCTTTGTAACTCCGTATAGAGTGTCCTACAACCCCAAGAGGCAAGCCTCTTGGTTTGGGCTATCTTCCGTTTCGCTCGCCGCTACTCAGGAAATCGCTATTGCTTTCTATTCCTCCAGGTACTTAGATGTTTCAGTTCCCTGGGTCTGTCCTCAGTACCCTATGTATTCAGGTAAAGATACTACTCCATTACGAGTAGTGGGTTTCCCCATTCGGAAATCTCCGGATCAAAGCTTACTTACAGCTCCCCGAAGCATATCGGTGTTAGTCCCGTCCTTCATCGACTCCTAGTGCCAAGGCATCCACCGTGCGCCCTTTCTAACTTAACTAATTTTAAAACTAATTGAATTAAACTTACGCAGTTTAATGAATGACATTATCTAGTTTTCAAGGTACAAAGTTGAGAGTGAACTCTCAAAACTAAACAAAACAATGAAGAAACATTTCATACATGAACCATCGGTTCATGATGTCTCCATAGAAAGGAGGTGATCCAGCCGCACCTTCCGATACGGCTACCTTGTTACGACTTCACCCCAATCATCTGTCCCACCTTAGGCGGCTGGCCCCTAAAAGGTTACCCCACCGACTTCGGGTGTTACAAACTCTCGTGGTGTGACGGGCGGTGTGTACAAGGCCCGGGAACGTATTCACCGCGGCATGCTGATCCGCGATTACTAGTGATTCCGGCTTCATGTAGGCGAGTTGCAGCCTACAATCCGAACTGAGAATAGTTTTATGGGATTAGCTCCACCTCGCGGTCTTGCAACCCTTTGTACTATCCATTGTAGCACGTGTGTAGCCCAGGTCATAAGGGGCATGATGATTTGACGTCATCCCCACCTTCCTCCGGTTTGTCACCGGCAGTCACCTTAGAGTGCCCAACTAAATGCTGGCAACTAAGATCAAGGGTTGCGCTCGTTGCGGGACTTAACCCAACATCTCACGACACGAGCTGACGACAACCATGCACCACCTGTCACTCTGTCCCCGAAGGGAAAGCCCTATCTCTAGGGTTGTCAGAGGATGTCAAGACCTGGTAAGGTTCTTCGCGTTGCTTCGAATTAAACCACATGCTCCACCACTTGTGCGGGCCCCCGTCAATTCCTTTGAGTTTCAGTCTTGCGACCGTACTCCCCAGGCGGAGTGCTTAATGCGTTAACTTCAGCACTAAAGGGCGGAAACCCTCTAACACTTAGCACTCATCGTTTACAGCGTGGACTACCAGGGTATCTAATCCTGTTTGCTCCCCACGCTTTCGCGCCTCAGCGTCAGTTACAGACCAGAAAGTCGCCTTCGCCACTGGTGTTCCTCCAAATCTCTACGCATTTCACCGCTACACTTGGAATTCCACTTTCCTCTTCTGCACTCAAGTTTCCCAGTTTCCAATGACCCTCCCCGGTTGAGCCGGGGGCTTTCACATCAGACTTAAGAAACCGCCTGCGCGCGCTTTACGCCCAATAATTCCGGACAACGCTTGCCACCTACGTATTACCGCGGCTGCTGGCACGTAGTTAGCCGTGGCTTTCTGGTTAGGTACCGTCAAGGTGCCAGCTTATTCAACTAGCACTTATTCTTCCCTAACAACAGAGCTTTACGACCCGAAGGCCTTCATCGCTCACGCGGCGTTGCTCCGTCAGACTTTCGTCCATTGCGGAAGATTCCCTACTGCTGCCTCCCGTAGGAGTCTGGGCCGTGTCTCAGTCCCAGTGTGGCCGATCACCCTCTCAGGTCGGCTACGCATCGTCGCCTTGGTGAGCCGTTACCTCACCAACTAGCTAATGCGCCGCGGGCCCATCTGTAAGTGATAGCCGAGGCCATCTTTCAATAAAGGAACAGGAGTTCCTTTATGTCATCCGGTATTAGCTCCGGTTTCCCGAAGTTATCCCAGTCTTACAGGTAGGTTGCCCACGTGTTACTCACCCGTCCGCCGCTAACTAACGGGAGCAAGCTCCCATTAGTCCGCTCGACTTGCATGTATTAGGCACGCCGCCAGCGTTCGTCCTGAGCCAGGATCAAACTCTCCATAAAAGTTAAGTTTAAATCTTGTATTGCTCAAAAAACTAATAATTGACGTTTACTTCATGTTTTGTTTAGTTTTCAAAGTTCATTTCGCCACTTCAGAAGCGACTTTAATATAATAACATTTTGTTGAACAACCTGTCAACAACTTATTTTATATTTTTTTGTCGTTCCAACTTGTTACGTTGTGACAACATAAACAAATATACCATCTCGTCCAAATGATTGCAAGCATTTCTTTACAAAAAATTAATAAAAGTTATGTATGACCTTTTTTAAGATACTTTAATTATCTATTGCTTTATTAAATATTAGTGTTGATTATATATATATTAAAAGGAAACACTTCTAAATACTACTTCCCTTCTACTTATTTCAACTAAGAACCATCTCAATATTAGGTTTGTCATAATCCAAGATCCATTCATTGTAAGTAACATATGTATCCCTTATAGTGTCGGGTGAAGTTGCCGTAAATCATACTCGGTCATCGTAAACGTAAAAGATTGTTTTCTTATTAATATTTATATTTATAAAATATACTCTATGAAAAACCTTCGGACTAATTCCCAATTCTAGATTGCATATTTCTTTTAGCAAAGAACAGTATTTGAATTCACTCGTTTTACATTTTAAACTGTACCAATGCGTTTTATATGTTCCTTCTTCGTCATTGTCAGAAAACATATAGCTTCGCTTGATGCTTTAATCTATACAATAGTGAATTCTCTACAAATGGTAAAAAGTTCTTTAATTTACCTTTAATTTGTTTACCTCAATCAAAATCGTTTACATCTCATAAGACAAAAATATCATCCGTTGGAGAGTGAATTGCTTTAAAAAAGTAGTTGCTCTTTTGTAACAACCCAATATATATGGGATTTCAGGATAATCCTAACCTCTTTCCCACTCTACCCAAAGTTCAAATCGAATACCAATATCCCAATTGTAATTACAAAGGTGTTCTTGAGTTCTAAGTTAGGAAATAATTCTTTCAAGAAATCATTAAGTATCATTCCAACACCTCATAAAATTATTTCTGTAAATTAAAAATAAAAAGACTCAATATTGAGCCTGGCCAAACGCAAACATTCATAACTAAATGTTATTTCAAAAACAAACGGTATGAGTAATCCTTCTTTAATATTGTGTTTTCTATTTTCGTTACTAAGACTATCAACAAAATAAACCAAGCAGATAATAAATAAGATACTTTGTAGCAACTCCCTTCATCGGCTTAATATTGTTTCATTAGAGAATGTAGACCATTTACATTTTTAATATGATCAAACCTTTTATTACTCGTTTCACTTCATAGATAGCATGCGAACTATACTTAATCGTGTCATCTGGCTTTTGATCATTGACTTGATTTAAATTTAACAAATAAAAATTTAGAGTAAATTATCGTTTTACATATTCCAGCACAAAAAAACATCAGCTATTAGACTGATGTTTTTTTGTTACCAGGCGACGTTCTACTCTCACAGGGGGAAACCCCCAACTACCATCGACGCTGAAGAGCTTAACTGCCGTGTTCGGTATGGGAACGGGTGTGACCTCTTCGCACTAATCACCTGATTTATAGAGTTGTACTTCGTACCCTCAAAACTAGATAATGTCATTATCAAACTTGTTAGTTAAGTCCTCGACCGATTAGTATCAGTCAGCTCCACGTGTCACCACGCTTCCACCTCTGACCTATCAACCTGATCGTCTCTCAGGGGTCTTACTAGCTTAACGCTATGGGAAATCTCATCTTGAGGGGGGCTTCATGCTTAGATGCTTTCAGCACTTATCCCTTCCACACATAGCTACCCAGCCATGCTCTTGGCAGAACAACTGGTACACCAGCGGTGTGTCCATCCCGGTCCTCTCGTACTAAGGACAGCTCCTCTCAAATTTCCTGCGCCCACGACGGATAGGGACCGAACTGTCTCACGACGTTCTGAACCCAGCTCGCGTACCGCTTTAATGGGCGAACAGCCCAACCCTTGGGACCGACTACAGCCCCAGGATGCGATGAGCCGACATCGAGGTGCCAAACCTCCCCGTCGATGTGGACTCTTGGGGGAGATAAGCCTGTTATCCCCGGGGTAGCTTTTATCCGTTGAGCGATGGCCCTTCCATGCGGAACCACCGGATCACTAAGCCCGACTTTCGTCCCTGCTCGACTTGTAGGTCTCGCAGTCAAGCTCCCTTATGCCTTTACACTCTTCGAATGATTTCCAACCATTCTGAGGGAACCTTTGGGCGCCTCCGTTACTCTTTAGGAGGCGACCGCCCCAGTCAAACTGCCCACCTGACACTGTCTCCGAGCCGGATCACGGCTCTAGGTTAGAATTTCAATACAGCCAGGGTAGTATCCCACCGACGCCTCCACCGAAGCTAGCGCTCCGGCTTCTCAGGCTCCTACCTATCCTGTACAAGCTGTACCAAAATTCAATATCAAGCTGCAGTAAAGCTCCACGGGGTCTTTCCGTCCTGTCGCGGGTAACCTGCATCTTCACAGGTACTATAATTTCACCGAGTCTATGGTTGAGACAGTGCCCAAATCGTTACGCCTTTCGTGCGGGTCGGAACTTACCCGACAAGGAATTTCGCTACCTTAGGACCGTTATAGTTACGGCCGCCGTTTACTGGGGCTTCAATTCAGAGCTTCTCCCGTAAGGGATAACCCCTCCTCTTAACCTTCCAGCACCGGGCAGGCGTCAGCCCCTATACTTCGCCTTGCGGCTTCGCAGAGACCTGTGTTTTTGCTAAACAGTCGCTTGGGCCTTTTCACTGCGGCTCTCCCGGGCATACACCCAAAAGAGCACCCCTTCTCCCGAAGTTACGGGGTCATTTTGCCGAGTTCCTTAACCATAGTTCTCTCGCTCACCTTAGGATTCTCTCCTCGCCTACCTGTGTCGGTTTGCGGTACAGGCACCTATTTCCTCGCTAGAAGCTTTTCTTGGCAGCGTAGAATCAGGAACTTCGGTACTATATTTCCCTCGCCATCACAACTCAGCCTTATGATGTGCGGATTTGCCTACACATCAGCCTAATTGCTTGGACGCGCATATCCAGCAGCGCGCTTACCCTATCTTTCTGCGTCCCTCCATCGCTCAAACGGAAATGAGGTGGTACAGGAATATCAACCTGTTGTCCATCGCCTACGCCTTTCGGCCTCGGCTTAGGTCCTGACTAACCCTGGGAGGACGAGCCTTCCCCAGGAAACCTTAGGCATACGGTGGACGGGATTCTCACCCGTCTTTCGCTACTCATACCGGCATTCTCACTTCTAAGCGCTCCACCAGTCCTTACGATCTAGCTTCAACGCCCTTAGAACGCTCCCCTACCACTGATACCATACGGTATCAATCCGCAGCTTCGGTGATACGTTTAGCCCCGTTACATTTTCGGCGCAGAGTCACTCGACCAGTGAGCTATTACGCACTCTTTAAATGGTGGCTGCTTCTAAGCCAACATCCTGGTTGTCTAAGCAACTCCACATCCTTTTCCACTTAACGTATACTTTGGGACCTTAGCTGGCGGTCTGGGCTGTTTCCCTCTTGACCACGGATCTTATCACTCGTAGTCTGACTCCTATGGATAAGTCATTGGCATTCGGAGTTTGACTGAATTCGGTAACCCGTTGGGGGCCCCTAGTCCAATCAGTGCTCTACCTCCAAGACTCTAACACATAAGGCTAGCCCTAAAGCTATTTCGGGGAGAACCAGCTATCTCCGAGTTCGATTGGAATTTCTCCGCTACCCACACCTCATCCCCGCACTTTTCAACGTGCGTGGGTTCGGACCTCCATTCAGTGTTACCTGAACTTCATCCTGGACATGGGTAGATCACTCGGTTTCGGGTCTACGACCACGTACTATATCGCCCTATTCAGACTCGCTTTCGCTGCGGCTCCGTCTCTTCAACTTAACCTTGCACGGGATCGTAACTCGCCGGTTCATTCTACAAAAGGCACGCCATCACTCGTTAACGAGCTCTGACTATTTGTAAGCACACGGTTTCAGGTTCTCTTTCACTCCCCTTCCGGGGTGCTTTTCACCTTTCCCTCACGGTACTGGTTCACTATCGGTCACTAGGTAGTATTTAGCCTTGGGAGATGGTCCTCCCAGATTCCGACGGAATTTCACGTGTTCCGCCGTACTCAGGATCCACTCAAGAGGGAACGAGGTTTCAACTACAGGGTTTTTACCTTCTTTGACGGACCTTTCCAGGTCGCTTCATTTACCCCGTTCCTTTGTAACTCCGTATAGAGTGTCCTACAACCCCAAGAGGCAAGCCTCTTGGTTTGGGCTATCTTCCGTTTCGCTCGCCGCTACTCAGGAAATCGCTATTGCTTTCTATTCCTCCAGGTACTTAGATGTTTCAGTTCCCTGGGTCTGTCCTCAGTACCCTATGTATTCAGGTAAAGATACTACTCCATTACGAGTAGTGGGTTTCCCCATTCGGAAATCTCCGGATCAAAGCTTACTTACAGCTCCCCGAAGCATATCGGTGTTAGTCCCGTCCTTCATCGACTCCTAGTGCCAAGGCATCCACCGTGCGCCCTTTCTAACTTAACTAATTTTAAAACTAATTGAATTAAACTTACGCAGTTTAATGAATGACATTATCTAGTTTTCAAGGTACAAAGTTGAGAGTGAACTCTCAAAACTAAACAAAACAATGAAGAAACATTTCATACATGAACCATCGGTTCATGATGTCTCCATAGAAAGGAGGTGATCCAGCCGCACCTTCCGATACGGCTACCTTGTTACGACTTCACCCCAATCATCTGTCCCACCTTAGGCGGCTGGCCCCTAAAAGGTTACCCCACCGACTTCGGGTGTTACAAACTCTCGTGGTGTGACGGGCGGTGTGTACAAGGCCCGGGAACGTATTCACCGCGGCATGCTGATCCGCGATTACTAGTGATTCCGGCTTCATGTAGGCGAGTTGCAGCCTACAATCCGAACTGAGAATAGTTTTATGGGATTAGCTCCACCTCGCGGTCTTGCAACCCTTTGTACTATCCATTGTAGCACGTGTGTAGCCCAGGTCATAAGGGGCATGATGATTTGACGTCATCCCCACCTTCCTCCGGTTTGTCACCGGCAGTCACCTTAGAGTGCCCAACTAAATGCTGGCAACTAAGATCAAGGGTTGCGCTCGTTGCGGGACTTAACCCAACATCTCACGACACGAGCTGACGACAACCATGCACCACCTGTCACTCTGTCCCCGAAGGGAAAGCCCTATCTCTAGGGTTGTCAGAGGATGTCAAGACCTGGTAAGGTTCTTCGCGTTGCTTCGAATTAAACCACATGCTCCACCACTTGTGCGGGCCCCCGTCAATTCCTTTGAGTTTCAGTCTTGCGACCGTACTCCCCAGGCGGAGTGCTTAATGCGTTAACTTCAGCACTAAAGGGCGGAAACCCTCTAACACTTAGCACTCATCGTTTACAGCGTGGACTACCAGGGTATCTAATCCTGTTTGCTCCCCACGCTTTCGCGCCTCAGCGTCAGTTACAGACCAGAAAGTCGCCTTCGCCACTGGTGTTCCTCCAAATCTCTACGCATTTCACCGCTACACTTGGAATTCCACTTTCCTCTTCTGCACTCAAGTTTCCCAGTTTCCAATGACCCTCCCCGGTTGAGCCGGGGGCTTTCACATCAGACTTAAGAAACCGCCTGCGCGCGCTTTACGCCCAATAATTCCGGACAACGCTTGCCACCTACGTATTACCGCGGCTGCTGGCACGTAGTTAGCCGTGGCTTTCTGGTTAGGTACCGTCAAGGTGCCAGCTTATTCAACTAGCACTTATTCTTCCCTAACAACAGAGCTTTACGACCCGAAGGCCTTCATCGCTCACGCGGCGTTGCTCCGTCAGACTTTCGTCCATTGCGGAAGATTCCCTACTGCTGCCTCCCGTAGGAGTCTGGGCCGTGTCTCAGTCCCAGTGTGGCCGATCACCCTCTCAGGTCGGCTACGCATCGTTGCCTTGGTGAGCCGTTACCTCACCAACTAGCTAATGCGCCGCGGGCCCATCTGTAAGTGATAGCCGAGGCCATCTTTCAATAAAGGAACAGGAGTTCCTTTATGTCATCCGGTATTAGCTCCGGTTTCCCGAAGTTATCCCAGTCTTACAGGTAGGTTGCCCACGTGTTACTCACCCGTCCGCCGCTAACTAACGGGAGCAAGCTCCCATTAGTCCGCTCGACTTGCATGTATTAGGCACGCCGCCAGCGTTCGTCCTGAGCCAGGATCAAACTCTCCATAAAAGTTAAGTTTAAATCTTGTATTGCTCAAAAAACTAATAATTGACGTTTACTTCATGTTTTGTTTAGTTTTCAAAGTTCATTTCGCCTCTTCAGAAGCGACTTTAATATAATAACATTTTGTCGACCAACCTGTCAACAACTTATTTTATATTTTTTTGTCGTTCCAACTTGTTTCGTTGTGACAACATAAACAAATATACCATCTCGTCCAAATGATTGCAAGTATTTCTTTTACAAAAAGTTATTAAAAATAAATCACATAAATTTCAAACAAATTAATTAGTTAATTGTACAACTAGGTAAAAGTACAAGCACAAACTACTCCTCTTCCATAGATTAGTACAAGAAAAGGAGGAATTGTTATGCAATGTAATGAAGCCCATCAATTATGTAATAATTTTAGAGGGCAGGTTGTACGCATTTTCGATAAAGAAGGAAACGAGCACGTTGGACGTATTACTAGAGTAACTGAAGATCGAGTTTTTATTGAACCAGTGAATCAAAATCGTCAGAACTCTAATTTTTCTAATAGATCATCCAATCGTAATAGAAATAACATGAATAGAAATCAATCTAATAGAAATTTTTCAAATAGAAATTTCCAAAATGGAAATCGTTTTGATAATATGTTTGGTAATCGGGTTGATAATCGATTTGACAATCAATTTGATGATCGATTCGATAGAAGATTTGACAGAAGGTTTGATAGAAGATTTGATAGAAGAGAAGAAAGAAATTTTGACGGAGATGGATTTAGATGCGGATTCTTCGGCTGTGGGTTCGGTATTTCAATTGCACTTGGTTTTGTTGCAGGAGTCGCATTAGCTGCATTATTCTTTTTTTAATAGCTCAATAAAAACTTTATATTCAATTACTGTGGGAATGTCTCTTTGGTCAATTGCTGACTTTTGAGACATCCTTTTATTTTATGGGTGAAAAGGTCATGTAAAACCCTCATTATACTTTTAATTACTAATACAAAAATAATTTCCTTTCATTAATTACAGAATAAAAGCATTATGAAAAAAGTCATTATAATTATATTCATACTTTACTTATATACATATGCCTATAAATTTTCCAAAACATTTTTAATCATCAATGAAGTAGAGATTAATAAGCATTTTCAATTTATCCTCATGGTGACCGTTAATTTGGTAGTTTTTTTTAATCAAAAAAAAGATAAGCAATTATGCCTATCTTTTTCTACATAAAAACACTCTATATCCTAACACATCTTTATAACGCACTAGTATGTCTTGAAATCTATGAAGTAATTCAATTCCCTCCGGTGGTAACTTTTGAAATGGTATTGAATCAGTTGAGTTTGTTGATGTATTCATTACTGTATTTCCTTTGAGGATTTTATAATCTCTAAAGCCCCCTTTGATTAACGCTTGTTCCCATTCTCTTACTGTTTTTACTTTTGGAATACCATAAACTTCCTTTATTTCACTTTCTTCTTTTAGTGTTAGTGGTCTCTCAGTTGTCATTTCTATAGCAAGAAAATATCCACCTTTTTTTAACACTCTTACATATTCTTGTATTGATTTATCTACATTTGTGAAGCTTGTTACTGATTCAGATATAATGATATCAAATGAATTATCTTTAAAAGGAAGGTTTTCTGCACTTGCTTGATGTAGAGTAACTGGAATTTTCTTTTTGTTAAATCGTTTTCGTGCATTAGCCAGCATCCGACTGTTTATATCGATTGTTGTAATTGAGCAATTGTAACTTTCATATAAATAGCTAGCAGTTTTACCTGAACCGCATCCAACTTCTAAAACTTGGCTATCTGATGTCAGCGGAAGAAATCTCAATGTTTTTTTTGTTAAATCAAACCCACCTGGATGTGCATCTTCTATATTTAACGTGGCGATTAAATCTATATAAGAAAATTTCCTCATATTAAGACCCCAATCATGTTGTTTGGTATAGTCTATTCATATAAGCTTAAATTTGTTTTGTATTCTTGAAAACAATGATTTTTTTCTTAAAAAAACATCAGCTTTTGGGCTGATGTTTTAGTGTGTATACAATGTGCGATAATTTGCTGATTGAAAACAGCCGTAATATTACTCCCCGTTACTTCTCATTCCTTTTTGAATCTTTCGAAGTGCCTTTTTCGAACCTCGTTCAATATCGTGCTGTAATTTCCTTGTCGCATAATCAACAAATAATGTATCTAAGTCATATCCTTCTGGATAAAGTTCAGTAGCTTTTACTTCTAAAGATACTCGTTTTTCATTAACTTCAAAAAAATCACCATTGTAAAAAACAATAAGATTGTAGAAATAATCGATTTCTTTATAGACAATTCCAAAGTTATCATAGTCTAATAATTTTACTCGATCACCTTTTTGGAAGTTAACCTTTTCATCAGATCTCAATTTGACAATCTTTGGTCTCCTTATTGCATTTTCATTTACTTTTTCTAATTGATATTCTTTATTTTCCATATATTCCTTGGCTCTTTGAAGTACATTTTCGCTAATATTCATTTTCTTAGAAATCCATAGAGCATTACTTTCTCCTGATTTCCCGATTATTAACTTATACATTGGTTCTAGTGTTTCACTATTAAATCGCATTGCTGCATTCATAAAGTCACTATGCATTTCTGAAAAACGTTTAATTTCACCATAATGGGTAGTTGCAACTGTAATACATCCCATAAGGTAAAATTCTTCCAATATAGATATTGCTAGTGCAGACCCTTCATTCGGTTCCGTACCACTTCCTATTTCATCGAATAGTAAAAGTGTATTATTATTAGAAACACCCATAATATCGGAAAGGTTTTTCATATGTGATGAAAATGTGCTTAGCGCGTTCTCTATACTTTGATTATCACCAATATCAACAAAAATCTTTTCAAACACTGCAATTTCAGTCCCCGTGCCTCCTATAATATGGAAACCTGACATTGTTGCTAAAGTTAGTAAACCAATTGTTTTCAGAACAACTGTCTTTCCACCCGCATTAGGGCCAGTAATAATTAAACTACGATAACTTTCTCCTATCTCAAAATTAAGCGGAACTACATTTCCTGTTAATAGTGGATGCTTGCAATCAACTAACTTTATATATCCAAAGTCATTTAATTTCGGCTCAACTCCACCAATATATTTGCTGAATTTAGCTTTAGCAAACACCATATCATATTGGCTAATTAACTCCATATTTATATTTATTTCATAAATGTTTTCTAAGATCATTCCTGTAAGGGTAGCTAATATTTGGTATTCTTCCATTGCCTCTTCAGCCTTTAGACTTGCTAACTCACTATTTAATTTAGTTACTGTATTCGGTTCAATAAAGACTGTTGCCCCTTTAGATGAAACTTCAATAATCGATCCTGGAACTTGCTTCTTAAAGGAAGCTTTAATTGGTATTGTATACCGGTCATCTTTCTTACTTATAAAAAAGTCTTGAATAAACATTTTATTTGCACTACTACTTAAAAATTTATTTAAACGATCTTTAATTTTCTCTTCCACTGATTCTATTTTATTTCGTATCCTTTTAAGATCCTTACTTGCCGCAGAATCAACGCTGTTCCCTTTAATTGAGAAGTTAATCTCATCTTCAATACATATAAATTCACTCATTGAGTTTGCGTAAGAAGCGAGATTTGGAGCAAAAAATTCGTTATCTTGCATAAACTTTTTAATTCTTCTACACCCTCTTAAAAAGTCCGAAACACTGGTTAAATCACTTGGATCTAATATTATGCCCTTTTCAAGATTTTGAATAAGATTTTCAATGTTAGAGACACCTAAAAATGGCACATGTCCTTCTGCATCTAATATTGCCCGAGCTTCAGTTGTCTCATTTAATCTATTTTTAACTACTTTTATATTTGTACTAGGTTCTAATTGATTTATCAATTTTTTACCTAATCCACTTACACAATAAGATTTTACAATTTCTTTTAACTCGTTATATTGTAATTTTTTAAATGTTATATTATTCAACTTTAATTCTCCTCTTTAATATGATTTTATTGATCATAAATGGAGATACCTACTAGTTAGATTCCATTGAAATTATTTATAGAAGTAAAGAACTGTTTTTACCCGAAAAATATAAAAAGCTGCGGAGATACCGCAGCTTTAATCACATTACAAGGCAAGTATAATTGAAATATAGTTAAATAAGCTATTACAGAATAGCCATACTAAATTCAATACACGCATTATAAAGTATTGTAGGTATCTTCATAGGTTTGAAATAAATACATGACAAAATTAAGGGTACGAATTCTACAAATCCAATCCCCTTTTTTCATCTTATTTATTTCATTTATTTTTATCCTATTTAGAACCTACCGCACTCACAAAAGGCACCTCATTTATTATTATGTTCATTGAAATCTAACTTATTGAAATCATCATACTATTTGTAATTTGAAAAGTAAAGATGATCTGCATTATTTACTATATGTGAGTAATTTAAATTTTCTACATCTTTTTTTCCTTTCGGATAAGCATTCAACTTTATGTTTCATACTTACATAAATTCAATTGTAAAAAGGATTGTAAAAAGTAAAAAAATCTACCTTCCAAATTGGTGCAAATAGAAATTAAGTTTAGTAAGGATTTATTATTGTATAAAAACAAATAATTTAATTGAATATTAAATATAAAAACTGGAGATTTCAAATGAAAAATACAATAGCGTATCTTACTTTTAGTTTATTGTTCTTAATTTTACTAAATTACTTCTGTACACGGAGAGATTGCAAATCATTTATTTCGTTCTAAGTCTGTTAGTTTTAAAGGAGCAGATAATAACTGGGAAATATTACACCAAATGACTTTGGTTGGAACTGATATATTATATCAAACAAATATAAAGTATAAAGGAAAATATGATAAAAATTTAATTAAGTCAAACTCACGCTATTTGATTAGTTATAATGAAGGAATCATCGGAGGAGAGACGTTTTTATTATATCAATCTGGTGAATTTCATGGTAAAAAAAGAGAGAGCGGCGGATGTGAGTTTATTGATCAGGAAAAAGAAATATATTACGAAATTTACTGGAAAGATACTATAAGTACAATTATCGTAAAAAAAGTGGATAAACCAAATACATAACCTCTATTAAAGTACTAAAGCATGTGATTTTTACAAAAAACATCTTCATCGATTAAACTATCAACTTAATTTGTTCAATTTAATGTTCGTTTTCCTATTGACCATTTTATATTTCAGAGTGTTTGTTTTATTTATTCAACAAGAATTATTACATTAATGAGCTAGAGACTATGTATAATACAAAGATAAAATAACTCGGTTTTGTATTAGTATGTATTTAGAATAGTTCTTCCTTTATTTAAATAGTTTTAAATTAGGGAAGGAGTGTAGATCGTAATGGCTGAAGTTCAAAACAAAAAGTGGGTTGATAAAAGCATTATTCTATTATTAGCTTTAGTATTTATTAGTTTAGCTATAAACGTCCCTAAAATACAGATTTTATATGATTCAACTTTAATAGGGACTTTCCACAGCAAAAAACTTCCATTTGCAACAATAGTATTTGATGAAGATGACCATCATTCATTTTATTATTATAATCAATCTGAGTCAGATAAAGGAAATTATACTCAGAAGACAGATACCACGTATGTAATTAATAGTTCTAAATTTCATAACTTGAAAATTATTTATGATGAAAAAGGAAGAACTTTTAAAATAAAAATTGATAATGAGACCTATGTTTTTAAACAATCTGATACAGTTCCTACTATTATTGATAATTCTGAATGACAAGATTCAAGTTCTTGGTAATCAATTTTTTTTAAAAAGAACTTAAAAGGACTAATCAATTATTGACACCTTTAGGATTGTTAAATATCAACAATTAACTGATTTAAAATAAAAAAAGCACCAGCTGATTAGCTGATACTTTGTTAAACCAGGCGACGTTCTACTCTCACAGGGGGAAACCCCCAACTACCATCGACGCTGAAGAGCTTAACTGCCGTGTTCGGTATGGGAACGGGTGTGACCTCTTCGCACTAATCACCTGATTTATAGAGTTGTACTTCGTACCCTCAAAACTAGATAATGTCATCATCAAACTTGTTAGTTAAGTCCTCGACCGATTAGTATCAGTCAGCTCCACGTGTCACCACGCTTCCACCTCTGACCTATCAACCTGATCGTCTCTCAGGGGTCTTACTAGCTTAACGCTATGGGAAATCTCATCTTGAGGGGGGCTTCATGCTTAGATGCTTTCAGCACTTATCCCTTCCACACATAGCTACCCAGCCATGCTCTTGGCAGAACAACTGGTACACCAGCGGTGTGTCCATCCCGGTCCTCTCGTACTAAGGACAGCTCCTCTCAAATTTCCTGCGCCCACGACGGATAGGGACCGAACTGTCTCACGACGTTCTGAACCCAGCTCGCGTACCGCTTTAATGGGCGAACAGCCCAACCCTTGGGACCGACTACAGCCCCAGGATGCGATGAGCCGACATCGAGGTGCCAAACCTCCCCGTCGATGTGGACTCTTGGGGGAGATAAGCCTGTTATCCCCGGGGTAGCTTTTATCCGTTGAGCGATGGCCCTTCCATGCGGAACCACCGGATCACTAAGCCCGACTTTCGTCCCTGCTCGACTTGTAGGTCTCGCAGTCAAGCTCCCTTATGCCTTTACACTCTTCGAATGATTTCCAACCATTCTGAGGGAACCTTTGGGCGCCTCCGTTACTCTTTAGGAGGCGACCGCCCCAGTCAAACTGCCCACCTGACACTGTCTCCGAGCCGGATCACGGCTCTAGGTTAGAATTTCAATACAGCCAGGGTAGTATCCCACCGACGCCTCCACCGAAGCTAGCGCTCCGGCTTCTCAGGCTCCTACCTATCCTGTACAAGCTGTACCAAAATTCAATATCAAGCTGCAGTAAAGCTCCACGGGGTCTTTCCGTCCTGTCGCGGGTAACCTGCATCTTCACAGGTACTATAATTTCACCGAGTCTATGGTTGAGACAGTGCCCAAATCGTTACGCCTTTCGTGCGGGTCGGAACTTACCCGACAAGGAATTTCGCTACCTTAGGACCGTTATAGTTACGGCCGCCGTTTACTGGGGCTTCAATTCAGAGCTTCTCCCGTAAGGGATAACCCCTCCTCTTAACCTTCCAGCACCGGGCAGGCGTCAGCCCCTATACTTCGCCTTGCGGCTTCGCAGAGACCTGTGTTTTTGCTAAACAGTCGCTTGGGCCTTTTCACTGCGGCTCTCCCGGGCATACACCCAAAAGAGCACCCCTTCTCCCGAAGTTACGGGGTCATTTTGCCGAGTTCCTTAACCATAGTTCTCTCGCTCACCTTAGGATTCTCTCCTCGCCTACCTGTGTCGGTTTGCGGTACAGGCACCTATTTCCTCGCTAGAAGCTTTTCTTGGCAGCGTAGAATCAGGAACTTCGGTACTATATTTCCCTCGCCATCACAACTCAGCCTTATGATGTGCGGATTTGCCTACACATCAGCCTAATTGCTTGGACGCGCATATCCAGCAGCGCGCTTACCCTATCTTTCTGCGTCCCTCCATCGCTCAAACGGAAATGAGGTGGTACAGGAATATCAACCTGTTATCCATCGCCTACGCCTTTCGGCCTCGGCTTAGGTCCTGACTAACCCTGGGAGGACGAGCCTTCCCCAGGAAACCTTAGGCATACGGTGGACGGGATTCTCACCCGTCTTTCGCTACTCATACCGGCATTCTCACTTCTAAGCGCTCCACCAGTCCTTACGATCTAGCTTCAACGCCCTTAGAACGCTCCCCTACCACTGATACCATACGGTATCAATCCGCAGCTTCGGTGATACGTTTAGCCCCGTTACATTTTCGGCGCAGAGTCACTCGACCAGTGAGCTATTACGCACTCTTTAAATGGTGGCTGCTTCTAAGCCAACATCCTGGTTGTCTAAGCAACTCCACATCCTTTTCCACTTAACGTATACTTTGGGACCTTAGCTGGCGGTCTGGGCTGTTTCCCTCTTGACCACGGATCTTATCACTCGTAGTCTGACTCCTATGGATAAGTCATTGGCATTCGGAGTTTGACTGAATTCGGTAACCCGTTGGGGGCCCCTAGTCCAATCAGTGCTCTACCTCCAAGACTCTAACACATAAGGCTAGCCCTAAAGCTATTTCGGGGAGAACCAGCTATCTCCGAGTTCGATTGGAATTTCTCCGCTACCCACACCTCATCCCCGCACTTTTCAACGTGCGTGGGTTCGGACCTCCATTCAGTGTTACCTGAACTTCATCCTGGACATGGGTAGATCACTCGGTTTCGGGTCTACGACCACGTACTATATCGCCCTATTCAGACTCGCTTTCGCTGCGGCTCCGTCTCTTCAACTTAACCTTGCACGGGATCGTAACTCGCCGGTTCATTCTACAAAAGGCACGCCATCACTCGTTAACGAGCTCTGACTATTTGTAAGCACACGGTTTCAGGTTCTCTTTCACTCCCCTTCCGGGGTGCTTTTCACCTTTCCCTCACGGTACTGGTTCACTATCGGTCACTAGGTAGTATTTAGCCTTGGGAGATGGTCCTCCCAGATTCCGACGGAATTTCACGTGTTCCGCCGTACTCAGGATCCACTCAAGAGGGAACGAGGTTTCAACTACAGGGTTTTTACCTTCTTTGACGGACCTTTCCAGGTCGCTTCATTTACCCCGTTCCTTTGTAACTCCGTATAGAGTGTCCTACAACCCCAAGAGGCAAGCCTCTTGGTTTGGGCTATCTTCCGTTTCGCTCGCCGCTACTCAGGAAATCGCTATTGCTTTCTATTCCTCCAGGTACTTAGATGTTTCAGTTCCCTGGGTCTGTCCTCAGTACCCTATGTATTCAGGTAAAGATACTACTCCATTACGAGTAGTGGGTTTCCCCATTCGGAAATCTCCGGATCAAAGCTTACTTACAGCTCCCCGAAGCATATCGGTGTTAGTCCCGTCCTTCATCGACTCCTAGTGCCAAGGCATCCACCGTGCGCCCTTTCTAACTTAACTAATTTTAAAACTAATTGAATTAAACTTACGCAGTTTAATGAATGACATTATCTAGTTTTCAAGGTACAAAGTTGAGAGTGAACTCTCAAAACTAAACAAAACAATGAAGAAACATTTCATACATGAACCATCGGTTCATGATGTCTCCATAGAAAGGAGGTGATCCAGCCGCACCTTCCGATACGGCTACCTTGTTACGACTTCACCCCAATCATCTGTCCCACCTTAGGCGGCTGGCCCCTAAAAGGTTACCCCACCGACTTCGGGTGTTACAAACTCTCGTGGTGTGACGGGCGGTGTGTACAAGGCCCGGGAACGTATTCACCGCGGCATGCTGATCCGCGATTACTAGTGATTCCGGCTTCATGTAGGCGAGTTGCAGCCTACAATCCGAACTGAGAATAGTTTTATGGGATTAGCTCCACCTCGCGGTCTTGCAACCCTTTGTACTATCCATTGTAGCACGTGTGTAGCCCAGGTCATAAGGGGCATGATGATTTGACGTCATCCCCACCTTCCTCCGGTTTGTCACCGGCAGTCACCTTAGAGTGCCCAACTAAATGCTGGCAACTAAGATCAAGGGTTGCGCTCGTTGCGGGACTTAACCCAACATCTCACGACACGAGCTGACGACAACCATGCACCACCTGTCACTCTGTCCCCGAAGGGAAAGCCCTATCTCTAGGGTTGTCAGAGGATGTCAAGACCTGGTAAGGTTCTTCGCGTTGCTTCGAATTAAACCACATGCTCCACCACTTGTGCGGGCCCCCGTCAATTCCTTTGAGTTTCAGTCTTGCGACCGTACTCCCCAGGCGGAGTGCTTAATGCGTTAACTTCAGCACTAAAGGGCGGAAACCCTCTAACACTTAGCACTCATCGTTTACAGCGTGGACTACCAGGGTATCTAATCCTGTTTGCTCCCCACGCTTTCGCGCCTCAGCGTCAGTTACAGACCAGAAAGTCGCCTTCGCCACTGGTGTTCCTCCAAATCTCTACGCATTTCACCGCTACACTTGGAATTCCACTTTCCTCTTCTGCACTCAAGTTTCCCAGTTTCCAATGACCCTCCCCGGTTGAGCCGGGGGCTTTCACATCAGACTTAAGAAACCGCCTGCGCGCGCTTTACGCCCAATAATTCCGGACAACGCTTGCCACCTACGTATTACCGCGGCTGCTGGCACGTAGTTAGCCGTGGCTTTCTGGTTAGGTACCGTCAAGGTGCCAGCTTATTCAACTAGCACTTATTCTTCCCTAACAACAGAGCTTTACGACCCGAAGGCCTTCATCGCTCACGCGGCGTTGCTCCGTCAGACTTTCGTCCATTGCGGAAGATTCCCTACTGCTGCCTCCCGTAGGAGTCTGGGCCGTGTCTCAGTCCCAGTGTGGCCGATCACCCTCTCAGGTCGGCTACGCATCGTCGCCTTGGTGAGCCGTTACCTCACCAACTAGCTAATGCGCCGCGGGCCCATCTGTAAGTGATAGCCGAGGCCATCTTTCAATAAAGGAACAGGAGTTCCTTTATGTCATCCGGTATTAGCTCCGGTTTCCCGAAGTTATCCCAGTCTTACAGGTAGGTTGCCCACGTGTTACTCACCCGTCCGCCGCTAACTAATGGGAGCAAGCTCCCATTAGTCCGCTCGACTTGCATGTATTAGGCACGCCGCCAGCGTTCGTCCTGAGCCAGGATCAAACTCTCCATAAAAGTTAAGTTTAAATCTTGTATTGCTCAAAAAACTAATAATTGACGTTTACTTCATGTTTTGTTTAGTTTTCAAAGTTCACTTTGCCGCTTTCAGAAGCGACTTTTAAATCATAACATTTAAAACTTGTTTTAGTCAACAACTTTTTAAATGTTTTTTATTTTTATTTGGTTTGTTTCCCTTGTTTGGGACAACATAGAATAATATATCAGCTATTTGAGTTAATTACAATACTAAAATAAAAATACTACTATTCAGAATTATTTAGATGAAGTAGTCTACATCCACATTACTTCTATATAATATGATAAAAATAAAACCAGCCTCCTAATTTGGAGGCTGGTTTTCAACGTTCTATTTTTACCTATTCTCTAAAAAATGCTAGGAATAATAGGAATACTACAAACAACACATACATTACAGGATGAATTTTTTTCGCTTTTCCAGCTGCAATCATTGAAATCGGATAGAAAATGAACCCAACTGCAATACCAGTTGCAATGCTATAAGTTAAAGGCATTGCAATAATTGTAAAGAATGCTGGAACAGCAATTTCGAACTTTTTCCAATCAATTTGACCAATTGATGAAACCATTAATACTCCGACTACGATTAAAGCAGGTGAAGTTACCGCTGCAGTTACTACTCCTAAAAGTGGTGCGAAGAATAATGCTAATAAGAATAGAATACCTGTTACTACTGCTGAGAATCCAGTACGTCCACCAGCAGCTACACCAGCAGTTGACTCAATATAAGAAGTAGTAGTACTTGTACCTAAAGTTGAACCAACTACTACAGCAGTTGCATCAACCATTAATGCTTTACCAGCTCTTTCAAGTTTGTTTTCTTTTAATAATCCAGCTTGGTTAGCTACAGCTACTAATGTTCCAGTTGCATCAAAGAAATCTACAATAAAGAAAGTTAATACTACAGCAAACATTTTACCTGAAGAAAAAACATCTGGAATATGTTTAATTGCTTGACCGAATGTTGGAGCAATACTTGGTACTGGACCAACAACTGAAGATGGTAAGTCGATAATCCCAAAAATCATACCTGCGATTGCAGTAATGATCATACCTAAAAATACACCGGCTTTTATTTTTCTAGCCATTAAAACTACAGTAATAACTAAACCGAATATCGTTAATAAAACAGCAGGTTCATTTAATTTACCAAGTGATACGAATGTCGCAGGATTACTTACGATAATACCTGAGTTTTTTAAACCAACAAATGTAATAAAGAATCCAATACCGCTACCTATTGCTAATTTTAATTCAATTGGAATCGCATTTATAATTTGTTCACGAAGACCAGTTAATGAAAGAATGATAAAAATAATACCTGATACGAATACGCCTGCTAAAGCCGTTTGCCATGGAATACCCATTCCAAGTACTACGTTAAAAGCAAAGAATGCATTTAATCCCATACCTGGTGCTAAAGCAATTGGATATTTCGCATAAATACCCATTAAAATCGATCCATATGCTGCAGCTAAAGATGTAGCTACAAAGATTGCCTCTTTATTCATTCTTAAAGCTTCTGGGAAATCCTTTATATCTGATAATGATAAAATCGATGGATTTACAAACAAAATATAAGCCATAGCTAAGAATGTAGTAAAACCAGCAATTGTTTCTTGACGATATGATGTGCCTAACTTGTTGAACTCAAAATAATTACTGATACGTTCTTTCATGTGATCCTCCTAAGTTTTAGTCTTAAAAGTCGGTCTCTATTGTTTATAAAATAGAAAAGGCACTTTTACACAATGGTAAAAGCGCCTATCACGAGCAGTTTCATTCTGAAATTATTAACCAAAGAATAGTAGAATAATAGCAAGATACTAGGTTAATAACTTTCAGAAATCATTACTTCGTAGTCCGCCATTTTACGGTGGCGGGTAGAGACGCTAGTCCATATTTACTAGCCTATACGACAAGTTATGACAAATAATTTATTTAATTTACCTCTTTATATTACAATCAGTTTTGATACGTGTCAACAAAAAAAACGAACGTTTTTTATAAAACATTCGTTTTCGTTCGTTTTTACCATATTTTAGTTATTCATTTAGACTTCATCATTTGGAAAAACATAGTTTAGTTAAATAAAACGTTTAATTAACAGTAAATTCTAATAACTATTATACTATAAACTGTACGAAAAATGACAAATTTCAACAAAAAAAACTATAATCACCAAATAAGATATTTAGCCATATTTGCTATTTTTAATACTTATTTTGTTTTCTTTTTGTCTTTTAATAACACATTTAAAACGATGCAATTACAAAACTAATAATTAATACGATTATCTTTAGAAAATTTACTCTCCTATTCCAATAATCCACAATACACTACAAATATAAGTATAATACTTGATAAAAGAATTTGTTTTACTGACCTGGGGATACGAATTCACAATTCTAAAGGTTTATCCAATTTCAGACCCTCCCAAGTAAAAATACCGATTATAAACCAAAATTATTACATTATACGCTCACAAGTTTCGGCTATTTGTTACAAACTGGGGTCAAATCTCAAAAATATAAAAAGCCATGAACCCAATAAGGGTTTATGGCTTTTTATTATTATTCCCACTCAATCGTTGCAGGTGGCTTACTAGTTATATCATATACTATACGGTTTACGTGTTTAACTTCATTTACAATACGAGTTGAGATTTTTTGTAGTACATCCCAATCAATACGTGCCCAGTCAGCAGTCATTCCATCGATAGACGTAACTGCACGAATACCTACAGTGTAGTCATACGTACGTTCGTCACCCATTACACCAACACTACGGATGTCAGGTAATACTGTGAAATATTGCCAAATTTCTTTATCTAAACCAGCTAAAGCAATTTCTTCACGTAAAATTGCATCTGATTCACGAACGATTTCAAGTTTTTGATCAGTAATTTCACCTAATACACGAATTCCTAAACCTGGTCCTGGGAATGGTTGTCTCCAAACGATTGCATCTGGAATTCCTAGTTCAGTTCCAACTGCACGTACTTCGTCTTTAAATAATGTATTTAAAGGTTCAATTAACGTGAATTGCATATCTTCAGGTAAACCACCTACATTATGATGTGATTTGATTGTTTGAGCTGTAGCCGTACCGCTCTCAATAATATCTGTGTAAAGAGTTCCTTGAGCTAAGAAATCCATACCTTCTAATTTAGCTGCTTCATCATCAAACACATAGATGAATTCATTACCGATAATTTTACGTTTTTCTTCTGGATCAGATACACCAGCAAGTTTACTTAAGAAGCGCTCTCTAGCATCTACTTTAATTACGTTCATGTGGAAGCCTTCGCTAAACGTTTTCATAACGCCTTCAGCTTCATCTTTACGTAATAAACCGTGGTCAACGAAGATACATGTTAATTGATCACCAATTGCTTTGTGAATTAATACTGCAACTACTGAAGAATCAACACCACCACTAAGTGCGCAAAGTACTTTTTTGTCGCCAACAGTATTTCGAATATTTTCAAGTTCAACTTCAATGTAGTTTTTCATTGACCAGTTTGCTTCACATTCGCAAATATTGAATACGAAGTTCTTTAACAAGTCATTTCCATATTCAGAATGACGAACTTCTGGGTGGAATTGTACACCATACATTTTTTTAGCTTCATTACTCATTGCAGCGATTGGGCAAGAAGCACTAGTTGCATCTACAACGAATCCTTCTGGTTGTTGAATTACTTTATCACCGTGGCTCATCCAAACTACGTGATCTGAAGGCAGGTCTTTTAATAAAGCAGACGGATTTTGAATATTTAATTCAGCTTTACCGTATTCACGTTGGTCAGCACTAGCTACCGTTCCACCGAAATGTTGCGTCATTAACTGCATTCCGTAACAAATACCTAAGATTGGAATTTCTAAATCATAAATTGCTTCATCACAGAAAAAAGCATTTTCACCATATACGCTATTTGGTCCGCCAGAGAAAACGATCCCTTTAGCGCCCATTTGCTTAATTTCCTCTGCAGTTATTGTATGAGGACGTAATTCACTATAAACGCCAAACTCACGGATACGTCGTGCTATAAGTTGGTTATATTGACTTCCAAAATCCAGTACTACAATTGTGTCATGTTGTTGCAAAACGGTCACCCCATCTATATATATTGAATTAACGTATCAGTTAAACTGATACTATTTTTCCCAAAAAAAATAAAAAAAGCCGACTTTCTCCTCTTTTTACATACGATAAATACGCATAAGAAGGCAGAAAATCAGACTTAAATTAAACAAAGTCAGACTGCCTTCATAGTCAGGGCATGTTACGGCGCCCCGGTAGAGACTCTCGACCCGTATTGTCGAGGATATATGAAGAATAATGACGAATATTGTATTATTGTCTCATTCTAACAATGTATATTTTTTCGGTCAAGGTATTTCAATACATAAAAAAATAAATTTATGTGGAAACGTTACAACTTGTCATGAATAAGATTATAGTGTATCTTTTAACTAACGAACGGTAGGTAGTTTACCTGAACAAAATCATTTATTTAGTCGGCTATAAAGGGGAGCTTTTTTATGAGTTGGATTTACTTAGTTATAGCGGGAGTTTCCGAAATTGCTTGGGCATTTGGACTAAAATACTCAGCAGGATTTACAAATTTGTTACCAACAATTTTAACGATCGCTGGAATATTGTTCAGCTTTTATTTATTTTCAAAATCAATAAGAGATATTCCAATAGGTACTGCCTATGCAGTTTTTACAGGAATCGGTGCCGCTGGGACAGTTATTATAGGAATGTTATTTTTAAATGAATCAGCCTCTATATTAAAAGTTTTTCTGGTAATTACATTATTATCTGGAATTATTGGATTAAAATTAACATCAGGTGATTAAAAAACAGAGAAAGGAGATGTAGCATAAAATGGCTTGGTTATTTTTATTTATTGCAGGTTTGGGTGAAGTTGGCTTTGTCATTTTTATGAAGCTATCTAATAATTTTAAAAAACTTTACTACTCCATTTTGTGTATTCTATCTGGATGGACTAGTTTTTACCTATTATCAATGGCCTTAAAAGTTATACCCGTCGGAACAGGTTATACAATCTGGACTGGTATAGGTGCCGCTGGTTCTGTTTTAATTGGCATGTTGTTCTTTAATGAATCACGCGAATGGAAGAGACTATTTTTTATTATCTTAGTAATTGGTTCTGTAATTGGTTTAAAAATCATCTCACCTCATTAAAAAAATCCCTATTCAGAAAAGAAATAGGGATTTTTTTAGGAAATTATGGGATTTCGTCTTTTAAAACAGTTTGCCCCAAGTGTTTTTTCCAACAATTCCATCGACAACTAGTCCATTACTTGCTTGAAATTTTTTAACTGCATTTTCAGTAACTGGTCCAAAAATTCCATCTGCCGTTATTTTAAGTTTTTGTTGAACTTTTTTGACAGTTTCACCTCTTGATCCTTCTTTTAAAATACCAGGGTATGGAACTGAATCTGTTTGGGTTTTCGGGGGATTTAAGATCGCATTCACTTGTGCTTTAAACTCGTTAAATCGCTCGGGGTGATCTATGAAGGTTTTTGGACATGGCTTATGTGTTATGTCATAGTGTCTAACAATGTCATTTGCATTTAATTTAAACATCTTACACAATTCAGCAATTACTCTAATAGTACGTGTTAATGTATATTGTGAAATCGTACCATCCTTTTCAACACACATTTCAACACCGATTGAAAGCTTATTTGCGTTCGGAGCGAGTTCATCCACCCCTCTAAATACACCACCATTATTATTTCTTTCGTAATGATCATTTGCATGATAAGCTACTTCATCAAGCGGAATAATACAGATTGCCTCTTTCGAATCAACAAAAATATGAGCAGATGCATATGTTTTATTTTTTATCGCTATACCGTTAAAATACCTTTGGTGACTTTGTGCACTTGCCCCCGGATTGGCTGTCCAATGCAGCACGATTTTTCTAACTTCTTTCAATTTTATTGACGGCCTCGTATACTTGTTCATCGAAATAAAATCATTTCTCCAAGTTGCCAAAATTAGCACTCCTTTTCAGTATTGGCATGTCCAAAAAACCATCTTTCGAATAATTGGACATGTCTATTAATACAGTATTCTGAAAGATAAATTTCGTTACATATAAAAAAGAGAGTATTAGATACTCTCCAGAATGTTGAACTAAACTTTATTTTTTAGTGGTTTAACATAAATTGCTTGTGATGAATTCACAGATATACATCCATCTAAATCCTTCTCTTTTAACAATCCCAAATTAATAGCAGATTTGATTTTATCTCCATCTGGTTTTCTTACAATTTGTATTAAATCAGACAAATTTAGTTCTTCTAGTTTATTAATTGTCTTCTCCTCATTAAATTTCTCTTTTTTTCTTATGATTCGTTCAAGTTTTAAATTATTAATAATTAGTTCACCTTTTTCATTCATTCCAACTTGATGATCAAAGTATCCATGAAATATCTTTTGTAATTCTTCTAACTGATTTTCAATATCTTTCTTTTTTTGACTCAAATCATAGTACTCATTCAACATCGGTTCCGTAATTTTGAAATTATTTTTCCTCCCCATTTCATAACACCACTTTTCATAAGAAGATAATTTATCTTATTGTGAAATTAGACGAGTTATGACTTGAAATACATATGAAATAAAAGTACATTAACAAGTGGAAGACTAAAAATAGAATGAATTATTGCTATATAAGAAAACAAAAATTTTATGTTATTTATATATATCAAATGAAAAAGAAAGGAATCTTGATTATGTTGAAAAGCAACAATCATGATAGCGAAATGAAAAATGTTTATTGAGCCAATGCTATTACAAAATGCTGATAAACCATTTGACTCTGATCAACATTATTTTGAATTGAAATCAAATGGTGTCCGAATGATGCTTGAAAGGCAAAATGGAAAGAATAAACTTTTTAATCGAAATGGTACCGAGATTACGGAGAGAATCCCTGAACTCGAAAATATCGACTTAGATGATTGTTACTTAGACGGTGTTTTAGTTTGTTATAATGACGGCAGAGAGGATTTTGAAGCGGCAACCAATCGAGTAAGTTTTATTCAAGAATACAAAATAATACAAGGAAGCAAGCAATTTCCGTTAACATATATCGTTTTTGATATTTTACGCCTTAAAAATAAAAACTTAATGAAAGAACCTTTATCTTATCGAAAAAAAATCCTTTCAGAAACTATAGTTGATCAAGAATCAATTAAAAAAAGTTTTTATATCGAGTCGGAAGGTGAGATGTTTTTTAAGCAAATTAAAACTCTTGGACTTGAAGGTATCGTAGCTAAATCAAAAGATTCTACTTATATACCAGCACATCGATCACTAAATTGGTTAAAAATTATTAACTGGAGATACGGTAATTACTATATAGCAGGCTATAAAAAACAAGGAATGGGATTATTAATCTCTGAATTAAAAAATGGTGAGTATGTAAATGTAGGGATCGTAGAGTTTGGTATGAATACCGGCCAAAAAACAGCTTTCTTTAGTTTAACGAAGCATATAAAAACTGGAGAAGACAAAAATTATATATATGTAGAACCGTTAGTACGATGTGTGATAAAAAGTAGAGGTCAATTAAATAGCGGAGAATTAATTGAACCTATATTCCATGACTTTATTGTTTAAAAAATACCTTCTTTCATTTACAGATCCATCCCCTTTAAAGTAGAAAGTATTAAGTAGCTTTTTACTTACATGAAGGGGTTTTTTATTTTCTATCTAAATATAAGCCATAAAACGATCAACCAAAAAGGTATAGAAAATAAGAGACCGAAAAGGCACCCTCTATATAAACCAAAATTCATCTAAATCATCCTTAAAAATTATTTGATATATTCGTAATATAGCATCGGAAGTTTTCTACTTTTATCAAATTTACTATACATATTTAAATAATCCTTAGTCAATATAGCCTAAGTCTTATTTAATCCAATATCTTCATTCTATTACAAGTTTAAAACTATTAGTTTTGCTAAATCTCATTATTGACTACTCTAGTAGTCAATAATCGGATCAGTATAAATTATAAAAATCCCAGAAATTGGATTTTAATTACTTACATAATTCACAAGACCAGGTCTATTTTGTTTAAGTTTTTATTTAAAGATAAGATCAGGGTCATCTATTAGAACTAAAAAACTTGAATTCTCAAGTTTTTTTTAATTGGTTAAATTATACAACCCTTACCTATATAAAAAATTTTAAAAATTACATTTTCCTTCAAACCGTACTAGCATTTATTCCGTTACCTTTAATGAAACTTAAAAAATAAAAGGAGATGTATGTTAATGAGAAAAATTCGTTTTACTTTTGTAGCAGCTATGTCGTTATTTTCAATACTTTTATTTAGTGCAGTGACATTTGCTGCGACTGATTTTACCCAATTTGGATTTGCGAAAGTAATTGCTGAAAAGAAAATTGAAGCAGGTGAAGCTACAAAAATTAGTCATAGTGGAATAAAAATTGATATTCCTAAAGCACGTTTAGTAATGACGTTGTTTTCCAAATACTAGAAGGGAACATCTATATCCCAAAAAAAGCAAGCTGGTTTATCATTAGGCATTAAAGCTTTATCCTCATCCAAGCCATTGTTAATAACTTCCGCTTATTGAATTATTGAATTATCGATGCTAAAATGGAGGCGTTTACACCGTCTATTGCGAATGAATTGATAGAATCTTTCGTTATTATAACTCGGGAGGAAACCCCAAAAAGACCATACACAAACAATAGATTCAATGTGGTTAAAACACCCCTGTGAATAACTCAGATCCAAAGGGGGACTTTTGGATATAAGAGCTGTTTCTCTTGCTGGAATTGGGATTTAAAAAATGGCAAACTCAGGAGATGGCATTAGAGAGCATGTAAAAGGGAAAAGAAAAAGTGAGAGGATCAACACACTAAGCCCAGACCTGGTGTCAAACAATGTCGATAGCCGAAATGTTGACTCCGATTAGTATTAAGAATAACCAATCATATGAGCAGACTCAAAAAACTTAAACAGGACGGTATTTTGATATGATCCCTTCAAATTATTTAGAAAAAATTTACGCAGGTTTTTTAGGTATGAACATTGGAATAAGGCTAGGGGCACCCATTGAATCATTTTGGACTTATGAAAGAATAAAGAGTACGTTTGGCGAAATTAAGGACTATTTGAAAGAATATAAAAATTTTGCAGCAGATGATGATGTGAATGGTCCTTACTATTTTCTTCGTGCACTCTACGATGATGCAAAGGATCGTGATATCACCTCAAATGATGTAGCTAAGGCATGGCTAAATTATACGCGTGAAGGGGTCGGGATGTTCTGGTGGGGTGGATATGGAATTAGTACAGAACATACAGCGTACACCAATTTGAAAAATGGAATTGAAGCACCACTTTCAGGGTCTATTGAGAAAAATGGTTTAATTGCTGCGGAACAAATTGGGGGGCAAATTTTTATAGATACATGGGGTTTAGTCAATCCATGTAACCCGAAGAAAGCGGCTGACTTTGGTGAAGCTGCTGCTAGTGTTTCTCATGGTGGAGAAGGTGTTTTGGGTGCAAGATTCTTCTGTGCGGCTATATCTAAAGCTTTTGAAACGAGCGATATGAACGAGATAATTCAAGTAGGGTTAGACCAACTTCCAATAGATTCAATCTATGCGAAAATTACAAGGACTGTTATCGAGTTTTATAAAGAGAATCCTGAAGACTTTCGTGCATGTCGTGATATGTTAGAGAAAGACTGGGGGTACGATAAGTACGGTGGTAATTGCCACATTATCCCGAATGCGGGTGTATGTGTGTTGTCGATGCTTTATGGCGAAGGGGACTTCAATAAAACGGTTGAAATTGCAACGATGTGTGGATGGGATACTGATTGTAATGCTGGAAATGTAGGAACCGTACTAGGCGTTATGTGCGGGACAGAGGGTATTTCAAAACACTATCGTAAACCGATTAATGATTCGATTATTCTTTCAGGGATTTCGGGATTTCTAAATATATTAGATGTCCCTACCTATGCGAAAGAGTTGGCTATTTTGGGATATCGTTTGGCGAATGAACCATGTCCACAAGACTTGCGGGACAGTTTTACGGAGCATGATATATATTTCGATTTTGAATTGCCGGGTTCAACGCACAATATTCGCGTGTCGGATCCTTTCTTCTGCCAAACAAGGCATTCTAACGAAAAGTCATTTGCTGGAACAGGTTCTTTAGAAGTCCTTTTTGGACGTATGACGCGTGGTGAAAAGGCAAATATTTTTTACAAACCTTTCTATACACGAGAGGATTTCAGCGATGAGCGATATTCTCCAACATTAGCTCCAAGAGCTTACTCAGGTCAAAAAGTTTCCTTGAAAGTTTTTCTTGATCAATGGACAGGAAATGAAACAGTAGGGATTTCACCCTATATACGACTGGCAAAGTGTAAACAATTGCTTGTGCAAAGTTGCATAAAAATGAAAAATCAGGAATGGTTGGAAGTGGATTTTGAAATTCCTGATACTAAAGGTGAGATGATTGACGAAATTGGAATTTCCCTTGAATCATTCTCGGATGGAGAGCCACAAAGTATTGGGCGGATTTTTATCGACGAATTCCGAATCTTTGGTCAAGCAAATTATCAAATTGATTTTACAAAACAGATGAAAAATTTCGGTTGTATCACGCCGTATTCACATAATCATGGTAAATGGAGCATTGAAAATGGCGGAATGTATTTAGAGACATCGGATCAAGCAGAGGCTTATACTGGGAACTATTTTGCTAGGGACTGTACTGTAACGGTTACTTTGAATCCACAAAGTGGTGATTCACATTTAATCGCTGTGCGTGCTCAAGGTGCAATGCGAGGCTACCATGCAGGTTTCGACGGGAAAGGTCAAGTTGCTATTTATAAAAATGATTTTGGTTTTACTAAATTGGCTAATGTAGCGTTCGAATGGGAGAATGGGAGAGATTATGATGTAACCTTTCGTGCTCATGGAAGTGAATTCACGCTGGAGATAGATGGTGAAACTATTTTAACGCATTCAGACGACACTTTTGCATACGGTATGCATGGTGTAAGTACTAGAACTGCTGCTAAAACGATTTTTAAAAGAGTCACTTTCGTAGAGAGTTAAAATAAGGTGAACGGAGAAAGATATGAAAATTATCGTGATTGGTAGTGTAAACATGGACATGGTAATGCGAATGAGCCGTGTGCCTGAACTTGGTGAGACCATGCAGGGTGAACGCTTTTTTCTATCAGCGGGTGGGAAAGGTGCTAATCAAGCAGTTGCGGCCGCTAGAATGGGCGTAGAAACTTGGTTGATGGGAAAAGTCGGTGATGATATTTTTGGGCAGTCAATGATGGAATCGATATCGGCGTATGGTGTAAAAACAGACTATCTGACTGTTGAACAGGGAGTGACTACGGGTGTAGCTGCGATTACAGTTTGTAATGGAAATAATGCGATTGTTCTTGATGGTGGAGCAAATAAACTGGTTAGTCCTTCTTATATCAGCGAATATAAAGAACAGCTACTTTCTGCATCTATAATCATGTTGCAGTTAGAAATTCCAATCGAAACAGTGTATGAAGTCATTCGTTTGGTAAAGGGAAAGATACCAATTCTTTTGAATCCAGCACCTGCTGTACCTTTGGAAGAAAATGTTTTAGAGGGAGTAGATTATTTCACTCCGAATGAAATAGAAGTTCGTTTGTATACAGGTGTTGAGGTTAAAACAATAGATGAAGCTTTCATGGCATTAGACATTCTGCGATCTAAGGGGATTCGCTACCCACTCATCACGCTAGGGGAAAAAGGCATTGTATACTTTAATGGGAAAGAGAATGTATATAAACCTTGCAGGAAAATTGTGCCTGTGGATACGACTGCAGCTGGAGATACTTTTTCGGGAACACTGGCTGCGATGCTATCATCAGGAAAAACCATAGATGAAGCAGTTGATTTAGCACAAATCGCTTCATCGCTATCGGTAACAAGAGAAGGAGCACAGACTTCCATCCCAACGCTATCAGCAGTGTTAGAAATAGCTAATTCTAATCTATAAAATGGAGTTTGTATTTGATGAGAAACTGGTGCGAATAAGCATTCGGTGGGTAGGATGCTACTTACCATAGGTGTTGATACAGCAATAGAAATTATTCATTCACAAAATACTAGACTGTTGGATGGGAATACTTTTTCATATTGTAATAGCATTCCGGTTAATTTCAGTGATCCTGAGGGGACTGATGCATTCATAAAGGGACAAAGGTAGCTACCTTTGTCCCTTCTACTCATTTCATTATAATCCGTTTATTTTAAACCTAACTGATTTAACACTGAATCCAACGTAATACCTTTATAAGTATTTTGAGCTTTTGGAGCATCGGAAACGGAAGGGTTTTGTAAACCATAATTGTTAATGATATAGTCCATATCCTTTTTATCAACAGTCCCGTCGAAGTTCAAATCGGAGCCGACTGTTTTCGTTCCCCAATTTTTTTGCATCTCGATGGCATCTAGCACATCAATGACGTTATCTTTATTCACATCTCCAGCTTTCACTGTATTCAATAAAAAGGATATATTTCTTCCGATTGTTTCTCCTCGATCTTCATACGATAACAATAATGACCTATACATCGTAAAATGACCAGGTACATCCATCTTAATGGTATATGGATCTTTAGAAGCTTTTATTCCGTCAGCATTGTAGTTACCAGACTTGTTGGTAATCAAACCTTCCACAGCGGTTTTTCCATCATAAGAAGTGACCGTCACTTTTGCACCAATGTTTCTTTGATCTAATGCGTTATTCCTTTGGCCCGTTAATGGATTAAACATTCCCTCAAATTGTAAACCACCATCTAACCTTGAATAAGTTGGTTTTAGTTTAAACGACTCTATAAACGTATAAACATTGGTTTTTGTTACACCTAATTGATCAATGGTTGTCCCTTTCATTTCGTTCATAGCCCATTGGACAGGCGTGGATTTTGAATACAAGTTAGACGTTTGTAAGTCGAAATTCACTAATGGCATATCTTCTGATAAAGCTTTCGTTCCTAAATAATTAAATGTAATGGTATAGTTCGTAAAATTTGAATCTGATGTGGTTGATACAGAAACCTGTGCATCACCATATTGTTTAACTGCATCACTGACAACGACATTTTTAATGGTAGCCATTTCCCTGCCTGCATTGTCTTTCACGATTGGAATCGTCATCTTTGCTGTTTTTAAGTTCTTTATATTATTGGAACGAACCGAATAATTGACTGTATCTCCAGTCGAAATCGCTTGTTTATTTGGCTTTAAGTAATAATATGGGTATTCATCATTGACAAAGGCTACTCGCAGCATTACCCCAGCATCTGCCGTAAAGTTTCTAGCAGCATCCATTGCATAGAACTGAACTTTTAAAGGCGTCGCTTGCTTTGTAACTAGGATTTGATTTTCTTTATAATTTCCATCTTTATCCGTGTACAGTGGATCGTATGGGAATGGTCCATTGTAAAATGAAACCACTGAATTGCTTGATTGATCCACTGGAATACCTAAGCGATTAGCCTCATCTATTTCAGGATCATGAACCTTTATATTAAAGTCATATAAAAATTGTCCTTTTGCATCAAACTGACTATTATTATATTCAATTACCTTTTGATCTAAGGAATCAAGGCTGGAAGTCATCGTTGGTGCACTAACCTCGTACATGAAATCGGCAACCTTAGTGAATGTTTTCCCTTCCTGATTCGTTCCAATCAGTTTTATTTTATAATGTTTACCCGTTTTCGCTAGGACAAATTTATCACTAACAGGATTTTTCGAGTCACCTGTGAACGGATAATAAGCCCCATTAAATCCAAGAGAATTAGTATAAACCTGGTTTTCATTAAATGCTAAAGGATTGAAAGAACCAAGTGAACCAAGATCTTCACCCGTTGTTCCATCTTGTAATACTACATCTAACGTCTTCATATGGGACTTTAATGAGAAGTTATATCCCATAGATGTCAGTGCATTTTGTGACCAAGCTGTATCACCAGAAAACATTGGATTAATAATCGTAAATGAGTCAATTCCTTCATTTACAACTCGTCCACCGAAAGGAATTTGGTAAGTTTCTGTCGGATCTTCATCATTGGTAAATACGATATATCCCTCATATGTTCCTTTTGCAGCTGTTTTTGGAATAGTCAAGTTATACTTAATAACGCGCTGGCTATTACCTTCAATATTAACTGAAGTTGGTCCATCCAATGTTACATTGTTTAAAGCTGCATCCAATGAGCCTCTTAATCCGCTTTGGAACTTTACATTGACGCTAAATGTTTTTGCTTTTTCACTGTTATTTTTTAAAATGATATTTCTATCTTCTGAAATGTCTTGGTTGTCAAACCCAAATGATCCGAAGCTAATTCCACCTGTTAATTCTCTAATTGTTTTTTCTTTATTTTTATGATTAAGGTTTGTTGTACGATCGTCTACCTGTAGCTCCATATTTGAGTGAATCGCCTCATAGGCATCTACCTGTCCACTACCAACTTCGAATACACTGTATTTTTTTGTTAGAGGATCAGCAGTATTCATTAATATCGATTTAATATCCGCTGGTTCAAGTTTGCTATTTGCTTGTAATAATAGCGCTGATACACCTGCAACATAAGGTGTTGCCATCGAAGTACCTGATAAACGTGCATATGAATATTTATAGTCCTCAGGTTTTGATCCATCGAGCGTTTTGTCATTTATATAAAATGGAACAGTCGAAAGAATAGCAGCACCCGGTGCAACTACTTCTGGTTTAATATCATAATTAACACGTGAAGGACCTCTTGAACTAAAAGCAGCTAATTCACCGCCAGCAGTTTGTGTTTTTGTAAAATCACCAAATGTAATTGTGTTTTTACCAGCTTTTATGGCTGCTAAAATGGCTTGTCCTTCCAAGTTACTTACAGAGAATGAAGGAACCGCATCAACTGATTCACCGATAAATGGCTGGATTGCACCTTCTGCACTGTTCAATTCATCATTATACATCAATACGCCAATTGCACCTTTAGCTTTTGCGTTTTTGATTTTATCAAGTAAAGCAATCGAACCACGCTTAATGAATGCGATATTTCCACTAATAGGTTTCCCAGTAAAATCAGTTGGTCTACCAAGTCCGGCATCAACAAGCGTATAGGTTTTCCCTTTTAACTGTGTCAAATCATCTTTATAGTTTCTTGCAAGCTGTCTTAATGTATAATTTACTCCATTTTGCACTCCAGAAAATTGAAAAACATCAAGGGGAATAGTAGATGCACCAACTGTTAACGCCAATGCCGCAGCCCCAGGTGAACCAAGTGTATACATATTGTCTCCACTATTTCCTGCCGCAACAACTGTCGTTACACCACTTAGCACGGCATTGTTGACTGCAATGGAAGTCGCGTAAAGAGGATCATTTATCGAACCTCCTAATGACAAATTAAGAACATTCATCCCATCACTAACAGCTCGATCAAGTCCGGCAATGATAGTATCTGTCGTACCAGAACCATAAGCTCCAAGCACTCGATACGAATAAAGATCTGCTTCCGGTGCAGCGCCTACTGTTTTATATTCACTATCGGCCACACCTCTACCAGCAATAATACCGGCAACATGTGTACCATGCTCTGTATAGTAAGAAATACCACTATTTAATTCTGGTTTTCCTGATTTTTTCCAATCGGCATATGTAGTTTCCATCGGATCATTATCATCATCAACAAAATCATATCCACCTTTATAGGCACCCTTAAGGTCAGGATGGTTGTAATCCATTCCCGTATCGAGTATCCCTATCTTGATGCCTTTCCCTGTAAAGCCTTCTGCATGTAGGCGTTCAAGTCCATTGTAAGGTGCGTAATTTGGAACATTTGCTTCATCCACTTTTAACTGCACATCTTCAGCAGCGGGAGGATCAATTGAAAACACTTCATTGCTCCATACTGATTTTACTACTTTTGATTTTATTAGATTCTTAATTTGGTTAGCTGGTAAACTAATCGAAACACCATTAAATGCATGTTTATAGGAATGATGAATTTTATAATCCACTACGTTATTTTGATCGTCTGTTAAAATTTGCCCTAAATCCTGAGAGAACGTATCATGATCCTTTTGAATTAAATCACTTGCTTCGTTCTCGGATAGTTCTTGACCTTTTAAACCTGCCTCTATTTTGGCCACTTTAGCAGGCTTATTGGCAAATTCAACAATAACAGTTGTTTGTTTGGTCGAATTTAAGTCAGTATCTGAAGAAATTTGCAGTCCAGTTGTTTCATTCGTAGACAGTTGTTGAAGAGCCGCTCTTTGTTCTGATGTTAAATTCGCAAGCAAATTCTCCGCATTTGAGTTACTAACGGCTTTCGTAATAGTTGGCCCCTGACCAACGCAACCTAGAATAAAACTAGATGATAGAGTTGCTATCGCTAAGCTTTTTACAATCCTACTTTTTTTGGCTTTATTACTCACTTATTTTCCCTCCAAATCTCCTAATTACAAATGTAAGTACAATGAATAACTAAACGGTATTTAATGATCGCAATGAATCTAGTTTTTCATTTATCCACACTCAAATAATTATTACATAATTATGAATATTGTAAATTGGGGGAATTTTAAGATATTATATGAATAAAATTTAACCTATTACGATTGACTTTTTATAATAGAAATTGTTGTTTAAAGTCTTTTTGATAGTGAAATTGTTGGATTTTGGAGAAAAATATTATTTATATGTCGAAATTTCAACTATTTCGAATTATTAATATTGGGCAAATAGGATAGAATCTATTAAAGATCGTTGCAAAAAAATGATTTTTAGTCAAATAAAAACCCTATTGCTATATCTAAGCATTTAGGGATTAACTAATTTTTCATTATAAATATTCCATTATTTAAAGAACTATCTAACCATAATTACAGGGAGATAGCACTTTTTTCCTTGATATAGGTATTAGTTATTTTATAAGGAGAGTTAGAATTATTTTGTTCTACAGTAAAAGGTAGGTGGTGCGCGGAAGGGAGAATTATTAGTATAAACATAGGATGATATTAACTTATAGATAGTTCCATTCAATTTGCAAAGAATTTTTTCATAACAATGGACATTCATGCTCACATGACATAAAACATGGAAGAAAAAGCTTCCCAAAAGTTCAGTGACCTAATGAGTAGCTATATGAAATAAAAACAAAAGTGGTCAAAATGTGGTCACGCTAATTATAAACATAAAAAAACCCTTGATTTCTCAAGGGTTTTTCACTTTATTACATCATGCCGCCCATGCCCATGCCGCCCATGTCAGGCATTGCTGGTGCATTTTTCTCAGGGATGTCAGCTACTACTGCTTCAGTTGTTAAGAACATAGCTGAAACAGATGCTGCGTTTTGAAGCGCAGAACGTGTAACTTTAGTTGGGTCAACGATACCTTCTTCGATCATGTTTACCCATTGTCCGTTAGCAGCATTGAATCCAACGCCAACTTCCGCACTTTTTAATTTCTCAATAATTACTGATCCTTCTAGACCAGCATTTGTAGCGATTTGACGAACTGGAGCTTCAAGTGCACGTAATACGATGTTGATACCTGTTGCTACGTCACCTTCTGCTTCGATTGCAGCTACTTTATTATATACGCTCATTAATGCAGTACCACCACCAGCTACAATACCTTCTTCAACTGCAGCACGTGTAGAGTTTAATGCATCTTCAATACGTAATTTACGCTCTTTTAATTCAGTTTCAGTTGCAGCACCAACTTTGATTACTGCTACACCACCAGCTAATTTAGCTAAACGCTCTTGTAATTTTTCGCGATCAAATTCAGAAGTAGTTTCTTCTAATTGAGCACGGATTACGCCGATACGTCTTTGGATTGCTTCAGTTTCACCAGCACCTTCAACGATTGTAGTGTTTTCTTTTGTTACTACAACTTTTGAAGCACGACCTAATTGAGTGATGTTAGTTGTTTTAAGATCTAATCCTAATTCTTCTGTAATCACTTCACCGCCAGTTAAGATCGCGATATCTTCTAACATTGCTTTACGACGGTCACCGAAGCCAGGAGCTTTAACAGTAACTGCATTGAACGTACCACGTAATTTATTTACGATGATCGTTGCTTGTGCTTCACCTTCAACATCCTCAGCAATGATTAATAGTGGCTTACCTTGTTGAACAACTTGCTCAAGTACTGGTAAGATTTCTTGAATGTTTGTTACTTTTTTATCTGTGATTAAAATATATGGGTTTTCTAATTCAGCAACCATTTTCTCTGAATTTGTAACCATGTAAGGAGAAGAGTATCCACGGTCAAATTGCATACCTTCTACTACTTCTAACTCAGTTGTGAAACCTTTTGATTCTTCAAGAGTGATAACTCCATCGTTACCAACGCGCTCCATTGCTTCAGCAATTAATTGTCCAACTTCTGGATCCGCTGAAGAAATTGCAGCAACTTGTGCGATTGACTCTTTACCTTCAATTGGTTTTGAGATTGTTTTTAATTCTTCAATTGCTACAGCAACTGCTTTTTCGATACCTTTACGGATACCCATTGGGTTTGCTCCAGCAGTTACGTTTTTAAGACCCTCACGAATCATAGCTTGCGCTAAAACTGTCGCAGTTGTTGTACCGTCCCCAGCAACATCATTCGTTTTGCTAGCAACTTCTGCAACTAATTTTGCACCCATATTTTCAAATGCATCTTCTAATTCTATTTCTTTTGCGATTGTAACACCATCATTTGTAATTAATGGAGAACCAAATTTTTTCTCAAGAACTACGTTACGTCCTTTTGGTCCTAAAGTTACTTTTACAGCATCAGCTAAAGCGTCTACTCCACGTAACATTGCGCGACGTGCTTCTTCACCAAATCTAATGTCCTTTGCCATGAAAATGACCTCCTTATAATATAAAAAGTATATTTTTTAATTTAAGTATTTTTATTTTATTAACCTATGATTGCAAGTATATCGTTTTCGCGAAGAACTAGATATTCAGTACCACCGTACTTAACTTCTGTTCCTGAATATTTAGAGAAGATAATGCGGTCACCTACAGATACTTCTAAAGTAACGCGCTCACCATTTTCAAGTACTCGACCAGTACCTACTGCAACAACTTTGCCTTCTTGTGGCTTTTCTTGTGCACTACCTGGTAAAACGATACCACTAGCAGTTTTTTCTTCAGACTCAACAAGCTCAATTACAACACGATCACCTAATGGCTTTAACATGTGTAATACCTCCTCAATAATCAAATCATTATTTTTTAGCACTCATGTATATTGAGTGCTAACACAATTATTAGTTTAAATAATATCAAAAAATTTTGCAAGCCCGAAGCAGGCACTTTTCTTGTCGAAATTTAATAAGTTTTTTTCTTAACGATCAAAAGTAAAATAAAAAGTGAAAATTTCTTTTAAGAAACAAAAGAAACGAGTAAAATAATGTACGTGTTGTTATAAACCTTTGGGTTATGAAAAATATCAACACAAAGGAGCTAACGTATTGAAAACTAGAGATTTATGGATTTTATTAACGTATGTCGTTCTTCAATATTCAGCGGTATTTGGGGTGCCCTATTTATTAAATAGTAACTTATACGTTGGAGTGGATCAGAAAACAGCTTCTCTTGAAGCAGTGGCATTATGGGGTTGTATTAGTTTCGTAAGTGGATTAATTATTATACTTATCTTATTACATAAACCCATTTATGAAGGAATAAAGAATCTAAAAGCTAATTATCGTACAATAATAAATTGGGTTGTTTTAGGTTATTTCATAACAATGCTAACTCAAATTGTTTGTAATTTAATTTTAATTTATGTATTTGAACTACATAAGGGCTCAGAAAATACTCAAAATATCATAAACATCGCTAAGCTTAACCCGGCCTTTATTATCATACCAAGTTTAGTTGCACCAATTTTAGAGGAGATTATTTTTCGTCGAATTATTTTTAAAAGGCTTTATAATCGTTTACCATTTATTATTTCTGCTGGAATTAGTTCAGCGGTCTTTTCGCTTATGCACGGAGACTTGCCCTTCTTTTTATCTTACTTTCTAATCGGTTTTGTATTTTGTTATCTGTATAAACGAACAAACTCAATTATGGTTCCAATCTTAACACATATGTTAATGAACTCTTTTGTCGTTTTTCAGCAAATCAATTTACATTAAAAACCAAAAACCCCCAAATTTTTTGGGGGTTTTTATTCTAATATGAATTTATTGTTGTAAAAAATATGCCAATGTTTGCAGTTCAACGGCTAAGTCTATATGATGAATGCGAATATGTTCTGGTACACTAATTCGTGCAGGTGTGAAATTTAAGATTCCTCTAATATTTTTTCCATTTAATCGATCAGCTATTGATTGTGCTACAGGTGCAGGTACAGTTAAAATAACGATTTGAATATCTTCATTCATAACTTCCTCTAGATTATCTAGATTATAAACGGGTACTCCACCTATTTCAGTGCCAATTTTATTTGGATCAATATCAAATGCCATCTCAATTTTTGTATTATTATTTTTTATAAAATTATAGTGTAAGAATGCAGTTCCTAAATTACCAACACCAATTAATGCAACTTTCATAACTTCATGTTGGTTAAGCGCTTTCGAGAAAAAAGTTAATAAATAATTTACGTTATAGCCATAACCTTTTTTACCAAGTGCTCCAAAATATGAAAAATCTCTTCTGATTGTAGCGGAATCTACCTTTACTGCTTCACTTAACTCTGCTGAAGAAACTCTTTGTTTACCTGATAAAGACAAATTCTTTATAAAACGGTAATATAAAGGTAGACGTTTAGCAGTAGCTTGTGGAATTTTAATTTGTTCCGAATCCATTTTTTAATCCCCCACTTACTGTAATTCTTTTTACTATGGTGTGTAATTTGACTTTATTTTAGTAATAAAGTATTTGTTCTAATGTAAAATATACACTATATTTAAGAATTTTGACAGTCTACAGTTATATACATAAAAAATTTTGCAATGAGGTGTTATCCATGATTCTTTTACAAGTAAATAATGTCTCAAAGTATTTTGGTAGTGACATTATACTTTCAAATATAAAATTAGAAGTTCAAATGAGTGATCGAGTTGCCATTGTCGGACGTAATGGAGCGGGAAAATCTACATTATTGAAAATAATAGCAGGTGAAATATCCTATGATGGCGGCGAAATAAATAAACCCAAAGACGTTACTGTTGGCTATCTAGCCCAAAACTCTGGTTTACAAAGCGATAAAACGATTTGGGAAGAATATTATTCTGTATTTAATCATTTAGTAGAGATGCAGGACAATATGCGAAAATTAGAAGTTAAAATGACTAGAGAGGATGTCTACTCTAATCAAGCCGTTTATGACAAGGTTATGAATGAATATGATCATCTTCAATATACATTCAAAGAAAACGGTGGTTACCAGTTTGAAGCAGATATTCGTTCAATAATTAGTGGTTTAGGTTTTAGTAATGAAGATTACGAAACAAAAATTTCCTCGTTAAGCGGTGGACAAAAGACAAGACTGGCATTAGGTAAGCTATTATTGACAAAACCTGATTTGTTAATCCTGGATGAGCCTACAAACCATTTAGATATTGACACTCTAAGTTGGTTAGAGCGCTACTTACAGTCATATCCTGGTGCAGTTTTAATCGTTTCTCACGATCGATACTTTCTTGATCAAGTTGTTAATATTGTTTATGAAATATCTAATCATAAGCATCAACGATTTGTTGGTAATTATAGTAAGTACCTTGAACTAAAGGCAGCTCAATATGAACAAGAGTTAAAACAGTTCGAAAAGCAACAAGAGGAAATCTCTAAACTTGAAGATTTTGTACAGCGTAATATTGCGCGTGCTTCAACTACAAAAAGAGCTCAAAGTCGTAGGAAACAATTAGATCGTATGGTTCGATTAGACAGGCCACTTGGAGACGAATCTTCGGCTAATTTTTCATTTACAATTGAAAAACAAAGCGGTAATGATGTGTTGTCTGTACAAGATTTATATATTGGCTATGATCGTATTCCAACAATTGATCAACCGATGAGATTTGTACTGAATCGAGGCGATAGTGTCGCATTAGTCGGTCCAAATGGTGTTGGTAAATCGACTTTACTTAAAACGATTATTGGAGATTTAGAAAAATTACAGGGAACAATTGATTTTGGTGCAAATGTTTCAGTTGGATACTATGATCAAGAGCAAGCAAAACTAACTTCTAATAAAAGAGTATTAGACGAACTTTGGGATGATTATCCATTAAAGGCCGAACAAGAGATTCGAACAATATTAGGGAACTTTTTATTTTCTGGAGATGATGTGACAAAAATTGTTAACTCTTTAAGTGGTGGAGAAAAGGCAAGATTAGCTTTGGCTAAGCTTATGATGAAAAAAGCTAATTTCCTAATTCTTGATGAGCCTACTAACCATTTAGATTTAGATAGTAAAGAAGTGTTAGAGAATGCTTTATTAGATTACCCTGGAACGATTTTATTTGTTTCTCATGATCGATACTTTATGAACAGATTATCCACAAAAACTTTTGAACTAGCAAAAGCAGGATTATCAATTTATTTGGGTGATTATGACTATTACCAATTTAAGAAAAACGAAGCATTTGAAAAAGAACAAGCAGAAAAAGAGGCTACATTAGCACAAGTTAAACAATCCTCTCAACCAATTTCTGATTATCAACAAGACAAAGAATTGAAGAAAAAACTCCGTCAAACTCAGCGCCGTATAGAAGAAATTGAAAGTAATATATCGCAATTTGAGCTTGATATAGAGACAATCGAACTAGAATTATGTAAGCCAGAAGTTTACGGTGATTTTCAATTAGTACAGGAATTAACAAATAAGAAAAGTGATATCGAAGCTAAGTTAATAGACCTAATGGAAGAATGGGAGAACTTACAAGATTAATGACTAAACGGATAAGCTAATTGCTATCCGTTTTTTCTTATCTACATATTTATCCACATATATTCAATTATCATTTAGCTTTTACACAGGTTTATACACATTATCCACAGAAAAATAGTAATGTTATACACAATTTTGTACACATAGTTTAATAAGTTTTTAACAAATAAAAAGTACTTATCCACATTTTATTGAAAAATTGTGAATAAGTACTTCTTACATATTCTCTAAATCCAAACCTGGATTCCCGTTTAATGCCAAATTACCTAGTTTTCCTTGTTTTAACCGGATAAATGCAGCCGCACCAATCATAGCAGCATTATCTGTACAAAGTGATAGTGGTGGTATAACTAATTCTACATTAGTCAAAGCATTCATCTCTTCTTGTAATGAAGCTCTCAACCCTTTATTAGCCGCAACTCCTCCGGCCAATAAAACTTGTTTTACATTATATTCTTTTGCAGCCTGAATTGTTTTTGAAACAATTACTTCAATTACACTTTCTTGAAAGCTTGCTGCAACATCAGCTGGTGAAATTTCCTTGCCTCTTTGCTCAGCATTATGCATATAATTAATAACTGATGACTTTAACCCACTAAAACTAAAATCATAGCTACCCTCTTCTAACCATGCTCTAGGAAAGGGAATCGTTGCATTTCCTTCTTGTGCTAGACGATCAATGTGAGGACCACCTGGATAAGGTAATTTAAGTGTTCTAGCGACCTTATCATAAGCTTCTCCTGCTGCATCATCCCTTGTTTCACCTATTACTTCAAAAATGCCATCTTCCTTCATGTAGACAAGCTCCGTATGTCCACCAGAAACAACTAAGGCTAATAGTGGATATTGCAGGGGCTGTACAAGTTGATTAGCATAAATATGACCCGCAATGTGGTGTACTCCTATAAGTGGTAATCCATGTGCAAATGCAATTGCTTTTGCAGCATTTACCCCAATTAGTAAAGCTCCAACAAGTCCTGGACCTTCTGTAACTGCTACAGCAGCTAGCTCTTCATATTCTACCTTTGCTTGCTTCATTGCTTCTTCGATTACTAAAGTTATTTGCTCAACATGTAATCGTGATGCAACTTCAGGTACAACTCCACCAAAACGTTTATGAATATCTATTTGAGTAGCTACTACATTACTTAAAATTTCATTTCCATTTTTAACAACTGCTGCTGAAGTTTCATCACAGCTTGTCTCTATAGCAATAATTAAACAATTTTCATTTATCATTTCAAATTCACCCACATAACTAATGCATCCTCAAAATTATCTGTATAATAGCTTTTACGAATACCACCATCTTGGAATCCCAGCTTTCGATATAGTCCCATTGCTACATGATTCGATACCCTTACTTCTAAAGTTAATGTATCAGCTCCAAGATTTTTAGCAGTTTCCATTACCGCCTGAAGTAACTTTTCGCCAAGACCTACTCCCCTATAATCTGGCAAAATAGCTATATTTGTAATATGTCCCTCGTCAATAACCACCCATAATCCACAATAACCAATTATTTTCTCATCTACTTCAGCCACTATATAATTGGCAAATTGATTTGAATATAATTCATTATAAAAAGCATCATATGTCCATGGTGTAGGGAATGATTGTTTTTCAATTTCTACTATTTGATCTAAATCTTCTTCTTTCATTTTACGAAAAGCAACCGATGAGATCATAATATCCTCCTACTTTTCTTGGCTTGCAAGCCAATTAGCTTCTGCCTCTGATAATCTTAAATATTCTGGTACAAAATTATGAACTGATTCTTCCTTTTCTTCTAAGCTACATGTAAACAGTTCACTAGGTCTCTGGTTATTCATACTTTCTTTTGCAAAGACAGCTTTATCTTTTAAATGCTCAATAATAAATTCTTTATGAATTAATACATCATTACCAATAAATAAGATTTGTTCATTATAAGATTTAAGCTTTTCAATCCATATACTTCGGTCAATATTGCAGTCTTCTAATACCTCATTAGTAACCTGTCCTCTAAAATCATAAAGACCTGTAAATAATAAGTTGCGTCTTGCATCAAATAATGGACAAACTAATCCATTAAAATATCGCCCGTTAGCAGCCAATACCTTCAAACTTGATACTCCGATAATTGGAATATTTAAAGTGAAAGCTAATGATTTAGCCACAGTGACACCAATGCGTACACCTGTATAAGAGCCTGGACCTTTTGCAACTACTATTTTAGATAATTCCTTTGGTTTTATATTGCATTCTTCCATTAAAGTACTAATTGCTGGCATTAATCGTACAGAATGGTTTTTATTAATAAATGTTATCGTTTCTCCAATAACAGATTGATCTTTTATTAGACTAATCCCCATAACATTAGTAGATGTATCAATTGCTAAAACGGTCATTGTTTATTAACTCCTTACAAATAAATTCATACCTAGATCCATTTGGAATAAAAGTAATCATTCTACCATTTTCTTCATGAGTTATTATGATTTTTAAGAATTCATTTGGTAGGTAATCTGAAATTAAATGAGCCCATTCTACAACACAAACACCTTCACCCATAAAATACTCATCAAAGCCTAAATCTTCACTACTACCTTCTAAACGATAAACATCCATATGATATAGAGGAATTCTACCTTTATATTCTTTAATAATATTAAAAGTTGGGCTATTAACCGTTCTTTTTACATCAAGACCTTTAGCAAATCCTTTTGTAAAAGTGGTCTTTCCAGCACCAAGATCTCCTTCTAATAATATTACATCTTTTTGTTGCACTAATTGTCCGAGAAAAAATGCAATTTCTTGAGTTTCTTCCTCAGTATTTGTATGTAAAACAATTTCCAATTACTTCACCACCAAAATTCTAACTCGTCTATTTCTAACTTTGCCATATTATATCATTTCAAAACATTAAGCGGATGTCAAACAGTAATATTCTTTTGAATAGTTTCAATAAATTATTGAAACTTATATTTAGATTGTTTTCGTTTATTTTGTTACTTCTCTTGCTTATCGATGGCGTAACCTTGGGCTTTTAGTCGCATAAGCGCCTTGTAATCTCCTACCATCCCAAGTTTCCTAATTAAGGTTGAGTTAAGCATCCTTAGCTTATGTCGGCTTCTGTTTTAAACAGTTATAATCGTTAAAAGTAATACTCCTGCAAATAAAATCTATTTATATATTACTCATTTCAAAAATAATAAAAAAAACGAAACAATTTTTGTTTCGTTTTAAGAATCGTATGTATGGCGGTCCCGACCGGGATCGAACCGGCGATCTCCTGCGTGACAGGCAGGCATGTTAACCGCTACACCACGGGACCATTTTTGGTTGCGGGGACAGGATTTGAACCTGCGACCTTCGGGTTATGAGCCCGACGAGCTACCAGACTGCTCCACCCCGCGATAATAAGAAAATAATTTAATTTTTAAATCCATGAAGTTTTACCCTGTTAAGACCATCCCAATCTCAGGATGTTAATACAAGTAGCGGCTCGATTGGTATGCTGAAGTAATTTCTTCGAAGCATATTCGTTCGTGCTCCACCCCGCGATTATAAGAAAATAACTTATTTTCATAAAAAATCTAAACCAGGCGACGTTCTACTCTCACAGGGGGAAACCCCCAACTACCATCGACGCTGAAGAGCTTAACTGCCGTGTTCGGTATGGGAACGGGTGTGACCTCTTCGCACTAATCACCTGATTTATAGAGTTGTACTTCGTACCCTCAAAACTAGATAATGTCATTATCAAACTTGTTAGTTAAGTCCTCGACCGATTAGTATCAGTCAGCTCCACGTGTCACCACGCTTCCACCTCTGACCTATCAACCTGATCGTCTCTCAGGGGTCTTACTAGCTTAACGCTATGGGAAATCTCATCTTGAGGGGGGCTTCATGCTTAGATGCTTTCAGCACTTATCCCTTCCACACATAGCTACCCAGCCATGCTCTTGGCAGAACAACTGGTACACCAGCGGTGTGTCCATCCCGGTCCTCTCGTACTAAGGACAGCTCCTCTCAAATTTCCTGCGCCCACGACGGATAGGGACCGAACTGTCTCACGACGTTCTGAACCCAGCTCGCGTACCGCTTTAATGGGCGAACAGCCCAACCCTTGGGACCGACTACAGCCCCAGGATGCGATGAGCCGACATCGAGGTGCCAAACCTCCCCGTCGATGTGGACTCTTGGGGGAGATAAGCCTGTTATCCCCGGGGTAGCTTTTATCCGTTGAGCGATGGCCCTTCCATGCGGAACCACCGGATCACTAAGCCCGACTTTCGTCCCTGCTCGACTTGTAGGTCTCGCAGTCAAGCTCCCTTATGCCTTTACACTCTTCGAATGATTTCCAACCATTCTGAGGGAACCTTTGGGCGCCTCCGTTACTCTTTAGGAGGCGACCGCCCCAGTCAAACTGCCCACCTGACACTGTCTCCGAGCCGGATCACGGCTCTAGGTTAGAATTTCAATACAGCCAGGGTAGTATCCCACCGACGCCTCCACCGAAGCTAGCGCTCCGGCTTCTCAGGCTCCTACCTATCCTGTACAAGCTGTACCAAAATTCAATATCAAGCTGCAGTAAAGCTCCACGGGGTCTTTCCGTCCTGTCGCGGGTAACCTGCATCTTCACAGGTACTATAATTTCACCGAGTCTATGGTTGAGACAGTGCCCAAATCGTTACGCCTTTCGTGCGGGTCGGAACTTACCCGACAAGGAATTTCGCTACCTTAGGACCGTTATAGTTACGGCCGCCGTTTACTGGGGCTTCAATTCAGAGCTTCTCCCGTAAGGGATAACCCCTCCTCTTAACCTTCCAGCACCGGGCAGGCGTCAGCCCCTATACTTCGCCTTGCGGCTTCGCAGAGACCTGTGTTTTTGCTAAACAGTCGCTTGGGCCTTTTCACTGCGGCTCTCCCGGGCATACACCCAAAAGAGCACCCCTTCTCCCGAAGTTACGGGGTCATTTTGCCGAGTTCCTTAACCATAGTTCTCTCGCTCACCTTAGGATTCTCTCCTCGCCTACCTGTGTCGGTTTGCGGTACAGGCACCTATTTCCTCGCTAGAAGCTTTTCTTGGCAGCGTAGAATCAGGAACTTCGGTACTATATTTCCCTCGCCATCACAACTCAGCCTTATGATGTGCGGATTTTCCTACACATCAGCCTAATTGCTTGGACGCGCATATCCAGCAGCGCGCTTACCCTATCTTTCTGCGTCCCTCCATTGCTCAAACGGAAATGAGGTGGTACAGGAATATCAACCTGTTGTCCATCGCCTACGCCTTTCGGCCTCGGCTTAGGTCCTGACTAACCCTGGGAGGACGAGCCTTCCCCAGGAAACCTTAGGCATACGGTGGACGGGATTCTCACCCGTCTTTCGCTACTCATACCGGCATTCTCACTTCTAAGCGCTCCACCAGTCCTTACGATCTAGCTTCAACGCCCTTAGAACGCTCCCCTACCACTGATACCATACGGTATCAATCCGCAGCTTCGGTGATACGTTTAGCCCCGTTACATTTTCGGCGCAGAGTCACTCGACCAGTGAGCTATTACGCACTCTTTAAATGGTGGCTGCTTCTAAGCCAACATCCTGGTTGTCTAAGCAACTCCACATCCTTTTCCACTTAACGTATACTTTGGGACCTTAGCTGGCGGTCTGGGCTGTTTCCCTCTTGACCACGGATCTTATCACTCGTAGTCTGACTCCTATGGATAAGTCATTGGCATTCGGAGTTTGACTGAATTCGGTAACCCGTTGGGGGCCCCTAGTCCAATCAGTGCTCTACCTCCAAGACTCTAACACATAAGGCTAGCCCTAAAGCTATTTCGGGGAGAACCAGCTATCTCCGAGTTCGATTGGAATTTCTCCGCTACCCACACCTCATCCCCGCACTTTTCAACGTGCGTGGGTTCGGACCTCCATTCAGTGTTACCTGAACTTCATCCTGGACATGGGTAGATCACTCGGTTTCGGGTCTACGACCACGTACTATATCGCCCTATTCAGACTCGCTTTCGCTGCGGCTCCGTCTCTTCAACTTAACCTTGCACGGGATCGTAACTCGCCGGTTCATTCTACAAAAGGCACGCCATCACTCGTTAACGAGCTCTGACTATTTGTAAGCACACGGTTTCAGGTTCTCTTTCACTCCCCTTCCGGGGTGCTTTTCACCTTTCCCTCACGGTACTGGTTCACTATCGGTCACTAGGTAGTATTTAGCCTTGGGAGATGGTCCTCCCAGATTCCGACGGAATTTCACGTGTTCCGCCGTACTCAGGATCCACTCAAGAGGGAACGAGGTTTCAACTACAGGGTTTTTACCTTCTTTGACGGACCTTTCCAGGTCGCTTCATTTACCCCGTTCCTTTGTAACTCCGTATAGAGTGTCCTACAACCCCAAGAGGCAAGCCTCTTGGTTTGGGCTATCTTCCGTTTCGCTCGCCGCTACTCAGGAAATCGCTATTGCTTTCTATTCCTCCAGGTACTTAGATGTTTCAGTTCCCTGGGTCTGTCCTCAGTACCCTATGTATTCAGGTAAAGATACTACTCCATTACGAGTAGTGGGTTTCCCCATTCGGAAATCTCCGGATCAAAGCTTACTTACAGCTCCCCGAAGCATATCGGTGTTAGTCCCGTCCTTCATCGACTCCTAGTGCCAAGGCATCCACCGTGCGCCCTTTCTAACTTAACTAATTTTAAAACTAATTGAATTAAACTTACGCAGTTTAATGAATGACATTATCTAGTTTTCAAGGTACAAAGTTGAGAGTGAACTCTCAAAACTAAACAAAACAATGAAGAAACATTTCATACATGAACCATCGGTTCATGATGTCTCCATAGAAAGGAGGTGATCCAGCCGCACCTTCCGATACGGCTACCTTGTTACGACTTCACCCCAATCATCTGTCCCACCTTAGGCGGCTGGCCCCTAAAAGGTTACCCCACCGACTTCGGGTGTTACAAACTCTCGTGGTGTGACGGGCGGTGTGTACAAGGCCCGGGAACGTATTCACCGCGGCATGCTGATCCGCGATTACTAGTGATTCCGGCTTCATGTAGGCGAGTTGCAGCCTACAATCCGAACTGAGAATAGTTTTATGGGATTAGCTCCACCTCGCGGTCTTGCAACCCTTTGTACTATCCATTGTAGCACGTGTGTAGCCCAGGTCATAAGGGGCATGATGATTTGACGTCATCCCCACCTTCCTCCGGTTTGTCACCGGCAGTCACCTTAGAGTGCCCAACTAAATGCTGGCAACTAAGATCAAGGGTTGCGCTCGTTGCGGGACTTAACCCAACATCTCACGACACGAGCTGACGACAACCATGCACCACCTGTCACTCTGTCCCCGAAGGGAAAGCCCTATCTCTAGGGTTGTCAGAGGATGTCAAGACCTGGTAAGGTTCTTCGCGTTGCTTCGAATTAAACCACATGCTCCACCACTTGTGCGGGCCCCCGTCAATTCCTTTGAGTTTCAGTCTTGCGACCGTACTCCCCAGGCGGAGTGCTTAATGCGTTAACTTCAGCACTAAAGGGCGGAAACCCTCTAACACTTAGCACTCATCGTTTACAGCGTGGACTACCAGGGTATCTAATCCTGTTTGCTCCCCACGCTTTCGCGCCTCAGCGTCAGTTACAGACCAGAAAGTCGCCTTCGCCACTGGTGTTCCTCCAAATCTCTACGCATTTCACCGCTACACTTGGAATTCCACTTTCCTCTTCTGCACTCAAGTTTCCCAGTTTCCAATGACCCTCCCCGGTTGAGCCGGGGGCTTTCACATCAGACTTAAGAAACCGCCTGCGCGCGCTTTACGCCCAATAATTCCGGACAACGCTTGCCACCTACGTATTACCGCGGCTGCTGGCACGTAGTTAGCCGTGGCTTTCTGGTTAGGTACCGTCAAGGTGCCAGCTTATTCAACTAGCACTTATTCTTCCCTAACAACAGAGCTTTACGACCCGAAGGCCTTCATCGCTCACGCGGCGTTGCTCCGTCAGACTTTCGTCCATTGCGGAAGATTCCCTACTGCTGCCTCCCGTAGGAGTCTGGGCCGTGTCTCAGTCCCAGTGTGGCCGATCACCCTCTCAGGTCGGCTACGCATCGTCGCCTTGGTGAGCCGTTACCTCACCAACTAGCTAATGCGCCGCGGGCCCATCTGTAAGTGATAGCCGAGGCCATCTTTCAATAAAGGAACAGGAGTTCCTTTATGTCATCCGGTATTAGCTCCGGTTTCCCGAAGTTATCCCAGTCTTACAGGTAGGTTGCCCACGTGTTACTCACCCGTCCGCCGCTAACTAACGGGAGCAAGCTCCCATTAGTCCGCTCGACTTGCATGTATTAGGCACGCCGCCAGCGTTCGTCCTGAGCCAGGATCAAACTCTCCATAAAAGTTAAGTTTAAATCTTGTGTTGCTCAAAAAACTAATAATTGACGTTTACTTCATGTTTTGTTTAGTTTTCAAAGTTCATAATGGAGCGGGTGATGGGAATCGAACCCACGACCGAAGCTTGGAAGGCTTCTATTTTACCATTAAACTACACCCGCGAAAATGGTCGGGAAGACAGGATTTGAACCTGCGACCCCCTGGTCCCAAACCAGGTGCTCTACCAAGCTGAGCCACTTCCCGTAATATGGCGCGCCCGAAAGGACTCGAACCCATAACCTTTTGATCCGTAGTCAAACGCTCTATCCAATTGAGCTACGGGCGCATATTGTAAGTGTGTCGTCTTCGTTAGCGACTTTTACAGTTTATAACATCTAACTGTTTGTGTCAACACTTTTTTAAAAGTTTTTTTAACTTTAACAGCTTACTACGATAAGCTCTCGTTGACTTCGTTAACTTGTCTGACGTGACTTAAACTATATTAAAGCATCGAACATTCAATGTCAACACTTTTCAAATAGAAATATCACGAGTTTATTTACTTATTTGACTTAACTAGGTTTAAAAGCCTTTTTAAGTTATTAATGTAGGTTTAATCAGTACATATTTAACGTTTATGACATAGTACTACAAAACAATAACTGAATTACTATAGTATAATTTAAGGACAGACTCCGATAAAAGTAGCGCAATTCCTTTTTCTCATAAAGAATTGTTATGTTTCATTTTTTGAGTTTTTAAAGAGATAGAATTGGTATCAATAATATGACTGTATTTTAGAGTTACTAAGAAGTGTTTTCGAATACTTTGTTCTTTTAAATAAAAAATATTATTAATGAGCATAAAAAAAGATACTAAACTAAAAAGAGGTAATTTAACTAATAGGAAGTGTCAAAAATGGGTATCGATAATTTTCTTACAATCCTCCTGATCATCAATATACTTCTAGCAGGAGTACTAGTATTTATTGAAAAAAGAGATGTTGTCGCCACATGGGCTTGGCTAATGATCTTACTTTTTATACCTATAGCGGGATTTTTACTATATCTATTTTTAGGTAGGCAGCTAAAACAAAAAAATTTCTACCATCTATCGACTAAAGAAAAAACATATCTACAATTAGCGGTTACGGACCAGGCTAATAAAATTCTTAATGATCAAAGTTTTCATCAAGATGAGTTACTATCAAAGCATTCACATTTAATTATGATGAATTTAAAGTCAGCTAACGCTTTATTAACAACAGATAACGAAATCCAAACGTTTCGAGATGGACACGAAAAATTTAATTCTCTATTTAAAGACATCCAACTTGCTCAAAAAGAAATTAATATCCAGTACTATATTATCCAGCGTGATTCTTTAGGAAAGAAACTTAGAGATGAACTTTCCAAAAAAGCGGCAGAAGGTGTGAAAGTGCGAGTCCTGTATGATGACATTGGATCCAAAAGAATTACCCCTTCTTTTTTCAAAGAACTTGTTAAACATGGTGGTGAGGTAAGAGCTTTCTTCCCTTCATTTTTAAGACTAATCAATTTTCGATTAAATAATAGAAATCACAGAAAACTGTGTATTATTGATGGAAGAATTGCTTATATAGGAGGGTTCAATATTGGAAATGAGTATCTTGGTATTGATAAAAAGTTTGGTTATTGGCGGGATACTCATTTTCGCATAAAGGGAGAATCAGTAAATCAAATTCAAGGTAGATTTATTTTAGACTGGCAACAAGCTACCAACCAACCTATACATAATATAGAAGAATTCTCATTTAATAATGAAAAAAACATCGGAAGTACCCCTATCCAAATTGTTGCTAGTGGACCAAATTCAGAAACAGAACACTTAAAAAACATGTATGTTAAATTAATTATGTCTGCAAAAAAATGTGTTTATATTCAAACACCTTATTTTATTCCAGATACAAGCATTATGGATGCGTGCAAAATCGCAATTTTATCTGGTATCGATGTAAGAATAATGATTCCAAGTAAACCTGATCACCCATTCGTGTATTGGGCATCTCTATCGTACGCTGGAGAACTTTTATCATATGGCGCAAAAATATTGCTTTACGAGAATGGTTTCTTACATGCTAAGACAATCGTTGTTGATCATGAAGTAGCTTCGGTAGGAACTACGAATATTGATACACGTAGTTTTAAACTGAATTTTGAAATAAACGCAATCACCTATTCAGAAGAAAAAGCTTCTGAGCTACAAAGTCTTTTTTTACTTGATAGTAATCATAGTAGTGAGCTTACAATTGAAAAATATCAAGAGCGATCAGTCATGATCAAGTTAAAAGAAGCTATCTCACGCCTCTTATCTCCAATATTGTAGATAAAAATCATTACTTAACTGTAATGTTTATTAAAACGCTAAAACTCACTTTTAAATAATAAAAGTGAGTTTTTTATAAAAATATGTATTCCACTTAAAATAGACTCATCTCTATTTTGTTCGATGAACTGTTAAGGTTACCTTACTTGTTTCACACATGAATGTTGAAAGGTGGACAGGTTCCTCATTTGCATCATAAGCGATTTTTAGGATTTTAAAAAGATTGGCTCCTATATCACATTCAAGATAATTGGCATATACTTTTGTCGCACCGATTACGTCGATGATTTTATCGTTACTTATGATTTCTGTATTATAGTCCTTTGAGAGAACTTTATATGTGGATTCATCTGTTGCAATTTTCTTTTCCAAATCAGGAAAACGAATTAGTGAGTAATGCGCAATATCATAAAAAAGTGGACGGTCGTTCACATACATAAGTCGCTCAAGCTCTAGTACGCGACTTCCTTCTTCAACTTTAAGATGTTCTGCAACATCCTTTGGTGCTGGGATGACTTCACTTCTAAGGATTCGGGAATTTGGAATCATCCCTAATTGGTGGCTAAACTCTGAGAATCCGCTTACAGATAACAGTTCATTATTAAACTTATTCGAAGCTACAAACGTCCCCCTGCGTGGTATGCGTGTTAATGTACCATCCTTCACTAATTCCTCAATGGCCTTTCGAATAGTGATTCGACTGACATTATACGTTTCACAAAGCTCAGCTTCTGTGGGAATCTGCTGGTCTGGTTGGTACTTCCCTTGTTGAATATCATTCTGAAGCATTTGCCTAATCTGCATATAGAGAGGCTGTGGGGTTGAAGAATTTAGGTTCATAATTTTCATCCTATCCGTCAATGTTTTTCAACATTATTATACACTGCCGACTAGTTATCGTCACCATGCACCGAAATAGCCAATTGTTTTTGTAGCAGTTTTAGTCCCTAATTCCAAACACTGTTGGATCGAAAAGCCCTGTAAAGTACCATAAAGAAAACCAGCTATGAAAGAATCTCCTGCTCCCATCGTATCAACAACTTTATCTTCCAATACTCCAAATTGATAAAAATGTTTTCCGTCGAAAGCTAAAGATCCATTTTCTCCAAGCGTAGCAACAGCCACCTTAGAACCTTTTGTTAGTACATCTTTTAAAAATCCCCTGATAAATTCATCATCCTTTTTATAAGAAAAAAAGGAATAGTCCACATAACTAGGTAATTTCTTTACTAAATCGTGCTCTAACTGATCTGAAAAATCAAATGCAGTAAGCAACCCTTTTTGTTTAAAAAGTGGAAAATATTCCTCAACATGACCCCATATACCAGCGTGGACAAGTTGTTGAGTTTGGATATACTCAAGTTCTTCATCAGTTAATGTGAACTGACCCATTACTCCTTCATCGTAATCTCCAAAATGACGGTCATTATTAACCAATTTAACATAGGTAACCGCTGTTTTTCCTATCTTTTTAGAAATAAACGATGTATCGACACCTTTGCTTTGAATCGAATTAATCATTTGTTCGCCAAAGGAATCACTTCCAACCCAACCTATATACGAAGAGTCTGCCCCTAGCTCTTTTAAGTAGACAGCAACATTTACCGGATTTCCTCCGGGATACACTTTCTCGTTTGCAAGATAGACATCCATACAGTTATCGCCGACTGTAACAATTCTCATCTAATCCCAACCTTCTTTTTAATCTAAGAAATGAGCACTACCATGTAGTGCCCATTAAATTTTTTAATATTCTACTTTGCGGTAGTATCTTCTTAGGTCTAATGAGTGGTTTCTTTCTCTTTCAAGGTAAACACTAATTCGACTTAAAACAGCCCAGTTAATACTGACAGAAAAGTGTTTTCTAAATTCCTCACTAATTCCTGGCAATTCAAATTCCTTTGTATCAATAACAGTTAATTGACTCGTGATTTTTTCAGCAAACCTTTCAACACGATCCATCAACGGTCTTGTTTCATCTTCACCTTTAAGTAAAATAACACTAGTATCTTCAACCACTAACTCAAGCGTACCATGGAAAAACTCCGCTGCGTGGATAGACTTTGCATGAATCCATTGCATTTCCTCCAATATACACATCGCGTATGAATACGTGTTACCCCATAAGTTACCAGAGCCTACCATCATATGATAATCTGTATCCTTATGTTTAATAGCAAATTCCTCTGCCTTTTTATCATAGTCTTTTACGGCAGCTAAAATCGCTTGTGGCAACAAGGAAACTTCTTTTGTGAACTGTTCATATTGTGGAAATTCATTGTTATTATACATGAAGCGAAATACTACCATGTACAGCAGCATAAAGAATGTATCAAAGGAATGTTTTTCCGAGCGAGTTGTAATACAGTATTCTACTACTTGTGTTAATGGAGTATTCGGCTCCGCTACTAAAGCAATTGTAGTAGCCCCTCTTTCTTTACAAAACTCTGCCGCTGCAACAGTTTCTTGTGTTGTCCCTGAAACTGAGGTGAAAATACATACGGAATTCTTTGTAAAATGCTTATTGTTCATGACCATAAACTCGGCTGCGATTTCGGCATGTACATTGATCGTTGAGTTTGATTCTATAATATATTTATAAGGATACATCATTGCAATAGTTCCGCCAGCACCAATAAGGAAAAGATTGCTGTAACCTTTTTGACAGATTGAATCGACGATATCCTCAATTTTACTTCTAAATGCAAGTCCTTCTTCTTCAACAAGTTTTAAAAATAACGCTTCATCAAATTTTAACATGGTGAGATCCCCCTAAAACATATTTGTTATGTCTTGTATTATAATTAACTATAACAAATAAAGCAATCGCTTTTTCAAAAAATTAAGAAGCTAGTAAAAGTTCACTAGCTTCCTGAAATAATTGAATTCTTCTTTGTTACTAGATTACCGTCATTTTTCTTATTGGGCCCATAGCGTTTTTCCCAGTAAAAGTAAACAGGTAGTCCAGTAGCGATAACTATGAATGCAGCTACCATCCCTTGCCACGGAGCCCAAGTAAACGTACCCCAAGCAAGCCAAGAAGCTCCAATTATTGCTAAAATAGTCGTTAGTCTCCACATTGGCATCCTGTAAATCGGGTTATAGTCCTCCCTTTTACGGCATTTATAAACCGCTACAAAATCCAAAATATTAATCACTAATTGAATTAATGTGAAATAGCCTAGTAAAGTCGTTAAATTGGTTGCAAAAACTAGAATACATGCATAGGTAACTTGAACAATAATTGAAAAACTTGGTGTTTCATACTTTGGATGGACACGAGCAAAACGCTGGAAAAACAGCCCGTCCTTCGCCATAGCGTACTCTAATCTAGGCTGAAACATGATACAGGAACTTAGTGATCCTAAAATAACTATAATTGCAGTAATCGCAACAAACGAAGAAGCAATATGAGATAGTCCTGGTATATACTTAACCGCATCAGAAACAGCTGCACTAGAACTCATCAATTTGCTAAAAGGCATTAATCCAATTACGCAGACTGCTAGCAAAGTATATAAGATTAATACAATAAAGACAGAGCTAATCAATGCACGAGGTAGCGTTTTTCCAGGATTTTTAAATTCACCTGCCATAAAACAAATGGCGGCCATACCGGTATATGCCCAGGTTGTGGCAGAAACGCCACCGATTAGACTTGTTTTTACCGTTTCTCCATGAGGCGTATAGGAGAAGTTCCCCACGTGCATATACATTAACCCTAGAACAATAACAATAATGAATGGAATGATTTTCACGGCTGTAATAATCACTTGAAATAGCCCGCCCTCTTTTACACTTCGATAATGAATAGAAGTTATGATTAAAATTATCGCAACCCCTAACAACTTGCCAGCAAATCCAGAGAAAAATGGGAAAAAGCTTGCCAAGTATGAAACTACTGCTAGAGCCATAATAGAAATAGATGGTGGATCAAGCGCCCAGAATGTTGCCCATCCATATAAAAAGGCTAATGGTCTCCAGCCTGCTTTATTCAAATAAACGTAACCGCTTCCATTTTCAGGATAAGCAGTCGACAATTCAGCAAGAACCATTACTTGCGGAATAGCAATAATACCACCAATAATCCATGCTAAAATAGAAATAGAAGGGGTTCCCGCTGCTTTTGCTACATCACCAGACGAGACAAAGATACCTGACCCTACGGTCGTACCAACAGCAATTGCTAATGCCGACCAAAATCCAAGCTTTCGTGTAAGCGTAGTATTACTCATAAAGGCTCCTCCAAATTTTTAGATTATACAATTCCTAATTCATTTAGTTTCACTAAGGATTTTTTAAAAGCATCTAATGGATTTTGATAATAAGTTGACCCCATAATTTCAAGAGTGCATGCCCCATCGTATTGGTGCTTTTGCATGCTTTTTACATATTCTCTCCATTGTAAATTACCATCATCTAAAGCAAGATGGGAATCTGTCTTGCGATCACCATCTACTAGATGAAAATGACATAACTCAGGAAGCAATAAAAAATAATCATCTGGTGTTTCACCCGCCAGGTTCATTGCAACGGTATCAATCATCCCTTTTAAAAAAGGGGACTTTATTTCTTCAATCATTCTCTTTAATCCCCGCGTATTAATAATTAAATTAGATTCAAATTTTGTTAATGGTTCTAGTGCAAGAGTGATACCCTCGTGCTCCGCCACCTTTGTAATTTGATAGATTGATTCACTTGCATATTTCCACGATTCTTCTTTTGTTAGAGAAAAATCACCTATCCCTGAAGTAATTAGCATCTTATCCGTCTCCAATTCCACAGCAGAGTGAATATTTTCAATAAAATAATCAATACTCGTTTGTCTCCAATCCGGATCTGAAGCAGCAAGATTGTAAGGATAAATGCATTGTTCTGGAGTATAGCAGACTATTTCCATACTTCTAGCTTTAATTTCTTTCTTTATCTCCCTCAAATTGCAAAGCAAGTTTCTATAAACATAGAGATGTGGTTCACCAGCCCATAATTCAATGCTACTGATACCTAATTGATCCATACAATCCAAAAAATATTGGATAGGATAATGCTTGAACGTAATATTCATCCCTGCTATTTTAATTGATTACCCCCTTTTTCTTAAAGTCATTTGATTTGTTATGCTTTGTATTATAATCAAGAATAACATAAAATACAATAAATTTTAAAAATTTTTAATATTCGATTTTAATTCCTACAAAGTCTAGTACCGTGACCAACCAGTCTATAAAAGTAAGCCAATTTTTAAACACAAAAAAGGCCTCTACATTACGTAGAAGCCTTGTTACTATATATATAATTTGATGCGGCCGAGAGGACTTGAACCTCCACGGAGAAACCTCCACTAGGCCCTCAACCTAGCGCGTCTGCCATTCCGCCACGACCGCGAATAAACAAAAGTGAGCCATGAAGGATTCGAACCTTCGACCCTCTGATTAAAAGTCAGATGCTCTACCTACTGAGCTAATGGCTCGTAATAATTAAAAGTAATTATAACTAAATACAATATATCTTTAAACCAACTTACTGTCTACACGATCGCGTCTAAGATAAAAACAATTCCCCTTACCTTAAACATATTAATAAAAAACTAAAATGGCTGGGCTACCTGGATTCGAACCAGGGCATGACGGAATCAAAATCCGTTGCCTTACCGCTTGGCTATAGCCCAATGAATTATCATCACGAATCTACTTCTTAGAATAACCTTCGTGAACCCGCACCGCAGGATTTTTTTTTATGTTGTATTGTTAATACCTCTCGAATTACTCCTCAAGATAAAAAACAATCCGACATCCTTACAAAAAACAAATGGCTGGGCTACCTGGATTCGAACCAGGGCATGACGGAATCAAAATCCGTTGCCTTACCGCTTGGCTATAGCCCATTGATTTAGCATCATGAACTGACTCCTTCGAATTAACTTCATGAACCTGCACCGCAGGATTTTTTTTTATGTTGATTGCTTTTACCTCTCGAATTTACTCCTCAAGATAAAAAACAATCCGACAATTTTGGAATTCATCTTTACCTAAAGACGAGTAACTTTCATGAAGTTCCACCGCAGGATTTTTTTTATGTTGTATTGCCCTATCTCTCGAATCAGCTCCTCAAGATAAAAAACAATCCGACAATTTTGGAATTCATCTTTACCTAAAGACGAGTAACTTTCATGAAGTTCCACCGCAGGATTTTTTTTATGTTGTATTGCCCTATCTCTCGAATCAGCTCCTCAAGATAAAAACAATCCGACATTTCAATATTCTTCTTATTGTAGAATACGAATTAACTTAATGAACCTGCACCGCAGGGTTTTTTATGTTGTATTGTTCTACCTCTCGAATTTACTTCTCAAAATAAAAAACAATCTGATATTTCAGCACTAACTCCAAACATCCACTCTTACTATTTTTCTCCAAATAAAGAAAAAAATACTACAATTTGTAGTAATTAATGGCGGTCCCGACCGGGATCGAACCGGCGATCTCCTGCGTGACAGGCAGGCATGTTAACCGCTACACCACGGGACCATATGTAGTTAATGGTGGAGGATGACGGGCTCGAACCGCCGACCCCCTGCTTGTAAGGCAGGTGCTCTCCCAGCTGAGCTAATCCTCCAGGTTAAAATGGTGACCCGTACGGGACTCGAACCCGTGTTACCGCCGTGAAAGGGCGGTGTCTTAACCGCTTGACCAACGGGCCTTATGTATGGCAGAGAAGAAGGGATTCGAACCCTCGCACCGCGTAAACGATCTACACCCTTAGCAGGGGCGCCCCTTGAGCCACTTGGGTACTTCTCTATAATAATGGCTCCGCAGGTAGGGTTCGAACCTACGACCACTCGGTTAACAGCCGAGTGCTCTACCACTGAGCTACTGCGGAAAAATACTAATCTTTTCATCAAGTACTGAAACGTGATGACAAGTATTAATATAAACTAAATACATATTAGATGTCAACACTATTTATAATAGTTTTAATGGACTTTTGCATAATCCACATACATAGCGGCTTATGTCCACTTTTCTTTTTCTTAAGAAAGCTTGCCCACATACTGAACATCTATATTTATACTTATAAGAATGCGTTCTTTTTTTTATTGAGTTTAGTGGTTTACAATACCTAGGAGCACCTACCTTTTTTAATAGCTCTTTAAAATCTCTATCTTCATGCTTATAGCCTTTCTTCATAATATGAAGATGATAATGACATAGCTCGTGTAATATGATCCCCTTTAACTCTTCAATTCCGTGTTCTTCATAATAAAACTTATTTAATTCGATATTACTTGTTTTTAATAAGTACCTACCACCAGTTGTCCTCAATCTAGTATTGAAAGAAGCTTGGTGGAGAAATGGTCGATCGAAATAAGTGATTGATAGTTCTTCAACCAGTTTTTGTATCTCCTCATTATCCATTTATGAATCGACATCCTTTTTTTCTTCTTTATTCTAACTGAACAACTCACAAATTCTTGGGTATGCGCATACATTAAACTTACAAATGAGAATTTCAAAAGATCTTATTAGTACGATTTATGCTAAATGGGCTGCTCTTAGTAAATCTCTCTACAACGGCGTAATTATTACTATTAAAATGAACAATTCAGTTATCCTTTTTATACAATGTATCGGAAGGTTACCCCTCACTCATTTATTTCATCGCCCATCCTCAAAAAAAGATGGGCGAAGATTTTTAAGTTGGAGGTTTTATCATGGTAATGCCTAGTTGGCTTAAATCTCAAATGCAAAAAGCGTTTTATGAAAAAAACCGTTATCAAATTAAATTATTGAATCAATGTTGGTTTTATTATCAAAAAATTAAGCTTTGACGATTTCTTTCGATTCAATTGGTAGCATAGATAAACCTACTCTTTGTTTCTTTTGGTCTACATCAGCAATCCATACTTTTACTACTTGACCAACCGATACAACATCAAGCGGATGCTTAATAAATTTGCTACTCATTCTAGAGATATGAACAAGACCATCGTTCTTTAGTCCAATATCAACAAATGCACCAAAATCGACTACGTTTCTTACTGTTCCTTCAAGCTCCATCCCTATTTTTAGGTCTTCAATTTGAAGAACATCTTGGCGAAGGATTGGTGCTGCTAATTCATCTCGTAAATCTCTTTCAGGTTGCATTAATGATGCTAAAATATCTTTTAGCGTAATTTCACCAATATCAAGTTGCTCTGATACTTCTTTTAAATTAATCGTTTTTAGCTGTTCTTTCAATTCATTTGAACCAATTTGACTAGTTGAGAAATTTAATTGCTTTAATAATTTTTTTACTTGTACGTAGCTCTCCGGGTGAATACTTGTACGGTCTAAAGGCTCATCTCCTTCTAGAACACGTAAAAATCCAATACATTGCTCATACGTTTTTGCGCCTAATCTAGGTATTGTTTTAAGCTCTTTTCGGTTTGTAATTTTCCCTTTTTCGTCACGGTAATTAACAATATTTTTCGCTACTGTTTTGGACAAGCCCGATACGTATTGAAGTAATGAAACTGATGCTGTGTTTACATTTACACCAACTTGGTTAACAGAAGTTTCAACAACAAATGATAATGATTCATTTAAGCTCTTTTGAGATACATCGTGTTGATATAATCCTACCCCAACAGATTTCGGATCAATTTTTACTAGTTCTGCTAACGGATCTTGTAGTCGTCTTGCAATAGATACTGCACTTCGTTCTTCTACTTGGAAATCAGGGAACTCTTCTCTTGCTAGCTCAGATGCTGAATAAACACTTGCGCCAGCTTCATTTACGATTACATAATAAGTATTATTTTTCATTTCTTTTAAAATTCCAGATATAAACAGCTCTGTTTCTCTCGAAGCTGTACCATTTCCAATTGCGATCATTTCTATTTTATATTTTATAAGAATATCTTTAATTTTTGTAACTGCTTGTTCTCTTTTATTTCTTTGAACCTCTTCCCTTTCTCCTTTAAAAGGATGAGGGTAAATCACATCTATTTTGAGTACTTTGCCCGTCTCGTCTACTACTGCTAATTTACAACCAGTACGAAATGCAGGGTCTACTCCTAGCACGATTTTCCCTTTTAATGGTGGTTGCAGTAATAATGAACGCAAGTTTTCTGAGAAAATAGTAATCGCGTGTGAATCAGCTTTTTCGGATAATTCTTTACGAATCTCTCTTTCAATTGAAGGCTGAATTAATCTTTTATACGCATCTTCAACGACTTCCATTAAGATTGGTCGTACAAAAGTGTCCTTTGTAATTACTCTTTTTTCTAAATAAAAAATAATCTCATCATAAGGAGATTGAATTGCAACCTTTAAAATATCTTCTTTTTCAGCACGATTCATTGCTAGTATTCTATGTGGAACAATCTTTGAAATTGGTTCAGAGTACTCATAATACATTTCGTATACTTTTTTCTCGTCTTTTTCGGAATCTTTTACCGTACTGTCAATCGTTCCTTTTTTGAAGGTAACTTCACGAATCCACTTACGATAAGCAGCATCGTCTGCAATCCATTCCGCAATAATATCTTTTCCACCTTGAATAACTTCATCGACTGTATTCACTTCTAGTTCAACATTTATGTATTTTAGCGCTTCATCCGCAAGTGAACCTTCATTTGGCATTGAAAATAACCATTCTGCAAAAGGCTCTAACCCTTTATCTTTTGCAACTGTAGCGCGAGTTCTTCTTTTTTCTTTATATGGTCGGTATAAATCTTCAACTTCTTGTAACTTTTTCGCTAAAATAATACTTTTACGTAAGTCATCAGTCAGTTTTCCTTTTTCCTCAATTAAACGGATTACTTCATCTTTTCTCGTTTGAAGATTTACAGCATACTCATATTTTTCTAAAATGGAATGAATTTGGACCTCATCAAGAGAACCCGTTTTTTCTTTTCGATACCTGGCAATAAAGGGAATCGTATTTCCTTCTTCCTTTAATTCAATTACGGTAGCTACTTGTTTTGAAGTAATCGATAAATCAGATGCAATTTTATTAATCAATTGTTGTGACAAAAATAACGCCTCCAATTTTTGGTAGTTTCAAAGGACCTAAAATAACCCTTTCAAGACGAAAGGGTTACAAAACAATTTATTATAATCTATGTAGGTAAAGCTGCTATAAAAGCAACTTTAAAAATCAACAAGTCCTAAACTGATTTGCAACGCTTCGTCAACCTGATCCATCATCTCATCATCAAGATGTGTTATCTTATCGGTTAATCGTTGTTTGTCAATCGTTCGAATTTGTTCTAGTAGTATAACCGAATCACGTTCAAATCCATATTTTTTAGCATCGATTTCAACATGTGTTGGAAGCTTTGCTTTTTGGATTTGTGCTGTAATCGCAGCGACTATAACGGTAGGACTAAAACGATTACCGATATCATTTTGTATTATGAGAACCGGACGAACTCCACCTTGTTCTGAGCCAACTACAGGGGAAAGGTCTGCAAAATATACGTCGCCACGTTTTACTATCAAGTGATTACCCCCCGCTAACTAAGCGCTCCACTTTAGAATCCGCTTCAGACTCAGCATAGAATGACTCAGAAGATATTAATAAGTTGATTTTAGCCATTTCCATGTATCCACGTCGCATTTGTTCGCGACTTTGGCGTCTTTTACGATCTTTTAAAAACATCTTAGTCGCTTGATAAATATACTCATTTCGATTACCGTTTTCTTGCTTTACTAATCCATCTAGTTCGCTTACTACATGTTTTGGTAAACGTACTGTTATTTCAGTTGTCGCATTTAGTTCGGACAAGTTTCAGCACCTCCAGAATCAACTATTACCCATATATCTCCCTATACTACATCATACCATTCTTTTCAGTGATTGGAAAGACACATATCTTCGTTTATCTTAACCAAATAACAGTGTTTCATACTTTAATACATCAAATTACAATTAATCTGATACTAGATAATTACTTATGGACTTAATATTTCCATTCTTTTTATATACCCTTGGTACTCTATGATTTATAAGGCAAGTTACTTCATAATTGATTGTATTCATATGTGTAGCGACTTCCTCAGCCGTTACAGCTCCATCCTTACTTTCTCCTATTAAAGTTACTTTTGTACCAACAGGATAATGTTTAGAAAGCTTGATCATACACTGATCCATACAAACTCTACCAACGATTTCTGCCTTTACACCTTCAACCAACACAGAAAATCCTTGCATATCTCTAAGCCAGCCATCTGCATACCCAACTGGTAACGTCGCAATCCACTCAGAATCAGAAGTAAAATACGTTGCACCATAACTTATACCACTATTAGCTGGTAATTGCTTAATATGAGAGATTTTCGTATAAAGCGATAGTGCTGGCTTTAATGCAAATGGTAACATTGGTTTTATTTCTAAAGATGGAGTTAAACCATACATGATAATACCAACACGTACAGTATTAAATAAGTTTGTTTCTAATGCAGCCGCTGCACTATTTGCACAATGAATTAGCTCTGGTGAGAATCCACTGCTCTTAACCCATTCTATACATTCATAAAATTTATCTACTTGCTCATTAAAATAGGATCTATTTAGCTCATCAGCAGTAGCGAAATGTGTAAACAAACCTTCCAGTATAATTGATGGATTTTTTCGTAAGATCGATGCAGCTTGCTCCCATTCAGATTTTGTTTTTAGGCCTAATCTACCCATCCCAGTATCAAATTTAATATGAATCATTATACGATCTGTGTTTTTTAGATTTTTAGAAATACCTTCTAACCAATCAACATTATATGCCGTTAAAGTTAATTTATTCTTGATTGCAACGTTAATATCCTCTGGTCTAGTTGCTCCTAACACTAATATCGGCGCATCTATACCCGCGTTGCGCAGATAAATCCCTTCATCAATAAAAGCAACTAATAATCTTGTTGCTCCAGACTTCAATGCTTGTTTCGCTACTTCAACGTAACCATGTCCATATGCATTCGCTTTTAAAGCTACATATATTTCTTGATGATTAGGGTAAAGCGATACAATATTTTTGATGTTTTCCTCAATTGCATCTAAATCTACTTCTACCCAAGTGTCGCGATAAAATGATGTTTCTGTCATGAACTACACTTCCTTATCGATATACCCATTACTCTTTTTTTATATGTGTAAAATTATTTGCTTATTTTACTATAAATGTCAACCAATATACTACTCATTTATAGTTTATTTAAAATTTAAAAAGGCGTGATAAAGCATCATCACGCCCTTTTAAGTTTGAAAAAAATATTATTTTGTGCCTGTATCTCCGACTGATTGGGCTACTTGAATTAACTCTTCTTGAGTTAAGTTTTTAGAAACAATCGTGAAATCTGTTCCACCGTATGACCATGTGATCATCTTATCTGATAACGCTCCTACCGTTTTACCTAAATCTACTGGTTCGCCAGTGATTTCCATCGTTGTTCCAGACTCTGAAATTCGTGCTTTTTCCTCTATTAAAGTAAACGATTTTTTATTACCTTTATATGAAAGAATAACCTGAACACCATTGTCTGTTTTTACTTCTTGTTGATCATCTAACACAACACCCTTCATTAAATAATTAGGGTAAAGTGTAACTAGTAAATTTGGATCATTATTTGGATTTGTAGAAGTAGGTACACTTAACCGAGCGCTTGTCATATTTTTCTTCACATCAAAAGCATCATTATCAAACTTCGCATTATATTGTACTTTATCAAATTTAACATCCAACACAACATTTTTATCTGTATCTAATAGTTTTACTGATTCAGGTGTCAGACCTTTTTTATTAAACGTAATTTCTTGTGTTGGGAGCAATTGTCTATTTGTGTAATTTGTTTTTGTTTCAAACACATATCCTTGCTTAGTTGTTTTAAACGTGGCATTCTTATCTTGTACTAAGTCATTAACTAATGATTCCGGTAAATACGGCTGACTGCTGTTTGATGGCCAATCACTTTGGAAGCGATAGCTTTTATTTAATGCTGGCGTTAAAACAAACACACCCTCTTTGTTTCGTAAAATAATTTGGTTTTGATCACTCTTAGCATTTTTTAATTGTACGCGGTAGTAAGATGGCTTTTTATGCCAAATGACTACTTCATACTTTTGAGGATCATTCCCATTATTAATTGTTAATGTTGCATCAGCCTTATAGCCATTCATTTTCTCCATTTGATTGCTAAGAGAACCTACAACATCGTCTTTCGATTTCTTGCCACATGCAGCCAATGATAGTACTAACATGATTGTCAAAAGCATCGCTACAAGCTTTTTCTTCATCTCCCCAGCTCCTTTATTCCTCTTAAATTGTAAAAAAGAGAATTTTATGCAAAGGCTTATGAATAAATGTGCGCGAGTAGCTTAGAAGTAAAATCTAGATTTATTCATGCACGTTGCAACCTTGCTTCTCATATCCTCATGAAACTATATGAGGTCAAGCTCTAAAATATGCAGACTAGCATGACAAGCTAATTTAAAAATTTAAAGAAAACGCTCTGATTGGCGAGGGCTGTAAGTGAAGACAATGGTATATAATTAATCCCTAAAATTTAGCAACTACTTCGAGAAATAAAAAGAAAAGCCACTCAAAAGAGTGACTGTTTAAAAGGGCATTATATTTGCTGTAAGACCACTTGAGCAGCAGCATAATGTTCAGTATGCGTAATTGATAAAAACGGTATAAAGGGTAAATCAACGGTTAAAACAGGCTTACCTTTTTCGTCATTTAAGATTTCAATATCATGAAATCCTAATTCTTTCCCAATTCCTGTACCAAAAGCTTTTGAACAAGCTTCTTTTGCGGCGAATCTTCCTGATAAAAATTCAAGTTTCCTTCGTTCTGATAAGTTTTTGTATATTTCATATTCTGCTTCAGTTAAAATCCTTTTCGCAAACCGTGGCTGCGAGCTTATAATTTCATTCATTCGTTCAATTTCTACTAAATCTAATCCAATACCTACGATCATATTTCCTCACCCTAACTTTCGAGTACTACGGTTTAAAATAAAAGCTTGAATCATTAATTATTTCAATAGACGAATGAGCTCTCAGATCATCCATTAGTTGAAATAGTGCATTATCTTTTTGTTTTGCTTCAATCATACAATCAATTTGCCTAACCGAGCCATAAATTTCATTTAAAAATGTCATAAACATGGTAGGGTCCACAAAATCAGCATGAGCACGTATGTCTTTCTCATCTCTAGGACTTGAAATATGCATTTTCATAGGCAAGTTTGAAGCCTTCCATGTATCGACTGCATAACCCCAATTTTTTACCCAATCTTCATTTGAATGATTAACTAGATGATGATGGTAGTCAAATACAATTGGTACTCCTAATTTTTCACAGGCAAATAAGGTTTCATCAAACGTAAAGGTAGTATCATCATTTTCAAACATTAGCATTTTTTGAATTTGCGCAGGAACAAGGCTAAAATTCTCTATTAATTGTTCCAGCGATTTTTCCTTATCATCATACCCTCCACCAATATGGAGGACACATCGTTGTTCTGTATTAATCTTCATCGCTTTTAAAAGCTGATAATGCATTTTTAAGGTTTTTAACGATGTTTTTAATAGTTCTTCATCAGTTGAGTTTAAGATTACGAAATGATCTGGATGAAAATCAATCCTCATTTCATTCGTAATTGCAAAGTTACCTAGCTCAAATAAACTTTCCTTTAATGGCTTTATGTAATTCCAATCTGCTACTTCTTCATGGTTTGCTAAAGGGATTAATTTACTACTCAGGCGAAAAAAAGATATATCATGTGCCTTGTTGTGCTTAAGTAATCTCAAACAGTTATTTATATTCGTTTTTGATATTTGTTCTAGCTTACGAATAGCCGCATCTTTATCCTTTTGCTTTAAAAATTGTGCAACTGTCATTGTTTTTGAAGGTGAGGCATTTTGTAAATTCATACTCATTGCGACATACCCAAGTCTTACAAGCATTTTTATTCCAACTCTCATCTGTTTTTGATTAGTTTATGGAATCTGCCCAAATTCACACAGGTATTTATCTTAAATATAAGAATTAAGTTAATGGATTTTTTCGTATACCATACAAACTAATGACAAGCACTCACCTTCATCGTTCCATCCTGCCTTCGGTGATCAAAACTGTCTAAGATAACCTTCGTTCTTCATCAGACTTTGTACCTCAACTGACAAGGTTTTCAATCAGTCTGAGCATCAAATATTTGTATTCACATACAAAAAGGCACATGGGGTATCCCATGCACCTTATATTTTATCTTATTTATTGCTATCTTGGTGTCTACGTTGTCCGCCACGGTTTGCATCGCGAGAACCCTCACTACGTTTGCCACGGAAGTTTCCACCACGGTTTCCTTCTCTATCTCCACGGCGACTATCTCCACGGCGGTCTCCACCACCACGACGATTGTCTCCTCCGCCACGTTTGTTTTCGCCACGACGGAATCCACCTCCGCCGTTCCCACCACGTCCACGGTCACGTTTCACCATTGGTGGTTCATCAGTTAATCGGATTGGCGTTTCATTTGGTTCTTTTGTTAGCATTTTTAAAGCAGCTGCAACAACACTTACTGAATCATGTTCTTCAAGTAATTCTTCAGCAATACGTTTGTAGAATGCTAAGTTATCACTTTCCATTGTTGAAGTTAATTTTTCAGCAATGATACGTTGTTGACTTTCAATTGCTTCATCCAATGTAGGTGCCGTCATACGTTCCATACGACGTTTAGTTGTACGTTCAATATTTTTTAATTGATTAAACTCACGCGGAGTGATGAATAACATCGCAATACCTGATTTTCCAGCACGACCTGTACGTCCGATACGGTGTACATAGCTTTCAGGATCTTGAGGAATATCAAAGTTATAAACGTGTGTTACACCAGAAATATCTAATCCACGCGCTGCTACGTCCGTTGCAACCAAAACATCAATTGAACCAGATTTAAATTTACGAAGTACTTGCTCACGTTTTGCTTGTGATAAATCACCATGAATACCTTCAGCTGCATAACCACGTAGGTTTAACGCTTCAGATAATTCATCAACACGACGTTTTGTACGACCAAAAATAATTGCTAATTCTGGAGTTTGAATATCTAATAAACGTGTAAGAACGTCAAATTTTTTCTTTTCTTGAACTTCAATAAAATGTTGTTCAATGTTTGGCATTGTAACTTCTTTAGCTTGAACTTTTACGATTTGAGGATTTGTCATAAAAGTTTCTGCAATGCGACGAATTGGATCTGGCATTGTAGCAGAGAAAAGAAGTGTTTGTTTGTTTTCAGGAACTTCTTTTAAAATCGCTTCAATATCTTCAATGAATCCCATATTTAACATTTCATCCGCTTCATCTAATACCACTGTATTAACGTTATTAAGACGGATTGTACGACGGTTAATATGGTCTTGAATACGACCAGGAGTTCCAACAATAATATGTGGGAATTTTTTTAATGAACGCATTTGACGGTTAATGTCTTGTCCACCGTAGATCGGAAGGATTTTTACACCTTTGTTCATACCAATTTTGTGTAATTCTTCACCAACTTGGATTGCTAATTCACGTGTAGGTGCGATTACAAGTCCTTGAACATTGTTGCTATCTACATCAATTTTCTCTAGCAATGGAACACCAAAAGCGGCAGTTTTACCAGTACCAGTTTGCGCTTGACCAATTACATCATGGCCTTGTTTTGCTAATGGAATAGTCTGCGCTTGAATTGGTGTAGCTTCCTCGAAGCCTAATTTTTCAATCGCAAACAGGATCTTACTACTTAATCCTAATTCTTGAAATGTTGTCAATTTGGTTAATCTCCTTTGTATCTCAATTGATCTATAAAAATGATCTATAAAAAATCTATTTAAAATTATATGTTTCGTGACTGTTCATAAGGAAGGTTCGTTTTTAGTGGAAAACAATTGTCCGAAGTATCATGAAAAGAAACAATATCTACTCATTATACGGACATTCCGCCTAAAAAGCAAATGAAGTTATATTCTAACAATTTGGTCTTTAAACTATAAATAACGTTTGGAATATAGATATTTTCTCCGTAAATTCTTAGTTTATAACCTTTTTCACAACTTATATTACGAACAGTTTTCATTTGTTAAATTATGAGAATAAAGTTTTCACTTTGTATATTTTTACACGCAAGAAGTGAAGAGCAGAACAAAGGAATAAGAAAACTTCTATTCCTATTTCTTCTGCCTTCCCCTCCTTTGATTATTTGCTTACCCTTGGTTTACTAACGCATTTACAACTTCTTCTAATTTCATTCCCCTAGAACCTTTAACTAATACTAGGTCATTTGGTCCAACTTGTTGTAATAAATCTTCAATTAACTTATTTTTATCTTCGAAGCTTTTTACTCTTGAAGAGTCCATCTGTTCAAAAGCTGACGTTGCTGCAAATTTACTTAATGGTCCAAAAGTATAGAGAAAATCGAAATGAAGATTTACAACTTCTTCTCCAATTTCTTCATGAAAAGCAATTTCTTGATCACCTAATTCTAACATGTCGCCAAATACAACAAATTTTCGATTATAACCTTTTAGTTCTGAAGCAAATAAAAGAGCCGCTTTCATAGATGTAACACTTGCATTATAGGCATCATTAATAATTGTTATTCCATTTTCATTCTTTAATAGTTCCATACGCATTTTTGTCATTTCTAAATTCTGCATACCCGAATTGATTTCATCCCATGTTAATGAGAACTTTCTCGCAACTGCAATAGCTGCCATTGTATTACTAATATTATGTTTGCCTAGTACGCCCAATTTAAAACGGACATCCTTAGCTTTATTTATTTCAAATTCACTACCTGATTCATTCATTTCAATAAATGTTGGGTATACATCATTGCTTTCGCTTAAACCAAAAGTTTCGATTGTATAGATTGAGTTTTTGTCTTTTGTACCTTCGATTAATAGTGGTTCATCACCATTAATGACAAGTAATCCATTTTTTGATAGTCCGCTGGCAATCTCAAGCTTCGCCTTTGCGATCCCAGCTCTTGAACCTAGTTCTTGCATATGCGACTCACCGATGTTTGTAATGATTGCCGCGTCAGGTTCAGCTAAATTAGATAAAAATTCAATTTCTCCAAAATTGCTCATACCCATTTCTAAGACAGCAACCTCTGTATCTTCAGCCATCGCTAATACTGTTAACGGAAGTCCGATATGATTATTAAAGTTCCCTTGTGTTTTATGTACTTTATATTTTGCTGAAAGAATGCTAGTTAAAATATCTTTTGTCGATGTTTTTCCATTACTTCCTGTAATACCAACTATTTTACCATTCCACTCACTTAAATATGATTTAGACAGTTTTTGTAATGCTTCTAAAGTATCATCAACTAAGATGACAGATGCGTTTGTTGGTACATTCGAAAATTTTCTAGAACAAAGCACTGCACTAGCACCATTTTCAATTGCTTGAGGTATAAATTGATGTGCATCGAATTTTTCACCAATCAGCGGTATAAATAATTTTCCATTCAAATCTACACGAGAGTCTGTTGAAACTCCGTTGATTGTTAAATCTTCACCCTTTAATTCGCTACCAGGGATCATGTTAACGATTTGAGATAAAGTACGTACGATTGACATTGTCACCGACTCCTCTTCTATAGCTTTTTTCTTCTATTCACATGAAAACACTATTCAACCATGAATAGTGTTTTCAATTGTTAAATATTATATTTAATTTGTTGTTTTTGTTCGTAACGTTCAATTGCTAGGTCTATTAATTTTTCAATTAATTTTGGATAAGTTAATCCCGTAGCCTGCCATAATTGAGGATACATACTGAACGGAGTAAATCCAGGCATTGTATTAACTTCATTCATTAATACGCCACCATCTTCTGTTACAAAGAAATCAGCACGAGTTAAGCCTGATCCATCAATTGCTTTGAACGCAACTTCTGCATAATGCTTAATTTTTTCATATGTTTCAGTTTCTACAGGTGCTGGGATAATTAGACCAGTATCCCCACTCTCATATTTAGCAGTATAATCATAAAATTCTACTGATGGTTTGATTTCACCAACAACAGAACATTCAACTTGATCGTTACCTAATACAGCAATTTCAATTTCACGTCCAACAATATTTTCTTCGATAATTATTTTACGGTCAAATTGGAATGCTTCTTCAAATGAAGCCATTAATGCTTCACGATTCTTAGCTTTCGTAATACCAACACTTGAACCCAAGTTTGCAGGTTTAACAAATACAGGATAGCCTAATTCTTTCTCGACTACTTCATAGCAAGACTCTGCATTTGATTTCCACTCTGTTTTTAAGAAATGTACATATTTAGCTTGAGGAATTCCAGCCTGAGCAAATAAGTTTTTCATTATCACTTTATCCATACCAGCCGCTGAAGCTAATACACCATTTCCTACATAAGGAATATTTAATAGCTCAAGTAAACCTTGAACAGTTCCATCTTCACCATTTGGTCCATGTAATAATGGGAAAATAACGTCAACCGGGCCAGTTGAATCTTGATTTGAAGCTGCAGGAATAATTGATGAAGTTAACGCGACAGGAGCGATTTCATTTACATGTTGATCTTCATTTGAGAATTTTAAAGCTGCAACACTTTCTACTTTCCCCTCAATTTGTTTCCCTTGTAACCATTCGCCTTGTTCTGTTATATAAATTGGATACACATCAAATTTTGTGTGATCTAAGGCAGAAATAACGGCAAAAGCTGTTTGTAATGATACTTTGTGTTCAGCAGATTTACCGCCATATAATAATCCTAACTTAATCTTCATGATGTTCCCCCTACTATTTTTTGCTCTCCCTATTGTACCACTTTATACAAATGTGTATAAGCTTTTATGGGTAGAAACCTATTTTTCTTTACAACATATGCAATGATATCTTTTTTGTGATTTCTTTACAACCATAAAAAGCATAGCTCCACTTAAGCTATACTTAGTTTTACAGAAACTTGAATTTTTAGACTGATTGCAAGCATTTTCTTGCACTCCGACAAGAGCAATAAGAACCGCTCATTTGATGTAGTAGCAAAGAAACAAGCGCCCTTAGACCTATTGCGCTATACCTTTTTGATTATCTCTAATCGCTACTTTTTCATCAAGTGATTGATACATTATTCCTGAAAGTACAACTCCTGTTCCAAGAATTATAAAAAGCCATATTCCAAGTTTTAAATCAAATAATAATCCACCTAATAAAGGTCCCAGAAAACCACCAATCGTATATTTCATACTACCAACGGCCATATAGGTCGCTCTTAACTCTTCAGGTGCAATATTCGCTACAAATGTCATTTGAACTGGCGACATGACCATTTCTCCAAAGGTATAGTATATAAAGATTATTGCTAAGAAAAATAGAATCATCCACTTACCTAATCCAACTTCAAGTAATAATAGAGGTGCAAGGCCAATCGATAAAATGCCCAAGCCAAATAAGATAGCTCCATAAAACATCGTTTTTCCAATTGAACGATTCGATAAATAACTAGAAATCGGAAATTGCAAAAGAACAACTAACAATCCATTAAGTGACATTAAAAATGGGTAAGGATTCCACATACCAAAATGGGATTGAAAGGTTTGTTTAAAATAAAGTGGTAGCATCCCCTCAATTTGTGAGAAACCCATTGAAATAATCACACCTGTTGCTACGTAAAAAATTAATAATTTATCAGATCTAATAATTTTCATAACCTTTTTAAAAGGTATTTTTGTTACTTCATTCTTTTCTTTAACATTCTTTTCTGCAGGAAGTGTTTCTTTTAATAGTAATAACTGTGCAATACTATATAGCCCTAAAGTGATTGCTGCAATATAAAATAAACTGTCTTTCGAAAAGTAAACAACTGAACTTCCTAATAACGGACCGATTACAGTACCTACATTACTTCCAACCCTTAATAATCCATATGCTTCTGTTCTTTTCTCTGGTTTAGTTACATCAGCTACCATAGCAGAAGCTGCGGGACTAAAGAACGAGTTACTAATACCTAGTAAAATTGATAAAATTAAAAATGCTGTATAGCCTTCTGCTAAAGCAAAGGATACTAAAATAAGAGATGTTCCAAGCGTTGAAAAAACCATCATACGCTTTCGACCATATAAATCTGCGAGTCTACCACCAGCCATCGAACCAAATAATGATGCTATAGGTGAAATTGACATAATAAATCCTACCTTTAGCATTGAATCAACTTTTCCTTCTAGGTAGAGTGCAAAAAATGGCATAAGCATCATCATTGCACTACTCGTAATCGTTTCTCCAATCACTCGAATCCACACATTACGGTCCATACCTTTTAACTTTTTAAAAAAATTCATCCTTAAGCGGCACCTCCTAGTGCATCATAACTTCCATATTTTAATCGTTTCGGAAGAATTTTAAGTTTCCAATTACTTTATACACTTATCCGATAAAATATGTTATACAAAACAAAAGGGCGTTCAAATTGACTTATCGCCATTTGAACACCCACTCTTTTTTAACTTTTAAGCTTGTTCTTTTGAAGAAATTGAGAACATCAATCCCAAAAAAGTACCTAATAGAAATAAGGTTGAACAAGAGCCCATCAATACTATGCTCACCGTTAAGCTTACGCCCGTATGTAAGAAACCGCTTCCAGTGAAATATAGTAAAAAAAGAATAAGACCAATAAAAAAGGCAATACCAGAATATTGAGTATATGTTTCAACGATTTCATAATCAGTTCGCTTCATAATGATTAACCTCCTGTTTTCGTCTTTTTTGTGAATTGCAATACCTAATTTGTGACAACTTTGTGACACTTTTATATTAACACACTTATTTCATAATTGTAAATATTTTCAGAAATCTTTTTAGAAAATATTTGTACAAATAGTAAGAAACTAATAATCAAGTTAGATAAATACCCCCCTTCTAAATAAACAAACAAAAAAACCGAGACGAATAGACATCCCGGTTCAAGTTCAAATTTTAATTATTTCAATTAAATCATACTAAGTTAAATATCCTTAGAGTTTATTTTAGAAAAATACTCTTATAATTGCCATAGCCCTCTTCATCCATTTTTTCATATGGAACAAATCTTAATGCCGCAGAGTTTATGCAGTAGCGAAGTCCCTCAGGACCAGGCCCATCATCAAATACATGCCCTAGATGCGAGTCAGCTTCAGAACTTCTGACTTCAATACGCAACATCCCATGGCTATAATCCTTCTTCTCTTCAATTTCACCTTTTAAAATCGGCTTTGTAAAACTTGGCCATCCACAGCCTGAATCAAATTTGTCTAATGAGCTAAATAAAGGAAGTCCTGATACGATATCAACATAGATTCCTTTTTCTTTATGATTCCAGAACTCATTCCTAAATGGTGGCTCAGTTGCATCTTCCTGAGTAACAGCATACTGAATTGGTGTTAGCCTTTGCTTAAGCTCCTCTTGGCCCGTTTTCCAGTGTTCCTTTAAAAATTTTTGACGACCAGATCCTTTAAAGTAAAGTTGGTAACGAACCGGGTGCTTTTTATAATAATGCTGATGATATTCTTCTGCTTCATAAAATGGTTTTGCAGGTATAATTTCAGTTACAATTGGTTTCTTGAAAATGCCACTTTTCTCTAGTTTATCTTTCGAAGCTAGCGCTTGCTCTTTTTGACTTTCATTATGATAGAAAATTGCAGTTTTATATGAGCTACCTCGATCATTAAATTGTCCACCTACATCTGTTGGATCAATTTGTTGCCAAAATAAGTCCAATAATTTTTCATACGGATAGACTTCTGGATCAAATGTAATTTGAACAGCTTCATAATGACCTGTTAAATGAGTGCATACTTCTTCATATGTTGGGTTTTCTTTTTCCCCACCTGTATAGCCTGAAACAACTTTTATAATACCTTCCTGTTGATCAAACGGTTTTACCATACACCAAAAACATCCACCAGCAAATGTAGCCAATTCTGTGCCCATACCTTTACTCCTCCTAAAAATTGTCATTAATTATATTTACCATATCTAGAAGGTGATATAAATATTTTTGCTTAAAAAAGACCAATTGCTATCTTGAAAGAATTAAAATTTGTATGTAAACTTATACGATAATTACACAGGAGGATATAAGATGTTTGCAGAATTTAAAAAGTTTGCTTTAAAAGGAAATGTGCTTGATTTAGCAGTCGGGGTAATTATTGGGGGTGCTTTCGGTAAGATTGTATCTTCTTTAGTTGGCGATATTATGATGCCTCTAATCGGATTGATCTCTGGTGGTGTAGATTTCTCAAAATTAATGTACACATACAATGATACTCAAATTAAATATGGCTCATTTATCCAAACAGTAGTCGACTTCTTTATCATCTCAATTTCAGTATTTTTCTTTGTTCGATTCATTAATAGACTTTCATTTAGAAAGAAAGAAATAGAAGAAGCAAAACCTGTTGTTCCTACTAAAGAAGAAGCTCTACTTATTGAAATACGTGATTTACTAAAAGAACAGGTTTCAAACCAAAAAGGTATAAGCTAAAAGCTTATACCTTTTTGATTTTCCCATAAGACAATATAAAAAACCTCGTACTATACTAAATATAATACGAGGTTAATAAACTATTAGAATTTTCCATAGCCTAAGAAGTGAGAACGAACCCAGCTATTACTTAAGCTGATTACACTGATCCCTTTACTTCCAGCATGAACCATTTTATTTCCACCAATGTAAATACCCATATGTGAAGGACCATTAATATAAGTATTTTGTAAGAATACTAGGTCACCAGGTTGTGGAGAACTGATTTTTGTCGCATTGCTCCAATATGTTTTTACATTTCCACGAGAGATACCATATCCATTATGTGAATATACATACCAGATGAAACCACTGCAATCAAAACCACTTGGAGACGTTCCACCAAATACATAAGGTACCCCTTGGAATTGTAAAGCATAATCTACAAGTGAGTTTCCAGTTGCTGCTGGACCATCATCATTTGAATCTGATTTAGGTTTAGAATCTGAACTAGAATTTGAATTCGAGTTCGAATCAGAATTTGAACTAGATTTAGTAACTGGAGTGCTAACGCTGTCATCTTCTTCATCATCGCTAGATAATGCAGCTAGTTCAAGAGATTGCTGCTCAAGACGTTGAACTCTCTCATCTTCTTTAGCATTCTCTAATTCTTTAACTGCTAGCTTTAAGTTAGCTTCAGCAGTATTTAATGATTTTTGTTTTTCAGCTTGTGATTTTGAAAGTTCACTTTGTTGAGCAACTAAATCTTCTTTTGCTGTTACTAAAGTTTCTTTCTTCTCATCAACAAGTTGTTTTTCTTTTACTACTTCTGCTTGTTCAGACTTTTGTTCTTTAATGATATTTTCATCAGCTTCAAAAAGTGTTGAAATTGAGTTTACTCGATTAAAGAAGTCTACGATTGAGTCAGAATTAAATAAAACGTCTGTTACTAGATTAACTTTTGGTTGCTTTTGCATTGCAACTAAACGATCCTCTAATAAATCGTTACGTTTTTGAATTCTGTCTTGTAAATATGTAATTCTCGCTTTTTTATCTTTAATAATTTCTTCTGTTTCAGAAATTTCTGCTTTTTTTGCTTCTATGTTATTCTTAGTTGTTTTAATTTGTTGATCTATTTTCTCTATCTCGTTGCTTAATTCTTTAAATTGTGATTGGAACTTATCTACTTCAGCTTGCTTTTTTTCAACTTTGCTATCAGCTAATACTGAAGCATTTGGCGCTAATGATAATACTATTGTACTTGCCATCGCCAGCACTGCTAGTTTTTTTCTTAACATTTCAGCGTTTCTCCTCTCGCTAATCTACGTAAATATTTATACCATAGATTCCCGAAGAGAGTCGCAATTGTTACAATATTGTAATATAAATGATAAATATGTCTTTATATGTCGATAAATTATCATCTTTTATTAAGGAAAACGAAATAAAACACTTCTATATAATATAGAAGTGTCAGTACCTGAGACACTTAACACAAGTTTGTTAATTATCTACTAGAGTTTTCGATGTAAACTCTGTCATTTCTAACTAAATCTTCATATGTTTCTCGACGAACTACTTCTCTTGAAACACCATCTTTAACAAATACTACGGCTGGGCGACGGATACGGTTATAATTATTAGCCATTGAATAGCCATATGCACCAGTGCAAGATACAGCTAATAAATCATTGTTTTGTACAACAGGTAAATTACAATCCCAAATTAACATATCGCCACTTTCACAACATTTACCAGCAATTGAAACAACTTCTTTATTCTCATCATTTGCTCGATTTGCAAGCATCGCTTCATATTTTGATCCGTATAGTGCAGGACGAATATTATCAGTCATTCCCCCGTCAACAGATACATATTTACGAATTGAAGGAAGCGTTTTTGTTGAACCAATTGTATAAAGTGTTGTTCCAGCTTCACCAACAATACTGCGTCCTGGCTCTAACCATAATTCAGGTAATTTGTAGTCTAACTCTTCACATTGTTGTTTAATTATATTCGTAATTTTTTCTATATGTTTAGCAACAGCTAAAGGCTCATCTTCTGAAGTATAGCGAATACCAAAGCCTCCACCTACATTTAATATTTCAGCTGTAAAACCTAAATCGTTTTTAAGACCATTTAAAAAGCTCATTAATACATTGATTGCATGAACAAATCCATCTGGTTCGAAAATTTGAGATCCTATATGTGAATGCACTCCTAATAATTTTAGGTTAGTTGATTTTAAAGAAACTTCAACTGCTTCATTAGCTTGACCAGACATAATATCGAATCCAAATTTGGAATCTTCTTGACCGGTCATTACATATTCATGTGTATGTGCTTCAACACCTGGCGTAACACGTAACAAGATTGATACTTCTTCATTACGTTGTTCAGCTAAGGCCTGTAATATTTCTAGCTCAAAGAAATTATCGACTACAAAACAACCGATTTTTGCATTTAAAGCTTCTTCAATTTCTTCAATTGTTTTATTGTTTCCGTGAAAGTGAATTTTATCAGCTGGATAACCAGCTTGCAAAGCTGTATATAACTCTCCACCAGAAACAACATCTAGACATAGACCTTCTCTTTCTATTAAGCGGGCTTGTTCAACACATAGAAACGCTTTACTCGCGTAAGCAACTTGATACTTCATTCCCGTTTCTCTTAAAGCTTCATGGAATTCCCTACATTTTGATTCAATTAATGCTTCGTCATAAATGTATAGAGGGGTACCGTAATTTTTTACTAAATCTACAGTATCACAACCTCCGATTTCTAAATGTCCTTCATTATTAATTCGACTATTACCATGTAAATACATTCGTATTCTCCCTTCAAATCAAATGTAAGATCATTCTTAGAAGCTTCCTTCAATGTATTAGTGTATTAAAAAAGACACATGAAGGATATGTTCATGTGCCTATCGCTTTTAAAAAAAGGACTTAGCCAATCACATCTCTTCAATAGCTCTTCACAAACACATGTGACAGTACTACATTTATTAAATGTAGTCCCAGAAATAAAATGTGTGGCAATTTATTTCTTCGGCATAGGATCCTTTCTCATTTCGTCATAAAACCCACAGTTTTCTGAAATGATACTCATATACAATGCAACCTCTACGAATAGACTGTTATTTTTTATATTAGTCTATGTATAACACAGTCTAAAAATAGATGTCAAACCATTTTTAAATTATGTGTCGATTTATATTTAATCGCACACACAGCTTTTGCTTTCCAAAAATAGTATTTATATTATAGAATATGTTTTATGCGAGAGAAAAGGTGATTCAAAAATGAAAAATCATTTCAATAAATATAAATTAAATCTAAAAAAAACAAACCACTAACAAATTGTTAGTGGTTTTTCTTTTTTGTTGCCTTATTACAAAACTCTTAACTTAAGTAGAAAAAATTGGACAGGGGTGAATAGATTGCGTTCAAGCAAAATAGCAGTACTTTCAATATGTAGTAACACATTCATCGTTTTATTAAAATTAATTGTCGGGATTTTTACTGGTTCCGTAGCAATTATCTCTGAAGCAATTCATTCTTTATTGGATTTAGTTGCTTCAGTCATTGCATTTTTCTCTGTAAGGATTTCAAACAGACCGCCCGATAAGGAACATCCTTATGGTCATGGTAAGTTTGAAAATATTTCAGGTACGGTCGAAACAATCTTAATATTTGTAGCTGGTATTTGGATTATCATTGAATCTGTTGAAAAGCTACTTCATCCTACCCCAATTAAAATGCCTTTTATCGGTGTAGTTGTCATGTTAATTGGAGCGTTAATCAATTGGAGAGTAGGAAAAATCGTTCAAAAAGTAGGAAATGATACTCATTCTGTTGCAATGCAATCAAACGCTTTGCATTTATTAACAGACGTTTATTCATCGCTCGGAGTTGCAATAAGTTTAATTTTAGTCAGTCTTACTGGTTGGGATTTTCTCGATGCATTAATCGGAATTGGAATCGCAATTTATATAATGAAAGAATCAATCGAACTTGGACGTAAGTCGTTTACCCCCCTACTTGATACTGGGTTATCTAAAGATGAATTAAAACAAATCGAAAATGTATTATATTCTTTTAAATCCCAATTTATCGAATATCATGACTTACGCACGAGACGTTCGGGTGCTGAGGAGCATATAGATTTCCATTTAGTATTACCATCACACATGAGCATTGAAGAAGCTCATTTACTATGTGACAAAATTGAAGAAGAAATAAAAAAGGTTTTAGTTGATCCTAAAATATTAATTCATGTCGAACCAGAAAATGAGAGAATACAAAAAATTGATTTCATAAATACATCAACTAGAGAAGAACAGGAATTCCAAGGAGTAGGAAATTCATTAAAGGGATAAATAGACATTAGAAAACCCCACAAGAATTTTATAACTTGTGGGGTTGCTTCTATATAAGGACTTTTACTAAATAATAATTTCATCGGAAGGTTGCTCTGAGTCGTCTCCTTTTAATTTTTGAGCTCTCATCGTAACCATTGCATAGCCAATCGCCATAATGATGCCAAAAATATATCCACCAACTGTAAAGATAATTGTACGTGAGTAATATGCTTTTAATCCAAACGTATCAACCATCCACCATTGTGCAACAGCAAAAACGATATCTTTAATAATCCATGCGACAAACAAGTACTGAAACACTTTAAATAGTGAAGAATGTTTATATAATTTTTTACTTTCTTCACGACCTTGCCCCTGTATTGCAGCAATATCAATCATAAAATAATATGGTAATGGCTTTTTTAAAGCCAATAAAACTAAAAATACGACTACAACCCCAAAGTGATAATACACATTGTACAAAATTAAGTTTTTCGCAGAACCTAATGCCATTAAATCAACGGCAGTACTTACAGTTAATGTTGAGATAATAAAAATTCCAGTAACATTAAACTGTTTAGTATACCAAAAACGAAATAAAGTATATAGGATCCCTGGAACTGTCGGTAAGAGCATTGCCCAATAATCACTAAAATAGTGTTGTAAAACTTTATATAAAACAAGTGGGAATACTAAATACAAAATTAGATCGTAAATTATTAAATTACTTTCTTTCCTCATTTATATAACCTCGTTTTTTTAGGCCTTTTTCATCATAATCATTGCTATTTATTAGTATTATTAATGTTACTAAAAACAAAAATCAATCAGATAGAGCCCTATTTTATTTTGAATTACCACAATTTTCAAACTATCAAAATGACAAATTGTTAAACATGATTATAACAAAAAAATCTAAGAGCATAAACTCCTAGATTTAATGTGTGGACAAAAGTCAAAAAATAACTCTACTGGCCAAGTGATCTTTTTAAACCGTTTATTAATCCGGCATGTAGCCCTTCATGGAAAATATTAAAGCTAATCATGTCTCGAACTGTTTTTATTTCAAAACTACCTATTTTCATCTCTTTTGAAATGAGTTCATCTAAACGCCCTTCATATGTAGAAATAACTTGTTCAACTTGCTGTTCTAATAAAGTAACAACTTCCTCATATGATGGTGGCTCCGCTTGCCAGTCACCAGGTTTAGTGCCACCTTTGAAAAAATTAATGAATTCCTTTGAAAGTTTCCCAGCATCACCAGTGTTAGCATAAAGTAATTGCTCATATGCCCCTAGCACATGTCCTGCATTCCAAAGTATATTATTATTGAATCCTGCTGGTATTACATCTACAGCTTCTTTTGAAACTGAACCAAGAACCTTCAATGTATAAACCCTTGTAAACCTAAGTTGTTCAAAAATAGCATCTGCCATCTTGATCCCTCCATATAATGTCATTACTCATATTATCGTATCACGAATGAGAGATATTTTTCATGAAAAGATGCTATCTCTAGAGTAACAGATGAACGTTTAACGATAATTAAGATACAAAAAAGGAGCCTCAATAGTGAGACTCCCTCCAGTCTTATTAACTATCAAACCCTTAAAATAAAACCATTGTTCCTGGACCAGTAAGCAATAATCCTACTGCAGCTGCAATAATTAATAGATTAAACTCAAATCCATTCGAACTATTCCAGAATCCGTTCTTTATATGAACCTTTATAACTGCTACTGCCATCACTACTATTATCAACCATGCACCTATTTCTGTATATACACCAGCCGCTACAAAGAATCCACCTACGATTTCTGCCACTCCTGTTATAAAAGCAAAAAATGCTCCAGGTTTGATTCCTATCGACTCTAACCATTGTCCAGTTCCTTTAATACCGTAACCACCAAACCAACCAAATACTTTCTGCACCCCGTGACCTAATAAAATAATACCTAAAACAAGTCTAATAACTAATAGGCCTTCATCAAGCATATCTCCACCTCAATTCTCTTTAATTTGAGATATTTAGTGCATAATTATTTTTATTCATTTTTTGACAGGTTTATGACCTTTATTAATAATATTTAAAAAATGAATCAGTTTTCTTATATTTGTGGAATAGAATATTATAACAGATGATTTTCTAACTTAAAAGGAGAGCATACATCATGAAAAAAGTCGTTCCACTAACTGTAATCGGCTTTTGGATTTTAATGCTACTACTCGCAATTCGATATCATTTATTTCATTTATCATTGCAAGATATAAAACAGTTTATTACTAATTCTTCCATCAATCCGATGCTATTATTTGTCGCTATTTTCTGTGCAAGAATCTTTCTATTCATTCCTAGCTCTGTACTAATTGTAGTAGGTAGCTTGTTTTTTCACCCGTTTGAAACCATTCTCTTATCATTAATCGGAATGGCTATCACAGAAACAATTATTTACTTATTAAGTAGAAGTATTTTAAGTGATTCGATCCAGCAATTTATGGAGAATAAATATCCCTCTTTATTTGAAGAGCTTATTTCGAACCGAAAAAGATACTTATTCTTAACAGTTGCAACTCCACTAGCTCCGACAGATGGCGCATGCTTTATCGCAGCCTCAACCAATATGAAATACTTGTCCTATATTGCAATTGTTTTTGCTGGTAATATTCCGATTGCAGTTCTTTATACCTTATACGGAAATTTCTTGCTTGGCTCACCATGGATTACAATCTGTATTACAGCTACAATCTTAGTCGGATTTTTCATTTACATTTCTTTAAAAAAGAGACAAAAAAAAGATACACATTTCTCAGCATAAAGTTTTTTAAATTATGTATTTTTAAAAATTGTTAATAAATAAATCGATTTTTATATATAAATTAAACTATACTAAGGTTAATTAAAACTTTTTAAGAAATTGAGGTAAAAAGATGGAAACAAATAAGATTTTGTCCTCATTATGTTATTTTAGCGTATTCTTCGCACCTTTTTTATTCCCTATAATTGTTTATTTCGTTGCAAAGGATCAACAACTAAAATCCCATTCTAAACGAGCATTTTTTTCACATATACTTCCATTTCTAACAATTATTATTTTAGCGATTATTTCCCTTTTCACTTTTAATACTTTTGGTGACGGTGCAGGTTTTGCTCTTATCGGTGGATTTATTTTAGCTTTCATTGTTAATTTAATTGTCTTTATTTGGAATATTGTTCAAGGTATTAAAGTATTGATGTAAATTCGTCATGTTTTCTACATTATTTCTCAGGAAATTTTCAATTTCGACAAACACAATTTTAAACTTTCTTAATAAGTAAAAAGGCAATGTAATGTTAAACATTACATTGCCTTTTTTTATTATTCACTTTGTGTAACATAAGCTTCTTTTGAATTAGTTCGTTTAATTGATTTCTTAATCATAAATGATAAAGATAAGATGCAGGCAAATAAAATGGAGCTAGTTAAAGCTATTTGCGATGTTGTTAAAGAGAAAAATTTAGCCAAATAGACAGAGTATGATAGTAGAGATGATGTAATTAATTTTGAAATTGAAGCAATTAATAAAAACTTTTTGAAAGAGACTTTACTAATTCCTGCCCCGACACAAATAATTTCATCCGGTAAAATCGGAATGATAAACATTAAAGTTAAAATAATTGTTTCTTTTTTTTTGACATATTCCTGATACTTTTTTAACTGTCTTTCTTTAACAAACTTTGAAACTAATTTAAGTCCACCTATTCTTGCTAAGAAATACATAATGACAATACCTAAAGTTGAACCTAAAAATCCAATAACCGCTCCTGTAAACGATCCGATTACAGCACTACCTGCAGGAATAGTAAGTGCTTCTGGTAAAGGTAAAAAAATCGGTTGAAACAAACAGATTAAGAAAAATAATAATTTTGCAGTTGTAATATGATTGGTTAATATTCGCTCAACTCCGTACGTATCAACGAACACTAGAAATTGACTAACATAAAATAGAATTCCAACTACTGATATACAAAGTAGTAAACTAACTAGTGCTATTTTTGTAACCTTTAAAAGCTTTTTATGATTCGATACAACTAGATAGAAATCTAGTAGCAAAATTACCATGATTGCAAAAACAAATGATATTTTATAAATCGTTACGACAGTAGGTAAACTAGTGACTAATATTAAGATCAATATTGTAGATAATACTATGTGTAACGTAAGTTCTTTCATCGTATTAAACTGTTTATTTTCTTTCTTCAATGTTATCAACTCCTCTACTAAAGCTTGGCCGTTCTCCATATATTATTCGCTACTATGTTATAGTAACGAAACGGTAAATAATTTGAAACGAACTTAAGTATTAAACTTAGTAAGTCTTAAGTCTTACGCTGAGGAAGTTTTTGTAATTGGAATTGTTATATTCGGATATTCGACCATTTAGACAAAATGCCTCTATGATTTAGCTTGAGTTGATTAATTTTTTTAAAAGATTTGATTTTCAAACGCTCTACATTCAATTCGAAACAAAAACGACTGTCAAAGATTTGACAGCCGTTTACTTTTTTAAATTAAAAATCAAAATTGTCAGGGTCTGGACCTACTCGGTGGTTTTGGTTCAGAGCGTTGATTTGGTTCATATCTTCTTCTGTTAGTTCAAAATCGAAAATATTTGCGTTTTCTTGAATGCGGTGTTCTTTGATTGATTTTGGTATGATCACTACACCGTTTTGTAAATGCCAACGTAATACAACTTGAGCAATTGATTTATTATATTTGTTAGCTATTTGTAATAATGCTTCATTTTCAAACAGCTGTCCTTGCATTAATGGAGCCCATGCTTCTACTTGAATTGAATTTTCTTTTAAAAATTCTCTTAGCTCAACTTGACTTAACATAGGATGTAACTCTACTTGATTGATCATAGGCATTATTTCAGCATTCGCCATTACTTCTTTCAAATGATGAATTTGGAAATTACTCATCCCAATTGCTTTTACTTTACCATTTTTGTATAGTGTTTCAAGTGCTTTCCATGATTCAATATATTGACCTTCTACTGGCCAGTGAATTAAATATAGATCTAAATAATCAAGACCTAGTTTTTTCAAACTTAATTCGAAAGCATCGATAGTTGATTGGTAGCCTAGATCTGCATTCCATACCTTTGATGTAATAAATAAGTCTTCACGTTTAAGACCATTTTCTTCAAGAGCTTCTCTAATTCCTTGCCCTACTCCTTCTTCGTTTTGATAAATCGCTGCAGTATCGATACTACGGTAACCATTTCGTATTGCAGCTTTTACAGCATCAATTACGACTTGTCCATCTTCTACTTGGAAAACTCCTAATCCAATTACTGGCATTTCTAAACCATTATTTAATTTAACTAATTTATTCATTTTTATTTCTCCTTTTTTATATGATATTTTTTAAAATTTATTTTTTCTTTTCTAAAGAAGCACTCGAGATGCTTAATAGAACTGCTCCTAATACCATGATTCCACCAATCCATGGTGTATGAATCAAGCCGATTGTATCTACGACTAAACCGCCAATAAACGCTCCAATTGCAATACCAACGTTGAATGCTGCTATATTTAGCGCTGATGCAATATCAACAGCAGATGGGACATACTTCTCAGCTAATTTCACAACATGAATTTGTAGACCAGGTACATTCATAAAAGCAAGCAAGCCTAAGAAGAAAATCGTTACAATTCCTACTATTTTAAACGGTGCCGTAAACGATAGAATGATGAGAACAATTGCTTGAACTGCAAACATCCAGGTTAATGCTTTTAAAGGATTTTTATTTGCCGCTTTTCCACCAATCGTATTACCAAGTGCTACTGCAATTCCATAAACAAGTAAGATAATACTTACAGAGTTTGGCGCAAAGCCTGTAATTTTTTCAAGGATTGGTGACAAGTATGTGAATGCTACAAAAGTACCTCCATATCCTAATGCTGTAATAGCAAAGGCCAAAAGTAATGGGCCATTTTTTAAAACTTTCAAGTTATCACTAAATTTTGATGCCGGTGGCTGTTTAATTGTTTTTGGAACTAATATTGCAATTGCAATGATTGCAATAACACCTAATAGTGCTACAGCTCCAAAAGTTGATCTCCATCCAAAATGCTGACCAATAAATGTGCCTAATGGAACACCTGTCACAGTCGCAACAGTCAAGCCTGTAAACATAAATGCAATCGCACTTGCACGTTTGTTTTCAGGTACTACATCGGACGCAATTGTTGAACCGATTGAAAAGAATACACCATGTGAAAATGAAGTAATAATTCGTGCCACTAACAATAACCCAAAACTAGTTGAAAAGGCAGCAGCACTATTACCAATAATAAAAATAATCATTAATAGCATTAGTAACGATTTTCGACCAATTTTGTTTGTTAATGCGGTTAAAATTGGTGCTCCAACCGCAACACCCATCGCATATCCAGAAATTAATAATCCCGCTAATGTGATTGAAATTTTCAAATCACCAGCTAGAGTTGATAATAAACCAACGGGAACAAATTCAGTTGTTCCGATACCAAATGCACTAACAGCAAGAGCCATTAGCGCAGGAGTGCCACTTTTTTTCTCATGCACTTTAATCGAAGCAGCAGTCGAATTCATAAAATTCCTCCTTGTTATTTTTATTGCGAGTTTTATTATTAGTTTGAATATAAAGAGTCATGGCGCCTGAATAAAGTCTCATTGTCATTCAAAACATAAATGAAAGGAAATAGTAAAAGTAACGTCTTCCTCTATACATTTAAGTAAGAACGGAAAAAATACTTTTCTTAAATATGTGTTAATCAATTAACTATTGTCATTATGAGCGATAGGATTGAGTAAATGAAGTATGTACTTTGAAGTGATATAGTTACTTTTTAGTAACATTTAAGCCAATAAAGGTTTAAAACAGAGAAAAATTTACAAAAAAGTTTTTTACGGAACTAGAAACTACACAGTTTGTGTAGAGAATGTTATGATATTTGAATCATTAAAAATATGTTTCGTAGGTTTTAATAAAAAGAAAGAAGGAGAGGAGAAAATGAAAAAATACAATATTCCAGTTGAAGCTTCATTAGATGTAATCGGTGGTAAATGGAAGGTCGTGATTCTTTGTCATTTGACAAAAGGCACGAAAAGAACTTCACAGTTAAAAAAATTAATGCCGAACATTACCCAAAAAATGTTAACTCAGCAGCTAAAGGAATTACAGGAAGACAATATCGTTCACCGAAAAGTATTTAATCAGGTTCCACCAAAAGTGGAATATTCCTTAACGGATTACGGATGGTCTTTAAAAGAAGTATTAGACTTACTGTGCTCTTGGGGAGAAAATCACATTGAACATATGTACCCAGACAAAAGTGAAGTACTCCTTCCACCAGTTGAGGATGAGATAACCCTATAAATAAAAAACTCCTTTTTCTTTTAAGAAAGGAGTTTTTTTCTGCAATCTATTTTAAATCCACTTTAATATTTTGGGCTTTCGCAATAACTTTATGTTGATCATCTAATACATCACTAGTTGTTATTTCAATCCACTTCAAGCTAGGATCAGTATGCTCTACTATAAATCCCATTGCACCTTGCTTTGAACTATTAGGATTGATTCCCCCACCTAAATATTCAATATAGAAGTCATCTTTAAATTCCTTTACTTCATTATTACTTGTCATCAAATGGGCAACTGGACCAAAGTGTAATTGTTTTTGCGAGTGATTAATGATTTCTACCTCAACCTTAACGAATCGAAAACTTTCATAGCTTTCTGTATAATAATGAAAATAATCCATTAAAGAATACGTAGGTAAGTTTTTGATCAGCTTAATCTGTTTAATTTTCATATCGATTGGCCCATTTGAATAGGACTTATTTAATGAAGCAATGCCCTCTAAAGTAACTTCACCTTTTTCATCTTTAAGTGTTTGACCTTTAATAAGTAAACTTGTATCATCTGAAACCTGTGGATTTGGCACATATAAATCATTTAAAGACTTTGCTCGGCTTTTGGAGATTGTAGAAACATTTTTTATGTTCTCCGCTGAAGCAGTTGTTTTCTCCTTCTGAACTGAGCTACATCCTGAAAGCATTAAAGAAAGTAAAATAAATGGAATCAATTTTTTCATAAAACTCCCCTTTCATTCTTAAATCCCGTTAAATAAAGTCATTTAACGGGATCTGTTTTTTTACTTATTTACCATTCTTTAAAATTCTAAAGATGTTTTTCGCTTGGTCAGTATTATTAATTTTCCCTGCAAATAGTTGGCTGCCAGGGCCATACGCATAAACATTTACGTCTTCACCTGTGTGACCACTAGTAGTCCAACCAGTTACTGAACGGTTATCAAAAATTGTTTCGATTGCATTATCAATCTCTAACAGATTTTTTGACTCTGCTGCTTTTTTAACAGATTGAATTTCTTCAGGCTTCAATTCTAAGTTAATAGTTGATTTTAATGTTTTTTCTACATCTGCGCCTTTACTAATTTGTTGAGCCATGAAATCAGGAGTACGTTTAGCTGCAGCGATCGGTGCGCCGTACCAATTGTAATCACCTTTTGCCCCAATAGAATATCCACCTGTTGAGTGGTCTGCTGTTGCAACAACTAATGTATGCTTGTCCTTTTTAGCAAATGCAATTGCAGCTTTAAATGCTTTTTCAAAATCTTCCATCTCACTCATAGCTGCAACGATATCGTTGTCATGTCCTGCCCAATCAATTTGACTACCTTCTACCATTAAAAAGAATCCATCTTTATCACTGTTTAATTTATCAATTGCTGTGCTTGTCATATCGCTTAATGATGGCATTGAATCATCACGATCGATCATCTTCGGCATTCCACCAGGAGCAAATAAACCTAATACTTTATTGTTTTTATCCTTTAACATTTGGTTTTTATTCGTTACATAAGAGTATCCATCTTTTTTAAATTGCTTTGTTAAATCACGATCTTCTCGTACAAAGTTACTTAACCCACCACCAAGCATGACATCTATTTTATGTCCACCTTTAATGAATTCATCATAATAATCATCCGCAATTGCATTCATATTTTTACGACTGACATCATGAGCTCCATAAGATGCCGGTGTAGCATGTGTAATTTCTGAAGTAGCTACAAGTCCTGTTGCTTTGCCTTTTTCCTTTGCAGCTTCTAGTACTGTTTTGACTCTTGACCCATCATTATCTACACCAATTGCTGCATTATATGTTTTAACCCCCGCTGACATAGCTGTTGCCGCTGCAGCAGAATCAGTAATATTTTGCATTGGATCCTCAGGATATGTCATTTGTTGGCCTACTAAGTAATGGTCAAATTCTGTTTGTTCTACTACACTTGTTTTTGGATTATCTTTTAAATAACGATAAGCAGTCGTGTATGAAACACCCATTCCATCACCAATTAAAAAAATTACATTTCTAATTTCATTCTTGTTTGTTTCCTTAGCTTGTACTGTATGATTAGCAGAAGAGCCAATAAACGCACCAAATGCCATTGTTGAAAGCACTGCTACTGGAATTAACTTTTTCTTAAGCTTGTTTCTGAACATAAAAAAACCCCCTAAAAATTAAAATTTCATTAGATTTCACCTCTTAATTTTAATGAAATTTTATTAATTTACTTTGGAGGTACTGTAAATAGAGTATTAAGAATTGTTTTTAAAAAATTAATTTTCTTAATTAAATTTAACCACTACTTTTTATTAGGATTACAAATATAAACTGACTAGTTACGTCTTCTTCACAAATACATCACATTTTTGAACTAAAATGTTAATTGAATCGAGTAGTGAATATAACTAAAATAATAATGTTTCATAATTACAAGTTTTTACATTATATTAAATTAAGCACAAATTTTTACATAAGAAGGAGATTTATATGAAAAAAGGTTTATCAATCATTATTTTACTGCTGTTTTTATTCCCAACTATGGCTAGTGCGCATACTAAGCTTGTTTCTTCTAATCCATCGAATGGGCAGATTATCACTGAACCAACTAAACAAATTACGCTTGAATTTGAAGAGGCTCTTGAGCAATTAGGTACAATCAAATTAGATAAAGCGGGGTCAGCTACAGCTGTTACAAATGTCTCTATTAAAGGTAATAAATTAATTGCTAATCTGCCAAATGGTTTAGAAAATGGTGATTATAAGATTGAGTGGAAAGTAGTAAGTGAAGATGGTCATCCAATAACAGGTCAAATTCCTTTCAAAGTGCAATTAAAGCAAGTTGAAACTAAAACAACAACTGAAACTAAAACAACTGCCAAAGCAGTTAAGGATCAAATGCCAGCTAAAGAAAAACAAATAGAGGCTACTCCTAAAAAAGAAAGATCTAAATATCTTATTCCATTAATTGCAATCGGGCTATTTGGAATCGTGTTAATGGTTGGTGGAGTTGTTCTTTGGAATAGAAAATGAGTTATATCCTTCCAATCATGGAGCTCATAACATATATCCTTTATTCGATATTAGCAGGAAAGTTTATATTAGATTTTGTACCTTCAAAGAAAAAACCAACCATCAGTATTTCAAAAGGTACTGTTTATTTGGTTATTGTCGGCATATTATTCTTTTCACTATTCCCTGCTCTACGAATTATTACTTTTTTCCTAGATGATGTTCATCTTAAAACAGCCATTTATTCTGTTTTCATAAAAACAGCTGTAGGTAATGCATGGATTTACTCGAGTATGTTTGCCATTATGCTTGTCATTAATATTTATAGTGATGGCAAAAGGTTTTTTAATTTCTTTTGGTTATTCATGATGATTTTAAGTATCGGTTACGCAGGTCATATAACCTCTATGAATTTTTGGACGGGTTTTATCTTTCAAAGTAGTCATTTCCTAATGGTTTCTATTTGGAGTGGAATTCTATTTAATGTCACTTGGCTAGCAAAGGATACTAATAACTATGGTAGATTCTTAAAATGGTTTACACCTTTAGCCATCATATGTGTCGTTATTATTTTTATTAGTGGTGTAGTCTTAATGCTAGAAGTCGTTAAATTAAAAGACTATACGAATGCTTGGTTACTTCCTTATGGACAGATGTTAGTCTTGAAGCACATCAGCATCATTCCAGTATTGTTTTTTGCTTTTTTCAATGGTGTACTAATGAGAAAGTCCGCTGAAGACCCTTCAAGTAATATTCGTAGTTGGTTAAAGGCAGAATATATTACCATTATAATTGTGTTCTTTTTTACAGCTATTATGGGTACCAAATCTCCTCCGCATAATATTAATTTAACTTTGCAAAATGAGGGTCCGTCTAAGTGGATTGAATGGATTATGGGGATTGATATTAACTTACCTATTAGAATAGCTTTTACTTTCACATTTGAAGGAATGATGTTAATCAGTATGTCGATCATCTTCCTAGTGTTATTGGTCATCAGCTTTATGAAAAAGACAAAAATCATGTTATCAATTGCATTTAGTCTTTGCTTTTTGTTTACAATGTATCTTGGACTAATGTATAGCGTATCAGTTCAGTAAAAAAAGATTGTACTATGTATTTAAGTACAATCTTTTTTACTTTAAAATCTAATTTTAACGTCCGTGTCTCCATTTAGTTGGCTTTCCTGATGAAGGGCAATTAGGGAATTTTTGTCCTGCTTTTAATTCAATATGCTCCCCGTCTTTATCAGTATAATAGCCCGTAATCTTTACTGTTTCACCTGTATCATGTGTATGTCCAAAATCTTGATTATCCATCATAAACCTCCTTTTTAACTGAACTAGCATTACTTTTTCCTTCATCAAAGTTAATTATTCGATTATTACATCTTTTTTAAGATTTATTGCTTTCTCGAATTTGTTTATCATGTACGATGTTTCTCCACTTTAAGTCCCCTCGCTCTAAACCATGAATTAAAATTTCTGCTGTACCCATGTTCGTTGCTAAAGGAATCGAGTAAACATCACATAAACGAATTAAAGCCAAAATATCAGGTTCATGTGGTTGCGCTGTAAGTGGATCTCGAAAAAAGATAACAATATCCATCAAATTCTTCGCTATTAAGGCACCTATTTCCTGGTCTCCCCCAAGTGGTCCAGAATTAAATCGATGTATTTTTAAATTTGTATTTTCCATTATTTTTGTTCCTGTTGTTCCTGTTGAATATAATTCATGTTTAGATAAAATAGATTCATATGCCATTGCAAAATTTACTAATTCTTTTTTCTTTTGATCGTGTGCAATGAAAGCAATTTTCAACGTCAACATTCCTCTCTTTTAGGAAAAATGGATTTCTAATTTCGGCAATTGTTCTTTTAAAACAATAGGAAACGAATTCATTCAAATTTAACCTTTTTTATTTTCCACTTCTTTTTATCGGTTATTCTACTCTTGTGGCTTATGCCTTTTTACTATTCATATTAGAAGTTGGAATCCGAATAGTAAACGTACTTCCTTTTCCAACTTCACTATTTACTTGAATAGTTCCATTATGAATTTCCACGATCCATTTTGCAATCGCCAAGCCTAAACCATGGCTACCAATTTGTCTAGATCTTGATTTATCAGACCGATAAAAACGGTCAAATATTCGTGCATGGTCTTCAGGTTTAATTCCAATACCTGTATCAGTTACTTGGATACATAGTTCATTTTCTTTATCCGAAAGAACTAACTGAACCTCTCCTCCAATAGGCGTATACTTAATCCCATTATCTATTAATATATATAAAAGCTGTGATAACTTTTCAGAGTCTCCCACAGCGATTACCTTCTCTGGAGCAATTAAGTTTAAATTAATTTGTTTTGATGCTGCTAACGGTTGTAGAGATACAAGCGCCTTTTCTGCAATGGAACGAAATTCAAACTTCTCTAATTTAATTTCAACTTGATCCGAGTCTGAACGAGCTAATGTTAATAATCCGCTGACTAAGTTTGTCATCCTTTTTACTTCGTCTTTCATATTAAATAAAAGCTTTCGAGAAAAATCATCTTTCTCTATATCGATTGTCATTTCCATTGCATCGATCGACGATAATAAAACGCTTAATGGTGTTCTTAATTCATGAGAAGCATCTGCAACAAATTCTCGCTGTCGGTTAAATGATTTAAAGATAGGGATCATCGCTTTCTTTGACATAAAAAAACTGATATAAAGTGCAACTCCAGAAAATACGATTGTTAAGCCAACTAGTATAATGACAACAAATTTGAATAAATGATAAATATCCGAAATATCTTTTCCAACATAAATTGTACCGATGAAATTTCCTTTATAAAATAGTGGTTTACTTGATACCATCAACCAAATTTCTTTTCGATTTGAAGGAACATGAATATCATGATCATGGAATTTTCTCATGTCGTTTTCAAACTCTTCATGTTCTAATTTTATTTTTACCTTTCGGGTTTCATTTTCTTTTGGAATCCAATCTTTTATTTGTCCAAACAGCCTAGACCTTATTTGTGGGATATCCTCCTGTCCCATTATTAATTCTCCATTTGGATTAACTACATAATAAAAAAATTGATCGACACCTGCTAAAACTACATCTTGATTATCGCCGTGGAGGTTTTCTTGTTGATTTTGAATCATATAGTTTTCGATAATCTTTGCTTCTTGACTAGCCAATGATTCCACTGTACGTCTTTGATCACTCATTAAGACTACATATAACACTACAAAGACTATGATGATGAATATAATTAGAAATAGCATAACAAGTCCGCTATATAGTACTGTTAGGCGATTTTGCGTACGCTTAAAAACATCTCTTCCTCCACGATTTCGGAAATCACGTAAAGAAGAAATAAGATTAGTTATCAAATTTATATCCTACCCCTCTAATGCTTTGTAGCAAATCTTGTTTACCAAGCAAATCTAGTTTCTTTCGAAGAAGTTTAACAGTAGCATCAATCGTTTTCATTGCAACATCTGAATCAAAACCCCATACCCGCTCCAAAATAATTTCACGAGGTAATACTTGCCCTTTATTCTGTATTAAAAAATCAACTAATTGAAATTCGCGAGGGCTTAATTGTATTTCAGTGTCTCCACCTCTGATTGATTGGCTTGTACGATTTAGAATCATATCACTTATAATAATTTCTTCCTCTAAAATAGGAGCATAATTACGCCTAGAAAGTGCTCTTAATCGAGCTAGTAGCTCATCAATTTCAAAAGGTTTAACTAAGTAATCATCAGCTCCTGAGTCCAGTCCTACAATGCGGTCCTCTAGGGCGTCTTTAGCTGTAAGGATTAGAATCGCTCCTGAATATCCTTCTTTACGTAACCTACGACACACTTCTATTCCTGTTCCCCCTGGCATCATCCAATCTAATATTAAGACATCATAATGGGTGTTCGTAGCGTAATAGTAAGCTTCTTCTCCCTCTGTAACCCACTCCACTTTATAACCTGCTTTTTTCTTTAACATATAACTGATTAGCTCACCAAGTTTCAAATCATCTTCAGCTACTAGTATATTCATCATCAATATTACTCCCTCGTTTTATATACGTATCTCTATATTCAGTTGTCTTCTTCATCTTTTCCATTTTCAAATCAATTATAAAATAAAAGGAAGCACCCGTTAATTTAATACGGTGCTCCCCGAAATTTTTTTAGGTCATGACCTTACGCAGTTTCCACAGCATGCTGCTTTAGCTTTTGTAGCTCTTCTTCTATTTCATCACTCATTACGTTATCTTTATATCCAATAGATTGGTTATTATGATATGCAAATTTAATTTGAGCTTGTACTTCTGCTTCCATCATAAGTATTCGATCTTCAGCACGCGAGATTCCATTTGCAATTGTTTCTGAATTAAATGAAACAGATGTTTGTTGAATTTGTTTAATTGATTTTGCAATATTTGCTCTAGAAACTAGTAACAGTCTCTTATGCAGAAATTCATCATATTTTCCTTTCAGTTCATCTAATTTTTCATAAAGTGACTGAGTTTGATTTTGAATTGTATTTAACTGCTCTGTATATAGGCTTAGCTGTTTTTCATGAACAAGTTTTTCCTGTATTGCCAGTTTTGCAATGGAATCCTCTCCATTTTCAACTGCGAGCTTAGCTTGTCCACTTCTTTTGTTTACCAGCCCTTCTGTCTCTAAAATCAATGCTTTTTGCTTATTCTCTAGATAGATTTGACGAGAGAGTGCTTCCTGACCTTTCAAAAGATCTTCTTCCATTTCTCTAATATATTGATTTAACATTGAGATTGGATCTTCTAAACCATCTAATGCTCCGTTCACTTTAGCCAACGATATTGATTTCATTCTTTTAAAAATACCCATTTTAATTATTCTCCTTTTTTGATAATAGATTTTTTTCCCATTTATCCAATAAATCTGCGTTTGTTCTGTTTATAGGTGTGTTAAAACTAGTTGTATCTAATGAAATTTGATTAACCTGGCTAGCTTGTCCCTTTTTAACTAACTTTTTAAAGATAAAAGTCACTACCGCAAATGCGATTAAAAGGAATAATACTAAACCAATCCAAGAAAAATCATGAAAATGGTGTGGGCCATGCATCATCTGATGTGATCTAAATTCGTTTCGACCGCCTCTATCCATGAACATTGAATGTTGATCAGCAAAACGTCTTTCATGAAAACCACCTAGTAATCTAAGAAAAAAATGTACCCCTAAAACAAAAACTGCAGTAATAGAGACCCATGTAAAAATTCTCTTTACTCTTTTATTCATGTTATTTCCCTCCTCTCATTTCTTAATAAATTGAATTCTAATAAAATATGGTGAAATTATAGTGAAAACGAAAAATTAATTTTGATCAAAAAAAAGATAGGTAACAGATTATTATCTGCTTACCTATCTTTTTTTTCGTAAATCTTATTTGAAGGCCTCAATTGATTAACTTAGTTTCGTTAAATTTTTGTTTTTTATAAAACTACAGAAGTTTAGTTTGTCTGTATGATCATGTTCAAAATAAAAAAAGGACTAATGGTTAGCACCACTAGTCCCCTGTATTTTAAATTGAAAGTTATTTAATTGGTTTTCTTATTACAACACGCTCATCAACTTCACTAACGTGAAAATCGTCTTTTGTAGGGATGATATTTTCATCGTTAAATTTAGTCATCATTTTACACTCCCTGATCAGTGTTAATAACAAACAAAGTTGGTAACTTTGAAAACACGAAACCCGCATTCTACCGTTGTGTTAAACAATACACGGAAAACAAAGTTGGTAACTAAATATTATTTATGCTTACAAACAAAGTTAGTAACTAGTACAATTTTATTCTGACAGCTCACGAACCAAATCTATTACTTTTTCTGACACATTGTTTCTCAGTCCCGCTTTACGGATTAATTTCCACTCCAAAATCGATTCCTCATTAATTTTCATTTGTTGAGCTAAAAACCTCACTCTTCGTAGCTGAAAATCTTCTATATTCTCGATACAATTATTAATATATGCCATCGTTTTTGGAAGTTTATCTCCATTTTTTTGAAGAAGACTTAATTTATTAAGTTTTATCCCAATTCTATGTAAAGATATACGTGTTAGTTTTTTTTTGTCGTTATCCCATTCTTGAATAATAATCTTTACCTGCATTAGAATACAATCGTCTCGTTTTTCCCAATTTACTCTATTGTTTACAGGTTTATTTTTTTTTAACTTCGGGGAATTTTCATCAATCCACATTCGGTCATGTCTATATAGATAAATGAATAATGAAGGACATAATTTGCGTAGTTCCGTTTTAGACAATTCAGGGTATTTTTCTTGAAAATCTAACCATTCGTTACGTCTTTTCATTAGCTTGTTATCATGATGCCCTGAAGGGGTATTGTTGTTTTTTTTCGTAGAAAATACTTTCCATTTAATAGGGATGTTTAACTGTACTGCTTTTCGTTTCACTGTTAAAGGGTCACACTTCAATTTTTCAGATATGCTTGTTAAAGTCCGACCTTCAGATATCATTTGTTCTAAAGTACTGTTCCAAATTGTACCGTACTTTAGAATTCTTCCTAATTTATATTTATCTTCTAAACAAGTATCAGGTCCTCTACGAGAATATACAAATCCACAATTACATGTAAAAGTACCGACTGGTCTTTTAGTATCATGACAACTGTTTATCTTCAAGTCAGTAATTACTGGTGTAAGATAATTTGGACAGACTGGATTTAAACAATACCATGGACCAATACCAAAAGGAACATAATTTTCTTTTCCATAGAAGTATCTATTCAATTCTTTTCCAAATAATATTATTATAAGTAAATGTCTAAGCGGATGAAAGGATTTACGATGTTTTTGGAAAATCATTGTTAACCAGTTTGTTCCTTCCAAATTAACTTCAGATTGTATCATTTCAAGAAGTGAATTGGAAAAAGTAGTTCGAAATAAATTATAAACTTTTTCTCGTTGAACATATCCTGACGGACTACACAGCCCCTCCTCTTTAAGGCATTTTTTATAAAAATTTTGTAAATGTGTATTTTTGTTTTGCTGGAAGTTTCCATGAAGTAACTGATATGATAATTTCGAAATTAGCATTAAGTGTGGAACATCTTTTTCATTTATATTGATTTTAATTCCATCTCTTATCACGGATTCATATGAAGCATTGATATATTCATGCTGGTTTGGAGATTTAGTTGAAACATTCGTACTAAACAACGGTATATCATGCTTATAGCATATAAATACACCTGGTAGTTGGTGTGTTCTATGCCAAAAAGTTTCACCGTATTTTTCAATGTCGTCTTTACAACATTTTTCACAATGCATAAAAAATTCTTTCCTACTAATATTGCTCGCAGTAATTCCAGAAGTAGAATGAACCCGTTCTCCGAACTCACTTTTCATCAAATCCAGTATTTTTTCAGCTTGCTTAGGCAAAAAAAAAGCATTGTAGTATGGAAATAATGTATTATTGTAAATAAAAAAATCACTTGTTAAATGACGATTATTTAAACGTTTTTCAAGAAGTTGTAAATTGCAAGGCAAATCTAGTACTGAACGTATAGTACGTTTACCATATATTTCTTCTATAGTTCGTTTAGGACTAATATTCCCCATTCTTACGTGATACCGAGCAAGTACACTATATAACAATTCATCTGGATAAGGTGTTGGAAATGTTAATATCATCTATTTCTCCTGTATAATCAATTTTTCCCTTGATATAACCACTTTGTAAAAGTTCCTCATAAACTGATTTTTTGTTCTTCTTTGCACGGTCAGCCAAATAGCAAAGAATATTTTCTTTAATCTCTTTATTTGAGGCTGAATTCTTAACCTTTGTATTATTCTTCTTTTTATTTTCTTCACTAAATAATAATCTCATAGCTTCCTTTTTAACATCTACTAATGAAAAAGACTCGTCTTCACTATGATTATTTAATATTTTAGCTGCAAGTACTTCTGCTTTTTTTGGGTCTACTTCAAATGATAATAAAAATAACATAATCTCTTCTAAGAAAGATTTTTGTTGTATGTTCCTTTTATTTTCTTGCAATTTTTTTTGTAATCGAATTTTTTCATGTACATCTATAGACGCTTTAAATTTTACTATCTGTTCTTCCATATCTATAGGTTGGATATCATCATATTTTGCTATTTCACTTGGTATACCAGATTTTAGTGCTTTTAACATAGGTTTAACTAATTTTAAATTTTCTTTTGCCACTTTTTCTATTAGACTCGGTGTTATTTTTTCTATATCAGCACTAATGGCTTGCAATTGTGTAATCATAAATAGCTTCTTTGCAATATCTATAATACCTTGACTTTCCTCATATAAGATTGAATTAATATTATTGGTTAGTGGAGTAAATTCTTTCGTCCATTGGTAATCCCACATACCTTCTATAAACAAATCCCACATCTCATTCTTAGGCATTTGATTCCAAACCATATCGCCTTGTCCACTTCCACGACGTGCTTGTCTAAATTGACTTTGTAATATTCGAATAGCCTTATTAGTTCCAACCATTATCACAGGGATGCCAATTGTATTCACGAGTGTTACGAAAAAATTCAACATTTTTTCCGAGCCACCACTTTTACTCAAATTCAAATGCTGAATTTCATCTATTATAATTAAACCAATCGCATGTAAATTTGCTAAATGTATCATATATTGTAATAATACGTCTATTGAGTTATTCCTCGACTTAAGTTTAGAAAAATAGTTCGTTCCAATTAAACGGTCAATTTCTGAAAAGAAGCTCATACAAAGACCTTTTATCGAGCCATCAAACGGACAATCTAGCTTTAACCAAGAAATTTGCAAAAAATGAAATATTTCCCCTCTAAAATTTTTGTGTAAAATGCATTGTGGATATAATGACAACACCTTTTCAATTGCTGTCGTTTTTCCAATTCCTGAAAAACCAATTATAGTAAAACCTGTTGCTGTTCTAGTCATAGGCCCTTCATAATTTTCTAAAAATAATCCAAGTTTTAGTGCTTTGTAACTATCATTCATTTGTTTAACTTGTTTAACATTAAATGGATTTCTTGTAATATAACCTTGTCTAATAGCACGTGAAATCCTTTGTTCTAAATCAATATGTACTTCAAAGGGTTGAAAATATTGAAACAATCTTTGAATACAATGAAATCTATAGCTATTGTCTAACTCACATTCTTTATTATTATAAGCTGGGAAAACTGTACTATATTGGATAAACTCTTCTTCAGTAAGTATTGGAGGTAATGACTCAATTAGTGGATTTCCTTGGTATTCAGGTAATAATTGTTCTGAATACTCCGCATTGATTATATTAATTTTTTTAAAATAATTTAGATTTTCGTTTAGCAAATTCTTTCATCTCCTTTTGCTTCTGACGTAATAAATCCATTTTATTTAAATGATTTTTGGTGTTACTATCTTCTAAAGAATCGCTATGTATAGTATCTAATTGACTTTCTTCTTCATGATTAGATAAAATAAATGCCTCTTCGACTCTTCTTGCTTCTTTTTCAAGTGCACGATTCGCTCTTATTCCCTTAATACGTTTGTTATTACTAATTTGTTCTTTCTCATTTTTCATTTTACTTTTTGCATTATTTACTATTGTTGAAATTTCAGCTTGCAAATTGACTTCTTCTTGCAATTCATAACTGGCATAAGATTTTGCATTATATTCTTCGTACAATTGAAGATATTCTACATCATGAAGGAAAAGGTCTTTATACTTCATTTGATGTTCCAATAAAGTACATATCTCATAGCCGTTTCCGTCATCAACATGTATGTATATTTTGTTCATATTACGAGGGTCATATGAAACCTTAACTTTCCAACTTCTATCTCTAGCTTCATTAAACCATCTTTCCTTTATAGCTCTTTCACACGAATACCTCATCCCCTTAAATTCTATCCCTTTAAAACTAACTGTTGCATTTCCACCAGGTAATAAGTGTAGTTTTACAATGTCCTCACTAAAAGTTCGAAGAAATCCTGAACGGTTCTTAATCCCCCAATTCCATATCTCTCTTGGAATTAGTTTTACTTCGTCAGTCAACATCATTTCTTCACAATTATAATTCTTTAACCAATGTGAATTATTATGATATAACACGCATTCAATTATTATTTGTGTGAATTCTTCGAGATTTAGAGTAGCTTCGATACGATAATCCTTATCTCCTCTAACACGTAAATCTTTAACTACTTCTCCTGGTAAAAACGGTTTTACTTTTCTATTAATTGTACGAAAATGTTGCTCTACAATTCCCTTCCAATCTGCACGATAAGGTGGAGTATTTTCTACATTTATACTAAATGCATTAACAATACGCTCCACATCATATCCTTCAAGTTCACCTCTATCAGCAAGTAATGTTCTTGGTAAAAAATTTGTATTCCACTCTTCTGGTTCAATATCAATATTAAACTCTTTACAGTATGCGACTTTATCGCTAGCGGCATTGGCTAAAGCCATACAAGCCCCTAACCATGAAGGTCCTTCTAAACCAACATATAAACCTGTTACCATTCGACTAAATACATCTATAACAACATAAATAATTGGTCTTCCAATTATCCAATTACGATTATATTTACTAACTAAATATACGTCAGCAATTGTTGCGTCTATTTGAAATTTAGTACCTGGTCCGTACATTACTCCAACAGAAGTACCTAATACTGCACGGTGCTGTAATTCATATCTTCTGTCTCCCTTCCTTTTACGAATTTTTTCTTCATTGGAATACGTTTTTTTATACCAATATTCAAATTGCCTAAAAGTCGGCAAAAGACCCTTATCTTTTAAAATAGGTAACTTCACACCATTTTCATATCTATAATCATCGGCAAAATATTCTGCAATCATTAGTTTATAAGCAACAGTTAATGAATTTTGTTTTGTAGTATGATAAAATTTTTTAATACTAATATTAAAAATACGTTTTAATTCTTCATCTACATTGATACCTACACCTTGAATCGTTTCAAACTTCCTTGGTCTCCCTGTTTTATTTGAATTAAGTATCCGTTCTTTACCTCTATTACCTGAATTACGGTAATCAGGTAATAAAGTATTTTTAACCTTACCCCTAACCCAAAATTGTCGTAAATAATCATAGATTACTTTCTTACTTTTCCCAGTGTTCTTCACCGTTTGTTGTATTAAACTACCTCTTTTACTTTTTTCATAAACTTCTGGTTCCATCAGACACATGGTTTCGATAATTTTCCATCTTTCATCTCGTATTTCTTTATGTCTTTCAGGTATTTGTTCCTCTTGTTCATAAATATAAAAGTATGGGTCCTTATTTTTGCTCGTTAAAATTTTTTCGATTAATAATTGCTCCAAATCAGAAATTTTTCGTTTTATTGGAAGTGCATTATTATCATTTAAATTTATTGTGTAGCAAATGACGTAATCTTCGTCAATCCAGAGTATTCGTTCTCTAAAACTTTCACCATCCGCACCTTTAAAGGAAATTATTTCATTTGAAACAAACATCTAACTTGCTCCTATATTATTTTTTTGGTTTATACTTAATTTAATCTTATTAACTTTTTGGTTGCTCCATATTAATGATAATTTCTTGATTTGCAATTAGGTGTTTAAAGAGATAAAGTGCTGTTCCTCTTTCAAGTGACCAATCAATATCCATATTGGTAAATATCTCAATTAAAGTCTTCTGGTCATTTTGTATTAAAATTTTTAACTCAGATAACAGAGATTGATATGACGATGAAGATAATTCTTCATATAAAAAAAAGGCACTGTACACCCATTCTATGTTTGTTACTAATTGCTTGGAGATTTCCTTTTCCGTAACAATACCCCAATCCACTCCCCTTTGTTTCCAGTAAAACCTTTCGATTTCAAACTTTTCTATAATACGATTGTTATCAAGTTCCTTTGATGGTTTGATTGTACGAGCGAAAGTCTTTATACCTTTAGATGTATTAACAGTCAAAATAAAATCAGTCGTCATGACTATTGGTATCTGATTAATTGGGCATAACGGGTGTTTAATATTTTTGTCAGATGCTATTTTCAAAGTATCCTCTCTGTGAAGCGGGAATTGTTCTCTGATATCAATAATTTTTTCATCCCATTCACATAAATAAAAGTAATCTCTTTCTAGCTTTGAAAAGAAATGATGAATTCGGTTTGTTTTCCATCCAACGGTTCTCGTAACAAGGCCTTTAGAGGGGAAGTCTTGAATGGTTAACCAAGGTTTATAATTAATACCCTCTCCTGTTCCTTTGCCCTCTTTAATTTTTTTTTTAATTCTTTCTTCCGTCCAGGAATTTTTATGTTTTGCCACTCATTAACACCACTCATCTACATTATTTAAAAATTATCTTATATCTATTTAAAAAGATATTAAAGCCTTCGACTCGTGAATTTAAGATAAAAAAATCATTAATTTGTTTAAATTTTTTAAATTTCTTTTTTCATTTCTTTTTTTATTTCTTTTTAATTTATAGAAAATATTCAATCCACCATTGAACCTTTAAAATATGGAATAGCAAAATTTCCTTAATAAATTTTCGTTGTTTATATTTTACCATTATTTAAATATAGACAAATAATGTAGATTATATTCAACCTTAACTAAATACTTAATTTTATTAGTCATTCTAAAAGAAAAGACTGCAAAATTATTAAATAATTTAACAGTCTTTTTTTTCGTATTCATTTGTTTTAATATATCAAGATTTTATTTCTATATTAGTATGAGGGATTAGTCTCCCTTTCTAATATTTATTAAATCTCGTATAGTCCTTATATTTTTAAGAAAAATATCTCTATCGGTGTTAATTAAGTACTTCATTAGTTTTACAAAGATATCTACTGCTTCTTCCCTAATTTTTTCATCTTCAAACATTGTTTTTAAATCATCTGAAACCCGCTTTTTATCTAATGAAACGTATAACATATCTCTCCAAGTTGGATTAAGGGAACTATTCTTTGCGAAGAGTATATTTTCAACTCCTTTATCATATAAAACATCTAAACTCTCTAATAATATTTCAAAATATTTTAATGACATTTCCCCGCCATATTTAAAACGGTCAATACTTTTGATAATTTCAGATGGCTTCATAGAAAAAGTATATTTGCTCTTTATTTTTGAATACATAATTAATGATAAATCATTAATTAAAGGTTCATTCATTTTTTTTAAGTAATTACGTACGTTATCAATATACAAATATTATCTCTCCTATTGATAATTCTAATAATAAATTATTACGAGGAGCACTGTGGTCCATCTACTATCTATAAAATTTAATCATACATCTACTGAAAGAAAATATAATCGTTTTGGCTGCTCGTAAATATCCCAATTAAATTTATATGAGTTATTAAAAATAAGCTCTATATCTTTTCCAACCTTTGAATGTATTGTCTTATAAACCTTCTTGGGTTCAATAGTATATCCTCTATAAGTTGGAAAGTCTTCTCCAGAAGTATTTGGAGGGCTAATATTTGTATAAGCTACTCGATTAGCGAGCATATAAAACTTACATATCGAAAACCCCTCATGCTCCAACTCTTTTAGCTTTTCCAATCTATAGATATCTTGATAAGAATTGATTCTTCCTATATCAGTTGCATCCCCTGGTTTTATAGTGTGTTTTAGTTCAATCGCTGCTTTAACACCATTATTATTTTCAAAGTTAACTAACTCACAAATTATATCGATTTCTGCTTTTCTCACAAAACCTACTTGTTTCTTTACCGTATACTCTAAATCAACATGAAATATTTCTTTCTTAGAAAAGCAATAAAGTGAACCAACACGTTGTAGGATATTTGCAAAATGATGTTGAAATGATGCTTCTTTATTCAAAATAGCTCTACCTTCTAAACAATGGGCTATAAAAACACTCCAAGAAGTATTTAGAATGTGATTCATTCTTTCTTCAATCGTTCCATAAATCAACTCATTTATTTCCATTATTACGCTCCCAAAACTAAATATGATTCATTTCCCAAGTATATCTTTCCATTCGTCAATTGAACTTGCATTATTTAGCTTCTTTTCTAATATTCTGAAATTATTACTTACTCTTTGTCTACTAATACTGTCTTTTACTCCTAAGTAATCATCTACATGTAGAGATTGACCAGTACTATCTTTTATAGGACTTAATACAGCTGACCTGGAATGTTGACAAAATTTTTGAAGTGCTTCTTTAACAGTTTTAGGAAAGGTTTGGTTACTTTTAAATGCTTCTATTGCAAGTGATTCAATATGATAACCAGAAAGTTGGCTCTTCTTTGGGAACTGGTCATTAATACTCTTAAATAGCTTAATCATTGGAATAACTTTACCACCGTTCGACTTATTTACACTGGTAAGCTTTTCAGCAAATCTCCTAGGCTTTATAACGTTACTCCATTCATTAATGCCAGGTTTTGCAATTTTATATCCAGTAGCTGTCTTAATACTGGGTAATAATTGAATTTCATAACCACTTTTGAATTTAACTGTAACTGCTAGGTCACCTTTTTTCACTTCAGTTCTTGGGAGCCTACTCTGGATTTGCCTAACAAAATAATCTAGTACCTCCTGAGGTTTTGAGTTTGCAAGTTCACTATTATTAATTCTAACTAACATGTCCACATCACTTAATCCTTGTGCATAGGTATGCTTACTCATAGAGCCACCAAATAAAAGGTCAACCGTTCCATCAATGTCCTTTTCAATAGCATTTATTAATGTATTCAAATGAAGTTGAACCTGCTTAGTATCACGATTATTTAACTCTGCTAAAAGTGATTGAAGATAATCGTTAATTGCTCTTTCATTCTCTTTTTGCTGCTGCATTGCTTGGTCTTTTAATAAATCCGATAAACTTTGTCCTGGAACATACCATCCTCCACTGCCACCCAATTACATCTCCTCCTTCACTAAATCTATCATTTTAGTTATCTCTATTTGAGTCATTTCATCCAATTCAAAAACAGACAAATCCTTTACTTTTGTGAATAATTTCATACTATGTTTTAGTTTATTTAAAGTTTTTATGTTATCCAAATAAATGCTCATTTTTAGGTCTTCGGTTCTTAAATTCCACTTTCCACTAGTAATAGCATAGCTATTAAAATAAACGGGAATGTTATCTTTAAAACCATATCTTAACCATGATAACCCATCAAAAATATCTGCTCCACACAAAAAATATACGATAATGTTTAGAGGGTCTAAGCAACCAAATATATGAATAGGTTGATTTAAACCTTTATCGTCAAGTGCTTTCCTGATTTTGTATATATTCTTGCACCTTTCAATGACCGAAAAACCTAACTCCTTTTCAGTGAAACCAAGTATTGAAAATGAAGATAGCTTATTTATATTACTAATAACGCTTTCAACATTTATTTTTCCTTCTCCGTTTTCTGCTTTAATTAAAAAATCACTGGCAAACGAAGTAAATTTATTAAAGATAGTACTTGCTTTATTTATTTGTTCTATTAATGGTAATCCCATGTAATCGTAATTAACTAATACTATTTCAGTCATTGGTTCGATACATTCGATTTGCTTTAAATAATACTCTTCATTCCATTCAAGCGGTTTATGCGCCATTCCATAAACCTCTGATAAATCTGGTTCAATTGCTGCTTCGTAACCACCACTATCAATAAAAAGTAATTCTGTTTCATATATCTGTTTACTATCGATTAATTTATGATATAAATCATAAGAACTAAAAAGTGTAACATCTGATAAATAGTCTTTAAGATTATAAAAAATTTCAGAAAAATCTCTTATACCTTTACTTGAAAAAGACGGTATTAGAATTGGGGTTGTAGCCTTAATTTCATTTACTATTCTTTCCTTACATAAGAAATTACTCACTCAGGAACCTCCTCCTATCTTTGCACGATAAACATTTTCCACAATTCCCCTCATGACCTAGTTCACAACTATAAGTAAGGGAAATAGGGATAGATTTTTGAATGCAGTAATCGATTATTTGTTCCTTTGAATACTGTAGAAAAGGAACCTCCAATAAAACTGTACCACTAAAATAACCATCTATTAATCTTTGGCAATCTTCCACGAACGTTTGAGAACAATCGTAATATGAAGTTCCAGTATGAATCCCTATTGCAATCTTTGAATAATTTGAAGGAAGGAAACTCAGGGCTACTACGATAAATAATGCGTTTCTTCCTACGAATTCACCATTGTTATTCTTTAGAGGGAACCCCATCTTTGCTTCAATTAAATCAATTTCATAGTGTCGACATATTTCTTGAGCCACTTGACTTTCTTTTTTACAACTTGGTTGACCATAATCAAAAAATAGTGCAGAGACTTCATACTTTTTTGAAAGATAGTATTCTAGCAATGCAGTAGAATCTATTCCTCCACTAAGCAATACCAAGATAGAATTACTGTTTCTCATCAATTTTCCCATTACTACCCTCATTCATTATTGGCTTTTTTAGTTCTAATAACATCTTCTTAAAATTGTGAAACCATATAATCAAATGGGGATTGTGCTCTAGAGCCTTACTAATCTCGATTTTTCTATAAAGATGCCTTTTCGCTTTTAGAAAATACTTATCAGGTATCGTAGGTGTCGTCTCACATATCAATGTGTAATGTAGGGTTAAATGGTCAATTTCTTCATCAGTCACATTTGTCCGTTTTTCAATAGAATCAGCGTAACGAATAAACGATGTTAATTGCTTTCCAGCACTTTCATATTCAGAAGCTTTTTTTGATAAGCTCAAGAATTCTTCTACGACTGTAAATATAAAGACCATTGAGGCTAATAATCCGATAAATAACTTATAAACAGGGTCTGTTATGCTTTTTATTAGGGGTAAAAATACATCATAATTAGCGAAAGTTAATATGGCAACTACTGTTGAACCTATTAATATGAAAAAGTGTAATAGACTACTAGATAATTTATATTTTTTGGATAACATAAAATATGCATTCCTTGAATTTTCCGCTTTTTTTCTTAGCTTTTTGATTTGATTAAATTTATTGGATTCTTCCATAAGCTAATTCACCTGCTTGTAAAATTTTATAATAAAAACAGAAGCCTCCAAATTATAGAGGAAACTTCTGCTGATACAAATGGTGTGTGATTTACATATAAAATGTTGAATCTTCAGTTAATATACTTACTTCATTTCCAGCCATTAATTCTGCTTGCTTCATAACAGTTTCAATGGCAAGTTTTTGCATATCAGGTGGATATCCATATTTCTTTAGTAACCGTTTTACTGCTACCCTCATTTTAGCACGGACACTTTCTCTTAAACTCCAGTCAATGTTCATATTATTCTTAATAGAATGAGAAAGCTCACGAGCAATTTGTTTTAAAACTACGTCACCCATAACCTGAACTGCAGTATCGTTAGCCGCTAATGCATCATAAAATGCTACTTCTTCTTCAATCATATCTGTTCCTTCGCCACGTTTAAAAGCGTCATTCATTTCTTTGGCTAAGCCGATTAATTCTTCAATAATTTTTGTGGTTTCGATTGCTCGATTGTTATATTTAACAATCGATTGTTCCAACATTTCGGAGAACTTTTTTGACTGAACATAATTTCTTCTAGCAACAGTTTTTACCTTACCGTTTAGTAATCGATTAAGTAATTCTACAGCTAAATTCTTTTGCTTTAAACCTTTGACTTCTTCTAAAAATTCATCAGACAAAATTGCTATGTTTGGTTTATTTAAACCAACTGCACTTAAAATATCCACAACTTCCTCAGATATAATTGACTTAGAAATTAATTGATTAAGTTGTACATCAAGCTGTTTAACAGTTTTTCTCTTTTGATTTTCTGGGGTTATAATTTTAATTAAACCTGATTTTACTGCTTTAAAAAATCCTAATTCAATATTTAATCGTTCTGCTTCAGGTTCAGTGGTACATAAAGCATACGCTTTAGCCATTTCTGTGACATATTTAATAAAGTCTTTCTTAAGCTGCTCACCATGACCAAGAATGAAATCAACCGTTTCAACAATTGCTTGCATTCTATCAGTCGCTTTACCAGTTTTGAACTTACTATAATCATGACCATGTAATATATCCCTAATCAAATCATATTTTTCAAGCATAATATCGACAGCAACTTCTGTATCGACCCCAGCAGTTTTTCGGTCACTTTCAGTATATTGACTTAGAGCTGATTTCAAGGAATCCGCAATACCAATGTAATCTACAATTAATCCTCCTGGTTTATCACGGAACACTCGATTAACACGGGCTATGGCTTGCATTAAGTTATGCCCTTTCATAGGCTTATCGATGTACATCGTGTTCATTGATGGAACATCGAAACCAGTTAACCACATATCACGGACAATAGCAATTTTAAGTGGGTCATTATTATCCTTCATGCGTCTCGCAAGGTGTTCTCTTCGTCTTTTATTCCCAATAAATGGTTGCCATTCTTCTGGGTCACTTGAAGAACCAGTCATAACTATTTTAATAACACCTTCATCGTCATCATCACTGTGCCATTCAGGTCTAAGGGCAATAATTTCTTTATATAAATCAATGGCAATCCGACGAGACATTACTACAAGCATCGACTTACCGAACATTGCTTCTTGTCGCTTTTCAAAGTGAGCAACAAAGTCTTTTGCAATTAGTTTTAATCTCTTCTCTGAACCCGCTAAAGCTTCAAGTCGAGACCATTTTGACTTTAGTTTCTCCCTTTGAGTATTTTCTTGATATTCCGTAATCTCATCATACGTTTCATCAATTAAAGGACGTTCTTCATCGGATAGTTCGATTTTTGCAATTCTGCTTTCGTAGAAAATTTTCACTGTAGTACCATCTTCGACAGCCCTAGTCATATCGTAAATATCGATATAGTCACCAAAAACAGCTGGCGTATTTTTATCAGTTAGTTCAACTGGGGTGCCAGTAAATCCAATATACGAAGCATTAGGGAGTGAATCTCTCATATACTTTGCATATCCAAACTTTATTCCTGCTTCATCGTTGTTCTTATTAGATGTTACATCAGCACCAAAGCCATATTGACTACGATGAGCTTCATCAGCTATTACAATAACATTTTTTCTATCAGTGAGAACTGGATGAAAATCTTTCCCTTCTTCTGGAGCAAACTTATGAATTGTAGTAAAGACAATACCCCCAGATTCAACTTGAAGCAACTCTTTTAAGTGCGCTCTATCTTCGGCTTGTTTTGGAGTTTGACGAAGTAAGTCTTTCGATTTGCTAAAAGTTGCATATAACTGGTCATCTAAATCATTTCTATCTGTAATAATAACTATGGTTGGATTATTAAAATCAAGAACCAACTTACCTGTGTAAAAGACCATAGATAGGCTCTTTCCAGAACCTTGAGTATGCCAAACAACTCCGATTTTTCTATCTCCTTGGTCAGATGTTGCTCGTTTCGTACTATCAATTGCTTTATTTGTAGCATGATACTGATGGTATCCAGCCAAAATCTTAATTGTTTTTTCTCCATCTGATTGAAACAATATAAAGTGTTTTATGATATCAAGAAGCCATCTTTTATCAAAAATACCTTTTATTAATACTTCTAGTTGTGGAATTGTAGGAGATGCAACATCATCCCCCTCTATTGTTCTCCACATCATAAAACGCTCCTCATCAGAGGTTAAAGTACCCGCTCTTGCATTCAACCCATCGCTTATTATCATGATTGAGTTATAAGTAAAAAGAGATGGGATTGTTTTTTTATAAGTCTGGAGTTGGTTGTATGCTTCGCTTATACCAACATCTTCATTTGATGTACTTTTCAGTTCAAAAACAGCAACTGGTATTCCATTTATATATACAACTACATCGGGTCTTTTATCCATCCCGTTTTCGATGATTGTTAACTGGTTGACAACTGCATAGTCATTATTGAAGTCATCATTGAAGTCAAATAACCAGACTTTCTCTGTCCTGAATTCACCTTCATTAGTCCTGTATTCAACATCAATTCCATCAGTAATCATTTTTTGATATTCTTTATTGTTCATCAATAAACTTGGACTTTGTGGTATTTTAATTTTACGATATGCTTCATCTATAGCATCTTGGGGGAGGTTCTTGTTGATACGAGAAAGAGCACTTTTTAATCGCTCATCTAATAGTACATCACTATAATCTTCACGCTCAGGATAGTCCCCTCCTGGAGATATTTCTGGTCCATACAGTTTTTCGTAACCAATCTCCTCAAACCATTCAAGGGCTGCTTGTTCCAATTCATCTTCTGAAAAGTTATACAAAATTAATCCTCCTCCCATCCTCATACACTAATTAAATTATTAATTTCTCCTGCTAATAATTTTGGCAGTATTGTTTTTCTGATTTCTTCTAGAGTATTAATCTGAAGTATATTTTCTCTTACCTTTTTTTCGATTGGCTCAATTATTCTGTATGCTTCTTCTTGAATTTCTATCGGTGGCACATTAATCTTAAAGTGTTTAAATGATTTAATATCGAAGTTTTGTCTTGTAGTACCAGATGAATAATGTTTAATCCATTCAATAAAATCCGTCTGTTTCATATAGTTATAAAAATAAAATGGCAGTAATTCATTTTTAGTTCTAAATACTTTATAAATCGGACTAAGTAAACCACTTTCAAATTCTTTTAACATTGCAATTGAACCAATATTTGCTCTGGACGGATTAAATCCTACTTCATGCTTTTTTATTACTTTGTAATTTTTTGTATCCTTACTGTATACTTGTTTTGAGAAATATTCATCTGAAGCTACAAATACCCCTTCTTTTACGACAGTTAGGACTGGATAATCATTATTTTCCTTATTCTTAATTGACACTTCTTCAATTACATCAAAGACATTGCAAGCTTTCCACCCTATTGGAACTGGACCATTTTCGCTAGTTTGAAATTCTCCACCACAAGTTTTATAAGGTAGCCCCTCTTTATTTGGAAATTCAAAATCATAAAACCAATTTTTATATAATGCTTGAATTATTCCAAGCCAATTATCTATCATTTTTTTGTTCAATTCTATTTTTTTATAAATCGGTTCTAATATCTTTATTATTTCATCTTGTACCTCAAGAGAGGGCAAAACAAATTTATAATCCTTAATCTGTTTTCCACTAATATGAGGCACAGAAGTGCCAGTTTTTACGCTATCAACATAATTAATAAAATTCTCATTATCAATTAAGTAATATAAAAAATTTTGTCTTATATTCGTTTTTGCTCTTAAACAAGCCACTCGTTGTACCAAAAGCAATGGTAGTTCTTCATTTTTTATTTTCGAATAATTTTTACCTACCAAAGAACCATCCATGCTGATTACAATATCGTTCTCATTTAATAAATACTTTTCGTATTCAGATGTTACATTTTCCCAATAACGAGTATCTTCTCCCCATCTTAGAAAACCTTTACTAACATTCTTACCTCTTACTAATTTAACACCTTTAAAGTCAGTATTAAATTGTCCGCTTTTGAAGGGAAAACCTGTAAAGATTTCCGTAACATCACCTAATGAGACTGTATTAACCTGTTTAGAAATCATAACCAATGCCCCCTAGGCGCTTTATAATTTCATCTTCTAATTTCCTTGACCTTAAGATTTGTTCTGCAAGTTCTTCTGTTAAACGTTTCATTTTATCCTCATAACGTTCATCATTATCCTCAGATTTTGCTATTCCAACATATCTACCAGGAGTTAATACAAATTCATGTTCTTCAATTTCTTTAAGGTTAGCAGATTTACAGAACCCAATTATATCCTGATAATTCTCTGAAAGACCTTTCCATGATTGATAAGTTTCAGATATTTTCTTAATATCCTCTTCACTTAATTCTCTATGTGTACGGTCAGCCATATAACCCATTTTTCTTGCATCTATAAATAAAACTTCATTCTTACGATTTCTAAATCCTTTTGCTTGTTTATTCTTTGATAAAATCCATAGACATACTGGAATTGGTGTGGAATAAAATAATTGTTCAGGTAATATAACTATGGCATCCACTAAATCTGCATTAATTATATTTTTTCTTATTTCAGATTCACTAGTATGGCTGGAAGACATAGAGCCGTTCGCTAATATAAAACCAGCTGTGCCACTCGGAGCAAGTTTAGAAACAATATGCTGAATCCAGGCATAGTTAGCATTACCCGTTGGTGGTGTTCCGAAAGCCCATCGAACATCTTCAGTTAAACGTTCTCCTCCCCATTCACTAATGTTAAATGGAGGATTTGCAAGAATGTAATCTGCTTTTAATCCTTTGTGTAAATCATTATGAAAAGTATCAGCATTTTGTTCCCCTAAGTTGCTGTCGATTCCCCTGATTGCAAGGTTCATCTTTGCTAATCTCCAGGTTGTGTGATTTGATTCTTGTCCGTAAACGGCAATATCCCCAATTTTCCCTTGATGTGATTCAACAAACTTTTCACTCTGTACAAACATACCGCCAGAACCACAACAAGGGTCATAAATTCTCCCTTTATAAGGTTGAATCATTTCAACAAGCAATTGCACAACAGAATTAGGAGTGTAGAATTCTCCACCATTTTTACCTTCTGCACTTGCAAACTTACTAAGAAAATACTCGTATACTCTTCCTAAGACATCGTTAGAACGACTTTCTTTATCTCCTACTTTAAAAGAAAAAAGGTCGATAACTTCCCCTAGTCTGGTCTTATCTAATGAAGGTCTAGCATAATCTTTTGGGAGAACGCCTTTTAGTGATTTATTTTCTTTCTCAATCGCAACCATTGCACTATCAATTATTAGTCCAATCTCGGGTTTCTTTGCATTTTCCTTAATATGAGACCAACGTGCTTCTTTAGGAACCCAGAACACATTTGAAGCTAGGTATTCATCACGGTCTTCAGGGTCTGCATATTCTTCTTTAGATAGTTCCTCGTATTCCTCTTCAAAAGCATCCGAAACATATTTTAAAAACAATAATCCAAGTACCACATGCTTATATTCAGCAGCATCCAAACTACCTCTTAATTTATCTGCCATTGTCCAAAGTCTTTCTTCGTATCCAATATTTGCAGCTGTTTTTGACATTTCTATTTTCCTCCCTATACTAAACAGTTATAAATTGTATGTTTTTGACTATTCCATCTTTCAGTAGCTCTCTTAACCGATTCTTGATAAAGCTCTAATTCCTCTTGATATTTCCTAACAAATTCAAGTTGTCTATGATAATCAACCATTGGTATTTCCATTTCACTAATATCCTTTGGGTTTATATTCATAACTGTTGTTCCTCGCTGAAACGTCTTAACTAGCTCAGTCCCAACTGGACTTTCGAGGAATATTTTAACATACTCACTTGCAACTTTTTCTTTAAATCGAATAACAATAACATTTGCTGAAGCGATTACAGTTTTATTAATCTCCTTGAATACCGCCACCTTGTTAACCGTTCCACGGCAAGTGATAACTAAATCATTTTCTATAAGTTCATAACGTTTAACTTTTCTCTCTTCCTCGTTGATAGTTTCCATTGTTTCATGTAAAATTTGTCCATCTTCTATATTCGAGATGTTTAATATAAAAATATCACCTGGCTTTAGGTCATTTTTCATAATTGATTTACCTCGAAATACTTCTGCTATTTCATTTAACTTCACTTTTGGTACAGTTGACTCATTGTACTTTTTTATCTCACTTTTATCTTCGGCTAAAATTAATTCAATACGCCAATCTTCATACTTTTCTAGTATATCGGCTCTAATGGTTTTGGAATCTTCAACTTTCAAAAGTTTATCTTTAAACGTTAGTTTACCAACTTCAATTTGTTCCTTATTTAAGCTATTCTTTATGGTCAAAATATAAGTTTTAATACCTGTATATGGACGGAAGGTACCTTCAGGTAAAGAATAAATGGACTTTAAATAAAATTTTTCAGTGACCAATCTTCTAACATTAGAAATAGAGCCAGATGAAAATGTAAAGCTAGCGGGTACTATCTCTACTAAATCTCCATCTTCCTTTAATAATTTAAGCTGATTTTCAGTAGCAATACCTGAAGTATCATTAGTGATAAATGATTTAACATCATTAATTTTCCCCCCAAAGGCAGGAATTGATATTATTACATCAAACCTATCCTCTAACTCTAGAGGGAGATACAAAGAGGAATGTACTACCTTTATGTGTTTTTCTTTGATTAATGCAATTTTTAGCATCTCATACATTAAATAATTAGAAGTCGTTAATGTGTACCTCTGTTTTGATGAAGAATTTATTAATAATTCCAATCCCATTAAAAACTTTTCGGCTTCATTTATTAGGATAGAATTGGAATCTTCTCGCTCAATATACCTTTTTAAATAATCAGTTAAATAGATAGGTGCAATTATAGTACCTGAGTAATCATTTTTATAAGTTTCTATTACAAAATCGATAATTTGCAGTTCTTTACCAATACTATAAAGGGCTGCAAAAAACTCCCTATCCCCAGGAAAGTAACCTAGATATTTATCTTCTGTATTCTCTTTCATAAATTCAAAAAGAGATTCAGTATCTTCTTGTGAAAAATCCATTTTTTGTTTTTCAATTAGGTGCTGAGTTTTCTTCACTCGGATTGCTTCTCTTAGTAACTCATCTTTTTTTACAATGTCTCGTTTAAATAATATATTCCAGAAATTGTGTATTGCAGAGTCCATATTATACCCTCCTTCCTTTAATTGGAGTATGCATTTATTATATTACTCATTTTTTAGTATTACAATACTAAAAAACAAAAATTAAATTTTATTTTTTCATTATTTCATTACAAACCTCAATAAAAAGACTCTGTGTAATGCTACAGAGTCTTAATAAATAATTCAGTTCTATTGTTTTAAATAACATTCAAAACTTTCAGTAGGTTAAAAAAGTAAATTAGCAATTTAATTAGCTACTAATTCGCAAAATACAACCGCTACAACCGCTTAGTGACTGTCTATTGACGTGTGGGTATTATTATTCTTCATCCAGCTCCCTAACAAGTTCATAATAGGTTCCTAATTTGAAATAACCATTGGATGCAGAAAAATGTGAAAAATAATCTTCTGGTTTATCGGTTTTATAGGCAGTAATAACACTTCTTTCCTTAGTTAATATTACTATCCAATCCTCACCGTTTTTGATATCAGTTTTCCCAAATACATATCTATCACTTTTCGAATGTAAACTCATATCGGGGTCGTTCGTTAAAATACTTTCTATAATAATATTATAATCGTCCATAGTCGCATTTTCTGGTAAATGCTTTCTATATTTTCGCTCTCGAATATGAATTTTTGCGTTTTCTTCCTCCCAAAAAAACAGTTCCTCATTTTCATTTTTTTCTATATTTTTTCTATGTATCTTATCTATTGTGTCAATTAGATTAAAAGCATCCAACTTTGCCTTTGTATCCCAAGAAGAATTACCATCCATTGATATTTTTACCTCCTAGATTGATTTCTAAATTCAGTACATATTTTAAAGATAATACAAAAACACCTTTCTAAAATTTACACATCTTTTTTTCTTACATTAATCAACTTTTAACAAATATTATATCATGAAAATTTATAATTTTTAAAAATCAATATATTCATTAATAATACCCAATAAAAAAACCGCACCTATATAGATGCGGTACGGTTGTAAATTAATTCTTCTACTAATTTGAAAAGTAATTGGTTAAAATATCTTATCTTATTTAGCTGGTTTTTTAACTACTACACGTTCATCAATTTCACTAACAATAAATTCATCTTTACTAGTTATACTTTCATCGTTATATATATTCAAACGAATCATCTCCCATTAATTACATAGTAGGATTTCAAAATAATTGTTTAAGCTTAAAAAATACCTTTGTTTTCGAGTTACCAACTTTGTTGTTGAGTTACCATCTTTGTTGTTGAGTTACCAACTTTGTTGTTGAGTTACCGTCTTTGTTTGTTTTTAACAATCAGTTTTTATTTTCAAATTTGATTATTCAACAGTAACTGATTTTGCAAGATTACGTGGTTTATCAACATCACAACCACGATGTAAAGCAGCATAGTAAGAAATTAATTGTAATGGTACGACTGAAAGGATTGGAGATAATTCTTCTTGTACTCTTGGTAAAATGAAGCGATCGCCTTCCATATTTAATCCTTCCATAGAAATGATACAAGGATTAGCACCACGTGCAACAACCTCTTTTACATTTCCACGAATGTTTAAGTTTACTGATTCTTGTGTTGCTAATGCGAAGATTGGAGTCCCTTCTTCGATTAGAGCAATTGTACCGTGTTTTAACTCTCCACCAGCAAATCCTTCTGCTTGGATGTAAGAAATTTCTTTTAGTTTTAATGCGCCTTCTAGGCAAACGAAGTAATCTACGTTACGACCGATGAAGAAAGCATTACGAGTTGTAGCTAAATATTCTGTAGCAATTTTTTCAAACTCTTCTTTTTGGTTTGTAATTGATTCCATTGCATTTGCTACAATTCCAAGTTCTTTAACTAGGTTAAAGTTAACTGTTTTTCCTTTTTCTTTTGCAAGAGCATTTGCAACAATTGCAAGTACTGCTAATTGTGCAGTGTATGCTTTCGTTGATGCAACAGCGATTTCAGGACCTGCATGTAAAGGAAGAGTGAAATCAGCCTCACGTGATAATGTTGATCCTGGAACGTTTGTCAGTGTAATTGCTTTATGACCTAATTTATTTGTTTGTACTAAACATGCTCTACTATCAGCAGTTTCACCGCTTTGTGAAATATAAATGAATAATGGTTTTTCTGAAAGCAGTGGCATATTGTAAGAAAATTCACTTGCAACATGTACTTCTACAGGTAATCCCGCCATTTTTTCAATAAACTGTTTACCAACAAGACCAGCATGATAACTAGTTCCACAAGCAACAATATATAATCTGTCAGCTTCTGCTAAAGCCGCTTTAATTTTTGAATCGATTACAAGCTCGCCATTTTCATCTTGGTACTTTTGGATAATATTACGGATTACTAGAGGTTGCTCATCTGTTTCTTTTAACATGAAATGAGGATAAGTTCCTTTTTCGATATCGCTAGCATCAATTTCTGCTGTATATGGAGAACGTTCTTTTATATTTCCGTTAAGGTCCATTAATTGAACTCGATCTTTAGTAACTAAAATAACCTCTTTATCCATTAATTCAATAAATTGATCAGTAATTTGTAACATTGCCATCGCATCAGATGCAATAACATTAAACTCTTCACCAACACCAACTAGTAATGGACTTTTGTTTTTTGCTACATAAATTACATCATCGTTTTGTTTATCTAATAATGCAATTGCATATGATCCTTTAAGAAGCTTAAGTGTTTCTCTAAAAGCATCTAGCACAGATAAACCTTTTTTAATATGCAATTCAACTAACTGAACAATTACTTCAGTATCTGTATCACTTGTAAATTCAATATCATTTAAATAATCGTTTTTTAATTGTACATCGTTCTCGATAACGCCATTATGAACAAGTGTAAAACGTTCAGTAGAGCTTTGGTGAGGATGCGCATTACGTTTACTTGGAGCACCATGTGTTGCCCATCTTGTATGACCAATTCCAACGTGTCCGTCCGCTTTTGTAGGGATTGATTTACGTAATACTGCAATTCTACCTTTTTCTTTGTAAACTTCTACACCTTTGTCAGTTAAAAGAGAAATCCCAGCAGAATCGTAACCACGATACTCTAATTTCTCTAAACCTTTTAATAAAATTTCTTTCGCATTATCATTTCCAATATATCCAACGATTCCACACATAATTACTATTGCTTAGTAAGTCCAAAAACAAGACATACAAAATGTATAGGAATGGAATGCTGTTTTCCTAACCGTTTAACTATTTATTTTTCTATTCCCTCGTCATGTTTAATAATGGTAGAGGACTTACAAGCAATATCCACCTACCTTTCATATTCCGCTCATTAGCGAGTTCATTTTTTGTTTTAAACGGTGTATCAGATTATTTACGTTTGTGCACACAGTCACCCATGTGTTTTTCATAAATAATTTCGGTTGTGATACAGCAACCGGGAGTCATCCGCCGAAACTTCGATAAAACTCCACCTCGTCAACTACACATTCACGTCTAGTGTAGTTCTGGCGCTTTTGTAATATTTTATTATTTCTATACTCCTTCCTTGTTAGGAAAACAATAAAACAACTATACTATACTGTATTTAAACTGGTCAACAAAAAATGTTGAAAAAAAGTTATAGAATAGCTGTATATAACAAAAATATGCATAGACTTACACAAAAGTGCTCATCAATGCATATTTTTTTAATTTAAATTATTCTCCAACTTCTTCTTTTACAACAGCAACAATACGTTCTACATATTCTTTACATTCTGCTTCAGAAGGAGCCTCAGCCATTACACGAATAAGTGGCTCAGTACCAGAAGGACGAACTAAAATACGACCATTGCCGTTCATTTCTTCTTCTACCTCTGAAATGATTGCTTTAATCCGTTCGTTATTAAGTGCTTCATTTTTATCTGTAACACGTACATTAATTAATAATTGCGGATACTTTTTCATTTCTCCAGCTAATTGTGATAAAGTTTTACCTGTTTCCTTAACAATACTTACGAGCTGAATTGCACTTAACATACCATCACCAGTCGTAATATGATCTAAAAAGATGATGTGACCAGATTGCTCACCGCCAAGATTGAAACCATTCTTTCTCATCTCTTCCATTACATAACGGTCTCCAACACCTGTTACTGCACTTTTCATCCCATTCGTTTCTACTGCTTTGTAGAATCCTAAGTTACTCATAACTGTTGATACGATTGTGTTTTGTTTTAGACGACCTTTTTCATTTAAATATTTTGCACAAATATACATTATTTGGTCACCATCAACGATTTCACCATTTTCGTCGATTGCAATTAGACGATCTCCATCTCCATCGAATGATAAACCGATGTCAGCACCTTTTTCCTTTACAAGAGCTGCTAAAGCTTCAGGATGTGTAGAACCTACACCATCGTTTATATTAAATCCATTAGGATTCGTTCCCATTGTAACAATATCTGCTTCTAAATCTGCGAATAAATACGGCGCTAATGAAGAAGTAGCACCGTGTGCACAATCTAGAGCAACTAATAGGCCTGAGAAATCTTCATCAATTGTGTTTTTAAGGAATTGTAGGTATTTTTGACCACCTTCAAAATAATCACTAACTTGACACAAATCATTTCCAGTTGGTCTTGGTAGACGATCAACTTCAGCATCCATTAGTTCTTCAATTTCATCTTCTTGCTCATCCAACAATTTAAAACCGTCTGGACCAAAAAACTTAATTCCATTATCTGCAACAGGATTATGCGAAGCTGAAATCATAACACCCGCTTGTGCGCCAAGAGCTTTTGTTAAATAGGCAACACCTGGAGTAGAAATAACACCTAATCTCATAACTTCAGCACCAATTGATAATAAACCTGCAACTAGTGCTCCTTCAAGCATATGTCCTGATACACGTGTATCACGCCCAACAATAATTTTAGGTTTGACATTGTTTTTAGTTAATACATAACCGCCACATCGTCCAATTTTATATGCTAATTCAGGAGTTAACTCTTTATTTGCAACTCCTCGTACACCATCAGTACCAAAATATTTACCCATTTTAACTCTCCTTCTAATTCGATGACTGTCCTACATCGCCTGAATTCTCATTTTCATCAGTTTGAGCAGATTTTTTATCAGTAATTTCAATCGTTATTTTATCAAACTCTAAACTATATATAACTCCTTTTGGGCCGGTAATAGTAAGCGCTACATCTCTAGTTCCTGGATCTAACCCATTAACTTTTGCTGTAATATTTAAATCGCTTGGATTAATCGCATCCAAGTCTTCCTTAAATCCCTTGGCAGTAACTACTACTTTTCCTAATGGAGGCTTAGTAAACTTATATTCAAATTGATTATTTTCACCCACTAAATTAATAGGGATATTACTAAATTTCTTTTCCGTTTCTTGATCAAAATTAACGTCTACATTAATCGTACTTGAGTCAACTCTAAATGCTCCATTTGGAGTAGGTACATTAACTTCATATGTACCACTTTGATCAAATGAAGAGATGTCAACTGGCACTTCTATAGGTCCGTTAAACTTGTCCAACCAATCTTTAGACGCATAAATTCTTACTGCATCAACTTTACTAGCAAGACTACTTAGTTTTAAACCTTCTTTAAGTGTTCCTGTTTGCACTAACTTAATCGGGAAGCTAGCACTTTCAGAAACAATAGGAACAGTTACTTCAACTTTTCTTGGACTTGTAGTGAACGGAAGTTGAATACCTTTTTTATTGTATAATCTAACAGGTAACACCTGACTAAATGTTTGATTCGCATCAGTAACATCCACACCAACACTTGCATATGCCACTTGTGATACTTCATCTCTTGATCCTACAATTGAAACTAAACCTGGTTTAACAATCGCATTTTCTGCCTTATAGCCATGTTTAATCTTTTTTTCATTTAAATAAACAACTTTAACTGAAACTGCTTTTTCAATTTTTTCATTAATTGTTACTCTAACAGTTCTTGGTTTAATAGTCGCTTTTATTTTATCTGAAATATTTCTAATTTTTAAAGGAACTTCATATGTACCTAAAGCATAAGAAGTTAGGTCCAAATATACTTCAAAATCCTTCTTCATTTCAGCCGTTTTTACAATGCTATTAGGTCCATCTAATTGCACTGAAACATTCTTTGGAATTCCAGTTACAATTAGATTGCGCTGATCGTAAATAGGAGTTACTGGTACATCTCGTACTAATTCTTTATTATTAACAAACGGTATGTCTCCTAATCCCGATGTACTAGATTGTGGAACTAGATTGACAGACATGAAAAGTAATAATGTTACTAATAAAGCGATTCCTCTTAATATCCATCGATTATCCATAAAATTATCCATTACGTTTCACCTTCCAATTCCATTTAGATGTAGTGGACTCTTCTGGTGATTTTAGTTCAGTATTTAATAAATTTATAAGCTCGTCTTTTGATAATTCTCTGTATAGATTTCCATTCCTTGCTACTGAAACTGCACCTGTTTCCTCGGAAACCACAATCGTAATACTGTCAGTAACTTCACTGATACCAACTGCCGCTCGATGTCTCGTTCCTAATTCCTTTGAAATAAATGCACTCTCAGACAAAGGTAAATAACAGGCTGCTGCTGTAATCTTTTCACCTTGTATAATTACCGCTCCGTCATGTAGTGGTGTATTTGGTATAAAGATATTAATCAATAATTCTGATGATAAATTAGCATTCATACGAATACCGGACTCTATGTAGTCACCCATACCTGTTTGTCTCTCAAATGAAATAAGTGCACCTATTCTTCGTTTAGCCATGTATTCAGTGGCCTTTGCAATGTTTTCAACAATATCATTTCGGTCATTAATCCCACTACCTGTCGTTCTAGAGAAGAAACGGCCACGTCCAAGCTGTTCTAGTGCTCTCCTTAATTCAGGTTGAAAGATAATAATAACCGCCAAGAATCCCCATGTTAATGCTTGATCCATTAAAAATTGTAAGGTATGCAGTCCAAATAGGCTGCTTAATACTTTTACAACAATAATGATTGTAACACCCTTTAAGAGTTGGACAGCCTTCGTCCCTTGAATAATGATAATTAATCTATAAATAACAAACCAAACTATTAGGATATCTAATCCATTCTGTAAATACTGTAAAAAATTTATATGTAAAGAAGGCATCTTTTACCCTCCAAATTCTATAGAATAAAACTGTATCTTGAGTATTATACCATATTTTTGCAATACACAAAATTTGTGAGTTATTAATTATATTAACAATACTTTAACGACTATTTTAATTATATTAAACAAAATTACAGATATATATATGTTGGCTCTCTGTATTAATAGGAGAATGACCATCAATTCATATTTAATTTTGAATTTTTTGAAGGATAGTTCTCAAGAATTTTTTGATAAAAACAAAAAAGCTAGCGAATGCTAGCTTTTTTACTTTACAGAGTGTTGAAATATAAAAACGTCAATAGAGAAAACGGACTTTAAGTGAACATTTCATAATTATAAAATTAGCATTTTTTGAATGATCTTTTAATGGTTATAAATGTTAATATGTCTGAGCAATTTCATTATTTCAATAACACTAGAAATGATTTTTTTAAAAGTTAAAAAAATATTATGAGCTTTTTTTAGAAAACAAATTAGATTTTTTAGTTTAATAAATGTTCAATATTAATTGATCTACAATCTGATTAAACTTAGTTTACTCTAAGTAAAGGCTTTTTGATTAGGGTTTATCGCAGACATTTTTAGATGAATAAGTTGATTGGAATGGAGGGATGCTCGACTCCTATGGGATAAGCGGGAAGGCTGAGACCCCGCAGGCTTGCCGAGGCCACTGAAAAACAGTCAATTTTATTTACTGTAATCTATATATGATCTAAAAAAGGCGATTTTTCGTTCAGAATTGAACGGAAAATCGCCTTTTCCTTTATACATTTTTATTTTTCTTCCTTCATTAAGGTCAGTATTCGTTTTAAATTAACTGCGAATATGGCCATTGCCCCTTGCATTTCCATGCCTAATAGACCCGTGGAATTTGCTACATTGTACCCGTGTCTGTGTTTTAATTCACTATTTTTTGCTTCAATTTTATAGCGTTCTTTTGATTTCTCTTTGAAATATTCGCTTTCTTGAAATTGTGCATGCTCTTTGTGTTCAGTTGATTTAATTGTTACACTATATGATTTACTTTTGGCACCTTCTTTGTAACATCCATCTTTAAAGGGACATTTTTTACATTTTTCAATATCAAAGTAATACATATCTCGCGGATTTTTTTTCTGATTTTTTCTTTCTTGTCTTCTTTTTCGGATTGCCATATGACCTGCCTTGCAAACGTACATACCCGCATCCTTATTATATTGAAATTCATCTTCTTTTTTACGTGTTCCATGTGTAATCGTTGGGTTTAATTTCGAAACTAATTTTAATTCATTTTCATTTACGTATTGAAGATTATCAATCTCTGAATAAGCTGTATCACCAATGACTGTATCAATTTCCATTCCTGTTTCACAACTTTTTTCAATCAATGTTTGTAGGTACTTTCCATCATTTTTTTCACCAGTAGTAACCAATGCAGCTGTAATAAGACGCTCTTCGTTCATCGCAATATGTGTTTTATAACCAAAGAATGAGGTATCAGCTGATTTGTGACCAGTTTTTGCGTCAGGATCATGTGAAAATTCTAGGTTGCCCTCGTAATCTTCTACAATTTCTTTTAGATAGTTTAGTTTTTCTTTGACTTTTGGATATTCACGGATTGATTCTTCTTTTTCCACAGATTGGATGACTTTTTGACTATATTTAATTTCATCGATTAAATCATTCGTTGTTGGCTTTTGTGGGAATTTTCCTCTCATTCCCTCATTGATTTGATAAACAGCTTTTCGAAGAAGCTTTGACTTTTCCATTAAAAATTCTTTTGGTGATTTTTGATTATATCGCGATCTTGTATGAGTTGCATCAACTATAATGGAAGTACTTTTAATTAGTTCTTTTTCAAGTGCGATTTCGACTGTTTTATTGATCAACATGTCTAATAATTCAACATCTTTTAAACGAAGCTTACGAAATTTCGTTAAAGAACTTGAATTGATCACTGATTCTTCCGGAGCCATATCAAGAAAATATTTAAAAGACATATCATACTTTGATCGTTCAACAACATCAACATCTGATAAATCAAAGATCGATTTTAGTAACAAATATTTGAACATACGAATAGGCGGCACTGCATTCCGGCCGTTATCAAGGCAATATTTATTTTTTAATTCTTCTAAAACAAACGTAAAATCTACTAATTCATTTATTTGACGAAGTATATTATCTTTCGGAACAATTAAATCGTATAAAGCCATGAAAGGACTGAGAGTAAAAGATTCTTGATTTGAGATCATTCGATACACCACCGTTACTTGATACAACAATTATACAAGAAAAAAGTGAAGGCTTCCTCGATGAAATCGAGAAAGCCTTCACTTTTTTTAATCACAAGGACTTTTTCAGTGGCCTCGGCTTGCCGAGGAGGCTCAGGTCTCGCCCCATGGAAAGCGAGCATCCTGTAATGGAAATCAACATCACTCTACTCCTTTTACGAAAATTTGATAATTAATTGACAAGTAGTTTTTCAACAGCATGCAAAAAAGCTAGCGAATGCTAGCTTTTTTATTTTTGAAATAATTAAAGTAACTTCTCACCTAATAATGAGCCTATTAATGCAACGGCTACGATTGCTGTTCTATTTCTTTCGTCTAAGATTGGATTAACTTCTACGAATTCAATTGAAGTAATGATATCAGCATCAGATAACATTTCCATCGCTAAGTGACCTTCTCTATAAGTGATACCTCCAGGAACAGGTGTACCTACTCCAGGAACGTGAATTGGATCTAGACCATCAAGATCTAAAGATAAGTGTACACCATCACAACCTTTTAAGTGGTCAATGCTTTCTTCCATTACTTTTGTCATTCCTAATTTATCAATTTCATGCATTGTATAAACTTTAATTCCTAGTTCTTTAATAATTGCTCTTTCGCCTTCATCAAGATCACGTGCGCCAATAATGATCACGTTCTCTGGTTTTACTTTAGGGAAGTATCCACCTATTTTCGTTAATAAATCGTGACCATGACCTAAAGAAACAGCTAATGACATACCATGAATATTACCAGAAGGTGATGTTTCAGCAGTATTTAAATCTCCATGTGCATCAAACCAAATTAATCCTAGATTATTATAATGTTTTGATACACCTGCTAATGTACCGATTGCGATACTATGATCACCGCCAAGTACTAGTGGCATTCTGTTTCTTTTAATAACTTCATCTACTTCAGCAGCAAGCTTTTCACATGTTTCTTTTACAGATTTTAAGTTCTTTAAATTATGTTCTGAATTATCTTCTATAACTGGTGTACGTTCTACTAAAATATCACCTAAGTCTTCTACTTGATAAGACATTCTTTCAATACGTTCGTGTAATTGTGCATATCTAATTGCACTTGGCCCCATATCTACTCCACGTCTAGTTTGTCCTAAATCTAGTGGTACTCCAATAATTGAAATATCTTTTAACATTTTTATTTCCCCCATCTATTGAAATTCATAAAAGAAAACGCTTACTTGTTTTTGAAAAAATATAATTTTTTGACTGTTAAAGTTATTAATTATATTAATAGTTTAAATCTTTTGAAACAAATGGGTCAACTCGACATTTTTTTGTATACATATGCATTTTTGGCTTTTGAGATACTATATCATATGATTATATACAACAAAAAACCTTAGTCATTTGACTAAGGTTTAACTTTATGTATATTGGTGGAGCCTAGCGGGATCGAACCGCTGACCTCCTGCGTGCAAGGCAGGCGCTCTCCCAGCTGAGCTAAGGCCCCACTATTTATGTATATGCGAATGGAGCGGAAGACGGGGCTCGAACCCGCGACCCCAACCTTGGCAAGGTTGTATTCTACCACTGAACTACTTCCGCACATAAAAAAAAAGAGTGAGCCATGAAGGATTCGAACCTTCGACCCTCTGATTAAAAGTCAGATGCTCTACCTACTGAGCTAATGGCTCGCAATAAAATTACGATAAAATAAAAAAAAATGGCTGGGCTACCTGGATTCGAACCAGGGCATGACGGAATCAAAATCCGTTGCCTTACCGCTTGGCTATAGCCCAACAATAAATGGTGGAGGGGGACGGATTCGAACCGCCGAACCCACAGGGAGCGGATTTACAGTCCGCCGCGTTTAGCCACTTCGCTACCCCTCCGGTATTTATTAAATTAAATGGTGGAGGATGACGGGCTCGAACCGCCGACCCCCTGCTTGTAAGGCAGGTGCTCTCCCAGCTGAGCTAATCCTCCGTAAAATAAATGGTGACCCGTACGGGACTCGAACCCGTGTTACCGCCGTGAAAGGGCGGTGTCTTAACCGCTTGACCAACGGGCCAGTACAATTTTTCCTAAGCTTCCAACCGGGCTCGAACCGGTGACCTCTTCCTTACCATGGAAGTACTCTGCCTGCTGAGCTATGGAAGCATTAAGTTGAAAATGGCTCCGCAGGTAGGGTTCGAACCTACGACCACTCGGTTAACAGCCGAGTGCTCTACCACTGAGCTACTGCGGAATAATCTTAAAACCAAGCGACGTTCTACTCTCACAGGGGGAAACCCCCAACTACCATCGACGCTGAAGAGCTTAACTGCCGTGTTCGGTATGGGAACGGGTGTGACCTCTTCGCTATCATCACTTGATTCATTTTCTTTAAGACATTAATTATTATATCAAATTTCTTTAAAAAGTCAATAACTTTTTGAAGTTTTTTATAATAATTTTTGTACCTTCAAAACTAGATAATGTCATCATCAAACTTGTTAGTTAAGTCCTCGACCGATTAGTATCAGTCAGCTCCACGTGTCACCACGCTTCCACCTCTGACCTATCAACCTGATCGTCTCTCAGGGGTCTTACTAGCTTAACGCTATGGGAAATCTCATCTTGAGGGGGGCTTCATGCTTAGATGCTTTCAGCACTTATCCCTTCCACACATAGCTACCCAGCCATGCTCTTGGCAGAACAACTGGTACACCAGCGGTGTGTCCATCCCGGTCCTCTCGTACTAAGGACAGCTCCTCTCAAATTTCCTGCGCCCACGACGGATAGGGACCGAACTGTCTCACGACGTTCTGAACCCAGCTCGCGTACCGCTTTAATGGGCGAACAGCCCAACCCTTGGGACCGACTACAGCCCCAGGATGCGATGAGCCGACATCGAGGTGCCAAACCTCCCCGTCGATGTGGACTCTTGGGGGAGATAAGCCTGTTATCCCCGGGGTAGCTTTTATCCGTTGAGCGATGGCCCTTCCATGCGGAACCACCGGATCACTAAGCCCGACTTTCGTCCCTGCTCGACTTGTAGGTCTCGCAGTCAAGCTCCCTTATGCCTTTACACTCTTCGAATGATTTCCAACCATTCTGAGGGAACCTTTGGGCGCCTCCGTTACTCTTTAGGAGGCGACCGCCCCAGTCAAACTGCCCACCTGACACTGTCTCCGAGCCGGATCACGGCTCTAGGTTAGAATTTCAATACAGCCAGGGTAGTATCCCACCGACGCCTCCACCGAAGCTAGCGCTCCGGCTTCTCAGGCTCCTACCTATCCTGTACAAGCTGTACCAAAATTCAATATCAAGCTGCAGTAAAGCTCCACGGGGTCTTTCCGTCCTGTCGCGGGTAACCTGCATCTTCACAGGTACTATAATTTCACCGAGTCTATGGTTGAGACAGTGCCCAAATCGTTACGCCTTTCGTGCGGGTCGGAACTTACCCGACAAGGAATTTCGCTACCTTAGGACCGTTATAGTTACGGCCGCCGTTTACTGGGGCTTCAATTCAGAGCTTCTCCCGTAAGGGATAACCCCTCCTCTTAACCTTCCAGCACCGGGCAGGCGTCAGCCCCTATACTTCGCCTTGCGGCTTCGCAGAGACCTGTGTTTTTGCTAAACAGTCGCTTGGGCCTTTTCACTGCGGCTCTCCCGGGCATACACCCAAAAGAGCACCCCTTCTCCCGAAGTTACGGGGTCATTTTGCCGAGTTCCTTAACCATAGTTCTCTCGCTCACCTTAGGATTCTCTCCTCGCCTACCTGTGTCGGTTTGCGGTACAGGCACCTATTTCCTCGCTAGAAGCTTTTCTTGGCAGCGTAGAATCAGGAACTTCGGTACTATATTTCCCTCGCCATCACAACTCAGCCTTATGATGTGCGGATTTGCCTACACATCAGCCTAATTGCTTGGACGCGCATATCCAGCAGCGCGCTTACCCTATCTTTCTGCGTCCCTCCATTGCTCAAACGGAAATGAGGTGGTACAGGAATATCAACCTGTTGTCCATCGCCTACGCCTTTCGGCCTCGGCTTAGGTCCTGACTAACCCTGGGAGGACGAGCCTTCCCCAGGAAACCTTAGGCATACGGTGGACGGGATTCTCACCCGTCTTTCGCTACTCATACCGGCATTCTCACTTCTAAGCGCTCCACCAGTCCTTACGATCTAGCTTCAACGCCCTTAGAACGCTCCCCTACCACTGATACCATACGGTATCAATCCGCAGCTTCGGTGATACGTTTAGCCCCGTTACATTTTCGGCGCAGAGTCACTCGACCAGTGAGCTATTACGCACTCTTTAAATGGTGGCTGCTTCTAAGCCAACATCCTGGTTGTCTAAGCAACTCCACATCCTTTTCCACTTAACGTATACTTTGGGACCTTAGCTGGCGGTCTGGGCTGTTTCCCTCTTGACCACGGATCTTATCACTCGTAGTCTGACTCCTATGGATAAGTCATTGGCATTCGGAGTTTGACTGAATTCGGTAACCCGTTGGGGGCCCCTAGTCCAATCAGTGCTCTACCTCCAAGACTCTAACACATAAGGCTAGCCCTAAAGCTATTTCGGGGAGAACCAGCTATCTCCGAGTTCGATTGGAATTTCTCCGCTACCCACACCTCATCCCCGCACTTTTCAACGTGCGTGGGTTCGGACCTCCATTCAGTGTTACCTGAACTTCATCCTGGACATGGGTAGATCACTCGGTTTCGGGTCTACGACCACGTACTATATCGCCCTATTCAGACTCGCTTTCGCTGCGGCTCCGTCTCTTCAACTTAACCTTGCACGGGATCGTAACTCGCCGGTTCATTCTACAAAAGGCACGCCATCACTCGTTAACGAGCTCTGACTATTTGTAAGCACACGGTTTCAGGTTCTCTTTCACTCCCCTTCCGGGGTGCTTTTCACCTTTCCCTCACGGTACTGGTTCACTATCGGTCACTAGGTAGTATTTAGCCTTGGGAGATGGTCCTCCCAGATTCCGACGGAATTTCACGTGTTCCGCCGTACTCAGGATCCACTCAAGAGGGAACGAGGTTTCAACTACAGGGTTTTTACCTTCTTTGACGGACCTTTCCAGGTCGCTTCATTTACCCCGTTCCTTTGTAACTCCGTATAGAGTGTCCTACAACCCCAAGAGGCAAGCCTCTTGGTTTGGGCTATCTTCCGTTTCGCTCGCCGCTACTCAGGAAATCGCTATTGCTTTCTATTCCTCCAGGTACTTAGATGTTTCAGTTCCCTGGGTCTGTCCTCAGTACCCTATGTATTCAGGTAAAGATACTACTCCATTACGAGTAGTGGGTTTCCCCATTCGGAAATCTCCGGATCAAAGCTTACTTACAGCTCCCCGAAGCATATCGGTGTTAGTCCCGTCCTTCATCGACTCCTAGTGCCAAGGCATCCACCGTGCGCCCTTTCTAACTTAACTAATTTTAAAACTAATTGAATTAAACTTACGCAGTTTAATGAATGACATTATCTAGTTTTCAAGGTACAAAGTTGAGAGTGAACTCTCAAAACTAAACAAAACAATGAAGAAACATTTCATACATGAACCATCGGTTCATGATGTCTCCATAGAAAGGAGGTGATCCAGCCGCACCTTCCGATACGGCTACCTTGTTACGACTTCACCCCAATCATCTGTCCCACCTTAGGCGGCTGGCCCCTAAAAGGTTACCCCACCGACTTCGGGTGTTACAAACTCTCGTGGTGTGACGGGCGGTGTGTACAAGGCCCGGGAACGTATTCACCGCGGCATGCTGATCCGCGATTACTAGTGATTCCGGCTTCATGTAGGCGAGTTGCAGCCTACAATCCGAACTGAGAATAGTTTTATGGGATTAGCTCCACCTCGCGGTCTTGCAACCCTTTGTACTATCCATTGTAGCACGTGTGTAGCCCAGGTCATAAGGGGCATGATGATTTGACGTCATCCCCACCTTCCTCCGGTTTGTCACCGGCAGTCACCTTAGAGTGCCCAACTAAATGCTGGCAACTAAGATCAAGGGTTGCGCTCGTTGCGGGACTTAACCCAACATCTCACGACACGAGCTGACGACAACCATGCACCACCTGTCACTCTGTCCCCGAAGGGAAAGCCCTATCTCTAGGGTTGTCAGAGGATGTCAAGACCTGGTAAGGTTCTTCGCGTTGCTTCGAATTAAACCACATGCTCCACCACTTGTGCGGGCCCCCGTCAATTCCTTTGAGTTTCAGTCTTGCGACCGTACTCCCCAGGCGGAGTGCTTAATGCGTTAACTTCAGCACTAAAGGGCGGAAACCCTCTAACACTTAGCACTCATCGTTTACAGCGTGGACTACCAGGGTATCTAATCCTGTTTGCTCCCCACGCTTTCGCGCCTCAGCGTCAGTTACAGACCAGAAAGTCGCCTTCGCCACTGGTGTTCCTCCAAATCTCTACGCATTTCACCGCTACACTTGGAATTCCACTTTCCTCTTCTGCACTCAAGTTTCCCAGTTTCCAATGACCCTCCCCGGTTGAGCCGGGGGCTTTCACATCAGACTTAAGAAACCGCCTGCGCGCGCTTTACGCCCAATAATTCCGGACAACGCTTGCCACCTACGTATTACCGCGGCTGCTGGCACGTAGTTAGCCGTGGCTTTCTGGTTAGGTACCGTCAAGGTGCCAGCTTATTCAACTAGCACTTATTCTTCCCTAACAACAGAGCTTTACGACCCGAAGGCCTTCATCGCTCACGCGGCGTTGCTCCGTCAGACTTTCGTCCATTGCGGAAGATTCCCTACTGCTGCCTCCCGTAGGAGTCTGGGCCGTGTCTCAGTCCCAGTGTGGCCGATCACCCTCTCAGGTCGGCTACGCATCGTCGCCTTGGTGAGCCGTTACCTCACCAACTAGCTAATGCGCCGCGGGCCCATCTGTAAGTGATAGCCGAAGCCATCTTTCAATAAAGGAACAGGAGTTCCTTTATGTCATCCGGTATTAGCTCCGGTTTCCCGAAGTTATCCCAGTCTTACAGGTAGGTTGCCCACGTGTTACTCACCCGTCCGCCGCTAACTAATGGGAGCAAGCTCCCATTAGTCCGCTCGACTTGCATGTATTAGGCACGCCGCCAGCGTTCGTCCTGAGCCAGGATCAAACTCTCCATAAAAGTTAAGTTTAAATCTTGTATTGCTCAAAAAAACTAATAATTGACGTTTACTTCATGTTTTGTTTAGTTTTCAAAGTTCACTTAATCGCCCGTAAGCGACTTTTTAATATTACCATTTTGTAATATAGCCTGTCAACATTTTAAAAAAATATTTTTTAATTTGTTGAATCAGTTTTTGTTGTCGTTGAAGACAAGAAATAATATACCACGTATTCAAATATAACGTCAACACAAAATATGATTTTTTTTAAAATCTTTTCATGGACTAAGTGAACGGCCTTTTATTATTGCGAAAATGGAGTGCAATTATGCTTTTTACCCCCTATACGATTAATAAAGGGATAAGCTCCTATAGCGGTAATCTATTATACACGTCATATAAGATTTTCTTCTTTTGGACAATTTCATTTTTTACTCTTTCATTTAAGTTATGCGATGATAACTCTTTATCTAATTCGAATAGCGAGCGTATTATGAGCGACTCAATCTCTAATACATGCTCCTTATTTAAAAGTATTCCAAACATAAACCCAACTCCATGTTACTTTCGTCTTTAAGCAAATCCCGATTTTATTGTTCCAATACTTAGAACATTTAATCATTTCGTTTTGTAGCATACAAGCTTACTTAATCTCATATCCTTTATATAAGAACTTGGACAAGAAAGAAGGCGATTTTATGCTTTTTTACTTTTACATCACTTCAAAAAGGAAATTAAAGCAGTTTTCTTTAATTACTATTATTGCATTTTTCACAGCTTGCTTAGTTTATATACAAGCACCTAAAACATTTTCAACTTTTTCAACCAACAAGGGGCCAATGGCAATTTACAAAGGTGATGCCTCACAAAAAAATGTCGCTCTTACTTTTGATATAAGCTGGGGCGATGAAAATGTACTCAAAGTTTTGGACGTATTACGAAATCAAAAAATTACGAATGCCACTTTTTTCTTATCTGCATCATGGGCAGAGCGACATCCAGAGATCGTTGAAACCATCGTTAAACAAGGTCACGAAATTGGAACACTTGGATATCGTTATAAAAGCTACACTCAACTAACTCCAGTTGAAATGCAAAGAGATTTAAATAATTCAGCAGAAGTATTTAATCGTCTAGGCGTAAAAGACGTTAAGTTATTTAGACCACCAAATGGTGAATATAATAAAGAAGTTATAAAACTTGCTGCACGGAACAATCTTTCTGTGATTCATTGGAGTGTTAATACTGAAGACTGGAGAAATCCTGGGACAAATAAAATTGTTAAAAGCGTAGAAAATAATACTGATCCAGGCGCCATCATTTTGCTTCATGCAAGTGATTCCGCACTTCAAACTCCAAAAGCATTGCCATTAATTTGGTCCTACTTAAAAGACGAAGGATATAAAAATATAACTGTTTCTCAAATGATATCTAATACTAAAACAAATATTAAAATTGTAAAATAAAAAAGCTAAGAGATATTTCTCTTAGCTTTTTAGTATTTTGTGTAGAGTTAATAACTGATACGCATTACAAATAAATAACGGTACTAACATTAGAATTAACCACGAAAGATCATTCTGTCTTAATGCAGGAACCCATTCAACGATTGTAACGACAATCATAAAAAATAATGCTGGAATAAACGCCCCTTTGTTTGTTTCTTTCATTTTTATATAAGAAACAATTAAACTACCTACTAAAAGCACTATTGGGAATATTAAATATACAGTAAAAGCTTCTCCATGCGCATACTCTTTAAATCGAAAATAAGCTAGATCAAATAAAGCTAATATGATTAATACAATTTGAACTGTATTCCATAAAGACTTAAATAAGCCTAATCCAAATCTATGTATTGTCAAATATGCAAAGAATCCCATCTGACTTACTGCACTGAATACTAATCCTAATATAAATAAAAATGATACTTCTACTAGCAGCTTAATAAATCTACCATCTTGAACGTAACCTAAGTACTCTTTATAACCATAAAGAATACCTGTTATAATTGTTGCGATTCCACCAACTAGTAATGTTGTAAAAAATAATCGAACCAATTTCCGACTCGTCATTCGTTTCTTAATCCCCCGTTTTCACAAAGCTTCTGATTTTCTTCTTAAATTAACGATTCATATAAAACTTTATTAACTATTTAATCAATATAAATACCCTAATAATTTAATTCATGTCTAAATATTAGCAATGGTTATCGTATAACCATTACTAACAAAAAACAAGCATACAAATTAAAAGGGTATTGTTTATTATTTATTTAATACGATTTTTTCGACTACTTGCTCAGCAATCGACGTATAGATTTTACCAGTTGGGTGATCTTTATCATATATTGAAGGAGCAAAGTCCTCTTCATCCCAATCGGGCTGCTGTAAAGGTAGTTGTCCTAATAGAGTTGTTTGAAGCTCTTTTGCAAGCCTTTCTCCTCCACCTTTACCAAAAACATACTCTTTTTCGCTAGTTTTTTTACTTTCATAATAACTCATATTTTCTACAACACCAATAATTTCATGGTTTGTTTTTAATGCCATTACTCCCGCTCTAGCTGCAACAATTGAAGCTGTAGGATGTGGTGTTGTTACAATTATTTCCTTACAAGATGGTAACATGCTATGAACGTCTAACGCTACATCTCCAGTACCTGGTGGTAAATCTAATAATAAATAGTCTAAATCTCCCCATTCAACTTCTGTGAAAAACTGTTGTAGCATTTTACCAAGCATTGGACCTCTCCAAATAATTGGTGAATTATCTTCTACAAAAAATCCCATTGATATAACCTTTACTCCAAAACGTTCAACTGGAATAATACGCTCACCCCTGATCACAGGTCTTGTCGTAATTCCCATCATATCCGGTACACTAAAGCCATAAATATCAGCATCAATAATACCAACTTTTTTACCTAATCTTGCTAAAGAAACAGCTAAGTTTACAGAAACAGTTGATTTTCCTACTCCACCTTTTCCGCTTGCGATCGCTAAAAATTGTACTTTTTTATTATCTAAAAGTGAAAGTGTTGAGTTTTCTTCATTGCCTTCAATAAACTGACCTTTTTCTTCTTCTGTTAATTCAGTAAATCGAATTCCAACTGTATCAGCACCATTCTGCTTTAATAGCTGAACAATTTGTGTTTGAATTTGCATTTGTTCAGCTGTGCCCGTTTTCAACAATGCAATTTTAACGCTTACATGTTTCTTCTCTTCTTTTATCGATATTTCTTTAACAGCATCTAAATCTGCTAATGATTTATTTAAAAATGGCTCATTAATTGTACCTAAAAGTGATAATACTTGTTCATTAGTAAGCATATTTACACCTCGTTATCTTAATATACTAAATAGTATAACACATGTCTCATAGTTAGTCTTAAGTAACATTAATTAGTTAGTAAAAATGAAAACCACCGAATAATTCGGCGGTTCCTTATCGTAGAAGAAGTCCAAAGTATATGATTTTCAAACTAATTGAAAACGTTTGTCTTTCGAGGCACGAAGTCTGTGCGGAGCGGAGTTACCCTAAATGGTAATGAGCACCGTAAGCAGACGAAGTAACAATGAAAGCGAGCCTTTGCTGTTCCTTATCGTAGACGAAGTCCAAAAAATTTGATTTTCAAACTAATTGAAAACGTTTGTCTTTCGAGGCACAAAGTCTGTGCGGAGCGGAGTTACCCTAAAAGGTAATGAGCACCGTAAGCAGACGAAGTAACGAAGAAAGCGAGCGTTTGCCAATAGTTTGAAACACCGATTAATTTGGCGGTTCATTTTTATCTGTATAATATCTAATAACCCCTCTATATATAGCTGCAGCAAGTTTATCTTGATATTCTTCATCTCTTAACTGCTGAGTTTCTTCATAATTTGATAAAAAGCCAACTTCTACAAGCGCACCTGGTACTTTGGCATATTTCATCAAATAAACATGATTAATAATTTTCGCTAATCGATGAGTATTATTTAGACTTTCCCTTAACTCAGCTTGGACGTATTTTGCAAAACGCTCATTTTCAATTAATGAACCATAATAGAATGTTTGTGCACCTTTTGAAGATGTTCTTGGTAAGGAGTTTAAATGAATTGATATGTATAGGTCTGCGTTTGATCCATTAATAATTTCTACCCTTTTCCTTAAATCAACGCTTTTTCTTCTACTATATCCTTTCATTCCATCCTCTGCTAGATCGTAATCTCCATCTCTTGTCATAATAACCGTTGCGCCTTGACCTTGTAAATAATCCCTTAGTTTGTTTGTTATCGATAGAGCAACAACTTTTTCAATAACATCACCACCTGAAGCACCTCCATCTGGTCCACCATGCCCAGCATCCAAAACAATTACTTTTCCGTCTAGAGGTAGTCCTCTAAAATTCCAGGTCTTTGACGTTTTTTGTAATAAAGGTATACTCAAAATCAAAAAAACAAAGGTTACAATGATAACGATTAAATGCCATCTTTTCATTTTTTCTCCCCCTGATTGTCCTATAAAAAATATATGGGACAACTAGGAAGAATATGACTTACTTTGATAAACGAAGTCTATGTCTTCTTTCTCCTTTTACATATCCATCTAACCACCAACTATTTAAAAAGGATTTACATCGGTCAAATGGTTCTGTTTGAATATCATCCTTACGACCAAATACAGATGAATAAAATAAATAAGCTAACCATTCAGATTCTTTAGCTGATCTTTGTTTAACATTCTCAATTGGTTCACCATAAAAACCAAATCGGCTATATCTTGCACCCAATAAGTATGTTTCTACTGCTAGCTCTAAACAGTAATCTTCTCTTGCTTTTCTTTGGTTGATATCTGCGTCTATACAGTATGAAAATGAATCCTTTAATTGGGCTTTTAATTGCATTATTTTTAGTTCTTTTAATAAGCTCTTTTCAAATTTAATCTGCTTTGCTCTTCTTTTTTCTCGGAAATTTGTTATAAGATTCATGATGAAACCTCCCCGTAGCCATAGTCTAAGACGAAAAGGTGTGCTTCATTCAAAAACTACATACTTAATTTCTTCCATAAAAAAAAAGTAATTTTCATAAAAAACAAAGATTTTATATAATAGAAAATTTTCAAGACTAAAAAGGTCAACATGTACTTAAATAAAATAAAAAAGAGGGGTTTTAAAAAAACTTCCTACCCTCTTTCGTATTTTTAATTATCGAATGATTTCATTCTTTGTAAAAGTAATCCATCGCTTTTTTCATTTTCTCCATATACAAACTGAGGCATATGATATTTTAAATACTCTCCATATTTACTGTTTGTATTTAATACTAATTCATCTACAAAGTAGGCACCTTTTACTACAGTATCCAAAAATAAACTTGCAACTCCTGCATAAACTCCGCACGCGACTTGAAGATAGGTTGCATTTGTACCGTAATTAGCGAATGAATCTTTATTGTTCATAACATTATAGATATAACGTTCTTTATCTTCGTACACAAGTAAAACTCCAACTACGTCCTCTCCTACCAAGGGAGCTGTTGAAGGATCTAGAAGCTTTTTATCAAAACCCAATATTTCGTCAGTGTTTTTTAAATTATTTCTAATTAGATTTGTTGTATGCTCATTAACACGATACACAAAACCACTTTCTAAGTTGAACAATTTGCCAATAATAAATACTTCTTCATGTGGCATAAGACAACCATAAAAGACTTTTTCCCCTAACGATACTTTAAATTCAACAGAATAAACATCATCATACAAGAAGATTGGAATATTATGTTTAACAAACATAGGAAAGCTGGTGACTGCCTCTTCTAGGAAGCAATCTGGGGACCATGTGGTGTAAATTGTTTCTTTTTGAGCTATTGAAGGGTTTTCATAAAAAGAATTATCATGTTCAACAATGTAACATGCAAGAGGTTTCTCGGAAGGGAATTGGTTCATTAAATCGATTGCCATCCATTGTACAATTCCAGGATTCATGCCTGAACCAATAATTGCTGTAGTATTTTTAAACTTTCGTTTATTTTCCTCGAAGATACGTATGCGTTCTTTAAGTGGGAACCCAGAACTAATACTTTCATCTTCATCTACAATTTCACTTTCTAAAGCTGTGTTGACATACTTCACACCAAACTCATTACAACAGCGCAACATTTCAACAGAATCCGCTCTAGATACATCAACTACAATCACTGTATTACTCTCAATAAGATGTTTTTTCATTAAATCAATATTATTAACATTCATTTCATGAAATGTAACATTTTTTATTAAGTTAGGAATAATCCTTTCAAAATAGGATAGTTCTTTCTGTTTCAAATCAATTAAATGAAACCTGGTATTTTTCATTATCTGATGGATCGGATCTTTTGGATCCTTTGCCGCTTTATTAAATATAGAAAGTACTGCTTTTGCCACTCCGCCAGAACTACCTAATAGGGTAATAATCGCATCTTTTTCAAACATATAAACAACTCCATAAATTGGTTTAATATTAGCTTTTACTTTACTATATGAACCAATGGAAAAAGTGTTCGGACAAGTATCCTGTCTATCTAACCTATGCTAACTTTCATATTGAAAAAAAAAAAGCCTAACTAATAATTAGTTAATAGCTCTATTTTATCTAATTAATTATTTTTTCCATCTGTTTCTGGTTTTTCTAAAAGTTTCTTCTGTTCTTCCATACAAAATTCTTTAAATTTTTTACATTCTTCAATACACTCTTGTTTGCATTTTTCAATTTCTTCTTCGCGTTTCTTTTCTCTTTCAACGCGTAACTCAAATTCTCTATCTCTTTCTTTCTGATCGATTGGAGCAGTATCAGTTTTTAGAAGTGGAACATCTCCTCTTTGGATTGGCCCTATTCCCATTAAGGAACGCCATTCATTAGGAGTTAAGGAAGCTCGTTCTACCATTACGGAAAAGGCTAATTTTGTCGCAATAGATGCAAATTCTAAGTTTGATGCTTCAAAAACAATACGATTACCATTTTTTCGTTCGGCTGGGGTGAAGAATTTTCGTGTAAATTCATTATTTAGTTGGATGACTAAAGGATTAATTACAGCTTCATTGTAGGTATTCCATTCAACCTCGTTAAATGTACTTTGAACGATTTTTTCGTTCGTATTAAAAAAACTATAGATCCGACTGATCGCATCATTCGTTCTTTGTGCCTCAGGAGCATAATTACTTATGGGTACTTGTTGCAAAGTATATGAAGGCTCTGAAAAACCTGCTTTTATACCATCACCTGTAAATTTCATATAATTATTTACAAATTCATTCGTATTCTCAATCATATCTTCTTGATCCAGTACTTCCTTAAAGTTCAATAGCCAATTTATAAAGCGATTATTATTTACATTTCGGACGATGCTGTCATCTACCGAATCAATCACTTCTAATAACGGAAGTAAAGGATCATATGGTGGTGTACCAAATACATCATTACTATTAAAATCTTGTCTTAAATGAATGATATCGCTATAAGGTAAAATTAGTACATTTTTGGTTTTGAATGTGAATTTTAAAAAGATCAAACCTTGATTATTTTCAAGCACTTCAACTTTCGTACAAGGAATAGGAAAAATAGCGGTAGGATAACCAAAATCATTTCGCCTTATAAATGCAAACGCATTACTGTTTAGGTCAAGCTGAGTTACCATTTTCTCTAAGAGTAATTGCCTAGACATAAATGGATTTGGTTCTTGAAGCACATTATAAATCCATGGATCAGGGTTACTCTTGCATTCTCTATTATTTTCTCTAACATGCGTTACTTTTAGTTTTCCAATAGCATTGGCTTTAGGTCTAATACATGCCCTAATCACATCATTCTTAAATAATGTATTGCCTAATGTTAATTGGCCATCCCCTTCATCATTTAATAACTCAAAAGAACTAGTACTTGATTGAAAATTCATTTTGCCCATTATCCAGTGGATTAAGCCCAATGTACATCACCCCTAACGTAGATGGCCATAGGTATAATTTATTAAGGTATATTATTTTATTCTTTTAAAACTCATCTATGCTACAATTTAAGCTTTAATTATTAGAATTTTTTAATTATTTGTTATTTTAGACTATGAGTATACTATTAGTTTATTCCAAAAAGTAATCACATGCTAAAAGACCCTCACCTAAAAGCTTGAGGGCCTAATAAAATTTATTTTTAATATCTTTCAACTAAAAGCTGTTTCGATTCAAAGTATAAAACTTGTATAAATTTCTTTGCATTAATGCGAGTATGTGTTGAGGAAGTCAAGGATACTTGCTTCAATTCACTCATTCTTTGACGAACTGTTTCAAAATCAAAAAACTTTGAAGCATAATTTTCAAATTTAGGGTTCGCAAAATCCGCCAGTCCTATTGATGCTATATGGTTTAATGATTGATAAATTGCTCTACGAACTCGTTGTTCTGTTGATTTCCTTTCCCGCTCAACGTCTTCTTGAGAATTTACAACCCCTAGCTTTTTCAAACTGATGTGCGTGTATATATCCTTTAATGTAGGAAATCCTGCCTCTAAACCAAAACTTGTTTCATACTCATATAGGTAATTGAGCATATCAAGCAAGTCTTTGCTCCCATTTTCTCCCGCTATGCCAAGTTCTGATAATAGAACCTGTCCCCAATCCGTAATTTTCTTTTTATCAGACATTGGATTATGTTGATTGATTGAATTTACATCAAAAACATTACTTAATGATTTTTGAATATCAAGAATCGATCGCTCTAGTCGAATTCGTTCCATGACCTTTCTAACGACCGATATTACTTCAATTTTGTTCAATGGCTTAGTAATGTAATATTCAATACCGAGAGAATAAGCTTCTCCAATTAATTCTTTAGACTCCACTTGAGAAATCATAATAATTTTCCCTTTGAAAGAGGAGCCCATTCTCCGTATTGTTTCGATACCGTCCTGAAGGGGCATTAATAAATCGATAAATAATATATCAACATGATTTATTTCAAGCGTATTTGCATCTAAAAAAAAGCCGTCTTCCGCCTCACCAACAACTTCACCTAACTCTTCATCCTCTATAATTTGTGATAACATCGATCGAAAGACTTCATCATCATCTGTGATATAAAAATTCATAAATTCATCCTTTCTAAGACGAGAGCTCCGATTGGTAGTCGAATCGTAAAAATACATTCACTCTCTGTTTGATTGAGAATAACTTCTCCTCCCAGTTCTTCTGCCATTTCTTTGATATAGGATAAACCAATTCCTGTAGATGGAGTTCCATCATCGCTATATTTAGACGTAAATCCAGGTTTAAAAATAAGCTTCATATATTTTGAAGGAACTCCAGGTCCATTATCAATAACCTTACATTCAATCCAATCTTCAACTCTTTCTATTGACAAGAGAATCGTCCCTTTATGCTCTATAGCTTCAACTGCGTTCGCAACTAGGTTATTAATAAACGAAAGCATTAGATAGATATGATAGTGTGGATGTTGTCCCTTTATTTGAGAAATAAACTCAATTTTCTTTCCTAGCATGCCTGCATATTTTTGATTAATTCGGATAACCATCGTCACTAAATCATTTACACTCATATATTCAGGCAAACTTTCACTTGTAATAAGTTTAGAAAGTCCTGCAAAAATTCTTTGGTTATCCTTTTTTATTTCATGTACCTCTCCTGCAATTCTTAAAGAATTTCTCCCCCATTTTTCAATAGGAACACCTAAATCCTGTTTGTACTTACTCATGTCTCGATATAAATTGTAAGATTCTTTTGTTATTGTTTCGGCATTTTGTAATGTCTTTTTCAAATATACAGATTCTACATATAAATTGGATAAATGCATAAGCATATTTTCATTTTCTTTACGAGTTTGTGATTCCTTCAGTTTTAGCTCATAAAGTTTCATCATATTGATAAACGCTAATACAAAGAAGCTTCTAAACACCGCAATAATAATAATTTTGTTTAACTCGTCGACTGTAAGTGAAGAACCCATTCCATATAGTTGAAGTATTAATTCGATTAAACTAGAAGTGATTTCAATCGTAATACCGAAGATTCCTATTAGTAAAGGATGCTGAAACCGATTCACCTTCAGTAAATAAAATAAAACGGAATATGAAAAATAATATAAGAAAGTAGGAAATCTAACCGAAAAAGATGAAGCAAGATTAAAATCGGTCAATACTAACCAATCTAGTCCAACACGGAATACAAAGACAGATATGCCTATCAATAGTCCTATTAAAACAGAATGATAATTCCTAAAATACAATAAAGAAAAGAAAAAAATTGGGGTTCCAAAACTAACGCGGAATATATTATCAAATGGATGAAAGTTCAGTTCACCCGCTATTGGAACTATAACCATAAGTGCAATAACAATCCAGAAATCTTTACCTTGCAATCCTTTAGATTTCAAATCCGCCACTTCCTGATTTTTGCTACTAGTATATCGCCTTGTTGTTATTAACACAATGATCCTCCATACTACTAAATTTCATAAGAAAATACAGCTTGATAATACAAGCTGTATTTTTTGTTTTTTTATATAGTGACTAATTCTTTTGCAGCTTTAATTTGACGATAAGCAGGCTCCCACATTGCGTTTCGTACTGCTTGCTCAATATCGTCGTGTACAACTCGAGCTACTCCATCTGCAACTGCTGCTTTTGCTACTTCAATCGCAACTACTTCAGAAATAGTACGTAGATTCTCGATTTGAGGAAGTAAAGGTGCACCTAATTTACTTACATCAATCATTTCCGCTACAGCTTCTGCAGCCGCTGCAAACATTCCATCAGTAATAATACTAGCACGTGAAACATTTGTTCCAAGTCCTAAGCCTGGGAAAATAAGCGCGTTATTTGATTGACCAATTACATAAACCGTTTTGTTATATGTTACTGGAGCAAAAGGACTTCCTGTTGCTACTAATGCTCTTCCTTCAGTCCACTTGATTAAATCAGAAGGTTTTGCTTCTGCAAGTGGTGTAGGATTGGACATCGGTAAAATTACAGGTCGTTCAACATGTGCTGCCATATCTTTTACAATCTCTTCTGTGAAAGCGCCGGCAACAGTTGAAGTACCGATTAAGATTGTAGGATGAACTTGGCTTACAACTTCAGCTAAGCTTGCACCTGAGTTATTTTCCTCGATTGGGCGTGCATACGGTTGTTGGAAGTCGAACAACCCTTCCATATCCTCTGCAAGCAATCCATTTCGGTCAATACACCAGAATCTGCGGTTTGCTAATTCGAATGAAAGGCCTTCACGTACCATTGCATCACGTACTTGATCTGCGATTCCAATACCAGCCGCTCCTGCACCAAATACAACTACACGATGTTCACTAAGCGGAATACCAGATGCATTCACTGCTGCTAGCACAGCTGCAAGTGACACAGCTCCTGTGCCTTGAATATCATCATTGAAAGTACAAACTTGGTGACGATACTTATCTAATATGTTTCGTGCATTTTTAGAGCTAAAATCCTCCCAATGAAGTAATGCATTTGGGAATTTTTCTACAGCAGTTGTTACAAACTTATCAATGAACGCATCATATCGACTATCGCGAACGCGAGGATGACGGTTTCCAACATAAAATGGATTATCTAGTAGCTCTTCGCGATCAGTACCAACATCTAAAACGACTGGCAATACTCGTGTTGGATCAATACCTGCCGCAGCTGTATATACAGCTAATTTACCAATTGCGATATTAATACCGCCAACTCCCCAGTCACCAATTCCTAATATTCCTTCACCGTCAGTAATAACGATTAAATCAATTTCATCTGAATTTGCGCCATAATTATCAAATGCTTGCGCAATACCATCTTCTTCATTAATTGAAAGATATATACCACGAGGTCTTCTATATTCATTGCTATAACGTTGAATTGCTAACCCAACTGTAGGTGTATAAACAACCGGAAGCATTTCAGGTAAGTGATCAGTTAGTACTCGATAAAATAATGTTTCATTACGATCATGTAAAGCTGATAATGCAACATTTTTATGCAAATCAGTCGGTTGTGACGAAAATTGCGCGTAAGCTCGTTTAGCTTGCTCCTCAAGCGTCAGTACAGCTGGCGGTAATAATCCTGTTAAACCTAATTCTTTTCGTTCCTCTTGAGTAAATGCAACTCCTTTATTAAGCATTGGCACACCTAATAATTCGGCACCACGCAAGGTAGTCTCCACTTCTCCATTCGAACCTACCTTGAATTTATGCATATAATCCCATCCCTTTTCTATCTAATTTATTTTTATCTTTTTTTGTTAAGCAAAAAAGGGCTTTTCGCCCTTACTTTGAAAGTATTAATTGTCAGACTGATTGAAACCGATGTATCTTTCAATCCGCAAGGCCAGAAGTGGTGCTAAATTTACATACATGGCACTTTAAGCACCACAAACAGGCTAAGCAAATAGAAAGTGAGCGTTTATCAGTAGGCTGACTGTTTTATTGACGTTCTAAAAGAACTGCACCAGCAATACCAGGGTGAGTCATTTCAAATGGATCTAAAATAAGATCGAGCTCATCTTCAGATAATACGTCATATTTTAAGCAAAGTTCACGAATTGGCTTTCCTGTTAAAATAGCTTCTCTTGCTATTCTCGCAGCAACTTCATAACCGATATGTGGATTAACAGCTGTAATTAGACCAACGCTCTTTTCTACATATTCCTTCATTCTGTCTTCATTAGCTTCAATTCCTTTTAAACAATTATCTGTGAATACACGGAATGCATTATTCATGATGTTAATTGATTGAAGTAAATTAAATACTAAAACAGGCTCCATAACGTTTAATTCTAATTGTCCTGCTTCAGACGCTAAACAGATTGTATGATCATTACCGATTACTTGGAATGCCACTTGGTTAATTACTTCTGCCATTACAGGATTTACTTTACCAGGCATAATAGATGAACCAGGTTGACGTGCTGGTAATGAAATTTCACCAAGTCCAGCGCGTGGGCCAGAAGCCATTAAACGTAAATCATTCGCAATCTTAGACATATTCATCATACATACTTTTAGAGCAGCCGATACTTCTGTGTAAGCATCAGTGTTTTGAGTAGCATCAACAAGATGCTCAGCTCCTACAAGTGATAAGCCGCTGATTTCGGCAAGTTGCTTAACAACTAGTTCAATATAGCGGGGATCTGCATTTAAACCCGTTCCAACCGCTGTAGCTCCCATATTTACTTCATATAGGTGCTGACGAGATTGTTCGATACGTTTTATATCACGACCAAGCACTCGAGAATATGCTTCGAATTCTTGTCCTAAACGGATAGGTACTGCATCTTGTAAGTGAGTACGACCCATTTTAATTACATGGTCAAATTCTTTTGCCTTTAACTCAAATACATCACGCATATAATTCATTGTGTTTAATAATTTTTCTAACATATTTAAAGTCGCGATATGAATTGCAGTTGGGAATGCATCATTTGTAGACTGCGACATATTTACATGGGTATTTGGACTAATGCAGAAATAGTCGCCTTTTTCTTTACCTAGTATTTCAAGCGCACGATTTGCAATAACTTCATTTGCATTCATATTCATTGATGTCCCTGCTCCACCTTGAATCGGATCAACAATGAACTGATCGTGCCATTTGCCCTCAATAATTTCTTGAGCTGCCTCTGCAATCGCTTTACCATTTCCCTCATAAAGGCGTTTTGTTTCTACGTTAGCAAGTGCTGCTGCCTTCTTTACAATTGCTAAAGCTTTAATAAGCTCTTCGTGAATTTTATAACCAGTAATAGGAAAATTCTCAACTGCGCGTAATGTTTGGACACCATAGTAGGCATCTGCTGGAATTTCTTTTTCCCCTAAAAAATCTTTTTCAATGCGTATGTTTGGTTTACTTTCAATAGCCGCCATTTGTTTTTTCTCCCATCTTTACGCAACTTTTGACTCCTTAATCGAATCAATATATTGTTGCGCTTTATCTTTATCGTATTCGCCTTCCCATTTCGCCATCGTAATGGCTGCTAATGAGTTTCCTAATACATTTACTGCAGAACGAACCATATCTAAAATACGATCAATACCTGCAATTAATGCGATTCCTTCTAAAGGTAATCCCATTGAACCTAGTGTAGCCAGTACTACTACGAACGATGCACCAGGGACACCAGCCATACCTTTTGATGTAAGCATTAGTACAAATAATAATGTTACCTGCTCCATAAATGACATGTGAATATTGTACATCTGAGCAACAAATAATGCAGCAAGAGCTTGGTAAATAGCTGAACCCGTTAAATTAAACGAGTACCCTGTCGGTATTACAAAAGATACTATTGCTTTTGGACAACCCATGTCTTCCATTTTTTTCATAATGTTTGGAAGTACAGCTTCCGAACTTGCTGTTGTAAAAGAAAGAATCAGCTCTTCCTTTAAAATCTTCATAAGTGTAAAAATATTCGTCCCTGTCATTTTAGCATTAATACCTAAAATAACAATAGCAAAAAATGCTACAGTTATATAAACAGCTAAAACAAGTTTACCAAGTGGTAATAAAGTACTTACACCAAACTTTGCAACTGTTACAGCAATTAACGCGAAAACCCCAAACGGAGCAGTTTTCATAACTTGATTTGTAACCCAAAACATCGCTTCTAAAATGCCTTCAAAAAATCCAAGAACAGGCTTTCCTTTATCACCAATCGCTGCTACTCCTAAACCAAATAGAACAGAGAAGAAAATAATTGGCAATAAATCACCTTGTGCCATTGATTCAAACACATTTTTCGGGAAAATATGAACAATTGTCTCTGCAAAACCACTTTGTTGAGTTGCAGTTGCTGTTTGTTCATATGCTGAAATATCACCTTTTTGCAAATGAGTCATATCTACGCCTTTACCTGGGTGGAATAAATTCGCTGCAATCATTCCAATACCAAGCGCAATCGTCGTAATGATTTCAAAATAAAGAAGTGTTTTTCCTCCAAGTTTCCCTAGCTTTTTTATATCCCCAACACCTGCTACAGCTACTACAAGAGCTGAAATTACAATTGGCATAACGATCATTTTAATTAAATGAATAAAGATATCACCAATCGGTTGAATATAAGATATTGCCTTTTCATTTCCGTATACTAAAGCTCCTACAACAATACCTAATATAAGAGCAACAAAGATTTGCGTAGCTAATCCAAACTTCTTCATATAAATCCCCCTTGTTAACGCTTTCAAATATATAAATGAAATACATAACTAATTCTAAATGCAAACCTACAAAACAATACAAAAACCTACAAACACTTTTAAAATAATTATAAAAAGTTTCAATACGTTAAATGGTCAAGCGGATTTCACAAGGAATAGATAAAAAGAAAAAGTCTGTCCATAATCAAAGGAAGATAGGAAAAGGAAGTGTAGTAAGGGAAAGAACTGAAAATAGCTGAATTGACGCATGAAGAAATAAATCCACAAAATAAAAAACTCCTGTCCACAAAGTGGAGAGGAGTTTTGAACGTATAAATAAAAATTAACGTTTTGAGAACTGAGGAGCTCTACGTGCACCTTTAAGACCGTATTTTTTACGCTCTTTCATACGTGCATCACGAGTTAATAATCCAGCGCGTTTTAAAGTTCCGCGGTATTCAGGATCAACTTGTAATAATGCTCTTGAGATACCGTGACGAATTGCACCAGCTTGACCAGTGTATCCACCACCGTTAACGTTTACTAAAATATCATAGCTACCTAATGTTTCAGTTGCAACAAGTGGTTGTTTAACAACTTCTCTTAATGCAGCGAATGGGATGTAATCTTCAAAATCACGACCGTTAATGATAACGCGTCCTTCGCCAGGAACTAAACGTACACGAGCTACTGAGCTTTTACGACGTCCTGTGCCATAGTATTGTACTTGTGCCATGTGAATGCCCTCCTTTTATAATTATCCGCGAAGTTCGTAAACTTCTGGTTTTTGTGCTTGGTGTGGATGCTCGTTACCAGCATACACGTGTAACTTTTTAATTTGAGCACGTCCAAGACGTCCTTTTGGAAGCATACCTTTAACAGCTAACTCAAGCATTTTAACTGGGTAGTTAGTACGCATTTCTAAAGCTGTACGCTCTTTTAAACCACCAGCATACATTGTATGACGGTAGTAAATTTTATCGTTTAATTTGTTTCCTGTTAATTCAACTTTCTCAGCATTGATGATGATTACGTTATCACCTGTATCAACGTGTGGTGTGAAAGTTGGTTTGTGCTTACCGCGAAGTAAAGTAGCTACTTCAGTTGCAAGACGACCTAAAGTTTTTCCTTCAGCGTCTACAACGAACCACTTACGTTCAACTTCGCTAGCTTTTGCCATATAAGTTGTGCGCATTCTATTTTCCTCCTAATACAATATACATAAAGTAAAATTGTTTTTATTGTTTATCTTTAACACGACTGGTTCCGGGGCTAATCGTGGTTCTTAAAACAATACCGTATTTAATATTAAACTTTATACCTTCTAATGTCAAGCAAATGTTACACCAGGATTAGTTGTTATAATCAACTTTCCATAAAAACAGCCCATTAGGCGGTGAAGTCTTGCCAGCCTTGGCTCGATCACGTGCTAATAATGCGTTTTTAACGCTTTTTACATCACGCTTTCCTTGCCCTACTTCAATTAATGTTCCAACAATAATTCTTACCATATTATAAAGAAAACCATTTCCTTCAAGAGCGATGACAATCCCCTGATCTGTTTTATTAATACTTCCTTTATAAATCGTTCGTACTTTGTCCTTAATATCCGTATTTGAGGCACAAAATGAACTAAAATCATGTGTACCTAGTAAGCAATCTAATGCTTCTTGCATTTTAACAATATTTAGATCAAAAGGAAAAAAATAATGATGGTTTCTAGAAAAAACATTTTCGTCTTTTTCATTCCAAATAAAATAACGGTATTCTTTCCGAACGACGTCAAATCTAGAATGAAAATTATCATCAACAATCTCTACAAATCTAACATTAATATCTTTAGGTAATTGTGCATTTAATGCTCTTTTCCATTGCTCTGGTTGAAGGGCGTATTCACTATCAAAATGTATTACTTGTCCTACTGCGTGTACCCCTGTATCTGTCCTACCTGAGGCATGGATTCTTATTGGATTACCTTTGTGCATTTTTGTTAGAACCTTCTCAAAATCTGTTTGGACTGTTCTCTGATTAGGTTGAACTTGGTATCCATTAAATAGTGTGCCATCATATGATATTATACACTTAATTCGATTCATAAATTATCTCCATTACTTACGTAAAAACAATAATAGTAAAAATAATATTAATAATACAACAAAACATGCTGTATCCCGTAAATGCCACTTCATAATACGAAACTTTGATCTTCCATCTCCGCCTTGGTAACCTCTAGCTTCCATCGCAACTGCTAAGTCCTCAGCTCGTTTAAATGAATGAATAAATAATGGAACAAGTAAAGAAACTAATGCTTTTAACCTGTCTTTTATAGGTCCTGAAGAGAAATCCACTCCTCGAGACGATTGTGCCTTCATAATCTTTTCAGTCTCTTCCATAAGCGTTGGAATAAATCGTAGTGAAATTGACATCATTAAAGCCATTTCATGCACTGGTAGACCAAACCGTTTAAATGGGTTAAATAATGACTCAAGTCCATCGGTAATTTCGATTGGATTTGTTGTTAATGTTAGTAAGGTAGTAATTGAAACTAAAAGAAAAAATCTCAAAGATATATAAATACCTTGAATAATTCCTTCTTTATGAATTTCGACCCATCCAAAATGATAAATTAGTGGTCCCTCTTTATTTGTAAAAACATGCAATAAAAACGTAAACAATGCTAACAACCAGATTGCTCTTAATCCTTTTAAATAATAATTAAGAGGTACTCTTGATAACAATACTGTTACAATTGAAAATAAAAATAAAATACCGTATGTTATAAAATTATTTGCTAAGAAAACGATACAAATAAAAATGAACATTGTAAGAAGTTTTGCTCTAGCATCTAGACGATGAATAAGTGAATCGACTGGAATATATTTTCCGATAATTAGACTATTCATTTTGTTTCCCCATTATAAAGATTCGCTATATAATTTGCGAGTTGTTCGATTGTTAAACTTGTAGCTTTGTCATTAATGCCTAATTTTTGATTTAGTTCTTGGTGGAATTTTAAAGAAAGTGGAATTTGTAATCCAATTTCCTCTAGTTCCTTTTCATATGAGAACACTTCTAAAGGGCTTCCCTTTAAATACGTAGTCCCTTTTTGAAGCACATGGATTGTATCAGCATATCTCGCTGCATCTTCCATGCTATGCGTCACCAAAATGATCGTCAGGCCCTTTTCTTTATGCAATTCGTAAAACATATCCATTAGCGCTTTTTGACCACTTGGATCAAGACCAGCAGTTGGTTCATCCAAAACTAAAACTTCTGGCTCCATTGCTAAAACACCTGCAATAGCAACCCTTCTCATTTGCCCACCACTTAGTTCAAATGGTGACTTCATTAAATATTCTTCACTTAATCCTACTTTTTCAATTAAATCTTTAGCTCTTTTTTTTGCTTCATCTTGAGATACACCAAAATTCATTGGACCAAAGCAAATATCTTTCTCTACAGTTTCTTCAAATAATTGCTGCTCAGGAAACTGAAAAACTAATCCTACTTTTTTTCTTAATGATTTTAAATTCTTGTTTTTCTTATCTGATAAAAGGGTAATATCGTCTATTTTGGCGATGCCCTCTGTTGGTTGTAAGAGGCCATTTAAATGTTGCAGAAAAGTAGATTTACCTGAGCCTGTGTGACCAATTACAGCATAATATGACCCATCTGGGATCGTAACATCAATATCATAAAGAGCACGATGCTCAAAAGGTGTCTTCGGCTGATAAGTATAGCCTACTTTTTCAAAAGTAATTTGCATAATTCGCTCACCAAGCTTTCTTGCTCTAGATGGTCTTGTCTTAAAGGTAAACCTTTTTCGATTAATAAACTAGAAAGGTTATTTGTAAAGGGAGATGCTAATCCAAGCGACTCTAGAGAAAACTCTGTTTTTAAAAGTTCTTCTGGAGTTACACTTTGAATTAAATGACCATCATGCATAATTAAAATACGGTCTGCATGTATTGCTTCTTCTATATCATGAGTAATTGAAATAACAGTCATATTAATATCTTTATGTAAATCACGTATTGTCTCGATTACTTCTTTTCTACCGAAAGGATCTAGCATCGATGTAGCTTCATCCAATATTAAAATACTAGGTTGAATTGCTAATGCTCCTGCTATTGCTACTCTTTGTTTTTGGCCACCAGAAAGAGAGTGTGGCTCATGGAGCACAAATTCGTTCATATTAACAATGTTTAAAACTTCTTCAATTCGACGATCCATTTCTTTTTTCTCTATTCCATGGTTCTCTAATCCAAATGCAATATCGTCTATTACGGTTGTACCTACAAACTGATTATCAGGATTTTGAAATACCATCGCTATTTTCTTTCGCACGTCCCATATTGTTTTTTCTGATAAGCTAATTTCCTCATCAATCACAATTTGGCCCTCTTCAGGTAATATTAGTCCATTTAAAAGTTTAGCTAATGTTGACTTTCCTGATCCGTTTCTACCTACAATAGCGATCCATTCATTTTCTTTTATATTGAATGATACAGAATGAATTGCATTTGATTGTGCCTGTGGATATTTAAAAGAGATGTTATCTACTTTAATACTATCTTTTCTCATTTGTTCACCTATAATTTCTCATTGTTTATAGATATATAATAGTCTAAAAGTAAACAGAAAAAAAGGGCAACGACATGTTTACAAGAAACGTCGAGCCCTTTTGTATTCGAATATTAAACTAATTCGATAACAACCATTGGTGCTGCGTCTCCGCGACGAGGACCAATTTTTGCGATACGAGTGTATCCACCTTGACGCTCAGTGTAACGAGGAGCGATGTCAGCAAATAATTTTTGTAAAGCGTCTTGACCGTTTTCAGCGTTAGCAACTTCATTACGGATGTAAGCAGCAGCTAGACGACGAGCGTGTAAGTCTCCACGTTTACCTAATGTAATCATTTTTTCAACAACAGAACGTAACTCCTTCGCACGAGTCTCAGTTGTTTGAATACGTTCGTTGATAATTAAATCAGTAGCTAAGTCACGTAACATAGCTTTACGTTGTGAGCTAGTACGTCCTAATTTTCTGTATCCCATTTCTAGTTCCCTCCTTTGTAAGTAGTATCAAAATTGGGTCATATAGACATGAAGAGAACGCCTCTCCCTTTATCGAAGCTACAATCAGTCTTCTTTACGTAGGCCAAGACCTAACTCTTCTAACTTATGTTTTACTTCTTCTAAAGACTTACGACCTAAGTTACGTACTTTCATCATGTCTTCTTCTGTCTTATTCGCAAGCTCTTGTACAGTATTAATACCAGCTCGCTTTAAGCAGTTATATGAACGAACAGAAAGATCAAGTTCTTCAATCGTCATTTCAAGGACTTTATCTTTTTGATCTTCTTCTTTTTCGACCATGATTTCTGCATTTTTAGCTTCGTCAGTTAAACCTACAAAAATGTTTAAGTGTTCAGTAAGAATTTTTGAACCTAGTGCGATAGCATCCTTTGGTCCAATACTTCCGTCAGTCCAAACATCAAGTGTTAACTTATCGAAATTTGAAACCTGTCCCACACGTGTATTTTCAACTTGGTATGTGACACGAGACACTGGAGTGTAAATCGAGTCGATAGGAATAACACCTATTGCTTGATCCTCTCTTTTGTTACCATCTGCAGGGATGTATCCACGTCCACGTCTAGCAGTTAGACGCATACGTAAATGAGCATCTTTAGCAAGAGTTGCAATATGAAGATCTGGATTTAGAACTTCAACATCGCTATCATGCGTAATATCGGCTGCAGTAATTGGCCCCTCACCGCGTACATCAATTTCTAATGTTTTTTCTTCGTCTGAATAAATTTTCAGAGCAAGTTTTTTAACATTAAGGATAATTGTTGTAACGTCTTCTACAACACCTTCAACTGTAGAGAACTCATGTAACACGCCATCAATTTGAATAGCAGTTACAGCGGCACCAGGAAGTGAGGATAAAAGGATACGACGTAAGGAGTTACCTAGCGTTGTACCATATCCACGCTCAAGTGGTTCAATAACGAATTTACCATATTTGGAATCGTCACTGATCTCAACCGTTTCGATTTTCGGCTTTTCGATTTCAATCATTTTTTAAACCCTCCTTCAAAACGTCGAAACCCTCGGTTAGACCAAGCTAACCGAAAGTCCCTATTAGGCAGTTCCTAATTGTGCACAACAAGAGATGTCTGTTAATATTTGCCAAACATATATCATAATCCATTATAGACAATTTTTGAAAACTTATACAGACAAATTATACACGACGACGTTTTGGTGGACGGCATCCGTTATGTGGAACTGGAGTAACGTCTCTGATAGCAGTTACTTCAAGACCAGCAGCTTGAAGAGCACGGATAGCAGCCTCACGACCAGCACCCGGACCTTTAACAGTTACGTCAAGAGTTTTTAAACCGTGTTCCATAGAAGCTTTAGCAGCAGTTTCAGCAGCCATTTGTGCAGCGAATGGAGTAGATTTACGAGATCCTTTGAAACCTAATGATCCAGCGCTTGACCATGAAATTGCGTTACCATGAACATCAGTGATTGTTACGATTGTGTTATTGAAAGTTGAACGAATATGAGCTGTACCAGCTTCAATATTCTTTTTCACACGACGTTTACGTACATTTGTTTTACGTGCCATGTTGAATACCCTCCTTTACTTAAAAAATATTATTTCTTTTTGTTCGCTACTGTACGGCGTGGGCCTTTACGAGTACGAGCATTGTTTTTAGTGTTTTGACCACGAACAGGTAAGCTACGACGGTGGCGAATACCACGATATGAACCGATTTCGATTAAACGTTTAATGTTTAAAGAAACTTCACGACGAAGATCCCCTTCAACTTTCAACTTATCGATTAATTCACGAATTTTACCTAATTCTTCTTCTGTTAAATCACGTACACGAGTGTCTTCTGAAATACCAGCTTCAGCTAAGATTTTTTCAGAAGTTGCACGACCGATTCCGTATACATAAGTTAAAGAAACAACCACGCGTTTATCGCGAGGAATATCTACACCAGCAATACGAGCCATTCTAGTGCACCTCCTTCTTTATTAACCTTGTTTTTGTTTATGTTTTGGATTTTCACAAATTACCATTACTTTACCACGTCTGCGGATAACTTTACATTTTTCACAGATTGGTTTTACTGATGGTCTCACTTTCATGATTTCAACCTCCTTGTAGATTACGGAGTGCATATTTATTATTTAAAACGGTACGTAATACGGCCACGAGTTAAATCATATGGAGATAGTTCTACAGTAACCTTGTCACCTGGAAGAATACGAATGAAGTTCATACGAATTTTACCAGAAACGTGTGCAAGAACGACATGACCATTTTCCAATTCAACCTTGAACATCGCATTCGGAAGTGTTTCCGTAACGGTACCTTCAATTTCAATTACATCATCTTTCGCCATTAGGGCATTCTCCTTTCTTCAAATCAGTAGCTTGCTTGTAGGCAAACATACGCTTAGGAACATTAAGCCAAAGTGCTCTGATATGTTGGAGATTTTTTGGCCTACTAAAGACCTATATTATATCAATCGTTCCAAGCAAAGCTATGTTTAAGCTTTAATAACAGTATCAGTTTTGACGAAACAACAATACGTCATACACAAGGAACGACGATCTTATCGTTCAATTATTAAACTAACTCTTTTAAAAGATTATCAATGTCATTGAAGACTTTATTAATCTCTTGTTCACCTTCAATTGTTTTTACATAACCAAGATTATTGTAGAAATCAAGTAAAGGCTGAGTTTGTTTGATATTTACTTCAAGGCGATTTGCAACTGTTTCTTCATTATCATCCGCTCGTTGATAAAGTTCTCCGCCACATTTAGGGCAAACACCCTCTTCAACAGGTGGATTGAAAATTAAATGATAAGTTGCCCCACACTCTTTGCAAATACGACGACCTGTTAAACGTTCAATTAAAAGTTGTTGGTCTACATGAATGTTTAACACGAAGTCAATTTTACGATTCATTACTTTCAAAGTTTCTTCTAGTGCTACAGCCTGCGCAACTGTTCTAGGAAAACCATCCAGTAAAAAACCATTTTGGCAATCATCTTTAGCTAATCGTTCACGTACAATACCAATTGTTACTTCATCAGGAACAAGTTGACCTTGATCCATAAACGATTTTGCTTGAAGACCTAGTTCAGTGCCGTCTTTAATCGCTGCACGGAACATATCACCAGTAGATATATGAGGAATGCCGTATTTTTCGACAATTTTCTCAGCTTGTGTGCCTTTGCCTGCACCAGGAAGCCCCATAAGAATTAAATTCATGGTTAATCCTCCTCAAAATTAGGTGAGCAATAGGGAATTATGCATTTCCCTATGCTCGTTCTTTAATAAAGCCTTTGTAGTTTCTCTTAACAAGCTGACTTTCTAATTGTTTCATTGTTTCAAGCGCAACTCCGACTACGATTAGTAAACTTGTTCCTCCAATTTGAGCTGAAGGTGGTAAGTTCGCAAATTTACCAAATATGATTGGTAATAAAGCGATGACAGCTAAGAAAATTGCTCCTACGAAAGTTAAACGATATAAGACTTTAATGATATATTCTTGAGTGCTCTTACCTGGGCGAATACCCGGGATGTAGCCACCTTGCTTCTGAAGATTTTCAGCCATTTGCTCTGGATTAGCCTGAACAAAAGTATAAAAATATGTGAAAGCAATGATCAAGATTAAATAAAATGCCATTCCCCATGGATTGTTATACGTAAAATGCGTTTTAATCCATTCAGTCACATTGTTACTTGGTAAGAACGATGCAATTGTTGAAGGAGTAATTAAAAATGAAACAGCGAAGATTACCGGAATAACCCCAGCGCCATTTACTTTTAATGGCAAGTGAGTAGATTGTCCTCCGACATAGCTATTATTACCATTGTTACGTTTAGCATATTGAATTGGAATTTTACGATTAGCTTGTTGGATGTAAATTACAGCTACGATTACTAATAGTAAAACTAAAAACACTAGGCCAACTTTCACGATGTTTAAAAATAGCGCGTCACCAGCACCTTTAAATTGTTGCTGATAAACTTGACTTAATGTATTAGGTATAGCAGCAACTATACCACCAAAGATGATAACTGATATACCGTTCCCTACACCTTTAGCAGTAATCTGCTCACCTAACCACAATAAGAAAGATGTTCCAGCTGTTAGTACAATTGCTATATAAAGATAGGTTGACCAACCTGGATTTTCAATTAACATTCCGCCAGTAATATTATTCATACTGATTGATAATCCAATTGCTTCTACGAATCCAAGAATAATTGTGATGTATCTAGTCAGTTGAGTCAATTTACGTCGACCAATCTCACCTTGCTTCGACCATTCAGTTAACTTCGGAACAACGTCCATTTGAAGTAACTGAATAATGATTGAAGCAGTAATGTAAGGCATTATACCCATTGCAAAAATCGAGAACTGTTTAAGAGCTCCTCCACCGAATGTGTTTAGTACCCCAAAGATGCTTGAGCTATCTTGAGATGCTAATACATCGGCGTTGACGTTTGGAACAGGTATAAACGTTCCAATACGAAATACAATTAACATTAATAACGTAAAGAATATTTTTTTTCTAATATCTGCAATGCGCATAAAGTTGGAGATTGTCCGGAACATTTTAGATCACCTCAGCATTTCCACCAGCTGCTTCGATTGCCTCTACTGCAGAAGATGAGAACTTGTGAGCTTTAACAGTAAGTTTAACTTCTAACTTACCTTTACCTAAAATCTTAATACCAGCTAATTCTTTACGAACAATACCAGTTTCGATCAGTAACTCAGGAGTTACTTCAGTTCCGTTTTCGAAGCGATTTAACGTTTCAACATTAACGATTGCATAATCCTTACGGTTGATGTTAGTGAAACCACGTTTTGGTAAACGACGGAATAAAGGAGTTTGACCACCTTCAAATCCAAGACGAACACCGCCACCTGAACGAGCGTTTTGTCCTTTATGACCTTTACCTGCAGTTTTACCAGTACCTGAACCAATACCACGACCGATACGTTTAGATACTTTACGAGAACCTTCTGTAGGTTTTAATTCATGAAGTTTCATTAGGGCACCTCCTTACTTATTCATGTTCAATTAAATTTCTTTTACAGATACAAGGTGAGAAACTTTGTTAATCATCCCACGCATTGCAGCGTTATCTTCTTTAACAACAGTTTGGTTTGTTTTAGTAATACCTAAAGCACGAACTGTTGCAATTTGATCTTGTTTACGACCAATTACACTGCGAGTAAGGGTAATTTCTAACTGTTTAGCCATCGTTATCCCTCCTTATTAACCTAGTAATTCTTCTACAGATTTACCACGTAATTTAGCAACTTCATCCGCACGTTTTAAGTTACTTAAACCTTCGATAGTAGCACGTACAATGTTTACTGGTGTGTTAGAACCAAGAGATTTAGATAAAATATCATGTACCCCAGCAAGTTCTAATACCGCACGAACAGGACCTCCAGCGATAACTCCAGTACCTTCAGAAGCAGGTTTTAAGAATACTTCACCAGCTCCAAAACGACCAGTAATTACGTGAGGAATTGTAGTTCCAACGATTGGTACATTAATTAGATTTTTCTTAGCATCTTCAACAGCTTTACGAATAGCATCAGGTACTTCTTGAGCTTTACCAGTACCAAAACCTACATGACCGTTTTTGTCACCAACAACTACTAATGCTGCAAAGCGGAAACGACGACCACCTTTTACAACTTTAGCAACACGGTTGATCGTAACTAAGCGTTCTTCAAGCTCTAATTTATTAGGATCAATGCGACGCATGTATGTCCCTCCTTCTTTTATTAAAATTGTAAACCAGCTTCACGAGCAGCTTCAGCTAAAGCTTTTACGCGACCATGATATAAGTAACCACCGCGGTCGAATACAACTTCAGTAACACCTTTTTCAGTAGCGCGTTTTGCAACTAAGCTACCTACTAATGTTGCTGCTTCGATATTACCAGTACCATTTAAAGTTAATTCTTTATCTAAAGTTGATGCACTTGCTAATGTCACACCATTAACATCATCAATGATTTGAGCATAGATATGGTTGTTTGAACGGTAAACGTTTAAACGTGGACGTTCTTGAGTACCAGATAATTTAGTACGAACACGAGCATGTCTCTTTTTACGTACTGCATTTTTATCAGCCTTAAAGATCATCTTGGTCACTCCTTTCTCTTATCTAGTTATAGATTACTTAGCAGTTTTACCTTCTTTACGACGAACCATTTCGCCTTCGTAACGAATACCTTTACCTTTGTAAGGCTCTGGTGGACGTACTTGACGGATGTAAGCAGCAAGAGCGCCTACACGTTCTTTGTCGATACCTTTAATACTGATCTTAGTATTTGAAGGTACTTCGATTTCAACACCTTTTTCAGGAGTGATCTCAACTGGGTGAGAATAACCAACAGCTAGAACAAGTTTGTCACCTGTTTTAGTTGCACGGTAACCTACCCCAACTAATTCAAGGTTACGAGTATAACCATTAGTTACACCTTCAACCATGTTACCTAAGATAGCACGAGTTGTACCATGAAGAGCACGGTGCTCTTTGTTATCAGTTGGACGTGCAACTGATAATACGTTCTCGTTAACTTCGATTGTCATATCAGGGCTAAAAGTACGAGTTAACTCACCTTTAGGTCCTTTTACTGTAATAGTATTGTTGTTATTAGTAAGAGTAACTCCAGCTGGAATTACAAGTTCTTTTTTACCAACACGAGACATTCACTACACCTCCATTCTCTCTGTGTTATATTACCAAACGTATGCTAAGATTTCGCCACCAGTTTTTGCTTGACGAGCTTCTTTATCTGTCATTACACCTTTAGATGTTGATACAATAGCAACACCTAAACCGTTAAGTACGCGAGGTACTTCGTCAGCTTTCGCGTATACACGTAAGCCAGGCTTAGAAATTCTTTTTAATCCAGTGATAACACGTTCGTTGTTCACACCATATTTTAAGAAAATACGGATGATACCTTGTTTATCATCTTCAATGTACTCAACGTCACGGATGAAACCTTCACGTTTTAGAATTTCAGCAACCTCTTTCTTTAGGTTAGAACCTGGGAATTCTAATTTCTCGTGACGTACCATGTTCGCATTACGAATGCGAGTAAGCATATCTGCAATAGGATCTGTCATGACCATGTTCAGATAACCTCCTTCCTAATATCTATAGAATTACCAACTAGCTTTTTTAACGCCAGGGATTTGTCCTTTGTAAGCAAGTTCACGGAAACAAATACGGCAAAGTTTAAATTTACGTAATACTGAGTGTGGACGTCCGCAACGTTCGCAACGTGTATACTCTTGTACTTTAAATTTCTGAGCACGTTTTTGTTTCGCAATCATTGATTTTTTAGCCACGTTTTCGCCTCCTCTTCTTTAGCGCTGGCTTTCATTATTTTTGAAAAGGCATTCCGAATAATGTTAGCATTTCACGAGCTTCTTCATCAGTATTTGCAGTAGTTACAATAACGATGTCCATACCACGTACTTTGTTTACTTTATCATAATCGATCTCTGGGAAGATTAATTGCTCTTTAACACCTAAAGTGTAGTTTCCACGGCCATCGAATGCTTTTTTAGAGATTCCACGGAAGTCACGTACACGAGGTAATGTTACAGAAACTAATTTCTCAAAGAATTCATACATACGCTCACCGCGTAATGTAACTTTAGCACCGATAGGCATTCCTTCACGAAGACGGAATTGTGCGATTGATTTTTTAGCTCTAGTTACAACAGGTTTTTGACCTGCGATTAAAGTTAATTCCTCAACAGCAGTATCTAATGCTTTTGAATTTGAAACAGCCTCACCAACACCCATGTTGATGACGATCTTTTCAATTTTTGGCACTTGCATAACTGATTTATAGTTAAACTTGCTCATTAGAGCAGGAGTGATTTCATTTTGATATTTCTCGACTAGGCGGTTCATTCAGTTGACCTCCTTTCATAAATTTCTATTATTTATCAAGTAATTCGCCTGATTTTTTTGCAATACGTACTTTTTTACCATCCACTAATTGGTAACCTACGCGTGTAGGTACTCCAGTTTTTGGATCTAATGCCATAACATTAGAAACATGGATTGGTGCTTCTTTCTCGATGATGCCACCTTGTGGGTTAGCTTGAGTAGGTTTTGAGTGTTTTTTAATGATGTTAACACCTTCAACTAGTACGCGGTTATTCTTTGGAAAAGCAGCAAGGATAACACCTTGTTTTCCTTTGTCTTTACCAGAGATAACTTGAACTTTATCACCTTTTTTTACATGCATCTTCTTCGTGCACCTCCTTAATAAGGCTTTCTGAAGTATTTATTAAAGTACATTAATTAAAGTACTTCTGGAGCTAATGATACGATTTTCATGAAGTTGCTATCACGTAATTCACGTGCAACTGGTCCGAAAATACGAGTACCACGTGGGCTCTTATCATCTTTAATGATAACAGCTGCGTTTTCATCAAATTTGATGTAAGTACCGTCTGGACGACGAACACCGCGTTTCGTACGAACGATAACAGCTTTAACTACATCACCTTTTTTAACAACGCCACCTGGTGTTGCTTGTTTTACTGAACATACGATGATATCACCGATGTTAGCAGTTTTACGGCCTGAACCACCTAATACTTTAATAGTAAGTAATTCACGTGCACCTGAATTGTCAGCAACTTTTAAACGAGTTTCTTGTTGGATCATGTCAAATTGACCTCCTTTCGGATTAAGAATGATATCCGATCATCTATTAGATAATAACAGCTTCTTCTACGATTTCAACTAAACGGAAACGTTTTGTAGCTGATAATGGACGAGTCTCCATGATTTTTACGATATCGCCAACTTTTGCAGTGTTTAGCTCATCGTGCGCTTTATATTTCTTAGAATATTTAACGCGTTTTCCGTATAGTTTATGTGTTTTATAAGTTTCAACTACAACAGTAATTGTCTTATCCATCTTATCAGAAACTACACGCCCTGTGTAAACTTTACGTTGGTTACGTTCGCTCACTGTGCAAACCTCCCCTCATCATTAATTATTAGAGTTAATTTCTCTTTCACGAACTACAGTTTTCATACGAGCAATTGCCTTACGAACCTCGCGGATACGAGCAGTGTTCTCTAATTGTCCTGTAGCTAATTGGAAACGAAGGTTGAATAACTCTTCTTTAAGAGATTTCACTTTTAATTCAATTTCAGCAGTGGTAAGATCGCGAATCTCATTAGTTTTCATTAGAATCACCACCATTGTCTTCACGTTTTACAAACTTACATTTAACTGGTAATTTGTGAGCTGCTAAGCGTAGTGCTTCACGAGCTACTTCTTCAGATACACCAGCGATTTCGAACATAATTTTTCCTGGTTTAACGACTGCTACCCAACCTTCAGGAGCACCTTTACCGCTACCCATACGAACCTCAAGAGGTTTAGCTGTGTAAGGTTTAGAAGGGAAGATTTTAATCCATACTTTACCGCCACGTTTCATGTAACGAGTCATTGCACGACGCGCTGCTTCAATTTGACGGTTAGTAATCCAAGAAGCTTCAGTAGATTGTAAACCGAATTCACCAAATGCTACTTCAGTACCACCTTTGGCACGTCCACGCATTTTTCCACGATGCTCTCTTCTATATTTAACACGTTTAGGCATTAACATAATTAATTTCCTCCTTCCTCAGAAGCTTTCTTTTTTGTAGGAAGAACTTCACCTTTGTAGATCCATACTTTTACGCCTAGTTTACCGTATGTTGTATCTGCTTCTGCAGTTGCATAGTCGATATCCGCACGTAATGTATGAAGTGGCACTGTACCTTCACTATATGATTCTGCACGAGCAATATCTGCTCCGCCAAGACGACCAGAAACTTGTGTTTTAATACCTAGTGCACCAGCACGCATAGCACGTTGAAGTACTTGCTTTTGAGCACGACGGAAAGAAACACGGTTTTCTAATTGACGAGCGATGTTTTCAGCTACTAATTTAGCATCAAGATCTGCTCTTTTAATTTCAATGATGTTGATATGAACACGTTTGCCAGTAAGGTTGTTTAAAGCTTTACGAAGAGCTTCAACTTCCGAACCACCTTTACCGATTACCATACCTGGTTTTGCAGTGTGAACTGTAATGTTTACACGATTAGCAGCTCTTTCGATTTCTACTTTAGAAACAGCAGAATCTTTTAAACGAGTGCTGATGTACTCACGAATTTTGATGTCTTCATGTAAAAGATCAGCGTAATCTTTTTCAGCGTACCATTTAGATTCCCAATCTTTAATAATACCAACACGAAGTCCGACTGGATTTACCTTTTGTCCCATCGATTATCCCTCCTTCTTCTCTGATACCACGATTGTAATGTGGCTTGTGCGTTTGTTGATTGCGCTAGCACGTCCTTGTGCACGAGGGCGGAAACGTTTTAAAGTAGCACCTTCATCAACGAATACTTTTTCGATGTATAAGTTATTAACATCCATATCATAGTTATGCTCTGCGTTAGCAATAGCAGATTTTAATAATTTTTCTACAACAGGAGAAGCAGTTTTCGGTGTGTGTCGAAGGATTGCGATCGCTTCGCCAACTTGTTTACCTCGGATTAAATCGACTACTAGACGAACTTTACGAGGAGCGATACGAACTGTTCTCAGTACAGCTTTAGCTTGCATTGGAGTGCCTCCTCTCATTATCTTCTAGTTTTCTTGTCATCCGCATCGTGACCTTTATAAGTACGAGTTGGAGCAAATTCACCAAGTTTGTGACCTACCATATCTTCCGATACATATACAGGTACGTGTTTACGACCATCGTATACTGCAATAGTATGTCCGATAAATTGTGGGAAAATAGTCGAACGACGTGACCAAGTTTTAACAACTTGCTTAGAGTCAGTCTCGTTTAATTTCTCAACTTTAGCTAATAAGTGATCATCAATAAATGGACCTTTTTTCAGGCTGCGTCCCATTGTGGTACCTCCCTTCGTGATTGACCTACGGTTCTAGTGAACCGTAGCACAATCGCGTTATTTTTTACGACGACGAACGATAAACTTGTCTGACGCTTTGTTTTTCTTACGAGTTTTATAACCAAGAGTTGGTTTACCCCATGGAGACATTGGTGATTTACGTCCGATTGGAGAACGTCCTTCACCACCACCGTGTGGGTGATCAACTGGGTTCATTACAGATCCACGTACAGTTGGGCGTTTACCCATCCAACGAGAACGACCTGCTTTACCGATGTTAATAAGTTCGTGATGCTCGTTACCAACTTGACCTACTGTCGCGCGGCAAGTTGCTAATATCATACGTACTTCACCAGAGTTTAAACGAACTAGTACATAACGATCTTCTTTACCTAATACTTGAGCAGAAGTACCAGCTGAACGTACTAATTGTCCTCCACGGCCTGGTTTTAACTCGATGTTGTGGATTGTAGTACCTACTGGAATGTTAACAAGTGGTAAAGCGTTACCTACTTTAATATCAGCTTCAGGACCTGAAACGATTTCCATTCCTACTACTAAGTTTTTAGGAGCTAGGATGTAACGTTTTTCTCCATCAGCGTAGTTAATTAACGCAATGTTTGCAGAACGGTTTGGATCGTACTCGATTGTAGCAACGCGTCCTGGTATACCATCTTTATCTCGTTTGAAATCGATGATACGGTATTGACGTTTGTGTCCACCACCTTGGTGACGAACAGTAATTTTACCTTGGTTATTACGGCCAGCTTTTTTGTTAAGTGGAGCTAGTAATGATTTTTCTGGTTTGTCAGTAGTGATCTCAGCAAAATCATTAGTAGTCATACCACGGCGACCGTTAGTGGTTGGTTTATACTTTTTGATTCCCATCGTAATTTCCCTCCTTTTCTAGTAGTTAGTATTAAACGCCTTCGAATAATGTAATTTCTTGGCTATCAGCAGTTAATTTAACGATTGCTTTTCTACGACGGTTTGTGTAACCAGCATGTTTACCCATACGTTTAAACTTACCTTTGTAGTTCATTACGTTAACTTTTTCTACTTTAACACCGAAGATTGCTTCAACAGCATCTTTAACTTCAGTTTTATTAGCTCTTACATCTACTTCAAAAGTGTATTTTTTTTCAGCGATTGCTTCCATAGAAGCTTCAGTGATAACTGGGCGTTTGATAATATCACGAGGATCCTTCATTACGCAAGCACCTCCTCTACTTTTTCCACCGCAGCTTTAGTCATGATTAATGTATCATGATGTAAAACGTCGATTACGTTTACTTCATTTGCTGCAAGAACTGTGATTCCAGGAATATTGCGAGCAGATAAAGCTACGTTTTCATTTAGGTCAGCTGTTACGATTAAAACTTTCTTAGCAACTGATAAGCCAGTTAATACAGTAACCATATCTTTTGTTTTTGGTGCGTTTAACGCTAAATCTTCAAGAACTAACATATTTTGTTCTAATACTTTAGTTGATAATGCAGATTTAATCGCTAAGCGACGTACCTTTTTAGGTAATTTATAAGAATATGATCTTGGAGTTGGACCGAATACGATACCACCACCACGCCATTGTGGAGAACGGATTGAACCTTGACGAGCACGTCCAGTTCCTTTTTGTCTCCATGGTTTACGACCACCACCACGTACTTCAGAACGTGTTTTAACTTTGTGAGTACCTTGACGTAAAGATGCACGTTGCATCATTACAGCATCAAATAAAGCATGTTCGTTTGGAGCGATTCCGAATACAGCATCAGCTAATTCGATTTCTCCTACTTGAACGCCTGTTTGATTAAACATAGTAACTTTAGGCATTTTATTTCCTCCTTTCTTCTAAATTAATTATTTAGATTTAACCGCAGTACGGATTGTTACGTAAGATTTTTTAGAACCTGGTACATTACCTTTTACTAAAAGTAAGTTACGTTCAACGTCAACTTTAACGATTTGTAGGTTTTGTACAGTTACTTTTTCTCCACCCATTTGACCAGGTAAAGCTTTGTTTTTGAATACACGGTTCGGAGCAACAGGACCCATTGAACCTGGACGACGGTGGTAACGAGAACCGTGAGACATTGGTCCACGAGATTGTCCGTGGCGCTTAATGCTACCTTGGAATCCTTTACCTTTTGAAGTTCCAGTTACATCAACGATGTCACCATTTGCAAAAATATCTACTTTGACTTCTTGACCAACTTCATAAGCCGATACGTCAGCGTTGCGAAGTTCACGAACGAAGCGCTTAGGTGCAGTGTTTGCTTTAGCAGAGTGCCCTTTTTCTGGTTTGTTAGCTAATTTTTCACGTTTGTCAGCGAAACCGATTTGGATAGCTTCGTAGCCATCAGTTTCAGTAGTTTTCTTTTGTAAAACCACGTTTGGAGTAGCTTCGATTACAGTTACTGGAATTAACTCGCCGTTTTCAGCAAATACTTGTGTCATACCGATCTTTTTCCCTAAGATTCCTTTAGTCATAAGTCACACCTCCTGAATTTATATATAATGTTATTAAAGTTTGATTTCAATATCAACGCCAGATGGTAAATCTAGTCTCATTAATGAATCAACTGTTTGTGGAGTTGGATTCACGATATCGATTAAACGTTTGTGAGTGCGCATTTCGAATTGCTCACGAGAATCTTTGTATTTATGAACTGCACGAAGGATCGTGTAAATTGATTTCTCAGTTGGTAACGGAATCGGACCAGATACAGAAGCACCAGAACGTTTCGCTGTTTCAACGATTTTCTCTGCAGATTGATCTAAAATACGGTGATCATAAGCTTTTAAACGAATACGAATTTTTTCTTTTGCCATAATTTTCCCTCCTTTTTCGCCTATTTAAATAATAGACATACTCCATGGAAATTTCCTTACACTCGCCATGGCAAAGCGGCCGGGTGTATCAGCAACCTTCCATTTCTACGCAGTCAAAGACCAACATCATCTATTATACATAAAAAATAATGCTATTGCAAGCATTTGTTATAAGTTTAGATAAATAATGTTCTCGTCGTCTTCAGTACTTAGTTATTATATTATCTTCAATTGTTAAAATCAAGCAAGAAACGGTTTTAATGCATATTTTAAATATTTCCAATTTACTTATAAAAAAAAGCTTAGAAGAATAGATCTTCTAAGCTTTTAAGTTTAATTATTCAACGATTGTAGCAACTACGCCAGCGCCTACAGTACGTCCACCCTCACGGATAGAGAACTTAGTTCCTTCTTCAACAGCGATTGCGTTGATTAACTCAACAGTCATTTCGATGTTGTCGCCAGGCATAACCATTTCAACGCCTTCTGGTAATTGGATGATACCAGTTACGTCAGTTGTACGGAAATAGAATTGTGGACGGTAGTTAGCGAAGAATGGAGTGTGACGTCCACCTTCTTCTTTAGATAAAACGTAAACTTCAGCTTTGAACTTAGTGTGTTGTTTAACTGAACCTGGTTTAGCTAAAACTTGACCACGTTGGATATCGTCACGAGCAACCCCACGAAGAAGTGCACCGATGTTATCTCCAGCTTCTGCTTGGTCAAGAAGTTTACGGAACATTTCAACACCTGTTACAGTAGTTGATTTTGGTTCTTCAACAAGACCGATGATTTCTACTACGTCACCAACTTTAACGATACCACGCTCAACACGACCAGTAGCAACTGTTCCACGACCAGTGATTGAGAATACGTCCTCAACTGGCATTAAGAAAGGCTTGTCAGTTTCACGAGCTGGTGTTGGAATGTAAGAATCAACTTCAGCCATTAATTCATGGATTTTAGCTTCCCACTCAGCATCTCCTTCAAGAGCTTTAAGTGCAGAACCTTTGATTACAGGAATGTCATCGCCAGGGAATTCGTATTCTGATAATAGATCACGGATTTCCATTTCAACTAATTCAAGTAATTCTTCGTCGTCAACCATATCACATTTGTTCATGAATACTACGATGTAAGGTACACCTACTTGACGAGATAAAAGAATGTGCTCACGAGTTTGAGGCATTGGACCATCAGCAGCAGATACTACTAAGATACCGCCGTCCATTTGAGCAGCACCAGTGATCATGTTTTTAACATAGTCAGCGTGTCCTGGGCAGTCAACGTGTGCATAGTGACGAGTTTCTGTTTCGTACTCAACGTGTGCAGTAGAGATTGTGATACCACGCTCTCTTTCTTCTGGAGCACCATCGATTTGATCGTAAGCGCGAGCTTCAGCTCCACCTACTTTAGCTAATACAGTTGTAATAGCAGCAGTTAATGTAGTTTTACCATGGTCAACGTGTCCGATTGTACCAATGTTAACGTGTGGTTTTACACGTTCGAATTTAGCTTTACCCATTGTAAAAATCCTCCTTATAATTAAGAAAATTAATTTTTAGTTTTATTATTATGCCACAAAGGGTGAAACACCCTTTGTAGCTAACATAAATAGTTATACATGATGAGAACTAAATAATCAATTACTCACCTTTATATTTTTTGATAATTTCTTCTGAGATTGATTTTGGTACATCTTCGTAATGGTCAAATACCATTGAGAACGTTCCACGACCTTGAGTGTTAGAACGTAATGAAGTTGCATAACCAAACATTTCAGAAAGAGGTACCATTGCACGTACAACTTGAGCGTTTCCACGTGCTTCCATACCTTCAACGCGTCCACGACGAGAAGTAATATCACCCATGATATCTCCTAAGTATTCCTCAGGGATAACAACTTCTACTTTCATTAATGGTTCAAGTAGAACTGGGTTACATTTCTTAACAGCATTTTTAAGAGCTAATGAAGCAGCTACTTTAAACGCCATTTCGTTTGAGTCAACATCATGGTATGATCCATCGAATAATTTCGCTTTAATGTCAATTAGTGGGAATCCAGCTAATACACCATTTTTAAGAGAATCTTCAAGACCTGCAGCTACAGCTGGGATGTATTCACGAGGAACAACACCACCAACGATTGCGTTTTCAAATTCGAAGCCTTTTCCTTCTTCGTTTGGTGAGAATTCAATCCAAACGTGTCCGAATTGTCCACGTCCACCTGATTGACGAACGAATTTTCCTTCTACTTGTGCAGAAGAACGGAAAGTTTCACGGTATGCTACTTGAGGAGCACCTACGTTAGCTTCTACTTTGAATTCACGACGCATACGGTCAACGATGATATCAAGGTGAAGCTCACCCATACCAGCAATGATTACTTGACCAGTTTCTTGGTCAGTATGTGCACGGAATGTTGGATCTTCTTCAGTTAATTTTACTAATGCTTGACCCATTTTATCTTGGTCAGCTTTAGATTTTGGCTCAATCGCAATTGAGATAACTGGATCAGGGAATTCCATAGACTCAAGAATTACTAGATTCTTTTCATCACATAAAGTATCACCAGTTGTAGTATCTTTAAGACCTACAGCTGCTGCGATATCTCCAGCATATACTTTCGAAATCTCTTGACGAGAGTTAGCATGCATTTGTAGGATACGACCTACACGCTCGCGCTTACCTTTTGTAGAGTTTTGAACGTATGAACCAGATTCTAACGTACCTGAGTATACTCGGAAGAACGTTAATTTACCAACATAAGGATCAGTCATGATTTTGAAAGCTAATGCTGCGAAAGGCTCTTCATCACTTGATGGAACTACTCTCTCTTCATCAGTATCAGGTAATGTTCCTTTGATAGCTGGTACATCTAATGGAGATGGTAAGTAATCAATTACTGCGTCAAGCATTAATTGAACACCTTTGTTTTTGAAAGCAGAACCACATACTACTGGGTAGAATTGTACTGAACATGTAGCTGTACGAATAGCAGCTTTTAATTCAGGAATTGTGATTTCTTCACCTTCAAGATATTTCATCATTAATTCTTCGTCAAGTTCAGCTACCGCTTCGACTAAACGACCACGGTACTCTTCAGCTAGTTCTTGATATTCTTCTGGAATTTCGATAGTTTCAATGTCAGTTCCTAAGTCGTTATTGTACTTAATAGCTTTCATTTCAACTAGGTCAACAATGCCCCAGAAGTTATCTTCAGCACCCATCGCTAATTGGATTGGGTGTGCGTTAGCTTGTAAACGGTCATGTAAAGTACCTACAGAGTATAAGAAATCCGCGCCGATTTTATCCATTTTGTTAACGAATACTACACGTGGAACTCCGTAAGTAGTTGCTTGACGCCAAACTGTTTCAGTTTGAGGCTCAACACCTGATTGTGCATCAAGTACTGCTACTGCGCCATCAAGTACACGTAGTGAACGTTCAACTTCTACAGTGAAGTCTACGTGACCTGGAGTGTCAATGATATTTACACGGTGGTTATTCCACTGAGCTGTTGTAGCAGCAGAAGTGATAGTGATACCACGTTCTTGCTCTTGCTCCATCCAGTCCATTTGTGAAGCTCCTTCATGAGTTTCACCAATTTTGTGAATACGACCTGTGTAATAAAGGATACGCTCAGTTGTTGTTGTTTTACCAGCATCAATGTGAGCCATGATCCCGATATTACGAGTGTTATTTAAGGAGAACTCTCTTGTCATCAGGGTTCTTTCTCCCTTCCAGTATTAGTTAGGATTTTTTAGTACAAGAAAAAGTTATTCCTATACATACCTCATGTTATTAAGTTAAGCAAGCACTACAATCAAAGAACAATTATGATCCTAAGTTATGTAATCCGACGTTCACCTATTTAATCTAGCAAGCTAAATTAGAAATAGGTGAACGACTTAACCAACATTCATTATGTGCAGAAATAACTAAATTGCTTTTAATCTTACCAACGGTAGTGAGCAAACGCTTTGTTCGCTTCTGCCATTTTATGTGTATCTTCACGTTTCTTAACTGCAGAACCTGAGTTGTTAGCTGCGTCAAGAATTTCGTTAGCTAAACGCTCTTCCATCGTTTTTTCTCCACGAAGACGAGCATAGTTTACTAACCAACGTAGACCTAGAGTAGTACGACGCTCTGGACGTACCTCAACTGGTACTTGGTAGTTAGAACCACCAACACGACGAGCTCTTACTTCTAGAACTGGCATGATATTTTTAAGAGCTGCTTCGAATACTTCCATTGGTTCTTTACCAGAACGTTCTTGGATTAATTCAAATGCTCCGTATAAGATAGCTTGAGATTTTCCTCTTTTTCCGTCAATCATCATTTTGTTGATTAAACGAGAAACTAACTTTGAATTATAAAGCGGATCTGGTAATACATCTCTTTTTGCAACAGGACCTTTACGTGGCATGTTATTTCCTCCTTTCGGCTAGTTGTAATTTATTACTTCTTAGCTGCTTTTGGTCTCTTAGTTCCGTATTTAGAACGACCTTGCATACGTTTGTCAACACCTGCAGTATCTAATGCACCACGAACGATATGGTAACGTACCCCCGGTAAATCCTTTACACGTCCACCACGGATAAGAACAACACTGTGCTCTTGTAAGTTGTGTCCGATACCTGGGATATAAGCAGTTACCTCGATTTGGTTTGTTAAACGTACACGAGCATATTTACGTAATGCTGAGTTCGGTTTCTTTGGAGTCATAGTACCAACACGAGTACAAACACCACGTTTTTGTGGAGCTGATAAATCAGTTGATTTTTTCTTTAATGAGTTGAAACCTTTATTTAATGCTGGTGATTTTGATTTCCATACTTTAGAAGTACGTCCATTACGCACTAACTGGTTAATAGTAGGCATGAGTTTTCCTCCCTTCAAATATTTATAAGACCACACATCCAGGTGGTTCATAATAAGTTGAAAACAAAGTTTTTGCAAGAAGGAAGAAGCCTCCCCTCTCACAAAAACAGTTTTAACTGTATATTCCTAAATTAGCCCCGGATCTAACCTGCTTAGATTAGCAGTGCTATTGTCTAGGAGCAACCTTGAATATAATATCATTTTTCATCAAATGATGTCAACTCAAGTTTTAAAATATTTTAAGATTATTTTTCAACTAATACTTCTTCGTTCATTTCAACTGATTCATTTAAATCTTTAACAAGATCTACTTTACGGTATCTGTTCATACCAGTACCAGCTGGAACCAACTTACCTATAATAACATTCTCTTTCAATCCTAGCAACTCATCACGTTTTCCTTTAATCGCAGCGTCTGTTAATACACGCGTTGTTTCTTGGAATGATGCAGCAGAAAGGAATGAGTCTGTTTCTAATGAAGCTTTTGTAATACCTAGTAATAATGGGCGTGCAGTAGCTGGTTGTTTACCTGCATATAAAGCTTCTTTATTTGCTTCAGTAAACTGGTGAAGCTCTAATAATGTACCAGGTAATAAATCAGTTTCGCCTGCATCCATTACACGAACTTTCTTCAACATTTGACGTACCATTACCTCTACGTGCTTGTCACCAATTTCTACCCCTTGCATACGGTATACTTTTTGTACTTCACGTAGTAAGTATTCTTGAACAGCATTTGTACCTTTTACTTTTAGAAGTTCTTTAGGATCAATTGAACCTTCAGTCATTACTTGACCGCGTTCAATCGTTTCACCTTCTTGAACTTTTAGTCTTGCGCCATAAGGAACTGGGTAGTTTCTAGTTTCTACTGAGCCTTGAACAATAATTTCTTGTTTATCTTTCGCGTCAGTAGAAATTGAAATAATACCATCAATTTCAGAAATAACCGCTTGACCTTTAGGATTACGTGCTTCAAATAGCTCTTGAATACGAGGTAAACCTTGAGTAATATCGTCTCCTGCTACCCCACCTGTATGGAATGTACGCATCGTTAACTGTGTACCAGGTTCACCGATTGATTGTGCAGCGATAATACCTACTGCCTCACCAACTTCAACCTCAGCACCTGTAGCTAAGTTACGGCCATAACATTTTTTACATACTCCATGGTTAGTATTACATGTGAACGCAGAACGGATATTAACTTCTTCAATACCAGCATCAATAATTTCACGAGCTAAGTCTTCTGTGATTAAATCGTTCTCTTGAGCAAGTAACACACCTGTTTCTGGGTGGCGTATCGTTGAACGTAAATGACGACCTACTAAACGATCGTATAATCCCTCAATAATTTCGTTACCTTCTTTAATTGCTTTAACGTGTAATCCACGGTCAGTACCACAATCATCTTGACGAACGATTACATCTTGTGCAACGTCAACTAGACGACGAGTTAAGTAACCTGAATCGGCAGTTTTTAGTGCTGTATCGGCAAGACCTTTACGTGCACCGTGTGTAGAGATGAAGTATTCAAGTACCGTCAGACCTTCACGGAATGAAGATTTGATTGGTAACTCAATAATACGACCAGCCGGGTTGGCCATTAGACCACGCATACCAGCAAGCTGAGTAAAGTTTGATGCGTTACCACGGGCACCAGAGTCACTCATCATAAAGATTGGGTTACGTTTATTTAGGGAAGCCATCAGTTTGCCTTGAATAACATCCTTTGCATCACTCCAAATTGCGATTACACGATCGTAACGCTCATCTTCTGTGATTAAACCACGGCGGAATTGTTTTAGAACTTTATCTACTTTTTCTTGAGCTTCAGCAATAATTAATTGCTTCTCAGGTAATACGATGATATCGGATACACCAACTGTAATACCAGCTTTAGTAGAGTGTCTAAATCCAAGATCCTTCATGCGGTCTAGCATTTTAGATGTTTCAGTAATTTTGAAACGTTTAAATACTTCAGCGATGATATTTCCAAGTATTTTCTTTTTGAAAGGAGCAATTTCTTCTCTACTTTCAATAATCTCTTTAATATTCGCACCTTTAGCCACGAAATACATTTGAGGAGTTTCCTTCTCAAGGTTACTCTGAGTAGGTTCATTAATATATGGGAACGAAGTAGGCAAGATTTCATTGAAGATTAGCTTACCAACCGTTGTGATTAATAATGAATTATTTTGTTCTTCAGTAAATGTTTCGTTATTTAACGAATTTGCTGCAACAGCAACACGAGAATGTAAATGTACATAACCATTTTGATATGCAATTAACGCCTCATTGATATCTTTAAATACCATACCTTCACCGACTGCGCCTGCACGCTCAAGAGTTAAGTAATAGTTACCTAGTACCATATCTTGAGATGGTGTAACTACTGGTTTACCATCTTTCGGGTTCAGGATGTTTTGTGCTGCAAGCATTAGGATACGAGCTTCTGCTTGTGCTTCACTTGATAACGGTACGTGAACAGCCATTTGGTCACCATCAAAATCGGCATTGTATGCAGTACATACAAGTGGATGTAGACGGATTGCACGGCCTTCTACTAATGTAGGTTCGAACGCTTGGATACCAAGTCTGTGCAGAGTTGGGGCACGGTTTAGTAACACCGGATGCTCACGAATAACTGATTCTAATACATCCCAAATTTCAGGGTGTAAACGCTCAATTTTACGTTTCGCAGACTTAATGTTATGTGCTAATCCACGCTCTACTAATTCTTTCATCACGAATGGCTTGAATAATTCAATTGCCATTTCTTTTGGTAATCCACATTGATACATTTGTAAGTTTGGTCCTACAACGATAACCGAACGGCCAGAGTAGTCAACACGTTTACCAAGTAAGTTTTGACGGAAACGTCCTTGCTTACCTTTAAGCATGTGAGAAAGAGATTTTAATGGACGGTTACCTGGTCCAGTAACTGGACGGCCACGGCGACCATTGTCAATTAACGCATCAACTGCCTCTTGAAGCATACGTTTTTCGTTTTGTACGATAATGCTTGGTGCACCAAGGTCTAATAAACGTTTTAAACGGTTGTTACGGTTAATTACACGACGATATAAATCGTTTAGATCAGAAGTTGCAAAACGTCCACCATCTAATTGAACCATTGGTCGTAATTCAGGTGGGATTACTGGTAGCACATCTAAGATCATCCAAGAAGGCTCATTACCAGAGTTACGGAATGCTTCTAAAACTTCTAAACGTTTAATTGCTCTTGTACGACGTTGACCTTGAGCAGTTTTTAACTCCTCTTTTAATGAATCAACATCTTTTTCAAGATTAATATCGCTTAATAGTTTTTTAATTGCCTCAGCACCCATAGATGCTTGGAAAGTTTGACCGTAACGCTCACGATAAGCACGGAACTCTTTCTCAGAAAGCAATTGTTTCTTTTCTAAAGGAGTATCCCCAGCTTCTGTTACTACGTAAGAAGCAAAGTAGATTACTTCTTCCAGAGCACGAGGGGACATGTCTAAAACAAGTCCCATTCGGCTTGGAATACCTTTGAAATACCAAATATGTGATACTGGTGCAGCTAATTCGATATGACCCATACGCTCACGACGTACTTTTGCACGAGTTACTTCAACTCCACAACGATCACAAACTACACCTTTATAACGTACACGTTTATATTTTCCGCAGTGACATTCCCAATCTTTCGTAGGACCGAAAATGCGTTCACAGAAAAGACCATCTTTTTCAGGTTTTAATGTACGGTAGTTAATTGTTTCAGGTTTTTTAATTTCCCCGTATGACCACGAGCGAATTTTGTCAGGCGATGCAAGTCCGATCTTCATATACTCGAAATTATTTACATCTATCAAGGGGCCTACCTCCCTTTCTGTCCTAAGGTTTTACCCTATATAATACTTATTCTTTTACGTATTCCATATCCATCGCTAAATGTTCTGAAGTTTGATCATCATCATCTTCAGTATCACGCATTTCAATTTCTTCGTCTGTAGCAGACATCATCTTAACATCCATACCAAGTGACTGTAATTCTTTAATTAATACTTTGAATGATTCAGGAACACCTGGTTCTGGTACATTTTCACCTTTAACGATTGCTTCATATGTTTTCACACGTCCAACAACGTCATCAGATTTAACTGTTAAGATTTCTTGTAATGTGTAAGCAGCACCGTATGCTTCAAGTGCCCAAACCTCCATCTCACCAAAACGTTGTCCACCGAATTGCGCTTTACCACCAAGTGGTTGTTGTGTTACAAGTGAGTAAGGTCCTGTTGAACGAGCATGTAGCTTATCGTCAACCATGTGTGCAAGTTTAATCATATACATGACACCAACAGATACACGGTTATCGAATGGCTCACCTGTACGTCCATCATAAAGTACAGTTTTCGCATCACGTGCCATACCAGCTTCTTCAATTGTTCCCCAAACATCTTCCTCACGCGCTCCGTCAAATACTGGAGAAGCAACATGAATGCCAAGATATCTTGCAGCCATACCTAAGTGTAGCTCTAATACCTGACCAATGTTCATACGAGAAGGTACCCCTAAAGGATTTAACATGATATCAACTGGCGTTCCATCAGGTAAGAATGGCATATCTTCTTCTGGTAAAATACGAGAGATAACCCCTTTATTACCATGTCGTCCAGCCATTTTATCCCCTTCAGAGATTTTACGTTTCTGAACGATATAAACACGAACAAGTTGGTTTACTCCTGGTGGTAATTCATCACCGTTTTCACGAGTGAATACTTTCACATCAAGAATAATTCCGCCTCCACCGTGTGGAACACGTAAAGAGGTATCACGAACTTCACGAGCTTTTTCACCGAAGATTGCATGTAGAAGACGTTCTTCAGCAGTTAATTCAGTTACACCTTTAGGCGTTACTTTACCAACTAATAAATCGCCATCTTTTACTTCTGCACCAATTCGGATAATTCCACGCTCATCAAGATTTTTAAGTGCATCTTCACCAACGTTTGGAATATCACGAGTGATTTCTTCAGGTCCTAATTTTGTATCACGAGCTTCTGATTCATATTCTTCAATATGAACTGAAGTGTAAACATCTTCTTTAACAAGACGGCGACTCATAATGATCGCATCCTCGTAGTTGTAACCATCCCATGTCATGAACGCTACTAATACGTTACGTCCTAGTGCTAATTCACCTTTTTCCATTGAAGGTCCATCTGCAAGAATTTCGCCTCTTACTACTTCGTCACCAACACTTACGATTGGGCGTTGGTTATAACAAGTACCTTGGTTAGAACGTACGAATTTTAACATACGATATTTATCAAGGTCACCTTTAACTTTTTGTCCATCTACTTCTAAGTAGCGACGTACCCAAACTTCTTTCGCTTCAACACGTTCAACGATACCTGGGTGTTTACAAATTACTGCAGCACCTGAGTCTTTTGCTGAAACGTATTCCATACCTGTACCTACGATTGGAGATTCAGGGTTTAATAATGGTACTGCTTGACGTTGCATGTTCGCTCCCATTAGGGCACGGTTTGAGTCATCGTTCTCTAAGAAAGGAATACATGCTGTCGCAGCTGATACTACTTGTTTAGGAGATACATCCATGTAGTCAATACGCTCACGTTTTACAACAGTGTTGTCTCCACGGAAACGAGCAACTACATCTTCATCTAAGAAACTACCATCTTCACCTAAACGAGCATTCGCTTGGGCAACTACATAGTTATCTTCTTCATCAGCAGTTAAATAGTCAATTTTATCAGTTAGACGACCTGTTTCAGGGTCTACACGACGATATGGAGTTTCAATGAAACCAAATTGATTTACTTTTGCATAAGAAGAAAGTGAGTTAATTAATCCGATGTTTGGTCCCTCAGGCGTTTCAATCGGACACATACGACCATAGTGTGAGTAATGAACGTCACGCACTTCAAATCCTGCACGTTCACGTGTTAAACCACCTGGTCCAAGTGCTGATAGTCTTCGTTTATGAGTTAATTCAGCAAGAGGATTTGTTTGGTCCATGAATTGAGATAGCTGTGAACTACCAAAGAATTCTTTAATCGAAGCAATTACAGGGCGAATATTAATTAATGCCTGTGGAGTAACTGCGTTTGTATCTTGAATTGACATACGTTCACGTACTACACGTTCCATACGAGATAGACCGATACGGAATTGGTTTTGAAGTAATTCACCAACTGAACGTAAACGACGATTTCCTAAATGGTCAATATCGTCAGTGTCACCTACGTTATGTAGCAGGTTAAAGAAGTAAGAAATTGAAGCGATGATGTCCGCAGGTGAAATGTTTTTCACACTTTTGCTTACATTCGCATTTCCAATAACTTGAATAACTTGTTCACCATCTTCTACAGGAGCGTAAATTTTAATAGATTGTAAAGTAATCTCATCTTCTAATACACCACCAGCAGGGTGAGCAACTTTTTCACCGATATTCTTTTCTAAGAATGGAAGAATACGGTCTAACGTACGGCGATCAAGAGTTGTCCCTTTTTCTACAATAATTTCACCAGTTTCTGGATCCACTAATGTTTCTGCAATACGTTGGTTAAACAGTCTATTTTTAATGTGTAATTTTTTATTTATTTTGTAGCGTCCAACGCTAGCTAAGTCATAACGCTTCGGATCAAAGAAGCGAGTAATTAATAGGTTTTTAGCGTTTTCTACTGTAGGTGGTTCACCTGGACGTAATCTTTCATAGATTTCAAGAAGCGCTTTTTCAGTGCTATCTGTGTTATCTTTTTCAAGAGTATTACGTAGGTATTCGTTTTCGCCTAATAAGTCTAGAATCTCTTGGTCTGTACCAAACCCAAGCGAACGTAGTAGTACCGTTACAGGTAATTTTCTTGTACGGTCAATACGTACATAAACTACATCCTTCGCGTCCGTTTCGTATTCTAACCAAGCACCACGGTTCGGAATAACTGTAGCCGTAAAACCTTTTTTACCATTTTTGTCGATCTTTCCACTATAGTACACACTTGGAGAACGTACTAATTGTGAAACGATTACACGTTCAGCACCATTAATAATGAATGTGCCTGTGTCCGTCATCAGTGGGAAATCCCCCATGAAAACGTCTTGCTCCTTAACTTCGCCAGTTTCCTTATTTAATAGGCGAACTTTCACTCGAAGTGGAGCAGCGTAGTTTACGTCACGCTCTTTCGATTCTTCTACAACATACTTCGGCTCACCTAGGCTGTAATCAATGAATTCTAATGATAGATTACCTGTGAAATCCTCAATTGGTGAAATGTCTTGGAACATTTCTCTCAAACCTTCATCTAAGAACCATTGGTAAGATGCTGTTTGAATTTCAATTAAGTTAGGTAACTCTAAAACTTCACTGATACGAGCATAACTTCTGCGTTGGCGGTGTCGTCCATATTGAACTAGTTGACCTGTCAACATATTCACCCCTTAAATCAAGAGTATTTAAAACAAAAAAATAGTAACAAATAAGCAGAAAACATCCCTTACTTGTTAAACAAAAAATAAAATGGTTTCAAAATGAAAACCATTTATTAAACTCAACGACAGTCATTTTACTATCATTTCCAAAGAATATAGAAATATACCCACTTTCAAAAAATCATTTTTGAAAATAAATATATATTGGCATTTAATAATACTATCACAAGCAAAAATTACAGTCAATCTTTTTTACTTTTTATGATATAATATCCTTTATCCTTTTTTACTACCTCAACCTCGTCGAAAGTCTCTTTTAATAAATCAAGAGCTGATGACGCTCCTTGCTTCTTTTGTATAACTACCCATAACTCTCCACCAGGAAGTAATTTATCATGAGCCCCTTTTAAAATTTCATGAACAACACTTTTTCCAGCACGAATTGGCGGATTTGTTAAAATAGCCGCATATTCACCTATTACATTTTCATAGATGCTACTTTCATAGATTTTTACATTTTCTATTTTATTTACATTCGCATTTTCTTTCGCTAATTCAATTGCCCTTAAATTCACATCAACCATTTCCACGATTCGACTAGTACAATCTTTTGCGATTGATAATCCTATTGGGCCGTACCCACATCCAACATCTAAAATATTACCTTCAATTTCTGGAAATGTGAATGCGTTAATTAAAACACGGGATCCAAAGTCAACTTCATTCCTAGAAAAAACACCCGAATCAGATTGGAATTTCAAATCATTACCTCTCAGAGTAAACGAAAATACCTTTTTATCAGTTTTACTATTCGGTTGATTTGTAAAATAATGATCTGCCATAAAAAAATCCTTCTTCCATAAATATACTTATCAACAGTCTTTCCAAAAGTAATCCCATATGTACAAAAAAAGCTCGCATAAATGCGAGCTTTTCTAAAAACTTTTAGAAATTACTTAACTTCTACGTTAGCGCCAACTTCTTCAAGTTTAGCTTTCATTTCTTCAGCTTCTTCTTTGCTGATTCCTTCTTTAATTGCTTTAGGAGTGTTGTCAACTAATTCTTTAGCTTCTTTTAATCCTAAACCAGTTAATTCACGAACAACTTTGATTACTTTGATTTTTTGGTCGCCAGGGCTAGCTAATACTAAATCAAATTCAGTTTGCTCAGCAGCAGCTTCAACAGCGCCACCCATCATAGCTACAGGAGCAGCAGCAGTTACGCCGAACTCTTCTTCGATTGCTTTTACTAAGTCATTTAATTCTAATACAGTCATGTTTTTAACTGCTTCAATGATTTGTTCTTTAGTCATTGTTAATTTCCTCCTTGTTTATACCTTTAAATTATATATTTTAAGCGATCTTGGCATTAAGCGCCTTGTTCTTCTTTTTGTTCTGCAACTGCTTTAGTTGCAAGAGCGAAGTTGCGGATTGGTGCTTGTAGCACGCTAAGCAACATAGAAAGTAAACCTTCGCGAGATGGAAGTTCAGCAAGAGCTTTAACTTCTTCAACAGTAGCAACGTTTCCTTCGATTACACCAGCTTTAATTTCTAAAGCTTCATGTTTTTTAGCGAAATCGTTGATTACTTTAGCAGGAGCAATTACATCCTCCATGCTAAACGCGATTGCGTTTGGACCAGTTAATGATTCATTTAAACCAACTAAACCAGCCTCTTCAGCAGCACGACGAGTTAAAGTGTTTTTGTAAACTTTGAACTCAACGCCAGCTTCACGTAATTGCTTACGTAATTCAGTTACTTCAGCAACATTTAAACCACGGTAGTCAACAACAACTGTTGCTTTGCTATCACGTAATTTTGCAGCTACTTCAGTTACAACTTGTTTTTTAGCTTCTAATACTGCGCTCATTTATTACACCTCCTGTGGATTTTAGTGTATATACCGCAAAAGTGTAACCATAGCAAAACCTCCACGAATTTTTCAAAAAAAGACATGGAGGTTGTATATGCACGAATTTATCAGTTATACACCTCGGTAGGATATTAAGCTTAAGCACCTACTGTCTACGGTAGTCTATTTAATTAGCAAGACAATCTCCATTATAGAGAGTTCTTGTCGAATTGTCAACTTTGTTTTTTATCTTAGAAACTAGCTGGATCTACTTTGATACCAGGGCCCATAGTTGAAGTGATTGCAACATTCTTCATGTATGTTCCTTTAGCAGCAGCAGGTTTAACTTTTACCATAGTTTCAAAGATTGTTGTAAAGTTTTCTACTAACTTTTCGTTTTCGAAAGATACTTTACCGATTGGTACGTGAATGTTACCAGCTTTATCAACACGGTATTCAACTTTACCAGCTTTGATTTCGTTAACAGCTTTTGTTACGTCAAATGTAACTGTACCTGTTTTCGGGTTTGGCATTAAACCTTTAGGTCCTAATACACGTCCTAATTTACCAACTTCAGCCATCATGTCTGGAGTTGCTACTACTACATCAAAATCGAACCAACCTTGTTGGATTTTGTTAATCATGTCAGCATCGCCTACGAAATCAGCACCAGCAGCTTCAGCTTCTTTAGCTTTTTCACCTTTAGCGAATACTAATACACGTTGTACTTTACCAGTACCGTGCGGAAGAACTACTGCACCACGAATTTGTTGGTCAGCTTTCTTTGGGTCTACTCCTAAACGGAATGCTACTTCAACTGTTGCATCAAAGTTAACAGTTGTAGTCTTTTTAACAAGTTCAACAGCTTCGTTTACTGCGTAAACAGCTGTACGATCTACTAATTTAATAGCTTCTTGGTATTTTTTACCTTTGTTAGCCATGTTTTATTCCTCCTAATGTGGTTTTAACGGATTTTCCTCCCACGAATAAAGGTTGCGATAAAACACATCAAACGATGTTCGCAACCTCCTCAATCACACCTTATTGAAGATGGGATTAGTCTTCAATAACGATACCCATACTACGTGCAGTACCTTCTACCATACGCATAGCAGCTTCAACAGAAGCAGCATTTAAATCAGGCATTTTTTGTTCAGCAATCTCACGCACTTTATCGCGTTTAACTGTTGCTACTTTTTTACGATTTGGTTCACCTGAACCAGACTCGATACCAGCCGCTACTTTAAGAAGTACAGCAGCAGGAGGAGTTTTCGTAATGAATGTAAACGAACGATCTTCGAATACAGTGATTTCAACAGGAATAATTAGACCAGCTTGGTCAGCTGTACGAGCGTTGAACTCTTTACAGAATCCCATGATGTTAACACCTGCTTGTCCTAGTGCAGGACCAACTGGTGGTGCTGGGTTTGCTTTCCCTGCAGGAATTTGCAATTTTACCATTTTAATTACTTTTTTAGCCACGAGACACACCTCCTTAAGTCCGTGATGTGGTAATGGGGTTTTACACCCTCCCACTCATATCGTTTTGCATTTGCATGCATATTCTTATACAGAAGTTAATACCATCTTTTCGATGCATATTGACCTTTAAAAGTCTAACATTTTCAAATTAAAAATGCAAGGTCTTGTATTATAATTTTTCAACAAGATGTAAATCCAGTTCTACCGGCGTTTCTTTATTAAAGAATTCTACTAACACAGTCACTTTTTTCTTTTCGAAGTCAATTTCTTTAATTGATCCAGTATAATTCGCAAACGGACCTTCTTTTAATCGAACAACTTCATTTACATCTAAATCAAAATCAATTATTTGTTCATCTAGACCCATATGTTTTAGAATATGTGTAATTTCTTCTTCTAAAAGTGGGGTTGGTTTTGAACCAGATCCAGCTGAGCCAACGAAACCAGTTACTCCCGGTGTATTTCGAACTACATACCAAGAATCGTCAGTCATGACTAGTTCAACTAACACATAACCTGGAAACACTTTACGTTTCGTTACTTTTTCTTTACCGTTCTTCATTTCTACTTCTGATTCTTCTGGAACTATTACACGGAAAATTTTATCCTGCATTCCCATTGTTTCTACACGTTTTTCTAAATTAGCTTTTACTTTATTCTCATATCCTGAGTAAGTATGAACTACATACCATCTTTTTTCCATGTTAGAGGACTACTTGTCCTTCCCTCCCCGGTCAACTTTCTTGCAAATTAAAAAACCCGTCACCGGGCTTTTTTTTAAACATTATCACTCATTATAGCACAATTAGTTTTAACTTATTCAAGAATAAGTCGAATTAGTTTAGAAATTCCTGTGTCAATTACAGCGAAGAATACTACAAAGAACAAAACTGTAGCTAATACTGTAACTGTTGAATTAACTAATTCTTTACGTTTAGGCCATGAAACTTTTTTCATTTCACTTTTTACTTCGCGAAAAAACTTACCGATACGACCCACAGATGCAACCCCCATATATACTAGTTTAGAGATTTACGAAACGTCCGCCTTGTCCAAAAATAGTGCATGATCTTTAGTTTATATACAGAATAAGGACATTCGCAATTATCATTTATCTTACTTAATCTATTTTGTTTCTTTATGTGTAGTATGCTCATTGCACGTTTTACAAAACTTTTTCATCTCCAAACGTTCTACAGAAGAGGAATTCTTCATCGTGGAGTAATTTCTATTATTGCAATTAGCGCACGACAGGACAACTTTTTTTCTCATGGTGACACCAACCTAATTCATCTATAATTATCCATTAAGAATGTACCATGCGAACAATAAACTGTCAAACTCATTTCTATACCCTTGTATTCCTATAAATTATTATGAATTACAAAGGAGTTTCTTTGATCTAATTAAACTGACAGTTCTCTTATTTCCATATATCTCTCAAGTTTTCTTTTCACTCTTTGTAAAGCATTATCAATCGATTTCACATGTCTATTTAACTCTTCTGATATTTCTTGGTAAGATCGACCATCTAAATAGAGTGATAATACTTTCCTTTCTAAATCGCTTAATAATTCAGACATTTTAAGCTCTATGTCCACATTTTCTTCTTGATTGATAACAAGTTCCTCTGGATCCATGTTTTTTGTTTCTGTTAAAACATCCAGTAATGTACGATCAGATTCCTCATCATAAATAGGCTTGTCCAATGAAACATAAGAATTTAATGGGATATGCTTTTGTCTAGTTGCTGTTTTAATTGCTGTAATAATTTGTCTTGTAATGCATAATTCTGCAAACGCCTTGAAGGACGAAAGTTTGTCTTCTTTGTAATCACGAATTGCTTTGTATAATCCAATCATACCTTCTTGAATGATGTCTTCACGGTCAGCTCCTATTAGGAAATAAGACCTAGACTTTGCTTTAACGAAATTGCGGTACTTTTGAATTAAAAATGTTAGTGCCTCTTGATCACCTTCTCGAACATATTCGAGAATTACCTCATCTTCTAAAGGGCCATACTCTATCATTAGCTTCAATTCCTGTTCAACGTTCAAAATTAGCACCTCCGACCAAACAATTTATTTAAATTATACAGCACAAAGAAGAAGGAAACAATAAGTCATCGTTCCCCTCTTCGCCATTTTTCTAAAATTTCTGTTTGTTTCGAATTTAAAGTCTTGCTAATCGTCAGTCTTTGATCAGGTATTTCACTAATTCGACTGCTTATCATTTTTTTATTTTGAGTAACCGATCGATAAAGTTCCATTGCAGGTATACGAAGTGCACCTTGTCCAAATATTTGCCATTGCTCAGTAAAGTCAGATGTCGCAACATAAATATGATGGTTAACATGACGAAGCTCAATTGCAAGTTTTTCAATTTTTTCATCAGCCGTCTGGTTTTTTCGAGTAAAAATCACTTCGACCTTTGAATTCTTGTCGACCTTTTCGATTCCATTTACAAAATGAGCATCAAATACAACAATTATATACATCCCTGTGAATGCCTTATACTCAGCAAGTTGAGTAATAAGATAATCACGTGATTTATCAAAGTCAATTTCTCGAAGTTTTCTAAGATTCGGCCAAGCTCCAATCATGTTATAACCATCTACAATAAGAATCTCTTTCTTCTTATGATCCAAGCGGGTGTCTCTTACGATGTATTTCATACATTAATAAACTAGCCGCAACAGACGCATTTAAAGATGTAACTTTACCGACCATTGGTAACTTGATTAGGAAATCACATTTTTCCTTTAAGATCCTGCTCATGCCTTTACCTTCACTACCAATAATTAACCCAAGAGAAATTTGGCCATCCATGTTTCGATAGTCATCAGCACCTTTTGCATCTGTACCAAAAATCCAAACTCCTCTTTCTTTTAATTCATCCACAGTTCTTGCTAAGTTCGTTACTCGAGCTACAGGAATGTATTCAATGGCTCCCGTAGAAGCTTTAGCAACCGCTGAAGTTAAACCTACAGCTCTTCTCTTTGGAATAATGATTCCATGAGCGCCAACTGCATCTGCAGTTCTCATAATTGAGCCTAAATTATGAGGGTCTTCAATTTCATCAAGTATTAAGAAGAACGGTTGTTCATTTCGACTACTAGCCACTTCAAATAAATCATCAATTTCTACATATTCATATGCTGCTACTTGCGCTACTACACCTTGGTGGTTTCCTTTAACCATTCCATCTAATTTCTTGTTTGGTGCTGTTTGAACGATCACTTTGTTTTGGTTAGCTAATTCTAAAAGTTTATGGATTTGACCTTTATTTGCTCCTTCGCTAACCCAAATTTTATTTATATCACGACCTGAACGTATTGCTTCCATAACTGGATTACGTCCAATAATAAATTCCTCAGACATATTATGCTCCTTTATCATTCTCAATAAATTGAATCGCAAATTGTACAATTGTATTGAGTCTATCTTCATTTTTTAATAAATAATGGTATCCAATTAACGCTTCCATTGCGGTTGCGTATCGATACGTTTGTACATCCGTATTTTTTGGTACAGTTCCTGACTTTGCATTACGGCCCCTTTTAACGACCGCGACTTCTTCATCTGACAATATCTCAGTAAAAAGCATTTCTCTAATTACTTTAGCTTGTCCTTTCGCAGAAACAAATCTTGTTGCTGCTCGATGAAGTTGATTAGGTCTTACTGTCCCTTTTTCAAGGAGGTGATGTCGTACATAAATTTCATATACAGCATCACCTATATAAGCAAGTGCTAAACTGTTTAATTGTTTAGCATCAATATTTTGGTTACTTTCAATCATGAAGTTACCCTCTTTTCCAGCGAATACCTTGCGGAGTATCTTCAATGATTATATTTAATTCTTTTAATTGGTCACGTATTTGGTCTGCTAATGCAAAATCACGATTTTTACGTGCGTCTGTTCGTTTTTGAATTAATGCTTCGATTTCATCATCTAACATCGCTTCTTCTTTAACTAATGTAATGCCTAGTACATTTGATAATTCATCAAAAGTTGCTACTAATTGATTTAATACATTCGTAGAAGTATGTGTCTCTAGTAAATATTGATTTGCCAATTTAGCTAATTGATATAAAACAGAAATCGCATTAGCTGTATTAAAGTCATCATCCATTACTTTTGTGAAGACAGCTTTTTCATCTGCTATTTCTTTTAACCACTTATTGTCATCTTCTGTTAAATTAGTACTGCTTTCTAAACGATGCTTACTATTCTGATAAGCCGTTTTAATACGTTCAAAACCATTTCTAGCTTCTTGTAAAAGTTCTTCGCTATAGTTAATTGGGTGACGATAATGCACTGATAACATGAAGAAACGTAATAACATAGGATCAACGATTTTAATAATGTCATGTACCAATACAAAGTTACCCAATGACTTCGACATTTTTTCGTTGTCAATATTGATGTATCCATTATGCATCCAATAATTTGAAAAAGTTTTCCCACTTAAAGCTTCTGACTGAGCAATCTCATTTTCATGGTGTGGGAATGATAAGTCTTGACCGCCTGCATGAATATCAATTGTTTCCCCAAGATATTTCTTTGCCATTGCTGAGCACTCAATATGCCATCCTGGTCTACCTTTCCCCCATGGACTTTCCCAAGATATTTCACCTGGTTTTGCTGCTTTCCATAGAGCGAAATCTAATGGATCTTCTTTCTTTTCACCAACTTCAATTCTTTCACCAATTCGAAGGTCTTCAATTGATTGGTGTGAAAGTTTACCGTAACCATCAAATTCCTTTGTTTTGAAGTAAACATCACCTTCGGATTCATATGCATAGCCTTTTTTTACTAGCTCATCGATAAACTTAATAATAATATCCATATTATCCATTACACGAGGATGATTCGTACCTGTTTTGCAACCTAGTGCTTGAACATCTTCAAAATATGCATTAATAAATCGATCTGCTATAGTTGGGACATCTGAACCTAATTCATTTGCTGCTTTAATTAACTTGTCATCAACATCAGTGAAATTTGAAACATAGTTTACTTCATATCCTCGATATTCAAAATAACGTCTTACTGTATCAAACACAATAGCAGGTCTTGCATTACCAATATGAATATAGTTATATACAGTAGGTCCACATACATACATTTTGACCTTGCCTTCTTCTATCGGTTTAAAATCTTCTTTATTCCTTGTTAATGTATTATAAATTTGAATTGCCATCGTTTTACTTCCTTTCAGATATTCTCATTAAACTTCTTAGCTCTTCTAATTCCGCTTCAAGTTGTAGTAATCGATCTGCTACTGGGTCAGGTAGATCACAGTGATCAAATTGATTATTTACTCTAATTCCATCTTGAACAACTATCTTACCAGGTATACCAACAACCGTAGTATTATTTGGAACATCCTTTAGTACAACTGAATTTGCACCGATTTTTGCATTTTCTCCGATTGTGATTGATCCTAGAACTTTTGCTCCCGTAGCTACTAGTACCCCACTCAATAAGGTTGGATGTCGCTTACCCTTTTCCTTACCGGTTCCACCTAATGTTACCCCTTGATAAATTGTAACATCATCACCGATTTCACATGTTTCTCCAATTACGACTCCCGCTCCATGATCGATAAAAAATCGTCTACCAATTTTCGCCCCTGGATGAATCTCGATCCCTGTTAAAAAACGAGCAAACTGTGAAATACTTCTTGCAATAAAGTGCCATTTTTTCCGATAGAAATAATGTGCAAATCGATAAAGCCATAATGCATGTAAACCAGCATACGTAAGAATAACTTCTAAATAGCTAGTAGCGGCTGGGTCGCGTTCAAATATCGTCGCTACATCTTCCTTCATGTACTTTAGCATCTTCATTTCCCCTTAAAGAATTTATTAAGAATTTTATTTATTTCTTATAAAAAATAAAAAGCGTCCCTGTGTATATAAAATACACAGAGACGCTTTATGCGCGGTTCCACTCTGTTTAGATAAACTAGATTATCTCAACTCATGTAATGTAACGGTTTCCACCGCCATAGCCTACTCAAACGTATTTTTCGGCTAAGGACTCAAGGGGGCACTTCTATGACTACCGTTAAAATCACTTTCACCAATGTGATTCTCTCTGGGTAACGAATAGCCATTTACTTTTCCCTATCAACATTTTACCTATATGAATATTACTTATATATATTACAAATTAATCAAAATGTTAACCAATTATTTGTTGTAAACGAGCAATAACTTTTTCTTTTCCTAATAAAGTCATCGCTGCTGGTAATTCAGGACCATGACATTGACCAGTTGTTGCAACACGAATTGGCATAAATAACTTTTTACCTTTTTGTCCAGTTGACTTTTGAACTGATTTCATTGCAGCTTTAATTGAATCAACTGTAAATTCTTCAGAAGCTTTAAGTTCTTCAACTAATGCTGAAAGTACTTCCTTCACTTGCTCTTCAGAAATAACAGCTTTCTCTTCTTCACCGAATGTTAATACTTCTTTGAAGAATAAGCTTGATAATTCTACAATTTCAGCACCAAAGCTCATTTGGTCTTGATATAAAGCTACTAGATTTGTAACCCACAGATTTTCATCTGCAGTGCGTTCTTCATTTACAAAACCAGCTTTAATTAGATGTGGTAATGATATTTCTACTACTTTTTCTAATGGTTGCTCTTTAATATATCGGTTGTTAATCCAAGTTAATTTTTGCTTATCAAACATAGCAGGAGCAGAACTTAAACGGCTAGGATCGAAAATCTTAATAAATTCATCCTTGCTAAAAATTTCTTCTTCACCAACTGGTGACCAACCAAGAAGTGCAATAAAGTTAAATAACGCTTCTGGTAAGTAACCAAGATTTTGATATTGTTCAATAAATTGTAATACAGATTCGTCACGTTTTGAAAGCTTTTTACGGTTTTCGTTCACAATTACTGCCATATGACCAAAATCTGGAGCATCCCAATTTAATGCACGATATACCATTATTTGTTTAGGAGTATTAGAAATATGCTCTTCACCGCGTAGTACGTGACTAATCTTCATTAATGCATCGTCAACTACTACCGCGTAGTTATATGTAGCGATTCCGTTCTTTTTAACAAGAACCCAGTCACCGATATCTTTTGATTCAAATTTAATATTTCCACGAACGATATCTTCCCACTCATACGTATCGTTTGATGGTACCGCAAAACGAATAGTGTGCTCTGCACCTGCTGCTTCTTTTACAGATCTTTCTTCTGCTGTTAAATGACGGCATTTTCCGCTATAACGTGTAGTTGGATGACCAGCCGCTAATTGTGCTTCACGTTCCGCTGCAAGCTCTTCCTCAGTACAATAGCACTTGTATGCATGACCATTTTCAATTAATTCATTAGCATATTGTTTGTATAAGTCTAATCTTTCTAGCTGACGATAAGGACCGTACTCGCCACCTTTATCTGGACCCTCATCCCAATCAATACCTAACCAGTGTAAATATTTCGCTTGGCTTTCTTCGCCACCTTCAACATTACGTTCAATATCAGTATCTTCAATACGTAATACCATATCACCGTTAAAATGCTTAGCAAATAAATATACGTATAATGCTGTACGTGCATTTCCAATATGTAAATGACCTGTCGGACTAGGTGCATAACGAACTCTTACTCTATTTGACATTTATAGACACTCTCCACTGAATAATTAATATACTTTATTAGTTTAAGCCTTCTTTTGTAACAATACAACAGCTTGAGATGCAATTCCTTCTTTTCTTCCTGTAAATCCTAATTTTTCAGTTGTTGTTGCTTTAACATTAATACAATCAGATGTCGTTTCAAGCAGTTCTGCAATTCGCTCTCTCATTAATTGGATATATGGTGCCATTTTTGGCGCTTGAGCAATAATCGTACAATCCGCGTTAACTAACTCATAGCCTTTATCCTTAACAATATGAAATACGTGTTGAAGTAGTTTTGCTGAATCAGCATCTTTAAAAGCTGGATCTGTATCCGGGAAATGTCTACCTATATCTCCTTCACCAATAGCCCCTAGCAATGCATCCGATATTGTATGAAGAAGAACATCGGCATCAGAATGACCTAATAAACCTAATTCGTATGGGATCTCAATTCCACCAATAATTAATGGGCGATTTTCTGCAAAAGCGTGAACATCAAACCCTTGTCCAATTCTAAACATGTAAACACCTTCTAACCTCTATATTGTTCATAGATTGTTTTTGCAAAAAACAAATCTTCTTTAGTTGTTACTTTTATATTGTTATAGTCTCCACTTACTACAAAAACCTTACTTCCGTTCCATTCAACTAAGCTTGCATCATCAGTTCCTAAATAACCATTTTCGATTGCTTTTTGGTGAGCTTCTATTAAACATTTGTATGTAAAGGCTTGGGGAGTCTGTACTCCCCAAAGTGTTGAACGATCGATTGTTTCAACGACTTCTTGATTAATAACTTTCTTTATTGTATCTTTCATTGGAACAGCACAGATGACTGCCTCATGTTCATTCATCTTTTCAAGAATCCGCTCAATCACTGCATTTGTTACAAAAGGTCTCGCCCCATCGTGTACTAAAATAAAACTTTCAGTATCCTCAATTGAAACTAAACCATTATAAACACTTTCTTGCCTTTCTGCTCCACCATTTACATAGGTTATTTTATTTTGAATAAAGCTTGGCAAATTTAAAGTTTCAAAGAACTTTTTTTCAGATTCTTTAATCGGTAAGATAATCTCATTGCAACGATCATCTTCGCCAAATACTTTTAGAGTTAATTCAATAATTGGCGAGCTAACTATTTTAAGAAATAATTTATTATAGCCTGCACCCATTCGTGAGCCAGAACCCGCTGCTGGAATGATGACCTTATATTGCATTTTACGTATACCCCTCTAACTTACTTTACTTTTGCAAAAATCATACGACCTGCAGAAGTTTGTAGTACGCTCGTAACGACTGTTTCTACTCGTTTTCCAATTGATTCTTTACCGTCTTCTACAACGATCATTGTCCCATCGTCTAAATATGCAACACCTTGTAATTTTTCTTTACCTTCTTTTACTACAAAAGCAGTTAATACTTCCCCTGGTAATACTACTGGTTTAATTGCATTTGCTAAATCGTTAATATTCCAAACTTTAATTTGCTGAAGTTCACTTACTTTGTTTAAATTAAAGTCATTTGTCACTAAAATACCATTTTTTAATTTAGCAAGCTTTACTAATTTTGCATCTACTTCGGGAACATCTTCAAAATCCCCTTCGTAGATTTCAACTTTCATAGCAAGCTCTTTTTGGATTCTATTTAGAATATCTAATCCTCTTCGTCCTCTATTTCGTTTTAACGTATCTGACGAATCAGCTATATATTGTAATTCTGCTAATACAAATTGCGGAATCACAATTGTTCCTTCTATGAATCCAGTTTGACAAATATCAGCAATACGGCCGTCAATGATTACACTAGTATCTAAAATTTTAACTGGGATATCGAATGATGAATCTTGTTCTTCAGCAGCCTTTTTCTTAGCCTTTGAAGATAAAGTAAATAAACTCAATAATTCCTCTCTCTTTTTAATCCCAACTTGAAAACCTAAATATCCTAATAAAATTGTAACTACTATTTGAATAATAGATGAAACATACTGTAATCTAATTGAGTCAATTGGCAATGAAATAAGAAATGCCAGAATAAGTCCAAAAACAAGTCCTAAACTACCAAACAAAATCATTGAAATAGGAGCTTTTAATAATTTCTCCTCAATATACTTTATAAACGTTACTGTTGGATCAACTAACCAAAGCGATAAAATAAAAAAGATCACTGCCCCACTTAAAGCCTGCACATAAGAATTATGCAATATATTAGGTAACTCTGTTTTCAACAGTTTATCTAATAGTGGAAAAAGTACTAAACCTAATGTACTTCCGACAAAAATATAAATAACTTGAACGATCCTCTTTATCAATTCGCCACCTCCTTTAAAAAATATTTAACTCTATCTTAGACGAAATAACTTAGTTATGTCTATTGATATACAGTTGCTCCTGAATTCGTTTTAATCCTTCTTTGATTTTTTTTGCTCGAATTTCACCAATTCCATCAACATCATCTAGCTCAGCAAGAGTAGCTTTGTAGATCCCTTTAAGGTGCTTAAATCTCTGTGTTAAATTTTCAATCACTAGCGGCGGCAGTCTAGAAATTTTCATCAACATACGATACCCTCTAGGCTCAACCATTTCCTCAAGATTTGTGTTATTCGGATAACCTAGCAATTTAATAATGGCATGATCCTCTAACAATTCTTCGTTTGCCAGTTCTTGGAGTTTTTGCAAAATACTTTTAGGATCTTGTTCCTTACTATAATGATAATCCTTTATTAAAAGTAATGCCTCCTCCTCAAGGTCCGAAATGATCTCAATTAACTGTAATTCAATCAGTCTTCCTTCATCACCAAGCTCAATTACATAGTTATTAATTTCATTTTTAATTCGAAGAACCATTTCAACACTATGTAAAACATTTACAACTTCAAATAATGTAACTAGCTCTTCAAATTCTAAAATACTAAGTGACGTAATTCCTTGATTCCACACAATTTTATATTTTTCAAGAGTTTGAATCGCCTGATTAGCTTTTGTTAAAATTACGCCAATATCTCGCAGTGTATAGCGCAAATTACCTTTATATAAGGTAATAACATTACGTCTTTGCGAAATAGCAATTACTAAATTTCCTGTTTGTCTTGATACTCGTTCTGCAGTCCGATGACGCATACCAGTTTCTTTTGTAAAGATTGATTGATCTGGTATCAATTGTGCATTCGCCAACAGGATTTTTGTTCCTGTTTCATTTAAAATGAGTGCTCCATCCATTTTTGCTAATTCATATAAGCTAGCTGGAGAGAAAGGGTCATTAATATGAAAACCTCCATCGACCATTTCTTTTGTTTCATCATTAAAGCCAAGTACAATTAGTCCACCAGTCTGTGCTCTAAGTACATTATCAATGCCATCACGCAATGGTGTACCTGGAGCGATCATTTCTAAAACTGGCAACATTGATTTAGCTTTTTGTTTTTGATCCTCCATCTCTACCCTCCTAACACGTATTTTAATGCTTCATGTACCGTATTAATACCTATTATTTCCATTCCTTCAGGAAAACTCCATCCTCCAATATTTTTTGATGGAATTATTGCTCTTTTAAATCCAAGTTTAGCTGCTTCTTGTACTCTTTGCTCTATTCTAGATACCCTTCGAACTTCTCCTGTTAAACCGATCTCACCAATTACTACATCTGTTGGATTAGTAGGTTTATCTTGAAAGCTTGATGCTATACTTACTGCAACAGCTAAGTCTACAGCTGGCTCATCTAACTTCAGTCCTCCAGCAACCTTTAAATAAGCATCTTGATTTTGTAATAAGAGGCCCATTCTCTTTTCTAATACAGCCATAATTAACGATACTCTATTATGATCTATACCAGTTGCCATTCGCCTTGCATTTCCAAAGCTCGTTGGAGAGACAAGTGCTTGTAGTTCAACTAATACAGGTCTAGTACCTTCCATAGAAGCAACAACTGTTGAACCTGCTACTCCAAAAGGTCTCTCTTCTAAGAAAATTTCCGATGGATTCAGCACTTCCACTAATCCTAACTCTTTCATTTCAAAAATACCCGTTTCATTAGTAGAACCAAAACGATTTTTAACTGCCCTTAATATTCGATATGTATGATGTCTCTCCCCCTCAAAATATAACACTGCATCAACCATATGTTCCAGTAAACGTGGGCCAGCAATTGATCCCTCTTTTGTCACATGCCCTACTATAAAGATTGGGATACCTTTTGTCTTAGCGATTTTCATTAATTCTGAAGTACACTCTCTTACTTGTGAAACACTACCAGGAGCAGATGTTACTTCTTGTAAATAGATTGTTTGAATCGAATCAATTACAACAAAATCAGGAGACATCTCATCCATATATCGAGCAATATAAGACAAATCTGTCTCGGATAAAACATATAAGTTTTGTGTAGCGACGCCTAGTCGTTCTGCTCTTAATTTTATTTGCTTCTGAGATTCTTCACCTGAAACATATAAAACTTTATAATCCTTTTTAGCCAATTGTGAGGAAACCTGTAAAAGCATCGTCGACTTGCCAATTCCCGGGTCACCACCAATTAATACTAATGAACCTAAAACGATACCGCCACCTAAAACTCGGTTAAACTCATCGAAGGAGGTTTCGATACGAGTTTCAGTACCTATTTCCACTTCCATGATCGAAATTGGTTTCGTTCCTTCTACTGTAGCGTTTGTATTGAATGTTAGCCTTCTTGAACTAGCAGGCTGTTCTATAAACTCAACCATTGTGTTCCACTCGTTACATGCGGGACACTTTCCAATCCACTTAACTGATTCATATCCACAAGATTGACAAACGAATTTCGTTTTCTTTTTAGCCATATGTATAGTACCTCTTTTGTTACTATGATTTTCTATATTAATAGAGTATGTATTCTAAGTCTATCCTAACGCTTTTTTGATATAAGAAAAAGGGCTTCACGCCCTTTTTCACAAATTAGATAACTTTACAATTTATTTGTTCAATTATCCTTCATAAAAGGTATGAACTTCGTAATTGCTTATTGATTTACAGTTTCAGCCGCTGATCTAATCAAATATTCATTATCCTTTACATCAAGAATAACTTTTCGGCCTTTTTCAACATTACCTTTTAATAATTCTTCGGATAAACGATCCTCTACTTGTTTTTGAATTGCTCTTCTTAATGGACGTGCTCCGTATTCAGCATCGAATCCTTCATCTGAAATTTTATCAATTGCTGCATCTGATAATTCTAGTTCAATTTCTTGTTCTTTTAAACGCTTCGTTAAGCTATTAACCATTAAGTGAACAATTTCTTTAATATGTTTCTTCTCTAATGAATGGAAGACGATTGTTTCATCGATACGGTTTAGGAATTCAGGACGGAATGCTTTTTTCAATTCCTCTAATACTTTTCCTTTCATATCTTTGTAATCTTTTTCTCCATCGTTAATATTGAATCCAACATATTTATTTGCTTTTAAAGCACTTGCTCCAACGTTTGATGTCATGATAACAAGTGTATTTCTAAAGTCAACTGTGCGGCCTTTTGAATCAGTTAATCGACCGTCTTCTAATACTTGAAGTAGGATATTAAATACGTCTGGATGAGCTTTCTCAATTTCATCTAATAGAATTACTGAGTAAGGTTTACGTCTAACTTTCTCAGTCAATTGACCACCTTCATCATATCCTACATATCCTGGAGGTGCTCCTACTAAACGAGATGTTGCATGCTTTTCCATATACTCTGACATATCAATACGAATCATCGCATCTTCATCGCCGAAAATTGTTTCAGCTAATGCTCGAGCCAACTCTGTTTTACCTACCCCTGTAGGACCTAAGAAAATAAATGAACCAATTGGACGTTTTGGATCTTTTAATCCAGCTCTTGCACGTCTTACAGCTTTAGAAACTGCTACTACTGCTTCTTCTTGACCAATTACTCGTTTATGAAGAACACTTTCCATATTTAACAGTTTATCTGCCTCTGTTTGAGCAAGTTTTGTAACTGGAATATTCGTCCAAGATGATACGACATTCGCTATATCCTCTACAGTTACCTCAGAATTTTCTTTACCTTGTTTCTCTTTCCATTGACGTTTCGTATCTTCTAATTGTTCACGTAATCTTTGTTCTGAGTCTCTTAATGATGCTGCTTTTTCAAATTCTTGACTTTGAACAGCTGCATCCTTCTCTTTACGAACTTCCTCTAATTTTAATTCTAATTCTTTTAAATTTGGCGGTGTTGTAAAGCTACGTAGTCGTACTTTTGAGCCTGCCTCATCAATAACATCAATTGCTTTATCCGGTAAGAAACGGTCTGTGATGTATCGATCAGATAGTTTTACAGCTTCAATAATTGCCTGATCAGAAATTGATACTCTATGATGTGCCTCATAACGGTCACGTAAACCTTGAAGAATTTGAATTGACTCATCTACACTCGGCTGATCAACTTGAATTGGTTGGAAACGACGCTCTAATGCAGCATCTTTTTCGATATATTTACGGTATTCATCAATTGTTGTTGCACCGATGCATTGAAGTTCACCACGTGCCAATGATGGTTTTAAGATGTTAGATGCATCAATTGCACCTTCTGCTCCACCTGCACCAATTAATGTATGAAGTTCATCAATGAAAAGAATAATATTTCCAGCTTGACGAATTTCGTCCATTACTTTTTTCAGACGATCTTCAAATTCACCACGGTACTTAGTTCCGGCTACGACAGTACCCATATCAAGTGTCATTACTCGTTTATCCCTTAAAATTTCTGGTACTTCATTATTAACAATTTGTTGAGCTAATCCTTCTGCAATAGCTGTTTTACCTACACCAGGCTCACCAATTAATACTGGATTATTCTTAGTGCGTCGGCTTAACACTTCAATTACTCGCTGAATTTCTTTACCACGTCCGATTACTGGATCTAAACGACCCTCTCTAGCTGATACAGTTAAATCACGAGCTAAGCTGTCTAATGTCGGTGTGTTTGCTTGATTAGCAGATCCATTTTGATGATTAGACGAACTTTCATTACTACCTAATAATTGAAGAACTTGTTGACGAGCTTTATTTAAGCTAACACCAAGATTATTTAATACTCTTGCTGCTACGCCTTCTCCTTCTCGAATTAATCCTAAAAGGATATGTTCTGTTCCTACATATGAATGACCTAATTTACGAGCTTCATCCATTGATAATTCAATCACTTTTTTAGCTCTAGGAGTGTAATGTACTGTTTGAGCAACTCCTTGGCCACGTCCTATTAATGTTTCTACTTCTTGTTGTACCTTCTCTGGACTTAATCCAAGTGCAAGTAATGCCTTAGCAGCAATACCTTCTCCCTCTCGAACAAGTCCTAGTAAAATATGTTCTGTACCTATATTTGAGTGTCCAATTCGGATTGCCTCTTCTTGAGAAAGAGCTAATACTTTTTGAGCACGTTCTGTAAATCGACCAAACATCATAATTGGTTCCTCCCATATAATTAGTTATTTTTGTTAGATAGTCTTTCGCGTATTAGTGATGCTCTTTTAATATCCCTTTCTTCGGGAGTAAGCTGATCACCTACATACTGTTGTAAAATACCTGGTTGAGTTAATATCATTAATTCATGTAAAAAGTTTTTAGATAAACCATCAATTAAACCTAAATCAATCCCTAATTGTACATCCGATAAACACTTAGCACTTTCCTTTGTTTCTATTATTCTTCCGTATTTCAGTGTACCTAGAGAGCGAAAGACTCGATCTTCTAAAAGAATTAAAGAAGTTCTGGCAAGTGCATCTCTTGCTGATTTCTCGTGTTTGATCAGTTGTTGTACAATTGTCGTTAAGTCTTCTATTATTTCTTCTTCCGATTTCCCTAATGTAATTTGATTCGAAATCTGAAAGATATTACCTAATGCTTCACTACCCTCACCATAAATTCCTCTTACTACTAAACCAAGTTGATTAATAGTAGGAATTAAACGGTTAAATTGTTTCGTGATGACCAGTGCTGGAAGATGCATCATCACTGAGGCCCTTAATCCGGTACCAACATTAGTAGGACAACTGGTTAAATAACCAATTGTTTCATCAAAAGCATATTCAAGCTGACTCTCTATATAATTATCAATATGATTCGCTTGAGTAAGTGCCTCTCTAAGTTGTAAACCTGGAAATAGAGCTTGAATTCTTAAATGGTCTTCTTCATTGATCATAATGCTAATTTGTTCATCCTGAGATAATATACATGCACCATGTACCGACTCTTGAACTAAATTAGGACTTATTAAGTGTTTTTCAATTAATACTCTTTTCTCTACTGGCTCTAACTGGTTAATTTCAATATATTCAAAAGGTCCGTTTGGTAAAGCTGTACTACCTTCAAAATAATGTTTAACTAAATGACAAATTTCTTTAGCCTTGTCTTGACTAAGTAAAGTTGGATACAAATATGCACTGAAATTTCTAGCTAACCTAATACGACTACTTAAAACGATATCATCATCTGGACCTTCTTGTTTCATCCATGGACTGATAGCTTCATTAATAATTCGATTAATAGACATGTAACTTACTCCACCTCCTTTTGAAGGGCTTGTAAATCTTTTTCAATTTCACGAATTTCATCCCGAATCTTAATTGCTTGCTCAAAATCTTCCTTATCAATAAAATTTTGCATTTGAGATTTCAAGTCTTGTAACTTTCTTTTCAAAGAAATCGCCCCATTAATCTTTTGAGGTATTTTCCCTGTATGCGATACATTACCGCTATGAATTCTTTTAACAATTGGTTTCATCTGATCCATAAATGTTTCATAACAAGTAGAACAACCTAAACGTCCAATTTTAGTAAACTTTTGAAAAGTCATCTTACATCTAGGACATTCAATTTGGGAATCTTGATGAAGTTTATTTTTCTTCATTTCATAAATACCAGTATTACCTTTAAACAATCCAGCTAACAAATCATTTACAGAATAGCCACCTATTTCAGAAAAAATATGTTTATTGTTCGATTCATTTGCGCATTTCTCACATAAGTGAATATCTGTTTTCTCACCATTAATAATTTTAGAATAGTGTAATGTTGCCGGACGTTCTTGACATTCTTGACAAATCATTATGGGCAACCTCCATATTCTATTTATACTTTAAACTTCTTAGCATTGCCTTGAACATTCTTGCTCTTAACTCGTCTCGATAAGGTAAATTAACCATTATTACTGAACGATCTAATACACTTAACATCATTTTTGCTTCTCGCTGAGTAATTACATTTTTTTCAAGTAGTAGACGAATATAATCCTCTGAACTAGACTGTGCAATATTATTAGTAAAGCTACTTAATATTTGATCAATTACGCTCGCTTTATCATGAAATTGCACTTTAATAATTCGAATATACCCTCCACCACCGCGTTTACTTTCTACTACATATCCTCTTTCTAATGTGAATCTAGTATTAATTACATAATTTATTTGAGAAGGTACACAATCAAATTTATTCGCTATTTCACTTCTTTTTATCTCGACATAATCTTTATCAGATATGTCAAAGTAGTGCATTAGATATTGTTCAATAATATCTGATATATTCTTCATCTATTTACCACCTTTACTGACTTTGACTATCTTTGACTATTATTATATTCCTTTCATGAAAAATTTCAACTATTATCTCTTTACCATTTTTTCCAAACGATACAGCTCTTAATCTTTTTTTACTATTAAGAATTGTATAAATTGGTAGCCTAGAAGAAAAATCGACATATTTTTCAATTTTGGATATTAAATATAAGTGCTATATCTCTCTGTCTTTACTAAAGGCTCGCCAACTGGCGATTTTTCTTTATCAACATATATATATATATGTTATACAATTCTTTTAAGAAGCTTTTTTTCCTTTTTTACTTTTATAAAAAAATTATTAAGTTGATCTATTTCCTTTGATCATTTGAGCATTTTTAGATAACAAAAAAACATCAGCCTACTAGCTGATGTTTTGGTTACCAGGCGACGTTCTACTCTCACAGGGGGAAACCCCCAACTACCATCGACGCTGAAGAGCTTAACTGCCGTGTTCGGTATGGGAACGGGTGTGACCTCTTCGCACTAATCACCTGATTTATAGAGTTGTACTTCGTACCCTCAAAACTAGATAATGTCATCATCAAACTTGTTAGTTAAGTCCTCGACCGATTAGTATCAGTCAGCTCCACGTGTCACCACGCTTCCACCTCTGACCTATCAACCTGATCGTCTCTCAGGGGTCTTACTAGCTTAACGCTATGGGAAATCTCATCTTGAGGGGGGCTTCATGCTTAGATGCTTTCAGCACTTATCCCTTCCACACATAGCTACCCAGCCATGCTCTTGGCAGAACAACTGGTACACCAGCGGTGTGTCCATCCCGGTCCTCTCGTACTAAGGACAGCTCCTCTCAAATTTCCTGCGCCCACGACGGATAGGGACCGAACTGTCTCACGACGTTCTGAACCCAGCTCGCGTACCGCTTTAATGGGCGAACAGCCCAACCCTTGGGACCGACTACAGCCCCAGGATGCGATGAGCCGACATCGAGGTGCCAAACCTCCCCGTCGATGTGGACTCTTGGGGGAGATAAGCCTGTTATCCCCGGGGTAGCTTTTATCCGTTGAGCGATGGCCCTTCCATGCGGAACCACCGGATCACTAAGCCCGACTTTCGTCCCTGCTCGACTTGTAGGTCTCGCAGTCAAGCTCCCTTATGCCTTTACACTCTTCGAATGATTTCCAACCATTCTGAGGGAACCTTTGGGCGCCTCCGTTACTCTTTAGGAGGCGACCGCCCCAGTCAAACTGCCCACCTGACACTGTCTCCGAGCCGGATCACGGCTCTAGGTTAGAATTTCAATACAGCCAGGGTAGTATCCCACCGACGCCTCCACCGAAGCTAGCGCTCCGGCTTCTCAGGCTCCTACCTATCCTGTACAAGCTGTACCAAAATTCAATATCAAGCTGCAGTAAAGCTCCACGGGGTCTTTCCGTCCTGTCGCGGGTAACCTGCATCTTCACAGGTACTATAATTTCACCGAGTCTATGGTTGAGACAGTGCCCAAATCGTTACGCCTTTCGTGCGGGTCGGAACTTACCCGACAAGGAATTTCGCTACCTTAGGACCGTTATAGTTACGGCCGCCGTTTACTGGGGCTTCAATTCAGAGCTTCTCCCGTAAGGGATAACCCCTCCTCTTAACCTTCCAGCACCGGGCAGGCGTCAGCCCCTATACTTCGCCTTGCGGCTTCGCAGAGACCTGTGTTTTTGCTAAACAGTCGCTTGGGCCTTTTCACTGCGGCTCTCCCGGGCATACACCCAAAAGAGCACCCCTTCTCCCGAAGTTACGGGGTCATTTTGCCGAGTTCCTTAACCATAGTTCTCTCGCTCACCTTAGGATTCTCTCCTCGCCTACCTGTGTCGGTTTGCGGTACAGGCACCTATTTCCTCGCTAGAAGCTTTTCTTGGCAGCGTAGAATCAGGAACTTCGGTACTATATTTCCCTCGCCATCACAACTCAGCCTTATGATGTGCGGATTTGCCTACACATCAGCCTAATTGCTTGGACGCGCATATCCAGCAGCGCGCTTACCCTATCTTTCTGCGTCCCTCCATCGCTCAAACGGAAATGAGGTGGTACAGGAATATCAACCTGTTGTCCATCGCCTACGCCTTTCGGCCTCGGCTTAGGTCCTGACTAACCCTGGGAGGACGAGCCTTCCCCAGGAAACCTTAGGCATACGGTGGACGGGATTCTCACCCGTCTTTCGCTACTCATACCGGCATTCTCACTTCTAAGCGCTCCACCAGTCCTTACGATCTAGCTTCAACGCCCTTAGAACGCTCCCCTACCACTGATACCATACGGTATCAATCCGCAGCTTCGGTGATACGTTTAGCCCCGTTACATTTTCGGCGCAGAGTCACTCGACCAGTGAGCTATTACGCACTCTTTAAATGGTGGCTGCTTCTAAGCCAACATCCTGGTTGTCTAAGCAACTCCACATCCTTTTCCACTTAACGTATACTTTGGGACCTTAGCTGGCGGTCTGGGCTGTTTCCCTCTTGACCACGGATCTTATCACTCGTAGTCTGACTCCTATGGATAAGTCATTGGCATTCGGAGTTTGACTGAATTCGGTAACCCGTTGGGGGCCCCTAGTCCAATCAGTGCTCTACCTCCAAGACTCTAACACATAAGGCTAGCCCTAAAGCTATTTCGGGGAGAACCAGCTATCTCCGAGTTCGATTGGAATTTCTCCGCTACCCACACCTCATCCCCGCACTTTTCAACGTGCGTGGGTTCGGACCTCCATTCAGTGTTACCTGAACTTCATCCTGGACATGGGTAGATCACTCGGTTTCGGGTCTACGACCACGTACTATATCGCCCTATTCAGACTCGCTTTCGCTGCGGCTCCGTCTCTTCAACTTAACCTTGCACGGGATCGTAACTCGCCGGTTCATTCTACAAAAGGCACGCCATCACTCGTTAACGAGCTCTGACTATTTGTAAGCACACGGTTTCAGGTTCTCTTTCACTCCCCTTCCGGGGTGCTTTTCACCTTTCCCTCACGGTACTGGTTCACTATCGGTCACTAGGTAGTATTTAGCCTTGGGAGATGGTCCTCCCAGATTCCGACGGAATTTCACGTGTTCCGCCGTACTCAGGATCCACTCAAGAGGGAACGAGGTTTCAACTACAGGGTTTTTACCTTCTTTGACGGACCTTTCCAGGTCGCTTCATTTACCCCGTTCCTTTGTAACTCCGTATAGAGTGTCCTACAACCCCAAGAGGCAAGCCTCTTGGTTTGGGCTATCTTCCGTTTCGCTCGCCGCTACTCAGGAAATCGCTATTGCTTTCTATTCCTCCAGGTACTTAGATGTTTCAGTTCCCTGGGTCTGTCCTCAGTACCCTATGTATTCAGGTAAAGATACTACTCCATTACGAGTAGTGGGTTTCCCCATTCGGAAATCTCCGGATCAAAGCTTACTTACAGCTCCCCGAAGCATATCGGTGTTAGTCCCGTCCTTCATCGACTCCTAGTGCCAAGGCATCCACCGTGCGCCCTTTCTAACTTAACTAATTTTAAAACTAATTGAATTAAACTTACGCAGTTTAATGAATGACATTATCTAGTTTTCAAGGTACAAAATAAAAAAATGGTGGAGCCTAGCGGGATCGAACCGCTGACCTCCTGCGTGCAAGGCAGGCGCTCTCCCAGCTGAGCTAAGGCCCCATTATGATATTACAAAAGATATGGTGGGCCTAAATGGACTCGAACCATCGACCTCACGCTTATCAGGCGTGCGCTCTAACCAGCTGAGCTATAGGCCCATATCTATAATAGAAGGATAATCCTTCAAAACTAAACAAAACAATGAAGAAACATTTCATACATGAACCATCGGTTCATGATGTCTCCATAGAAAGGAGGTGATCCAGCCGCACCTTCCGATACGGCTACCTTGTTACGACTTCACCCCAATCATCTGTCCCACCTTAGGCGGCTGGCCCCTAAAAGGTTACCCCACCGACTTCGGGTGTTACAAACTCTCGTGGTGTGACGGGCGGTGTGTACAAGGCCCGGGAACGTATTCACCGCGGCATGCTGATCCGCGATTACTAGTGATTCCGGCTTCATGTAGGCGAGTTGCAGCCTACAATCCGAACTGAGAATAGTTTTATGGGATTAGCTCCACCTCGCGGTCTTGCAACCCTTTGTACTATCCATTGTAGCACGTGTGTAGCCCAGGTCATAAGGGGCATGATGATTTGACGTCATCCCCACCTTCCTCCGGTTTGTCACCGGCAGTCACCTTAGAGTGCCCAACTAAATGCTGGCAACTAAGATCAAGGGTTGCGCTCGTTGCGGGACTTAACCCAACATCTCACGACACGAGCTGACGACAACCATGCACCACCTGTCACTCTGTCCCCGAAGGGAAAGCCCTATCTCTAGGGTTGTCAGAGGATGTCAAGACCTGGTAAGGTTCTTCGCGTTGCTTCGAATTAAACCACATGCTCCACCACTTGTGCGGGCCCCCGTCAATTCCTTTGAGTTTCAGTCTTGCGACCGTACTCCCCAGGCGGAGTGCTTAATGCGTTAACTTCAGCACTAAAGGGCGGAAACCCTCTAACACTTAGCACTCATCGTTTACAGCGTGGACTACCAGGGTATCTAATCCTGTTTGCTCCCCACGCTTTCGCGCCTCAGCGTCAGTTACAGACCAGAAAGTCGCCTTCGCCACTGGTGTTCCTCCAAATCTCTACGCATTTCACCGCTACACTTGGAATTCCACTTTCCTCTTCTGCACTCAAGTTTCCCAGTTTCCAATGACCCTCCCCGGTTGAGCCGGGGGCTTTCACATCAGACTTAAGAAACCGCCTGCGCGCGCTTTACGCCCAATAATTCCGGACAACGCTTGCCACCTACGTATTACCGCGGCTGCTGGCACGTAGTTAGCCGTGGCTTTCTGGTTAGGTACCGTCAAGGTGCCAGCTTATTCAACTAGCACTTATTCTTCCCTAACAACAGAGCTTTACGACCCGAAGGCCTTCATCGCTCACGCGGCGTTGCTCCGTCAGACTTTCGTCCATTGCGGAAGATTCCCTACTGCTGCCTCCCGTAGGAGTCTGGGCCGTGTCTCAGTCCCAGTGTGGCCGATCACCCTCTCAGGTCGGCTACGCATCGTCGCCTTGGTGAGCCGTTACCTCACCAACTAGCTAATGCGCCGCGGGCCCATCTGTAAGTGATAGCCGAAGCCATCTTTCAATAAAGGAACAGGAGTTCCTTTATGTCATCCGGTATTAGCTCCGGTTTCCCGAAGTTATCCCAGTCTTACAGGTAGGTTGCCCACGTGTTACTCACCCGTCCGCCGCTAACTAATGGGAGCAAGCTCCCATTAGTCCGCTCGACTTGCATGTATTAGGCACGCCGCCAGCGTTCGTCCTGAGCCAGGATCAAACTCTCCATAAAAGTTAAGTTTAAATCTTGTATTGCTCAAAAAACTAATAATTGACGTTTACTTCATGTTTTGTTTAGTTTTCAAAGATCATCTTGGTGGAGCCTAGCGGGATCGAACCGCTGACCTCCTGCGTGCAAGGCAGGCGCTCTCCCAGCTGAGCTAAGGCCCCTTATTGAAATGGTCGGGAAGACAGGATTTGAACCTGCGACCCCCTGGTCCCAAACCAGGTGCTCTACCAAGCTGAGCCACTTCCCGTAATATGGCGCGCCCGAAAGGACTCGAACCCATAACCTTTTGATCCGTAGTCAAACGCTCTATCCAATTGAGCTACGGGCGCATATTATAAATGGTACCGAGGGCCGGACTCGAACCGGCACGGGGTCAACCCCCGCAGGATTTTAAGTCCTGTGTGTCTGCCATTCCACCACCCCGGCAGCATATGTGGAGCGGAAGACGGGGCTCGAACCCGCGACCCCAACCTTGGCAAGGTTGTATTCTACCACTGAACTACTTCCGCGTATACTGCTTATAACTTATAAATTTAAATGGTGCGGGTGAAGGGACTCGAACCCCCACACCGAAGTACTAGATCCTAAGTCTAGCGCGTCTGCCAATTCCGCCACACCCGCAATATTCTCTTTTGAGAAAATGGTGAGCCATGAAGGATTCGAACCTTCGACCCTCTGATTAAAAGTCAGATGCTCTACCTACTGAGCTAATGGCTCAAAAGAGTGCCGACTAGAGGACTTGAACCCCCAACCTACTGATTACAAGTCAGTTGCTCTACCAATTGAGCTAAGTCGGCATATGGTGGAGGATGACGGGCTCGAACCGCCGACCCCCTGCTTGTAAGGCAGGTGCTCTCCCAGCTGAGCTAATCCTCCATCAAACCAAGCGACGTTCTACTCTCACAGGGGGAAACCCCCAACTACCATCGACGCTGAAGAGCTTAACTGCCGTGTTCGGTATGGGAACGGGTGTGACCTCTTCGCTATCATCACTTGATTCATTTTCTTTAGGACATTAATTATTATATCAAAATATCAATCAAAGTCAATAACTTTTTTTAATATTTTTTATAAAATTTACACCCTCAAAACTAGATAATGTCATCATCAAACTTGTTAGTTAAGTCCTCGACCGATTAGTATCAGTCAGCTCCACGTGTCACCACGCTTCCACCTCTGACCTATCAACCTGATCGTCTCTCAGGGGTCTTACTAGCTTAACGCTATGGGAAATCTCATCTTGAGGGGGGCTTCATGCTTAGATGCTTTCAGCACTTATCCCTTCCACACATAGCTACCCAGCCATGCTCTTGGCAGAACAACTGGTACACCAGCGGTGTGTCCATCCCGGTCCTCTCGTACTAAGGACAGCTCCTCTCAAATTTCCTGCGCCCACGACGGATAGGGACCGAACTGTCTCACGACGTTCTGAACCCAGCTCGCGTACCGCTTTAATGGGCGAACAGCCCAACCCTTGGGACCGACTACAGCCCCAGGATGCGATGAGCCGACATCGAGGTGCCAAACCTCCCCGTCGATGTGGACTCTTGGGGGAGATAAGCCTGTTATCCCCGGGGTAGCTTTTATCCGTTGAGCGATGGCCCTTCCATGCGGAACCACCGGATCACTAAGCCCGACTTTCGTCCCTGCTCGACTTGTAGGTCTCGCAGTCAAGCTCCCTTATGCCTTTACACTCTTCGAATGATTTCCAACCATTCTGAGGGAACCTTTGGGCGCCTCCGTTACTCTTTAGGAGGCGACCGCCCCAGTCAAACTGCCCACCTGACACTGTCTCCGAGCCGGATCACGGCTCTAGGTTAGAATTTCAATACAGCCAGGGTAGTATCCCACCGACGCCTCCACCGAAGCTAGCGCTCCGGCTTCTCAGGCTCCTACCTATCCTGTACAAGCTGTACCAAAATTCAATATCAAGCTGCAGTAAAGCTCCACGGGGTCTTTCCGTCCTGTCGCGGGTAACCTGCATCTTCACAGGTACTATAATTTCACCGAGTCTATGGTTGAGACAGTGCCCAAATCGTTACGCCTTTCGTGCGGGTCGGAACTTACCCGACAAGGAATTTCGCTACCTTAGGACCGTTATAGTTACGGCCGCCGTTTACTGGGGCTTCAATTCAGAGCTTCTCCCGTAAGGGATAACCCCTCCTCTTAACCTTCCAGCACCGGGCAGGCGTCAGCCCCTATACTTCGCCTTGCGGCTTCGCAGAGACCTGTGTTTTTGCTAAACAGTCGCTTGGGCCTTTTCACTGCGGCTCTCCCGGGCATACACCCAAAAGAGCACCCCTTCTCCCGAAGTTACGGGGTCATTTTGCCGAGTTCCTTAACCATAGTTCTCTCGCTCACCTTAGGATTCTCTCCTCGCCTACCTGTGTCGGTTTGCGGTACAGGCACCTATTTCCTCGCTAGAAGCTTTTCTTGGCAGCGTAGAATCAGGAACTTCGGTACTATATTTCCCTCGCCATCACAACTCAGCCTTATGATGTGCGGATTTGCCTACACATCAGCCTAATTGCTTGGACGCGCATATCCAGCAGCGCGCTTACCCTATCTTTCTGCGTCCCTCCATCGCTCAAACGGAAATGAGGTGGTACAGGAATATCAACCTGTTGTCCATCGCCTACGCCTTTCGGCCTCGGCTTAGGTCCTGACTAACCCTGGGAGGACGAGCCTTCCCCAGGAAACCTTAGGCATACGGTGGACGGGATTCTCACCCGTCTTTCGCTACTCATACCGGCATTCTCACTTCTAAGCGCTCCACCAGTCCTTACGATCTAGCTTCAACGCCCTTAGAACGCTCCCCTACCACTGATACCATACGGTATCAATCCGCAGCTTCGGTGATACGTTTAGCCCCGTTACATTTTCGGCGCAGAGTCACTCGACCAGTGAGCTATTACGCACTCTTTAAATGGTGGCTGCTTCTAAGCCAACATCCTGGTTGTCTAAGCAACTCCACATCCTTTTCCACTTAACGTATACTTTGGGACCTTAGCTGGCGGTCTGGGCTGTTTCCCTCTTGACCACGGATCTTATCACTCGTAGTCTGACTCCTATGGATAAGTCATTGGCATTCGGAGTTTGACTGAATTCGGTAACCCGTTGGGGGCCCCTAGTCCAATCAGTGCTCTACCTCCAAGACTCTAACACATAAGGCTAGCCCTAAAGCTATTTCGGGGAGAACCAGCTATCTCCGAGTTCGATTGGAATTTCTCCGCTACCCACACCTCATCCCCGCACTTTTCAACGTGCGTGGGTTCGGACCTCCATTCAGTGTTACCTGAACTTCATCCTGGACATGGGTAGATCACTCGGTTTCGGGTCTACGACCACGTACTATATCGCCCTATTCAGACTCGCTTTCGCTGCGGCTCCGTCTCTTCAACTTAACCTTGCACGGGATCGTAACTCGCCGGTTCATTCTACAAAAGGCACGCCATCACTCGTTAACGAGCTCTGACTATTTGTAAGCACACGGTTTCAGGTTCTCTTTCACTCCCCTTCCGGGGTGCTTTTCACCTTTCCCTCACGGTACTGGTTCACTATCGGTCACTAGGTAGTATTTAGCCTTGGGAGATGGTCCTCCCAGATTCCGACGGAATTTCACGTGTTCCGCCGTACTCAGGATCCACTCAAGAGGGAACGAGGTTTCAACTACAGGGTTTTTACCTTCTTTGACGGACCTTTCCAGGTCGCTTCATTTACCCCGTTCCTTTGTAACTCCGTATAGAGTGTCCTACAACCCCAAGAGGCAAGCCTCTTGGTTTGGGCTATCTTCCGTTTCGCTCGCCGCTACTCAGGAAATCGCTATTGCTTTCTATTCCTCCAGGTACTTAGATGTTTCAGTTCCCTGGGTCTGTCCTCAGTACCCTATGTATTCAGGTAAAGATACTACTCCATTACGAGTAGTGGGTTTCCCCATTCGGAAATCTCCGGATCAAAGCTTACTTACAGCTCCCCGAAGCATATCGGTGTTAGTCCCGTCCTTCATCGACTCCTAGTGCCAAGGCATCCACCGTGCGCCCTTTCTAACTTAACTAATTTTAAAACTAATTGAATTAAACTTACGCAGTTTAATGAATGACATTATCTAGTTTTCAAGGTACAAAGTTGAGAGTGAACTCTCAAAACTAAACAAAACAATGAAGAAACATTTCATACATGAACCATCGGTTCATGATGTCTCCATAGAAAGGAGGTGATCCAGCCGCACCTTCCGATACGGCTACCTTGTTACGACTTCACCCCAATCATCTGTCCCACCTTAGGCGGCTGGCCCCTAAAAGGTTACCCCACCGACTTCGGGTGTTACAAACTCTCGTGGTGTGACGGGCGGTGTGTACAAGGCCCGGGAACGTATTCACCGCGGCATGCTGATCCGCGATTACTAGTGATTCCGGCTTCATGTAGGCGAGTTGCAGCCTACAATCCGAACTGAGAATAGTTTTATGGGATTAGCTCCACCTCGCGGTCTTGCAACCCTTTGTACTATCCATTGTAGCACGTGTGTAGCCCAGGTCATAAGGGGCATGATGATTTGACGTCATCCCCACCTTCCTCCGGTTTGTCACCGGCAGTCACCTTAGAGTGCCCAACTAAATGCTGGCAACTAAGATCAAGGGTTGCGCTCGTTGCGGGACTTAACCCAACATCTCACGACACGAGCTGACGACAACCATGCACCACCTGTCACTCTGTCCCCGAAGGGAAAGCCCTATCTCTAGGGTTGTCAGAGGATGTCAAGACCTGGTAAGGTTCTTCGCGTTGCTTCGAATTAAACCACATGCTCCACCACTTGTGCGGGCCCCCGTCAATTCCTTTGAGTTTCAGTCTTGCGACCGTACTCCCCAGGCGGAGTGCTTAATGCGTTAACTTCAGCACTAAAGGGCGGAAACCCTCTAACACTTAGCACTCATCGTTTACAGCGTGGACTACCAGGGTATCTAATCCTGTTTGCTCCCCACGCTTTCGCGCCTCAGCGTCAGTTACAGACCAGAAAGTCGCCTTCGCCACTGGTGTTCCTCCAAATCTCTACGCATTTCACCGCTACACTTGGAATTCCACTTTCCTCTTCTGCACTCAAGTTTCCCAGTTTCCAATGACCCTCCCCGGTTGAGCCGGGGGCTTTCACATCAGACTTAAGAAACCGCCTGCGCGCGCTTTACGCCCAATAATTCCGGACAACGCTTGCCACCTACGTATTACCGCGGCTGCTGGCACGTAGTTAGCCGTGGCTTTCTGGTTAGGTACCGTCAAGGTGCCAGCTTATTCAACTAGCACTTATTCTTCCCTAACAACAGAGCTTTACGACCCGAAGGCCTTCATCGCTCACGCGGCGTTGCTCCGTCAGACTTTCGTCCATTGCGGAAGATTCCCTACTGCTGCCTCCCGTAGGAGTCTGGGCCGTGTCTCAGTCCCAGTGTGGCCGATCACCCTCTCAGGTCGGCTACGCATCGTCGCCTTGGTGAGCCGTTACCTCACCAACTAGCTAATGCGCCGCGGGCCCATCTGTAAGTGATAGCCGAAGCCATCTTTCAATAAAGGAACAGGAGTTCCTTTATGTCATCCGGTATTAGCTCCGGTTTCCCGAAGTTATCCCAGTCTTACAGGTAGGTTGCCCACGTGTTACTCACCCGTCCGCCGCTAACTAATGGGAGCAAGCTCCCATTAGTCCGCTCGACTTGCATGTATTAGGCACGCCGCCAGCGTTCGTCCTGAGCCAGGATCAAACTCTCCATAAAAGTTAAGTTTAAATCTTGTATTGCTCAAAAAACTAATAATTGACGTTTACTTCATGTTTTGTTTAGTTTTCAAAGTTCACCTTGTCGCTCTGAGGCGACTTAAACATCTTAACATTTTCTATCGAATGTTGTCAATGTTTTTTTTGAAAGTTTTTTTCGTTGTCATTTCGTATTAATGTGACAACGTTTAATACTATAACACCTATAAAAACAAAATACAATACCTAATTTTAAATTCTTTTTATTCAGATAGTTTCTACCAGATTCCAATAAATAAATGATGTCCTTATTCCTTTAAAAAGATACATCCAACCATAAAAAACTGGCTAAAGGAATACTTTAGCCAGTTAGTTAAATCTTATTTATGTCTCATTAATGGGAACAATAGCACATCACGGATTGAAGGAGAATTAGTTAACAACATAACTAATCGATCAATACCTATTCCAAGACCACCAGTTGGTGGCATACCATGCTCTAATGCTTCAATGTAATCATCATCCATCATATGCGCTTCGTCATTACCAAGCTCACGTTCTTTAAGCTGTGCTTCAAAACGCTCTTTTTGGTCAATTGGATCATTTAACTCTGTAAATGCGTTAGCATGTTCACGTGCCACAATAAATAACTCAAAACGATCAGTAAAACGCGGATCGTCAGCATTCTTTTTCGCAAGCGGTGAAATTTCTACAGGGTGACCATAAATAAATGTAGGTTGAATTAATGTTTCTTCAACTTTTTGTTCAAAGAATTCGTTAATAATATGACCAACAGACATATTCTCATTAACTTCAACTTTATGTTCTTTAGCATATGTTCTTGCTTGCTCAACTGACATCTCTGGCCAGAAATCTACTCCACAAGCTTTCTTAATCGCATCTACCATATGAAGTCTAGTCCATTTTGGCTCTAGATTTACTGTGTACTCACCGTAAGGAATAGTAGTAGTACCTAAAACTTCTTTAGCGATATGAGCAATTAGATTTTCAGTAAGTTCCATGATGTCAGCATAATCAGCATAAGCTTCATATAATTCAATCATCGTAAACTCTGGGTTATGACGAGTAGAAATACCTTCATTACGGAATACGCGACCAATTTCATAAACTTTTTCAAGTCCACCTACAATTAGTCGTTTTAAGTGTAGCTCAATTGCAATACGCATATATAATTCCATATCAAGCGCGTTATGATGAGTAATAAAAGGTCTTGCAGAAGCTCCACCTGCAATAGCATGTAACATAGGAGTTTCAACTTCTAAATAACCTTGGCTATCTAAATAACGTCTCATAGATTGGATAATTTTACTACGAGCAATAAATGTTTGTCTGCTATCCATATTCATTAAATCTAAATATCTTTGACGGTAACGTTGTTCAACATCTTGTAAACCATGGAATTTATCAGGTAGTGGTAATAACGCTTTTGAAAGGAATGTATATTCTTTAACTTTAATAGATAATTCCCCTACATTCGTTTTAAATACCACACCAGTAACACCTACAATGTCACCTAAATCAGTAATATCAAAGATTTCATATTGTTCTTCGCCTACAGCATCTTTACGAACGTAGATTTGAACTTGTCCATTTAAATCTTGAACATGTGCAAATCCAGCTTTACCTTTACCACGTTTAGTCATTACACGACCTGCAAATGAAACAACAATCGCTTTTTCTTCTAATTCTTCCTTGGAAAACTGGTCAAATTGTGCTAATAAATCATTTGAAGAATGTGTGCGCACAAACTTTTTACCGAATGGATCGATACCTTTTCCTTCAAGTGTTTTTAATTTCTCCCTACGTATAAGGGCTTGATCATTTAATTCTTCGTGACTCATTTTCTCAACTCCACGTAATTATTCAATAAATATTTAAATACAATATGATTTTAATAGAAAAACTGCCAGTATTTCGATCTGGCAGTTTTGTTTACTATAACTTATTATATTTTGTCAAGCGAAACCTGTCAAACTTACAAAGCTTGAGTAGCTTTCATTTTTTCTTCCACTTCATTAACGTATGCTGTTAATACTTCCACCATTTGAGCACGAGTATTAACCTCGTTAATTTGATTTCGAACTAATGCATTGCCTTTCAAACCTTTTAAATACCATGCTGCATGCTTTCTCATTTCCATTACAGCTACATGTTCATTTTTCAAATCAATTAAACGGTCTAAATGCAATAAACATACATCAATTTTTTCACGTGCTTCTGGCTCAGGCATTAATACACCAGATTCTAAGTATTTAACTGTACGGTAAATCATCCATGGATTTCCTAATGCAGCACGACCAATCATTACGCCATCACAGCCTGTTTCATCTAACATGCGCTTGGCATCTTGAGGGGTCTCCACATCCCCATTACCAATTACAGGAATCGAAACCTGACTTTTAACTTCTTTAATCCAGCTCCAATCAGATTTCCCTTCATACATTTGATAACGAGTTCGCCCATGGACCGCAACTGCTTTTCCACCCGCTGCTTCAACTGCTTTTGCATTATCTACTACATAAATGTGATCGTCATCCCACGCAAGACGCATTTTAACTGTAACTGGTTTACTTACATTCTTTGCTACAGCGTAAACCATTTCATGAATTTTGTTTGGGTCTAAAAGCCATTTAGCTCCTGCGTCTACTTTTGTAATCTTAGGAACAGGACACCCCATATTAATATCGATAATATCTGCATTCGTATTTTCATCAACATACTTAGCAGCTTCAACTAATGTTGATTTTTCACCACCAAAAATTTGTAAGCTTAATGGCTTTTCACGTTCATCCATATAAAGCATATCTAATGTTCTTTTATTATTGTGAAGAATCGCTTTATCACTTACCATTTCTGCGCAAACTAAACCTGCACCAAATTCTTTTACGGTTAAGCGGAAAGCTGAGTTACAAACTCCAGCCATCGGCGCTAATACGACGGGATTTTTCATCTCGATGTCACCAATTTTCAGCACATCCCATCCTCCTTCTATTTCAATAAAACTCTATATTGATAATTCCTCTACACTTACTTTTAATTGTTTTGCACAATCATGCAAAAACTGTTCAGTCGGCATACGATTCCCTCGCTCAACTTCACCTAACACCGAAACAGAAACTCCAAGGTTTTTTGCAAAGCCTTCTTGGGTAAAACCTTTTAATTTTCTAAAAGCCCTAATCCGTCTACCCCACTTTTCAGCTTCCATAATCGAACTCCTTTATCCTCTAAAAATTTAGTTTCAACCTTAATTGATTGGTTAATTTCTTTTAAGGGGATTAACACAAAGCTTCTTTCAAACATTCTCGGGTGCGGTATTCTTAGGTGCTCAACTTCTATATCTTCGTGATTATAGAGTAATATGTCAAGGTCAATTGTTCTTGGACCCCAACGCAATTCCCTTTTTCTACCAAGATTTTTTTCAATTCCTTGCGTAACATCAAGTAATTGAAGTGGTGTTAATTTGGTAGAAATTTTAATAACGAGATTTAAAAATGGATCTTGGTCTACGTATCCAACTGGGTCTGTTTCATAAATAGAAGAGATTTGTTCTACTTGAATGTCCGGATGACTCACTAATTCCCTAATAGCCTTTGTAAGAAAACCTTCTCGATCGCCTATATTCGTTCCTAAACTTAAATATGATTCATTTTTCATATGCGACCTCTTGATATTTCAACTGCTACAAAATCATAATGTCCTGGTATTGGTGGATCTGGTTTTATGACTTTTACAGTACATTGTTGAATTAAATCATATGTATTTAATAGTTGTTTAGCAATCTCTTCAGCTACTGATTCAACTAAATCATAAGACTGACCTTGAACTACTTCTTCGCAGGTTTTAAATAAGTCTGCATAACTTACTGAATACGCCAAATCATCTGTTTCTCCTGCTTTTTTTGTATCTAATTCGACAATTAAATCAACATTAAATCGTTGCCCTAATGTTTTCTCCTCTTTAAATACACCGTGGTATCCATAAAATCTCATACCTGTTACATATATTTTATCCATTTTTTACTCCAATCTTTAACATAGCGTCCATCATTTTAGCCATACGGGAAATCGCTAATACATCATGTACTCGAACAATTTCGCAGCCTTTCGTAATACCTAAACAGACTGTAGCCCCTGTACCTTCCATTCGCTCATGTACTTCAGTACCAAGAACCTCCCCTATAAACCTTTTTCTAGAAGTACCAAGTAACACTGGATAATCTAGCGCTTTGATTTGCTCCATTTGGTTTAAAACTTCTAAATTCTGCTCAGCTGATTTTGCAAAACCAACACCTGGATCCAAAATAATCATTTCATCCTTTACGCCTGCACGTTTTGCTATATTAATACTTTCAACTAAATCACAGACAAGATCACTCATTAAACTATAATAGTTTTCATCTGTTCGATTGTGCATTAAACAAATTGGAACATTGTACGCAGCAGCCACTTCAGCAATTTTAGGGTCTTTCTTTGCTCCCCAAACATCATTAATGATTGTTGCGCCAGCTTCAACAGCTTGTTTTGCTACTTCAGATTTATATGTATCAATGGAAATTGGGACATCAATTTCTTTAGATAATGCTTTAATAATCGGAACTACTCTTCTTAACTCTTCGTCTTCGTCAACTATGGCAGCTCCAGGTCTTGTCGATTCCCCACCTACATCAATAATTTTTGCTCCATCAGCAATTAACTTCTTTGCATGTTGTATCGCTAATTCAATTTCATTGTATCGGCCACCATCAGAAAAGGAGTCCGGGGTTACATTTAAAATCCCCATTACAATTGTTTCATTCTGAATTGGTAGTGAGTAATTTCCACAAATCAAGGGTTTTGTTGCTCTTCTCACACTTGTTCACTTCTTTCCATTTCATTCATGCTTAATAAGGATTTTCGGTGAAGTCTATAATCCTTTTGCAAATCCTTTATTACACTACTTTCACTTACATTAAAACGCCGCTCGCCAATTACTGTAACCGGGATAATTTCTTGAATTGAGTTTGAAATAAATATTTCATCCGCTTTTAACAGTTCTTGCTCTGTGTAGAAGCCTTCTTCAACTGTAATGCCTTTTAATTTAGCCCAATGAATCACGAACTGTCTCGTTATCCCATTCAAGATTCCCGTATCAACGTGTGGTGTATATATTCGATCTCGGTTAATAAAAAAAAGATTTGAAACGATACCTTCTGAAAGAAACCCATCTTTGTTTAAAAAGATTCCTTCTATATTTGGTGAGTTACCGATCTCTTTTTTCCCGATAATATTATTTAAATAATGATGAGATTTTAAACGCTCTTTTCCTTCAGGAGAGTTTCGAGGGGTATTTAGTATTACCCCTTCTTTCTCTAAGATATTACTTTCATGCATAGGTTTAATAAACATTATCGTATTTGGATTTGAATACTGACCAGTGTATAAACCTATTTCACCTTCACCTGCTGAAACATTCAAACGTATATACGCATCTTGTAACCCATTTAATTCAATTAACCTATTTAAAATCGTTTGTATTTCCTCATCTAGCAAATTCCACTCAATATTCAGGTTCAATAACGACTTTCTTAAACGCTTTAAATGATCAAACAATAAAAACGGATGCCCATTATAGATCCGAAATGTTTCAAATACTCCTAAGCCATATAAAAAACCATGATCAAATGGAGATATTTTCACTTCATAATCGTTCAAGTATTCTCCATTAAAATATAATTTCATACTGTACTCCTGGATGGTTTATATGCTTGTAAAAAGTTTCTAAGCATTTCTTTACCGAATTGTGACATAATCGATTCAGGGTGAAATTGTACTCCTTCAATCGGTAATGTCTTATGTTTTAACGCCATAATCTCTCCTTCATTTGTCCAAGCTGTTATTTCAAGCTCCTCAGGGAAAGTTTCTTTTTTAACTATTAATGAGTGATATCGCGTAACATCAATAGGTGATGGTAGATCATTAAATAATCCCAAACCTTCATGTGTAATTGCCGATGTTTTTCCGTGCATTAAGCGTTCTGCACGTACTACGTCCCCTCCAAATACTTGAGCGATTGATTGGTGTCCTAAGCATACGCCTAAAATTGGTATTTTCCCAGCAAAGTGTTCAATTGCTTTTAAACTGATTCCAGCTTCGTTTGGTGTACAAGGACCTGGTGAAATCATCAAATAAGACGGCGATAATGCTTCGATTTCTTCTAAAGAAATTTCATCATTTCGTTTTACAATTAACTCTTCACCTAATTCCCCTAAATATTGAACTAGATTATAGGTAAATGAATCATAATTATCAATCATTAATATCATTTTACATTCCCACCCAACTGTGCTTTTTCTTCACTTACTTTCTTAGCTGTCCATAAAGCTTGAGCTTTCTTAAGACTTTCTAAATACTCATGTCTTGGATTAGAATCAATAACAATGCCAGCACCAGCTTGTACAAATGCTTGCTGATCTTTTGTAATCATTGTTCGAATCGTAATGTTCAACTCCATATCCCCTGTGAAGCTAATCCATCCAACAGAACCTGTATAAATGCCACGCTTGGTTGGTTCTAGTTCTTCAATAATTTCCATCGTACGGATTTTTGGAGCTCCTGTTATTGTTCCCCCGGGAAATACTGCTTTTAATAAGTCAAATGAATCTTTACCCTTTTGTAGCTCACCTCTAACATTTGAAACAAGGTGCATTACATGCGAATACTTTTCGATTACTAATAGTTCGTCTACTTCTACAGTTCCATATTCACATACTCTTCCTAAATCATTGCGCTCTAAATCAACTAGCATAATATGCTCTGCTTGTTCTTTTTCATTTGAACGTAGTTCTTCCATCAGTTGCTGTTCTTCTTCTACTGTTTTACCACGGGACCTTGTACCTGCTATTGGTCTTGTCCAAACTTCTTGATCACGTTTTGCTACTAATAGCTCTGGTGAGCAACTAACAATTTGAAACTCGTCAAAATCTAAATAGGACATATATGGTGAAGGATTTATTTCTCTAAGCTGCTCATATATATATAGTGGATCTGTTACAAGTGTCTCAGATTGTAGCACGGATAAATTCACCTGGAATACATCCCCAGCACTGATATATTCTTTAACATTTCCAACAGCATCTGTAAATTTTTGTTCAGACATATAAATTGTTTTTTCAATCTCTTCGGTAGAAGTTCTTCTAGATAAATCGATTTGCTCTATTTCATTAATGAAGAACTCTTCTAAAGAGTCTATTCGTTTTTGTGCCTTATCAGCATTATTCATTTCATCTATAACAATAAAATATAATTGGTTTTCTTGATGATCAAAAACAACCACTTCATGGAAGATTAATAAATAAACATCTGGAATACTGTAGACATCCTCAGCCATCGTTGGTAGGTCTTCGATATAATGGTTACAGTCATATGTGAAATAACCGATTGCTCCACCTTGAAATGGTGGTAGGTCATCTCTTTTTACCGCTGTGTATTTAGATAGATATTCCTTAGCTAAATCAATTGGATTTCCTTCATACTCCACTTTCTCGGTGCATCCTTCAATCCCTACTTCGACTGTTAATTTATTATCCTTCCCATATAGCTTTGCAACAGGATTAGATGCCATAAATGAATATCTTCCGTCACGACCACTTTCAAGAAGTACGGCATTCTTTTTCTCTTTTGCCGTTTCTACAAAGTATTTAAAGAAAGGTTCAGTATAATTGATAACTTTTGAAAAAATTTCATAATTCATGTGAATATCCCCCTCTGATAGCGCTTCTTTTTTCATTTTACACAAAAAGTAAGAAGTATACATCAAAGCATTTTATGGAAAAACAAAAAACCCCTTTGCAACTAGCAAAGGGGTTTTAAATTTATCATGTAATCAACCGAAAAATTACTCAAATTGGAATAATGCTGTACTTAAATAACGCTCTCCATTACTTGGAATGATCGCAAGTACTTTTTTACCTTTTCCAAGTTTTTTTGCAACTTGTAATGCAGCACTAATTGCAGCACCAGAAGAGATACCTACAAGTATACCTTCTTCTTTGGCTACTTTTCTAGCCGTCTCCATTGCATCGTCATTTTTGATTTTAACGATTTCATCATAAATATCCGTATTCAATGTTCCAGGGATGAAACCTGCTCCAATACCTTGGATTTTATGGGGACCTGGTTTACCACCTGATAAAACTGGAGAGTCTTCAGGTTCAACTGCGACAATATTAATTCCAGGGTAAGCTTCTTTTAAAACAGCTCCTGCACCAGAGATTGTTCCTCCTGTACCTACTCCCGAAATAAATGCATCAAGTTGGTCTCCCATTTGTTCAACAATTTCAGGACCAGTTGTTAAACGGTGAACTTCTGGATTTGCAATATTATTAAATTGTTGTGGAACGAAATACCCGTTTTCTTTTGCTAATTCATCCGCTTTACGAATTGCTCCTCCCATTCCTTCAGGACCTGGAGTTAGAACTAATTCCGCGCCATATGCTCTTAATAAGTTTCGTCTCTCAATACTCATTGTTTCTGGCATTACTAGAATTGATTTATAGCCTTTAGCAGCTGCTACCATTGCTAATCCGATACCAGTATTTCCACTAGTTGGTTCAATAATTGTATCACCTGGTTTAATTAAACCTTTTTTCTCTGAATCCTCAATCATCGCAAGAGCAATACGATCTTTAACACTGCTACCAGGATTCATAAATTCTAGTTTTAAGTAAATTTCCGCGCTGTCCTCGTCTACTAATCTGTTAAGTTTTACAATTGGAGTTCTACCGATTAATTCATAAACTGAATTTGCAACTTTCATTTCATCCACTCCTAATTCCTAGTATATTGACCTGTTTAATATACATTATGTAAAAAACAAAAGAATCTGTCAATTACTTTCTCCTATACATAACTTGTATGAAATTCATAATAAATTATGAAAAGAAAGCTCGACAAATCCCTTTAATTTCCACCTACAATTTGTTAATTAATTCTTTTAATTGTTCACCAGAATAATGATAAGGTTGATTACAGAAATGACATGTTACTTCTGCTTCTCCATCCTCTTCTAATATTAGTTCCAATTCTTGTTTACCAATACTTAAAAGTGCACCTTCAATTCTCTCTCTTGAGCATTGACATTGGAATTTTACATCCATCGTTTCTAAAACTTTAACTTCTTCTTTTCCTAACACTTCATATAAAATTTCTTCTGGAGTCAGGCCTTCTTCAATTAGTTTAGAAACTGGTTTAATCGTTTTTAAACGATTTTCAATTTGCGTGATACATTCTTCACTAGCGCCAGGTAAGATTTGAATAATAAATCCTCCACTTGCTAAAATCGTATGATCTGGGTTTACTAATACGCCCACACCTACAGATGAAGGTGTTTGTTCAGATACAGCAAAATAGTAAGTAAAGTCTTCACCAAGTTCACCTGATACAATCGGCACTGATCCTGTGAAAGGTTCTCTCATACCAATATCTTTAACAACTGAGATTGTACCTACAGTTCCAACAGCTTTTGCTACATCAATTTTCCCATGTTTGTTCAGTTCAGTTTGTACATGTGGATTTTGTACATATCCTCGGACTTCACCTTTTGCATTACTATCGACTAAAATATGGCCAATTGGGCCATTACCTTCAACCTTTAAAGTTAACTTTTCATCGCCTTTTAACATAGCACCCATCATCGTAGCAGCTGTTAATGTACGACCTAATGCAGCAGAAGCGTTTGACCAAGTGTCATGACGTTCTTGAGCTTCTTTTACAATATTTGTTGTTCTAACGCTATATGCACGGACTTCACCGTTAAAAGCTAATGCTTTTACTAAATAATCTTTCATGATGTACCCCTTTTTAAGAATTTCGTTTATAAATTAAATGTAGACCTTTTAATGTTAAATACGGATCCATGACATCAATGATATCTGATTCCTTAGATATTAATGAAGCAAGTCCACCTGTTGCTATAACAGTAGGTTCTACCTTTGCTTGAGCTTTCATTCGTTTTACAATCCCTTCAACTTGACCTACATAACCATATAGAATTCCAACCTGCATTGCTTCTACAGTTGTACGACCAACAATATTAGAAGGTCTTGAAAGCTCTATACGAGGCAATTTTGAAGCCTTTGTATAGAGTGCTTCTGTTGATATATTGATGCCTGGGGCAATTGCTCCACCGATGTAATTTTTATTTTCATCTATATAACAATATGTAGTAGCTGTTCCGAAATCTACAATAATTAGCGGACTTCCGTATTGTGCAATTCCAGCAACCGCATTAACAATTCGATCCGCGCCAACTTCTTTCGGATTATCATATTTTATGTTTAAACCTGTTTTTATACCAGGACCAACGATTAGTGGCTTTTGTTTAAAATATTTTGTAGCCATTCTTTCTAGTGAGAACATAATCGGTGGGACAACTGATGAAATAATAACTGCATGAAACTCATCAAACCCAATACCTGCATATTCAAGTAAAGAACCAATGACCATACCGTACTCATCTTCTGTTTTATAACGATTCGTCTCAATTCTCCAATGATGTATTAACTCATCTTCTTGGTAAACACCTAAAACAGTATTTGTATTTCCTACATCGATTACAAATAACATATAATCCACCGTCTCTCCATTTCAAAAATAAAACTTTTATTTTATATTTTTTGTCGCAAGTACATTTTTTAATCACTATAAAAATAATGATAACACAAGTTGATAGTAGTTTAAAAATAGATGCTTTCTGCTATGGATATAGGTTCGTAATTATTAAAACGCTTCAATAAAACCATTTCTCCAAAGGTATTGGTATACTTTACTTTTCACCAAAAAAAAAAAGAAAGAGTGTCTAGAAAGACACTCTTCATTTTTATTCAGTGATTTTAGGCTCAGTTGGTTCATCATTCTTTTTAGAAATGTTGACTTTTACCTCATCTTTTGAAGTTGGAGATGTAGGAAGTGTGCCTTGTTCCCAAAGACTCTTAATTCCTTTTGCATCTAACGTTTCCACTTCTAATAATGTGTTTGCAAGCAAGTCTAATTTATCGCGATGCTTCTTAATAATATCAGTTGCTTTTGCATAACATTCTTTAATGATTGTTTGAATCTCTACGTCGATTTCATAAGCAATTTTATCACTATAATTTTGTTCATTATTAAAGTCTCTACCAAGGAATACATTTCCTCCTTGAGATTGACCAAACTGTAATGGGCCTAGTTTATCGCTCATACCGAACTCAGTAACCATACGACGAGCAATACCTGTTGCACGTTGGAAGTCATTATGAGCTCCTGTACTTACTTCACCAAATACCACTTCTTCAGCAACACGTCCACCAAGTAGACCTGTAATTTTATCAAGTAATTCTGGTTTTGTCATAAAGTAACGATCTTCTTTTGGAAGCATTACTGCATAACCACCTGCTTGACCACGCGGTACGATTGTTACTTTGTGCACCACTTCAGCATCATCTAATACTTGACCAATAACCGTATGTCCAGCTTCATGGAACGCAACAATTTTACGCTCTTTTTCAGATATAACTTTATTTTTCTTAGCAGGTCCCGCAATTACACGGTCAGTTGCTTCGTCAATATCAAGCATATCAATTTTCTTTTTATCACGACGAGCTGCAACTAATGCTGCTTCGTTTAATAAATTCTCTAAATCTGCACCAGAGAAACCAGGTGTTCTTTGAGCAATAGCTTTTAAGTCTACTTCTGGTGACAATGGTTTATTTCTTGAATGAACTTTTAATACTGCTTCACGTCCTATTACATCTGGACGATCTACCGTAATCTGTCTGTCAAATCGACCTGGACGTAATAACGCTGGGTCAAGAACATCTGCACGGTTTGTTGCAGCGATGATGATAATACCTTCGTTAGCACCGAAACCATCCATCTCAACAAGTAACTGGTTTAATGTTTGTTCACGCTCATCGTGACCTCCACCTAATCCAGCACCACGTTGACGACCTACAGCATCGATCTCATCTATAAATATGATACAAGGAGCGTTTTTCTTCGCATTTTCAAATAAATCACGAACACGAGAAGCACCAACCCCTACAAACATTTCAACAAAATCAGAACCACTGATTGAGAAGAATGGAACTCCAGCTTCTCCTGCAACAGCTCTTGCTAATAATGTTTTACCTGTTCCAGGAGGTCCTACTAATAGTACCCCTTTAGGAATTCTTGCACCTAATTCAGAAAACTTACGAGGATCCTTCAAGAACTCTACAACTTCAACAAGCTCTTGCTTTTCTTCATCTGCACCTGCAACATCTTTAAATCGTACTTTCTTTTTCTCGTCATTATAAAGACGAGCTTTGCTCTTCCCAAAGTTCATAACACGGCTTCCGCCACCTTGTGCTTGATTCATTAAGAAGAAGAACAGAATGAAAATAATAACAAATGGAATGAGTGAAGTGAAGATTTGCACCCATGCACTTGTTGTTTCAGCTGGATTCCAATTAGCCTTTATTTTATAGTCAGCAACTGCTTTGTTAACTATTTTTGTCGTTTCGTCACTAATTGGTACTTGAGTTTGGAAAGATTCGCCTTTTTTTACATCTGTAAAGTGACCTCTTACTATGTACACTCCATTTTTAGGTTGGATAGATGTTAAGCTGCTAACATCACCTTTTTGTAACTTAGTATAAAATGTATCGTAACTTACTTTCTTAACTTGAGATTCTGGCCCATTGAAATATGTAACAACACCAATCACAACTAAGAAGATTAATATGTAAAAGACTGTATTACGGAAAATTCGATTCAATTCCAAACCTCCTCTCTTTCAATTTAATTACTTTATATAGTAGCATAGTTATACCATGTAAACAAACGAATAAAACTTGACTTATTTCGTGTAAACTTCAGGCTTTAAAACGCCAACATATGGCAGATTTCGATAACGTTCAATATAATCTAAACCATATCCTACTACGAAAGCATCTGGTACTTCGAAACCAACTAAATCAGCCTCAATATTTGCTTTACGTCCGCTTGGCTTATCTAATAAAGTAACGATTTTAACTGTATTAGCTTTGCGATGTTTAAATAGTTCAACTAAATAATTTAAAGTTAGACCACTATCAATAATATCTTCTAGAATGATTACATCTCTTCCTTCTACTGAAGTATTTAAATCTTTTACAATTTTTACTTCACCAGAAGAAACTGTACTATGTCCATAACTAGAAACATCCATAAAATCAATTTCGATATATGTATCAATATGCTTGATAAGGTCAGACATGAACGGAAGAGCTCCTTTTAAAACACCCACTACTAGTGGAAAGCGGTCTTTGTACTCTTCAGTTAGTACTGCACCTAATTCTACTACTTTTTGTTGAATTGCCTCTTCACTTACTAATACTTGTTGAATGTCTTGTTTCATTTTTTCCTCCTAGAAACTCTTAGAAACCACCTGTATTGCGATGAGTGACTCATCTGTCGAAAAATTTCTTTCAAAAGCAGATTTCTTTACGAAAGGTACCCATAATATATTATTTTGACTATCCGTAATTATTGGCCATTCATCACGTAATGATTGTTTCATTTTTTCATCAATAAATATATCTTTTAACTTTTTTGACCCATTCATACCCTTTAATGACATTCGATCACCATTCTTTCGATTCCGAACAATGAGTGGAAAAGAAACATCCTTGACAGAACACATAAATATGTCGTTTTTTTGCTCAAAACATTGATTGTTTAATTCAACTTTAATTGAAAAACCATTTGGTAGTTCGTATTCGCCAGGCTCATTAATAGAAATAGTATAATCCTTCACATTCGTTTGTTCGAATGTAAAGATGCATTCATTATATGAACGTGTGACAAAAAGTCCTCCGGGTAAATGCTGCTCCCACGTAGATTTTTCATTTCGTAATAAAGTCAGAATTGAATTAAGATGCCCTTGTGTCAAGCCTTTAGGGATAGATAGGTAGACATAATCTAATATTAGTTGAATACATCTTCTTTGTAAAGATATAGGCACATTTAAAAACTGTCTAACGTCAATAGTGACTGCTTGCTTTTTTTTATTTTTTATAACTGTATTCATTGCGTCTTCAGTTAATTCCATTAAATATAGATCATCTTCCAATTGCTGTCTGCTAAACTGCTGGAATCTTTTATGTGCAGTTGGATTTTCTTCAAAAATAAAAGGTAGAATATGATGTCTAAATCGATTTCTTGTGTAAACATCTTTATCATTACTTGGATCTTTTCGAGGGATAATACCTTGTTCGTGACAATATGTAGTTAATGCTTGTTTTCTTAAATCTAAAAATGGACGAATAATTTCGCCTGTACTAAAAGATCTCTTTTCCCTAATGCCAGCGTAACCGACCTGCGAGCTACCTCTTACTAACCGCATCAATATCGTTTCAACTTGGTCCTCTCCATGGTGACCTAACGCTAAATAATTCGCTTCATATTTCTTCATCGTTTCATCAAAGAAACGATATCGACATTCCCTTGCCGCCAATTGACTACTTAAACCCGTTTCCTCGATATACTGATTCACATTTATGCTCTTACCTTCATATTGAACGTTATTTTGGAGGCTCCAGTTCTTGACATATTCTAAATCATCTAAAGATTCTTGTCCTCTAAACATATGATCTACATGTGCAATAATAATCGAGAACGCATATTCTTCTCTAATTGATAAAAAAGAATGGGCTAACGCCATTGAATCTGGACCTCCAGAAACACCAATCACAATTACACTATTTCTGTTAATATCGTTTTGTTTTATAAATTCCTTTAATTGATTAATTACCATTTACCTATACTCCTAATGAAAGTAAAATTCATATCTATATGTTACCATTCACACACTTGGAGTACTATAATTTACAGCTGATAATAAAAATATAATGCATAGGCCAAGCCCATTAACAAGAGGATGGTCGATGTTTCGAACCAGTGAATTCTTTTTTTCTTTTGCTTCACCTGGACATTGTTCCCTGCTCTTGTCTGTGTTGATTGGTTAGGTTTTTGATTCTGACTAGCTGAATGTCTAGGTTGATTTGTAGGCTGACTATGTTTTTTTGATTGTGTGGATTGATTCGTATTCTGATTTTGCTTTTTCGATTGCCTTGTTTGGTTCATCGTTTGTGCAGCAGTAGCTTGATCCTTCTTATTCTTCCTCTTTTTAGTAGCATTTATTTTTTGTTCATACATTAATAGAGCTTGTTTCATAGCACTTGCATTAACATACTCCCCTTTTAATCCTTTCATTAGAAATTCTTTATATGGATTAAGGGTTTGTGTTTCCGTTATTACTTGTTCAATTTGATTTATTCCCAATCCGTTTTTTAAAAATTGCTTTTTACAATGCAAGTGGATAAAAATCATCGTAACAGCAAATAAGTCATAGGAAACTTCCGCTTTCCTAGAACCTAAGCCCCAGTATCCACGATCAAAGAACTCCGTAAACTCTTTAACTGCACGTCCAATTTGAGTAACTCCTCCAAAATCAATCCACTGGATTTTATTTGGTTCTTTTGTAACAAGTAGATTATCTGTTTTTAAATCTCCAAAAATAAAGCCTTTATGGTGTAATTTATCTAACAATGATAAAACTTGTATGATAAAAATACTAGTCCATTCCATTCCATTTCTTTCAATAAAATTTGGTAAACTTACACCATTTACGTATTCCATAACATAGTAATAGCAGCATTCATTTGTTCCTGGATTTAAATAGTCATCTACATCGATAAAAGAAGGCCCAAGGATTGAATCCTGGACCTGTGTGATTTTTTTTAAAACATTTACTTCGTTCGTTATATTAGTAGAATCTTTACTCAGCTTAATAGCAACATCTCCAGTTTTTCCAGAAGCTAGATAAACTGTTCCATTTGCCCCATTTCCAAGTAAACTCTTAATTTCGTATTTGTTTTTATTCCACTTTCCAGTAATGAGAGTCCCAGGCGCTAAATTAATCTGCCCATTCAATTGATTGTTCATCATCACCATTATTACCTCTATTGTAGTTTTGTTCGTTAAAATAGTTTAAAGCCTCACGTATAGCAGGACCGGTTGGCGTCATGCCGCCCATCGTTAACTTAGGAAAAATTGTGTTTAGTTTTTCTAACTTAGGTGTCCAATCTAGTAATTTGTCTACATCATCATGTTTCCCGGGAAATATAAATAACGAGTAGGCATTTTCTCCTGTCCTTGAGTTTAAACTAATTTGCAAATCAAATAATGATTCCTTAACAGTTTCTAGTTTGTCTTTCATACTAGCACTCGTATCTACTAAAATAATAACTTCTAAACCTACAGTTTCGCCGATATCCTCTACAACCTCATATACTTCTTCTCGCTTTGAGGGAGGAAGTGATTCAATCGAATTGCTATCGCCTAAAATTTGTTTTAATTCTTTATTTACAAATCCTTGAATTGTTTGAGTCATCGCTTTTCTAGTAACCATTTGAACAGTTTGAGAAAGTTGCTTTGTGTAAACGACTTGACTAATCCCTCCACCTGCTCTAGCAATTTCCTCGATTTCCTTTAAACCGTCACCACTTTGCACATTTTCATCTAGTATTCCAATTACATTTACTGTAATACCGTATTCTTGTGCCAGACTTGAAACAGCTAACGGATCTTCGCCATGGTTTGAATAACCATCAGTTATTAATAGAATTTGTTTTAACTTTCCCTTATACATACAAAATCCCCTCCGCGTAAAAGTTGTTACCATTTTGTCCAATTGCGGGAGGGGATAAACCTTTATTTATTTTATTTTACTATGCCATTGCACTATATGATGAGATAGATGACCACTCTGGCAAGTTTCGTTTAACAACAGCAACCACAACCGTCATATCATCATTAATATCACCTGTATTCGAACGAATTACTTCCTCGAGTAACAACTCTGCTACTGATTGTGGATCATCCGTTTCAAATTCACTTATTTTTCGTTTCATCCACATTTCGTAATTTTCAACATGTTTAGGACCTTCAAAAATTCCATCACTCATCATAATTAATAAGTCTCCAGCTTTTAACTGCTCACTTACGACTTCTACATCAAATTCATCAATGATCCCGATTGGTAGATTACTACCTTCAATTTTAATAACTTGCTTACCTCGTTTCACAAAACTTGGTGATGAACCAATTTTTAAGAATTTTGCTGATGCATCGTGTAAATCGACCATCGCTAAATCTAGTGTAGCAAAGACCTCTTCCGTAGTACGTAAAGATAATATCGAATTAATCGATTTAATAGCGACGGTTTCTTCAATACCCGAATTTAATATTTTTTGAAGTAGTTTTAGTGTTTCATTACTTTCAATATGAGCTCGCTCACCATTTCCCATGCCATCACTAATCGCAATAGCGTGCTTCCCTGCTCCAACATCCATTATTTTAAATGCATCACCAGAAATAAAGCCTCCACCTTTAGCTGCAGTCGCAACCCCGGTTTCAATAACAAATGCCTTATCTGATCCAAATGTAACTAAGTAATTACCTCCATTGGGTATTGTCGCTGCCTCTTCTTTTAATACGACAATCGTCTCTTTTAAAATATCTGATAGAATTGGCGCAATTAATTTTTGGCATTCACCGTACTCGTTTTCAAACGGAATTAATATATCTATATCAATATTACCTTGCTCTAAGTTATAAATTTCAACTTGGCTAACATCAATTCCAAAGTTTAATAAAGCTTGTAAGATTTGGTCTTCCTGCAATTGATGATTTTCTTTTTCTCGTTGAATCTCTTTTGCAAAATCGACCATTACTTTTGAAACCCCGCGTAATTGCTCTGCCACTAATCTTCTACTTTCTTGAACTTGTTTTTTTAGCCTTTGATTGGCACGGAAGTAGAAAACCTCTTGCTTCATTAAATCTGCCATTTTTGAAGAACGTTGGCAATATTTCTCCCACTCTCTCATAAATTGGCCATTCTTAATGAGCTGATCCTTTTCAACTAAATGCATCATATTTTCCATGTATTGATATGTTCGATCACCATTGTTTGACCAACAATGATCCTTTTTCATACAACTATTACAGCACTTATTTGAAATACTACAAATAAACAGTTCTTCATCAGTTAGTTCGTCCTCAATATGTGCAAACTGGCTAGGCTGTGAAAAACTTGCAGATAATGCTTCAAACACGTTTGAAAATTGAGTAATCCGATTAGCCGTCAAATCTCTTATTTTACGCAAGTATTGTTGTTGATCTGTAGAATGTTCTTCTGTTCCTGGTACTAGTTTAGCTAATTGTTTTAGTAGGAAAGATGGTGTTATTAAGAATAAGACAATCGCAATTACTGATTCAATGATTGAAAAAATAATATCTGATTGTTTTTCAGCATAAAAGCTAATGAGGCATGTCCCAATTAATAAGCCAGCTGCCGCACCTAATCTTTTTCCCTCTTTAAGGAGGCCACCAAGTAATCCAGAGAATGCTAATAAGCTCATTTGATATAGACTCGAAACACTCGCTAAACTTAGTATAAGGCCTGTTACAACCCCTACTGTACAACCGACCGTTCCTCCGGCTACGAAGGCAAATAGTAAGACAATGTATCTAGTAACAATATGCTGAATAGATAAATCTTGAATATACCAATCAGTTGTCCCCGTCACAACCGAAGCTAAAAGAATAACTAAACATACGATTTCTTCAACACCTAAAAGCTGTTTTCTTTTAGGAATCGCGAGTAGAGGTACACTTTGGAAAAAGATCATCGTTAAAATAAAACTTAATCCCGCTTCAACTGAGGCCATCAAAACATCATACATTAGAACTTCTTGTTGAAAAGCATAAGTAATTAAAAGATGACTAATAAATACTGATAAAAAAACTTGAAAAGGTACTAAACCTATATAGTGTCGTTTAACTCTAGCGAAGAAAATATTAAGGATAAAAAATAGGATAATTGTGGCAAACGCGTAACTAACTGTTTCAATTGACACAGTTAATGAACCAATCATAAGAGCAACAAAAGCTATTCCAGTACGCTCACGTTTCATCATATAAACTGAGGCAAAAAACGGTAATACAAACGGGAGAATATGTGATAGTATCAACGCTCGTCCTAATAAAAATCCCGTTAAAAAGATTAGTAACCCCCAATCAAAGAATGCTCTCTCTAATTTGGATTTAATTGATTTAGAAGATTGCCGAAATACTGATTGAAATCCATTAGTAGGGACCAAGCTTGCTGAAGAATTAGATGACCCTCTTTGCAGTTTCGTCATATTTCCACCTCATCCGAATTGGTTTATTGAACATATTTTAACTTGTCCAATTGAAGGATTATGTCAAAATGACAAAGGCAAATAAAAGTTTTCTTCGACGGAAAAAGCTTTTACGTACAACTGTTTTACAAAATATGAGAAAAGCTAGCAGCATAATTTCTCTAATAGGGTAAAAGAAACGCAATTATTAAATTTTATGTCAATCGAAATTCAGAATAAAGAGAAAAAGTATGGAAGAAGAATGGATTTAAGAGATGGGGATGCATGTTCCTTAAAAAAAACGCCTAGCCTCTCTTATAGAGACCAAACGTTTTTGTTGTTGTATGACCCGTACGGGATTCGAACCCGTGTTACCGCCGTGAAAGGGCGGTGTCTTAACCACTTGACCAACGGGCCGTTAAAGGAAATGGTAGCGGCGGAGGGAGTCGAACCCACGACCTCACGGGTATGAACCGTACGCTCTAGCCAGCTGAGCTACACCGCCATTATCTTTAAACGACAAGATTTATATTATCATGGTACCAATTAACCGTCAACAGTTTTTTAGAATCTTATTTAATTATTTTTTCCATACAAAAACGCACCCATTAAAGAGTGCGTGTTCTATATACCTATTTATGTCCTGACAAGGTAGGATTAGCCTCGACGAGCTCCACGGCCACCACGTTTAGATTCCGTGTTACGTTTTAATGAAGCTAGACGGTCTTCACTGTCTTTTAAAAATTTACTCATTTTTTGATCAAATGTTTCTTTAACCGGACGTTGTTCCGAACGGTTTTGATTTTTGCCACGGTTTCCACCACCGCCGCCTCCATATGAAGGTCTGCTTTGACGAGGTCTTTGCTCACGCTCTCCCTCTTTTACTGGTGGACGTTCTTTCGCTTTTTTGATTGAAAGACCGATTTTACCGTCCTTTTCAACATTGATTACTTTTACTTCTACTTCATCGCCAACTTTTAAATGTTCGTTAATATCTTTAACATAGTTGTCAGCTACTTCACTAATGTGAACAAGTCCAGTTACTCCTTCTGGTAACTCTACAAAAGCACCAAAATTTGTAATCCCTGTAACTTTCCCACTAACTTTGCTGCCTACCTCAATTGACATAAAAAAAATGCTCCTCCTTAAAAATGTTTAACTGGATTTACTATATTATATAAAATAATAAAAACAAGTGTCAATGAAACGATAATTACTTGATATTAGGAAAAATTATTTCTCCCTTTTTAGAAAAAAATAAGTTTTTTCTAGCTAACTCAATAATATATTGATCATCGTTCAATTGGTCAATCATGCGCTTTGAATCCTCTACCGTACTCTTTGTTTTCTTTAGATCAACCTTTGCTAGCCTTAACTGCTTTACTTTAGATGAATACACATGTTGTTGTGTTACATAATGAGATTGTAATAAAAAGAATAGGGGGACAGTTAAAAAGCAGAATAATGAAATTCGTACTAAAAACTTTTTAAAACTCCTTCTCCTAGGCTTAACACCATGTTCCTCAACTAAAGTAATATTTTGTTTATCTTGAACTTGTCTAGTTAAATCCAATTTTCTCGCATGTTCCACCTATTTCTTCCTCCTATCTAAAAGGTCCTTTACTTTTTTAATAGTAGTAAGGAAGATATTCTTGAATTTTCCGAAAACTCCTTTAAATTGTATGAAATAGTTTTTGACTCGTTTTGGCACAAAAAACCAACATACTCTGCCGAAAAACAAAAGAATTGATAGTACAACGTTGTAAACTAAACGGATTAGTCGAATAAGAAGTCCATAAATAAACAAAAGAATGATAATTATTACCTGAATAATCCACTTTATAGGTTTTACAATAAATATTACGATCAACTTTACTATAATGCGATAAATGCTAATAACTAGTTGAATAACAAGTTCTAGTATTTTTTTATAAATAGTTCGAAAAAGACTTTGATATGCCGCATAACCACATAGTAAAGCTAATAGTAAATAAAACCTAAGTGCACCTTCATTAACTAAGTATAATACATAAAAAACTAGTAGAGCTTGAAAAATCCAAAATAATATATCAGTTGCAAATACAATCAATCGATTACGAGTACCTCGATATAAAAAACGATGGTATGTATCTAGTGCCATACCAAGATATGCACCCATACCGACCATCGCTATCATTGAGTAGAACTGAACGTTTAAGCTCATTTAAATAGCTTGCTAAAGATTCCTTTAGCTTTCCCCGAATTGTACTCGTCAATATAACAAAGTTCATTAATCTTTCCCTTGATTGCTACATGACCTTTTTCTACATCGAGGTTTTTCATTTGTAAATTATGACCTTTAATATGCAAAAAGCCTAAAGCTGTTTCTAATAGGAACTCTTCACTATCAAAGCTCTCAACCTGTTTTACTCCAGTAATCTCAAGATATCTTCTACTTTTTAACGATAAATCCTGCTCGATTATTTGGCTTGTATTTTTCGCATTTAACTCATACGGATTATTCATACTAGTCCCTCCATTTACATAAACTGTACCGCTTGTAAATCGATTCCTAATACAGTGTTATTTGTACAAGTATATGAAGGGACAACTTTTTTAGAACAAGCTATCTGACAGTTTTTCCTCGCTAATGATTGTATACATTGCATCTGCTTCTTCTTTTCGAACGGTTTCTTTAAGTAAATTAATTTTTGCTGTAACAATTTTTTGCCCGAATCGAATTTTTAACTCGTCATTTACTTTGACTTCTGTAGATGCTTTTGCAACTGTTCCATTGATCGTTATTCTTCCTTGATCAGCTACTTCTTTTGCAAGTGTACGACGCTTAATAATTCTCGATACTTTTAAAAATTTATCAAGTCTCATCATTTATTCTCCTTAATTTTCATTCAATTAGACATTATTCGTATTTTTTAGCTTCATTCCATATCTCATCCATTTCTTCAAGAGATACATCAGAAAATGTCTTATTTATTTCACGAAGTCTTGATTCAATATATTGAAAACGTTTTGTAAATTTCATATTTGTTTTTAAAATAGCTTCTTCAGGATTTACATCAATAAAACGTGCTAAATTAACAATACTAAATAACAGATCACCAAGTTCCGCTTCAACTTTAGACTGATCATTCAATTTGATGGCATCAAGCACTTCAGCTAACTCTTCGTTAACCTTATCTACCACTGGCGGTAGTTCCTTCCAATCAAACCCTACTTTCGCGGCCTTACTTTGAAGTTTCTCTGCTTTTAATATTCCTGAAAGATCCTTTGGTATTCCTGAAAGAACAGATTCAACGACATGTCCTTTTTCAGCTTGTTTTAATTCTTGCCAATTTTTTAATACGTCTTCCTCATCATTCACATGAACGGTTGAAAATACATGTGGGTGACGATAAATTAGCTTACTTACTAATCCTTGAATTACATCTTGGATTGAGAAATATCCTTCATCTTCTCCAATTTGGGCGTGTAACATGACTTGAAGTAATACATCTCCTAGCTCTTCAATAATATGATCGTCATCTTCTTCATCGATTGCTTCAAGTAGCTCATAAGCCTCTTCTAATAAGTACTTCTTTAATGATTCATGGGTTTGCTTTTGATCCCACGGACATCCATTAGGGCCTCTTAAAGTAGCAATGACAGAACGAAGTGTTTCAAATTGATGATACAGATCCTCTTCATTTTTAACTGGAGGTACATAAACACTTGTCAAATTATTAATTGATGTATCGCGATCTAATTCAAATAATGGTACCCTTCTTATTTGCTCACTTGAACTACCCGCTGCCGTGACTATTACGACTTCATAATCATCGGGTAGCTGCTCCATTAGCATTAATTTCGCATGAGAGGCAGTCATTTGATCGTAAACCTGGCAGATGATCAAATGCTGTCTAAACGTAATCGACTCTGCCTCTAAATCTGTTGCATCTACAAACTGGAAGCCTTCGATCGGATCAATTTTTAAACTTGTGAACATCGCATCTAAGAAGCTTTGTCCACCTTTGATGTCTAGCTGGATATTTCCTTTATCTGCAAGCTCTATTAATAGCTGAACAGTTTTTTCCGCTACAAGAGGATGGCCTGGTACAGCATATGTAATTGCACCTGCTTCAGAAGCTTTCACCAGTAGTTGAACAATTTCTTCATATACCTCTTCAAAACGATCATGTTTTTCATAAATTGCATCGAATGATTGGAACGTTAATCCTTCTGTTTCTAATTCACTTATAACAGGGTGGTCTTTTGTACGTAAATAAAGATTGTCAGTTTTTTGTAACTCTTTATAGATACCAAATGGAAGCTGATTAAGGTCACCTGCTCCTAAACCTAAAACTGTAATCTTGTTCATTTTGATCCTCCTGTTCTTTTAAGAAAGCCATTTTCTTAATTTTTCACTTTTAACGATTGAGCTTAGCTCTTCTACTGTAAATAACTTAATTTTTATTAATACAATCGCGAATACGATTGCACCTACAACCGCTGAAGATAGTGCCTCAACTAACATTCTCAAACGAAGTGGGTTAATAAACATCGCATATTTTTCAAATACATATTCATAACCATATACACAACCATACAAAATGGCTACAGATACTAGTAATTTCACAATAAACTTAAAGTCAAAAAATGTTACTTTTGACAATTTATATATATAAGCTAAGTTCAAAATCGTAACAATAATTAAAGCAGATACCGTTGAATAAGCTGCTCCCTTAGATCCGATTTGCTCCATTAAAATAACATTTCCAATAAATTTAACACAACCTCCAGCAATTACATTTAAAGCTGGAATTAAACTTTTACCTAATCCTTGTGCGATTGAAGATGTCGTAATCGATACCCCAGCAAAGAAGATCGATATACATAAAACAGTTAAGACATCCGTTCCTAAATCATTTCGATAAAGCATGATATTGGTCGGATGGATAATTGAAATTAAACCAATTGTTGCTGCTGCTCCTACTACAATACTTACTCTAATGGCACCTGAGATTCGATTATTAATAGAATGATGTTCTTTACGAACTAATTCACTTGATAAGTACGGAATTAAGGCCAGTGAAAATGATGAAGCAATGACAGAGCCTAATTGAATGAGCGGAAATCCACGATCATAAATACCCTTTACTAGCTTAGCACCTTCAACATGATATCCATACTGTACTAATAACGGATAAAAAGAGAGTGAATCGATAAACTGAATGAATACAAGTACTAAACTACTTAAGCTCAGTAGGATACCTTGATACAAAATTGTTTTTAATTCTAATCGATAGGTTTTAAGTAAACCAAATGAGGGTATGGTCAAACCAGATCCACGAAAAGAAACCCAATAAAAGAAGTACAGTATCGCTGCTATACTACCAAGTATTGAACCTGAAACAGCCCCTGCACCGACAATATAAAGATTGTCGGTCGTTTGAATTAAATAAAGTGACAGCACTAAAATCGTAATAACTCGAATTAATTGCTCAATCACCTGACTGACTGAAGTTGGTCCCATATCCCCTAAACCTTGATAATATCCTCGAAATGCTGAAGTAATTGGAACAAATAAAAAGCCAACACTAACAACACGAATTAACATCGCTAGATGATCATCACGCATAAACTTCGCTATACTATTACTTCCTATGTATAAAGTAAAGAAACACAATATACCAATGACCAACAACATCATAAATGTTGCATACACCAAATCTTTAGCCCCTTTGTCGTCTTTTTTCGCCAATCTTTCAGCAACATAAGATGATAAAACTAAAGGAAAGCCATATGTAGAAAAAGCTAAAGCAATTGCGTAGACAGGATAAACCTGTTGGTAAATATAGTAACCTAAATCGCCGGCAATATTTTGATAAGGAATTTTATAAAACGCACTTAGTACTTTCGATAATAATGATGCTATTGTTATGAACAAAGCCCCTTGTAGGGCTGCTTTTTGCTTAGCTTTTTGCAAAAGGATAACAACTCCTTTGATAGACGGTTCACCCTTTAATGTATTACATTAATAGGGCTTATGTAAAGAGTTGCCAAAAGAAAAAACCTCTCTTTTCCAATTTTAGCAAGTAATGGGTTTGTTCAAATGTGAATACGGTAGTTTATATCAAAGGGAAAAACAAAGACCAGTCAAGGTAATATTCCTTTACTGGCCCATGTTTACTTCATATATGATTATTGCTCCATTTGTCTAGCTAAGAAGTTAGTAGCAGTATCGATTGCTTTCTTTTCCACTTCAGAAATTGTTTTATCCTTTGAAAAGATAACAACAGCTCCAATTGGATCTCCACTTGCGATGACTGCTCCTACTGCATAGGATTGGTATTTTTCAATTACACTTTCGATAAATGAAGCTTCCCCAGGCTCGCTAACTACTTTTGAGTTACGCTCCACCATAGTTTTTTCGATAATATCACCAATGTTTTTGTTTAAGTATTCTTTTTTGGAAGCCCCCGCAACTGCTACAACTGAATCTCGGTCACTTATAATGACAGTATGTCCAAGTGTGTCGTAAAGTGCATCAGCGTACTCCTTCGCAAAATCACTTAATTCACTAATTGGTGAATATTTCTTTAAAATGACTTCTCCATCTCGGTCCACAAATATTTCTAATGGATCACCCTCACGAATCCGTAAAGTTCTCCTAATTTCTTTTGGTATTACTACTCGACCTAAATCGTCAATTCGACGAACTATACCTGTTGCTTTCATACTTGTAAAGCGCCTCCTCACTTACTTGCATGTCTACGTTGATGAAAGATATCCGAGTGACAATGAGGTAGGGTCACCCTTAATTAATGATAGTATCCTTCACAACGAAAGTTCTATACAAAATAAGTGAGATTTTTTAACACCTTTACTAAAAATATAGTACTGTAAGCACTTTTTGGTAACTTTTAATTACTTTATCGCCTAATTAAAGCAATCATTTCCTAAGCGTTTACACTCTCTTTTTTCACGTTCTTTAATCCATTAATTAAACCTTCTAGCGTAGTAAGCCAATCAGCTGGATTTTTTCCTTTTACGTCAAACGTTACTTTTAATTTCGATCCATCCATACCTAGACCAATGCCTCTACCGAATGAATTACATAGTTGAAATAACTTACCACCATCAATATTAGCACTTGCCTTCTCAGAGAAATAAACACTCACTTCTGATTTAACTTGTTTAATCAGTTCAATCTTCTCTGCAATAGCTAAAAGTTTAATATGAGCAACCTGACATAGGTAACCTACTTCTAACGGGAAATCACCAAAACGATCCATTAATTCATCTTGTAAATCGTTTAACTCTTCAAACGTTTCAACACGTCTAAATTGCTTGTACATCTCAATTTTTTGCTTACTATCTTGGATGTACGTGTCAGGTAAATAAGCATCTACTTCAATGTCAATTTCAATTGAAATAATATCTTCTTTCTTAACCCCTCTACGCTGTTCGATTGCATCTTTTAACATTTGAGAATATAAATCGAAACCAACCGAATCAATAAATCCATGTTGTTGTGCTCCAAGTAAATTTCCTGCACCTCGTATTGATAAGTCACGCATTGCGATTTTGAAACCTGAACCTAGTTCTGTAAATTCTTTAATTGCTTGCAGACGCTTCTCGGCAACCTCAGTCAATACTTTATCCTGTTTATATGTGAAGTACGCATATGCCACTCTATTCGAACGACCTACGCGCCCTCGTAATTGATAAAGCGTTGATAGACCCATTCGATCTGCATCATATACAATCAATGTATTAACATTTGGAATATCCACGCCTGTTTCGATAATCGTCGTACTTACTAATACGTCATATTGACCATCTAAAAAGGCATACATAACTGATTCAAGTTCCCCTTCATTCATTCGACCATGTGCTACAGCTACTTTTGCATCTGGTACAAGCATCGAAATCTGTTCAGCCATACGTTCAATATCTTCTACTCGATTATATAAGAAATATATTTGTCCATCTCGAGCAAGCTCTCTTTCAATCGCTTCTCTCACTAATGCAGCATTATATTCAACTACATAAGTTTGAACTGGAAAACGATTTTCTGGTGGCGTTTCAATGACTGATAAATCTCTAACTCCTAGCATCGACATATGCAATGTACGAGGGATTGGAGTTGCAGTTAAAGTTAAAACATCTATATTTGCTTTTAGTTGTTTTATTTTTTCTTTATGAGATACACCAAATCTTTGCTCTTCATCAATAATTAAAAGTCCTAAATCTTTATATAGAATATCCTTTGATAATAAGCGGTGTGTTCCAACTACTATATCAACAGAGCCCTCTTTTAAGCCTTTCATCGTTTCAAGCTGCTGTTTGCGAGAGCGGAAACGATTTAACAAACCGATATTAATTGGATGATCTTGAAACCTTTCTCTTAATGTTTCGAAATGCTGCTGTGCCAAAATTGTAGTAGGAACTAAAATAGCAACTTGCTTTCCTTCAACAATTGCTTTAAAAGCCGCCCGGATAGCTACTTCAGTTTTTCCGTATCCTACGTCACCACAAAGCAGTCGATCCATTGGACGTTCTCTTTCCATATCCTTTTTAATTTCATGAATTGATCTAAGTTGATCGTCAGTTTCCTGATAAGGAAATGAAGATTCGAATTCTTGTTGTTCGAGGCCATCAGGTGAAAAAGCATAGCCTTTCGATGCTTCGCGTTCTGCATAAAGCTTAATTAAATCATCAGCAATATCCTGAACGGAGCCTTCAACCTTCTTCTTAACCTTTTTCCAATCAGTACCACCAAGTTTATAAATCTTTGGTTCCTTACCTTCAGATCCAACATACTTTTGCACTTGATCAATTTGTTCTATCGGTACGAATAATTTGTCGTCCCCATGATATCGAATATGTAAATAATCTTTATGAATACCATTAATCTCTAATGTTTCAATTCCTAAAAACTTACCAATACCATGATTTACATGAACAACATAATCTCCAACTTTTAATTCTGAGTAATTTTTTATTCGTTCTGCATTTGATAATTTTGTATTGATTCTTTTTTTCTTCTTAGCTTTTTTAGTGAATAACTCACGCTCTGTTATTAGAACAAATTTCTCCAAAGGAAGTTCGAATCCAGAACGAAGATCACCCTTCAAGATGTATACTTCACCATTTTTTATTTGCTCTAAAGAAGAGACAATTTTACCTTCGATTTTGTAATCTTCTAATATATTTTCAATTTTATTTGTTCTTTCATCACTTTCACCGAGCATAACAATTGTATAGTTATTTTTCTTCCATCGATCTAATTCATTTTTCAACAGATTCATTTGTCCATGAAACTCTTGCATCGATTTACATTGAATCGAAACTACTTGTTCAGGATGCGTATGAGGTACTCTTCTAGGGAAAAGACTCGTATGAATTTGTTGACGCTTTCTCGAATGTAGTAATTCAAAAAAGTCATGTGAAAAACTTACTCCATGTAATGCATTTCCTTCAGCAAGTAATGACGTATACCACTCTGCTTCATCTTTTTTTAGCTGCTCTACTATTTCTTGAACCCTCGAAATTTCATCAATAACAACAACAGTTTCCTTTGGAACGTAATCTAGTAAACTAAATTGGTTTTCATAGATTAAACCAAAGTATTTGTATATTTGATCTATTAATTGCCCTTGCTTTAGTTGCTCAAGGTCATAGGTTACCTTTTCAACCAATAACTCTTTTACTTGTTGATCACTTATTTTTGATAGAGTTGTTTTAAATGCTTGTTCAATTCGTTGAACTCCTAATTGCAAATCAGTCTTGGAAATAATCCTTTCCGTCGCTGGACCAATATGGACACTCTCATATTTTGTAATAGACCTTTGTGAATCAGGAGAAAACGAACGGATTGAGTCGATTTCTGTATCAAAGAGTTCAATTCGAATAGGATCTTCATAAGTTAGCGGATAGATATCAAGAATTCCTCCGCGTACGCTAAACTCTCCCTTACTTTCGACCATACCAACACGTTCATAGCCCATTTGGACAAACTTTGAAATCAAATTCGATAAGTTAATTTCTTCACCAATTTCAAAATTGATCTGATAGTTATTCCATAATTCTGGAGATGGCAAAAAGCCAATTAATCCTGAAACAGGTGTTACTACAACGGACGGTTTTTTTGACATCAAACTATTTAATGCGATTAGTCTTTGCGATCTAAGCTCTGGACTTGATACTGCAATCTCTGAAGCAATTAATTCATTTGCAGGATATAAAAATACTTTATCTTCCCCAACTACTGATTTTAGGTCTTCCGATACTTTTTGTGCTTGGAGAAGATTATTTGTTACGATTAACTGCGTTTGTCCAGTTTCTTTAAAAACAGCTCCAGCAAGCAACGTCTTTGCAGATCCCGTTAAGTTTGTAACCAATTGTTCTTTTAGACCATTTTTCAGGCCATTTATTACTTTCTTAATATCTTTATACTGGTTAAATTGTTCAATTAAACCAATCACGAAGTCAATCTCCCCTAACAGTCAATCTAAGTAACAATAATCTTAGTTGAAGTTTATATTTATAGTTTTTTTGTAATTTGCTCTTTTTAGTGTCATTTGTATAGCTACACACACTTCATCTTAACAGAGTCTAGAAAAAAACAGAAAAACGCCTCAGTTATAAACCAAAGGCAATTTAATTTATGAAATTCTTATATTCATGGTAATGTGGAAACTCAGATAGAGTCATTTCGCAATCCTCGCACACAATATAAATTACTTGATTAGGAGATTGAATAAAATTTACAAAATCGCTTAATTCTTCATCGAAAGAATGACAATACGAAGATGAAACTTGTAACAACTGTTGTTTTTCAATACTACCCATTTGTTTACTACAATACCGACACTGACAATCTAATAATTCCATTACTTCCTCCATACTACATAAATTCATATATACAGTATGGATTGTACTAACTATACTTATTCAATGTGAAAGCTTAAATTCCTGTTTTTTATTTTTTATTATATTGATTCATTACATCCACGAAAGAATGCTTTAAAAAATATTCACATGCATCTGCAGCTCTTTTTACACCATCAACTACTTCAGCAATTTCTTCTTCAAAAAAGTTTGATAACACATGATTTACAACACTCATTCCATTTGATGGACGATCTACACCAATTCGAACACGTTGAAATTCTTGTGTTCCTAAATGCTGAATTAATGACTTTATACCATTATGACCCCCAGCACTTCCTTTTGTACGTAGACGTAGCTTTCCGGTTGGAATATCCATTTCATCATATAGAACGACAAGATCTTCTATATCAATATTAAAATAATCCATAAATGGTCTTACACATTCACCTGACAAGTTCATATATGTCAAAGGTTTTAGCAAAAAAACTTTTTCTCCGTTCACAATTCCTGAAGTATAAATACCATTAAATTTTTGTTGGGTTAATGAAAAGCCCCATCGGTGAGCTAATTCATCGATCGCAATGAATCCAATATTATGTCGCGTTCTTTCATACTCTCTACCTGGGTTGCCTAATCCTACAAACAACTTCATTTTATTATCCTCCATTCTAATTCACTTGGTTTATATTACGAAAAGACGTAACCACTTCTGGTTACGTCCTCTTATAAGTTTCAAAGCAAAGATGTAATTTTTATATTAATCAAATAAAGTACTTACTGATTGCTCTTCATATACACGGATAATCGCTTCACCTAATAGGCCAGCAACTGATAACTCAACAAGTTTATCAGTCTTTTTATCTTCAGTAAGACAAATTGAATTTGTTACAACTAATTCTTTAATACAAGAGTTTTCAATACGATCAATTGCCGGTCCAGACAATACAGGATGTGTACAACATGCATATACTTCTTTTGCACCATGCTCTACTAATGCATTAGCAGCAAGTGTAATCGTACCCGCTGTATCAATAATATCATCAATTAAGATAGCCGTTTTACCATCAATATTACCGATGATGTTCATAACTTCAGCAACATTTGGTTTTGGACGACGTTTATCAATGATAGCAATCGGAGCTTTTAGACGATCTGCCATTTTACGAGCTCTCGTTACTCCACCGTGGTCAGGAGAAACAATTACGATATCTTCAAGCTGTTTTTTTCTAAAGTAATCTGAAAGGATAGGTACACCTAATAAGTGATCAATCGGAATATCAAAGAATCCTTGAATTTGTGGAGCATGTAAATCAAGTGTAATCACTCGAGTTGATCCCGCAGTTTCAAGTAGATTTGCAACTAACTTCGATGTAATCGGCTCACGTGAACGAGCTTTACGATCTTGACGAGCGTAACCGTAGTAAGGAATTACAATGTTAATTGTTTTTGCCGATGCACGTTTTAAAGCATCAATCATAATTAATAATTCCATAATACTTTCATTTACAGGGAAACTTGTTGATTGAATGATAAATACATCACAACCACGGATACTTTCCTCAATGTTAATTTGCACTTCTCCATCGCTAAAACGAGAAACCGAACATTTACCAAGCTCTACACCAATGTGTTTTGCAATTTCTTCAGCCAATTTAGGATTCGAGTTTAGAGTAAATACTTTTAAATGCTTGTCTGGATAATGATTAGGCATGTTTCGTGTACCCTCCGCTTTTTTTCTTTTCTTTTTATCTATAATTAATTTTTATAGTAACCTTCTTTGTTCACTTGTCTTGCTCTTGCAATTGCTAGTGAATCTTCTGGAACTTCATCAGTAATTGTTGAACCAGCTGCAATGTATGAACCTTTTTTCACAGTTACAGGTGCAATCAGATTTGAATTACAACCAACAAAGACATTGTCCTCGATCGTTGTCTTAAATTTATTTTTACCATCATAGTTCACAGTGATTGAGCCACAACCAAGATTAACACCTTGACCAATTTCCGCGTCACCAATATAACTTAAATGAGATGCTTTACTTCCGTTGCCAAAAGTAACTTTCTTCGTTTCAACAAAATTTCCAATTCGAACTTCATCACCTAATGTTGACGCAGGACGAATGTGAGCAAATGGGCCAACTGTAGTTGAATCACCAATTTTACTTTCATGTACAACTGATTGCTTAATAACTGTATCATTACCAATTTCACTATCGATAATTTCAGTGTTTGGGCCAATTGTACTACCCGTTCCAATTATACTATTTCCATAGACCATTGTACCAGGGTAAATAATTGTATCCGAACCAATTTTTGCATCTGCAGAGATATATGTGCTAGCTGAATCGATAATTGTTACACCGTTCAACATATGCTTTTTGTTAATAGTTTTGCGCATGACTGATTCTGCAATAGATAATGCATATCGATCATTTACACCTAATGTTTCATCGAAATTTGCTGTTTTATATGCAGCTACTATTTCACCTTTTGCTTTTAGTATTTCAATAACATCTGGTAAGTAGTACTCACCTTGAGCGTTATTATTGTTTACTTCATTTAATGCTTCAAATAATGCTTTATTATCAAAGCAATATGTACCTGTATTGATTTCTTGAACTGTTAGCTCTTCTGGACTTGCATCCTTATGCTCCACAATTTTTAATACAGACCCATTTTCGCCCCTAATTATTCTACCATAACCAGTTGAATCCTCAAGATGGGCTGTTAAAATTGTAGCTTTTGCCTGTAATTTTTCATGCTCATCGAATAATGCTTGAATTGTCTCTGGTGAAATTAATGGTGTGTCTCCACAGATTACTAAAGTAGTTCCTTCTTTATCCTTCAACATTGGCGCCGCTTGAATAACAGCATGTGCAGTACCTAATTGCTCAGCTTGTAGAGCATATTCGCTATGATCACCTATTTGTGTTTTAACTAATTCCGCTCCGTGACCTACAACAGTTACAATATTTTGTACACCAACTGACATTACGTGGTCTACAACATGTTGAACCATAGGCTTCCCACAAACAGGGTGAAGTACTTTATATAATTTTGATTTCATTCTAGTACCTTTTCCTGCAGCTAGAACAATCGCATATTTATTTGACATAGTCATCCTCCATCAATCTAAATACCTATACCTGGTAGCTCAAACTGGTAATTTTAATATTTTTCCACAAAATACATCCATTTTATTATACCATAAAAAAAGAACCCATTATACAATAATGGGTTCTTTTTGGTCATATTTTTAAGAAGCACCTGCTTCTTCAAAGTCTTCTTCCAACTCACCTACACGGTGATATTCAGCTAATACAGAATCCTGTATTTTGCTACGAGTTGAAGAGTTAATCGGATGAGCGATATCACGGAACTCTCCATCCGGAGTACGTTTACTTGGCATTGCTACAAATAAACCGTTATTACCATCGATTACGCGAATATCATGAACAACAAATTCATGATCTAATGTAATTGATGCGATAGCTCTCATACGACCCTCCGTGTTTACGCGGCGTAGTCTTACGTCTGTCACTTCCATCTTGTTCACCACCTTTATCAACTTAAACCATAATTAGTAAGTTTCAACAATTATCAATAATTTCCTTCTTTTTGGAAAATTTTTTATTTAAATTATTTAATTTTTACAAATGTTTACTAAATTAATGTCTTTAACTTATTTATCGGTAGATTTTAATTGAATTTTAATGAAAATAAAAAAACCTGAAAATAATTTCAGGTTTTTTTCTTATACTAATGCGATACATTCGATCTCTACTAGGACGTCTTTAGGTAGTCTTGCAACTTCGACACAGCTTCTTGCAGGCTTGTGTCCATTGAAAAACTCTTCATAAATAGCATTAAAGTCAACAAAAGTAGTTAAATCTTTTAAAAATACAGTTGTTTTAATAACTTTTGATAAGTCTGTTCCAGCTTCTTCTAGAACAGCCTTAAGGTTAGCAAACACTTGCTTTGTTTGTTCCTCAATTCCGCCTTCTACAATATTTCCTTCTACAGTTAAAGGAATTTGTCCAGAAGTGTATAATAATCCATTAGCAATTATTGCTTGAGAATATGGTCCAATTGCTTTCGGTGCATGATCAGTATGAATTAATTGCATTATGTATCTTCCCCTTCTTCATTATATACAATTAGCTTATCTATTTAATGACTATAAGCTTTCAGTTTTAATAAATGATTCTTCTTGGAAATTGCCTCTTTCAACTCGAATAAGCTGTTCTCTTTCATTTACCTCAGATAACTTTACAAGTGATATATAATCTTCAACTAATCTTTCTTCAATATTTACTGCCTCAACTAATACACCTATTCCCGCAACATTTGCCTGAAATTCCTTAAGCAAATTTTTCATACCAGTAACCGTTCCACCAGCTTTCATGAAATCATCAATAATTAAAACATTTGAACCTGCCTCGATGCTTCTTTTTGCCAATGACATTGTTTGTATACGTTTTGAAGAACCAGATACGTAATTAATACTTACTGTTGATCCTTCCGTAACCTTGTTATCTTGACGAACAATTACAACTGGTACATTTAAAAAGTTTGCAACAGCATAAGCTAAAGGAATTCCTTTTGTTGCGATTGTCATAACGATATCTATTTTTTGATTACTGAATATAGATGCAAACATACGGCCTACACTATTAACATAGTTAGGATTGCTTAAGATATCAGTCATGTATAAGTATCCACCGGGCAACACTCGGTCTGGTTTTTGAAGTAGATCGCATAATTCTTCAATAACTGTATTTACTTCTTGATTACTAATACTAGGAATATACTTTACACCACCAGCTGCTCCTGGCACAGTCAATAGTGTCCCAATTCCTTGCTGTTCGAACGTCTGCTTTATAATACCTAAATCTTCACTTACTGATGATTTAGCAGACGCATATAAATCAGCAAAAAAAGTTAATGATACTAATTGTTGTGGATGATGCAACAAATAGTGTGTCATACCTACAAGACGAGAGCTTCTTCTAATTTTCATGCAGCACCTCAAATCACGAATATTTTATAAAAATTTTATAATAATATTCGTTTTTAATCAAGTTTTTCCCTTTCACCTAACATCCGAACGGCGTATACTTGATCGCAGAAACCTTTTAATCCATTATAAACACGATTCATTCTAGAATCATGGCGAACTAATCCGAATACTGTAGGACCACTTCCGCTCATTAAAACAGCATCTGCACCAAAACGTTTCATTTGATCCTTAATCATTGCAACCTCAGGGTGTAATTGCAGTGTAACTGTTTCTAATACATTTCCTAATGACAGACAAATATCGTCGTAATTTTTATTCGAAATGGCATTAACCATACGATCTACATCAGGATGTTGAATATTATCTAATTTAAGCTTTTGATAAACAGTTGCTGTTGAAACGCCCTGTGTTGGTTTTGCTAAAATAACCCAACAAGGTGGTGGTGTATCGATATGTTCAATTTTTTCACCACGACCTGTCGCTATAGCTGTTCCGCCGTAAACACAAAATGATACGTCCGACCCGATTTTAGAACCAATTACCGCTAACTCATCTAACGAACAATTTAAATTCCAAAGCTTATTTAGACCTCTTAATACTGCCGCAGCATCTGAACTACCTCCGGCTAAACCAGCAGCAACAGGAATATTTTTTGTAATAAAAATATGCGCTCCTAATTTAACTCCGAACATTTCTTTTAGTATCATCGCAGCTTGGTAAGCTAAATTACGTTGATCATCTGGCACATAACGATTATGTGATGTCACAACAATCTTGTCTTCTTGAATAAGCTCTAACTCAATTCGATCGGCTAAATCGATCGTTGTCATGATCATTTTTACATCATGATAACCGTCGCCTCTTTTGCCTACTACATCTAATGAAAGATTTATTTTCGCAGGAGCCTTCACCATTAATTTCACTATTCTCACCTTCTTATGAACACTTACTTTTTTGCTATTGTATCATAATTAACTCATAAGAAAAATGTACCCCAATGAAAGTGAGCTAGATCAGTAAATTTTCTTTGGGAAGATTCACAAAAACCGAAGCATTTAGCTTCGGTTTGATGTATAGACAAATTCGCTTGTCGAAGTGAAGATTGTTTATTGTTGCTTATTAGATAATTGTAACTCAGCTAATTCGATTGCCCTTTTAACCATGTTGCCGGCATCCTTCGCTCGAATGCCTCCCCAGCCTTCTTTTTGAACGACGTCATAGAAACCAAGGTCTTTTGCAAGTTCCTCTTTAAAGCTCTGTGACATTATACCTCTTTTTCTTCTACCCAAAAAAAGCAACCCCCTTTTTCCACTTCGACATTGTTAGTATGTGTAAGTTTGTTTCATTTCATTAATAACAAAAAGAAAAGGGACAGTAGAAAATTCTACTGCCCATTCGCCATCAGTCCACTTGTATGGTCATCACAGAAAAACAATTCAACTGTTTCTGTTAAAATATCTGCATAACTAAAAGATAAGCGTTCAAATGCGTTCTCTTCTTGATCTAATTGTACTACGAATATGGATGGATATGTTTCTGCTAATACACCGGAACGTTCCACAGTCTTTCTACGTCCGCTATTTGCTTTCAATGTAAGTCGTTGTCCAACATGACTATCTAAAGTATCCTTTATTTCAGATAATTTTTTTGCCATTTCATACCACCTCACTATGACAAGTATACCATCTTATGTAAACTAAGTCAAAAAAAGATAAAATTATACCAACGATACTGGTTACCTGTCAATATTTTTTTAAAAACACTCGATTATTATTTGTGAAAATCAGAAAATTTATGTATGAATACAAAAAAGATTTTCTACATACGAGTTTTCTCGTTAATGTAGAAAATCTTTTCCTTATTCCTCTTCCATTGATTGGAAAGGTAGCCCTGTTCTTAAAATTCCTTTTGTTTCCACTCCGCCTAATCCCTTCTCACCTGTAATTGTATTGCGAACCACTTCATAAACATTTACTCGATCCATAAATGATGTGAAGCTTATCTTCCCAACAACATAAACAGGATCTAATGCATGTATGTTTACCCTAGTTGGTGAGCTTGCAAAGTTTGCTCCTGCACGTATAATCGCTTCAAAGTGCGATTGACATGCCCCAGCAAAAATTACAAGGTGGTCTAAAGATGGAACCTTTTTTCGCGCTTCTTTTACAGCATCGACAAAATATCTTGAATGTCTGTAGGCTTCTATATCAGTAACGACCCCTTTTGCCTTTGTGTATGCATCATGACCAGTTATAACAAGTATATCAGGGCGATAATGATCTAAGTAATAACCAATTTTTGTTGGTAATTCTGTTTCCTTACAATAGATTCCCTCAACGGGAACACCCATCTTATTATACATTTCAAGACATTTTTTTAAATATATTGGATCTCCATCGATGTGAAGAACCCGACCTGGTATTTGAAAAAGATTTACATCTGTTCTATATCCATTTGTTGCTTGAAATCTTCTTTTTTCTTTTTGCTCTAAGGCTTCTCTTTTAAATAGTTTGTAGTTTTCCTCAATTTGAACAGATGACCTTTTACCTTTTTCTCGATACTCTGATTCAATGATTACTCGCAGGTCAGATAAAGGCGCATCAGCAATTAAACGAAAATCATCACCATATAAAACAGCAATGACTTCATCCCCGATTTGTTTTACCTCCACTACTCGAAAAACTAGGTCATATTTATAAGATGCTCTTTCTACTATATCCCCTACATTAATATTCACATGCCTTCCCCTCCAAAATTGCTTAAATACACTACGAGTTCGCTCTCTTTTTTTAGATTATGTATGGACAAAAAAAAGGGTGAAAAGAAGGTTTATTGAACTTTAGTAGGGCAACAGAACTAAAATTAAGGAGCAAATAAAAAAGATGATTACAAACTAGTTGGTAAATTAGCTCATAATCATCTTTTTGTTATTTTACTTGTTTATATAGACTATTACTTAATGTTGCAAATTCTTGAATTGATAAAGTTTCTCCTCTTCTTGTCCCTTCAATACCTGCCTCTAGAAGACAAGCTTCAAGTATTGCTTTATCTTTTTTTAGATAAGAAAAGTTATTTAATAAATTATTAGTTAATGTTTTTCGCCTCTGAGCAAAGCTCGCTCTAACTACTTCAAAAAAGAATGATTCATCAATTACCTCTGCTGCTGGTTCTTCACGCTTTACTAGCTTTATAACAGCAGAATCAACGTTTGGCTGTGGCATGAAGACTGTTCTAGGTACAGTCATAACAGTTGCAGCATGTGTATAAAACTGTATAGCTATTGATAATGAACCATAATCCTTTGTTCCCGGCTTAGCGGCGATGCGGTCAGCTACTTCTTTTTGCAACATACAAACAATTCCTCTGATTGGTAAACCTTCTGTTAATAGCTTCATGATAATTGGTGTCGTTACATAATAAGGCAAGTTTGCGACTACCATTATATCTAACTCATTTGGCAAATACTCATTAATCGCTTTTTCAACATCTGCCTTTAGTACATCTTCATTAACGATTTGTATATTATCATATGGTGAGAGTGTATCTTCTAAAATTGGGATTAGTCTATTATCAATTTCAAAAGCTAATACTTTCTTAGCACGCTTAGCAATTTGCTCAGTTAATGCCCCAATCCCCGGGCCAATTTCAATTGCACAACTTTCTTCTGTTAAATCTGCATAACTTACAATGTTTTCTAGTATATTTGTATCAATTAAGAAATTTTGACCATAGCTTTTTTTAAAGAAGAAATCGTATTTGGCTAATATTTCTTTCGTTCGACTAGGTGTCGCGATATCCTTCATTATTTTTCCTCCATTAAAACTTTTTTTACTGCTTGTCCAAATTCATCTTTTGAGATTTGAAACATTTGCAGTCTTTTCTCTAATTGCTTACCGTTTGTATAACCTATATTAAGAATTTTACCAAGTTTATCTCGTCTTTCACTTGATGAGGGATGTCCAATTAATCCTGCATCGATTAAATCTTCTTTTGTAATTTCAGATTCAACTTCGATAAATTCCTGCTTAACATGAATTAAAGCATTTCGAATAGATTCTCTAGTAGCATGCTCGATTCCTAATCCTTTTTTACCTGAACGAACAGCTTCTTCCTTTGGTAAAAACGCATGCTTACATCCTGGTACATGTTCTTTAATAATCGAGCGTATACGTTGACCAGGATAATCAGGATCTGTAAATACGATAACGCCTCGAGTCTCCTGAGCATGCTTTATTAATTTTAAAGTATCCTTATTTATAGCAGAACCACTTGTTTCAATTGTATCTGCATCCACAGCTCTTTTAATTGCCGCCGTATCATCTTTACCTTCAACAACAATGATTTCTTTAATTTTCATTTGTTCCTCCAACCAATGCAAGTATATGTAATCATACCATATGGATAATAAAACTTCATACTCTCATAAAATTAGTATAAAAAAAAGCAGAAGGACTTATCCTTCTACTTTCATTCATTCAACGATCTATTTTAAAAATATTAGCTAATAATACGAATTTTTACAGTACGACGACCAAAATCAAAACAATCGTCTTTTGTAGGCATTAAAATATCAATTCTTCTGCCTTTAATTGCTCCACCAGTGTCACCAGCAATAGCAACGCCATATCCTTCAACCCAAACCTTAGATCCTAAAGGAATCACTTTTGGATCAACTGCAATCAGTTTTGTGTTAGGATTTTTACGAACATTAATACCTAAGGCTGTTACACCAGACATCCCAGCATCGTAAGGTGAATATGCAGTTGCTTCAACATACATTTCTTTTACCTTACTACTTGATTTTGGCGCACTAGATTTTACTAATGCACTTGATGTTAGTACAGACTTTGTTCCAACTGCAACTACTCGATCAACGGGTTCTTTTAAAATAGTTTCATCAACTAGCGTTTTAGAAACTACCTTACCATTTTCTTTAATTAGTTCAAAGTTACGTTTAACAAGTCCTTTAACACCTTCTGAAATGACCGAAGATTCATCTTTAAACATAGAAGAATCTTTTTGCTCTTTTACTTTAAAATCTACAGGCTCTTCCACCACATCGTTGACTTTTTCGACACGGATAACTCGAACTGTATCATTTTGTTTGATGATTTCTCCGGCACCTGGTTCAACTCGGTCAAATTCGTTTAATGTAATGTTCTGCTTTTCTAAAAAGTCAGCGACAGTAGTCGAAGTTGCAAATACTTTTTTAGAAACTCCTCCGTCATTTAATACCATAGGGAATGCTTTTTCGTAAGATACTTTACCATTTTCCTCTAACGGTGTTGACAGTGCAGGCATTATTACATCATCAGGATTGATCTTAATATTTTGTTCCTTTAATAATTCCTTTACCGTTTGAGCAGTTGTCATAATGACTTTTTCTTGCCCATCGATTGTAAGTTTAACAGGTTTCGCTAAATGAACTGTAATATCCATATCATCTGATATTTTCGTTTTGGCCGACGGATATATTTCATCTGCATTCGTAATATTAATATTTTGTTCTTTTAATAATTCAGCCACAGTATTTGCATGTGTTTGAATAACCTGTTCCTTCCCGTCTACCTCAAGAGTTACTTGTTCTTTAAGTCCCTCATATGCTCCTGTACCTACTGATCCAGTGAAAACTAAAGCTCCTGCAAGTTGTACTGCTAGTTTTTTACTACTCCCAAGTCTAGAAAGTAACCTATTCGCGTCTATCACGATTTTACTCCTCCTTTTCGCCTGAGAAAAAAGATTGACTAGCTCCAAACCTATTAACTAGTGCTTCTACTCTACTGAATGTATGTTTACTAGATTTAGAAGTAGAAGAGTTTTCTTTCGACAAATTCTTCAACTCTTCATACGTGAACTGTGACGAATATTATGTATTCGTACTAGTTCATGAGATCATTTGTTAATCTGAAAAATAGTACACGCATTTTCGAAAGTTCGTTTTTGAACTTCTTCAACTGATATGTTTTTTAAACGTGCAATTTCATCAGCAACAAGTGATACATAGCTAGGTTCATTTCTTTTTCCTCTATACGGATGTGGTGTTAAGTATGGACAATCCGTTTCGATTAATAGATTTTCTAACGGAATCTCTGTCGCAATTTCTTTTGGTTTTTTTGCATTCTTAAATGTAACTGGTCCTCCTAATGAAATATAGAAGTTCATTTTAATACATTCTTTTGCAGTTTCCACACTTCCGCCGAAGCAGTGCATAATGCCACCTACTTCTGATGCATTTTCTTCTTTTAAAATGGTTACAATGTCTTCTGTTGCGTCTCGATTGTGAATGACAATCGGTAGTCCGCATTCTTTTGCTAATTGAATTTGTTTGCGAAATACTTCTTTTTGAATTTCTTTTGGAGATTTATCCCAGTAGTAATCTAATCCAGTTTCACCAATTGCTACTACTTTAGGATGTTTTGCTAATTCCTTAATCCATTCAAAGTCTTCATCAGTTGCGTCAATTGCATCAACTGGATGCCATCCAATAGCTGCATAAAGAAAATCATACTTCTCAATTAATTCCATAGCTTTCGTAATTGTTGGTCGATCAAAGCCAACAACTACTTGATGAACAACTCCTGCTTCCAGGGCTCTACTTATTACTTCTTCAAGGTCTTCTTTGTATTGATCTGCATTTAAATGTACATGTGTATCAAAAAGCATTTTTACTTCCCCTTTGCTCATCTGAGATTTAGTCTAGCATACCGTAAAATTTCTTACCTAACGCACAGTTAACAATTCCATTACAAAAAGAAACAGTCAAAATTAAGCAATTTCTAATAAATTTTTAAAGATGTTTTAAACTAATTCCATGTTATATCAAGACTTTCTTACTTTTTGAAACAAAATTCTGATAATTTTCTTAGTTTACTATTGTAATCAATCTGTAATATTTTCTTCATATAGTGACATTTTCTAACAATAACTTGTTAACACCTGCCATAAATCAACAAAATATTATCATATTTGTGATTCTTATGATATTTTTACAATTTTCTGCACAATACAACAATTATTTCAGTAAAACAAATCAAAAAAGAAAAGTATTTCATGTTAGTTTTTACACGAAATACTTTTCCTAGTAACATTATTTAATAATAGTACCATTTGGTAATGATTGATCAATTGTTGCAAGTGATAGCTTACCTTCAATACTTCCTGCAAGAATCATCCCTTCGGATAGTTCCCCTCTAAGCTTTACAGGTTTTAAATTCGTTACGCAGATAACTTTTCTACCAATTAAATCTTCTGGTTTATAGTATTCCGCTATACCTGACACAACTTGTCTTGATTCATTTCCTAAATCTAATTGAAGTTTTAAAAGTTTTTTTGCTCCTTTTACTGCACCAGCTTCTTTTACTTCAGCTACCTTTAGTTGAACTTTAAAGAACTCATCAATTGTAATTTCAGGAACAGTTTCTTCCACTTTCTCTTCTTCTACTGGTTTTACAGTACCCTGCATTTGTTCTTTAATATATGCAACTTCAACCTCTGTCTCTAAACGTGGGAAAATTGGTTCACCCTTTTGTACTCTCGTATCCTTCTGAATTGCTCCAAACTCATTTAGGCTGTTCCATGATAGAATTGTTTCATCAACTAGTCCTAACTGAGAGAAAATTTTCGCTGGAGTCTGAGTTAAGAAAGGTTTTAATAAAATCCCAACTTGGCGTAAAGATTCAGCTAAGTGTGCCATTACCGAAGCTAGTTCATGTACACGGCTTTCGTCTTTAGCAAGTACCCACGGCTGTGTCTCATCAATATATTTGTTTGTACGACTAACAAACTGCCAAATATTTGTTAATGCAACTGAAAACTCCATATTTTCCATTGCTGCTTCCACAGTTTCTTTTGTATTCTTTGCCACTTGTTGTAGGTTTTCGTCAAAATCTGTTACTGTTCCATTAATAGCAGGAATATTACCATCAAAATATTTTTGGATCATTGCAATTGTTCGATTTAATAAATTCCCTAGATCATTTGCTAAATCAAAATTAATACGGTCGACGAATCCTTCAGGCGTAAAAATACCATCTGATCCAAAAGGAACTTCACGTAATAAATAGTATCTTAAAGCATCTAAGCCATATCGGTCGATTAATACTACTGGATCTACAACATTACCTTTTGATTTACTCATCTTACCGTCTTTCATTAATAACCATCCGTGAGCAAAGACCTTTTTTGGTAATGGTAAGTCTAATGCCATTAACATAATCGGCCAATAAATCGTATGGAAACGTACAATTTCTTTACCAACTAAATGAACATTCGCTGGCCAATATTTTTTATAGTTTTCTTCATTATCTGAACCATAACCTAAAGCTGTAATATAGTTAGATAAAGCGTCAATCCAAACATAAATTACGTGTTTAGCATTTCCAGGTACTTTTACACCCCAGTCGAATGAAGTACGTGAGACAGCTAAATCCTCTAAACCAGGTTTAATGAAATTGTTAATCATTTCATTTTTTCTTGATTCAGGTTGAATAAATTCTGGGTTTTCTTCATAATACTTCAGTAATCGGTCAGCATATTTGCTCATTTTAAAGAAATATGACTCTTCTTTTACTAGCTCTACTGGATGACCGCTGTCCGGACTCTTTCCACCAATAATTTTTCCTTCTTCATTATATAAAGGATCAACAATTTGTGTTTCCGTATAATAGGTTTCATCCGGAACAGAATACCAACCCTCATACTCGTCCAAATAAATATCACCTTGATCTAGTAATTGCTTGAAAATCTTCTCAACAATTTCTTTATGTCTGCTTTCCGTCGTACGGATAAAATCATCATAGGAAATATCTAATTTTGTCCATAGGTCCTTAATACCAACAACGATATCGTCTAAGTATTTTTGCGGTGAGACATTTAACTCCTCAGCTTTACGTTGAATTTTTTGACCATGTTCATCTGTACCCGTTAAATAAAAGACATCAAACCCTTGAAGTCTTTTATATCTTGCCATTGCATCCCCAGCAACAGTCGTATAAGCATGACCTATATGTAATTTTCCGCTCGGATAATATATTGGGGTTGTAATATAAAAAGTTTTATTACTCATTGACCAAAAATCCTCCTTCAAATATTTCTAAATATTGACACTAAATTATTCGCATGATTTTGCATTTCATTATAAAATGAAAAATGAGTTATCTGCATATCCCCATCTACTATTACAACTTCATACTTATTTTATAAGTTAAATTTTACACAATAGTAACATCTATTTCTATTATTTCTCATAAATATACATATATTTTCTCTTTAATTAACCCATTTTGGCATAGTAGCATTATGTAGCTCTGTCTTTTAGACTACATAGTACATTTATTTTTAATAAAAACTTTATATAGGAGGATTAATTATGAAATCTACAGGAATTGTCCGTAAGGTAGACGAGCTTGGCCGTGTAGTCATACCAATTGAACTTAGAAGAACACTAAATATCACTGAAAGAGACACAATTGAAATATTCGTTCAGGATGATCGAATTATCCTAAAAAAATATGAACCAAATATGACTTGTATGATGACGGGAGAAATTTCTCAAAATAATCTTGAGGTTGCTGATGGCAAAATTGTTTTAAGTAAAAAAGGCGCAGAACTACTAAAATTCGAGATTGAACAATTTTTAGCTGATAATAATTAAATTGAAGAGGCTGCCTCGTTTAATTGCATTCTCTAAATAAAAGCTAGTAAAAATGAGTAGAGAATTATAAATAAATAAGACAGCCTAACTTCATTTTCAAACCTTATTAAATTTCATGATATTCCGCGTAGACGTCCCTTTTATTTAATGAACGATCCTTCGCAACAAGTTTTATAGCATCTTTACTTTTTTCGTTTTTTTCATTTATGTACCAATCGACATGTTGGTTAATGGATAGTTCCTGCCACCAACACTCCTCATTGTTTTTCACATCTTCTTCAGATGCCCCTTCTAAAACAACTACAAACTCTCCACGTACTTCTTCATTCGTTGCCCAGTCTATAGCATCACTAACTGTCCCACGTAAAAACTCTTCGAACTTCTTTGTTAATTCCCTACAAAGTACAATTTTTCTGTCACCTAATACTTCAATAATAACGTGTAGCGTTTCTTTTAAACGGTGTGGAGACTCGTATAAAATGACTGTACTACGTTGCCCCTTTAACGGTTCCAATTGCTTCTTCTTATCTTTCTTTTGACGTGACAAGAATCCTATGTATAAAAACGAATCAGTAGGAAGTCCAGATGATATTAAAGATGTTAAGGCAGCATTTGCACCAGGTAAAGGAACGACAGAAATACCTTCCTCTAAACAAAGTTTTACAAGTTCATAACCTGGGTCATTTATACATGGCATTCCTGCATCACTTACTAATCCAACTTTTAATCCTCGTTTTAAGTCTTCTACAAGCTTTAATCCTGCTTTTTCTTTATTATGCTCATGATAACTCACTAAAGGCGTTGGTATTTCGAAATGATTACAAAGCTTTTTCGTATTACGTGTATCCTCCGCTGCAATATAATCTACTTCTTTTAGTATTCGTACCGCTCTAAACGTCATATCTTCTAAATTTCCAATAGGGGTTGGTATTAAATAAAGACAGCCTAATTCTTCATTTAAGAAGCTCTTTTGACTTTTAATCATTACTCGTTCCTCCTCTCATATATCGTTCTTTGTTTTCTCTTGATAATTGCTTAAAAGCGTATTCCGCTTGCATCGCTTCTCTTTTAGTTGGGTATTCCTCAAAAAATATACAATTTACAGGTGTTCTACCCCTCGTATATTTTGCACCCTTTCCATCGTTGTGTTGTTTTACTCTACGCTTAATATTTGTTGTATACCCTGCATAGAAAGTTGCATCAGAGCATTCTAGCACATATAGATAGTGTTTATGATCTTTCATATAGAATTTCCTTTAACTCAGTCGTATACTCGTTATTTTCCTCATATACGTAAATCGGAGGCAAAATTTTAAGGTCAGCCTTACCACCTTTAATACCTTCAATTAGAAGTGTATTTGCTTCCTTACCCATTTTTGGATAGACAAACTGAATTCTTTTCGGCTCAATACCATGTTTACGCATTGTTGTAACAATATCCAACATACGTCCTGGACGATGAACCATCGCCAATTTTCCACCGTGCTTCAAAAGTTGTTTACTTGCATTGATTACTTCTTCTAAATTGGTTTTAATCTCATGTCTCGCTATTGCATAATGCTCATTCATATTCTGTTCAGAAGTCGGAATATCTTGAAAGTACGGCGGATTACACGTAACGACATCTACAAATTCTCTACCTATTTTATCTGGTGCATTTTTTAAATCGTCATGAATCATTGATACTTTTTCATCTAACTTGTTATATTCAATGCTTCTTTTAGCCATATCATACAGTCGTTCTTGTATTTCTACACCTATTATATTAGCTTTAGATCTTCGGTGTAACATCAATGGAATAACTCCATTTCCAGAGCATAAATCAACAATTGTACCTTTTTGGATCGGGACATATGTAAAATTGGATAAAAGAACTGCATCTAATGAAAATGAAAAAACAGATGGACTTTGAATAATCCTCATATCATCGGTTAATAAGTAATCTAAGCGTTCGTCACCTTTAAGCATAATTAGTTCCTTTCAAATTCTTACCAATATTATCTTTTAGCATTGCCTAATTGTATAACAATTAACTAGCAATGCATAAAAAGAAGCTATTCCATTTGGAACCAGCGCACTTTCCCTTTTTAAACAGCTTATTTAATAGCTGTTTTCTAAAAAGGTAATCGCTCGCTTCTTCCGGAATAGCCTACCATTACTTTTTATCAAAGAAAGATAAACAAAACAGACAGTCCTCACCATGACGTACGCTTCCATAATGTAGATTACAAATATGGAAACCTTCTTGGTACAATCTTGCTAAATTATCATAGCCTTCCCCAAGATCCTTATCCTTTTGTACCTTTTTCTTCTTTGAGTCTTTTATTTGTTCTTTTTCTTCTATACGTTTATCTAGACCTAATCTTTCTCGTAAGTGATCATTCTCAATTTTCGTATAGTGATTTTCTTCTAGTAGCTCAGCAATATATTGTTTTAAGTCACTAAGCTGTGTTGATAAATCTTGAATTTGTTCTTCCATATTGGAAAGAGATAAGAATATATTCTTCTTGTCCAATCTTACCACCTCTTAATCTGTGGTTTGTATTGACACGACTCCCTCGTGAATTAAATCATCTAGGGTATACTCCACAACGCGTTCTTTTTTAATCAATTCTACCTGAATAACTCGTTCTAAGATGTTCAATCCTACTACTCTTCCAGGACCTTCTGCTGTCTTGATGATATCCTCTAAGTCTGGAAGTTGTTCTTTTGCAGCCTCGTACTCGTCATTTTCATATTTTAAGCAGCACATTAATCGGCCACAAAGTCCTGAAATCTTCGCCGGGTTAAGAGAAAGGTTTTGATCTTTAGCCATTTTAATGGATACTGGTTCAAAATCACCTAAGAACGTTGAACAACACAACATTCTACCGCAAGGTCCAATCCCACCGAGCATTTTAGCTTCATCGCGTACTCCTATTTGTCTTAATTCAATTCGAGTACGGAATACTGCAGCCAAATCCTTTACTAATTCCCTGAAGTCTATTCTACCATCTGCTGTAAAATAAAAGATGACTTTATTTCGGTCAAATGTATATTCGACATCAACTAACTTCATATCTAGTTCATGTTGCATTACTTTACTAGAACAAACTTCATAAGCTTCTTTAGCTGATTGTTTATTCTCTTCAACAATCATACGATCATGTTCATCAGCTAATCGCATAACTTTTTTTAACGGAAGGACTACGTCATTTTCTCCGACCTTTTTATTTGGTACAACTACTTTTCCAAATTCAATCCCTCTCACCGTCTCAACGATGACAAAAGTATCTTTAGGGATTGCTAGTCCATTTGGGTCGAAATAATAGATTTTACCAGCTTTTTTAAAACGTACTCCGACTACTTCGTACACAATCTACAATCCCTCCTGTAGCTCTATAATCATTTGCTCTAAAACCATTAACATATTTGCGTTGGATGTTAATCGTTTTTTAGCAAAAAGGATGATTTCTAAACAAGTGGTTATTTTCTCTAATGAAATACGATTTAATGCTTGTCTCATTAATGGTTCTTCATTTTTAAAAACAACATTTTGATCTTGCTCAGCATATATATATAGCATATCTTTAAAGGCTAATACAAGCATATCAAGCATCATTTGTAACTGTTCCTTCGTATCGAAATGACGAGAAACATTTTGTTGTATGACTAGAAGACTATCTTTTTTTGTTGTTAATAATGCTTCATATAATTCTATCACTAAATCTCTAGCTTGTGCAAACCATTCTTCTTCAGCAATTTGAAGTGCGACTGCCTCACTATTTGTTAATCTTGCTAATAATGGTACTAAGTTTGATTGGAGCTCGATCTTAACTAAATGTTCTTCAAAGTATTTTGTTGGTAATGGATTAAAATGGATTGATTGACAGCGAGATTGTATCGTTGGCAAAATTTGTTGTACTTGTTCAGTTAATAAAAATGCAGTTGTAATTGAGACCGGCTCTTCCAAAAATTTCAATAAAGAATTAGCTGCATTTGTCGTCATTCGATCAGCATGGTCTATTATATAAATTTTTCGATTCGATTCAACAGCTGTTTTAGAGAATTCTTCTTGTAATTGTTGAATTTGATGTTTCTTTATTGAAGCTTCTTCGGGTTCAATTACATAAACATTTGGGTGATTACCAGAATCGACACGCTTACAATTACGACAAGTTCCACAAGGTGTAGCGCCACTTACATTCTCACATAGTAATACTTTTGTGTAGTATAATGCAAGTTCACGTTTACCAGTTCCTCTTGGGCCTTCAAATAAGTAAGCATGAGCTACCCTGTTCTTAATTACTGCATTTTTTAACATTTTTGTGGCAACTGGCTGACGCTCGCTTAGTTTCTCCCAAGATGTTTTCATGTTTACACCTACTCATATCTATAAATTAATCAATTATCTATTTAAATTGTGTCGTTTTTTAAATCGTTTTACTAATTACTTAAGCTTAACATTTGGCCTACTCTTAAGCTATTGATGCAAGTAATTTTTTAGTTAAGTTCCGAAAGTATTCTTTATTCTATTATACCAGTTCCGTCATGTTATTGTTCATGTAATCAATATTGTAACTAATTAAATTTCTTCTATTTTTTCTAAAATGACATTCAAGGTATCATTAAATACTTGATCGACCTGATTTGAGGCATCAATTCGTTTAAAGCGCCATGGCTCTCTCTTCATAATTTCAGCATATCCACTTTGAACTTTTAAATGAAAATCTAGTTCTTCTAAATCCAGTCGATTGATTTCTCTCTCATCTGCTTGGTGAACTCTATTTAGTCCAACTTTAGGGTCTAAATCAAAGTAAATTGTCAAATCAGGCATTAAACCATCGATTGCAAATTGATTGATATTATAAATTTCATCTATTCCGATTCCTCTACCAACACCTTGATATGCAAGTGAGCTATCTACAAATCGATCACACAACACGATTTTCCCTTCCGCCAACGCAGGGATTACTTTCTCTGCTAAATGCTGTCTCCTTGCTGCAGCATAAAGTAGTGCCTCCGTACGCTTGTCCATTTCAATATTCTCTGTGTCTAATATAATATTTCTTATATTTTCAGCAATCCGTATACCACCTGGTTCTCGAGTGGATATAAAATTTACACATCTTTTACGAAGTTCTTCCGATATCATATGTATAATTGTTGTTTTCCCTGCACCCTCTGGTCCTTCAAATGTAATGAATAAAGATTTCAAGTGTGTTTCCTCCTAAATCAATACTTCAATTTGTAAATTTTGATCTTCAATCAAATTTTGAATCGTCATTCCATATTGATATACATCATGAATATAATCAACATGCTTAGTAGTAATTAGTTCCCCTTTTAGTAAAATCGGAATTCCTGGTGGATATGGAACAATATTTTCTGCAGATATTTCTCCTACCGAATCTGCCAGATTTTTTACCAGCTTCCTTTTTTTCTTTAAGTCAGCGTAACTATGTAAAACTGTACTCGTAAAATTAGGTACATTAAGCTTAGGTTGTTTATTTTCAATATATTCCATTGATTCAGTTGCTTTTTTTATACGATTAATAAGGTCATCAAAATCCATTTTTTCATCTAGCGGAAGGATGAACAGAACATGTGCCCAATCTGATAGTTCAGAATAGATACCCTCATTTTCAAATATTTCCTGTAATTGCTTACCTGTATGTCCTTTTTTACTTTTAACGATTACTTTTAGTAAATCTTGTGTATAGTTTATACGACTTGATGTAACAATTTGTATACTAGCTAAATATTTAACTTCTTTAATAAATTCAGCAATTTTTTTTTGAAGTATTTTCACCTTATCATGAGAAAATGTTTCGACAAAACTCCTTGCGTAATCCAAGGAAGCCATGATTGGATAAGAAGGACTGCTGCTTTGTAGCATTCTCAGCATTTCTCTTACTTTATCTCTGCAAATGAATTTTGATTTTATATGTAAATATGAACCCATTGTCATTGCAGGCAAAGTTTTATGCGCTGATTGTATTACAATATCAGCGCCCATAGAGAGCGCATCATTTGGAAAAGGATCGCCAACTATAAAATGGGTTCCATGTGCCTCATCGACTATCGTTGGAATCTTCATACTATGAGCAAACTCAATTATATTTTTTAAATTCTGAGACATTCCATAGTAATTAGGATTTGTTAAAATCATTGCTTTTGCTTTTGGATAATTTTTCATTACATTCATAGATTGCTCACTGTTTACCCCAAGTGGTTGTCCTAGCTCTTCATCAATATCTAATGGCAAGAATATAGGCTTTGCTCCAGCAAGTAAAAGACCATGAAAAATTGACTTATGACAATTACGTTGTACCAATACTTCATCATTTTCGCCACATAACGCTAAAATAGCAGCTAGATTGCCCACAGTTGATCCATTTACTAAAAAGAAACTTTCTTCTGCATTGTATACTTTCGCTAACATTTTTTGAGCCTCACTGATCACCTCTGAAGGATAATGTAAGTCATCTAAGCCATTTAATTCCGTCACATCATAATTTAATATATTTGGTAATCCTAATTCATTTATAAAAGTGTGCTTTCCATTTTTATGACCTGGAACATGTAGAGATAATGTCTCTTTATTTACAAACTGCTTCAGTGCATTTAGTAATGGCATTTTATTCATCAATAACGCTTCCTTTAATTTATGCAATATATTTGTATGCATCGTTATACTAGTATATTTTTTGTTGGATTTTAAATTTAAATAATCCAAACATACTTACTTTTAGACATTTTAATACAACGACCTACTTCAAAAACCAATATTTTATAGACAATATAAAAACCGATTATATTTACAAGTTCTCTCCATTACTTAAAGGCCCAGTCACTAAAGGGGTGACCAAACAGTAATAATTATGGCAGAGGTACCTGTATATAGAATCGGTCCTTCACTTTATATCTTATTTTAACTTACAAAAACTTATTAGACTACTACTATTAGTCTATTACGCTTTTGCTAATGTCTAATTCGCAATTTCTTCTTTCACCGTACTAATACATCTTAACTTCTCTACAAAGGAATTGTATATAGGTGCGTCTGTTTCAGTTTTTACGATTTTCTTTTCACACTCTTCACAAACGAATGCTTCAATAATATGAATACCATGTTCCTTTTTCTCTTCACAAACTATACATTTTGATAAACCATTCACCTTTATTCCTCCTAAAAGTTTTTTTCCAGTGCAATTTACGATTGATTAAACAATTTTGTTTATTATATAGTTTTGCAAATTAAAAACTTTTTATACAATTTAGGGCCTATTTTTTTGTAATATATGAAAATAGTTCTAATTTTGTGCTCTATATTTTAAATATTTTTTCTTACATGATACTACTTTCCTTCTCTGACTTTATTTTTGTTCCTGTTAACTAATATTTAAAGGACTACATTCGTTTGTAGTTTCAGAAGACTAGCCGTCAAAGGCTTGTTTTCTTCAATACTTTGCCTGCCTTCCTGTGCGGTGCTCATTAGTATATAAGTTAACTCCTGTGCCACGAGATTACAGTAACCTAATCCAATCCCTTTAAGCGAAGCACCAGCGAAATTAGCTTTGTTTAAATACATTGATCAAGCTATGATATTTTACTTTAATTCCTTAAATTTTTTCTATATTTGTTAATACAAAAAAACATCAGCCTAATAGCTGATGTTTTGGTTACCAGGCGACGTTCTACTCTCACAGGGGGAAACCCCCAACTACCATCGACGCTGAAGAGCTTAACTGCCGTGTTCGGTATGGGAACGGGTGTGACCTCTTCGCACTAATCACCTGATTTATAGAGTTGTACTTCGTACCCTCAAAACTAGTTAATGTCATCATCAAACTTGTTAGTTAAGTCCTCGACCGATTAGTATCAGTCAGCTCCACGTGTCACCACGCTTCCACCTCTGACCTATCAACCTGATCGTCTCTCAGGGGTCTTACTAGCTTAACGCTATGGGAAATCTCATCTTGAGGGGGGCTTCATGCTTAGATGCTTTCAGCACTTATCCCTTCCACACATAGCTACCCAGCCATGCTCTTGGCAGAACAACTGGTACACCAGCGGTGTGTCCATCCCGGTCCTCTCGTACTAAGGACAGCTCCTCTCAAATTTCCTGCGCCCACGACGGATAGGGACCGAACTGTCTCACGACGTTCTGAACCCAGCTCGCGTACCGCTTTAATGGGCGAACAGCCCAACCCTTGGGACCGACTACAGCCCCAGGATGCGATGAGCCGACATCGAGGTGCCAAACCTCCCCGTCGATGTGGACTCTTGGGGGAGATAAGCCTGTTATCCCCGGGGTAGCTTTTATCCGTTGAGCGATGGCCCTTCCATGCGGAACCACCGGATCACTAAGCCCGACTTTCGTCCCTGCTCGACTTGTAGGTCTCGCAGTCAAGCTCCCTTATGCCTTTACACTCTTCGAATGATTTCCAACCATTCTGAGGGAACCTTTGGGCGCCTCCGTTACTCTTTAGGAGGCGACCGCCCCAGTCAAACTGCCCACCTGACACTGTCTCCGAGCCGGATCACGGCTCTAGGTTAGAATTTCAATACAGCCAGGGTAGTATCCCACCGACGCCTCCACCGAAGCTAGCGCTCCGGCTTCTCAGGCTCCTACCTATCCTGTACAAGCTGTACCAAAATTCAATATCAAGCTGCAGTAAAGCTCCACGGGGTCTTTCCGTCCTGTCGCGGGTAACCTGCATCTTCACAGGTACTATAATTTCACCGAGTCTATGGTTGAGACAGTGCCCAAATCGTTACGCCTTTCGTGCGGGTCGGAACTTACCCGACAAGGAATTTCGCTACCTTAGGACCGTTATAGTTACGGCCGCCGTTTACTGGGGCTTCAATTCAGAGCTTCTCCCGTAAGGGATAACCCCTCCTCTTAACCTTCCAGCACCGGGCAGGCGTCAGCCCCTATACTTCGCCTTGCGGCTTCGCAGAGACCTGTGTTTTTGCTAAACAGTCGCTTGGGCCTTTTCACTGCGGCTCTCCCGGGCATACACCCAAAAGAGCACCCCTTCTCCCGAAGTTACGGGGTCATTTTGCCGAGTTCCTTAACCATAGTTCTCTCGCTCACCTTAGGATTCTCTCCTCGCCTACCTGTGTCGGTTTGCGGTACAGGCACCTATTTCCTCGCTAGAAGCTTTTCTTGGCAGTGTAGAATCAGGAACTTCGGTACTATATTTCCCTCGCCATCACAACTCAGCCTTATGATGTGCGGATTTGCCTACACATCAGCCTAATTGCTTGGACGCGCATATCCAGCAGCGCGCTTACCCTATCTTTCTGCGTCCCTCCATTGCTCAAACGGAAATGAGGTGGTACAGGAATATCAACCTGTTGTCCATCGCCTACGCCTTTCGGCCTCGGCTTAGGTCCTGACTAACCCTGGGAGGACGAGCCTTCCCCAGGAAACCTTAGGCATACGGTGGACGGGATTCTCACCCGTCTTTCGCTACTCATACCGGCATTCTCACTTCTAAGCGCTCCACCAGTCCTTACGATCTAGCTTCAACGCCCTTAGAACGCTCCCCTACCACTGATACCATACGGTATCAATCCGCAGCTTCGGTGATACGTTTAGCCCCGTTACATTTTCGGCGCAGAGTCACTCGACCAGTGAGCTATTACGCACTCTTTAAATGGTGGCTGCTTCTAAGCCAACATCCTGGTTGTCTAAGCAACTCCACATCCTTTTCCACTTAACGTATACTTTGGGACCTTAGCTGGCGGTCTGGGCTGTTTCCCTCTTGACCACGGATCTTATCACTCGTAGTCTGACTCCTATGGATAAGTCATTGGCATTCGGAGTTTGACTGAATTCGGTAACCCGTTGGGGGCCCCTAGTCCAATCAGTGCTCTACCTCCAAGACTCTAACACATAAGGCTAGCCCTAAAGCTATTTCGGGGAGAACCAGCTATCTCCGAGTTCGATTGGAATTTCTCCGCTACCCACACCTCATCCCCGCACTTTTCAACGTGCGTGGGTTCGGACCTCCATTCAGTGTTACCTGAACTTCATCCTGGACATGGGTAGATCACTCGGTTTCGGGTCTACGACCACGTACTATATCGCCCTATTCAGACTCGCTTTCGCTGCGGCTCCGTCTCTTCAACTTAACCTTGCACGGGATCGTAACTCGCCGGTTCATTCTACAAAAGGCACGCCATCACTCGTTAACGAGCTCTGACTATTTGTAAGCACACGGTTTCAGGTTCTCTTTCACTCCCCTTCCGGGGTGCTTTTCACCTTTCCCTCACGGTACTGGTTCACTATCGGTCACTAGGTAGTATTTAGCCTTGGGAGATGGTCCTCCCAGATTCCGACGGAATTTCACGTGTTCCGCCGTACTCAGGATCCACTCAAGAGGGAACGAGGTTTCAACTACAGGGTTTTTACCTTCTTTGACGGACCTTTCCAGGTCGCTTCATTTACCCCGTTCCTTTGTAACTCCGTATAGAGTGTCCTACAACCCCAAGAGGCAAGCCTCTTGGTTTGGGCTATCTTCCGTTTCGCTCGCCGCTACTCAGGAAATCGCTATTGCTTTCTATTCCTCCAGGTACTTAGATGTTTCAGTTCCCTGGGTCTGTCCTCAGTACCCTATGTATTCAGGTAAAGATACTACTCCATTACGAGTAGTGGGTTTCCCCATTCGGAAATCTCCGGATCAAAGCTTACTTACAGCTCCCCGAAGCATATCGGTGTTAGTCCCGTCCTTCATCGACTCCTAGTGCCAAGGCATCCACCGTGCGCCCTTTCTAACTTAACTAATTTTAAAACTAATTGAATTAAACTTACGCAGTTTAATGAATGACATTATCTAGTTTTCAAGGTACAAAATAAAAAAAATGGTGGAGCCTAGCGGGATCGAACCGCTGACCTCCTGCGTGCAAGGCAGGCGCTCTCCCAGCTGAGCTAAGGCCCCATTATGATATTACAAAAGATATGGTGGGCCTAAATGGACTCGAACCATCGACCTCACGCTTATCAGGCGTGCGCTCTAACCAGCTGAGCTATAGGCCCATATCTATAATAGAAGGATAATCCTTCAAAACTAAACAAAACAATGAAGAAACATTTCATACATGAACCATCGGTTCATGATGTCTCCATAGAAAGGAGGTGATCCAGCCGCACCTTCCGATACGGCTACCTTGTTACGACTTCACCCCAATCATCTGTCCCACCTTAGGCGGCTGGCCCCTAAAAGGTTACCCCACCGACTTCGGGTGTTACAAACTCTCGTGGTGTGACGGGCGGTGTGTACAAGGCCCGGGAACGTATTCACCGCGGCATGCTGATCCGCGATTACTAGTGATTCCGGCTTCATGTAGGCGAGTTGCAGCCTACAATCCGAACTGAGAATAGTTTTATGGGATTAGCTCCACCTCGCGGTCTTGCAACCCTTTGTACTATCCATTGTAGCACGTGTGTAGCCCAGGTCATAAGGGGCATGATGATTTGACGTCATCCCCACCTTCCTCCGGTTTTTCACCGGCAGTCACCTTAGAGTGCCCAACTAAATGCTGGCAACTAAGATCAAGGGTTGCGCTCGTTGCGGGACTTAACCCAACATCTCACGACACGAGCTGACGACAACCATGCACCACCTGTCACTCTGTCCCCGAAGGGAAAGCCCTATCTCTAGGGTTGTCAGAGGATGTCAAGACCTGGTAAGGTTCTTCGCGTTGCTTCGAATTAAACCACATGCTCCACCACTTGTGCGGGCCCCCGTCAATTCCTTTGAGTTTCAGTCTTGCGACCGTACTCCCCAGGCGGAGTGCTTAATGCGTTAACTTCAGCACTAAAGGGCGGAAACCCTCTAACACTTAGCACTCATCGTTTACAGCGTGGACTACCAGGGTATCTAATCCTGTTTGCTCCCCACGCTTTCGCGCCTCAGCGTCAGTTACAGACCAGAAAGTCGCCTTCGCCACTGGTGTTCCTCCAAATCTCTACGCATTTCACCGCTACACTTGGAATTCCACTTTCCTCTTCTGCACTCAAGTTTCCCAGTTTCCAATGACCCTCCCCGGTTGAGCCGGGGGCTTTCACATCAGACTTAAGAAACCGCCTGCGCGCGCTTTACGCCCAATAATTCCGGACAACGCTTGCCACCTACGTATTACCGCGGCTGCTGGCACGTAGTTAGCCGTGGCTTTCTGGTTAGGTACCGTCAAGGTGCCAGCTTATTCAACTAGCACTTATTCTTCCCTAACAACAGAGCTTTACGACCCGAAGGCCTTCATCGCTCACGCGGCGTTGCTCCGTCAGACTTTCGTCCATTGCGGAAGATTCCCTACTGCTGCCTCCCGTAGGAGTCTGGGCCGTGTCTCAGTCCCAGTGTGGCCGATCACCCTCTCAGGTCGGCTACGCATCGTCGCCTTGGTGAGCCGTTACCTCACCAACTAGCTAATGCGCCGCGGGCCCATCTGTAAGTGATAGCCGAAGCCATCTTTCAATAAAGGAACAGGAGTTCCTTTATGTCATCCGGTATTAGCTCCGGTTTCCCGAAGTTATCCCAGTCTTACAGGTAGGTTGCCCACGTGTTACTCACCCGTCCGCCGCTAACTAATGGGAGCAAGCTCCCATTAGTCCGCTCGACTTGCATGTATTAGGCACGCCGCCAGCGTTCGTCCTGAGCCAGGATCAAACTCTCCATAAAAGTTAAGTTTAAATCTTGTATTGCTCAAAAAACTAATAATTGACGTTTACTTCATGTTTTGTTTAGTTTTCAAAGATCATCTTGTTTTTTAACAACTTAATTAGTTTATCACCTTCGACAAAATCTGTCAACAGTTGTTTTTTCTTTTTTGTTATCGCCATCAGCGACGTATATAAATATAACATCCCCTCGATAAACGGTCAACAGTTTTTTAAAACTTTTTTATATATTTTTTTATACGATATAAATACCAATTACACTTAACGCTACAATACCTGGAACACCTAATACACTTAAGAATGCACAAGTAACAGGATTAATTGGAATATGAAAATTATTCGAAGCTAAAGCATAGTTTAGTATAAATACAATCATGACACATACAATGCCTCTTAGTACGTATTTGCTAATTAGTTTTAAAGCTTTAACTGGTAGACCTACTAATAATAAAAATAAGATTACAAACAATACAACTGAAATCATAATAATACTATTCACCACAAAAAAACTCCCCTCATATAACTTGTACACCTTTTACTAAGATTGTATGAGAAAAGAAACTAATCAATGACAAAAAACATTAATAAAAAAGAGCCTATTGCCTAAACAATAAACTCTTTTACCTATTTCATTTTTGTTATTAAAACATTTCTAGCCTTTGCTTCTTTTAATAAGAAGAAATATTTGGCTTGGTAAAGCTTAACATGAATTAATAGATCCTCTGGTGGATCTACACTTCTTTCCATTAACTCGACCTGACTTAAGTAAATGTCTTTGTAGTCATGTAGTCTATCAACTAACTTTTCATCAAATTCTTTACGAATCTTTCCTTTTTTTCGAAAAAAACCCATGGTCTCTCTCCATTAATCAGTTTCTAAAGTTCTCTTCTACCTTCCAGAGCTTTCGAGAGTGTAACCTCATCTGCATATTCTAAGTCTCCGCCTACTGGTAGACCATGTGCGATTCGAGTAATTTTTATACCCGTAGATTTTAATAGCCTAGAAATATACATAGCAGTTGCTTCACCCTCTATATTCGGGTTGGTAGCTAAAATAATTTCTTGAACTACATCATCTTTTAGTCTGCTCAATAATTCCATAATTTTAATGTCTTCAGGTCCAACTCCCTCCATAGGAGAAATTGCACCATGAAGTACATGATATAAACCTTGATATTCTCTCATTTTTTCCATAGCAATAACATCTTTCGTATCTTGCACTACACATATCGTAGATTGGTCTCGATGTTGATCACTACAAATATAACAAGGGTCTTGATCAGTTATATGGCCACATTCTGAACAGTATTGTAATTTTCTTTTCGCATCTATCATTGATTTTGCAAAGTCTAATACGTCGTCTTGCTTCATATCTAACATAAAAAATGCCAGTCGAACGGCCGTCTTGGGACCAATCCCTGGCAATTTCATAAAACTATCTATTAATTTGGATATCGGCTCAGGGTAATGCATTTGTCTTACCCTTAAAATAATCCTGGAATATTCATTCCTTTAGTAAACTGCCCCATTGTTTTAGCTGTTTCATCTTCAATTTGTTTAATAGCATCATTAGTTGCAGTTAAAACTAAATCTTGTAGCATTTCAATATCATCTGGATCTACTACTTCTTCCTTAATAGTAACTTCAACAATTTGTTTTAATCCATTAGCTGTAACAGTTACCATTCCACCACCAGCTGTACCAACAAATGTACGCTCGTTTAATTCATTTTGTGCTTGTTCCATTTGTTTTTGCATTTTTTGCATTTGTTTCATCATATTATTCATATTGCCCATTCCGCCACGCATCATTTTCATTTCCTCCAATATAGTTATTCTTTAATTATTACTAAATCTTCACCTACAAGATTGATTGCCTCTTGTACGATTGGTGAAACTTCTGTTGAAGTCTCTTTTTGTTTTGTTGTATTTAAAAATGAATCCCTAGTCGATCTCCAATCTTCTTCGGGAATTGCTAACATATTCATTTCTGCACCTAATAAATTTGATAATGTTTGATTAATCGTTGTTAAGTGCTCTTGTTCACCATTATTATTGATTAAATCACATATTGTCTCTGATTTAAAAGCAACAATACACTGTTCAGATGAAGCTGCCACAACTTCACCATAAGAAACTAATGTCGCAGTAGAAACTTTATTTTGTTGCCTTAATTGATCTTGAAGTGATGTCCAAACTGCTAAAACTTTATTTTTTTCTGGTTTAGAAGCAGCTCTTAATACACCTTGTATTAGGCTACTTGGTATTTTCGAACGAGATGTAGTCGATTTCGTTTTTGGACTAGTAGGGGAATCATTTGTTCCACTTACTGTAATACCATTTTCCTTTAAAAATTTCATTTCTTTTTCAAGAGCGTTAATTTTATTAATTAATGGTGTCAGCTCGTCCTGTTTTTTACCGATACCGCTCATGGAAGCTTTTTGACAAAGTTGTACAATTGCTACCTCAAGTAAAACTCTCGGATGATTAGTCCATTTCATTTCTTGCTGACTTTTACTTAATGAAGCGATAATCTGATAAACTAACTCATCATTGTATGCATCGCAAAGCTCTTTAAATCGGTCACTAACTGTTGCTCTCTCAAGTAACTCAATTGTACTTGGTGAGTGCCTATATAATAGAATATCTCGATAATAAACTGTTAAATCTTCTATAAACCGAACTGGGTCTTTACCTTGGTTTAATAGTTCTTCAATATTAGTCAGACAAACTGACACATTACCATCTATTATTGCTGAAACAACGGATATTAAACGCTCTTGAGCCACTGTGCCTGTTACCGCTAAAACATCATCTAATGAAATGGATTCATCGCTATACGAGATAGCTTGATCTAGAATGCTGAGTGCATCCCTCATTCCACCTTCAGCAGCACGAGATAGCATCATCAAAGCTTCTGGTTCAATTGCTGTTTGCTGGTGATTCAGAACAACTGTCAATCGATCTGAAATCGTTTGAGCACTTATCTTATGAAAATCAAAACGTTGACATCTCGAAAGAATCGTCAATGGTATTTTATGTGGTTCAGTAGTAGCTAATATAAAGATAACGTGACTTGGAGGCTCTTCTAATGTTTTTAATAATGCATTAAAAGCCCCTATTGATAACATATGGACCTCATCTATTATGTACACTTTAAATTTGCCTACAGAAGGAGCATATTTAACTTTTTCTCGAATATCACGTATTTCATCTACACCATTGTTTGATGCAGCATCAATCTCAATTACATCTGAAATTGATCCATCAGTAATTCCTTTACAAATGGCACACTCATTACAAGGCTCATTAGTAGGTGCATGTTCACAATTTAAAGCTTTTGCAAAGATTTTAGCTGTACTCGTTTTACCTGTTCCACGCGGACCTGTAAACAAATATGCATGTGATACTTTTTGCTGAAGAAGGGAGTTTTGTAACGTTCGTATAATATGATCTTGACCTACGACATCTTTAAATTGCTGCGGTCTCCACAAACGATATAATGCTTGATAAGTCAATTGGTTTCCTCCTTCTTACAAAGTCATCATTATTATACCCTATGTAATGAATTCATGGAAAATATTTTAAAGAAAACAAAAAAACTCACTCAAAATTGAGTGAGTTTTTATAAAGTTACTGCCGTGCACCACTCGTCGATGCACTACCCCAGGCGTTACTTAAACAGTTAGCTCGGCCCAGGCACCCCTACGGCACACGAGATGGCTCACTTATTGCTGCTTCCTTCCGGACCTGACAAGGTTCATGAGTTCTCGTTGCGTAGGACCCAGACGTCAACACCACTTATTTAAGGCAGACCCTGAAATAGATACACCTCGGAGTGGAATTCAGTCTCGCTAGAGCGGATTGCGAGTACAGGGCACCGCTACCTCCCCACCTAGCACGGCAAAGTTAAAACCTAATTTTATACCGCTGATTGAAGCGGTATTTAAAGTATATACGATGCGAAATAAAAAATCAATCCTTGTCCTTATGAAGGTAAATTTTTCTTTCTAGATCGCAGCTCTCTAAAGAAATCTGTTAATAATTTACCACATTCTTCTTCTAATATACCCGAACTAACTTCACAACGATGATTAAATCGATCTTCTTGCAAAAGATTATATATTGATCCACCACATCCTGCCTTCGGGTCTTTTGCACCATAAACGACTCTTGGAATTCTTGATTGAACGATGGCTCCCGCACACATTGGACAAGGTTCCAGCGTTACATAAAGGGATGTTTCCTCTAATCGCCAAGAATCCATGATTTTACACGCATCTTCTATTGTACTCATTTCTGCGTGACCTAAAGCTGTTTGTTTTGTTTCACGTAAATTATAACCTCGTGCAATGACTTGGTCGTTGTAAACCAATACAGCTCCAATAGGTACTTCCCCTATTTGCTTTGCTTTTAGTGCTTCTTCTATTGCCAACTTCATATAAAACTCATCATTATTCAAACTTTACACCTCTTTATTTCTTTAAACAAACAAATATTCTTTTTACGAGTAGATAAACTAATCATAGATTGGAGTGAAGCCGATTGAATTCTTCAAATCATAAAGCCAAGCAGATGCCTGCATTATTAATTGTCGATTTAATCAACTCATTTACATTTAAACATGGAAGTGTTCTTGCGGAAAAATCGATCCATATGGTTCCGAAAATAAATTACATAAGAGACATTTTTAAAGACAAAAAACTTCCTACTATATATGTTAATGATCATTATAAAATCAAAAACCCGACTAAAGAAAAACTTATTAAGCATTGTCTAAACCCTCTAAGCTACGAAATAATAAAACATATACAACCAAACAAAAAAGATTATTTTATCTTTAAGCCTAACTACTCAGGTTTTTACTTAACAAATTTAGATGAATTACTTAAAAAATTAACCATTACCCATTTAGTTATAGTAGGTGTTGCAGGAAATCGTTGTGTACTTTTTACAGCAAATGATGCATTTATGCGGGATTATAACTTAATTATACCTCAAGATGCAATTTCCTCGGTTACAGATTATGATGAGAAGGTTGCAATTTATATGATGAAGGACATTTTAAATGCAACGGTTATTCAAACTGAAGAAATAGAAGAAATGATCGATCATTTAGTGAGCAACAATGATCAGTAATTGGAAAATTTTAAAAATGGTATTCCGTCTGACTACAGTATGTTAAAATAGTTTCTGTATGTTTTTTGAGTATGATACGGAAATTGACTAGTAAGGAGGACAAGAGATGATACGTGTACCTTTTATAACAGTAGAAGGACCAATTGGTGTCGGAAAAACATCTCTATCCAAAGCGATCTCTGAACACTTTCATTATGAACTATTAAAAGAAATTGTAGATGAAAATCCTTTTTTGGGTAAGTTTTATACGGACATTGAAGAGTGGAGTTTCCAAACAGAAATGTTTTTCCTTTGTAATCGATTTAAACAATTAGAAGATATAGACAGAATGTTTCTTAATAAATCGATTCCAGTGGTTGCAGACTACCACATCCTTAAGAATTTAATTTTTGCTAGCAGAACATTAAAAGATAAGCAGCATGATAAATATTTAAAAATATATCAAATATTAACTGAGGATATGCCAAAGCCAAATGTGATTATTTACTTAACGGCAAGCCTTGAGACGCTACAAAAGCGTATTCAACTTCGCGGGAGAGAATTCGAACAATTGATCGAGGACCAGTACCTACTTCAGTTAATTGAAGATTACGAAACACACATGAAAGAATTTCAAGCTAATTATCCTGAAATTCCAGTACTAACATTTGACGGTGATCAAATTGACTTCGTTAATAACCCGAGAGATTTAACGATGATACTTGAATCGTTAGAAAACACCTTACAAAAGGAGCTAAGAAGTATATGAATTTACGTGAAAAATACGGAATACGAAACGATGCAGTTATTACAATTGCTGGGACAGTAGGTGTAGGAAAATCTACTATGACCAATGCGCTTGCAGATGCACTAAACTTTCGTACATCATTTGAAAAAGTAGATACAAACCCATACCTAGATAAATTTTATCAAGATTTTGCTCGTTGGAGCTTTCATTTACAAATATACTTCTTAGCAGAGCGATTCAAAGAACAAAAAAGAATGTTTGAATACGGCGGCGGATTTATACAAGACCGTTCGATTTATGAGGATACTGGCATCTTTGCGAAAATGCATTACGAAAAAGGAACGATGAGTGAAGTAGACTACGAAACATATACTAGCCTTTTTGATGCTATGGTTATGTCACCTTATTTCCCAGCTCCTGATTTATTAATTTACTTAGAAGGAACATTTGAAGAAGTTGTTGAGCGAATTAAAGAGCGTGGACGTCCAATGGAGCAACAAACTCCTATTGAATATTGGAAAGAAATGAATACTCGTTACGAAAACTGGATTAATAACTTTAACGCTTGTCCTGTACTTCGTTTGAGTATTAGCGAGTATGATTTAATTAAAAATGAATCTTCTGTAGAAGAAATCGTTAAGAAGATTGGAAACGTACTAAATCATTCACAAAAATATATGAAATCAAGATAATAATCTAATGTGTTTTTAAAGTAAGACGATATCATAATTTGTATAAATATAAAGGCTGCAAACTGTATCATGTAAAGTTTGCAGCTTTTTCTTTGTTGTGTAACTGCATAAGACCAAAATAAATACACAAAAAACTCGTTACAATAATGTAACGAGCCTACAATATATATGCACTCTTTTAATTTTAAAAAAATGGAGGAGTAAGAGGGATTCGAACCCCCGCGGGCTGTTACACCCCTGTCGGTTTTCAAGACCGATCCCTTCAGCCAGACTTGGGTATTACTCCGTATTGACAAGATTTATAATACCATACGAAAAAAATAAGGTCAAGCATTCTTCTAAAAAAAATATAATTTTTTTCTAGAAATAAAAACAACCTTTTTACAACAAGTATTATCGTCATCTAACTATTAAAATATACATCTTTTTTATAAGCAGAAAAAATATAAAGAAATTCATTTGTATTTATAATGGTACTAGGATATTGGATCAATCTGGTCATTATTTGGAGTATCTAATCATGGCTTCTATTGGATTAATCATAGGGGCAACAGTACTATTAAAGATAACTGATAAACGTTTGTATATGCTTACCTGTTTGCTTCCTCTTGCCTATCTATTCATCACTATAAATTATGCAGGATACTGGATGACCAAAAATGTTTACTTAAACCATAATACTGCCGGTTATATTATGTTAGATGGTGTCTTATCTATCATTATGTTAGTTTTAGGTGAATTGATTATAATTAAGGCTATTAAGAAATGAATGGAATTGTGGAACACTCCTAATTATAAAATTAATGTTAAAACGATCGAAATAAAAAGCAGATGGACCTGAGAATTATTTCTCAAATACCATCTGCTTTTTTAATTATTTAATTACTTCTTTTCCACCCATATATGGACGAAGAACTTCAGGAATAATTACTGAGCCATCTGCTTGTTGGTAGTTTTCTAAAATTGCAGAAACCGTTCGTCCAATTGCTAGACCAGAGCCGTTTAATGTATGAACAAATTCTGGTTTTCCTTTCGGATCACGTCTAAAGCGTATATTCGCTCTTCTTGCTTGGAACGCCTCAAAGTTACTACAAGAAGAAATTTCTTTGTATGCATCATAGCTTGGTAACCAAACTTCAATGTCGTACGTTTTTGCAGAAGAAAATCCAATATCTCCAGCACATAATGTAATGACACGGTATGGTAATCCTAATAATTGAAGAACTTTTTCAGCTTGACCTGTTAATTTTTCTAACTCAATATAAGAATCTTCAGGTTTTACAAAGCGCACTAGTTCAACTTTATTAAATTGATGTTGGCGAATTAATCCTCGTGTGTCACGACCAGCAGAACCTGCCTCAGAACGGAAACATGCGCTATATGCAGTATATGCAATCGGTAATTGAGCAGCATCAAGAATTTCGTCACGGTGATAGTTTGTTACAGGTACTTCTGCAGTTGGTACTAAGAAAAAGTCTTCTTTCTCGATACGGAATGCGTCTTCTTCAAATTTTGGTAGTTGTCCTGTGCCGATCATGCTAGCACGATTTACAAGGTTTGGAGGTAATACTTCAGTGTATCCATGCTCCTCTGTGTGAAGATCTAACATAAAGCTGATTAAGGCACGTTCAAGTCTAGCTCCTAAGCCTTTATAGAAAGTAAAACGGCTACCAGTAACTTTTGCTCCACGTTCGAAGTCTAAAATGTCTAAATCTACTCCTAAGTCCCAATGTGCCTTAGGTTCAAAATCAAATGTACGAACTTCACCTATTCTACGAATTTCAACATTATCGTCTTCTGTTAATCCAACTGGTACTGAATCACTAACTAAGTTGGGAATTGTAAATAAAATAGCATCTAGTTGTTCTTCTAAAGTTCTAATCTCTTCATCTAAAGCTTTAATTTTATCTCCAACTTCTCTCATCTCAACAATTAGTGCTTCTGCATCTTTTTTCTCACGCTTTAATACACTAATTTCTTGGCTAACTTCATTCCGTCGGCTTTTTAAACCTTCAACCTGAACAAGTAGTTCTCTACGGTTTAAATCTAAGTCTTCAAATTTTTCGATATAGCTTATGTCGCCACCACGTAACTGAAGTTTTGTTTTAACATCTTCAAAATTACTACGTAATAATTTAATGTCTAACATTTTTAATTCCTCCTATTCTTTTATTGTCTAAAGGATAAAAATAAATACAAAAAAGCCCTCATCCCATAAAAGGGACGAGAGCTACCCGCGTTGCCACCCTAATTGAAGAATTAATATTAATCCTTCCACCTTAGTATAGTTAACGGACTATAGTACCGGAGTTACTTACTAGCTTTACAGCATTCCGTAACCCGCTCAAGAATGGATTCACAAGTCTTCATTATCGGTTTGCACCAACCACCGACTCTCTATAAATTTAGAACTTGCTACTATTTTCTTTCATCACTTTAAACAATTTAAATTATATAATAATTTACTATAAGCTTTTACTTTTTTCAATAGTTACATACTTAAATTTGCACTTTTTTCTTTAACCATCTCTACAAAGTAATTCATAAAACGGTAATCATTCGTTAATTCTGGATGAAAAGATGCTGCTAACATGTGATTTTGTCTAACTGCTACAATATTCCCCTCATGTTCTGCAATAACTTCTGCATCACCTGATACTGAACGAATAAATGGTGCTCTGATAAATACAGCTGGGTAGTCTTCACATACACCATTAATTGGGATGTTTACTTCAAAACTATCCACTTGTCTACCATAAGCATTACGTTCAGCTACCATATCCATAACTCCTAGATGCACCGTGTCATCATTTGCAATCTCTTTTGAAAGTAAGATCATGCCTGCACATGTACCGAATGCTGGTAAACCATTTTCGATTTTCTCTTTTAATGGTTCTAATAACCCAACGTGGTCAAGTAACTTACGCATTGCAGTGCTCTCTCCACCAGGTAATACAATACCATTAAGTCCATCTAAATGGTCTACACGTTTCACGATAACAGCTTCAGCACCACATGCTTTAATTGCATTTATATGTTCTTGAACTGCACCTTGTAATGCTAATACACCTATTTTCATAAATTCACCAACTTAAATGCTACGATCTTGCATACGATCTGCTGCAGCAAGTTGTCTCATGTCGATACCTTTCATAGCAGGACCTAAGTTTTTAGAAAGGTTAGCGATTAATTCATAATCTTGATAGTGAGTAGTAGCTTGTACAATCGCACGAGCAAATTTCTCAGGGTTTTCTGACTTGAAGATACCAGATCCTACGAATACACCGTCAGCTCCTAATTCCATCATTAAAGCTGCGTCTGCAGGTGTTGCTACGCCGCCAGCCGCAAAGTTAACAACTGGTAAACGACCAAGCTCTTTAATTTGAAGTAATAATTCAAATGGAGCGCCAAGGTTTTTAGCTTCAACCATTAATTCATCACGAGATAAACCAACTACTTTGCGGATTTCTCCGTTAATTTGGCGTAAGTGACGTACTGCTTCTACAATGTTCCCAGTACCTGGCTCACCTTTTGTACGTAGCATAGATGCGCCTTCACCAATACGACGAAGTGCTTCACCTAAGTTACGGCAACCACAAACGAATGGAACAGTGTAATCTGATTTATTAATATGGAAGATATCATCTGCTGGAGATAATACTTCACTCTCATCGATGTAATCTACTCCCATTGCTTCTAAAACACGCGCTTCAACGATATGTCCAATACGTGCTTTAGCCATTACAGGAATACTAACAGCGTTAAGAATTTCCTCAGTAATACTTGTATCAGCCATACGAGCTACTCCACCAGCTGCACGAATGTCAGATGGTACCTTTTCTAATGCCATTACTGCTACTGCACCAGCAGCTTCTGCAATTTTAGCTTGCTCAGCATTTACTACGTCCATAATAACGCCGCCTTTTTGCATTTCTGCCATGCCGCGTTTTACACGTTCTGTTCCTGTTAAATTCATTGTTATGCCCCTCCATTATTAAAGCTTACTTGGTAACATTTTAGTATTTCTCTTCCCCTAGTTAAAGTTACCTTACTTTTATTTTACTGAAAAAATGACAACTTAACAATTACTGATATATTTATATAGAAATTTATTTAAATAAACCACCAATTCCGCTTATGATACTATCCCATAAATTTCCAAAAAATGATCCAATTCCTCTAAATGATAAAACTAGCCAATTTGCTTTATCAACACTTTTATCAACTACTAAATCGTACGATTGATTATTAGTATTGATAAATCCTAAATCTTCATTCTTTGAAGATTTAACCACTATTTGTCCAACCTTAGTACCTTTTTTAATTGGAGCTTTAATATTGCCATCCTTATCGATTGACTTACCTGATAATTGGACTGTTGCTTTATAATTTTTAGCTTCACCGCGTTTTACAGCTAAAGTAACGTCGTCTTTTGCTACCACTTTTACTTCTTTATCTTTACCTTTAACTACTTTTACTGTTTTATTACCTTTTATTGTTTGTCCTTTTGAAACTAATGTAACCTTTTCGAAGTTACTGAACCCGTAATCCATTAATTTAGCTGTTTCACTAAATCTTGAGTTATAAGAGTTTGCCCCCATTACAACAGTAATATAACGTTGACCGTCTCTTTTAGCAGTTCCAGTAAAACAGAAGCCTGCAGAATCTGTTGAACCTGTTTTTAATCCATCCATACCTGGGTACTGAAATACTAATCCTGGTAACATCCAGTTCCAGTTATCCATTTTTACTGGATATTTTCCGCCCTCTTGGAATGTTTTCTTTGGAATTGAAGAAGTTTGAAGTACTTCAGGATATGTTTTGATTAGATTATAAGCTAATTTTGCAACACCGTTTGCTGACATAATATTTTCATCAGTAAGGGAAGTTCCCTCTGGTTGCATACCTTGTAAGTCTTTGTTTACTAAACCAGTAGCATTAACAAATTTAACGTCTCCTAAGCCTAATTGCTTTGCTTTAGCGATCATTAATTGGACGAAGTTTTTCTCAGATCCACCAATTTTTTCTGCTAGTGCTATTGTCGCACCGTTTGCTGAATAAATAGCAGCTGCTTCGTATAATTCTCTAACTGTATATTGACCACCTAATTCAAGTGGTACGTTAGATAATCCAGTGTTTTGGGAGATTTTATGAGCATAATCAGAAACTGTTACCTTCTCGTCCCAAGAAATTTTTCCATTTTTTATCGCTTCATTAACTAGATACTCTGTCATCATTTTAGACATACTTGCAATCGGTAATGGAGCTTTTGAATTTTTTTCATATAATATTTTCCCTGAATTTGCATCAACTAAAATTGCAGCTTTAGCTTGAATGCCTAAAACATCCTCTGCAGCAACAGGTCGTAAATTCATTGGGATAATTATAGTTATCGCTAATGCTATTACGATCAATTTCGTTAGTATTTTCTTTCCAATCACTGTTTTACCTCCAACCTTTAATCTCACTTGTACATTTTAACACATTTATTTCCCAAAAAATAGGCAACTACAATTTCTTGTAATTGCCCTAGGTAGATTGCTTAAATTATTATAGTGAGTAATTTGGTGCTTCTTTTGTAATATGAACATCGTGTGGATGACTTTCACGTAATCCAGCACCAGACATACGAATAAACTGTGCGTTATCTCTTAATTCTTTTAATGTAGCAGTACCACAGTAACCCATACCAGCTCTAATTCCACCAATTAGTTGGTGAACTGTATCAGCTAATGGGCCTTTATATGGAACACGTCCTTCGATACCTTCAGGAACTAGTTTTTTATTACCCTCTTGGAAATAACGATCTTTACTTCCTCTTTCCATTGCTCCAACAGAACCCATACCACGGTATACTTTAAATTGTCTACCTTGGAAGATTTCTGTTTCACCAGGGCTTTCTTGTACACCAGCAAACATACTACCTAACATAACTACATGTCCACCAGCTGCAAGAGCTTTAACGATATCTCCAGAGTATTTAATACCACCATCTGCAATAATAGGAACTCCGTACTCTCTAGCTACAGAAGCACAATCATAAACTGCAGTTAGTTGAGGAACACCTACTCCAGCAACAACACGAGTAGTACAGATAGAACCTGGTCCAATACCAACCTTTACGATATCTGCTCCAGCTTCAATAAGTTCTTTAGTTGCTTCACCTGTTGCAACATTACCAGCGATTATTGCCAAATCTGGGAATCTACTTCTAATTTCTTGTACTTTTTCAATAACGCCTTTAGAGTGACCATGTGCTGTATCAATTACAATTACATCGACATTAGCTTTCACTAAAAACTCTACTCTTTGAAGTGCATCTTTTGTTACTCCTACTGCTGCACCTACAAGTAATCGTCCTTGTTGATCTTTCGCTGAGTTTGGAAACTCAATTACTTTTTCAATATCCTTAATTGTAATTAGGCCCTTTAAAGTACCGTCTTCATTAACTAGGGGTAGCTTTTCAATTTTATGTTTTTGAAGAATTTTTTCTGCTTCTGCAAGTGTAGTTCCAACAGGAGCAGTTACTAGATTTTCTTTTGTCATAACATCTGAAATAACAATTGAATAATCTTGAATAAAACGTAAATCACGATTTGTTAAAATACCTACTAATTTTCTATTCTCTGTATCGTTTACGATCGGTACACCTGAAATACGATATTTACCCATTAAATATTCAGCGTCTGCTACTTTATGAGTCGGTGTTAAGAAGAATGGATCATCAATTACACCACTTTCAGAACGCTTTACTTTGTCTACCTGTTCAGCTTGCTCTTCAATTGACATATTTTTGTGGATGATACCTAATCCACCTTGTCTAGCCATTGCAATAGCCATATCTGCTTCTGTAACTGTATCCATTCCTGCGCTGATTAATGGAATATTTAATTGAATTTTCTCAGTTAATCTCACACTTACATCAACTTGATTTGGAAGTACTTCAGATTTCGCTGGAACTAGTAAAACATCATCAAAAGTAAGTCCTTCTTTTACGAATTTTGATTCCCACATAAAAAAGCCCCCCTATACACGTATAAATATTATTAGTAGATTAACAATAGGATAAAACACTGTCAAGGAAGTCAAATTATGTTTAAATATTCAGTTAATAAGGAGTTCCTCTCTTATGTTATACTCGTATAGTAATGTTTGGGATGAGCTATGTTATTTTAGCTCTGCACAATATTCAAAAAACTATCTTCAAACAAAATATGAACGAACAAATTCCAAGGAACAAAAAACGAAGGCTTTCCGTAATGCTTATCCGTTTTTATATTATATTGAGCATGGGAAAAGTTATTTTCATGCAGCTCAAAATTCTCAAATTAATGTAAAACCTACATTACTGTTTTATGGGCTTGTACAATTATTAAAAGCTTGTATCCTCACCGTAGATCCTGATTACCCAAGTACCACTTCCATCCTGGCTCACGGTGTTACCTCAAGAAAAATAAAAAAAGTAGGATACTCTTTTGTTGATGACGAAGTTAAAATCCAGAAAAATGGATTATTTACTCATGCTTCTAAAGTATTATTTAATTTAAATAATTTAGAAAGTGAAAAGTTTACAATGCTTCAGCTTTTACAATCGATACCTGAATTAAATAAGGTTCTTAAAATTACCAAAAAAGGCAATTTATTTCTCCCAGTTACTGTTGATCATGATGTAATCACTCTACCTGAACAAATTTTGTCATCCTATCATTTTACTTCAGAACGTTTTATTTCATTTCTTCAATCAAAGCAAGCTTCCATAGATATTGTAATTGTTGAACAGAATCAAAAGCAAATTAAAGTTAAATCAAATTTTCCTGATAAAATTTTAAATAAAGCACCATTTTATTTTAATATATTAAATCAAAGTTATCTTTTAAAATCACAAAAGGAAGCGCTTTTATTATTACCTGAAATTCTATATCACTATCTACTTTTGTATAACTTGAGTATGATTTGTCGCTATGAAACTGACTGGTGGTGTGAACTTTTACAGACCTATTCTACTGACGATTATCCTTTAATAAATCAATTTTTAACAACAACAGAACAAAAAATCCCTTATTTAATTCATCGTTTTTTAACTACATAATAACGCAAAAAAACATCAGCCTATTAGCTGATGTTTTTCATTTACCAGGCGACGTTCTACTCTCACAGGGGGAAACCCCCAACTACCATCGACGCTGAAGAGCTTAACTGCCGTGTTCGGTATGGGAACGGGTGTGACCTCTTCGCACTAATCACCTGATTTATAGAGTTGTACTTCGTACCCTCAAAACTAGATAATGTCATCATCAAACTTGTTAGTTAAGTCCTCGACCGATTAGTATCAGTCAGCTCCACGTGTCACCACGCTTCCACCTCTGACCTATCAACCTGATCGTCTCTCAGGGGTCTTACTAGCTTAACGCTATGGGAAATCTCATCTTGAGGGGGGCTTCATGCTTAGATGCTTTCAGCACTTATCCCTTCCACACATAGCTACCCAGCCATGCTCTTGGCAGAACAACTGGTACACCAGCGGTGTGTCCATCCCGGTCCTCTCGTACTAAGGACAGCTCCTCTCAAATTTCCTGCGCCCACGACGGATAGGGACCGAACTGTCTCACGACGTTCTGAACCCAGCTCGCGTACCGCTTTAATGGGCGAACAGCCCAACCCTTGGGACCGACTACAGCCCCAGGATGCGATGAGCCGACATCGAGGTGCCAAACCTCCCCGTCGATGTGGACTCTTGGGGGAGATAAGCCTGTTATCCCCGGGGTAGCTTTTATCCGTTGAGCGATGGCCCTTCCATGCGGAACCACCGGATCACTAAGCCCGACTTTCGTCCCTGCTCGACTTGTAGGTCTCGCAGTCAAGCTCCCTTATGCCTTTACACTCTTCGAATGATTTCCAACCATTCTGAGGGAACCTTTGGGCGCCTCCGTTACTCTTTAGGAGGCGACCGCCCCAGTCAAACTGCCCACCTGACACTGTCTCCGAGCCGGATCACGGCTCTAGGTTAGAATTTCAATACAGCCAGGGTAGTATCCCACCGACGCCTCCACCGAAGCTAGCGCTCCGGCTTCTCAGGCTCCTACCTATCCTGTACAAGCTGTACCAAAATTCAATATCAAGCTGCAGTAAAGCTCCACGGGGTCTTTCCGTCCTGTCGCGGGTAACCTGCATCTTCACAGGTACTATAATTTCACCGAGTCTATGGTTGAGACAGTGCCCAAATCGTTACGCCTTTCGTGCGGGTCGGAACTTACCCGACAAGGAATTTCGCTACCTTAGGACCGTTATAGTTACGGCCGCCGTTTACTGGGGCTTCAATTCAGAGCTTCTCCCGTAAGGGATAACCCCTCCTCTTAACCTTCCAGCACCGGGCAGGCGTCAGCCCCTATACTTCGCCTTGCGGCTTCGCAGAGACCTGTGTTTTTGCTAAACAGTCGCTTGGGCCTTTTCACTGCGGCTCTCCCGGGCATACACCCAAAAGAGCACCCCTTCTCCCGAAGTTACGGGGTCATTTTGCCGAGTTCCTTAACCATAGTTCTCTCGCTCACCTTAGGATTCTCTCCTCGCCTACCTGTGTCGGTTTGCGGTACAGGCACCTATTTCCTCGCTAGAAGCTTTTCTTGGCAGCGTAGAATCAGGAACTTCGGTACTATATTTCCCTCGCCATCACAACTCAGCCTTATGATGTGCGGATTTGCCTACACATCAGCCTAATTGCTTGGACGCGCATATCCAGCAGCGCGCTTACCCTATCTTTCTGCGTCCCTCCATCGCTCAAACGGAAATGAGGTGGTACAGGAATATCAACCTGTTGTCCATCGCCTACGCCTTTCGGCCTCGGCTTAGGTCCTGACTAACCCTGGGAGGACGAGCCTTCCCCAGGAAACCTTAGGCATACGGTGGACGGGATTCTCACCCGTCTTTCGCTACTCATACCGGCATTCTCACTTCTAAGCGCTCCACCAGTCCTTACGATCTAGCTTCAACGCCCTTAGAACGCTCCCCTACCACTGATACCATACGGTATCAATCCGCAGCTTCGGTGATACGTTTAGCCCCGTTACATTTTCGGCGCAGAGTCACTCGACCAGTGAGCTATTACGCACTCTTTAAATGGTGGCTGCTTCTAAGCCAACATCCTGGTTGTCTAAGCAACTCCACATCCTTTTCCACTTAACGTATACTTTGGGACCTTAGCTGGCGGTCTGGGCTGTTTCCCTCTTGACCACGGATCTTATCACTCGTAGTCTGACTCCTATGGATAAGTCATTGGCATTCGGAGTTTGACTGAATTCGGTAACCCGTTGGGGGCCCCTAGTCCAATCAGTGCTCTACCTCCAAGACTCTAACACATAAGGCTAGCCCTAAAGCTATTTCGGGGAGAACCAGCTATCTCCGAGTTCGATTGGAATTTCTCCGCTACCCACACCTCATCCCCGCACTTTTCAACGTGCGTGGGTTCGGACCTCCATTCAGTGTTACCTGAACTTCATCCTGGACATGGGTAGATCACTCGGTTTCGGGTCTACGACCACGTACTATATCGCCCTATTCAGACTCGCTTTCGCTGCGGCTCCGTCTCTTCAACTTAACCTTGCACGGGATCGTAACTCGCCGGTTCATTCTACAAAAGGCACGCCATCACTCGTTAACGAGCTCTGACTATTTGTAAGCACACGGTTTCAGGTTCTCTTTCACTCCCCTTCCGGGGTGCTTTTCACCTTTCCCTCACGGTACTGGTTCACTATCGGTCACTAGGTAGTATTTAGCCTTGGGAGATGGTCCTCCCAGATTCCGACGGAATTTCACGTGTTCCGCCGTACTCAGGATCCACTCAAGAGGGAACGAGGTTTCAACTACAGGGTTTTTACCTTCTTTGACGGACCTTTCCAGGTCGCTTCATTTACCCCGTTCCTTTGTAACTCCGTATAGAGTGTCCTACAACCCCAAGAGGCAAGCCTCTTGGTTTGGGCTATCTTCCGTTTCGCTCGCCGCTACTCAGGAAATCGCTATTGCTTTCTATTCCTCCAGGTACTTAGATGTTTCAGTTCCCTGGGTCTGTCCTCAGTACCCTATGTATTCAGGTAAAGATACTACTCCATTACGAGTAGTGGGTTTCCCCATTCGGAAATCTCCGGATCAAAGCTTACTTACAGCTCCCCGAAGCATATCGGTGTTAGTCCCGTCCTTCATCGACTCCTAGTGCCAAGGCATCCACCGTGCGCCCTTTCTAACTTAACTAATTTTAAAACTAATTGAATTAAACTTACGCAGTTTAATGAATGACATTATCTAGTTTTCAAGGTACAAAATTGAGAGTGAACTCTCAAAACTAAACAAAACAATGAAGAAACATTTCATACATGAACCATCGGTTCATGATGTCTCCATAGAAAGGAGGTGATCCAGCCGCACCTTCCGATACGGCTACCTTGTTACGACTTCACCCCAATCATCTGTCCCACCTTAGGCGGCTGGCCCCTAAAAGGTTACCCCACCGACTTCGGGTGTTACAAACTCTCGTGGTGTGACGGGCGGTGTGTACAAGGCCCGGGAACGTATTCACCGCGGCATGCTGATCCGCGATTACTAGTGATTCCGGCTTCATGTAGGCGAGTTGCAGCCTACAATCCGAACTGAGAATAGTTTTATGGGATTAGCTCCACCTCGCGGTCTTGCAACCCTTTGTACTATCCATTGTAGCACGTGTGTAGCCCAGGTCATAAGGGGCATGATGATTTGACGTCATCCCCACCTTCCTCCGGTTTGTCACCGGCAGTCACCTTAGAGTGCCCAACTAAATGCTGGCAACTAAGATCAAGGGTTGCGCTCGTTGCGGGACTTAACCCAACATCTCACGACACGAGCTGACGACAACCATGCACCACCTGTCACTCTGTCCCCGAAGGGAAAGCCCTATCTCTAGGGTTGTCAGAGGATGTCAAGACCTGGTAAGGTTCTTCGCGTTGCTTCGAATTAAACCACATGCTCCACCACTTGTGCGGGCCCCCGTCAATTCCTTTGAGTTTCAGTCTTGCGACCGTACTCCCCAGGCGGAGTGCTTAATGCGTTAACTTCAGCACTAAAGGGCGGAAACCCTCTAACACTTAGCACTCATCGTTTACAGCGTGGACTACCAGGGTATCTAATCCTGTTTGCTCCCCACGCTTTCGCGCCTCAGCGTCAGTTACAGACCAGAAAGTCGCCTTCGCCACTGGTGTTCCTCCAAATCTCTACGCATTTCACCGCTACACTTGGAATTCCACTTTCCTCTTCTGCACTCAAGTTTCCCAGTTTCCAATGACCCTCCCCGGTTGAGCCGGGGGCTTTCACATCAGACTTAAGAAACCGCCTGCGCGCGCTTTACGCCCAATAATTCCGGACAACGCTTGCCACCTACGTATTACCGCGGCTGCTGGCACGTAGTTAGCCGTGGCTTTCTGGTTAGGTACCGTCAAGGTGCCAGCTTATTCAACTAGCACTTATTCTTCCCTAACAACAGAGCTTTACGACCCGAAGGCCTTCATCGCTCACGCGGCGTTGCTCCGTCAGACTTTCGTCCATTGCGGAAGATTCCCTACTGCTGCCTCCCGTAGGAGTCTGGGCCGTGTCTCAGTCCCAGTGTGGCCGATCACCCTCTCAGGTCGGCTACGCATCGTCGCCTTGGTGAGCCGTTACCTCACCAACTAGCTAATGCGCCGCGGGCCCATCTGTAAGTGATAGCCGAAGCCATCTTTCAATAAAGGAACAGGAGTTCCTTTATGTCATCCGGTATTAGCTCCGGTTTCCCGAAGTTATCCCAGTCTTACAGGTAGGTTGCCCACGTGTTACTCACCCGTCCGCCGCTAACTAACGGGAGCAAGCTCCCATTAGTCCGCTCGACTTGCATGTATTAGGCACGCCGCCAGCGTTCGTCCTGAGCCAGGATCAAACTCTCCATAAAAGTTAAGTTTAAATCTTGTATTGCTCAAAAAACTAATAATTGACGTTTACTTCATGTTTTGTTTAGTTTTCAAAGTTCACTTTATCGCTTTATATCTTAGCGACTTATATAATAATAACATGTTTAAGTATGTTTGGTCAACAACTTTTTTATATTATTTTCTTGCCTCATTTATTGGTTTAATGTGACAACGTTTAATAATATACCATTATTCTTTTATGATTGCAATAACTTTTCAATAAAAAAATAGTGTTTCTCATTATAGCAAAAAAGTAGTTAACTTTTTTAAACACTATTTACCATAATGAAAAACAATTACTCCTAAGTTACAGGTAATTCTACTACAAATAGTGATCCTTTATCGATCTCACTTTTTACATATACTATTCCGTTATGCATATCAACTATTTTCTTTACGATTGATAAACCTAGACCATTTCCACCAGTTGTTCTGTCTCTTGATTTATCTGCTTTATAAAATCTTTCAAATATATGCACTTGATCTTCTTCAGAAATACCAATACCAGTATCTTTAATTTGTATAACTACCTTGTCATTATCTTGTACAGCAGATATAAATAGATCACCATTGCTAGGAGTAAATTTTATACTGTTTGTAATTAAATTCATCCAAACCTGATTTAAAAGAGCCTCGTCTCCTATAAAGTCAATTTTACCAAGGTCAACATGCATATTGATATTTTTTTCTAATATCTGAGGTTCGCAACTTAACAATGAATACATAAGTTGGCTATTTAATGAAAAACTGTTCTTTTCAATTGGCTGGTTTTGTGATTCTAGTGAAGTTAGCTTTAGTAAATTATCACTAAGCTTCGATAATCTTGTACTTTCATACTCGATTATATTTAAATATTGCTTTCGTTCTTCTAAAGGTAAGCTTTCATTTTGTAGTACCTTAGCAAAACCTTTAATTGATGTTAAAGGCGACTGAATTTCATGTGAAACGTTAGATATAAACTCTTGTCGCATGTTTTCCATTTGATCTAAATTTTTAGCCATATTGTTAAAACTATCTATTATCTGTCCTATCTCACCACCAAATGCATTTCTGAATTTTTCAAGATCCACCGACACATTAAACTCTCCTCTTGAAATACTTCTGATTGCCTGCATTATTTCTTTTACCATTTTCATTTGCTTTGGATGATGAAACATTCTACCAAATATAGCTCCTCCGAGCATTAATAATAGAAAGGTTAAAAAAGTATTTATGATTTGTTTCGTTAAATCTGATAAATTAGTGAGATGATGTTCATAAAAGTAATTTGTAGAATAGTGAACAATTACGCTTCCTATCGTTATTGCAGTCGTTAATAGTAATATAGCTCCTATAACATCCCTAATTTTTTTTAATACGTTCATTTTAATAACTCCATTCGATACCCTAATCCCCATACAGTCGAAATTTTAAAACCAAATTCTTTCTCGGGAAATCTTTCCCTCAATCGCTTTATATGAACATCTACAGTTCTTTCATCACCTGCATAATCAAATCCCCAAATGTTTTCAATTAGTTGTTCTCTAGAATAAGTCCTACCTAAAGAGCTTGCTAAAGTAAATAAAAGCTCTAACTCTTTCAATGGCATATTGATTACTTCATTTTCATTTAGAACTTTGTAATTACCATGGTCTATTACTAAACTTCCTATTTGAACAATTTTAGATGAAGATATTTTTGATCTTCTTAACAAAGCTTTTACCCGAACAACCAACTCGGCTGGTTCGAACGGTTTTACGATATAATCGTCAGTCCCTAATTTAAACCCTCTAACTTTCTGTTCGGTTTCACCTTTTGCAGTTAACATAATGATAGGAAGGTCGTAATTGTTCCGTATTTCTCGACAAAGCTCAAACCCATCCATTTTAGGCATCATTAAGTCTATAATCAACATATCTATTTTGTTATTTTCAAATACACTAATTGCCTCTATACCATTTGTAGCCTCAAAAACAGTAAAGCCCTCATCCCGAAGTAAAACATTTAATAATTTTCGAATATGTGGATCATCGTCTACGATTAAAATACTAGCCATCTAAACACCTTCTCTCAATTTAATTACACTGCACTATTTACCCTTAATTGCTGATCTGCAAATTCTCTATACATTAAATGGTCTCTATATAATTCTTCATGTGATCCGATACCAGTTATTTTTCCTTTATCTAAAAATACAATTTGATCCGCATCTATAACTGTGGAAAGACGATGAGCAATAATTAAAGTAGTTATCCCTTTCATTAAATTGGAAAGTGCGTTTTGAACAACTAATTCTGACCTACTATCGAGATTAGAAGTTGCCTCATCCAACATTAATAATTTAGGGTTTCTTAGTAAAGCTCTCGCAATACCTATTCGTTGTCTTTGTCCACCAGATAGTTTTATACCTCTTTCTCCAACTTCTGTATTAAAACCTTCAGGTAGGTCATTAACAAATTGATCTACATATGCCATACCTGATACATAAGCCAATTCTTCGTCAGATATCTCTCTTTTAATCCCATAGCAAATGTTATCTCTAATTGTACCGACAATTAGAGGACTTTCTTGTGCAACATAACCTATTTGTTTTCTCCAACTCTCTAAATTGAAACTACTAATTGGATTATCTCCAATTTTTATTTCCCCATTTTTTGGAGAATAGAAACGTTCAATGAGTGAAAATAAGGTTGTCTTTCCGCTTCCACTTGGCCCTACAATAGCTGTTACCTTACCCGGTGGAATCACAAAATTAAGATTTGTTAACATCTCTTCTTCCTTATATGCAAAATGCAACTTATTAATCTTAATCGGTAAATTCATATCAACTTCATCTTTTCCAGTTTGATAATCTTCTTCTTCTAGTTCTAATATACTGATCATTCTTTCAGTAGCACCTTTTGTTTTTTGAAGCTCAGTAAAAAAATGTGTAATTTGTGTTACTGGAAAAATAATTTGGAATAAATAAAGTATATAAGCTACTAAAGCCCCTGCAGTAATTGCACCTGATGAGACTCTGACCCCACCATATCCAATAATAACTACTAAAATAAGCATCAATACAAAGGAAACAATTGGCCCAATGAAAGAGTGTAATTTTCCTTCTTTAATACCGAAAGTTAATAAATTATTAATTCCCTTGTTTCCATTTGTAATTTCAGTAGTTTCTGCATTCGAAACTTTCACTAATCTAATCTCCGAAAAAACTTGGCTTATTAATGATGTGAATTTTGCTGTCTCATCTTGAGTTGCTTTTGATAATTTTGACATTTGTTTTCCAATAGGGATAAATATTAAAGCGATGACAGGTATAATACTAAAAGTAACTAATGTCATTCTCCAATCTAATACTAGTAGTAATATAAAAGATCCAATAATTGAAATGATTCCTGTTAAAAAATTTGTTATATGTTCTGTTATTAGCCCTTTTAAAATTGCTGTATCATTCGTAACTCGACTAACATTATCTCCCGTCTGAGTCTCATCGAAATAAGATATTGGAAGTACAATCATTTTCTTCCACAATCGTTGTCTTACATTGGCAACAACTGTATTCCCTACTCGACTAAGAAGATAGATAGAAGTTGATGATGAAATAGCCTGTATTATTAGTACCGTAACAAAAACAGCTATTTGTCCTGCACTTAAAGATGCTAATGAAAAACCATCTACAAATTTCTTTGTAAGCAATGGTAATAGTAACCCGACTAAAGTAGTGGCTACACTTAATAGTAAACCTATTGCAAACAACCATTTAGGGGGGGTTGCACTCTTTATTAAAGAGATAAAATTTTTCCAGTCACTTTTTTTATTTGTATTAGTTTCTTCTTCCATATCTTTACTCCTTACACTTACTATTTTTGTATCTACATTACCTTTAAAATTTACAACTAAAATATGAATAAAGAATGAACTAAATTATTTTATTCCTCTTTAATTAAAATCTTAAAAATTATTTTTTATAACGCAAAAAAACATCAGCCTATTAGCTGATGTTTTTCATTTACCAGGCGACGTTCTACTCTCACAGGGGGAAACCCCCAACTACCATCGACGCTGAAGAGCTTAACTGCCGTGTTCGGTATGGGAACGGGTGTGACCTCTTCGCACTAATCACCTGATTTATAGAGTTGTACTTCGTACCCTCAAAACTAGATAATGTCATCATCAAACTTGTTAGTTAAGTCCTCGACCGATTAGTATCAGTCAGCTCCACGTGTCACCACGCTTCCACCTCTGACCTATCAACCTGATCGTCTCTCAGGGGTCTTACTAGCTTAACGCTATGGGAAATCTCATCTTGAGGGGGGCTTCATGCTTAGATGCTTTCAGCACTTATCCCTTCCACACATAGCTACCCAGCCATGCTCTTGGCAGAACAACTGGTACACCAGCGGTGTGTCCATCCCGGTCCTCTCGTACTAAGGACAGCTCCTCTCAAATTTCCTGCGCCCACGACGGATAGGGACCGAACTGTCTCACGACGTTCTGAACCCAGCTCGCGTACCGCTTTAATGGGCGAACAGCCCAACCCTTGGGACCGACTACAGCCCCAGGATGCGATGAGCCGACATCGAGGTGCCAAACCTCCCCGTCGATGTGGACTCTTGGGGGAGATAAGCCTGTTATCCCCGGGGTAGCTTTTATCCGTTGAGCGATGGCCCTTCCATGCGGAACCACCGGATCACTAAGCCCGACTTTCGTCCCTGCTCGACTTGTAGGTCTCGCAGTCAAGCTCCCTTATGCCTTTACACTCTTCGAATGATTTCCAACCATTCTGAGGGAACCTTTGGGCGCCTCCGTTACTCTTTAGGAGGCGACCGCCCCAGTCAAACTGCCCACCTGACACTGTCTCCGAGCCGGATCACGGCTCTAGGTTAGAATTTCAATACAGCCAGGGTAGTATCCCACCGACGCCTCCACCGAAGCTAGCGCTCCGGCTTCTCAGGCTCCTACCTATCCTGTACAAGCTGTACCAAAATTCAATATCAAGCTGCAGTAAAGCTCCACGGGGTCTTTCCGTCCTGTCGCGGGTAACCTGCATCTTCACAGGTACTATAATTTCACCGAGTCTATGGTTGAGACAGTGCCCAAATCGTTACGCCTTTCGTGCGGGTCGGAACTTACCCGACAAGGAATTTCGCTACCTTAGGACCGTTATAGTTACGGCCGCCGTTTACTGGGGCTTCAATTCAGAGCTTCTCCCGTAAGGGATAACCCCTCCTCTTAACCTTCCAGCACCGGGCAGGCGTCAGCCCCTATACTTCGCCTTGCGGCTTCGCAGAGACCTGTGTTTTTGCTAAACAGTCGCTTGGGCCTTTTCACTGCGGCTCTCCCGGGCATACACCCAAAAGAGCACCCCTTCTCCCGAAGTTACGGGGTCATTTTGCCGAGTTCCTTAACCATAGTTCTCTCGCTCACCTTAGGATTCTCTCCTCGCCTACCTGTGTCGGTTTGCGGTACAGGCACCTATTTCCTCGCTAGAAGCTTTTCTTGGCAGCGTAGAATCAGGAACTTCGGTACTATATTTCCCTCGCCATCACAACTCAGCCTTATGATGTGCGGATTTGCCTACACATCAGCCTAATTGCTTGGACGCGCATATCCAGCAGCGCGCTTACCCTATCTTTCTGCGTCCCTCCATTGCTCAAACGGAAATGAGGTGGTACAGGAATATCAACCTGTTGTCCATCGCCTACGCCTTTCGGCCTCGGCTTAGGTCCTGACTAACCCTGGGAGGACGAGCCTTCCCCAGGAAACCTTAGGCATACGGTGGACGGGATTCTCACCCGTCTTTCGCTACTCATACCGGCATTCTCACTTCTAAGCGCTCCACCAGTCCTTACGATCTAGCTTCAACGCCCTTAGAACGCTCCCCTACCACTGATACCATACGGTATCAATCCGCAGCTTCGGTGATACGTTTAGCCCCGTTACATTTTCGGCGCAGAGTCACTCGACCAGTGAGCTATTACGCACTCTTTAAATGGTGGCTGCTTCTAAGCCAACATCCTGGTTGTCTAAGCAACTCCACATCCTTTTCCACTTAACGTATACTTTGGGACCTTAGCTGGCGGTCTGGGCTGTTTCCCTCTTGACCACGGATCTTATCACTCGTAGTCTGACTCCTATGGATAAGTCATTGGCATTCGGAGTTTGACTGAATTCGGTAACCCGTTGGGGGCCCCTAGTCCAATCAGTGCTCTACCTCCAAGACTCTAACACATAAGGCTAGCCCTAAAGCTATTTCGGGGAGAACCAGCTATCTCCGAGTTCGATTGGAATTTCTCCGCTACCCACACCTCATCCCCGCACTTTTCAACGTGCGTGGGTTCGGACCTCCATTCAGTGTTACCTGAACTTCATCCTGGACATGGGTAGATCACTCGGTTTCGGGTCTACGACCACGTACTATATCGCCCTATTCAGACTCGCTTTCGCTGCGGCTCCGTCTCTTCAACTTAACCTTGCACGGGATCGTAACTCGCCGGTTCATTCTACAAAAGGCACGCCATCACTCGTTAACGAGCTCTGACTATTTGTAAGCACACGGTTTCAGGTTCTATTTCACTCCCCTTCCGGGGTGCTTTTCACCTTTCCCTCACGGTACTGGTTCACTATCGGTCACTAGGTAGTATTTAGCCTTGGGAGATGGTCCTCCCAGATTCCGACGGAATTTCACGTGTTCCGCCGTACTCAGGATCCACTCAAGAGGGAACGAGGTTTCAACTACAGGGTTTTTACCTTCTTTGACGGACCTTTCCAGGTCGCTTCATTTACCCCGTTCCTTTGTAACTCCGTATAGAGTGTCCTACAACCCCAAGAGGCAAGCCTCTTGGTTTGGGCTATCTTCCGTTTCGCTCGCCGCTACTCAGGAAATCGCTATTGCTTTCTATTCCTCCAGGTACTTAGATGTTTCAGTTCCCTGGGTCTGTCCTCAGTACCCTATGTATTCAGGTAAAGATACTACTCCATTACGAGTAGTGGGTTTCCCCATTCGGAAATCTCCGGATCAAAGCTTACTTACAGCTCCCCGAAGCATATCGGTGTTAGTCCCGTCCTTCATCGACTCCTAGTGCCAAGGCATCCACCGTGCGCCCTTTCTAACTTAACTAATTTTAAAACTAATTGAATTAAACTTACGCAGTTTAATGAATGACATTATCTAGTTTTCAAGGTACAAAGTTGAGAGTGAACTCTCAAAACTAAACAAAACAATGAAGAAACATTTCATACATGAACCATCGGTTCATGATGTCTCCATAGAAAGGAGGTGATCCAGCCGCACCTTCCGATACGGCTACCTTGTTACGACTTCACCCCAATCATCTGTCCCACCTTAGGCGGCTGGCCCCTAAAAGGTTACCCCACCGACTTCGGGTGTTACAAACTCTCGTGGTGTGACGGGCGGTGTGTACAAGGCCCGGGAACGTATTCACCGCGGCATGCTGATCCGCGATTACTAGTGATTCCGGCTTCATGTAGGCGAGTTGCAGCCTACAATCCGAACTGAGAATAGTTTTATGGGATTAGCTCCACCTCGCGGTCTTGCAACCCTTTGTACTATCCATTGTAGCACGTGTGTAGCCCAGGTCATAAGGGGCATGATGATTTGACGTCATCCCCACCTTCCTCCGGTTTGTCACCGGCAGTCACCTTAGAGTGCCCAACTAAATGCTGGCAACTAAGATCAAGGGTTGCGCTCGTTGCGGGACTTAACCCAACATCTCACGACACGAGCTGACGACAACCATGCACCACCTGTCACTCTGTCCCCGAAGGGAAAGCCCTATCTCTAGGGTTGTCAGAGGATGTCAAGACCTGGTAAGGTTCTTCGCGTTGCTTCGAATTAAACCACATGCTCCACCACTTGTGCGGGCCCCCGTCAATTCCTTTGAGTTTCAGTCTTGCGACCGTACTCCCCAGGCGGAGTGCTTAATGCGTTAACTTCAGCACTAAAGGGCGGAAACCCTCTAACACTTAGCACTCATCGTTTACAGCGTGGACTACCAGGGTATCTAATCCTGTTTGCTCCCCACGCTTTCGCGCCTCAGCGTCAGTTACAGACCAGAAAGTCGCCTTCGCCACTGGTGTTCCTCCAAATCTCTACGCATTTCACCGCTACACTTGGAATTCCACTTTCCTCTTCTGCACTCAAGTTTCCCAGTTTCCAATGACCCTCCCCGGTTGAGCCGGGGGCTTTCACATCAGACTTAAGAAACCGCCTGCGCGCGCTTTACGCCCAATAATTCCGGACAACGCTTGCCACCTACGTATTACCGCGGCTGCTGGCACGTAGTTAGCCGTGGCTTTCTGGTTAGGTACCGTCAAGGTGCCAGCTTATTCAACTAGCACTTATTCTTCCCTAACAACAGAGCTTTACGACCCGAAGGCCTTCATCGCTCACGCGGCGTTGCTCCGTCAGACTTTCGTCCATTGCGGAAGATTCCCTACTGCTGCCTCCCGTAGGAGTCTGGGCCGTGTCTCAGTCCCAGTGTGGCCGATCACCCTCTCAGGTCGGCTACGCATCGTCGCCTTGGTGAGCCGTTACCTCACCAACTAGCTAATGCGCCGCGGGCCCATCTGTAAGTGATAGCCGAAGCCATCTTTCAATAAAGGAACAGGAGTTCCTTTATGTCATCCGGTATTAGCTCCGGTTTCCCGAAGTTATCCCAGTCTTACAGGTAGGTTGCCCACGTGTTACTCACCCGTCCGCCGCTAACTAACGGGAGCAAGCTCCCATTAGTCCGCTCGACTTGCATGTATTAGGCACGCCGCCAGCGTTCGTCCTGAGCCAGGATCAAACTCTCCATAAAAGTTAAGTTTAAATCTTGTATTGCTCAAAAAATTAATAATTGACGTTTACTTCATGTTTTGTTTAGTTTTCAAAGTTCATTTGTCGTCTATATCTCTTGGCGACTTCTATATAATAACAAATCTAACAACCTTGGTCAATAGTTTTTATAATATAATTTCAAAAAAAAAAACTAAAACATTACGCTTCATTAAAATCCCCTTCAACTCAACCATTTTATTCCTTTCCCTAACTAGTACAAATAAGGAAGATATATAATTGAAAATAGAATTAATGAGACCGTAATCAAATTGTAGAAAGTATTTCCGGTGCTTTGCTCTTTCTAACTGGAATAATTGTAATGAACATAAAATATTGATCCTATTTAATCAATTTGATTAACGCAAGCTTCGTTAAACCCACGAAAACTTTGAAGCTTTTTTTTAAAATTTTTATATTAGATGTGCACTCAAGTACTCGTTTTGTTATGAAAGAATCAATTACTCTTCCACTTGATTCCTTATGATTAACATACAAGTATACAATCAAAAAAAAAGAGAGAACCTACTTGTTCTCTCTTTACTAGTCACCGCTCATTATTCTTCCGTTGTTTCAATCTCATCTTCATTTTCAAGAGTCGTTAATTCCGCTTCATTCTCAGCTTCTTCATCAATTACCTCTTCTTCTTTCGCAGCAATTGCTACAGTCGCAACATGACCCTCTTGATCAAGTCTTATTAATTTAACACCTTGAGTAACTCGACCTAAACGAGAAATTTGTTCAATTGGCATACGGATCATTACACCAGACTCCGTAATTAACATTAAATCTTGTTCGTCACTTACGCATTTTAATGAAATCATTTTACCGTTTTTATCCGTAACATTAAGCGTTTTTAAACCTTTACCACCACGACTTTGAATTCGGTATTCTTCCTGTGCAGTTCGTTTGCCATAACCTAGTTCTGTAACAACAAGAATATCTTTGTGCTCTTCTACAACTTCCATGCCAACAACATAATCATCATCAGAAAGTGTAATTGCTTTAACACCCGTTGCCGTTCTTCCCATTGATCTAACATCGTCTTCATTAAAACGGATCATCATACCTTTTGAAGTACCGACAACAATATCTTTTGTTCCGTCAGTTAAACGTACCGATATTACATCATCATCTTCTTTTAAATTAATTGCAATTAACCCATTAGTACGAATGTTTGCAAAGGCAGATAAAGGTACACGTTTTGCTATTCCTTGTTTTGTTGTAAAGAATAGGTACCAATTCTCTAAAAATTCACTTACTGGAATAATAGCGTTTATATTTTCATCTCGATCAATCTCTAGTAAGTTCACGATAGGTAATCCTTTAGCCGTACGACTATACTCTGGAATCTCATAACCTTTTGAACGGTATACTTTTCCCTTATTCGTAAAGAATAAAATTGTATCATGTGTTGAAGGTGTTAGTAAGTGTTCTAAGAAGTCATCATCATTAGTACCCATCCCTTGAATACCACGTCCACCTCTACGTTGAGATCTATAAGTAGAAACTGGAAGACGTTTAATATATCCATTATGAGTTAAACTTACAATGATATTCTCCACTGGTATTAAGTCTTCATCTTCAATGATTTCAACTCCACCAGGAACAATTGCTGTTCTTCGTTTATCATTATATTGCTCTTTTAGCTGAGTTAATTCTTCTCGAATAATTTCAAGAACTCTTTCCTCATCCGCAAGAATTGCTCTTAATTCGGCAATTAACTTGATTAGCTCTTGATATTCTTCTTCAATTTTTTCGCGCTCTAATCCTGTTAAACGTTGTAACCTCATATCTAAAATTGCTTGAGCTTGCTTTTCAGATAAATTAAAAGTTTCCATTAAGCCAACTTTAGCAATTTCTCCTGTTTGAGAAGCTCTAATTAAGCTAATTACCTCATCTAAATGATCTAACGCAACCTTCAATCCTTCTAAAATATGTGCACGCGCTTCTGCCTTTTCTAACTCGAATTGTGTTCTACGTTTAATAACAACAATTTGATGGTCCAAATAGTGTTTTAGACAGCTCTTTAGTGATAGAACTTTTGGTTCACCATTTACAAGTGCTAATAAATTGATACCAAAACTTGTTTGAAGAGCAGTTTGTTTATAAAGATTATTTAGTAGTACATTTGCGTTTGCGTCTCTTCTAACTTCAATGACAATTCGCATACCATTTCTGTCAGATTCATCGCGTAAATCAGTAATACCTTCAATTTTCTTATCTCGAACTAGTTCAGCAATTCGTTCAACAAGCTTAGCTTTATTTACTTGATAAGGTAACTCTGTAACAATAATCGTTTGTCTACCATTTGCTTTTTCTTCAATTTCAACTTTCCCTCTAATAATGATAGAGCCTTTACCAGTTTCATAGGCCTTACGAATACCACTTTTACCTAGAATCATACCTGATGTAGGAAAGTCTGGACCTTGAATATATTCCATCAATTCTTGTGTAGTGATTTCAGGCTCTTTACTTAATGCAAGAACACCATCAATTACTTCACCTAATTGGTGCGGAGGAATATTCGTAGCCATACCAACTGCTATACCCGTTGCTCCGTTTACCAACAAGTTAGGGAATCTTGCAGGAAGAACGATTGGCTCTCTTTCTGAACCATCGTAGTTATCTTGGTAATCAATCGTGTTTTTATTAATATCACGAATTAATTCCATCGAAATTTTAGACATTCTAGCCTCTGTATAACGCATCGCCGCTGCCGCGTCTCCATCAACTGATCCAAAATTCCCATGGCCATCTACTAACATATATCTAAAATTAAAGTCTTGAGCCATACGTACCATTGTTTCATATACAGCAGAGTCACCATGCGGGTGATACTTACCAATTACTTCTCCAACGATACGCGCTGACTTTTTATAGGCTTTTTCAGCAGTCATACCTAAATCATTCATTGCATATAAAATTCTTCTATGAACAGGCTTTAGGCCGTCTCGTACATCTGGTAACGCTCGAGAAACAATTACACTCATTGCATAATCTAGGAAGGAATTACGCATTTCATGACTAATATTTATTTCTTTAATTTGTTGATTTTCACTCAACATCGGCACCTCCCTTTAGTTTCCGTATCTACTGAGAAAAGGAGCATAAAGCTCCTTACAAATACTTATTAAATATCTAAATTCTTTACATATTTAGCGTTATCTTGAATAAAGTTACGTCTTGGCTCTACTTTTTCACCCATTAATGTTTCAAACGTTTCATCCGCTTCGATCGCATCTTGAAGGTTAACTTGTAGTAACGTTCTAGTTTCTGGATTCATTGTAGTTTCCCATAACTGTTCAGGGTTCATTTCACCTAGACCTTTATATCGTTGGATAACAGGTTTTGGTACTGCATTTAAAGTCGACATAATCTCATCCATTTGTCGATCATTATAAGCATATTGTATTTTTTTCCCTTGTTGGATTTTATATAAAGGTGGTTGAGCAATATAAATATAACCACTTTCAATGATTTGACGCATATAACGATATAAGAACGTTAACAATAAAGTACGGATGTGGGCACCATCTACATCAGCATCCGTCATCAATATAATTTTATGGTATCGTGCTTTCTCGATATCGAAATCATCACCGATTCCGGTACCAAAAGCAGTTATCATTGAACGAACCTCGTTATTAGATAAAATTTTATCAAGTCGAGCTTTTTCTACATTAATAATTTTTCCACGTAAAGGAAGAATTGCTTGGAAGTGACGGTCTCGTCCTTGTTTAGCACTTCCGCCCGCTGAATCACCCTCAACGATATAAATTTCGCTAATAGAAGAATCTTTTGAAGAACAATCAGCTAATTTCCCAGGTAAACTTGATACTTCTAAAGCGCTTTTTCTTCTCGTTAACTCACGAGCCTTTTTAGCAGCAACACGAGCCCTAGCCGCCATTAAACCTTTTTCAACTATTTTTTTAGCTTCTGTAGGATTCTCTAATAAAAACTTTTCAAGGTTTTCGCCAAAAATTTGCTCTGTAATCGTACGAACTTCACTATTACCTAACTTAGTTTTTGTTTGACCCTCAAACTGTGGATCTGGATGTTTAACAGAAACGATCGCCGTTAATCCTTCACGTACATCCTCACCAGATAAGTTGCTATCTTGATCCTTAATTAAACCATTCTTACGACCATAATCATTAATAACACGAGTTAAAGCTGTTTTAAATCCAACCTCGTGCGTACCACCTTCGTGAGTATTAATATTATTCGTGAATGAATATATATTACTTGTATAGCTTTCGTTATATTGAAGTGCAATTTCTACACTAATTCCATCTTTTTCACCAATAACAAAAATTGGTTCGTCATGTATTACTTCTTTAGAACGATTTAAATGTTCAACGTAAGATTTTATTCCACCTTCGTAATAGAATTCTTTCGTTTGTTTATTTTCTCTACGGTCTTCAATCGTTAAGCGAATACCTCTATTAAGGAACGCTAATTCTCTTAAACGGTTTGCTAAAGTATCAAAGTCATAAACTATGGTTTCAGTGAAAATTTCTGAATCAGGTTTAAAATGTGTAATAGTACCCGTAACATCAGTTTCACCAACGATACTCATATCTGCAACCGGTATACCTTTAGAAAATTGTTGATAATAAATAGTACCTTCACGATGTACGTGAACTTCTAGCAAAGTAGACAACGCATTTACTACTGAAGCTCCTACCCCGTGTAATCCACCAGATACTTTGTATCCACCACCGCCAAATTTTCCACCCGCATGAAGTACCGTCATAATTACTTCTAGAGCAGGTCTACCCATTTTCTCATGGATACCTACTGGAATCCCACGGCCATTATCTTTAACTGTAATACTATTATCTTCTTCAATCGTTACATTAATCTCATCACAGTATCCAGCCAATGCCTCATCTATACTGTTATCAACGATTTCCCATACTAAGTGATGTAATCCTTTTCCGCTCGTTGAACCGATATACATACCCGGTCTTTTACGTACAGCTTCTAAACCTTCAAGAACTTGTATCTGATTTTCATCATAATTATGTTCTTGCATCTTTTGATCCATTGTCATGAACACTCACCTACTTTTTTTATTTTACATAAAAGAATTAGTAAATTTCAGCTATGCTTATTAGGCGTGGTAGTAGAAATTTTATAAATTATTTATCGTGAAGTATTTATAATTGTTCCATGTGAAACATTTATAATATTAGCTTGTTTTATCGTTTCGTGCTGAATTCCGTCAACACTTGTTGTTGTGACAAACGTCTGCACTTTATTTTGAATTGCATTTAATAAGTGTGTTTGACGATAGTCATCTAACTCTGAAAGAACATCATCTAATAAAAGTATAGGATATTCTCCAACTTCTTCTTTAATCAGTTCAATTTCTGCTAGTTTTAATGAAAGAGCTGTTGTCCGCTGCTGTCCTTGCGATCCAAAAGTTTGAACGTTTTTATCGTTTACCATAAAAACCAAATCATCTCTATGCGGACCAAGCAATGTTGTACCTCTTGATACTTCACGCTCTTTTTCAGCTTCGAATAGTTTTATGTACTCATCTTCCATTTTCGTCAAATCTGTTAAATCTGATACATTAATGCTTGGTTTATATATTATTTCTAGCTTTTCGGTCTCTCTAGAAATTTGACTATGAATAGGCGATGCCCAATCCTGTAGTAATTTGATGAACGAAATTCGTTTTTCAATTATTTTCATGGCATGTTTTACAAGCTGAGATGTTAGCACTTCAAGCATTAAATAGTTCCGATCTCGGCTAGTTTGTAATGTTTTTAGTAGTGAATTTCGCTGTTGGAGGATTCTCTGGTACTGACTTAGTTCATGTAGGTATACAGGCGAAACTTGTCCTAGTTCCATATCTAGGAATTTACGACGCACTTGCGGACTACCTTTTACTAAATGTAAATCTTCCGGTGCAAACATAACGACATTCATCACGCCTATATATTGACTTAACTTCATCTGTTCAAGATGGTTCAGCTTTGCTTTTTTACCTTTCTTTGAGAGGATTAGCTGTAGTGTTACTTGCTGATTTTTTTTCTGTAACGTACCCTTTATTGTACCATATTCTTCATCCCAACGTATCATTTCTTTGTCATTGCTTGTTCGATGGGACTTTGTTAAAGCTAGCACATAAATGGACTCCATTAAATTTGTTTTACCTTGAGCATTCTCACCAATAATGACATTAACATTATTTTGAAAATTTAATTCAAGTTTTTCATAATTACGGTATTGTTTTAGTTGTAAATCTTTAATATACAATGGGATTCCCCCAAAACTTATGAAGTTATAATATACGAACCTTTTCCAGTTATAGTAACTGTATCATTTAATACTAATTTTTTTCCTCTTCTGTTCTCAGGTTCATTGTTTACAAAGATTTCATGCTCCGACAGAAACCATTTAGCCATTCCACCTGTATCAATTACACCCGCAAGCTTTAAAAATTGACCTAATGTAATATACTCTGTATTTATTTTCACTTTTTCTGTTTTCATTTTTTATCACCCTCATTTATCCATTCCTTAATTGTACTAAACTTCTGTAAGAAAAAAAACACTTAACCCTTATTTTGTCTATTAAGTACAAAAAGACTGACCTAAATGTACTATGCACTCCCCAAACAAACTGTAGAATAAATACTTTATTCATTCCGCTCGTTGGAGATTGCTAGTGCATTCTATTAGGTCAGCCCCTTTCGATAGAATTTACTAACTAGTATGTGCGAACTGGTAAAATTAATTGCAATGTTCTTGAATCATTTACAGTACGGATTAAAAATGGTCTCATAGCCCCTGTAAACTGAATATAAATTTCCGGGCTTTCAATTGCTTTTAAAGCATCCATAACATATTTCGCACTAAATGAGATTTTTAGCTCTTCACCTTTAATATCCTCGCAAACAATTTCGTCTACTACTTTACCGATTTCAGGAGAATAAGAAGAAACATTCACTACTGAATTACCAACTGTTTCTAGGTGAACAACATTATTTCTACCTTCCCTTGCTAGTAAAGAAGCGCGGTCAATAGCTTGTAAGAATTCCTTAGTCATTACAGTTAGTTCCGTTTTGCTTTCACTTGGAATTAACTTTGATGTATCAGGATAATTACCTTCTAATAATCGAGTAAAGAACAATAGATGTTTTGTCTTAAATAAAGCTTGATGTTCTGTTAAGACGATTTCTACTTTTTCATTATTATCATCTAAAATTTTACTTAATTCATTTAGACTTTTCCCAGGAATTACTACACTAGCTTTAAATTCACTTGTTATCGAACTTCCGTCAATTTTAGCTTGTCTTAAAGCTAGTCGATGGCTATCTGTGGCAATACAAGTTAGATCACCATTTTCAATTTTCCAGTTTACACCGGTTAAAATTGGTCTAGTCTCTGAAGTTGATACTGCAAAAACTGTTTGACGAATCATAAATTTTAATAAATCTGCAGAAATAGAAATTGTTTCATGTTCTTCAATTTGAGGAAGTAGTGGGTATTCCTCAGAGTCAAAACCATTTAAGCTAAATTCAGTTTTTCCCGCTCTTATTGTTGTTACATAATTATTATCAGATTCTAATTCGACAAAATCCGAAGGTAATTTTTTTACAATATCACTAAAATATCGAGCATTTAATACAATGCTTCCAGTTCGTTTTACATCAACTAGTTGTTGATCATCTACTACTGTTGGTAAATAAGATTCTATCGATATATCTGAATCACTACCTGTGAAAGTTAGTCCTTCATTTGTAACGACTAATTTAATGCCAGTTAAGATTGGAATTGTTGTTCTTGATGAAACAGCTCTCATAACCTCTTGTACAGCTTTAACAAGATGATCTTTTTGTACAGTAAATTTCATTGTGTGTACTCCTTATATAATTTATAAAATAATATAGTAATAGTAGTAGGGCCTGTGGATTTGTGGATAACTACATTTTATTAAAGAAAAATAAGTCTATCAACATGTGGATAGACTGTGTAAAAAAGAGAGTAAGTTATGCACAGGTATATAACTCTACTGATTTAATTTTTCATTGATTTCTTTAACTTGAGATTGCAGCTGTGAGTCAGTTTCAATTAATTTTGAAATTTTTTCATGCGCATGAATAACAGTTGTATGATCTCGGCCTCCAAACTCTTCTCCTATTTTAGGTAAAGAATGGTCTGTAAGCTCTCTTGAAAGATACATTGCAATCTGTCTTGGGAAGGCTACGGATTTTGTGCGTTTCTTTGCTTTAAAATCCTCTAATTTAATACTAAAAAATTCTCCAACTGTTCGTTGAATGTCGTGTATTGATACTGTTTTAGGCTTCGTCGCTGTAATTAAATTCTTTAAGGCTTCAGCGGCCACGCTAGCGTTTATATCCTTGTTAATTAACGATGAATAAGCGACTACGCGAATAAGAGCTCCTTCTAATTCACGAATATTCGTATCAATTTGATTTGCAATATATAACATTACCTCATTTGGAATGTCTAACCCCTCAGCCTTAGCCTTTTTACGTAAAATCGCGATCCTAGTTTCTAAATCTGGTGGTGTAATATCCGTAATAAGGCCCCATTCAAATCGTGAGCGAAGTCGATCTTCTAATGTAGGAATTTCTTTAGGTGGTCGGTCGCTTGAGATAACAATTTGTTTACTTTCTTCATGAAGAGTATTAAAAGTATGGAAAAACTCTTCTTGAGTTTGTTCTTTTCCAGCTAAGAACTGAATATCATCTATAAGTAGTACGTCTACATTACGGTACTTATTTCTAAATTCAATGGCTTTATTATCACGAATAGAATTAATAAACTCATTTGTAAACTTTTCCGATGATAAATAAACGACTTTTGCATTCGGATTATGTTCGAGTACATAATGCCCAATTGCATGCATTAAGTGGGTTTTCCCTAACCCAACTCCCCCATATATAAATAGTGGGTTATAGGCTTTTGCTGGCGCCTCAGCAACTGCTAATGATGCTGCGTGTGCAAAACGGTTGCCCGAACCAATTACAAATGTATCAAAAGTATATTTAGGGTTTAACAT